>NZ_CADIJW010000044.1 GCF_902859745.1 Achromobacter dolens | reverse complement strand
GCCCACATCTGTCCCTACAATGCAAAACACCCGATGAAGTTCATCGGGTGCTCAGTCCGTAATCGCTACGGATACCGTCCCGTAGGTGTCAACCTAGGGCAGGACGGGTCACGGCCATACGCTCAGACAGCGGCGCCTGCCTTGGGCTCGCTGGCCTTGGGATTCTGGATCTCGCGCAGCGGGATCGGCGCCTGGAAGCCCGCGGCCTCCAGCGACAGGCGGATGTCCTGGTACAGGCCCCAGCGCAGGTCCCAGTACTTGGCCGCCTCGGCCCACACGCGCACGTTCACCACCACGCCGCTTTCCTTGTAGTCCACCACCTTCACCAGCGGCTGCGGATCCTTCAGCGCGTTGGGATTGGACGCGACGATGTCCTGCAGCTTGGCCAGCACCGCGTTCAGGTCATCGCCATAGCGCACCGGCACCGGGATATCCAGGCGGCGCGTCTTGTTGCGGCTGTAGTTGGTGATGGTGGCGTTCCACACCGTGCTGTTGGGCAGCGTCAGGTGGATGCCGTCGACCTGGACCAGCCGCGTCAGGAACAGGCCGACCTCTTCGACCGTGCCTTCCGCGCCCGTGCTCAGGCCGACGTATTCGCCGGCGCGCACCGGCCGCAGGATCAGCAGCATGATGCCGGCCGCGATGTTCTGCAGCGTGCCCTGCAGCGCCAGGCCCACGGCCAGGCCGGCGGCGCCCAGCACCGCGATCAGGCTGGCGGTCTGCACCCCGAAACGCGCCAGCACCGCGATCAACGTGAAGATGCGCACCGTCCAGACCACCGTGCTGTAGAACATCGGCACGATGGTCGGATCGATCTTGCTCGAACGCGTGGCGATGCGCCGCACCCAGCGGCCCAGCAAGGCCGAGACCCACCAGCCGATGACCAGGATCAGCAAGGCCACGAGCAGATTGATGCCCAGGTCCACCAGCCTGGGGGCCCAGGCATTGAATTCCTTCAACGCGTCTTCCATCGTTGTCGCTCCTTCTTGCAAAAAAAGACAGCCGAAAACTTTATCAGATGCGTCTTGCGGAAAGGGCCGCGACGGGGGGCCGGTATGTCAAGCTTTGTAAGGCATCCTGCGCGCCGTGGCAGGCCATCGCATGCGCCGCATCGCCCCGGGGGGCGCGGCGCGGGCCGCCTCAAGCGGCCGCGACCTTGCGGAAATGATTGTCCCAGGAGCGTTCGCGCGACGGCGCCAGCACCGGCCGCTCGCCGCCCGCCGCGTCGGTGCGCACCATGGCGCCCAGGCCGCTGCTGACCAGAAAGCCCGCGTCCGTCGCCGGCGCCACGCCGCAGCCATCGGCCAGGCGGGTCTCGCCCAGGCAGCGGCCGCTGGCCGCATCCCAGTACAGCACCCACCCGCCCACCGGGCTGGACGTGGCGATCACCGCGCCGGCCGCGTCCGCCGCCACCGAGCCGATGTAGTTGCGCATCGCGCGCAACGTATCCGCCGGCCCGCTGAACAGCACCGGCTGCGCGCCGCGCCGGTGGCGCCCCACCAGCGCCGGACGGTCGCCGGCCGGTCCCATGTATTGGCAGCCGAACCAGACGCTGCCATCGCCCGCCAGCGCGAGATGGCGAATCGACAGACGATGCAGGTCAGGCGCCAGTTCGACCCGCTCCAGCAGCGCGCCGCTGGCCGCGTCCAGGTAAGCCAGCGACGGCCGCATGGTGTCCAGGTTCAGTTCGAGCTTGCCGTAGTCCGGATGGGTCAGGATGCCGCCGTTGGCCACGCACAGCGTCTTGCCGTCGGGCATCAACAGCACTTCGTGCGGCCCGATGCCGCCGCTGTCGTATTCGCCGATGCGGCGGTAGCCGCCGCCCGGCGTGGCATTGTAGATGCCGAGCACGCCACGGCCGCCGTCGAAATCGTTCTCGGTCGCGGCCAACAGCCGGCCGCCGTCGAAATAGGCGCCGTGGCCGAAGAAATGGCGGTCTTCCGGCAAGGGCAGTTCGAGCGGCGGGCGGGCGCCGCGCAGGTCGAACGCCAGCGCGAAGAAGCCCGGCTGGCGGCCGAACACCACGGCGCGTTCGGCGGGCGCGTCGATCGCGAAACTGTGGCCGCGCGCGGGCATCGGCACCACGTGCCGGTCCTGTCCGGCGCCATCGAGCACCACCGTCTCGTCGCGACCGCCGCGCTGCCGCGCCGCCAGATAGCGCGTCTGGGCATCCTCGCCGGGGGCGGCCGGCGCTGGGCGCGGCCACCCGAGAGCCGCGCCCAGCGCGCCGCCCGCGCCCCAGGCCAGGAAATCGCGCCGCGCGGGGCGCGCCGGCGCGTTGCCGGCCCGCACATCGCGCGCAATGTCGGTCAGCATGCGGTCGCGCTCAGTCGCCATCGAGCGCATTGAAGCCGATGGTCACGCCCAGCGCCGGCGCCAGGTCCTGGTCGACGATGGCCTTGGCGTTCTTCAGGGTCAACGCCGCCAGGCCCAGCAGGCGGCGCCCTTCGGCATCCCCCAGCGCCCGCTCCAGCGGCGCCGGCACCTCGCGCAGCGCGCGCGCCGCGTTGCCCACTTCGGCCAGTACCGCGCCCGCCATCCAGTCCTCGCCCTCGGGCAAGGCATAGCCGCCCGCCTGATAGAACGCCGCCAGGCCCTCCAGGCCGGCGGCCAGCGTGCGCGTCGACAGCCCGCTGCGCCAGAACGCGGCGCGCCGGGGCCGGGCGCCGTCGGCCGAATCGCCCAGCACCGGCAGCAGCTTCACGTCGCGCGCGAACTGCAGGCCGGTGGACAGCGCCTTCATGGCTTCGGCCGCCACTTCCTGCGGATCGCGGTAGAGATCATTGCCCGCCCGCGGCTGCGCGAACTGGCGGCCGAAGTCGGCCTTGGCATCCCACGCCTGCGCCACGTCGCGCGAGATCGCGGCGACGTTGGCCGACACGGCCCGGGCGTAGCCACAAGCGTAGGCAAACGTGGGCGCGCCTTGCTGCGCCAGCAGCGCCGGCTCTCCATACAGCACGAATTCCAATGCCGGCAGCCCCTGCACCGCGACGCTGCGGCCGGCCAGCGCGCCCGGCTTGAGCAGGTCGGCATCCTGCGCGGCGATCACGGCCTGCACCTGGCGCGGCATCACGCCGCGCGTGTCGGGCCAGAACGCCAGGCGCTCGTAGCGGTTGGCCTGAACCAACGGCCCGAAGCGCAGCGGTTCGAGGCGCGCCCACGCCAGGGCCAGGTCGGCAAAAGCCGCTTCGACCCGCTTGGCGCCGGCCGCATCCGGCTTGCCGCACCACTGGCCCAGCGCGCCGTCCAGATCGGTCGCGGCGGCGACCATGCCGGCGGCGGCCGGCCGCGCATAGCCGTGCGCCAGGCGCTCGCCCAGGTCGGCGGGCAATTCGGCGCCGGCGGCCAACGGCCAGGCCAGCGCCAGTGCGGCGGCCAGGGCCGGCGCGCGCCAGCGTGCAACAAGGATAGCCATCACAGCGACTCCAGGAAACGGATCAGGTCGGCGCGTTCTTCGGGCGTCATCGCCACCACGCGGTCGCGCGCCGGCTGGCCCGCGCCGCCATGCCACAGCACCGCCTCCAGCAGCGTGCGGGCGCGGCCGTCGTGCAGCCAGGTGGCGGTGGGATTGACGGTCCTGGTCAGGCCGATGCCCCACAGCGGCGGGGTGCGCCATTCGCGGCCGTTGGCGGAACCATCGGACACGCCGTCGGCCAGGTCATCGCCCATGTCGTGCACCAGCATGTCGGTGTACGGCCAGATCAGTTGGAAGCGATGCTCGGCCTGCTTCGCGTTGCGGCTGGTGACGTACTTGGGCACGTGGCACGCCACGCAGTTGGCCTCGTAGAACAGTTTCTTGCCGGCCAGCACGCGGGCGTCGTCGGCATCGCGCCGCTGCGGCACCGCCAGGTTGGTGGAATAGGTGGTGACGAAGTCCATCAGCTTGGCCGGCACTTCCTCGGGACCGAAACGCGGCTGCGCGCCGTGCGGCATCTTCAGGCACTGGGGCTGCGCCGGCGTACAGTCGCCGTAGTGGTTGGGGAACAGCGGCGTCGACAGCCCCATGTCGTTGGAGAACGCGGCGGCGCTCTGCTGCTCCACCGTGGGCTGGCCGGCCTTCAGGTTGAAGCGGCCCAGCGCGCGCTGGCCGGTACGCGCGTCGATGACCCAGTTGGCCTTGCCGACGATGCCGTCGCGCTTGTCGGCGCCGATGTTGGCCAGGATGTCGGCCTCGTGGATCGATTCCAGCAGGCCCAGGCCGATCATCGGCGGCGCCAGCCGCGGCGAGATCTGCGTGTCCTTGCGCATCGGGCCGTAGCCCAGGTTGTCGATGCGGTAGGCCGGCTTCATCAGCGTGGCGGTCTCGCCGCCATTGAGCTTGACGGTGACTGGGGTGTACTCGATTTCCATGCGGCCTTCGGCCGGCAGGCCGGCCACCGCGAAGTTCTGCAATTGCACGCCATAGACGGGCTCGGGCAGCAGCGCGATCTCGCCCGGCGCCAGGCGCGGATGGCCGCGGTCCGGGCCTTCCGGCACCGCCAGGCGCAACAGCAATGCCACGGCGTCGGGACGCTCTAGCGGATCGAAGCCCGGCACCGAGCCGCGCCCGTCCTTGGTATGACAGGCCTGGCAGGACCGCGCGTTGAACAGCGGGCCGAGGCCGTCGGAGGCCTGCGTGGAGGCCGGCGCGGAGACCCAGTCCTTGCGGAACAGGCCGTTGCCGACCTGGAATTCCTGGCGCCGCTCGAAGCTCATGTTGGCCGACGGCTGCGAAAAAATGTCGGCGTTGATGAGCTTGTTGGTGGTGGTGGCGCCCGCCTGCATGGTCTCGAAGGTCTCGGCCTTGGAGAAATCGCGGGTCGGCGCGGTGATGGCGAGGACCCGCTTGAGGTCCTCGGCGCTCAGGTCGTCGCGCCCGGCGGGCGCGGTCGGAGCGGCGCCGGCATGGGCCGACGCCGCCAGTACGGCGGCGAATACGAGCTTCACTTGAATACGGCGTCGGGTTTGTCCAGGCTGTCGGAACCTTCGATGGCGACCTTGCCCAGGTCCAGCAGCGCGATCACGCGCTCCAGGCTGCGGGTCTGGTCGACCAGGCGGTCGATGGCGGCCTGCACCACGGCGTTGCCCTCCTTGTTGCCGTCGGCGATCATCTGGTCATAGGTCTCGACCGTCTCGGCGCGGGTCTTCATGGCCTGCATGGCGGCCACGGTGGCGTCCAGCTTGGCGCGCACTTCGGCGTCCAGCTTGGGATCGCGCGCCTTGACCAGTTCCGACAGGCTGGCGCCCGACACCTGCTTGCCATCGACGCGGGTGTACGCGCCCAGGTAGACGTTGCGGATGCCGATCTGGTTGTAGAAGTGCGAGTTGTGGGTGTTGTCCGAGAAGCAGTCATGCTCTTCCTCGGGATCGTGCAGCATCAGGCCGAGCTTCATGCGCTCGCCGGCAAGTTCGCCGTACGACAGGCTGCCCACGCCGGTCAGCATCGCCACCAGGCCGGCCTTGGGATCTTCTTCCACGGCCTTGCGCGCGGCGCCGTCCTTCTTCCAGTTGCCGACCATCTCTTCCAGATCGGTCACCAGCAGGTCGGTCACGGCCTTCAGGTAGGCGATGCGGCGTTCGCAGTTGCCGCCGGTGCACTGCTTGACGTCGTAGTCGGTGTGCGGACGGTTGCCCGCGTGGCGTTCCTGCGGCGTGCCCTTGCGGTCGGCCGGCGCCGGGCCGGTGCCGTTCAGGTCCTGGCCCCACAGCAGGAATTCGATGGCGTGGTAGCCGGTGGCCACGTTGGCCTCGTTGCCGTCGGCCTCGTGCAGCACCTCGGACAGCAGCTTGGGCGTGATCTCGCTGACATCGACGGTCTTGCCGCCCACCGAGATCTTGGAATTGGCGATGACGTTGACCGCGTAATAGGCGTTCTCGTCGTTCTCGGTGCCGTAGGAGGCGTCGACGTAGTCGATCAGGCCTTCATCCAGCGGCCAGGCGTTCACACGCCCTTCCCAGTCGTCGACGATCGGGTTGCCGAAGCGGAAGGCCTCGGTCTGCTGGTACGGCACGCGCGCGTCCAGCCAGGCCTGGCGGGCGGCCTTGAGCGTGTCCGCGCTGGGCTTGGCGACCAGGGCGTTGACGGCCTCGCGCAGCGCCTTGGCGGAAGTGAGCGCGTCTTCATAGCCGGCCAGCGCCAGGTCCGAGTAATTCGTCACCACGGCCTTGGGCTGCGTGGCGGCGTGCGCCGCCCCCCCGAATGCCGCGACGGCCAGCGCCGCCCCCAACAACAACTTGCGCATCACTTTCTCCCGTAACTCGGACCGGATTCGCCCCGCGGCGACCCGGTCCACACTTGAATTTTGTGGATGCGAGTGTAAACAATTTTCGTTTGTTATTCAGCGCAAAGTCAGATAGCTGACATTTCTCCGAACGAAAATGCATGAAAACGCGCCCCTTCCCGTCGTTTTCCGGCCTCGCGGCCGCAACGGCCGTCAGACAGCCGCGCGCGGAATGGACGCAAAAAAGCCCGGGCAAGCCCGGGCGCAGGCAGGAGAAGCCGGCCAGACCGGCCCCGCGCTCAGCGTTGCAGCGGCGCCTTGGCGGTCTCCCTGGCGGCCAGCACCGAGATGGCGGTCACGACCAGCGCGGCGGCCACGTACAGCGACACCGCCACGGTCGAGCTCCACGACTTGAACAGGCTGGCGATGATCAGCGGCGCGAAGCCCCCGCCGACGATGCCGGCCAGCGTGTAGGCCAGCGACGACCCGGCGTAGCGCACCCGCCCCGGGAACTGCTCGGTGATGAAGGCGGCCTGCGGGCCGTACATCATCGCGTGGATCAGCAGGCCGACCACCACGGCGGCGCAGATCGCGATGGGATGCGCGGTGTCCATCAGCGTGAAGAACACGAAGGCCCAGACCATGCCCAGCACCGCGCCGGCCACGTACACGGGACGGCGCCCGATCTTGTCCGACAGATGCCCGCACAGCGGCACGGCGATGGCATTGAGCGCCGCGCCCAGCATGGTGGCGCCCAGCGCCAGCGGCCGCGACAGGTGCAGCACGGTGGTCACGTAGGTCAGCGTGAACACCACCACCAGCGCGTACAGCACGTCCGAACCGATGCGCGAGCCGCCGGCCACCAGCAATTGGCGCCAGTGTTGCACCAGCACTTCCTTGATCGGGGTGTTGGCGGTTTCGCGCTTCTGTTCCATTTCCAGGAACACCGGCGTTTCCTCGACGCCGCGGCGCAGCCACAGGCCGAACAGCACCAGCGCCACGCTCGACATGAACGGCACGCGCCAGCCCCAGGCCTGGAATTCCTCGGGCGTGAGCCAGAGCGAGATCAGCGCGATGAAGCCGGTGCCGATCAGCGTGCCGCACGACGGCCCGACCTGCGTGAAGGACGCATTGCGGCCGCGCTGGTCGGGCTTGCCGTGTTCCATCGACAGCAGCACCGCGCCGGCCCACTCGCCGCCCAGCGCCACGCCCTGGATGAAGCGCAGCGCCACCAATGCCACCGGCGCCCACACGCCCCAACTGGCATAGGTGGGCAGCATGCCCATCAGGCCCGTCGACACGCCCATGATCACCAGCGTGGCGACCAGCACGAACTTGCGCCCCAGGCGGTCGCCCAGGTGGCCAAAGACGAAGCCGCCCAGCGGCCGCGAGACGTAGCCCACGGCATAGGTCGAGAACGCCAGGATGGTGCCCGTCAGCGGGTCGAACGACGGGAAGAAGATGGCGTTGAATACCAGCGCCGCCATCAGGTTGTAGATCGTGAAGTCGTACCACTCCAGCGTGGTGCCGACCGAGCTGGCCATCGCCAGTTTCTTCATCTTGTCCGGCGCCGCGCCGCCGTGGGCGGCCGCCGGAGCGCGCAAGGTGTTTTCAGCCATTGTGTTTCCCCATGTTCGTGATGTGTGTGGACGGCGGCGCCGTGTCAGCGCAGGTCGGCGGCCGCCAGCTTCCAGCCCAGTTCGAGTTGCCAGGCATCGCTGGCGCGGATGCCGAAGGCGCCGGCGGCCTGTTCGGCCAGGGCCTGCGCGGCGCCGGCCGAGCTGGCCTCGACCACGAACAGCGGATCCAGGCGGCGGTTCTCGGTGGATTCTCGCGGCAACGGGCCGCTCAAGGCCGCATCCGGCGCCAACAAATAGGACTGAACGAAACCATCGACCTGCGCCAGCGCCGCGCCCGCCTCAGCCGCCCGCGCCACCAGCGCCCCGGCATCGCCGCCGAACACCAGCGGCAGCACCGCGATGTGGCTGCCGCTGCCGAACCCGGTCACGGCCTGCACCGCGCAGACGCGTCGCATCGGGTCGCGCATGCGGTCCAGGTTGGCCACCGACCACGGCGTCTGGCGCTCGAAGGCGGCGCGGTAGTCGGCGGTGGTGAACGCGCCCAGCGATGCCGTGCGGTACAGCCCCAGGTACTTGCGGCCGCCGGACCGCGAGAAATAGCGTGCGCCCGACAGGAAGCCGGGGATGCGCACGCGCTCTTCGACGTGCTCGCGGTCGTACCAGCGGTTGAAATCGGTTTCGAAGGCGGGATCGACGTCGCAGGCGACGAACAGCATGCCGTGGGGCGTGGACGGAGTGGAGGCTTGGCTCATGGAAAGAAAAATCCCTTCGATAACGGAAGGGATTCATCTTCGGCCGGCGGGGCCAACTCCGACAAACGAGTAATTTTTCGCGCCGGCAACAGAATTACTGAAAGCCGACCTAGGGATAACGCTATTGCGCGGACCCGAATGTTGGCGGCGTGACCGACGCGGTGTACTGATCCGAGGCGCGGCAGGCCAGCTCGGCCACCAGCCGGATCGCATCCGAACCGGCGCCCTCCAGGTAGCTCACCACCAGCAGTTGCGGCGGCACCGGCACGTCGCAGCGGATCATCTGCACCTCGCCGCGCGCCACGTATTCGTAGATCGGCGGCAGCGGCACCAGGGCGCGGCCAAAGCCGCTGCGCACCAGCCGCGCCAGCGCCGAGATCGAGCTGACGCAATGCACCTTGCCCAAGGGCAGGCCGGCTTCGCGGAACAGCCCTTTCAGGGCCTCGTGCGGCTGCGAGCCGGGACTCATGGTCAGCACCGGCTCGCTCAGCAACTGCTGCACGGACAGCGATTCCTCGTCGCCGGCCGGCCCGACCCACCCCATCTCCATCGGCAGGCACGGCGTGCTGATGACGCCGGTATCGGTCAGCAGGTCGGTCTGGAAGGCGATGTCCAGCGTGCCTTCGCGCAGGCCGCGGTGCAGCGCGCGGGTGGTCTCCGAGGTCAACTGCACCTCGATGCCCGGATAGGTGGAACGCAGGTTGGTCAAAAAGCCGATCAGCCAGGTGTGCACCACCGTCTCGATGGCGCCGATGCGCACCAGGCCGAACACCTCGTCGCCGGTGCGGCCCAGCGACAGGATCTGCTGACGCAACTGCATCAGCCGCTCGCCATAGTCCAGCAGGCGCGTGCCCACCGCCGTCAGCCGCAGCTCCTTGGCGTCGCGCTCGAACAGGCGCGCGCCGATGTCCTCCTCGAGCGAGGCGATGCGGTTGGCCACCGCGGCCTGCGTGATGTGCAGGCGGTCGCTGGCCGCGCGAAAACTGCCCAGCCGGGCGGACCACAGGAATGCTTCGACAAAACGGGTATTCATATCCACGCCACGGCGCGCCCGATGACGCGCCCTTCCGATAACGGCGGGGCGGCAGCCCCGGCCTGTGCACATCCTAACGCCTGGCGGGCCGGCCGCGCCACGACGCCAGGCGCGCCCCCTGTCGGTGCCACATGCACCAGCTTGGTTCACGCGAGGCGCCAGGATCGCCCCATCATGGCGAAAAACCGGGTCCGCGAAGGTTGGCACGGGTCTTGCTTGAAGGACTGGTATGCAAGCTTGTCTACAAGCGCCCATTCTTTTCCCGACCAGGAGTCCCGCATGACCGACCGCCCCGCGCCCTTCGCTTTCAACGCCACCCGCCGCCGGCTGATGCAGGGCGCCGCGCTGGGCGCCGCCGCGCTGGCCGCGCCCGCCCTGGTGCGCGCGCAATCGGGCCCGGTCATCCGCATCGGCTACTGGCCGGTCGCGGCCGGCCTGCCGTTCTATGCCGCCATCGAAAAGGGTTACTTCAAGGAAGCCGGCCTGAATGTCGAGGCGCTCAAGTTCGCCGGCGCGCAGCAGGTCATGGAAGCCATGCTCGCGGGCCGCGCCGACGGCAGCGCCAACGGCACCGGCTCGGCCAACCTGGCCATCGGCGAGATCGCCTCGCCCGGCCTGTTCAAGATTTTCGCCTCCAATCCCAGCAACGCCAAGAACGTGCTGGACGAGTTCATCGTCTCGAAAGACAGTCCCATCCAATCCATCGCAGACCTCAAGGGGAAAAAGGTCGGTTCTGGACCCGGCATCCAGAATGCCACGCTGGCCAAAGCAGTGCTGGAGCGCGCCGGCGCAACCGGGGCGACCGTGGTCGAGCTGGCGATCAGCCAGCACGTCGCCGCGGTCGCCGCCGGCCAGTTGGACGCGTGCTACACGCTCGAGCCCACCGGCACGGTCGGGCGCCTGAACGGCACCACCCGCGTGCTCGAGGCGGGCGTGATCGCCAAATACGTGCTGGGCGATCCGATGGCGCCGTGGTTCGGCGGCTCGGCCTCGCTGACCACCGCGTTCCTGAAGAAGCATCCCGAGGAAAGCAAGAAATTCATCGCCGCCTACGCCCGCGGCATCGAGCTGATCCGCACCAAGCCCGACGAGGCGCGCCCCTTCATGAAGGGCTACACCGCCATCGAAGGCCCCATGACCGAAGCCGTGCCGCTGGCCGCCTATACGCTCTACAACGAGTTCACCCCCAGCGACATCCAGTACTTCCAGAAATTCTTCGACCTGTTCGCCGACAAGGGCATCTTCGCGCAGAAGGTGGACGTGGCCTCGATGCTGTACAAGGGCTGAGCCATGGACGCGATCAACGCCAACCGCGCCAGCGCGGCCCCGGCCGGCGGCGCCAGCCACGCGGCGGTCGCGTCGGCGGCCGCCCTGCCTGCCGCCGGGTCGCCGGGCAAAACCGCCCCCGCCTCGCGCCCGCCGCGCACCTGGACCGCCGCGCGCCTGCTGCCGCTGATCGGCCCGCTGGCGCTGTACGTGGTGTGGGACCTGGTGGTGCGCCTGCAACTGGTCAGCCCGGTGCTGCTGCCCACGCCCGGCGCCACGCTGGTGGCCCTGGCCAAGGGCATGGCCGGCGGCCCGCTGCTGGGCGACTTCCTGGCCTCGGTCAGCCGCACGCTGCAGGCCTTTGTCATCGCGGGCGTGATCGGCGTGCCGCTGGGCGTGCTGCTGGGCAGCAATGAAAAAGCCTACCGCAGCGTCGAATTCCTGGTGGACTTCTTCCGCTCGACGCCGTCGTCGGCGCTGATCCCGCTGTTCCTGATGATCTTCGGCGTGACCGACATGAACAAGATCGCCATCGCCGCCTTCGCCGCGGTGCTGGTGATCCTGTTCAACAGCGCCTACGGCGTCATCAATGCGCGCAAGCAGCGCGTGATGGCTGCGCGGGTGATGGGCGCCTCGCGCTGGCAGATCTTCAAGGACGTGCTGATCTGGGAAAGCCTGCAGCCCACCTTCGTCGGCCTGCGCAGCGGCGTGTCGATGGCGCTGGTCATCGTGATCGTGGCCGAGATGTTCATCGGCTCGGACAGCGGGCTCGGAAACCGCATCATCAACGCCCAGCAGGTGCTGAACGTGCGCGACATGTACGCCTCGATCCTGGCCGCCGGCGCGCTCGGCTACGTCCTCAACATCCTCTTCCTGGTGCTGGAAAAGCGCGTGGTCCACTGGAGCGGCCGATAATCATGTCCACCGTCATCAACCCCGTCATCGCCCCCTCCCCCACGCCCGCGCCGTTCCAGCCGGGTCCGGCCGGCACCCACATCACCATCCGCGGCCTGACCAAGTATTTCGCCGGCTGGCCGCTGTACGAGGACTTCAACCTCGACATCCCCAAGGGCAAGATCGTCTCGGTGTTCGGCCCCAACGGCTGCGGCAAATCGACCCTGATCAACATGATCGCGGGCCTGATCCCCATCGATGCCGGCGAGATCCTGTTCGACGGCAAGTCGCTGGCCCAGACCAAGATCGGCTACGTCTTCCAGAACTACCGCGAGGCCATGTTCCCGTGGCTGCGCACCATCGACAACATCGCCTACCCGCTGCGCCTCGAAGGCCGCAGCAAAGCCGAGGTGGACGCGCGCGTGGAAGAGCTGGTGGCCTCGTTCGACGTCAAGTTCGACCTCAAGCGCTATCCCTACGAGCTGTCGGGCGGGCAGCAGCAGACGGCCTCCATCATGCGCGCGCTGGCCCCCGGACCGGAAGTGCTGTTCCTGGACGAGCCGTTCTCGGCGCTGGATTTCGAGATGACGCTGTTCATCCGCGAAAAGCTGCAGGAGGTCTTCATGCAGACCGGCACCACCATGCTGCTGGTGTCGCACGACCTGGAGGAAGCCGTGTACCTGGCCGACCAGGTGCTGCTGCTGACCAAGCGCCCCACCCGCGTGGCCGAGATCCTGGACTACGGCGACGCCCGGCCGCGCACGGTCGAGACGCTGTCCGAGCCCAGCTTCATCGGCATGAAGAAACTGAGCCTGGAGATTTTCCAGCGCGAAGTCCGCAAATAGTTCGTCTTTTCCTTCCGATCCACCGGAGTCCGCCATGACCCAGGAAACCATCGACCAATATGTACGCAGCGCGCTGGCGCTGGCCGGCTATGCCCTGCGCGAACCGGCCGCGACCGAGGTGGCGCGGCAGTTCACGCGCATCCACGACATCGCTTCGAGCTTCATCGACGAGGCCCTGCCGGTGGAGCTGGAATCGGCCTCGGTGTTCCGCCCGTGAACGGCGCCGTCCTCGACCTGGCGCGGCAGATCCGCAATGGCGAGCGCAGCGCAGGCGCCGTGCTGGAAGCCACGCTGGCGCGCATCCGCGCCGCCGATGCGCGCTACAACTGCTTCACCGCCATCACCGAAACCCGTGCGCGCCAGGAAGCCGCCGCCATCGACGCGCGGCGGGCTCGCGGCGAATCCCTGCCGCCGCTGGCCGGCGTGCCGTACGCGGTCAAGAACCTGTTCGACACCGCCGAAGAGGTGACGCTGGCCGGCGGCCGCGTCAACGCCGCCAATCCGCCCGCGCCGCGCGACGCCACCCTGGTGGCGCGGCTGCGCGATGCCGGCGCCGTGCTGGTGGGCGCGCTCAACATGGACGAGCACGCCTACGGCTTCACCACCGAGAATTCACACTACGGCGCCAGCCGCAACCCGCACGATCCCGCCCGCATCGCCGGCGGTTCCTCGGGCGGCAGCGCGGCGGCGGTGGCCGGCGGCCTGGTGCCGCTGACGCTGGGCTCGGACACCAACGGCTCGATCCGCGTGCCAGCCTCGCTGTGCGGCGTGTTCGGCCTGAAGCCGACCTTCGGCCGCCTGCCGCGCACCGGCTCGTTCCCGTTCGTCGGCAGCCTCGACCACCTGGGCCCGTTCGCGGCCGATACGGCCAGCCTGGCCGCGGTCTACGATGCGCTGCAAGGCGCTGACGATGAAGATGCCGCCTGCGCCCAACGGCCCGTCGAGCCCGTGCTCGCGGATCTGGGCTCGGACCGCCCATTGCGCGTGGCCGTGCTGGGCGGCTACTTCGCGCACTGGGCCGGCGCCGAGGCGCGCCAGGCCGTGCAACTGGCCGCGCGCGCGCTGGCGGCCACGGAGGTCGTCGAACTGGCCAGCGCCGAACAGGCGCGCGCCGCCGCGTTCGTCATCACCGCGGCCGAGGGCGGCGCGCTGCATCGCCGCCGCCTGGTCACGCACTATGACTACTACGAACCCCATTCGCGTGATCGCCTGGTCGCCGGCAGCCTGGTCCCCGCCGCCTGGGTGCAGCAGGCCCAGCGGGTACGCCACCGCGTCTACCGCGAAGCCATGGCGCTGTTCGCGCACTACGACGTGCTGATCGCCCCGGCCACGCCGGTGCCCGCCACCGCCATCGGCACCGAGACCCTGGCCCTGGCCGGCCAGTCACTGCCCGCCCGCGCCAGCATGGGCCTGCTGACGCAGCCGATCTCCTGTCTTGGCCTGCCGGTGTGCGCCGCGCCAACCTGGCCGGGCATCGGCGCCGACGCGCACCTGCCGTTGGGCGTTCAATTGATCGCCGCGCCGTGGCGCGAGGCCGATTGCCTGCTGGCCGCGCGGCGGCTGGAGCAGGCGGGCGTTGCCGCCGTTCGTCCCCTCCCCTGACCCGCCACAACCGAGGCCGTCCATGGATTCCGCATTCGCCGTCATCGACACGCCCCGCAGCCTGGCCGATTCCGCCTACGGCACGCTAAAGCGCGACATCCTCGACTTCCGCCTGGCGCCCGGCGACCGCTTCACCGAAACCGAGATCGCCGAGCGCCTGCGCGTCAGCCGCACGCCGGTGCGCGAGGCGCTTTTCCGCCTGGAACGCGAGGGCTACCTGGAAGTGCGCCAGCGCAACGGCTGGCTGGTCAAGCCGCTGGACTTCGACACGCTCGATCATTTCTACGAGCTGCGCAGCGTGCTGGAGATCTCCGCCGTGCAGGCCCTGTGCGCGCCGGGCCAGGTGCCGGATCCGCTGCGCGCGCTGCAGCCGCTGGCGGACGTGTGGCTGGTGGACGGCGCCAACCAGTCGCACGATGGCGAGTGGCTGGCAGCGCTGGACGAGCGCTTTCACACTGACCTGGTGGCCGCCGCCGGCAACCCCGAGATCGCGCGCGTGCATCGCGCCGCCACCGAGCGCATCCGCATCGTGCGGCGGCTGGACTTCACCCAGCCCGAGCGCATTGCCCGCACCTACGCCGAACACGCCGCCATCCTGCAGGCGATCCTGCGGCGTGACGCCGAACAGGCCACCGCGCTGCTGCGCGCCCACATCGGCGACAGCCAGGCCGCCGTGCGCAAGATCACGCTGCACCGGCTGTACGCCAGCCGGCGCGCACAGGCGGCCTAGGCGGCATGGCCGGGCCACGCCACCCGCTGGCGACCGCGTCAGCGCGGCTGCAGCCAGCGGCCCAACCGCCGCGTGACGAACGGAATGCAGACAAACACCATCACCGGCGTCATGGTCACGCTGGTGATCAGCGCGCGCCAGAACACCGGCAAGGCGCTCAGGTGTTCGCTCACCAGCAGCGTGAACGCCAGCAGCACCGGGAAGTACGCCAGCCAGATGCTCACGGCCTGCTTCCAGCGCGGCGGCGCGCCCGCGGTGCCCTGCGGACCGAACCAACTGTCCATGCCGCTGACGCGGCGCGCGTGGCTGGCCCGCACCAGCGCGGCGCCGCGTTCGAGCCACATGCGGCGCGGCAACGATTGCTCCCAGCGATTGAGGCTGGCCTCGTCATTGAAGCGCAGCACGATCTGATACTGGTCGCCGCCCTCGGGCGGTTGCAGCACGCCCGAACCGAGAAAACCGGGAAAGCCGGCGGCGAGGATCTCGCCCTGGCGCATCCAGGACAGGAAATCGCTGTAGCGTTCGGGCGCAATGTGCCGGGTGACCAGCATGGTGACCGGGGCGGGAACGGCGGAACTGGACATGGTGAAACTCCTGGAGCGGCGTGCAGCGTGTTATGTGGTGTAAACCCTAGCAAGCCGCGTGCCAGCCTTGCACCGCAGCATCCCCCCGCGGACAGGGAGATCCGCCTATGCCACGGCGGAATTTGCGCACCGCAACACACCCCATATTGGTGATTACCCTGAATCAAGCACCATCGTGGTGCATTCAACACGGAGCATGCCCCGCAACATGGATATCAACCTGCCCGCCGTCGTCGCCGAGGTCACCGTGGCCTTCGCGCGCTATGAGGCCGCCCTGGTCAACAACCAGGTCGACGTGCTCGACGAACTGTTCTGGAACAGCCCCCATACGCTGCGCTACGGCGCTGGCGAGAACCTCTACGGCTACGACGCCATCCGCGCCTTCCGCGCCGGCCGTTCGCCGCAAGGCCTGGCGCGCCGCGTGCTGCGCACCGCCATCACCACCTATGGCCACGACTTCGCCACCACCAACATCGAATTCCAGCGCGACGGCAGCGACCGCATCGGCCGCCAGAGCCAGACCTGGATGCGCACGCCGCAAGGCTGGCGCGTGGTGTCGGCGCATGTCAGCCTGATGAGTCCATAACCTTATGGGCTCGCCGCCATTGAGCGGTCATGACGACAGGTCTACACTGGGCTTTCCCCCGACCCAGGAGCCCCGCCTCATGAGCACCTACAAGATCGCCGTCTTCGTCGGCAGCCTGCGCGCCGCATCGATCAACCTGCGCCTGGCGCGCGCGCTGGAAAAACTGGTTCCCGCGGACTTCAAGTTCGACTACGTCAGCCTGGGCGACGTGCCGCTGTACAACCAGGACAACGAGAACAACCTGCCCGCGCCCGCGGCCAAGCTCAAGCAGCAGATCCTCGATGCCCAGGGCATCCTGTTCGTCTCGCCCGAGCACAACCGCTCGGTGCCCGCCGCCATCAAGAACGCCATCGACTGGGGCACCCGTCCGTGGGGCCAGAATTCGTGGGCCGGCAAGGCCGTGGGCATCCTGGGCACCTCGCCCAGCGCCGCCGGCACCGCCCTCATGCAGCAGCACCTGCGCAACATACTGGCCGCCGAAGGCGCCAACGCCCTGACCACGCCGGAAGTCTTCCTGCAGTACACCGATGGCCTGGTCGACGACCAGTACAACATCACCAACGAAGGCACGCGCAAGTTCCTGCAAGGCTGGATCGACCGCTACGTCGACTGGGTCAAGAAGTTCAACGCCTGATTGCCGCCGCTGCCGGGCCAAGGGCGCCTGCCCGCCCGGCAACCGATCGCCCGTCTACCTCCGGGCGATCACGCCCCCCGCCAAGCCGGGGGGCTTTTTTTTGTGGATTAAGCGCCCGGCCGCCCGAAGGCCGGGCAGCCCCCTCGGAGGGCAGCAAGCGCACGCAGTGCGCGCCGCGTGGGGGCCAACAATATCCCCGCCAACTGTGGAGAAGCTTGAGGACAGGTGTGGGGCAGGTGCGAAAAAACCTGTCATGCCAGGCACTTGCGAGTGCCGATCAAAAAATGCGCAATCGACCGTTTGGCCGATTCCCAGGACACTTATCCACCGCCCTGCGGACGCATCCCGCGCCTGCCGCCAGCATCCGCGCCGCCATGTGCATTTGTCCCAGCATTCTGTGGACAAGCATGAGGACAGGATGAGGGCAGCTCGGCTTTTCCCTTGCACATCAAGCACCTGCAAGGGCTGATCAAGAAAGGCCCAGGGCGGCCCGAAAAGGCGTCGGGTTGTCCCCGGGAAATGTGGATAAGGCTGAGGACAGCCTGCGGGCAGCCGCAAAAATCCCTTTACCGCCAAGGCCTTGCGCCTGGCGGGCAATAAACGCTCAGGCGCCGTGCGCCGGCCGCGCCAGCTACGTGATGCGCCGCGCCCGCCCGCCCCGTCTCGCATTTGTCCCCACCGGATGTGGACAAACCTCTGAACAGTCTCATGACAAGCCGAAAAAAATCTTATCCGACAAGCACTTGCAAGGACCGCTCAAAAAAGGAGCAGCGCCGCGGACGCGTCGCGCCCGCCGCGTCAATGCCGGGCGCTCGCCATCGCGCCTCGGCGGCGCTAGACGTCGCCATCCTCCAGCCGCATGCCGATCTTCAGGCCGACCTGCCAGTGCGCCACCTTGCCGTCCTTGATGTGGCCGCGCACCTCGGTGACCTCGAACCAATCCAGGTGGCGTAGCGTTTCGGACGCGCGTTCGATGGCCTTGCTGATCGCATCGTCGGTGGACTTGGTGGACGAGCCCACCAGTTCGATCTGCTTGTAGACATGATTCGACATGGCTTGTCTCCTTTGAGGGGGAAGCGTTGCGAATCGTCGGCCGCGCGCGGGGTTCCGGCGCTTACGACCGGCAATCCATTCGAACACACAGGATACCGCGTGGGGCATAGAGTGGTGTTACGAGTCCCGTCGGCGCGGCCTCGCCCACGTCGCGGTCTCGCTTCTGAAACGCAAGCCAGGAGGTTGTCATGCCTGAACGGAAAACGCTGCAACGCGCCGCGCGCGACAAGAAGCAAGGCAAGTCCCCATCCACCCAAGCAGGCGAATTCGTGCGCGAGGAAATCGACCACGTGCGCGAAGGCAAGCACGGCGTGCGCTCGACCAAGCAGGCCATCGCCATCGGCCTGTCGAAGGCGCGCCGCGCCGGCGTCGACCTGCCCTCGCCCAAGAAGGCCGGCGCGGCCACCCGCCGCAAGGCCAAGCAGGACAGCGAGGCGGCGCACGACGGCCACGCGAAATCCGCCACGCGCGCCCGCGCCACCACCCGCGCCCTCAAGCGTGAAAGCGCCAAGCCGGCGTCCAAGTCCGCCCTGTCGCGCCATGCGTCCAAGACGGCCAGCCGGCGCACGGCGGCGGATCGTTCGGCCGCCGCGAAAAAGGCCGCCGCCACCAAGGGCGCGGCGGGACGCTCGGCCGCCGCCAAGAAAGCCGCGCGCACCCGCGCCGCCAACCGCGCCGCCGCCCATCACTGAGCGGCCCGGCGGTCACGGCGTGGCGCCGGCCTCGAACTCGCGCAGGCGCGCCTGCAGGAATTCACGCAGGCGCTTGACCGCGGGCGACAGCAGCATGCGGTGCACGCACAGCAGGTACAGCGGCGACGGTTCGCCGATGTAGTCGGGCAAGGCCTGCACCAGCCGCCCGGCGCGCAGATCGGCCAGCACGTCGTAGCGCGACTTGTAGGCCACGCCGTGGCCGGCCAGCGCCCAGCGCCGCACCAGGTCGCCGTCGTCGCCGACGCGGTCGCCCTTGACCGCCACGGTCACGGCGTCGCCCTCGTGCTCGAAGGCCCAGCGATCATGCAGGGACTCGCCCAGCACGAAGCACAGGCAGTTGTGGCGGCGCAGGTCGGCGGGAGTGCGCGGCATGCCGTGGCGCGCGAAATAGGCCGGCGCGGCGCACACGACGCGGCGGTTGTGCTCGCCCAGCGGCAGCGCCACCAGGCCCGAATCGCCGGGCGTGCCGTAGCGCAGCGCGATATCGACCGGCTGCCGGTACAGGTCGGCCAGGCGGTCGCTGATGCGCACCTGGAAGTTCACGCGCGGATGGCGCTGCTGGAATTCGTCCAGCCAGGGCAGCAGCACATGGCGGCCCAGGTCCGACGGAATCGACAGCGACAGCGTGCCGGAGATCGCCGTCTTGTCGCGCGCCAGCGCGCTCTGGCCGGCCTGCAGGCTCGACAAGGCGGCGCGCGCGTATTCCAGGTAGCGCTCGCCGTCGCCGGTCAGCCGCAGGCTGCGCGTCGAGCGCACGAACAGGCGGGTTTCGAGCGACAGTTCGAGCCGCTTGAGCGCGGCGCTGGCCACCGCCGGCGTCAGGTCCAGCTCGCGCGCGGCAGCCGAAAAACTGCCGTGATCCGCCGCCGCTACAAAGATGCGCAGGTCTTCAAATCGAACCATGAAGGGCTCATTTTCAAAAATTCATTGAAACTGAGTCCGATGCTAGCCGGTTTTTCCGCGTCCGCCACTGGGTAATGATGGCGCCACCCCCACGCTTTTGGAGTCCCCCATGAAAATCGAACTCGACGGCAAGAAGGCCCTGGTCACCGGCTCATCCGGCGGCATCGGCCTGGCCATCGCCCAGGGCCTGGCCGAGGCCGGCGCCCAGGTCGTGCTGCACGGCCGCAACGCCGACAAGCTCAAGCAGGCCGCCGACGCCGTCGCGCGCCAGCATCCGGGCGCCCAGGTCCACACCGTGCAGGCCGACCTGTCCACCGCCGACGGCGCCGCCTCGATCTGCGCCGCCCATCCCGATGTCGACATCCTGGTCAACAACGCCGGCTACTTCGCGCCCAAGTCCTTCACCGAGATCACCGACGACGACTGGCGCTACATGCTCGACACCAACGTCATGAGCGGCGTGCGCCTGTCGCGCTATTACCTGCCGCGCATGCTGGCCGCCGACTGGGGCCGCATCGTCTTCATCTCCAGCGAATCGGCGCTGCACATTCCCGCCGAGATGATCCACTACGGCGTCAGCAAGACCGCGCTGCTGGGCGTCTCGCGCGGCCTGGCGGAGCTGACCGCAGGCAGCGGCGTGACCGTCAACGCCGTGCTGCCCGGCCCGACGCGCTCCGAAGGCGTGGTCGACTTCTTCGCCGAAATGGCCAGGGAACAAGGCCTGCCGCAAGAACAGATGGAACGCGACTTCATCGCCCAGCATCGTCCCAGCTCGCTGCTGCGCCGGCTGGCGACGGTGGAGGAAGTGGCCAACATGGTCGTCTACACCTGCTCGCGCCAGTCCTCGGCCACCAACGGCGCCGCCTTGCGCGTCGACGGCGGCGTGGTCCGCACCATCGCCTGATCCCTTTTTCCCGTTACGAGATCCCCCATGAAAGCCATCGCCTACTTCCAGAACCTGCCCGCCACCGATCCGCAATCGCTGCAGGACATCACCGTGCCCGAGCCCGTGCCCGGCGACCACGACCTGCTGGTCGAAGTCAAAGCCATTTCCGTCAACCCGGTGGACGTGAAGATCCGCGCCAACCGCAAGCCCAAGGACGGCCAGCCAGAAATCATCGGCTGGGACGCCGCCGGCATCGTGCGCGCCGTGGGCGCCAAGACCAGCCTGTTCGCGCCCGGCGACCGCGTCTGGTACGCCGGCGCCCTGACCCGCCCCGGCGCCAACAGCGAACTGCACGTGGTCGACGAGCGCATCGTCGGCCGCATGCCGCAGAGCCTGGATTTCGCCCAGGCCGCCGCGCTGCCGCTGACCACCATCACCGCGTGGGAACTGCTCTTCGACCGCCTGCGCGTGCTCGATAACGCCGCGCCCAGCCAGGGCTCACTGCTGGTGGTCGGCGCGGCCGGCGGCGTCGGCTCGATCCTGGTGCAACTGGCGCGCCAGTTGACCGGCCTGACCATCATCGGCACCGCCTCGCGGCCCGAGACCCAGGCCTGGGTCACCGAGCTGGGCGCCCATCACGTCATCGACCACACCCGCCCGCTGGCCGAGGAGCTCAAGCGCATCGGCCATCCGCAGGTCAGCTTCATCGCCGGCCTGACCCAGACCGACCAGCATTTCCCGCAACTGGCCGAAGCCATCGCGCCGCAGGGCAGGATCGCGCTGATCGACGACCCGTCGGCCATCGACGTGCGCCTGCTCAAGGGCAAGTCGGCCTCGCTGCACTGGGAATTCATGTTCGCCCGGCCGCTGCACAACACGCCCGACCTGATCGCCCAGCACGAGCTGTTGAACCAGGCCGCGCGGCTGATCGACAACGGCACCCTGCGCACCACGCTGGGCGAGCACTACGGCCGCATCAACGCCGAAAACCTGCGCCGCGCCCACGCCTTCATCGAGAGCGGCAAGGCGCGCGGCAAGGTGGTGCTGGAAGGCTTCTGACCCGCCGCAGCCCGTTCCGACGAAAAAAACGGGACGGGCGTCTCGCATTACAGCGGAGAAAGCGGTAAAAACTCGACTGCGCGACGCGGGCTGCCAGCCCGCCGCCGCGCTTTCGGGAGTTGGCTCTGATTTCTCACCTGTTCGACCAAGCGCTGGAACCCATGCTCTGGGGCATGGTGGCGGTCGCCTTGCTGATGCTGCGGCTGGTGCCGCTGCAGGGCTGGAAGGCCGTCATCGTCGCCGGCGTCACCGCCGGGCTGGTGTTCGACACCATCCAGTTCCGCGTCGGTCCGCCGCGCCTGTGGGACGCGCTGGTGCTGGGCTCGATCCTGGCCGCGCTGCTGGTGGCCGCGGTGCAGGAACTGCTGGTGCTGGTGGCGCGGCGTCTGCGCGCGGCGCGCTCGCGGGCCCGCGCCTGACGCCTGCCCCGACCGGCTCAGGCCGCGCGCAGCCCGGGCAGCACCAGGTCGTCGACCTGATAGGTGTGAAATTCGCTGGTCGATACCGCATCGAGCTTGCGGAATTTCTCCACGAACACCGGATCGGAAAAGAACTCATCGACCTTTCCCGCCCCCGAGATCGCCTCGATGTTCACCACGGTCTTGCCGTCCGTGCTCTTGGCCAGGTTGCTCCAGAGAAAGCCAGGCTTGGTGCGCGCGACGTAATGCACCACGTCCTGGATAGCGCGGAAGGCGTCCTCCTGCCGGCCTGGATGGGCATGGATCACATTGACGATGAATACCGTGCCATCCGGCGCGGGCTTGAAGGCGGCTGAATCGGGAAAGGCCATGTCGGCTCCTGTGGTGAAAAACAGGCAACACTATGGCCCGGCCCGGTGCCGTGAAAAAGAGGCCGGCGGGCGCGAGAGTGCGGACATAGCCGTCCGCAATCGCGCCGCCTCCTTGCCCGGCCTGCCGGCCCGGATCAGGCGTTTCCGCCGCGCTTGGCGCGAGCGTGCGGGTCGCGGATTTCCTCTTCCAGTTGCGCGATCAGCCAGTCGAACCAGCCGTTCTCGGTGCGCGCGTAGACCACCGCCGCCGGAATCTTGCCTTCGCGCCAGCCCGGCTGGTGCGCGTCCATCCAGGCCGACAGGCTCTTGTGCGGCGCCAGCAGGCCCGACAGCCACGACCAGACGTAGTCGGGCACGGCGCGGCGAAAGCCCTTGGCGCTGGCATAGATGGTCGGCTCCAGCGGCAGGCTGCCCGAACGGGCCAGCCTGGCCTGCACCCGGCGCAGCGTCTCGGCCGCCGCCTGCAATTGTTCGGTGCTGAGCTTTTTCACGTAACGACTCCTGGATTGGGTTTTGCCGGATTATCGCCGGAGCGTCCGACCGTTGCCAGCGGCATGGCCGCCGGCCTCAACGCGCGCCGCGCGGCGGCCGCAGCGCCAGCAACAGCGTCGCGCTGAAGCGCTCTCCCGGCGCCAGCACCTGCAGGCCGGCGCGAGTCTCGCCCGCCGCCGCAAGGTTGAAGGCATCGGCCACGTTGGTCACCGGCTCCACGCACAGGAAATCAGCGCCCGGCGCGGTGTAGACCACCAGGTGCGCAAAGGCCGCATCGGCGTGCAACGCCAGTTCGTGCCCGTCCGGCCAGTGCAGCGTGGCGCGTCCACCCCATTGCGACAGATAGGTATCGCAACCCTCGGCCGACTGGCCCAGCTCGCGCACATGGACCGTCTGGCTGGCGCCGGGCAGGCCGTCGGCGTCGGCCGGCCAGATGCGCCGCGCATGCAACGCCACCCGCGGCGCGGTGAAATACGGATGGATGCCGCAGCCAAACGGCATCGGCGTCTCGCCCTGGTTGATCATCAGCAGCGTCAGCGACAGCCCGCGCGAATCCAGCCGGTAGCGCTGCACGCACTCATACGGCCACGGCCAGCCCAGCACGCCGGCCGGCTGTTGCAGCACCAGGTCGACCGCGTCATCGGCCAGGTGGCGCACCTGCCAGGGCTGGTACAGGCCGCCGCCATGGATCGCCTGCGGCCGACCGGGCAGCGATTCCAGCACATGCCGCGCGCCCGCGAAGGTGAACACCCCGTCGCGCACCCGGTTCGAGTAGGGCGTCAGCGGATACGACCCGGCGCGCGGCCATTGCGCCGGCGGCCAGCCGTTCTCGACCAGCGGCACGATCCAGTCATGCTCGCCCGTCGACAGGCGGGTCAGGCGCCCGCCCCCGCCCGGCGCGAACTCGGCGCGGTGGGAACCGTGGGCGATGGTCACGCGTTCGCTGGCATCCAGCGTGGCGGGAAAGGGTAAATCAGGCATCGGGCGCTCCCGCGGCGCTGCGAACGGCCGCGTGGCGCCATTGTGCATGGCGCGGTCCGGCGCCAGCAAGTCGCGCGCGCCGGAACCCGCATCAGGCGGCGGGCGTTGGCGGCGGCGTTTGCGGCAGGCATCCCAGCCCGCGCAGCGTCGCCGCCACCGCCTCGTCCAGCGGCGTATGCGGTTCGGCGCCCAGCACGCCGACCAGGCGCGTGTTGTCCATGCGCAGCGGCTGGCGCCACAGGTACCGCATCTCCATCATCTCGCGCAGCGTCTCCGAGAACGGCGCCGCCAGCCGCAGCAGCCACCATGGAAACGCGCCCACCCGCGGCTCGGCCCCGTGGCGGCGCGCCACCCGCACGATCGCCGCGGCCATCCGCGTGCCGTCCGCATCCCAATGCCCAGCCATGTGGAACGCCGCGAACGGCGCCAGCGCTTCGCGCCGCGCCAGCAGCTCGACCAGCGCCCGGCCCACGTCCGGCAGGTAGTTCCATTGATGCCCCACGCCCGGCGCGCCCGGCACGCTGACCCGCGTCAACGGCCGGCCCGGTTTGACCAGCGCCTGCGAGAACCAGTTGTTGCCGGCGCCAGGCCCGAAGAAATCGCCGGCCCGCAGCACCACGGCGCGCGCGCCATGCGCGCTGGCGACCTGCAGGCGGCGTTCGAGCTCCACCCGGATCGCGCCCTTGCGCGTCAACGGATGCTGCGGCGAGGTCTCGCGCAGCAGTACAGAGGCGTCCGGTCCGTAGTTGTAGATCGTGCCCGGCAGCACGATGGTCGCGCCCTGGGCGGTCGCCACCGCGATGGTGTTGTCGATCATCGGCAGCACCAACTCGCCCCAGCGGCGGTAGCCGGGCGGATTGACCGCATGCACGATCACCTCGCACCCCTGCGCCGCCCGCGCCACGTCCTGGCGGTTCATGGCGTCGCCGCGCAGCCACGTCATGCCATCGCGCTGCGCCGTTTCCGTCGCCAGCCCGCGCGCCAGGGCACGGATGCCCCAACCGGCGTCACGCAACTGGCGCGCCGCCTCCCCGCCCACCCCGCCGGTGGCGCCCAATACCAGCGCGGTGCCCGGCCGGCCCGATTCGATCGTCGTCATGGTCATCTCCCGTGAATCCATGGCGACCATTCTGGCGCTGGCGCTGCACAAAATAAATTGCCGAACCTAGCCTCGCAGCTATACATTTATGCATGACCAAACCGATCGGCTGGGAACTCTACCGCAGCTTTCTCGCCGTGCTCGCCGAGGGCTCGCTGTCAGGCGCCGCGCGCGCGCTCGGCATCACCCAGCCCACGGTGGGCCGCCACATCGCGGCGCTCGAGCGCGCGCTCGGGCAGGTTCTGTTCACCCGCTCGCAGACCGGCCTGCTGGCCACCGACGCCGCGCAGTCGCTGCGCGGCTATGCCGAGGCCATGCACAGCCACGCCGCCGCCCTGGAACGCGCGGCCGCCGCGCAAGGCCCCGGCGTCGCCGGCACCGTGCGGGTCTCGGCCAGCGAAGTCATCGGCATCGAAGTGCTGCCCCCGGCGCTCGCGCGCCTGCGCCAGGAACACCCGCGCCTGACCGTCGAACTGGCGCCCACCAACCGCGTGCAGAACCTGCTGCTGCGCGAAGCCGACATCGCCGTGCGCATGGCCCCGCCCAGGCAGGAACAACTGATCGCGCGCCCGGTCGGCCACGTCGAGATCGGTCTGTACGCCCGCAAGGATTATCTGCGCCGCTGCGGCACGCCCACCGCGCCGGCCGACCTGGCCGGCCACGCCCTGATCGGCTACGACACCGAGACGCCGTTCCTGCGCGGCGCCAGCAAGCGCTTTCCGATCCCCTGGGTCCGCGACCGCTTCGCCCTGCGCGCCGACAGCGACCTGGCGCAACTGGCGCTGATCCGGGCCGGCGCCGGCATCGGCGTGTGCCAGGTGGCGCTCGCGCGCCGCGACAAACAGTTGGTGCGCTTGCTGCCGGAGCAGGCCGCTTTCAAGCTGGAAACCTGGATCACCATGCACGAAGACCTGCGCGCCAGCCCCCGCTGCAAGGCGGTCTTCGACGCGCTGGTGGCATGTCTGCTGGCCCACACCGGCGCGGCCGGCTAGCGCCCCCCGCGCGGCATGCCGGCAGCGGTGCGACATACCCAGCGGGACTCGGTCCGACGTTCAGATATACTGTTCATCCATACAGTCATCCGACCGCAAGGGAACCCCGCCCCATGACCAGTCTGATCAACTCCCCGCCCAGCCGCAGCATCTGGCTCAGCGCCTTTCCGCGACTGTCCGGCGTCAAGAACGGCGACTACCTGCCGCTGGACCGCCTGTGCGAAGCCACCGGCCTCGAAGGCGGCCAGAAGCTGCGCGAGGTCCTGGCCGCCGCCGAACGCGACGGCCTGCTGCTGATCGACCGCGGCGCCACGCCCGCCAGCTACCGCGCCACCTACGCGCTCGAGCGCCAGGTCACGCTGTTCGCGGCCGACTAGGAGCCGTTCCATGGCAGCGCTTCGCCCCGGCGCCGCCCCCAAGCGAGTGCTAACCATCCCTTGCAATGCTGTTACATCTGGGGAAATAGAATTTTCCCCAATGCAACCTACGGAGAAAAACATGCAAGAAGACACCGCCAAGCCCGAACCCACCCGCCGCCGCTGGCCTTTCGGCTACGGCCAGGAAGGCTGAACGGCGCTTCGCCTTCCCCGGGGGACGTGTCCGCGGCGCGCCGCGCGCAGGTTGTCACAGGCAGCGGGAATCGCTAGTATCCGCGCAGACCCACCGAGCCTTCGCCATGCCCCTGGACACCACCCACCTCATCACCGACCCCGCCGCCCTGCAGGCCCTGTATGGCGAACCGGGCGAAGCCTCCCTGAAGAAGGAAGTGGACCACGTCCACCCGCACTATCGCGCCTTCATCGAGGCCGCGCCGTTCGCGGCGCTGGCCACCTCGGGCCCGGACGGTCTGGATGTGTCGCCGCGCGGCGATCCCGCCGGTTTCGTCGTGGTCGAAGATGAAAAAACCCTGCTGCTGCCGGACCGGCGCGGCAACAACCGCATCGACAGCCTGCGCAACATCCTGGCCGAGCCGCGCGTTGCGCTGCTGTTCCTGATTCCCGGCGTCAACGAAACGCTGCGCGTGAACGGCACCGCGCGCATCAGCGTCGACCCGGCGCTGCTGCAACGGTTCGAGATGGACGGCAAGCAGCCGCGCTCGGTCCTGATCGTCGACGTGCAGAAAGTGTTCTTCCAATGCTCGCGCGCCCTGCTGCGCTCGCGGCTGTGGGACCCCGCCACCCAGATCCCGCGCGCGGCGCTGCCCAGCGTCGGCCGCATGCTGTCCGACCTGACCGCTGGCACCTTCGATGGCGCGGCCTACGACCGCGACCTGCCGGCGCGCGTGGCCAGCACGTTGTACTGATACGCGCGGTTCCATGAGCCTCGTCGGCATTTTCGTGCTGGTCCACGGCATCGTCCTGCTGCCCTTCCTGGCCTGAAAGTTCCCGCGCCGGGCAACCCGGCCGGGCGACGCCGCGCCACCCTCCGCCTCCGCTCCCCCGCGCCGGCCCGATACAATCACGGGCATGAATTCCGCAACACAGACCACCGCCGCCGAGGCCCACGCGGGCCACACTCCCATGATGCAGCAATACCTCCGCCTGAAAGCGGAGGCCGGCCCCTTGCTGCTGTTCTATCGCATGGGCGACTTCTATGAAATGTTCTATGAAGACGCGGAACGCGGCGCGCGGCTGCTCAACCTGACGTTGACCAAGCGCGGCTCGTCCAACGGCACGCCCATCCCCATGGCCGGGTTGCCGGTGCACGCGATGGAACAGTACCTGGCGCGGCTGGTGGCGATGGGCGAGTCCGTCGCCATCTGCGAACAGATCGGCGATCCCGCGGCCTCCAAGGGCCCGGTCGAGCGCCGCATCGTGCGCATCGTCACCCCCGGCACGTTGACCGACGACGCGCTGCTGCCGGCCAAGGCCGACCGCGCGCTGGCCGCGGTGTTCGTCACCGGCAACGCCCGCGCGCCGCGCGCCGGGCTGGCCTGGCTGAACCTGGCCAGCGGCGACTTCCGCGTCACCGAATGCGCGCCGGCGCAGCTCGAATCCGAACTGCACCGCATCGCGCCGGCCGAAATCGTCTGCGCCGACAGCGCCGAATTCGACTTCCCGTTCGAAGGCGCGCGTTCGCGCGTGCCCGACTGGCACTTCGAAAGCGACGGCGCCCGCGCGCACCTGCTGGCGCACTTCAAAACCGACACGCTGGCGGGCTTCGACATCGAAGACATGCCGGCCGGCATCTGCGCCGCCGGCGCGCTGCTGCGCTACGCCGCCCGCACCCAGTCGCAGGCGCTGGCGCACGTGCAGAGCCTGTCGGCCGAGCGCCCCGGCCAGTTCGTGCTGCTCGATCCGGTCACGCGCCGCAACCTCGAACTGACGCAGACGCTGTCGGGAGAGGATTCGCCCACGCTGTTCTCGCTGCTGGACGGCTGCCGCACGCCCATGGGCAGCCGCCTGCTGCGCCGCTGGCTGCACCATCCGCTGCGCGACAACGCGCCGGCCCAGGCCCGCCAGCATGCCATCTCGACGCTGCTGGCCGGCCGCATGGACGTCGAACAGACCTTCGGTTCGGCCGGCCTGCTGGAGACGCTGCGCGGCGCGCTCAACGCCTTCCCCGACATCGAACGCATCGCCGCGCGGCTGGCGCTGCGCTCGGTGCGCCCGCGCGAACTGGCCAGCCTGCGCGACGCGCTGCAAGCCCTGCCGGCGCTGCGCGACCTGGTCGCGCCGATGGCCGCCTCGCCGCGCCTGAACGACCTGGTCTCGCATCTGTCGGTGGACCCGGCGCTGGCCGCCCTGCTGATGCGCGCCATCGCCCCCGAACCGGCCGTGGCGATCCGCGACGGCGGCGTGCTGGCCACGGGCTTCGACGCCGAACTCGACGAACTGCGCGCCCTGGCCGCCGACGGCGGCGACTTCCTGGTGCAACTGGAAGCGCGCGAACGCGAGCGCACCGGCATCAGCAACCTGCGCGTCGAATTCAACCGCGTGCACGGCTTCTACATCGAGGTCACCAAGGGCCAGACCGCCAAGGTGCCCGAAGACTACCGCCGCCGCCAGACGCTCAAGAACGCCGAACGCTACATCACCCCGGAACTCAAGACCTGGGAAGACAAGGTGCTGTCGGCGCAGGACCGCTCGCTGGCGCGCGAGAAATGGCTGTTCGAGCAACTGCTGGACGTGCTGGCCGAACACGTGCGCCCGCTGTCCGATTGCGCCGGCGCGCTGGCCGAACTCGACACGCTGGCGGCATTGGCCGAGCACGCGCGGCGCCACGACTGGATCGCCCCCGAACTGTCCGAGCAGGCCGACATCGACATCGACGCCGGCCGCCATCCGGTGGTCGAGCAGGCCATCGAGCGCTTCACGCCCAACGGTTGCCGCCTCGATCCGGCGCGCCGCATGCTGCTCATCACCGGCCCCAACATGGGCGGTAAATCGACCTACATGCGGCAGGTGGCGTTGATCGTGCTGCTGGCGCGCATCGGCAGCTTCGTGCCGGCGGCGCGCGCCCGCGTCGGCCGCATCGACCGCATCTTCACCCGCATCGGCGCCGCCGACGACCTGGCCGGCGGACGCTCGACCTTCATGATGGAGATGACCGAAGCCGCCGCCATTCTCGCGGCCAGCACGCCCAACAGCCTGGTGCTGATGGACGAGATCGGCCGCGGCACCTCCACCTACGACGGCCTGGCGCTGGCCTGGGCCATCGCCTGCCGCCTGCTGGCGCACAACCGCGCCCTGACGCTGTTCGCCACCCACTACTTCGAACTGACGCGCCTGCCGGCCGAACAACCGGCTTCCGCCAACGTGCATCTGGCCGCGGCCGAGTCGGCCGGCGGCATCGTGTTCCTGCACGAAGTGCGCGAAGGCCCGGCCAGCCGCAGCTACGGGATCCAGGTGGCGCAGCGCGCCGGCGTGCCCGCCGCCGTGATCCGCCAGGCCACCCGCGAACTCGAACGGCTCGAGGCGCAAGGCGCGCCCACGCCGCAGCTCGGCCTGTTCTCGGCCGCGGCCGACGCCGACGCGCAGGCCTATGCCGAAGCCGACCGCGCCGACGCCATCGAGGCGCTGGACACGCTGCGCGAGGAACTCGCCGGCATCGACCCCGACAGCCTGACCCCGCGCGAAGCGCTGGACGCCCTCTACCGCCTGAAGAAGCACCTGCAATGAACCTCGACCATCCCCTGCCGCTGCTGGGCAACCAGAGCCCCAACGACTTCATGCGCCGCTACTGGCAGAAGAAGCCGCTGCTGATCCGCCAGGCCCTCCCGGATTTCAAGCCGCCGGTCACCATCGCCGCGATCAAGAAGCTGGCGCGCCGCGACGACGTCGAATCGCGCCTGATCTGGCGCGAGAACGGCGAATGGCAGATGGAAAACGGCCCCTTCGCCCGCCTGCCCAAGGACAACGAAGGCGACTGGACCCTGCTGGTGCAAAGCGTCGACCTGCACAGCGACGCCGCGGCCGAGCTGATGCAGCAGTTCCGCTTCATCCCCGACGCGCGGCTCGATGACGTGATGATCAGCATCGCCAGCCACGGCGGCGGCGTCGGCCCGCACTTCGACAGCTACGACGTGTTCCTGCTGCAGGCGGCCGGCGAGCGCGAATGGCGCTACGGCCGCCAGAAGGACCTGTCGCTCGAACCCGGCCTGCCGCTCAAGATCCTCAGCCATTTCCAGCCCGAGGAACAGGCCGTGCTGGCGCCGGGCGACATGCTCTACCTGCCGCCGCAGGCCGCGCACGACGGCATCGCCGCCGGCGACGGCTGCATGACCATCTCCATCGGTTTCCGCGCCCCCACGCAGGCCACGCTGGCGCGCGGCCTGCTCGAGGCCGCCGCCGACCAGGTGATGGCGCGCGTCGGCCTGCTGGGCGGCTCCTACGGCGAGCCGGCGCTGCCCGGCCCCAAGCTGTCGGCTGTCTACCGTGATCCGGCCCAGGCCGCCGTGGCCACGCCGGCGCAGGTGCCGGATGCGCTGGTGCAGGCCACGCTCGACACCGTCAGCAAACTGCGTTTCGACGACGCGCTGGCGTCGCGCTTCCTGGGCTGCTGGCTGACCGAGCCCAGCAACCTCAGTGTGTTCGACGGCCCCGAGGGCCTGGACGTGGATCTGGAAGAAGACTGGCCCGCCAGCGGCAGGCTGGTGCTGGATCGCCGCAGCCGCATGCTCTATCGCGGCAAGCAGCTCTTCATCAACGGCGAAACCGCCATGACGCCGGCCGCGCCCGCGCTCTGCAAGCTGGCCGACGCGCGCAGCCTGGACTGCGCCGATCCGGCCTGCGCCCGCCTGTCCGACGAAGCCCGCTCATGCCTGGCGGACTGGCTGGATTCCGGCTGGATCCATTACGTCGCCTCGTAGTATCCGGAAACCTGCGCGTATCCGTCTTGCACAGAACGCAATGAGGTCTATGCGCAGGGTCACATAAAGCAAGACATCACACCGCGCGGAAAGGTTTGTTGCCGTTGGGATGCGACCTTTTTAACTTTCACACTCGCATCGCTTACGGCTTCCTGTAGCCTGGATCCTGGTTTCCCCTGACGGGGTTTCAAGAGTCGTCATCTACAGGAGTCTAAAAATGATGAGCAAAACCTTGATTATTGCCTCGGTGCTGGCGGTCTCGCTCAGCGCGTGCAACAAGAAGGAAGATGCCCCGGCGCCCGCGAACAACCCCACGCCGGGCGCCACCGCCCCGGCGCCTTCGAGCACGCCGCCGGCCACCTCGCCGGCCCCGGCCCCGACGCCTGGCACCACGCCTGGCGGCGGTTCGAACACCCCGGGCGGCTCGACCACCCCCGCGTCCTGATCAGCGAACAACCCCCGCGCTGATCACGGCAAGCAGAAACCCCGGCCCCGCGCCGGGGTTTTTGTTTGCGCGCCGCCGGGCGCCGTTCCCGCGCGTGCCGCCGCCGCGGCATACGCCGACCCCGCGCGCAAAGAAAAAGGCCCGCGAAGGGCCTTTTCCGGAGCCGTGCGGGCGCCGTGGCGCCCGCCGGAATACGCGGCAATTACATCTTGTCCTTCAGCACGCTCAGCAGGCGCTGGGCGGTGGCGCTGTTGTCGCGTTCGCCCTTGGCGTCCAGCACCGTGACGGTGGTCTGTTCGCCGCTGCCGACCAGGTGGATGCGGTACTGCGGCGCCTCGGCCTTCTTGTCGCCCGAGAACATGCGGCTGAAGAAGCCCGGCTGGTCGATCTTCTCGCCCGTGTCGGTGTCGACGTAGCGCACGAAGTAGTCGCCGGCCGAACGATCGCGATCGTCCACCGAGAAGCCGCCGCCGTCCAGCGCAACGCCGACACGGCGCCAGGCGCGGTCGAACGATTCGCTGACGATCAGGGCCGCGCCCTGCGCGCGGACGTCCTGCTGCACCGTCGGCTTCTGCGGCGCGGCTTCCGCCTGCTGCACCAGCTTGCGGGCGTTGTCGACGTCGGTGCCCAGGTAGACCATCATGCGCGCCAGCATGGCGGCGTTCAGGCCCGGGTCTTCCTTGCCGTTCTGCCACTGCACTTGCGAGCCGTCGCTGCCGACGCGCTTTTCCAGCATCTGGCGATGGCTGACGTAGATTTCGGTGTGGCCGTTGACGCGTTCGACGCGGGTGCGGAATTTCTCGCGCTCGCCGCTGTCCCAGGCCGATTCCAGCACCGCGCCCAGGGCCTGGCGCAGCCAGCTTTCCGGGATCTTGGCGCGGTTTTCCGCCCAATCGGTCTCGATCAGGCCGGCGGCCGGATTGTTGCTGGCGACGGTGAAGCCGTTTTCGGTCCAGAAGTCGACCAGGCGCGGGAACACGTCCTCGGGCGCGCGGTCGACCACCAGCCAGCGCAGGTCGCCGTCGCGCTCGACGCGCATGTCCTGGCGGCCGGGCAGCACGTTGCTGGCCTTGGGCGCGCTGGCCTGGGCCTGGCCCTGCTGCTGGAATTGCGAATAGGTGGTCGAGCCCGACGCCGGCGCGCGGTAGCGCGGATCGCTGGCGGCCTGGGTCAGGTCGGGCGGGATGCTCAGCGGCTCGCCACGTTGCGTGACGGCGCTTTTGTAATTGACGGATTCTTCATTGCCCAGGAATTGGTTGACCTCGCTGCAGCCGGCCAACAACACCAGAGACATCAATGCCGACAAACCGGCATGACGCTTGTTCATACGTATCCTCACGATATTTAGAGCAGGCCCGTTTCCTGGAGCGCGCGACGCACCGTTTCGTGGTGCGACGCGCCCAGTTCCACCAGCGGCAACCGGTAGCCCAGCGCGGTGCGGCCCATTTCGGCCAGCGCCCACTTGACGGGAATAGGATTGGCTTCAACGAACAAAGCCTTGTTCAGACGGGCCAGGCGCGCATTAAGTTCACGCACCTTCGGCACGTTGCCCGCCAGGGCGGCGGCACACAAGTCACGCATGAGCTTGGGCGCGACGTTGGCGGTGACGGAGATGTTGCCGCGCGCGCCCAGCAGGATCAGGGCGGCCGCGGTGGGGTCATCGCCGCTGAACACCTGGAAGCTGGCCGGCGCCTCGCGCAGCAGCAGGCCGCCGCGCCCGATGTCGCCGGTGGCGTCCTTGATGCCGATGATGCCCGGCACCTGCGCCAGGCGCAGCACCGTTTCGTTGCTCATGTCGGCCACGGTGCGGCCCGGCACGTTGTACAGGATGGTCGGCAGGTCGACGGCTTCCGCGATGGCGCGGAAGTGGCGGTACAGGCCTTCCTGCGACGGCTTGTTGTAGTACGGCACCACCGACAGGCCGGCCTGCGCGCCCACCGCCTTGGCGTGGCGCGTGAGATGTATGGCTTCGTCGGTGGAGTTGGCGCCCACGCCCGCGATGACCGGGATGCGGCCGGCGGCATGCTCGACCGCCACGCGGATCAGTTCCGCATGCTCTTCCATGGAGACCGTCGGCGACTCCCCGGTGGTGCCCACCACCACCAGCGCATCGGTTCCTTCCTGGATGTGCCAGTCGATCAACGACCGGTAGGCGGCGTAGTCTAGGCTGCCATCGGGCTGCATCGGGGTGACGAGGGCCACCATGCTGCCCTGGAAATTAACGCCTGCGGCGGTTGCAGGGGATGCCATAAATGAGGGGCTCCAGAGCCCCGTGGCGGGATGCCCCAGGGCCAGAATCAGTGAAACCGCTGAGTTTAACGGATATTGGCCAAAATCCTAGAGGAACCACTGAACGATCGTCGTTCCCAAAGCCAATACCGGACGCATCAATATCCAGAGCACATCGGTCACCAGCAGCACCACGACGATCACCAGCCCATACGGCTCGATTTTCGAGTATTGCCAGGCCAGCCGGTTGGGCAGCAGGCTGAAAAGGATGCGTCCCCCATCCAGCGGCGGAATCGGCAGCAGGTTCAGGGCCATCAGCACCAGGTTGACCTGCACGCCGGCCATCGCCATCTCGAACCAGAAGCTTTCCTGCATGCCGGTTTCGAGGAACAGGCGCAGCGAAAACACCCACAGGATCGCCATCAGCAGATTGGCGGCGGGACCGGCCAGCGCCACCCACAGCATGTCCTTTTTGGGACGGCGCAGGCGGCCGAAATCCACCGGCACCGGCTTGGCCCAGCCGAACAGCATGCCCGGGCTGCCCAGCAGCTTGGAAGTCAGCAGGATCACCGCCGGCACCAGCAGCGTGCCGATCGGGTCGATGTGGCGCGCCGGGTTCAGGCTGATGCGGCCCGCCTGGTAGGCGGTCGGATCGCCGAACATGCGCGCGACGTAGCCGTGCGCCGCCTCGTGCAGGGTGATGGCGAAGATAACCGGTATCGCGTAGACCGCGATCGTCTGGATGATGTCATTCATGGCGAAGCGGATTGTAGAGGAGCGGCGTGACGAACAGTGCGGCGACATGCACAGCGGCGCCCGCCCTGCCGCGCGCCGGCGACGACCGGCGGCGCGCGCCGCCGCGCGAACGGATGGTCAGCCGTTTCAGGCCAGGCCCAGCGTGGCCGGATCGCCGCGCCCCACCCGCACCACGACGGGGTCGTCGCCGGTCAGGTCGATCACGGTGGTCGGCGAATGCGGGCAAGCGCCCGCGTCGATGATGGCCGCCAGCTCGTGGTCGTAACGCTCGCGGATGGCCTCGGCGTCATTCAGCGCGTCGGACTCGCCCTTCGGGATCAGCGTGGTGGACAACAGCGGCGCGCCCATCTGTTCGAGCAGGCCCAGCATCACGGCATGGTCCGGCACGCGGATGCCGATGGTCTTGCGCGACGGGTGCGAGACGCGCCGCGGCACTTCCTTGGTGGCTTCCAGGATGAAGGTCCAGGGCCCCGGCGTGGCGGCCTTGAGCAGGCGGTACTGGCGGTTGTCCACGCGCGCGAAGTGGCCGATCTCGGCCAGGTCGCGGCACAGCAGCGTGAGATGATGGCGATCGTCCAGGCCGCGCAGGCGGCGCAGGCCGTCGGCGGCGTTCTTGTCGTCCAGGCGCGCGACCACCGCGTAGCTGGAATCGGTGGGCACCGCCACCAGCCCCCCGTCGTTCAGCCATTGGGCGGCCTGCTTGAGCAGGCGCGGTTGGGGATTCGCGGGGTGGATATCTAAATGAAGGGCCATGGGATTATCCTAACACTCTTGAAGGCCGCATCGCCAACCGCGGCCGACGCAACACATGGCGGCCGCGGCCGCCCGGAGACACAGTATGCGCCTGGATGATTCCCGCGAAAGCGACAACGTGGAAGACCGCCGCGCCAGCGGTCCGCGCATCGGCGGCCGAGGCACCATCGGCATCGGCACTATCGTGCTGGCCCTGGTCGCCATGTATTTCGGCGTCGATCCCAGCGTGGTGCTGCAGATGGCCGAGGGACCGGCCACGCAGCAACAGCAGGCCCCCGCCAGCCGCCCGCCCGCCAACGACCCGCAGGCACGCTTCGTGTCCAAGGTGCTGGGCGAGACCGAGGACACCTGGAGCGCCATCTTCCAGAAAGACCTGAACCGCCAGTACGTGCCGCCCAAGCTGGTGCTGTTCCGCGGCGCCACGCCCACGGCCTGTGGCACCGGCCAGGCGGCGATGGGACCGTTCTACTGCCCCGGCGACAGCAAGGTCTACATCGACCTGGCGTTCTTCGACGAGCTGCAGAACCGCTTCAAGGCGCCCGGCGATTTCGCCCAGGCCTACGTCATCGCGCACGAGGTCGGCCATCACGTGCAGCACCTGCTGGGCATCTCCGACCAGGTCGACAACCTGCGCCGGCGCAACCCGTCGCAGGCCAACGCGCTGTCGGTGCGCATGGAACTGCAGGCCGACTGCTTCGCCGGCCTGTGGGCGCAGCGCGCCAACGCCGCCCGCAACATCCTCGAAAGCGGCGACGTCGAGGAAGCGCTGGCCGCCGCCACCGCCATCGGCGACGACCGGCTGCAGAAGCAGAGCCAGGGCTACGTGGTGCCCGACGCCTTCACCCATGGCTCGTCGGCGCAGCGCGTGCGCTGGTTCAAGCGCGGCCTGGACAGCGGCGATCTCAAGCAATGCGATACGTTCGCCGCCAGCTCGCTGTAGGGCGCTGGCCGCGATGCGGCGGACGCTGGATATCCATACAGCCAAAAGCCGACACGGTCTTCATCTTGTAAGATTACGCCCCCGCGCACTCCCGCTGCGCGGGCCAGAGCTCCCCAGCGAGGGGGCTTTTCCCGTTGGCCGGCCCGACGGGAAAAGCGTGCTCACGCCCCTCGCGCCCAGCCGCGGCGACGAGGGCGGCACGGCGCATTTCCAGTTACTAGATCCGTTCCATGGCCAACAAGTTCGAACCGTTAATCACCGTTGATGAGGTGCAAGAGATCCTTGCGGAGCCCAAGGAAACGGTCAAGCAGATCACCTGGACCCCGAAACCGGCCGCCGCCAGCATCCAATGGATGGAGTTCGCCAGCCCCTGCCGAGTCAAGGGCGAGGCGCGCGACGACGTGATCTTCCGCGCCATCTACCGCGGCGCCCGCACCGTGGTGCACGGCCAGGCCACCATCTTCCTGGCGGAGGCCTTCTGCGCCAGCCTGTTCGTCGGCCCGCACCGCGTGTTCGGCGTGGATACCGACGACTCGTTCCACACCAGCCTGGTGGGCGAAGGCCGGCCGCAGTACCGCAAGCCGCTGGCGGACCGCAGCCATGAACACATCTGGGTGGACGAAGGCGAAGGCTATGCCGAGCCCGTCGTGCCCGCCCTGCACACGATCGCCGAGCTGATGCAGTATTTCCTGCCGAGGGCCAACCTCACCCTGACCGGCGGTTTCGCGCATCCCCTCAAGGGCCGTCAAATCGAACTGATCCTATGAGCAATTTCCTGGAAGCCTCCGGCTGGACCGTCCTGCCGGCGGGCGAACACGCCATCCGCGCCATCTCGCCGATGACGCTGGGCCTGGACGGCCAGCACGCCGCGTTCTTCATTGCATACCCGGACGACGCCACGTTCTATCTCACCGACGCCTGTGAGACGTCGATGCATGCCTCCAGCTACGGCATCGAGCTGGCGCCCAAGCGCATCGACATCCTCAACGAGACGCCTGGCGTGAGCCTGGCGCACTTCGACAAGTCGGGCGCCATCGTCGCCACGGGCCCCAACGAGCAGTTGCAGGAAGCCCTGTGGGACGCGGTCAAGCTGGCCATGGCGCTGTCGTTCCAGTGCGCCAAATGGATGCCGCGCTTCAGCCAGTTGCGTTTTCGCGCCCAGGTGGGCCGGGCGCTGGCGGCCGGCGTCGGCCCCAACCGCATGGTCAAGGGCGCGCGCGCCAAGGGCAGCAGCGGCCACACCGCCGACTTCGCCTTCGCGGTGCGCGCGGCCGGCAGCACCGCGCTGACCTATATCGAGCCGATCGCGCTCAAGGCGGGCAAGAAAATGGACTGGACGCAGGTCTACCAGACCCACGGCAAGATGTCGGACGTGAAAATGGCCGATGCGCGCAACTCGCGCATGGTGATCCTGGAAGACGGCGCATCGGCCGAGGAACTCAAGAAGGCCGTGGCCATTCTGGAACAATCGGCCAGCGTGCTGACGCTGGCCAAGACGCGCGACTGGAAGGCCGTGTTCGCGGCCGAATGAATCCTGGCGCCGCCAGGCGTCAGGACGGCACGTGGGTCAGGCCGTCGACGATTTCGCGCCCGTGCAGGATGGCGGCATGCACCGCCTCGCGCGGGCTGTAGACGAAGCCGCCTTCGGCAAAGCGCGGCACGGGGTATTCGTCGCCGCCTTCCTGCACGGCGCCCGCCTGGACCACCATGATCGAGGCGATGAAAACGGGGCCGCTGGGCAGCGTCTGAACTTCTTCGCCCGCGCCCCGGGACACCTTGGCCGTCAGCCGGTATCCCTTGTAGATCAAGTTGTTCTGATGCACTTCGGATGCCCTCTTTCTGCGATCCAGCATACCCCGGCTGTTCATGACAGTTCGGATAAGTTTTGTAACTCCGGCATCCGATAGAAACATTGTTGCAATGCGCGAATTGCGTCCCCGTTTCCGTCGGACGCGCCGCGCCGGTCGGACAATCAGGCGGTACGCGGGTGACAGCCAGATGACCCGCTCGTCGGGCCGTCACCACGCTGATCCGTCCCGGGGATTTCCCCTATGACTGTTGCGAAAGCGCACTTTCAGGCGCGTGCATGCCGGTCGCCCGCAGGTAGTCGGATCGGGTCCAGCCCCGTCCCAGCAGGAACATCCGGGTATGCAGGTCGCCCAGCACCGTCGGCGTCACCGAGGCGCCCAGGTAGGTCAGGCGCTTGCGCCGCAGGTCGACGTAGCCCAGCTCGTAGTCGCGGGCCAGCGCCAGCCACAGGCGGTGGGCGCCGGTCGACTGGCGCGCGCCGCTCATGATGCACAGGCCGGCATCCAGCCCCCAGCGATAGACCGCCGTGGCCAGCCCCATGCCCTGGTAGGGCGCGGCGTATTTCGAGTGCGGCGCGCGCACGTAGGGATCGGCGCGCCGCCCCACCTCGATCAGCCGGTTGAACACCGTGTAGCCCGCCAGCCGCCCGCGCCGCGCGTCCACCACATACACGTAATACTCGCCATCGGCTTCGCGGTAGCGAAGCACCATGCCAGGGATGTCGGTTTGAACCTCCGGCAATCCATACAAGCGGTCCGAGGGACGATTCATGCGGTCGTGGATGGCATCGAGCTCCGTCTCCACTTCATGCGGAGCATGGTTGACGTCGATGCGCAGTTCCGTCGCGATTGGCAGAATGCGGCGGAAAGCGTGCAGGGCCAGCGTAGGCAAGGCCACCTCCTGTACAGGGCAAATGCCCGATGAAAAAAGCGGTGGGTGCGCCGCCCCGGCCTGCCGGCCAAGGGGCGACGCGCGATGTCGATGGGGGTGTGCGAAAACCGCCGCGGCCTCTCGCCCGCGGCAAGGCGATGTCATGACGGGCCAGGGCCTGTCCGCGCTACAAGGCGCCTCGCACCGGCCCTAGGCCGCGGCGTGGCCGCCGGCGTGGCGCCAGTCCGCGCTATCGCCGGACGCCTCGTCGGGCATGCCGAAAAACGCGGGAAACTGGCGCGCGCCCTTGCGCGTGACCGACAGCGCGCGCGAATCCAGGTCCTTGTCGATCCAGCCGCGCGCGAGCAATGCGTCCAGCAGCGCGGCGCCGAGCGCGCCGCCCAGGTGCGAGCGGCGCTCGCTCCAGTCCAGGCAGGGGCAGGCGAAGCGGCGGCGGCGCTGGCGCGCCTGCGCCGCGTCCACGCCGACCTGCGCCAGCGAGGCCTCGCCCAGCGGCGTGAGCGCGTAATCGCGGCCATCGGCCGCCAGCCACTGGCGCGCCAGCATCGCGTCATGGATGCGCACGGCCAGCGTGCCGGCCATATGGTCGTAGCAGGTGCGCGCCTCGCGCAACGCCGAGGGCGTGTTGGGCTTGAACGGCGCGCGCTCGGCGCCCGCCACCACCAGCAGCGCCTCCAGCGCGCGCGCCACTTCGGCATTGGCCAGCCGGTAATAACGATGCTTGCCCTGCGCCGCCTGCTCCACCAGCCCCTGCTCGCGCAGGCGCTGGAAATGGCTGCTGGCGGTGGAGGCGCCGATCTCGGCGGCCGCCGCCAGCTCGGTGGCGGTGCGGGCCCGGCCATCGAGCAGCACGCACAGCATGCGCGCCCGCGCCGGATCGGCGATCGCGCCTGCGACGGCCGACAGGTTGATATCGGCGAACTCGGATTCCATGATTCGGTCCTGGCCAAAGTGTTGTCTACAGGGCCAAGCATACTGCGAGTCATCCCAACAAGACAGCCGGCGCCCTCGCCGCCACCCGCCATGCGCACCCCACAGCCTTTGTTTTTCGGTCGGAAAGTCCTTTATGCCACCTTCGTGCTGGCCGTCTTCGGCTGGGGCGTCGGCTTCTACGGCCCGCCGGTGTTCCTGCACGCGGTGGTACAGCGCACCGGCTGGAGCGTGGCGCTGGTGTCGGCCGCCGTCACGCTGCACTTCCTGTGCGGCACGCTGGTCGTGGCCAACCTGCCGCGCCTGTACCGGCGCTGGGGCGTGCCCGCCGTGACCCTGGCGGGGGCCATCGCGCTGGCGCTGGGCGTGTCGGGCTGGGCCCGCGCGACCGCACCGTGGCAGTTGTACGCGGCCGCGCTGTTCTCCGGCATGGGCTGGGTCACGCTCGGCGCGGCGGCGGTCAACGCGCTGATCTCGCCATGGTTCGTCAAGCGCCGGCCGGCCGCGCTGGGCATGGCCTACAACGGCGCCAGCGTCGGCGGCGTGGTGTTCTCGCCGCTGTGGGTGTTCCTGATCGCGGGCCATGGCTTCGCGCAGGCGGCCTGGTGGGTCGGCCTGGCGATGGTGCTGGTGATCGCGGTGCTGGCGCGCAAGGTGTTCGCCGTCACGCCGCAACAACTCGGCCAGCATCCCGACGGCGTGCCGCCGGACGCGCCGGCGCAGGCTGCCGCCGCCGCGGTGGCGCGCGTGCCGCGGCTATGGCGCGACCGCGCCTTCCTGTCGCTGGGCGCGGGCATGGCGCTGGGCCTGTTCGCGCAGATCGGCCTGATCGCGCACCTGCTGTCGTTGCTGGCGCCGCTGCTGGGTGCGCAGACCGCCGGCATCGCGATGGGACTGGCCACCGCCAGCGCCATCGCCGGCCGCAGCCTGGTGGGCTGGCTGATGCCAGACTCGGCCGACCGCCGCCTGGTCGCCTGCCTGTCCTATGGCGCGCAGATCGCCGGCTCGCTGGTGCTGATGCTGGCGATGGAGCATACCTGGGCGGTGTGGGCGGGCGTGCTGCTGTTCGGAGCCGGCATCGGCAATGCCACCTCGCTGCCGCCGCTGATCGCGCAGACCGAATTCGCGCGCGAGGACGCTGCGCGCGTGGTGCCGCTGATCGTGGCCATGTCGCAGGGCGCCTATGCCTTCGCGCCCGCCGTGTTCGGCCTGCTGCGCACGCTGGCCGGCCAGGGGCCGCACCCGCTGTTCTGGTTCCTGGCGGCGGCGGCGGCGCTGCAGGCCGCGGCCATCGCCTGCCTGGTATGGGGCCGCGGCGCCGCGATTCAACGCCCGCCAGTCACGCCAGCCCGCCGCGGCGGGCCACCAGACCCGCCATCACCGCATCGCCCTGCTCATTGGCCAGGCCCGCCGCCACGCCCTGACGATCGGCCACGGTGCGGTTCTGGCTGACTTTCCATTTGCCTTCGATGCGCGTGATCGCGATTTCGACGCCGACGATGGCGCGCATCTGCGCCGCGATGAAATCCTCTGGCGCGTCCTCGACGCGCCACGGCTGCGCCCGCGCCTTTTCCTGCGCATCGGTCAGGGCGCCGATCTGCGCGCGCACCCAGGCCGGATCGTCATGGATGCGCGCCTGGCCCCAAACATGCACGGCGACGAAGTTCCAGGTCGGCACGACTTTGTGCGTCTCCGCCTTGGTGGCGTACCAGGACGGCGTGATGTAGGCCTGCGCGCCATGGAACACCACCAGGCATTCGCCGCCGGCGGCCAGTTCCTGCCATTGCGGATTGGCGCGCGCCATGTGCAGCCGCAGCACCCCTTGCGGCCCTTCCGGATAGAGCAGACAGGGAATGTGATTGGCCATCAGCCCGCCCTTCCCGCTGGTCATCAGCACCCCCAGGGGGTGCGCGCGGATGAAATCGTGCTGGACCTCGATGGAATCTTCACGGAAGGCGGACGGCAGGTACATGGCGGAATGGGCAGTGGAAAGGAAAAACACACCATAGCGCCGCGCTGGCTCCATTGCGAGAGCCATATAACCCTTAATTCATGGAGCCACAATGCGCGTGGCTCCCCGGCAACAGCGCCGCCGGCAGCGGATCACATCAACGGATCACATCAACGGATCACATCAACGGCTTCCCGCGCCGCCGCGCCCGCCCACGGGATCACGCCAGCGCTTTGACCAGCAGCACCGTGGTGAAGCCGCTGTCCCACTCCTCGTCGGGATAAGTGTCGACCTCGGCATAGCCATGCTTGGCGTAGAACGCGCGGCTCTGCATATTGAAAGTGTCGGTCTCCAGCCGCGCGTCGCCGAAGCCGGCGGCGCGCATGCCGTCCTCGGCCAGCGCCAGCAGCGCCGCGCCGACGCCGCGCCGCTGCAGCGCCGGATGCACGTGCAGGGCCCAGATGAAGTTCTTTTCCCAATCCACCATGCCCGCCACGCGGCCGTCGGCCTCGCAAACGTGGAACCGCGCGCCGCGCTCGGCGACGTATCGCGGGATCTTGCCGCTGTCCAGGAAGTACTGGTATTTCTGCGGCGTCATCTGCGGCCGCCAGGTGCCCGCGTAGGTTTGCGTCAATATGTCCTCGAGCGCCGCCACATCGTCGGGGCGCGCTTGCCGGATTGTCAGGAGAGTCTGGGATTGCGTCATGCGCGGCAGTGTAGCAACCCGCGCGCACGCTATCGTCGGACGCGTTCGTAGGCCTGGTTCATGCGCTCGCGCGCGGCGGTTTCATGGGCGTAGGCGCGGTCGTAGGTGGCCAGGCAGGCCGGCGTCGGATCGGGCCATTTGATCGCGGCGACGGCCGCGGTCAATTCGTCGCGCGCGCGCTGCCATTCCTTGACGGCGGCGTACCATTCCTTGGTCGTGTCCATAGTTCCCTCCCTATGTGCACGGCCCCATCGTAGTCCCGCCCGGGGCGGCGGCGACTACTGCTTTCAGCGACGCAAATGGATGAGTACGAGTCGGCGCCGGATGGCGACTTCCCGCCGCGTGCGGCGCGCTCCCGGCCCGCCGCGCCAGCGCGCCGCGCCGCGCAGCGCGGCCAAGGTAAAATGTTCGGATGCAATCGGGACAGGCATCGCGGCAGGCGCCGCGGCGGTCCCTTGCAAGGATGCCGCCGACGCGGCCTCCCGCCAGCGCCGCCATGACGCCGCGGCCCGCACGGGCCATTCACGCAATGCGCTCATGCGGTGAAATCCAGACACCAAGCCTCCAGAAATGAACGCTGCGACGCCGCGGCGGTCGTACGGTAGCCGGCCCGCCGCGCCACCGCCCGCCGCACCGCCGCCCGCGTCGCCGCCCCAACCGCTTCCTCATATCACGATGTGATGAATATTGACGTCAACCCTCACTTACTCACGGCCACGGCAAATGCTACTGTTCCGCCTGTGCAAGGAGTACAAGCAATGGATCAGAAAACGAAACCCTGGGCCTTTCCCAAACCCCATCCGGAAAACACCCCGCGGGGCGAACGAAACAAACAGGAGTTCGACACGCCGCCGGTGAGCGAAACGCCCGCGGCCAAGCCGCGCGGCAAGAAAAGCGCCACCACGGCCGCCGCCGCCAAATCATGACGCGTCATTGACGGCCGTCCGCCCATGCGCCCGCCCGCCGCCGCGCCGCGCCCCGCCGCCTTCACGCGCCCGATCCGTGGCCCGCGAAGCCTGAAGCCGCCTCGCGCGCAAGCGCGGCGGCTGCGAGAATCGTGAACGCATTCATGAATCCGGCGCTGCAAGGCGCCGGCCGGATCACCGGCGTGTTCTTCCACCCGGCCGGCGACATCGTCGCCGTGGCCTCGGCCTTTCCCCTGCTGATCAACCCGCCCGCGCGCGCCGCCTATGGCGGCGCCACGCTGCGCTATCGCGTCGGCCTCTATCGCCGCGGCGACCCCGCGCCGTTCGCGGCCTGCGACGCGTCGCGCCTGCCCGTCAACGACATCGCCTTCCATCCGGACCAACCCGTCATCGCCATCGGTGCGGGCAGCTACGACGGCGGCTATATGTTCGAAGGCGAGCTGATCGCCTGGAACTGGGACAGCGGCGCCTGCCATCGCCCCTTCCTCAACGTGCCGGAAGTGGTGCGGTGCCGCTACCTGGAGGACGGCCGCATCCAGGCCTGGGTCCGCCCCTGGGACGAAGCGTGGGACGAACAGGACGACGATGCGCCCGCGGCGTTCGAAACGCTGCTGCGCGTCGAGACCGCCGCAGGCGTGGCCACGCCTGAACTCGACCCCGCCACCGCCACCCTCGACCGCGCCACGCCGCCTGATGCCGACGACGCCGCCCGGCGCCTGGCCGACTGGCTGGGCCTGCCCGACCTGGGCCTGCGCGGCGCCATCTGGGATCTCGCCTGGCTCGACGCCGACACGCTCGCCGCGGTCCACGACAACTGCCTGCTCGACCGCTACCGCGTGGACGGCGCGCTGCTCGCGCGCCACGACGGCGGCGGCCGCGGCGCCGAGATCCTGCCCACCACGCCGCTCGTCGTGCACGCGATCGCCCCGCCCGATCCCGCCGCCCGCTTCCGCCGCGACTCGCGGTTGTACGCGCTGCGCGACGGCGAGCTGACGACGGTGCGCGACGAAGATGGCCAGTACACCTTCTGCGCCAGCGCCGACGGCCGCCTGCTGGGCCGCCGCGACCGCGTCGATGCGCGCCGCCGCGCCGCGGGCGACGTCCTGCTCGATGCCACCCTGACCGAAGCACGGCGCCTCGATCTCGGCCACTACGACTGCTTCAACCACTACATCGGCATCAACGGCGCGCCCGATCTGTTCGCGCTGCAGGGCACGCCGCCCGATTCGCACGAAGGCAAGCACCTGTGCCGGGTCCACGCCGATGGCCGCATCGAGCGCCTCTGGCCATTGCTCAAGCCGGATGGCACGTCCGCCAGCCACGCCATGGAATGCCGCGGCGCCTACATCGACGACGCGCTCGGCGCGGGCGTGGTGATCGCCGGCAAACACTACTCGCCCACGGTCGGCAACAAATATCGCGGCTTCATCTACCGCAAATCGCTGGCGCGTGGCCAGGAACGCTGGCGCCATGCCACCCCGGCCTCGGCCAGCGCCATCGTGGTGGCCGACGGCCTGGTGCTGGCGGCCTTCCTCGACGGCACCCTGATGCTGATCGACGCCGCAAGCGGCGACCTGCTGCTGGCCTCCCGGGTCCGCATCGGCGGCATCGCCACCGTGCTCTATGCGCTTGCCGCGCACGGCGGCAGGCTGGCCGTCGGCACCCTCGACGGCCGCATTGCGCTGGTCGACCTGGCCACCCTGCGCACCCTGCGCGCGACCCGCGGCGGCATCGATCTGGCATGATGGGGCCATCGCGGGCGCCGCCGCCCGCTTCCCCTGAACCGATCATCCACGCCCATGCACTACACCCAGGACCCCGCCACCCCGCCCGCCCCCACCGTCAGCTTCGACGACTTCATGAAGGTCGACATCCGCGTCGGCACCATCATCGCCGCCGATCCCTTCCCCGAGGCGCGCAAGCCGGCGTATAAGCTGACCATCGATTTCGGCGCCGGGGTCGGCGTCAAGAAAAGCTCGGCGCAGATCACCGGCCGCTACACGCTGGAGCAACTGCCGGGCAAGCGCGTGCTCGGCATCGTCAATTTCCCGCCGCGCCAGGTTGGCCCGGTGCGCTCCGAGGTGCTGGTGCTGGGCCTGGCCGATGCCGCCGACCAGACCGTACTGGTGACGCCCGAGCTGGACGTGCCCAACGGCGCCCGGCTGACCTGAACCTGGAAATTCCGTCCGCAAGCGCCTGCTTCAACACGCTGGGCGCTTCGGGCCGCGGGTAAGACGAATGCCCGCCACGCACAGGGCGGGCGCGCCGATCTCCAGAAAATAGCGGACGGAATGACCCCGTTCACGCCTTGGGATCGGGCTATCCTCACACGCTTGTTGCGACGCATACGCATGACCCGCCCCTGTCCGGCCGGTTCCGCGCGCCGCGACGCCCGCCCGCGCGACGGGCCGGGCACGACGCGAACAGGATGCACGACCCATGGCCTTGAAACACTACCGCGACCTCGACGTCCACGAAGCCGCGAAGGCCCGCATCCGGCTGGTGTTCCAGCACTTCGAGCAGGTCTGCGTCGCCTTCTCCGGCGGCAAGGACAGCTCCGTCACCCTGCACCTGGCGCTCGAGGTCGCGCGCGAAATGGGCCGCGGCCCGGTGCACGCGGTCTTCATCGACCTCGAAGGGCAATACCAGGCCACCATCGCCCACGTCGCGCACATGTTCGACCGCGCCGACGTCCAACCCTGGTGGATCTGCCTGCCCATCAACCTGCGCAACGCGTCGAGCCTGCGCGAACCCTACTGGTGCACCTGGGAGCCCGGCCGCGAGGCCGACTGGATCCGGCCGCTGCCGCGGCATCCGTCCGTCATCAGCGATCCCGGCTATTTTCCGTTTTACCGCCACCGCATGGAATTCGAGGAATTCGTGCCCGAATTCAACCAATGGCTGGCGCGCGACAAGGCCACCGCGTTCCTGGTCGGCATCCGCTCCGACGAGTCGCTCAACCGCTATCTCGCCATCAAGCGCCGCACCAAGAAATGCGCCTGGACGCCGCCCGGCGCGCACAAGCCGCTGCCCTGGAGCACGCGCGACAAGCAGCGCGACAACGCCGTCACCTTCTTCCCGATCTACGACTGGAAGTTCGAAGACCTGTGGCGCTACACCGGCGAAAACGGCCACGCCTACAACCGCCTCTATGACCAGATGCTGCGCGCCGGCGTGCCGTATTCGCAGATGCGCATCTGCCAACCTTACGGCGACGACCAGCGCAAGGGGCTGGACCTGTTCCACAAGCTCGAGCCCGAGACCTGGTTTCGCGCCGTCAAGCGCGTGCAGGGCGCCAACTACGCGGCGCGCTATTGCCGCCAACGCTTCCTCGGCTATCGCGGCGGGCTGGGCCTGCCGCCCACTTTCGATACCTGGCGCCAGTACAGCCAGTTCCTGCTCGACAGCATGCCGGTCGCGCTGCGCCAGGTGTACGCCCGGCGCATCGACGTCTTCATCGCCTGGTGGGAACAACGCGGCCATCCGCTGGCGATGTGGCCCGACGCCGGCATCCCCGACCTCGAAAATCGCAAGGCGCAGCCCTCCTGGCGCCGCATCGGTCTGTCGCTGCTCAAGCAGGACATGGCGCGATCGCTGTCGTTCGGCCCGGCGCGCTGCGACATCGACAGCCTGCTTCCCGTGCCTGCGCGCGCCGCACCATGACGCATCCCCTGAAGCACTACGATTTCCTGCTGCTGCGCTCGTACGACGACGAACGCGCCTTCTTCGCGCAGATGGGCCGCTTCTTCGCCAGCGCCACCGTGCGCCGCGACTGCGGCGGTTATCCCTTGAACGACAGTCCGCGGCACCGCTGGTTCATCGTCAGGCGGAAAAGCCACGCCCGCGTGCTCGGCTTCGTCAGCATCGAACTACTGAGCGACACGGTGCGCATCCGCGACGGCTACATCCGCCCCGAAGCGCGCCAGTTGGGCCTGTTCCGGGCGCTGCGCCAGCGCGTGCTCGACTACATCGACGACCTGGACCAGCCCTGCACCCTGCGCGTGCCATGGCTCAGCGCCGAGCTGCTGCAACCCTACGGCTTCCAGCCCCACACCAGCCGGGGCAACTGGATCACCTTGAAAAGGAATGCCCATGCCACTTCTCGACAGCCTGGAGAGCCGGGCCAGGATGCTGTTCAACGAACTGGACAGCCTGCCGATCCGCCAGCGGATCGAAGCCATCAACCGGATCCGCCTGTGCCTGCATGAGCACAGTCCCTTCGCCGCCGAGCCGGTCGATTGCGTGCAATGGGTCCCCGGCGAGCGGATCGAGGCCAACGACTACAACCCCAACAGCGTCGCGCCGCCCGAAATGCGGTTGCTGGAGCTGTCGATCGCCGCCGACGGCTACACCCAGCCCATCGTCGCGCACCAGGCAGGGCCCGCCCGCTACGTCGTGGTGGACGGCTTTCACCGCCAGCGCGTGGGCAAGAAGAAGGGCCCCATCCGCCAGCGCCTGCAGGGCTACCTGCCTATCGTGGTCATCCGCCACGGCCGCGCCGGCGCCGCCGACCGCATCGCCGCCACCATCCGCCACAACCGCGCGCGCGGCGTGCACGGCGTGATGCCCATGACCGATATCGTCGTGCGCCTGCTCAAGGCCGGCTGGAGCGACGCCGACATTGCCCGTCAGCTCGGCATGGACGAAGATGAGGTCCTGCGCTTCAAGCAGGTGTCGGGCCTGCCGGAACTGTTTCTCGATCACCGCTATTCGCGCTCCTGGGACTGAGCCCGGCCGCGAGGGCCAGCGGCACGCTCAGGCGGCAGCGCAGGCCCGCGCCCGGCGTCGACTCCAACGCCAGCGCGCCGCCGTGGCGCCGCGCGATGGCGGCCACGATCGACAGTCCCAGGCCCGCGCCCTCGCCCTGGCGCCCGCCGCGCCAGAACGGCTCGACCGCCCGCGCGCATTGCGCCGGGGTGAGCCCCGGCCCGCGGTCGCGCACCGTCACCACCAGATCGGACGCCGCGATCGAGACGTGGACCTGGACATCGGCGTGCGCCGGTGAGTACTTGAGCGCGTTGTCCACCAGGTTGCGCACCGCGCAATCGAGCAGCGCATCCGGCAACGCCGCCCAGGGCCGGCTGGCGGGCAGATGCCAGCGCACCCGCGCCGGCTTGCGGCTGGCCACCCGCGCCAGCACCGCCAGCGCATCGCAGGCCGCGTCGGCATCATCGCCGTCGGCGCGCGCCAGCATCAGCAATTGCTCGATCAGGCGTTCGAGGCGCGCGGTGCCCTGCAGCGCATGCGCGACCGCCTGGCGGCTGGCCGCATCGCCAGCCATCGCCGGCAGGCGTTCCAGCACCTGCAGGTGCGCCTTGATGGCCGTGACCGGCGAGCGCATCTCGTGCGCCGCGTGGTCCGAGAAATGCCGTTCGCGCAGCAGCATGTCCTCCATGCGCTGCGACAGGTGTGTCAGCGTCTGCGTGAAAGGCATGAGTTCGCGCGGCACCTTGTCGCCGGGCAGGTCGTGCGCCGGCCACGGCGCTTCGCACGCCAGCCGGCGGCGCAGCCCTTCGACCAGCGCCAGGCCGCGGCCGACGCCGAACCACAGCAGCGCAAAACCCACCAGCAGGCCGGCCACGCCGGGCAGCAGCGCGGTCCAGGCCATCTCGCGGCGCAGCTCGGCCCGGATGTCCGTGCGGCAGGCCGTGGCGACGCGCATGCCCTCGGCCTCGACGGCGTAGGTGCGCCAGGTGGCGCCCGCCCGGCTGAACGAGCCGAACCCCAGCGGCGCCGCCTGCAGCGCCAGCGAGGCGCGCGCCCGCGCCACCGTGAACGCCGGGGTCGCGCCAGCGCCGAAGGCGCCGACCTCGCACGCGAT
>NZ_CADIJW010000043.1 GCF_902859745.1 Achromobacter dolens | reverse complement strand
CTCGCCGCCGTGGCGGTCGCGCTGGGGGTGGGTCGGCTCGCGGCCCGCCCGCGCCTGGCGTGGATCGCACTGATGGTCGCCGTCACGGCGGCCGCGCTGGGCGGCTGGCCGTGGGGCGGCAGCGCCATCGGCCCGCTGCGCTGGGGCGGCCTGCTGGTGACGTTGATCCTGGCGATCGCGGCGTTGCTGGCCGCGTTGCCGCTGGCCTTCGGCCTGGCGCTGCTACGACGCGGCGGCAGCCCGGGCGGGTCGCTCGCCGCCGCCGCGCTGATCGAGGCCGTGCGCGGCGTGCCGCTGGTGACGCAATTGCTGTTCGCATCCTTCGTGCTGCCGCTGCTGCTGGGCGGCGGCGTGTCCAAGTTCGGCATGGCGCTGGCCGCGCTGACGCTGCATACCGCCTGCCTGCTGGCCGAAGTGCTGCGCGGCGCGCTGCAGGCGATTCCGCCGGGCCAGATGATGGCGGCGCGCGCGCTCGGCATGCGCCCGGCAGTGGCCTACTGGACGGTGATCTGGCCGCAGGCCCGCCGCATCGCGGCGCCGGCCGCGCTGGGCGTGTTCGTGGGCGCGGTCAAGGACACCTCGCTGGTCAGCATCATCGGCGTATTCGACGTCCTGGGCGCGGCCAAGGCGGTGGTGGCGGGCACCGACTGGCGACCGTACCACGTCGAGGTCTACCTGGCGGTGGCGCTGCTGTACTTCGGCGCCAGCCTGGCGCTGTCGCGGGTGGCGCGGCGCATGGAAGGACCGGCGGCGTCCTGAGATCCGCGGCCGGGCGCGTGCCGCCTTCGCGGCCACGCCTATTGCACCCCTGCGCCCAGCCGCTGCAGCCAGGCCGGACGCGGCGCCGCGTCCAGCCAGTTCTTGACGATCAACCCCAGTTCGGTGTCGCCGGAAATGCGCAGCCGACGCTGGAAGAACAAGGTGTCCGCATCAGTCTCGCCGCGCATCAGGGCCAGCAGTTCCGCCACGCCCGCGCCCAGCTCCAGCTCGCAGGCCTCGCGGTTCCACATCGGTCGAAAGACGCCGCCGCGCACGGTGAAGCGGCTGCACAGGCCCAGGTCCTCGATGGTGATGGCGAAGCTGCGGCCCTCCAGTTCCGGCGGCGGGCTGAGCCAGTTCAAACGCCGCGCCAACTCCAGCCCGGCGACGAAGTGCAGCGACACCAGCGGCGCGGGCAGCCGCCGGCCCAGGCGCGCGACCAGACCCGGCACGGCGAATCGGCTGTCGCTCATAGCGCCTCCTGCCAGGCGATCCCCGCCTGTCCATGGAAATAGCCATTGCAGCGGCCGATGCCGGCCGGCGGCTGCACCGCTTCCGGCGCGCGGCCGCCGCGCGCGGCGTCCAGCGCCGCGATGGCTTCGAGCGTGCCGGCCGACTGCGGGCTGACGCGCAGCACGTCGGCGCCCATGTCGGCCAGGTATGCGGCCTGGTCCAGCAGGTCGAGACAGGCGGCCGACTGCACCTGGATGCCGTTGATCGCCAGGAACTCGCGCGATTCACGCGTGCGCATGTCCAGGCCGTCGGGATGCTCGATGCAGCGAAAGCCGCACTCGTCCTTTTTCAGCCGGAAGTGGCGCGCGGTGAAACAGCGCGCCGAGAACGCCAGCGCCATGCGGCCCCACACCATGATCTCGGCCTGCAACCCGGCCGGCCGCTCGGCCAGCAGCCGCGCCAGCGCATTGACGTGCATTTCCAGCGGCGCGACGAAGCGGGTCGCGCCGCGCGCGGCCAGCCATTCCAGCGTGCCGCCGTGGTAGGCGTTCATGTGCGGACCGGCCACGAACGGCCGGCCGCCCAGGTGGCGCATGGCGCCGGCCTCGCCGGCCTCGACCATGAAATCCTGCTGCTCGCACAGGCGCCGCAGGGCCGAGGCCTCGGCGCCGGTCTCGATCAGGGTGCGGCCGGACAGCACCACTTCCTTGCCGGCGGCCGCGAGGTCGCGCGCCAGGTCGAGCCAGTCGTCGGCGCGCAATTCGTGGCGCCGGCTACAGACGGTTTCGCCGACGTAAAGGATATCGGCCGGACTGTCGGCCAGTTCAGCGTAGAACGCCAGCGTGCGCTGGCGCGGCCAGTAGTACAGCAACGGTCCGACCGAGATGCGGAAAGCCTTGGGTTTCATTTCCATGGACGTTCGAATGCGCCTTGCGTGACTTGGGATCCCTCGGCATGGCGCGCCAGCATGGCGTTCCATTCGGGACGGGGGGAGTAGCGATTGGGGTCGCCGTGGGCGCTGTCGAGCGCGGCGCGCAGCGTGGACACCACCTGCGTGACGTAGGCCGGGCTGCGCTGGCGCCCTTCGATCTTGATGGCCGCCACGCCCATCTCGGCCAGTCTGGGCAACAGGCCGATGGCGTTCAGGCTGGTGGGTTCCTCCAGCGCGTGGTCGGCGTGGCCCTCGACCTCGAAGCGCCCCTTGCACAGCGTCGGATAGGCGGCGGCTTCGCCAGGCCCATAGCGGTCGATCAGGATGCCGTTCAGGCGCGCATCGAGGCGGCCGTCCTGCTCGACCCAGCGCACCGCGCCGGCGGGCGAACAGACGCCCTTGTTGTTGGGCGAATCGCCCGTGGCGTACGACGACAGCAGGCAGCGCCCTTCGGCCATGACGCACAGGCTGCCGAAGCCGAACACCTCGACCTCGACACTGACGTTGGCGCAGATGCGGGCGATCTCGGCCAGCGTCAGCACGCGCGGCAGCACCACCCGCTGGATGCCGAATTGCTCCTTCATCAGTTCGATGGCGTCGGTGTGGGTGGCCGAGCCCTGCACCGACAGGTGCAGGCGCAGGTCGGGATAGCGGTCGCGGGCGTAGGCCAGCAGGCCGGCATCGGCCATGATGACCGCGTCCGCGCCCAGCCCGTGCGCGGCGTCGACCGCCTCGCGCCATTCCTGGCCGCGGCCGGCCTGCACGAAGGTGTTGATGGCGAACAGCACCTTGCGCTGGCGGCTGTGCGCCAGTTCGACGCCGGCGCGGATGTCGCGTTCGGTGAAATTGAGCCCGGCGAAGTTGCGGGCGTTGGTGGCGTTCTTCAGGCCCAGGTAGACCGTGTCTGCGCCGGCCTCGACCGCCGCCTTCAGCGCGGCCAGGCTGCCGGCCGGCGCCACCAGTTCCAGGGGAGTGGTTCGGATTTGCATGCCGGCCAGTCTAGGGGCCGGCGCGGCCCGTGGCCTTGTCGCAGATCAAACCGCGCGGCCAGCGCGAGCCGGCGCGGCGCCGTCAGACCGGGTCGTCGCCGTGCAGCCCGTGTTCGACGGCGTAGACCGCCACCTGCACGCGGCTGGTCAGGTTGAGCTTCTTCAGCACGTTCTGCACATGGATCTTGACCGTGCTTTCGCTGACGTCGAGTTCGCGCGCGATGACCTTGTTGCTGGCGCCGCGCGCCAGGCACTGCACGATCTGGCGTTCGCGCGCCGTCAGGCGATGGCGCTCGGCCTGCCCCGCCGGCGCCTGCGCGGCCAGGCTGGCCTGGCCGCGGAACTGCTCGACCAGCTTGGCCGTCATGCTTTCGGCGATGACCGGCTCGCCGCCGGCGGCGCGGCGGACGGCGGTGGTGAGCGCCTCGGCGTCGATGTTCTTGAGCAGGTAGCCGCGCGCGCCGTCGCGCAACGCCTGGCCGAGTTCGTCGGCCTCTTCCGACACGGTGAGGATGATGACCGCACAGGAAGGCAGATCCTGGGTCAGCAGTTGCAGCGTCTCCAGCCCCGACAGGCCCGGCATGTTCAGGTCCAGCAGCACCACGTCGGGCTTGAGTTCCTTGGCGCGCTTGAGGCCCTCGACGCCGTCGCCGGCCTCGGCCACGACCTCGAAATCGGGCTGGCGCTGCAACAGCAGGCGCATCCCCGAGCGGAACAGGGTGTGGTCGTCGACGAGCAGGATACGGATGGGCATGGTCTCGATGGGTCAGGCGGCCTGGCGTTCGGCGTCGGGCAGGGTCAACGCGATGCGCGTGCCGCCGCCGGGCCGGGACTTCATTGTAATCAAGGCATGCATCCGGGCGGCGCGTTCGCGCATGATGTGCAGGCCGACGTGGGCCTCGCCGCGCTGCGCCACTTCGTCCGGATCGTAGCCCTGGCCGTTGTCGGCGATCAGCAGGTTGAAATCGCGGTCGTTGCGCACCACCACGTCGACGCGGTCGGCCTCGGAATGCTTGCGCACATTCGACAGCGCTTCCTGCAGGATGAACAGCACCTGCAATTGCTGCTCCGGGGCCAGCGGCGCGCCGACGCCCTGGCTGAAGGCCAGCTCGGTGCGCGTGCCGGTCTGGCGGCGGAAACGTTCGACCGTGTCCTGGATGGCGGTCTTCAGGTCGCCCTGGCCCAGCTTGTCGCGGAAGTTGGTGAGCAGCTCGCGCACGTCCTTGTAGCTTTCGTCCACGCCGGTGCGCAGCAGCGGCAGGATTTCCTCGACCTCGGCCTGGTCGCCGCGCTTGACGGCCGCGTCCAGCAGCTGCAGTTGCAGGTTCAGGAAGTTCAAGCCCTGCGCCAGGCTGTCGTGCAGCCCCTGCGCCACCAGACCGCGTTCCTGCACCACCGCCAGCTGGCGCGCCTGGGCGCTCAGGCGGCGGTTGTCCAGCGCCACGCCCAGGTGCTGCCCCAGGGTTTCCAGCAGTTGCGAGTCGGACGGCGCCAGCTTGCGCTGGCTGCGAAAATGCAGCGAGTACGAGCCCAGCACCTCGTCACGCGTGACGATGCGAAACACCGCCACGCTGGCGAAGCCGTCGCGCTGGCAGTTCAGGTCCATCTGCGGCGGCGCCTGGCGAAAATCCTGGATCACGACGACGCCGGCCTGGCGCGTGGCCACGCCGCAATAACAGTCGTCGACCCGCATGCAGTGCTCGGATTCGACCAGTTCCTCGGACAGCCCCACCGACACCACCAGGTTGAGCTTTTCGTTGTCGGGATCGAGCGCGCGGATGCTGCCGCCTTCGGCGTCGAACTGCAGCATGACGCGGCGCAGGAAGCCCTGGCACATTGCCTCGATCTCGTTGGGCTGGTTCAGGAAGGCCGCCATGTCGTACAGCGCGCCAATATCGCGGTTCTGCGCCGCGAGCTGGGCGGTCTTTTCGCCCACCCGCTGCTCCAGGCCGGTGTACAGGCTCTGCAATTCGTCGGCCATGCGGTTGAAGCCGCGCGCCAGCACGCCGAATTCATCCTGGCTCTCGACCGGCAGGCGGGTGCTGAACTCGCGCGCCGCCATGCGCTGCAGGCCGTCGCGCAGGCGCAGCACGGGCGCGATGATCCACAGGTACAGCAGGTAGATCATGGCCAGGGTGCCGGCGCTGGCGATGGCCGCCAGCACGCCCTGCGACAGCCGCAGCGAGGTGGTCTTGCCGGCGTTGTCCTGCTCGATCATGCGCACCAGCTCGTCGGCGCGGGCAACGAAATCGGGCAGCGTCTCCAGGTATTCGGCCGCGTCCTCGCGGGCGATGGCGCGCATTGCCGCCGGCCGCATGATGTCGCGCCAGTAGTCGGCCACGCCCAGCCAATGCTGGCGGATGGTCGGATCGTTGGGAATGAACAGCGGCCGGGCCGGATTGCCGCGCGCCAGGCGGGCGATGGTGTCGTCCATCAACTGCACCTGCTCTTCGGTGCGCGCCTGGCGCCCGGCCTCGGGCCGCATCAGCTCCACCGCCACCCTATTGGCACGCATGCGCAGGCTGCCGGTGTCGTTGATGGCCGCGCCCGCGCCTTCCAGCTGCCACGACAGCCACAGCGTCAGGCCGATCATGCCGAGCACCACGATCAACGCGACCAGCGAACTGGCGACGATGCGCGTCGACAGCCGGTGGCGTGGCGACGGCAGGCCCTGGGCGTCGGAAGGGGAATCGGGTGTGGTCATGGACTGGGCTTGCGCGCGAGCGTGCCTGAAGCGGGTTGGGCGGTTGCCAGCCGTGAGGCGCACGCCGCGCGGCTGGCAGACTCCAGTGTAGTCGTTCCGCTCAACCCTGCCGCACCGCCCGGACGATGAAATCGGCCACCGCGGCCGGGTCGTCCAGGGGCAGGCAAGGCAGGTCCGTGGTCAGCGCGGCGTCGGTCACGATCGCCAGGAAGCCGGCGTCCTCGGCATGCAGCGGCGGCTTGCCCAGCGCCGGGCGGTAGACCTCGATGCGGGGAATGGCCGCCCGCTTGAAACCCTCCACCAGCACCAGGTCGGCCGGCGCCAGGCGCAGCAACTGCTCTTGCAGCGACGGCTCCGGCGCCCCGCGCAGCTCGTGCACGATGGCATAGCGGAACGGCGACGCCACCATCACCTCCTGCGCCCCGGCCTGGCGGAAACGCGCGCTGTCCTTGCCGGGCGGCTCCATCTCGAAGTCGTGGTGGCTGTGCTTGATGACGCTGACCTTCAGGCCGCGCGCGCGCAGCAGCGGCAGCATGGCCTCGATCAGAGTGGTCTTGCCGCTGCCTGAGCGGCCGGCAATGCCGAAAACGGGGGTCATGCGGGCTCCGTGAACAAGGGACAGACAATGGGCAGGAACGCGTCCGCCCGGGCCGAGTATGCCAGCAAAGCGCCCGCCACCAGGTCGAAGTACCAGCCGTGCAGGGTCAGGTCGCCGGCCTGCAGGCGCCGTTGCACGCACGGCAGCGCCTCCAGGTTGCGCAGCGAGATCAGGATGGACGCCTGCTCGCAGGCGCGCCGGTGCTCCGCCAGCGATGCCGCCGGCATGTCGCTCAACACGCGCTGGCGCGCCGGTTCGGCGATATCCATCCAGCGGTTCAGGTAGTCCGGTTCGCCATCGCCGCGCGCCGGCCGCTCCATCAGCGCGCGGATGCCGCCGCACTGGGCATGGCCCAGCACGATGATGCGGCTGACCTTCAACTGCTCAACCGCGAACTGGATGGCGGCCAGCACGCCGTGGTGGCCCTGGTCGCGGTCGGGCGGCGGCACCAGGTTGGCGACGTTGCGCACGGTGAAGATGTCGCCCGGGTCGCAGCCCAACAGCATGGCCGGATCGACCCGCGAATCGCAGCAGCCCACCAGCAGCGTGCTGGGGTGCTGGCCGTCGCGCAGGTTGCGGTACAGCGACGGCGCCGCTTCGTAGTATTGATGCTGGAAGCGCTGGAAGCCGTCCACCAGCCGTTCGATGTCGCGCATGGTTCAGCCTCCGGTCTGCGACATGAAACGCACGATGCGCTCGGGCCGGGTGGTGAATTCGTGGCGTTCCGGCTTGGCGGCGATGCCGGCGCGGATCGCTCGTTCCAGGTCGGCGTCGCTGGCGCCCTCGCGCAGCAGCCGCCCCAGCGGCACCTGGTCTTCCTGGCCCAAGCACAGGTAGAGGGTGCCGTCCACGCCCAGCCGCACGCGGTTGCAGGCGGCGCAGAAATGGCGCGACATGGGCGTGATGACGCCCAGCACCGGCGCGCCGCCGCCGCTGCTCCAGTAGCGCGCCGGGCCCGCGCCCTGCCCCACCAGCGCCGGCACCAGGCCGGCGTCGGCCGCCAGCCGCGCGCCCAGCTCGCCGAGGTCGGCATGGGCATAGCGGCGGCCGCAATCGCCCACCGGCATCGGCTCGATCAGGCGCAGGATGAAGCCTTGCGCCAGCGCGTAGTCCAGCAGCCGGCGCACGTCGGCCTCGGGCGTGGCGGCATGCACCACGCTGTTGAGCTTGATCGGCGCGAAACCGGCCTCGCGCGCGGCCCGCAGCCCGGCCAGCACGGCATCCAGGCAATCGCGTCCGGTGATGCGACCGAACTCCGCCGCGTCCAGGGTGTCCAGGCTGATGTTCAGGCGGTGCACGCCCGCCACCCGCAAGGCGGCAGCATGGCGCGCCAGCTGGGTGCCGTTGGTCGACAGCGACAGGTCATCCACCCCCGGCAGCGCCGCGATGGCGGCGGCCAGGCCGGCCACGCCGCGGCGCAGCAGCGGCTCGCCGCCGGTCAGCCGCAAGCGGCGCACGCCCAGGCCGGCGAACAGGCCCGCCAGGCGCGCCATTTCGTCATGGCGCAGCCAGTTGGCGGGCTCCTCGAAGCCCTTGAAGCCCTTGGGCATGCAGTAGCCGCAGCGCAGGTCGCAACGGTCGGTGACCGAGACCCGCAGGTAGTCGATGCGGCGGCCGAAGCCGTCGATCAGCCCCCGCGGCGCGGCGGACGCCATGGCGGCGACCGGGGCCGCCGGGGCCACCGCCAGGGCGGGCGCGGGTGTCATGACGGGCTCCCGAACACCCGGTCGTCCTCGGCGCCGCCCAGGTCGATGCCGCGCACGTCGGCGCGCTCCACCAGCAGCCGGGCATACTGGCGCCAGGCGGTGTCGCGGCTGGCGGCGGCCAGGGCCGAGGCGATCGATTCGCGCACCTGCTCGAACGGCAGCAGGCGCCCTTCGATGCGCCGCGTCACGCGCACGATGTGCAGCCCGTGGCGGGTCTCCAGCACCTGCGGCAGCAAGCCGCCCGCCGGCAAGGCGAACACCGCCTTCTCGAATTCGGGCACGGTGTCGCCGCGCCCCAGCTGCCCCAGGTTGCCGCCCACCGCCGCCGACGGGCAGTTGGACTGCCGCCGCGCCACCTCGGCAAAGCCGGAGGGGTCGGCCAGCAGGTCCGCCAGCACCGCGCTGGCGTGGGCCCGCAGCATGTCCAGGTTGACCCCGGGGGTGACCTGGAACAGGATGTGGTCGGCCTCGATCAGCTCGCCCACGATGAAGCGCTGCGGATTGGCCTGGTAGTAGCGGCGGCAGGCCGCCTCGTCGGCCTCGGGCGCCTGGGCCTGGCGGGCCAGCAAGGCGCCGATGGCGTCGTCTTCGGACAAGGGCTCCGATTCCGACCCCAGCCCCAGCCGCGCCGCCTCGTCCAGCAGCACCCGCCGCAGCACCAGCGCCGTGGTGGCGGCGCGCATCGGGTTGGGCGCGTCCGCATGCAGCGGCAGTTCTTGTTCCATGTCGGCGTCGGTCAGTTCGACGCCATTGATGGTCACAGGCATGTCGGCCTCCTTGCCGCTCAGCGCGGGCGCACCAGTTGCCAGGCGCGGCCCAGGTAACCCAGCGACGCGAAGCCGCTCCACACGTGCACCAGGCGCGTGAACGGGAAGATCACGAACAGCGTCAGACCCATGAAGAGGTGCGCCTTGAACAGCGGCGGCACCTCGGCCACAAAGTCGGCGGCCCCACTGCGGAAGGTCACGATGTGCTGCGCCCAGTGCATCAGGCGCACCATCATCTCGCCATCCATGTGGCCGGCCGACAGCGCGATGGTCGACAGGCCCAGCAGCAGCGTCACCAGGATCCACAGCAGCAACAGCTTGTCGCCGGGCCGGGTGGTCTTGCGGATGCGCGGGTCGCTCAGGCGGCGGTGGATCAGGATCAAGAGGCCGATCAGGCACAGCCCGCCCATGACGCCGCCGGCCACCATGGCGACGGTCTGCTTGAGCGTGTGCGACACGCCCAGCGTGTCCCACACCGCCACCGGGGTCAACAGGCCCGCCAGGTGGCCGAAGAACAGTCCCAGGATGCCGACGTGGAACAGGATGTTGCCCAGCCGCAGCTGGCCGCGATGCAGCAGCTGCGAGCTGTCGGTCTTCCAGGTGTACTGCTCGCGCTCGAAGCGCGCCAGGCTGCCCAGCAGGAACACCGTCAGGGCAATGTAGGGGTAGATGCCGAAGAAGAACTGGTTCAGGGAATTCATGATGCGTGTCCTGGAAATTAGCGGGTGACCGGCGCGCGGGGATAGAAGCGCACGGCCTGCGCGCCGTCGCCCGAGAACGGGCGCAGCAGCGGCTCGACGCCGTCGGCGCCGGCGCCGAAGGTCTCCATGGCCTCGTCCATGTCGCGCACCGGCGGCGCGGTCTGTTCGCGCGGCGTAACCCGCGACAGGCCGCGCAGCACGACGAAGACGCTGGCGTACGGGCTCTCGTTGCGCGCCAGGCGCGAGCCGATGGCGGCCAGCACGTGGATGGCGTCGTCCAGCAGGTCCCGCGCCACGGCCGGGTCGATCACGCCCAGGAACTCCAGGAACAGCGGCACGTGGTCCGGCAGTTCCGACACCACCGGCTCGAAGCCGTGCTGGCGGTAGGTCTCGAGCAGGTCGACCATGGCCTGGCCACGGTCGCGGCTTTCGCCATGCACGTGCTCGAACAGGTGCAGCGAATGGGCGCGGTTGCGGTCGAAGGTGGCGACGTAGGCTTCCTGCAGCGCGATCAGGTCCTGGCTGGCCAGGTGGCCGATCAGCGGCTGCAGGGTTTCCTCGGCTTCCGGATAGGTGGCCAGCGCGCCCTCGACCTCGGTCAGGGCGTCGAGCAGCTCCTGTTCGGGGTAGCAGAGCAGCGCGGAAAGCAGTCGATAAAGGCTCATGATGTTCTCCGGTCTCAGGCCGCGGCCTTCTTGCGCGACTTCGGCATGTCGATGAAGATCTCGCTGCCCTGCGGCTTGCGGCCGAACAGCGTGCCTTCCGAGACGCCGCCCGAGCAGCCGTTGCCGAAGGTGAAGCCGCAGCTGCCCTTCTCGTTGAAGCTGTCCTCGACGATTTCCTTGTGGCTGCTGGGCACCACGAAGCGGTCCTCGTAGTCGGCAATCGCCATGATGCGGTACATGTCCTGCACGGTTTCTTCCGACAGGCCGACCTGCTCCAGCAGGGCCGTATCGCGCTCGCCATGCACGGTCTCGGCACGCTTGTAGGCGCGCATCGCCAGCATCCGTTCGAGCGCCCGCAGCACGGGGGCTTCCTTGCCCGCCGTCAGCAGGTTGGCCAGGTAGCGCACCGGGATGCGCAGGCTGGCCACATCCGGGATCATGGCGCTGGTGCCGAGCGTGCGCTGAGGCATCTTTCCGGCCTCGGCGGCGGTCTGGATCGGCGACAGCGGCGGGATGTACCAGACCATCGGCAGCGTGCGGTATTCCGGATGCAGCGGGAAGGCGACGCGCCACTCCACCGCCATCTTGTAGACCGGCGACTGGCGCGCGGCTTCCAGCCAGGATTCCGGGATGCCCTGCTCGCGCGCGGCGGCGATCACCTCGGGCGAGTGCGGATCCAGGAACAGGTCCAGCTGCGACTGGTACAGGTCCTGCTCGTTGCCGACGGCGGCGGCGCGCTCGATCTGGTCGGCGTCGTACAGCATCACGCCCAGGTAGCGGATGCGGCCGACGCAGGTCTCCGAGCACACGGTCGGCTGGCCGGCCTCGATGCGCGGGTAGCAGAAGGTGCACTTCTCGGCCTTGCCGCTATGCCAGTTGTAGTAGATCTTCTTGTACGGGCAGCCCGAGATGCACATGCGCCAGCCGCGGCACTTGTCCTGGTCGACCAGCACGATGCCGTCGTCCTCGCGCTTGTAGATCGAGCCCGACGGGCAGCTGGCGACACAGGCCGGGTTCAGGCAGTGTTCGCACAGGCGCGGCAGGTACATCATGAAGGTGTTCTCGAAGGTCGAGTACATCTCCTTCTGCACGCCCTCGAACAGGGCGTCGCGGCTGCGCGCGGCGAATTCGCCGCCCAGGTCGTCTTCCCAGTTGGGGCCCCATTCGATCTTGTCCATCTTCTTGCCGGTCAGCACCGACACCGGGCGCGCGGTGGGTGGCGTCTGCGACAGCGGCGCGTTCTTCAGGTGCTCGTAGTCGAAGGTGAACGGCTCGTAGTAGTCATCGATCTGCGGCAGGTTGGGGTTGGCGAACAGGTTGGCCAGGATGCGCAGCTTGCCGCCCTGGCGCGGTTCCAGCTTGCCGGCCGCCGTGCGGCGCCAGCCGCCCTGCCACTTCTCCTGGTTCTCCCATTCCTTGGGATAGCCGATGCCGGGCTTGGTCTCGACGTTGTTGAACCAGGCGTACTCGACGCCGTCGCGGCTGGTCCAGACGTTCTTGCAGGTGACCGAGCAAGTGTGGCAGCCGATGCACTTGTCCAGATTCAGCACCATGCCGATTTGGGCGCGTATCCTCATGATTGCTTCTCTTCCTGTTGCGTTTGGACGGCGGGATCTTCGACCAGCGGGCCTTCCAGCCAGTCCACTTTCTTCATCTTGCGCAGCACCACGAACTCGTCGCGGTTGGCGCCCACGGTGCCGTAGTAGTTGAAGCCGTAGGCCTGCTGGGCGTAGCCGCCGATCATGTGGGTCGGCTTGAGCACGGTGCGCGTCACCGAGTTGTGGATGCCGCCGCGCTTGCCGCTGGTCTCCGCGCCCGGCACGTTCACGATCTTTTCCTGGGCGTGGTACATCAGGCACATGCCGACCGGCACGCGCTGGCTCACCACCACCCGCGCGGTCAGCGTGCCGTTGACGTTGAACACCTCGACCCAGTCGTTGTCGACCAGCCCGGCCTGCTTGGCCTCGGCCTCGGAGATCCACACGTGGGGACCGCCGCGGCTCAGGGTCAGCATGCGCAGGTTGTCGGAATAGGTGCTGTGGATGCCCCACTTCTGGTGCGGCGTCAGCCAGTTCAGCACCAGTTCCTTTTCACCGTTGGGATAGCGGCCCAGCATCGGCGCCACGGTCTTGGTGTCGATCGCCGGCTTGTAGACGCACGAGCCCTCGCCGAAGTCCAGCATCCAGCGGTGGTCCTGGTAGAACTGCTGGCGGCCGGTCAGGGTGCGCCACGGGATCAGCTCGTGCACGTTGGTGTAGCCGGCGTTGTAGCTGACCTCTTCGCTTTCCAGGCCCGACCAGGTCGGCGCCGAGATGATCTTGCGCGGCTGCGCCTGGATGTCGCGGAAGCGGATCTTGTCGTGCTCGCGGCCCACCGCCAGGTGGGTGTGGTCGCGGCCGGTGATCTTGCCCAGCGCTTCCCAGGCCTTGACCGACACGTGGCCATTGGTCTCGGGCGCGAAGGTCAGGATCATTTCGGCGGCGTCGATGGCGCTGTCCAGCCGCGGACGGCCCTGGCTCACGCCAGCTTCGGCCACGCGCTCGTTGATGCCGGCCAGCTCGCCGACTTCATGCTCGGTGTTCCAGTTGATGCCCTTGCCGCCGTTGCCCAGCTTGTCCAGCAGCGGACCGACCGAGGTGAACTTGCGGTAGATGTCGTTGTAGTCGCGCTCGACCACGGTCATGTTGGGCGCGGTCTTGCCCGGCACCAGGTCGCATTCGCCCAGCTTCCAGTCCCTGGGTTCGAAGGCCTGGCCCAGTTCCCCCGGGGTGTCATGCATCAGCGGCGTCAGCACCAGGTCGCGGCGCTTGCCCAGGTAGGGGCCGCCGATGTCGCTGAACTTCCTGGCCAGCAGCTTGTAGATCTCCCAGTCGGTCTTGCTTTCCCAGAGCGGCTGCACCGCTTCGCTCAGCGGGTGGATGAAGGGGTGCATGTCGGACGTGTTGAGGTCGTCCTTCTCGTACCAGGTGGCCGTCGGCAGCACGATGTCGCCGTACAGGCAGGTGGTGCTCATGCGGAAGTCCAGCACCGTCAGCAGGTCGAGCTTGCCCTCGGCCGCGTCTTCCTGGTAATTGACTTCGACCGGCTTGATGGCGTCGGCCTCGTCGCCGAAGACGGCGTTCTGCGTGCCCAGCAGGTACTTCAGGAAGTACTCGTGGCCCTTGCCGCTGGAGCCCAGGATGTTCGAGCGCCACACGAACATGTTGCGCGGGAAGTTGGCGGGATCGTCCGGGTCTTCGCAGGACATGCGCAGTTCGCCGGACTTGAGCTGCTCGACGGCGTGCGCCACCGGGTCCTTGCCGGCAGCTTCGGCCTGCGCGGTCAGGTCCAGCGGATTGGTGCGCAACTGCGGCGCCGACGGCAGCCAGCCCATGCGCTCGGCGCGGGCGTTCAGGTCGATCATGCTGAGGTCGCCATAGCGACCGCGGTCGGCGGTCGGGCCCAGCACTTCCTGTACGTTGAGCTTTTCATGGCGCCACTGGCTGGTATGGGCGTAGAAGAACGAGGTGCCGTTCATCTGGCGCGGCGGGCGCACCCAGTCGGAGGCGAACGCCAGCGGCGCCCAGCCGAACTGCGGCCGCAGCTTTTCCTGGCCCACGTAATGGGCCCAGCCGCCGCCGCTCTTGCCGACGCAGCCGCACATCATCAACATGTTGATGATGCCGCGGTAAATCATGTCCATGTGGTACCAGTGGTTCAGGCCGGCGCCGACGATGACCATCGACTTGCCCTCGGTGTCGTGGGCGTTCTGGGCGAACTCGCGCGCCACCTGGATCACCTGCGCGCGCGGCACGCCGGTGTGCTTTTCCTGCCAGGCCGGGGTGTAGGGCACGTCGTCGTCATAGGACGCGGCCACGTTGCCGCCGCCCAGGCCGCGATCCAGGCCGTAGTTGGCCATCTGCAGGTCGTACACCGTGGCCGCCAGGGCCTCGCTGCCATCGGCGAGGCGGATGCGGCGCGCCGGCACGTTGCGCACCAGCAGTTCGTCGTGCTCGGCGCCGAAGTACGGGAAACCCACGCCGACCACGGCATCCGCGCCTTCCAGCAGGCTCAGGCGCGGCTCGATGGCGCGGCCGCTGCCGCCGTCGCGCGCTTCCAGGTTCCAGCGGCCGACCTTCTCGCCGCCGTTGACCGCGCCCTCGCCCCAGCGAAAGCCGATGCTGCCATTGGGCGCCACCAGGTCGCCGCTGGTTTCGTCGAATACCAGCGTCTTCCAGTCGGGGTTGTTCTGCTCGCCCAGCGCGCCGTCAAGCTGCGAGGCGCGCAGGAAATGGTCGGGCGCATAAAAGCCGTCGCGCTCCTTGAGCAGGACCAGCATCGGCATGTCGGTGTAGCGCCGCACGTAGTCGCGGAAATAGGCCGAGGCGCCTGACAAGTGGAATTCCTTGAGGATGACGTGGCCCATGGCCATCGCCAGCGCGGCGTCGGTGCCCTGCTTGGGCGCCAGCCAGATGTCGCCGAACTTGACCATTTCGCCGAAGTCGCTGGACACCGCCACCGTCTTGGTGCCCTTGTAGCGGACCTCGGTGTAGAAGTGGGCGTCGGGCGTGCGGGTCTGCGGCACGTTCGAGCCCCACACCATCAGGTAGGTCGAGTTGTACCAGTCGGCCGATTCCGGCACGTCGGTCTGCTCGCCCCAGATCTGCGGGCTGGCCGGCGGCAGGTCGCAGTACCAGTCGTAGAAGCTCAGGCAGGCGCCGCCCAGCAGGCTCAGGTAGCGGGCGCCGGCGGCGTAGCTGACCATCGACATGGCGGGAATCGGCGAAAAGCCGATCAGGCGGTCGGGGCCGAACTTCTTGATGGTGTAGGCGTTGGCGGCGGCGATCATCTCGGTGGCCGTGTCCCAGTCCGTGCGCACGAAGCCGCCCAGCCCGCGCACCGACTTGTAGCGTCTGGCGCGCGCCGGGTCCTGGCTGATCCATTCCCAGGCCGCGATCGGGTCCATGGTCTTGCGCGCCTCGCGCCACATTTCCATCAGGCGGCCGCGCATCATCGGGTACTTCACGCGCTGCGCCGAATAGACGTACCAGCTATAGGACGCGCCACGCGGACAGCCGCGCGGCTCGTGGTTGGGCAGGTCCGGCCGCGTGCGCGGGTAGTCGGTCTGCTGGGTCTCCCAGGTGATCAGGCCGTTCTTGACGTAGACCTTCCACGAGCACGAGCCGGTGCAGTTGACCCCGTGGGTCGAGCGCACCACCTTGTCGTGCTGCCAGCGGGCGCGATAGGCGTTTTCCCACTTGCGGTCTTCATTGACCACTGCCCCGTGACCGTCCGCGTAGGTGGATTTCACCCGCGACATGAACTTCAACCGGTCCAGAAAATGACTCATTGCGTTTCTCCAAGAGCGCCGGCGCGGCCGGCGCGTACTGCAATCCGTGCTGTCAAAATCACTTTAGTGGTCGCCCGCCGCGCCGACCATTCGCCGGTGGCACAGGGCGGGCGCGGCAGAGTGACTAGTCACCCCGGCCAGCCCCGCTTCAGCAGGGCACCGGCGCGTTGCGGCGCGCGTAGTACCACCAGGTGATCAGCACGCAGGTGGCGTAGAAGCCGATGAAGCAATACAGGGCCGCCTGGGCGCTGCCGGTCAGCTCCAGCGAGGTGCCGAAGCTGCGCGGGATGAAAAAGCCGCCATAGGCGCCGATGGCGCCGGAAAAGCCCAGCACCGCGGCCGATTCGCGCGCCGCGTCGGTCAGGGCCTGCTTCTGCGCGGCCGCGCCCTTGCCGTGCGCGGCCTGGGTGCGCTCGCGCAGGAAGATCACCGGGATCATGCGGAAGGTCGAGCCGTTGCCCACGCCGGTCAGCGCGAACAGCACGATGAACATGGCCAGGAAGCCGTTGAAGTCGCCGCCCTGCCCGTTCAGCGGCAGGAACATCACCACGCCCAGCACCGCGGCGATCATGCCGATGAAGGTGAACAGCGTGACCCGCGCCCCGCCCAGCTTGTCCGAGACCCAGCCGCCCACGGGACGGGTCAGCGAGCCGACCAGCGGGCCCAGGAAGGCATAGGTGGTCGGGTCGACCTGCGGGAACAGCGTCTTGGTCAGCATGGCAAAGCCCGCCGAGAAACCGATGAACGAGCCGAAGGTGCCCACGTACAGCCAGCACATCAGCCAGTTGTGCTTGCGCTTGAAGATCACCGCCTGGTCGGCGAACGAGGCGCGCGCGTCGGCGATGTCGTTCATGCCGAACCAGGCCGCCAGCGAGGCCAGCGCGATGGGAATGACCCAGATGAAGCCGGCGTTCTGCAGCCACAGGCTGCGCTGGACACCGCCGGCGGTAATCGCCTGCGGCTCGCCGCCCAGCGCGCCGAACACGCCCATCGAGATCACCACCGGCACCACGAACTGCACCAGCGACACGCCGAGGTTGCCGATGCCCGCGTTAAGGCCCGTGGCCAGGCCCTTCTTGTCCTTGGGAAAGAAGAAGCTGATGTTGGCCATGCTGGAGCTGAAGTTGCCGCCCCCCAGGCCGCACAGCAGCGCCAGGATCAGCAGCGTCGGGAACGAGGTGGTCGGGTCGCGCAGCGCGAAGCCCATGCCCAGCGCCGGGATCAGCAGCGAGGCGGTCGAGATCGCGGTCCACTTGCGGCCGCCGAACACCGGCACCAGGAACGAATAGAAGATGCGCAGCGTGGCGCCCGACAGCGCCGGCAGCGCGGTCAGCCAGAACAGCTGGTTCTTGGACAGCATGAAGCCGGCGCGGTCGAGGTTGACCACCACCACGCTCCACAGCATCCAGATGCTGAACGCCAGCATCAGCGCGGGAATGGAAATCCACAGGTTGCGGTTGGCGATGCGGGCGCCGGTCTGTTTCCAGAAGCCGGGGTTTTCCGGCTCCCAGCGCGCCAGGACATGGGAAGACATAGGTGTTCTCCGGTGGGGATCAGGCGGCTTGGCGCCGCGCGGTGGCGGCGCTTTCGGGCCGGAAACTGAAATGCATGAAGATGAGCGAGACGCAGACCGTGCCGTACAGCAGCATGAAGGCGCTGGAGCGCACGCCGGTCAGGTCGAGCAGCACGCCGAACAGGATCGGCAGGATGAAGCCGCCCAGGCCGCCGGCCAGGCCGACGATGCCCGAGACCGCGCCGATGTTCTGGCCGAACTCATCCGAGATGAACTTGAAGACCGAGGCCTTGCCAATCGCCATGGCGATGCCGACGATGAACAGCAGGATGGTGAAGCTGGTCGGGCCCAGGGCGATGTCGAACTGGCGCGGGCCGCCGGTGGTCATGACCGTGAAGTGGGTCTGCGGATAGCTCAGGATGAAGAACGCCACCCAGCACACCCACATCACCCACCAGGTGGTCTTGTAGGCGCCGTAGCGGTCCGAGATCCAGCCGCCCATGGCGCGCAGCACGCCGCCCGGCAGCGAGAAGCACGCGGCCAGCAGCGCCGCCAGCTTCATGTCGAAACCGTATTCGCCGATGTAGTACTTGGTCATCCAGAGCGCCAGCGCCACGTAGCCGCCGAACACCACCGAGTAGTACTGGCAGTAGCGCCACACGCGCGGGTCCTTCAGCATCGCGAATTGCGCCTTCAGGCTGGCGCCGCCGGCCACCCGGTGCGACGGATCCGAGGCCGAGAACAGCCAGAACAGGATCGCCGTCACCAGCAGGGCCACCGCGTACACCTGCGGCACGATCACCCAGGCGCCGCCGGCGGCGGCGATCAGCGCCGGCGCCACGAACTTGGTGATGGCCGAGCCCGAATTGCCGGCGCCGAACACGCCCATGGCCAGGCCCTGCTTGTTGCGCGGAAACCAGCGCGCCACGTAGGGCGTGCCGACCGAGAACGAGCCGCCAGTCAGGCCCACGAACAGCGCCAGCACCAGGAATTGCCAGTACTCGGTGGCGTAGGACAGCAGCCAGATCGGCACCACCGCCAGCAGCATCAGCACGAAGAACACCGGCCGGCCGCCGTAGCGGTCGGTCCAGATGCCCAGCGGCACGCGCACCAGGGAACCGGTCAGCACCGGCATGGCGGCCAGCAGGCCGAATTCGGTCTCGGACAGGCCAAGCTGTGTCTTGATGGGAATGCCCAGCACCGCGAAGATCATCCATACCGCGAAGCAGATGGTGAAGGCGAAGGTGCTGGATACCAGGACCCGCATGGGCGCGCTGGCCGAGGGGTGGGTTGATGCCATGGTGGTTCTCGCTTTTTTGCACACGGAATACGACAGCCCCAAGCCTAGGCATCCGCGCCCACCGCCACCATTCGCCGGCCGACCATATCGGCGGTGCCGATGTGACTAGTCACCCCGGAAAAGCCGCCGCGTTTGCGCGGGATCAAATCCACGCGATGGGCCGAAAGCCTTCTTAGGCATTAATATGTATTTCAAATACACATTCAAAATCACCCCGCCGGCTACTGGTCAAAGGTCATCATGTCCACCCTGCTCACCCTGGAAGAACCCGCCGCTGACGGCGCCGCGCGGCCGAATTGGCGCGCCTTCACCGAAATGGGCTTTCGCCCGCTGTACCTGGCTGGCTGCGCCTGGGCGTTGCTGTCGGTGCTGCTATGGGTGTTCGCGCCGGCCCGACTGACGGGCGTGCTGACCGCCATGCCGTGGCACGCCCACGAGATGCTGTGGGGCTTCGTGGCCACCATCGCGGTCGGCTTCCTGCTGACGGCCGGCGCCAACTGGACCGGCCGCAATCCGCTGCGCGGCGCTCCCCTGGCGGCGCTGTGTGTGGTCTGGCTGGTGGCGCGCGGCGCCTACCTGGCGCCCGGCATGACGGCGTTCACCGTCGCCGCCGTGGCCGACCTGCTGTTCTTCCTGTGCGCCGCCATTGCCCTGGCGCGCGCCGTCTGGATCACGCGCAATCGCCGCAACTACGGCGTGCCATTGCTGCTGCTGGCGCTGGCCGCGGCCCACGCGCTGTATCTGCGCGCCGCGCTGGCGGGCGATTACCTGGCGCTGATGCGCTACTTCAACACCGGCCTTTTGGTGATGGCGGTGCTGACGCTGCTGATCGCGCGCCGGGTGCTGCCGTTCTTCGCCAAGCGGGCCGTGCAGGGCCTGGAAATTCCGCCCCACACCCGCAGCGGCCATTGGCAGCTCGGCGCCGGCGTGCTGGCGATTGCCGGCCTGCTGGCCGGGGCGCCGCGTGCCGCCGCACTGCTGCTCGCGGTCACCGGCATCCTGGCGCTGGCGCAGTGGTTGGCCTGGAAGCCGTGGGCCGCGCGCCGCGTGCCGCTGCTTTGGATCCTGTACGTGGGTTATCTGGGCCTGGGCCTCGGCCTGCTGGCGGGCGCGGCGCAACTGGCCGGCTACGTGGCGCGGCCCGCCTGGCCGGCGCACGTCATGGGCGTGGCCGGTTTCTCGGTGCTGATCATCGGCATGGCCACGCGCACGGCGATGGGTCACCTGGGGCGGCCGCTGCGCGCCGACCGCAGCATGGTGCTGAGCTATGCGCTGGTGATCCTGGCGGCGCTGCTGCGCCTGGCCGCCCTGGTGCCGACCGGCGCCACGCTGGGCTTGCTGCATGCGTCGGCCGGCGCCTGGGCGCTGGGGTTCGGCCTGTACCTGTGGCGCTTCTGGCCGTGGATGATCCGGCCGCGCGCGGACGCCGCGGCCAAGCCGGCGGCGCCGATGATGAAGATCGTGCCCGCCGGGCCGCGCCGGGCGCCTTGAAGCGCGGGCGGCCGCCCCGTTTATCAGCCGCGCGCTTCGCGCCGGCGGGTCGCTTCCAGTTGCTTCTTCATGGCCTTGAGCCAGGCCTTGAGCTGCTGCATGTCGACGAACTGCGACAGCTCGAACTCCAGCTCGCCGATGTAGTCCTGCACATCGGCGATTTCCGCGTCCAGGTCTTCCATCAGGTCGGCCGGGTCGATCGGCTGCTCCGGATCGAAGCGGTATTCGGCCTTGAAGTCGCGTTCGAACGCGGCCAGCTCGCGGTTCACGGCCGCCAGTTGCTCCCGCAGCACGGGAATGGCCAGCGCCAGCTTATCTTCGGCCACGCCGTCCAGCCCGTCCGGCCCCAGCGCCAGCAAGGCCTCGGCCTGCGCCAGCGCGTCCGGCGCGAACGTCGCGGCGGTGGCGGGCGCGTCTGCCTGGGCCTGCGCGGAGGCGGTCATCTCGGCCATCTCGGCCGCCTCGGCCTCGCGTTCCTCGGCCACTTCGGCGTCGATGTCGGAACCGCTGTGCTTGCGGTAGACCGCCTTCAGGCGCTCGACGTCGCATTCGGCCGGCGTGCCGTCCAGCAGGATCGAGAACAGCGTCTCCTGCCCCAATTGCGCGGCGATCTCGGACACCAGTTGACGTTCCGCCTTGGTCAGCTCCTTCTGCCTGGCGGCATGGTCGAAGCAGAGCACCAGCCTGGCCTTTAGCTCGATCTCGGTGACCTCCAGCGGCGCCAGCACCTCGGCATGCTTGCCCTGGTACTCGCGCGCCACGGTTTGCCACAACTGCAACGCGGCGCGGTCGGTGCGCAGCGCGTCGATCAGCGCGGCGGCGGAGGTATTTTCTTGCATGGATGAAACCCTATGAGCGGCCCGGCGCGCGCCGGGGCGGAAACTGGCTGGAAAACCGTATTATCCCCGTTCACAGCCCTGCGCCCCAGGCGCTGGCCAAACCTCGTAGCGCCGCCGCCGGGTCGGCCGCCCTGGCCTGCTGGTCGCGCAGGCGGCAGATCTCCGGATCGCGCTCGAACAGGCCGCGCGCATGGACGCGGGCCAGCTCGGTCAAGCCGGCGGTCTTGGGCCGGCGGATCGCGGTAAAGGCGGCCAGCGCCGCCTCCAGGTCGCGCGGCCCGGCCGCCAGGCATTGGCCCAGGTGCCAGGCATCCTCCAGCGCCTGACACGCGCCCTGGCCCGAGGTCGGCAACGGCGCGTGCGCGGCATCGCCCACCAGCAGCACATTGTCCCGATGCCAGACCGCCGGCGTGTCCAGGTCATGCACGGCGATCAGGCGCACGGCGTCGGCGGGCGTCGCCTGGATGAGGCGCGCGACCGGCGCGGCCCAATCGGCGAAAAGGCCGGCAACCTCCGCGCGCGGATCCGCCCCCTCCCCGGCGGCGGACAGCGGCCGGACCTGGGCGCCCGCCCAATAGACCAGATCCCGCCGCACCGCGACGCAGCCGAAACGCTCGCCAACGCCCCAATAATCCTGGATGGCGATGTCATCGGCCAGGCCTGGCGCCGACGCGACGCCGATCCAGTTCACGAACCCTTGGTACACCGGCGTGTTGTCGCCCGTGACGAACCGACGCGCCACCGATTCCATGCGGCCATCCGCGCCGATGAGCAGGTCCGGCCGGATGGCGGCGCCATTGCCAAACCGCGCCGTGGCGCAGCCATCATCGCCCGGCTCGATCGCCACCGCGCGATGGCCGTACTCGACCGTGATGCCGGCGCGCGCCGTGTGCGCCAGCAGCACGGCCAGCAGGTCGCGGCGCAGGATCGCATGGGTCGGGTAACCCATCAGGCGATCCAGCGCGGTGATGTCGAGTCCGCCCAGGGCATTGCCCGCGGGGTCGTAACGGCGCATCGCCACCGGCTTGCCCCCCAGCGCCGCGACGTCCGGCAGCAGCCCGAGCCGGTCAAGCACGCAACCCGCATTGGGCCATAGCGTCACGCCGGCCCCCATCGTGGCCGGCGCGGCGCCGCGTTCGTAGACCCGCGGCCGATGTCCCGACCGATGCAGGGCGAGCGCCACGCTCAGGCCGGCGATCCCACCGCCCAGTATTCCGATATCCATGCTGAATCCTTGCTTCAAATCCCGCGTGCCGGCCCGACGCCGCACACGGGATCCGCATCGTAGATTCCGCCGGATGCGAGAACTAGTATGAAAAAATGGGTTCCTTTCATATCGCAAACGGGATAATCATGGGTCAGGCCCTGGATCTGAACAGCGTTCGCGTCTACGCGGCGGTGGTGGATGAACAGAGCTTCGCGGGCGCGGCGCGGCGCCTGGCCATGCCGTCGTCGAACGTCAGCCGCCATGTCGCGGGACTGGAGCGGCGGCTGGGCGTGCGGCTGCTGGAACGCAGCACCCGCCATCTGCGCATGACCGAAGCCGGTCAGTTGCTGTACCAGCGGGCCAAGCCGTTGCTGGACAGCCTGGCCGCCACGGAAGAGGAACTGGGCGCGGCCAGGCAGGAACTGCGCGGGCCGCTGCACCTGTGCATGCCGGGCGAAGCGCCACGGTTGCTGGCGCCGATCCTGGCGGAGTTCTGCGATCGCCACCCCGGCATCGACCTGGCCTGCGACACCCGCCTAGATGGCATCGACGCGCTGCGCGAGGATGTCGATCTGTCGATCGTGTTCCATCGCGGCCGCCAGGACGACAGCAGCCTCATCACGCGCGAACTGGCGATATTGCCCAGCATCGTGGTTGCCTCGCCCGCGCTGCTGGCCCGCGTCGGCGTGCCGCGCCAGGCGCGCCAGCTCAAGGCGCTGCCCTGCATCACCACCCTGAGCGCGCTCAAGGGCATGCCCTGGCAATTCGTGGACGCGGCCGGAGACATCGTCAAGGTGCCGGTGCGCAGCCGCTACCGCGTCAACAGCGGCGAACTGGCGCTGATGGGCGCGCGCCAGGGCATCGGCTTCGCGATCCTGGCGGCCGTCTCATGCCAGGAGGACCTGGCCGCCGGCCGCCTGTGCGAAGTGCCGCTGGACCTGCAACCGGCGCCGCTGCAGTTGCTCGGTGTCTACAGCCACCGCCACTCGGTCAGCGCGCGGGCCCGGGCGCTGCTTGAATTGATCCAGACGCGGCTGGCCGAGGCCGGCCTGGGCGCGCCGTCGGCAAACCGGCGCAAGGGAGGCCGCATCAAACCTGACGATAAGCTGATACAAAAACGCTAATAATTATTATTCAGCTAGAATCCGTACTGTCCCCAACTTATCCCCCGGCAGTACCGAGATGCCCTTGCCTTCTTCCGCGGGCCCCGCCGCGTTGCGCCAGCGGCTGGCGCTGGCCACCTTCCTGGCCGTGGCCGCGTTGGCCGGCTGGGCAATCTGGCGCTACGCCCTGCAAGGTCCGCCCGCCGCCGCCATTCCCGGTTACGCCCAGCAACCCGTGCCCGTCAGCATCGCCGCCGCGCGCCGCGGTCCGCTGCCACGCGACCTGCATGCGCTGGGCACCATCACGCCGCTGGCGCAGGTGGTGCTGCGCAGCCAGGTCGACGGCCAGTTGCAGCGCCTGCACTACACCGAAGGCCAGGCGGTCAGCCGCGGCCAACTGCTGGCCGAGATCGATCCGCGCCCCTACCAGGCGGCGCTGGCGGCCGCCGAAGGCGAGCTGGCGCGCGTCGAGGCGCTGCTCGGCAATGCCGAGATCGACCTGCGCCGCTACCGGCAACTGGCGCGCCAGGAAGCGGTGGCCGGGCAGCAACTGGACACCGCCGAGGCCCAGGCGCGCAGCTACGCCGCGCAGCGCCAGCGCCTGATGGCCGGCGTCGCCGACGCCCGCCGCCTGCTGGCACAGACCCGCATCCAGGCGCCGCACGACGGCCGCATCGGCTTTCGGCGCGTGGACGCCGGCAACCACGTGCGCGCCGCCGACGCCAATGGCCTGGCCACCCTGGTGCAGACGCGCCCGATCTCGGCGCTGTTCTCGATTTCGGAGACCCATCTGGACCTGCTGCGCCAGGCCCAGGCGCAGGCCGGCGACGCCGCCCTGCAGGTGCAGGCCTGGGACGCCGACGAACGCCGCCTGATCGCGCTGGGCACCCTGCAGGCGCTGGACAACCAGATCCACGCCGCCAGCGGCACGGTCAAGCTGCGCGCCCTGTTCGAGAATGCCGACGAGGCGCTGTTCCCGAACCAGTTCGTCAATATCCGCCTGGCGCTGGCGCGGCAGGAAGAGGTGCTGTCGATTCCCACGGCGGCGGTGCAGTACGGCGCCGACGGCGCCTTTGTCTTCGTCATCGGCGACGACCAGCGCGCCACCCGGCGCGACCTGACGCTGGGCCGCGCCAATGCCGGCCGTGTCGAAGTCCGCTCCGGCCTGGCCGTGGCCGAACGCGTGGTGGTCGAGGGCGTGGACCGCCTGCACGACGGCCGCGAGGTGCGGATCGTGGAAACCCAGCCGTAACGCCATGAGCCTGTCACGCCCCTTCATCCTGCGCCCGGTCGCCACCTCGTTCCTGATGCTGGCGCTGCTGCTGTCGGGCATCCTTGCCTGGCGCCTGCTGCCGGTGGCGGCGCTGCCGCAGGTCGACTACCCCATCATCCAGGTCACGACGCCCTACCCCGGCGCCAGCCCCGACGTCACCGCGCGCGCGGTCACCGCGCCGCTGGAGCGCCGCTTCGGGCAGATCCCGGGCCTCAAGCAGATGTCGTCCTCCAGCGGCAGCGGCATCTCGGTGATCACGCTGCAGTTCTCGCTCGACGTCTCTTTGGGCGTGGCCGAACAGGAGGTGCAGGCCGCCATCAGCGCCAGCGGCTCGCTGCTGCCGTCCGACCTGCCGACGCCGCCGGTGTACCGCAAGGTCAACCCGGCCGACGTGCCGATCCTGACGCTGGCGGTGACCTCGGATTCGCTGCCGCTGCCGCAGGTCTACGACCTGGTCGACACGCGCATGACGCAACGCCTGGCGCAGTTGTCGGGCGTAGGCATGGTCAGCCTGGCCGGCGGCCAGCGGCCCGCGGTGCGGGTGCAGGCCAACCCCATGGCGCTGGCCGCGCGCGGCCTGCGGCTGTCCGACGTGCGGGAAGCCATCGCCAAGGCCAACTCCAACCAGCCCAAGGGCAGCTTCGACGGCCCGGTGCGCTCGGTCATCATGGACGCCAACGACCAGTTGCAGAGCGCGCAGGAATACCGCGACCTGATCGTGGCCTGGCGCAACGGCGCGCCGGTGCGGCTGGGCGACGTCGCCACGGTCGAGGACGGCGCCGAGAACCGCTACCTGGCCGCCTGGGTCGATCGCCAGCCGGCGGTGCTGGTGAACATCCAGCGCCAGCCGGGCGCCAACGTCATCGCCGTGGCCGACCAGGTCAAGGCGCTGCTGCCGCAACTGACCGCCAGCCTGCCGGCGGCGGCGCAGGTGCGGGTGCTGACCGACCGCACCGAAAGCATCCGCGCCTCCGTGCGCGGCGTGCAATGGGAGCTGGCCTTCGCCGTCGGGCTGGTGGTGCTGGTGACCTTCCTGTTCCTGCGCAACCTGCCGGCCACGCTGATCCCGAGCCTGGCGGTGCCGCTGTCCCTGATCGGCACGTTTGGCGTGATGCACCTGGCGGGCTTCTCCACCAACAATCTCACGCTGATGGCGCTGACCATCGGCGCCGGCTTCGTGGTCGACGACGCCATCGTCATGCTGGAGAACATCGCCCGCTACCGCGAACAGGGCCACAGCCCGATGGCGGCCGCGCTCAAGGGCGCCGGACAGATCGGCTTCACCCTGGTCTCGCTGACGCTGTCGCTGATCGCCGTGCTGATCCCGCTGCTCTTCATGGAAGACGTGGTCGGCCGGCTGTTCCGCGAATTCGCCATCACGCTGGCGGTGGCCATCCTGATCTCGCTGGCGGTGTCGCTGACGCTGACGCCCATGATGTGCGCGCGCCTGCTGCCGCCGCACGCCGAGCGCCCGCCCGGCCTGCTCGACCGCCTGCAGGCGCGCTATGCCGGCTGGCTCGACATCACGCTGCGCCACCAGCGCCTGACGCTGCTGGCGATGCTGGCCACCGTCGCGCTGACCGGGCTGCTGTACCTGGCGGTGCCCAAGGGGTTCTTCCCGGCGCAGGACGGCGGCGTGCTGCAAGGCGTGACCCAGTCGGCGCAAAGCACCTCGTTCGAGGCCATGTCGCGGCGCCAGCAGGCGCTGGCGCAAAGCCTGCTGGAAGACCCCGACGTCGCCAGCCTGTCGTCCTTCATCGGCATCGACGGCATGAACGCCACCCTCAACACCGGCCGCCTGCTGGTCAACCTCAAGCCCTGGAGCGAGCGCGGCGCGCCGCTGGCCGACATCATGGCCCGGCTGGACGCCCGCGCCCGCCAGGTGCAGGGCATCTCGCTGTACCTGCAACCCGTGCAGGAATTGAACATCGAGGATCGCGTCAGCCGCGGCCAATACCAGTTCACCCTGACCTCGCCCGACAGCGCGCTGCTGGCGCGCTGGAGCCACGCCCTGACCCAGCGCCTGGCCGCCGCGCCGCAACTGGCCGACATCTCGTCGGACCTGCAGGGCGATGGCCGCCAGGCCTACCTGGAGGTCTCGCGCGACGCCGCCGCGCGCCTGGGCCTGACCATGGACGACGTGGCCCAGGCGCTCTACAGCGCCTTTGGCCAGCGCCAGGTCGCCACCCTGTTCACGCAGTCCAACCAGTACCGCGTGGTGCTGGAGGTGGACCGGCGCCTGGCCGCCAGCCCCGAAGCGCTGGAACGCATCCACCTGCGCACGGCGGACGGCCAGCCGATTCCGCTATCGGCGCTGGCCACGGTCAGCGAGCGCGCCGTGCCGCTGGCGGTCAACCACCTGTCGCAGTTCCCCGCCGTGAATTTCTCGTTCAACCTGCCGGCCGGCGGTTCACTGGGCGCGGCCATCGCCGCCATCGAAGCGGCGCGCCAGGACATCGCCATGCCCGCGAGCGTCGAATTGCGCCTGCAGGGCGCGGCGTCCGCGTTCCAGGCCTCGCTGTCCAACACCCTGTGGCTGATGCTGGCCGCCGTGGTCACCATGTATCTGGTGCTGGGCATGCTGTATGAAAGCGCGATCCATCCGGTCACCATCCTCTCGACCCTGCCGTCGGCCACGGTGGGCGCGCTGCTGGCGCTGCTGCTGACCGGCCGGCCGCTGGACCTGATCGCCGTCATCGGCATCATCCTGCTGATCGGACTGGTCAAGAAGAACGGCATCATGATGGTCGACTTCGCGCTGGAAGCCGAACGCAGCCGCGGCCTGGCGCCGCGCGAGGCGATCCGCGAAGCCGCGCTGCTGCGGCTGCGGCCGATCCTGATGACCACGCTGGCGGCGCTGTTCGGCGCCCTGCCGCTGATGCTGGCCACCGGCTCGGGCGCCGAGCTGCGCCAGCCGCTGGGCTGGGTGATGGTGGGCGGCCTGCTGGTCAGCCAAGTGCTGACGCTGTTCACCACGCCCGCCGTCTACCTGTTCTTCCACCGACTGGGCGCGGGCCGCCGCAAGGCCCTGCCCGCCCCCGCGGACCGGCCGGCGCCATGATCCGCGCGCTGCTGCACCGGCCCATCGCCTGCATCTTCCTGGCGCTGGCCCTGACGCTGCTGGGCGCGGTGGCCTGGCGCCTGCTGCCGGTGGCGCCGCTGCCGCAGGTCGACTTCCCCACCATCGAGGTGCGCGCCGAACTGCCCGGCGCCAGCCCCGAGAGCATGGCCAGCACCGTGGCCGCGCCGCTGGAACGCGCGCTGGGCGGCATCGCCGGCGTCAGCGCCATGAGCTCGTCCAGCAACCAGGGCGCCACTCGCGTGCTGTTGCAATTCGCGCTGGACCGCGACATCAACGCCGCCGCGCGCGACGTGCAGGCCGCCATCAACGCCGCCCGCGCCGAGCTGCCCTCGGGCATGCCGGGCAATCCCAGCTACCGCAAGGTCAATCCGTCGCAGGCGCCCATCATGGCGCTGGCGCTCAGCTCGCCCACCCGACCCGCCGGCCGGCTCTACGACCTGGGCGCCACGGTGCTGGCGCAGAAGCTCTCGCAGATCGTCGGCGTCGGCGAAGTGACGCTGGGCGGCAGCTCGCTGCCGGCGGTGCGAGTGCAGGTCAACCCCAATGCGCTGGCGCACTACGGCGTGGCGCTGGACGACCTGCGCCAGTCCATCGCCAACGCCGCCCCCATGGGTCCGCAGGGCCAACTGGACTCGGCCTCGCAGCGCTGGGAGGTCGGCACGCCCGGCCAGCCGCGCACGGCGGCCGACTACAACGGCCTGATCGTGCGCCACCAGGACGGCGCCGCCCTGCGGCTGGCCCAGGTGGCGCGGATCAGCGACTCGGTCGAGAACCGCTACAGCAGCGGTTTTCACAACCACAACCCGGCGGTGGTGCTGACCGTCAGCCGCCAGCCGGGCGCCAACATCATCGAGACCATCGCCGCCATCAACCAGGCCCTGCCCGGCCTGCGCGCGCTGATGCCGGCCGACGTCGACCTGACCGTGGTGCTGGACCGCTCGCCCGGCATTCACGCCACGCTGCGCGAGGCCCACGTCACGCTGGGGCTGGCGGTGGGGCTGGTGATCCTGGTGGTGTGGCTGTTCCTGGGCAGCGCCCGCGCCGCCGCCATTCCCAGCGTGGCGACTCCGGTCTGCCTGATCGCCACCTTCGCCGTCATGTACCTGTGGGGCTTCTCGCTCAACAACCTGTCGCTGATGGCGCTGATCGTGGCCGCGGGCCTGGTGGTGGACGACGCCATCGTGGTGCTGGAGAACATCTCGCGCCACCTCGAGCGCGGCCTGGGTCCGCGCCAGGCGGCCCTGCGCGGCGTGCGCGAGGTCGGCTTCACCCTGGTGGCGATGACGCTGGCGCTGTCGGTGGTGTTCGTGTCGATCCTGTTCATGGGCGGGCTGGTGGAGCGGCTGTTCCGCGAGTTCTCGATCACGCTGGTGGCCGCCATCCTGATCTCGCTGGTGGTGTCGGTCGCCATCATTCCCAGCCTGTGCGCGCGCTGGCTGCGGCCGCCGGCCGAGACCCAAACGCGGCCCTCGCGGCTGCGCGCGGTGTTCGCCCGCATCCACCAATGGTATGGCGCGTCGCTGGCGCGGGTGCTGGGCCACGCCCGCCTGACCCTGCTGCTGCTGGCCGCGGTGGTGGCGCTGAACGCCTATCTGTACGCGCAGGCGCCCAAGGGCTTCCTGCCGCAGCAGGACACCGGCCAGTTGATGGGGTTCGTGCGCGGCGACGACGGCTTCTCGTTCCAGGTGATGCAGCCCAAGATCGACGTCTATCGCCAACTGGTGCTCAGGCATCCGGCCGTGCAGGACGTGATCGGCTACAACGGCGGCAGCCTGGGCATCAGCAATTCGCTGTTCCTGATCCGCCTGAAGCCGGTTGCCGAGCGGCGCGAATCCTCGGCCCAGGTGATCGACTGGCTGCGCGCCAACGCCCCGCCGGTGCCGGGCGGCATGTTCTTCCTGAACGTCGACCAGGACCTTCGCATGCCGGGCGGCTTCGGCAATTCCGGCGACCACGAGCTGGCCATCATGGCCAGCGACGTGCCGGCGCTGCGGCAATGGTCGCGCAAGATCTCGCGCGCCATGCGCGACATCCCCGAGCTGCGCGACGTCGACGCGGTGGGCGACGCCGCCACCCAGCAGGTGGTCATCAACATCGATCGCGCCGCCGCCCGGCGCCTGGGCGTGGACATGCGCACCATCGCCAGCGTGCTCGGCAATTCCTTCAGCCAGCGCCAGGTGGCGACGCTGTACGACCCGATGAACCAATACCGCGTGGTGCTGGAGCTGGACCCGCGCTACACCGAGGACCCCGAGGTGCTGGAACGGGTGCAGGTGGTGGCGGCCGACGGCAGCCGCGTGCCGCTGTCGGCCTTCGCCACCTACGAGCACGGCCTGGTCAATGACCGCGTGTTCCACGACGGCCTGTTCGCCGCCGTCGGCGTCGGCTTCTCGCTGGCCGAGGGCGTCTCGCTGCAGCAAGGCCTGGCCGCCATCGACGCCGCCATGGCGCGGCTGATGGTGCCGGCCCACATCCAGACGCGGCTGGGCGGCGACGCCCGCAGCTTCCAGCAGAGCCTGCAGGACCAGCCCTGGCTGATCCTGGGCGTGCTGGTGGCGATCTACCTGGTGCTGGGCATCCTGTACGAAAGCCCGCTGCATCCGCTGACCATCCTGTCGACCCTGCCCTCGGCCGGCGTCGGCGCGCTGCTGGCGCTGCGGCTGGCCGATATCGAGTTCAGCCTGATCGCGCTGCTCGGCCTGTTCCTGCTGGTGGGGGTGGTGATGAAGAACGCCATCCTGATGATCGACTTCGCGCTCGGCCTGGAGCGGCGCGAGGGCCTGACGCCGGAACAGGCCATCCATCGCGCCGCCATGCTGCGCCTGCGCCCCATCGTCATGACCAACCTGGCCGGCCTGCTGGGCGCGCTGCCGCTGGTGCTGGGCATGGGCGAAGGCTCGGAACTGCGCCGGCCGCTGGGGGTGACCATCGTCGGCGGGCTGATGATCAGCCAGTTCCTGACGCTCTACACCACGCCGATCGTGTACCTGGCGCTGGAGCGGCTGCGCTTGAAGGTGGCGGGCTGGCGCGCGCGCCGCGCCTGATCCGCCCGTCCACACCGCGCCCGACGCCTCAGCCCGCGCCCCGTTCCACTTCCGGGGCCCGCGGCGCCACGCTCAGGCGTTCGGCCAGCAGCGCCAGGAAGGCCCGCGCCAGCGGCGGCAGGTGGGCGCCGCGCAAGGTCACGACCTGGATGCTGCGCTGGCGCATTTCGGGATTGCTGAACGGCACCGCCACCAGGCCGGCGCTGTCGAGCAGGCCGATCACTGTCAGGTAGCCCGTCAACGCCACGATCTGGCTGCCCGGCAGCATCGGCAGGAAGGCCGCCGAATGGTTGGACACATAGGCCGGCTCGATGTGCACGCCGGCATTGGCGCAGGCCGTGTCGAACAGGTCGCGCACCGTGGTGCCCGGATCGCCCAGCGACAGCGGCGCCTGCGCCAGGTCGCGCACGCCGACGCTGCGGCGCGCGGCCAGCGGATGGCGACGGCACATGATGGCGTAGACCGGCGCGCGGCACAGCAGCTCGGTCTTGAGGCGCTCGTCGGGCGCCACCGTGTAGCGCAGCGCCAACTGCGACAGGCCCTCCAGGATCAGCCGGTTGACCTCCTCCGGCCGCTCCACCAGCAGATGGAAGCGCGCCTCGGGATGCAGGCGCTTGAAATCGGCCATGCACTGCGGCAGGAAGCGGTGCGCGAAGCCCTCGGTACAGGCCAGCCGCACCGTCACGTCGCCCTGCGCGCTGCGCTGGCGGATGGCGGTGGTGACGCGCTCGGCCTCCAGCGCGGCGGCGTTGGCGTAGGCGGCCAACTGGCGCCCTGCCTCGCTCAAGGCCATGCCACGCGCCTGGCGTTCGAACAGCGCAATGCCAAGCTCTTCCTCCAGCTTGGCGATCTGGCGGCTCACGGCCGAAGCCGCCACATGCTGCGCGGCCGCCGCGCCGGCGATCGAGCCGCAGCGCGCCACCTCCAGGAAATACCGCAATCCCAGCGAAATCATGGTGCTCCCCCAATCATTGCCTTAATGGCAACGATCAAATGCGAATTATCTAATTGTGGCATGTCCATAAGCGTAATAACTTTGTGCCTCCGCCCCTTCCCCCGAGACCGCAGTGACCCGCGAACAAGCCCTAGCCCACGCCACCGGCGCCTATGACGATGGCACCTTGCAGGCCGACCTGGCCCGCCGCGTCGCCTTCCAGACCGAAAGCGAGGAACCGAGCCAGGCCCCTGACCAGCACGCCTACCTGAGCGACGAGCTGGCGCCGGGCCTGGAACAACTCGGCTTTGCCTGTCGCGTCCATCCCAACCCGGCCGGGGTCGATCTGCCGATCCTGGTGGCGCGGCGCATCGAGTCCACGGCGCTGCCCACCGTGCTGCTGTACGGCCACGGCGACGTGGTGCGCGGCAACGCGGCCAAATGGGACGCCGGCCGCGATCCCTGGCGCCTGCGGGTCGAGGGCGACCGCTGGTACGGCCGCGGCACCGCCGACAACAAGGGCCAGCACACCATCAACCTGGCGGCGCTGCGCGAAGTCCTGCGGGCGCGCGACGGCAAGCTGGGATTCAACGCCACCTGGCTGATCGAGACCGGCGAGGAAGCCGGCTCGCCGGGCCTGGCGGCGTTCTGCGAGGCGCACCGCGAGACTCTCGCCGCCGACGTCTTCATCGCCAGCGACGGCCCGCGCCTGGCCGCTGCCCGCCCCACGCTGTTCATGGGCTCGCGCGGCGCGGTCAACTTCGAACTGTCGCTGCGCGCCCGCGAGCGCGGCTATCACTCGGGCAACTGGGGCGGCCTGCTGGCCAACCCCGCCATCATCCTGTCGCACGCCATCGCCACGCTGGTGGACGCGCGCGGCCGCATCCAGGTGCCGGGCCTGCGCCCGCCGCCCATCCCGGCCGCGGTGGCCGCGGCGCTGGCCGACCTGGAGGTCGGCGGCGGCCCCGACGATCCCGAGATCGACAATGACTGGGGCGAACCGGGGCTGTCACCCGCGGAGCAGGTGTTCGGCTGGAACAGCCTGGACGTGCTGACCTTCGGCGCCGGCGATCCGGCCAAGCCGGTCAATGCCATTCCGCCGGCCGCCTCGGCCTGGTGCCAGTTGCGCTTCGTGGTCGGCACCGACTGGAAGGCGCTGGAACGCCACGTGCGCGCCCACCTCGATGAGGCCGGCTTCGGCGACGTGCAAGTGCGCGTCGGCATGCAGGCCGGCGCCACCCGGCTGTCGCCCGACAACCCGTGGGCGCGCTGGGCCGCCGCCTCGATCGAGCGCAGCACGGGCCTGCGGCCGGCGCTGCTGCCCAACCTGGGCGGCTCGCTGCCCAACGACATCTTCGCCGACCTGCTCGGCCTGCCCACGCTGTGGGTGCCGCATTCCTACCCCGCCTGCGCCCAGCACGCCCCCAACGAACATCTGCTGGGCAGCGTGGCGCGCGAGGGCCTGGCCATCATGGCCGGCCTGTTCTGGGACCTGGGCGACCAGGGCGCCGCGCTGCGCCAGGCCGCCCGCAACCCCGTTACCATTGCCCAACCCTGACCGGACCCGACCATGATCGCCAGAATCCGCGCCGCCGCGCTGGCCTGCCTTTCGGCCCTTGCCCTCCAAGCCGCCGTGGGCGCGCCCGCCGCCCACGCCGCCTATCCCGAACAGGCCATCAAGCTGGTGGTGCCGTTCACGCCCGGCGGCGCCACCGACGCGGTGGCCCGCCTGCTGGCCAACCGCCTGTCGGGCAAGCTGGGCCAGGCCGTGATCGTCGAGAACCGGCCCGGCGCGTCAACCGTCATCGGCGCCAACGCCGTGGCGCAGGCGCAGCCCGACGGCTACACGTTGATGCTGTCGGGCAGCACCACCTACACCGTGCTGCCGGCGCTCAAGCGCGACCTGCCGTACGATCCGCGCCGCAGCTTCGAGCACATCGCCATCGTGGCCCTGGCGCCGGTGGTGCTGCTGGCGCAGAACAGCGTGCCGGCAAAGACCGCGCAACAGGCCGCCGAGCTGGCGCGCGACAAGACCGCCAGCGGCGGCCTGATGTATGGCACCTTCGGCCCGGGATCGGCGCCGCACCTCGTGGGCGAAATGTTCGCCGAAGCCGCCGGCGCCAAAATGACGCCGGTGCCCTACAAGGGCAGCGCGCAGTTCATCACCGCCCTGATCGGCGGCGAGATCGCGCTGGGCGTGGACACGGTGTCGTCGGCCGCGCCGCAGGTCAAGGCCGGCAAGGTGCGCGCGCTGGCCGTCACCGGCGAACACCGCGTGCCACAACTGCCGGACGTGCCGACCTTCATCGAAAGCGGCCTGCCGGGCGTGTCGATGGTGGGCTGGTACGGCCTGGTGGCGCCGGCCCGCACGCCGCAGCCCGTGCTGGACACGCTGAACCGCGCGGTGGCCGGGATCATGGCCGATCCGCAGGTGCAGCGCGCCGTCACCGATCTGGCGCTGGAACCGGTCTACCTGGACGGCGCGGCCTTCACGGCGCGCATGCAGCAAGAGTTGCAGACCTTCGGCGAAGTGGGCCGGCGCGCCAACATCAAACTGGATTGAGGCCGGCGGGCGCCCCGCGTTGCGCCGCGGGGCCAGCGCGTAGGGATTTCGTCCTACTCTGGCCCCATTTCGACTAGAATCAGAACCATTCTCAATAAAGGACGCCGGTCCGCGGCCGCGTCGAAAAATAACGAGGCGCGTTCTGAAACCCACTTTCCGTCTTTCCATGGCCTGGCTCCACACCTGGGTCGGCCTGTGGTTTTCCTGGCTGCTGTTCGCCGCCTTCCTGACCGGCACCCTGGCGGTATTCGCCGAACCCATCACCCATTGGATGACGCCCGAGCATCACGCGGCCGAGGCCGAGGCGGCGGCGCGCGAGCCCGTCAAGGTGGATCGCGCGCGCCGGCTCGACCTGGCGGTGCGGTACATGGCGCGGCATCACCCCGGCGCCGGCATGTGGGAGATCTGGCCGGTCGACCGCTTTCACGACAACGGCCTGGTGGCGTACTGGTTGGACCAGAACGGCGAATACGCCGACGCCGAACTCGATCCCGAGACCGGCCAGGAACTGCCAGAGCAAGCGCACCACGCGGCCGGCCGCGCCACGCTCGGCGGCAGTCACTTCGTCGACTTCCACTACAACCTGCATGCCCAGCCGCTGGGCGTCTGGATCGTGGCCTTCGCGGCCATGGCGATGCTGGTGGCGATGGTCTCGGGCGTGGTGACGCACAAGCGCATCTTCAAGGACTTCTTCACCTTCCGCGCGAAAAAAGGCCAGCGCTCGTGGCTGGACGCGCACAACGCCACGGCGGTGCTGACGCTGCCGTTCCAGTTCATGATCGCCTACACCGGCATCGTGATCTCGGCCCTGACGCTGATGCCCGCGCCGATCACGGCGGCCTATGGCGGCGGCGCCGAGGCCGCGCGCCAGTACCTGGCCGAACTCTCCCGCGAAGACCGGCCGACGCCGACCGGCGCCGCGCTGGCGGTGCCGCCGCTGGAACCGCTGGTGGCCCGCGCCGAACAACTGATCGGGCAGACCGCCCGCGCCGTCGTCATCAACAACCCCGAAGACGGCTCGATGCGGATCGCGGTCTATGGCTGGAACGAGGCCGCCGACCAGCAGGTCCTCATCAGCACCACCACCGGCATGGCCGAATTCTCCGCCGCCAGCGGCGAACTGCTGCGCGTGCGCGCGCCCGGCGGCGTCGAAGGCGGCGCCGCGCCGCTCACGCGCCAGGTGATGGCCGACCTGCACATGGTCAAGTTCGGCGGCCTGGCCATGAAATGGCTGTATTTCCTGTGCGGCCTGGCCGGCGCCGCGATGATGGGCACGGGCGCGGTGCTGTTCATGGTCAAGCGCCGCAACAAGATGGGCAACGAGTTCGGCGCCGCCACCGCGCGCGTCTACCGCCTGATCGAAGGCCTGAACGTGGCCGCGCTGGCCGGCCTGGCGATCGCCTGCGTCGCCTACCTGTGGGCCAACCGCCTGCTGCCGGTGGCGCTGCCGCAGCGCGCCGGCTGGGAGCTGCGCGCTTTCTTCATCGTCTGGGCGCTGACGCTGGCCCACGCCTGGCTGTGCGCGCCGCGGCGCGCGTGGATCGGACAATTGGCCACGCTGTCGGCGCTGTGCCTGCTGCTGCCGCTGCTGTCGCTGGCGACGATCGGCGACCATCCGCTGGCGCAGATCGCGCGTGGCGACTGGGAAAGCGCCGGCGTCGAACTGACGGCCGTGGCCACCGGCCTGGCGGCCGGCTGGGCCGCGCTACGATTGCGCAAGAAACCGTTGTCGGCGCCGCCGCCGCGCAACGCCCGCCCGCCCCAGGAAGCCACGGCATGAATCTGAACGACGCATACGGCATCGCCATGGCGCTGCTGCTGACCTATTCCGGCATGGCCTGCCTGAGCCTGGCGATGCCGCGCCACTATGACCAGGTCTGGGGCCGCGATCCGTCCGCCGGCCATTCGCGCGTGCTGCGCGGCGCCGGCATCCTGCTGTTGCTGCTGGCGCTGCTGCCCTGCGTCGGCCTGTGGGGCAACACCGTAGGCGTGGTGGCCTGGCTCGGCTGGCTGTCGGCCGGCGCCCTGCTGTGGGTCGGCATGCTGTCGTGGTCGCCGCGCCCGGCGATGCGCACCGCGGCGCTGGCGGTGGTCATCTCGATCGCCGGGGTCGGCTTCGGCTTCTAGGGCCGCATTGCGCCCGCCCCGGCCCGGCCGGGGCCGTTTGACCGGCATCAAGCCGGCCTGACAAACGCCTCGGCGACCCGGTCTTTGACACCATATGTGGTGGTAGAGTTTTTCCACCCCACAACATATGGTGTCAGTGATGCAACTCCAACACATCCTCAAGCGCGACGGCCGGGTCGTCGCATTCGACCGCGCCAAGATCGCGACGGCCATCGCCGCCGCCGGCCGCGGCACCGGAGAACTGGACGCCGACGTGGCCCAGGCGCTGACCGGCGCGGTGATCGAGGCGCTGGCCGCCGAGGGCAACGTCTGCCCCGGCGTGGAGACCATCCAGAACCAGGTCGAGGAAACGCTGGTCAAGGCCGGCTACTGGCGCACCGCCCGCGCCTACATCGTCTACCGCGAACAGCACGCCCGCCTGCGCGCGCTGCGCCACACCCTGGTGGACGTGGAAAGCGCCATGGAGGAATACCTGGAACAGCGCGACTGGCGCGTCAACGCCAACGCCAACCAGGGCTACAGCCTGGGCGGGCTGATCCTGAACGTGGCCGGCAAGGTCACCGCCAACTACTGGCTGTCCAACGTCTTCACGCCCGAGGCCGGCCAGGCCCACCGCGACGGCGACATCCACATCCACGACCTGGACATGCTCAGCGGCTATTGCGCCGGCTGGTCGCTGCGCCAGTTGCTGACCGAGGGCTTCAACGGCATCCCCGGCAAGATCGAGGCCACGCCGCCGCGTCACATGTCGGCGGCCATCGGCCAGATCGTCAACTTCCTGGGCACGCTGCAGAACGAATGGGCCGGCGCGCAGGCCTTCAGTTCGTTCGACACCTACATGGCGCCCTTCATCCGGCGCGATGCGATGACCTACGCCGAGGTCAAGCAAAGCATGCAGGAGCTGATCTACAACCTGAACGTGCCGAGCCGCTGGGGCACGCAGACGCCGTTCACCAACCTGACCTTCGACTGGACCTGCCCGGCCGACCTGCGCGAACAGATCCCCTACGTCGGCGGCGAGGAAATGCCGTTCGCCTATGGCGACCTGCAGGCCGAGATGGACATGATCAACCGCGCCTACATCGAGGTGATGATGGCCGGCGACGCCAAGGGGCGCGTGTTCACCTTCCCGATTCCCACCTACAACATCACGCCCGACTTCGACTGGGACCATCCCAACACCGAGCGCCTGTTCGAGATGACCGCGCGCTACGGCCTGCCGTACTTCCAGAACTTCCTCAATTCCGACCTGGAGCCGCACATGGTGCGCTCCATGTGCTGCCGCCTGCAACTGGACCTGCGCGAGCTGCTCAAGCGCGGCAACGGCCTGTTCGGCTCGGCCGAGCAGACCGGCTCGGTGGGCGTGGTGACGATCAATTGCGCCCGCCTGGGCCATACCTGCCGCGGCGACGAGGCGGCGCTGATGGCGCGCCTGGACCACCTGCTGGGCCTCGGGCGCGACGTGCTGGAGACCAAGCGCAAGGTGGTGCAGCGCTATATCGACCAGGGCCTGTATCCGTACACCCGGCGCTACCTCGGCACGCTGCGCAACCACTTCAGCACGCTTGGCGTGAACGGCATCAACGAGATGATCCGCAACTTCAGCGACGACGCCGACGACGTCACCACGCCGGCCGGCCACGCGCTGGCGGTGCGGCTGCTGGACCGGGTGCGGGCGCGCATGACCGAGTTCCAGGAAGAGACCGGCCACCTCTACAACCTGGAGGCCACGCCGGCCGAAGGCACCACCTACCGCTTCGCCCGCGAGGATCGCAAGCGCTATCCCGGCATCCTGCAGGCCGGCACCGAGGCCCAGCCCTACTACACCAACTCCAGCCAGTTGCCGGTGGGCCACACCGACGATCCGTTCGAGGCGCTGGCGCTGCAGGAAGCGCTGCAGGGCAAGTACACCGGCGGCACCGTGCTGCACCTGTACATGAACGAGGCCGTGTCGTCGGCCGGCGCCTGCAAGGCGCTGGTGCGGCGCGCGCTGTCGAACTTCCGCCTGCCCTACATCACCGTCACGCCGACGTTCTCGATCTGCCCGAACCACGGCTATCTGGCCGGGCACCACGAGTTCTGCCCCAAGTGCGACGCCGAATTGCTGGCCAGGCAGGCGTCTTGCTGCGCGCCGGCCTGACCGCCGCTGTCGACCGCTTTTTTCCCCGGGCGATCCCCGCCCGGCCTTTCCCCAAGGAGCTGTTATGCAAACCGTGATCTCTCCCGAAGCCGCCGCCCCGCAGGCGCTGCGCCTGGACGACAGCCAGCGCGTGCGCTGCGAAGTCTGGACCCGCGTCATGGGCTACCACCGCCCCGTGTCTTCCTTCAATACCGGCAAACAAGGCGAATTCAATGAACGCCGCTTCTTCGTCGAACAACGTGCCTGAAGCGGGCGGCGGCCGCAAGGCCGCCCCCGCCCGCCACCCGCCGCGCATGGCCTATGCCGCGCCGCCGCGGCCGGCGGCCCAGCCGCTGCCGCGCCATTCCCCGGCGGTGGGCGGGCTGACGCCGTTTTCCACCGTGGACTGGCCCGGCACGCTGGCCGCCGTCATCTTCATCGCCGGCTGTCCGTGGCGCTGCCACTACTGCCACAACCCCGAACTGCAGACGCGCAACGCGCGCTACGACTGGCGCGACGTGCGCGCCTTCCTCGACAACCGCCAGGGGCTGCTGGACGCCGTGGTGTTCTCCGGCGGAGAACCGCTGAGCGAGCCGCGCCTGCCGTCGATGATCCGCGAGGCGCGGCGCATGGGCTATCGCATCGGCCTGCACACGGCCGGCATCTATCCGCTGCGGCTGGCCGACGTGCTGCGCTACCTGGACTGGGTCGGCCTGGACATCAAGGCCGACGCGCAGGGCTATGACGACATCACCGGCCGGCGCGATTCACACCGCCCGGCGCAGGCCTGCCTGACGCAGTTGCTGACGGCGGGCGTGGATTTCGAATGCCGCATCACCTGGCATCCCGACTGGCTCGACGAGACCCGGCTGCTGGGCCTGGCGCGCGAACTGGCGCGGCGCGGCGTCAAGCGCTTCGCGGTGCAGGGCGCGCGCAATTGCCCCAGCACCCCGCCGGCGCGGCTGCTGGGCGCGCAGGCGCAGGCCCTGCTGCGCGGCTGGTTCGAGGAATTCAGCTACCGCTGAGCGCCGCCGCGCCCCAGGCGCGCCGCCAGCGCGGCGTGAAAGCGCGGCGACGCCACCGCGCCCACATTGCAGCGCGACCAGGGCGAGGCCGCCGTCGGGTCGACGCTGAACACGCGGCCCGGCGCCATGATGACCTTCTCCGGCATCAGGTCCTCGGCCAGCGCCAGCGAATTGTCGATGCCGGGAAACGCCGCCCACAGATAGAGCGAGCGGGTGGGCCGCGTGTAGACCGTCGCGCCCAGCGAATCGAGCACCCGCAGCGCGTCGCCGGTGGCCGCTTCCAGCCGCTGGCGCAGGCGCACCAGATGGCGTTCGTAGTGGCCGTCGCGCAGCATCACGTCGACCATGCGTTCGCAGTATTCCGAACTGCTGACGTGCACCAGCGCCTTCAGGTCCGCCAGATCGCTGGCCAGGCCCGCGCCGCAGGCGATGAAGCCGACCCGCAGCGCCGCCGAGAACGACTTCGAGAAACTGCCGATGTAGACCGTGCGTTCCAGTTGGTCCAGCGCCGACAGCCGCACCGCCGAGGTCGGCTTGAAGTCGGCCAGCGGATCGTTCTCGACCACGATCAGGTTGTGGCGCTCGGCCAGTTGCAGCAGCTTGTAGGCCTTGGCCGGCGAAATGTCGGAACCGGTGGGGTTGTGCGCCAGCGACTGCGTGAAAAAGAGGCGCGGCTTCTCGCGCTGCAGCAACGCCTCCAGCGCCGCCAGATCCGGGCCGTCCGACAGGCGCGGCACGCCCAGCATGCGCACGCCGGCCAGCTTGAGCTTACCGAACAGCGGGTAGTAGCCCGGATCGTCCACCAGCGCCGCCGCGCCCGGCGGCAGGAAGTAGCGGATCACCAGGTCCATGGCCTCGTTGGCGCCGTGCGTCAGCACCAGTTGCGACGGCGCCGCGCTGATGCCGACGTCGCCCAGCTTGCGCACCAGGCTCTCGCGCAGCGGCGCGTAGCCGAAGCGGCTGCCATAGCGGAACAACGTGCCCAGGCCGGTGCGCACCACCTTCTGGTGATAGCGGTCCATGCGCATGTCGGCCAGCCATTCCACCGGCGGGAAGCCGTCGCCGGCGGCGATGGCGTCGGGCTGCGTCTTGAGTTGCTCGCGCATCAGCCAGACGATGTCCATGGCGCGGCTCAACTGTCCCGGCTCCTCATCGGCGGCGCGCCGCGCCGGCCCGGTGTCGAGCACGTAGAAGCCCGAGCCGCGGCGCGGCTCCACCAGCCCGCGCGCCACCAGCATCTCGAACGCCACCACCACGGTGTTCTTGGCGTAGCGATGCAATTGCGCCAGCTCGCGCAGCGACGGCAATTTATCGCCCGGGCGGTAGACGCCATCGGCGATCTGGCGCCCGATCAGGCGCGCCAGGCTTTCGGCGATGGGCGCGGCGCGCGGGGCGCGGCCCGGGGAATTGTCGGCGTCCACGGCGTGGTTTCCAGCGGGAAAAAGTCGAAAATTGGTGCAGTGCGATGGTACTGTTCGTCCAAACTGTACCTCTGAATGCCGGTACAGTTTACCTAGAATCCGGTCACCCAATTCCTAGATTTCCAGATGGAGACACATGCCATGGTGGCCGATTCACGCCTGCCCAACTTCCGCGCCCTCACCCCCGCCCAACGCCTCGCCGCCATCGCCGACGCGGCCGGCCTGACGCCCGAGGAACGCCAGCAACTGGCCGAGCCGGGCGCGCTCGGCCTGGACCGCGCCGACGGCATGATCGAGAACGTCATCGGCGCCTTCGAGCTGCCGCTGGGCGTGGCCGGCAACTTCCAGGTCAATGGCCGCGACGTGCTGGTGCCGATGGCGGTGGAAGAACCGTCGGTGGTGGCCGCGGCCTCGTTCATGGCCAAGCTGGCGCGCGAGAACGGCGGGTTCGAGACCTCCAGCACCCGGCCGCTGATGCGCGCCCAGGTGCAGGTGCTGGGCCTGAGCGATCCGCACGGCGCGCGCGTCGCCCTGCTGCGCGAGCGCGAGCGCATCGTCAAGCTGGCCAACAGCCGCGACCAGGTGCTGATCGGCCTGGGCGGAGGCTGCCAGGACATCGAGGCGCACGTGTTCGCCGACACGCCGCGCGGCCCGATGCTGGTGCTGCACCTGATCGTCGACGTGCGCGACGCCATGGGCGCCAACACCGTCAACACCATGGCCGAGGCCGTGGCGCCGCTGGTCGAGGAGATCACCGGCGGCACGGTGCGGCTGCGCATCCTGTCGAACCTGGCCGACCTGCGCCTGTCGCGGGCCCGCGTGCGCCTGACGCCGCAGACCCTCGACACCAAGGACCGCAGCGGCGCCGAGATCATCGAGGGCGTGCTGGACGCCTACGTGTTCGCCGCCACCGACCCGTACCGCGCCGCCACCCACAACAAGGGCATCATGAACGGCATCGACCCGGTCATCGTCGCCACCGGCAACGACTGGCGCGCGGTCGAGGCCGGCGCCCATGCCTACGCCTGCCGCGACGGCCGCTACACCTCGCTGACCCATTGGGAAAAGGACGCCAGCGGCGCCCTGGTCGGCACGCTGGAAATGCCGATGCCGGTGGGCCTGGTGGGCGGCGCCACCAAGACCCATCCGCTGGCGCGGCTGGCGCTAAAGATCATGGCGGTGCGCTCGGCCCAGGAGCTGGGCGAGATCGCCGTGGCCGTGGGCCTGGCGCAGAACCTGGGCGCGCTGCGGGCGCTGGCCACCGAAGGCATCCAGCGCGGCCACATGGCGCTGCACGCGCGCAACATCGCGCTGACCGTGGGCGCGGTGGGCGCCGAGGTCGACCAATTGGCTCGCCGCATGGCCGAGGAAAGGGACGTGCGCGCCGACCGCGCGCTGGCGCTGCTGGAGGAACTGCGGAAACCGGCCTGACGGCGCGGCACGGCCGGCGCACGCACGCCGGCCGCACAAGAACAGAGGCGGCGCCGGGAACCTCCCGCGCCGCCCGTCCATCAAGGAGACAGACATGGAAAGAGACAGCAAGGCGTCCGCCGGACGCCTGGCCGAAGTATGGAACGACACGGTCGACCTGCGCCACCTGGCGTGGGCCATCGCCATCGGCATCGCCGTCAGCGTGGCGGGCTTCTACGCCGCCAGCGGCTGGCTGCGCGACAAGGTCGCCTCGCCCGAGCTGGCGCACGCCTACGCCATGCTGGCCGGCCTGGCCGGCTGCGTGCTGGCGGGCGTGATCTGCGCCCGCCTGTTCCCGCCCAAACGCGAAGTGGTCGAGCACAGCGCCTCGCACGATCCGGCCTGGCGCGCCGAGGTGCTGGCCGAACTGGCCGCGCAACCGGGCGGCCTGGGCACGCTGGCGGACCTGCCGCCGGCGGTGGTCAAGGAACTGAAGGAACTGGACCTGTACGAGCTGTTCGCCGCGCCCGCCGCGGCGCCGGCGCCGCAGGCCCAACCGCGCAACGTGCGTGAAGAGGTGCCGGCATGAGCGATCCCGTGTTGCTTGAACAGATCATGGTGGCCGCCGGCATGGGCCTCCTGGGCGCGGTGGTGTTCGCCGCCATCGGCCTGGTGTCCGGCACCGACGAGACCACCACGCTGGCGCCGCTGACGCTGCTGGTGGTGCTGCTGGGCGTGCCGCCCGCCGGCGTCTTCACCTTCTTCCTGGCCGGCGCGGTGGCCAAGCACATGACCCACGCGGTGCCGACGGCGCTGCTGGGCATCCCCGGCGACACGCTCGCCACGCCGCTGCTGCAGGACGCCAACATGCTGCGCAAGCTGGGCGTGCCGCACATCGCGCTGCGCAAGATGGTGTCGGGCGCCATCGTCGCCGCCTTCGTGGCGGTGCCGCTGGCGGTGCTGTTCGCCGTGCTGCTGGCGCCGTTCGGCGGCGCCATCACCAAGTCGGCGCCGTGGATCTTCCTGGCCGCGGCGGTGCTGATCGCCTATTTCTCGGCCGGCCGCTGGGCGGCCGTGGCGCTGCTGGTGCCGTTCGTGGTGGTGATCGTGGCGCTGCAGAGCCTGACCGCCAAATACGGCGTCAAGCTCAGCATCAGCTACTTCCTGGGCATCGCCATCGGCCCGCTGATCGCCGACCTGTTCACCGTGATCGCGCCACAGGGCCGCGCCAAAATGATGCGCGACAAGGTGCGCACGTTCTCGCTGGCGCCGGACGTCAAGGGCTGGTCGGGCTACTTTCCCAATCCGCTCAAGGTGATGGACCGCATCCAGACCCGCTGGACCCTGGCCACCGCCACCATCTCCAGCGCCACCTTCGTGTTCAGCCCGGTGGCGATGACGGTGGTGCTGGGCGAACTGGTGGGCTCGCGCATCAAGCACGCCTATCACCGCCTGACCACGGTGCTGAGCGCGCGCAACGGCGTCACCGAGGCGACCTACATCGCCGAGGCCCTGATCCCGCTGATCGCCTTCGGCCTGCCGCTCAGCCCGGTGGCCGCCGGCCCGGCCGCGCCGCTGTTCAACGCGCCGCCGCGCTTCACGGTGGACGCGGCCAGCGGCCAAACGCACAACCTGCACAACCTGCTGAACCACTGGGAGTTCCTGGGCTACGGCATGCTGGCGGTGCTGCTGGCGGCGATCGTGTCGTATCCGTTCGCCATGAACTTCGCGCGCCGCGCCGCGCTGTTCGTGTCGCGCAAGGTCAGCCACGAGGCCATCATCGCCACCTTCGTCGGCCTGATCATCGTGATCAGCGTGTGGGAAGGCCAGTTCCTGGGCCTGCTGGTGATCCTGACCATGGGCCTGTTCGGCGGCCTGCTGTCGCGCCTGTTCGGCTTTAACACCGGCGTGCAGTTCATGGGCTACTACACCGCCGTGCTGACGGTGCCGGCGCTGGTCAAGCTGGTGGCGTAAGGCCACCATTGGCCAGGGGCGGAGCCCGCCGGCTCCGCCCCTTTTTTGTCTGCCCGGCCGGGCCACGCCCCTGCCGCGTTCCCTCTCCCCGCTTTCACCCGCCCGCTTGATCCCGCGCAAGGCGGCGCGTCATGCATTGCTCTAGCCTCGGAGCCACTGTTCCCAATAAAGGCTCCCATTTCATGACGTGGTTCAAATCCCTCACTCTCGCCGGACGCGAATTGCTGCCCATCGTCCAGGGCGGCATGGGCGTCGGCGTATCCGCCCATCGCCTGGCCGGCGCGGTCGCCAGCCAGAACGCGGTCGGCACCATCGCCAGTGTGGACTTGCGCCATCACCACCCCGATCTGATCGAGCAGACCGAGGACTGCCGCGACCGTGAACAGATCGACAGCGCCAACCGCGTCGCGCTGGACCGCGAAGTGCGCGCCGCGCTCGACACCGCGCAGGGGCGCGGCGTGGTGGCCGTCAACGTCATGAAGGCGGTGCGCGACCATCCCGCCCTGGTGCGCCAGGCCTGCGAAAGCGGCGCCCAGGCCATCGTCATGGGCGCCGGCCTGCCGCTGGACCTGCCCGACATGACCGCCGACTACCCCAAGGTGGCGCTGGTCCCCATCCTGTCGGAAGCGCGCGGCGTGGCCGCCGTACTGAAAAAGTGGATGAAGAAAGGCCGCATGGCCGACGCCGTGGTCATCGAACACCCCGGCTACGCCGGCGGCCACCTGGGCGCCGCGCGCCTGGACGACATCCACGACGAACGCTTCGACTTCAAGCGCGTGCTGGCCGAATGCCGCCAGTTGTTCCAGGACCTGCAACTGGGCCGCGACGCCCCGCGCCTGATCGTGGCCGGCGGCGTCGGCAGCCACGAGCAGGTGCGCCACTGGCTCGGCCACGGCGCCGACGGCGTGCAGGTGGGCACGGCTTTCGCCGTGACCGAAGAAGGCGATGCCCACGAGAACTTCAAGCGCGTGCTGATGGAAGCCGACCCCGACAAGCTGGCCGAATTCACCAGCGTGGCCGGCCTGCCGGCGCGCGCCGTGCCGACGCCGTGGCTGACGCGCTACCTGCGCCAGGAAAAGACCCTGCAGGAGAGCACCCGCTGCGACGCACGCCGTTGCAGCCAGCGCATGGACTGCCTGACGCAGTGCGGCCTGCGCGACGGCATCGCGCGCTTCGGCCAGTTCTGCATCGACCTGAAGCTGGCCGCCGCCATGCGCGGCGAAGTCAGCCGTGGCCTGTTCTTCCGCGGCGCGTCGAAGCTGCCGTTCGGCGACGCCATGCGCAGCGTGCGCGAGCTGATGGACTACCTGCTCAACGGCAGGATGCCGACAGCGGCCTGACGGCACGCCAGCGCCAGGCTACGGCGGCGCGCGGGCGGCTGACGCCGCGTCAGCGCGCCGCCGGCAGGTCGAATTCGAACACCGCGCCCGGCTCCGGCCGTTGCACCAGCCGGATATCGCTGTGATGCAGCTTCAGGATGCGGTGCACGATCACCAGCCCCAGCCCGCCGCCATCGCGCGGGCCGTCCGCCAGCACCGAGGCGCGGGTGAACAGGCCGGCGCGCAAGGCGTCGGGAATGCCGGCGCCATTGTCGCTGACCCGCACCTGCACGCCGTCGCGCGCCTGCCGCAGGCGTAGCTCGATGCATCCTCCCGGCGCCGTATGGCGGATGGCGTTGTCCAGCAGATTGGTGAGCACCCGCTCGATCATGCCCAGGTCGGCGCGCACCGGCGGCAGTTCCTGGTCAATCGCCGTGGTCAGCCGCTGCTGGCGCGCCTCGGCGGCCAATTCGAATTTCTGGATCACGTCCTGCGCCAGCTCGGGCAGCGAGAAGGTCTCGGGTTCCAGCCGCACCAGCCCGGATTCCAGCCGCGCCAGCTCGAACAGTTCCTGCGCCAGCCGGCCGACCTTGCGGCTCTGCGCCAGGGCGATGTCCAGGTAACGGCGGCGCTCGGCCGCGTCCAGCGTCTCGTCCTTCAACCGCAGGGTCTCCAGGTAGCCGTGCAGCGAGGTCAGCGGCGTGCGCAGATCGTGCGAAATGTTCGCCACCAGGTCGCGCCGCTGCTGGTCCTGTTGCGTCAACTGGCGCCATTGCTCGGAGATGCGGCGGCCCATCTGCACGAAGCTGCGGCGCAGCAGCGAGATCTCGTCGCCGCCCGCATCAGTGGCGTCGGCGGGCCTTTCCAGCGCCGCCAACGCGCGGCCGTCGTCGTCGCCAAAGGCCCGCACCGCGCGCGTCAGGCCGCGCAGCGGCCGCGTGATCAGGCCGAACGCCGCCAGGCTCGCCACCAGGCCCAACAAGGCCACCAGCGCAATCGACCACAGGGTGGTGCGCAGCACCGCGCTGCGCGACGCGGCCATCGCCAGCGCGTCATGCGCCTGGCCCTGCAACACCACATAGACATAGCCCTCGTCGCGCCCCGCCACCCGCACCGGCGCGGCCGAAAATACCTTGGCCGTATCCAGGTGGCGCGGATCGTCGCCTTCGATCGGCAGCGCCCCGCCCGCCAGGAAGCGCCGCACCGGCGCCAGGTCGATCCGGTCGCGCTTGATCTGCCCGGGCGGCGCGGCATCGCCGACGATGCGTCCGTCGTTGTCCAGCAGGTAGACCTCGACCGCGGGATTCACCATCATCAGCATCGAGAACAGCGAACGCACTGCGTCCGGCTTCCAGCCGTTGGCGTCCATCAGTTCATTGGTGCCGGCGATATGCTGCGCCAGTCCGCTGGACAGGCGCTGCACCACTTCCTGCTCGTAACGCGCATGGGCCGAGATCTGCAGCCAGGCCGACGCGCCGCAGCACGCCAGCAGCAGCAGCGCGAACACGGCCGACAGGCGCTGGGTCAGGGTCAGGCGCTTCATGATGCTGACTCCGCCGGCGCGCCGGGCGCGGCCGCGAACTTGTAGCCGCGCCCCCAGACCGTGAGGATGCGTTGCGGATTGGACGGATCGGCCTCGATCTTGGTGCGCAGCCGGTTGATGTGGGTGTTGACGGTGTGCTCATAGCCTTCGTGCTGGTAGCCCCAGACCTGGTTCAGCAGGTCCAGCCGCGAGAACACCTTGTCGGGATTGCGGGCGAAGAAATGCAGCAGGTCGAATTCACGCGGCGTCAGTTCCAGCCGGCGCTCGTCGACCGAGGCGGTGCGGGCAATGGGGTCGATGGCCACGCCGTGCTGGCGCAGGCTGCCGGCGTCGATGCGGGCATTGCGCTCCAGCGCCTCGGTGCGGCGCAGCAGCGCGCGCACCCGCGCCACCAGTTCCAGCATCGAGAACGGCTTGGCCAGGTAGTCGTCGGCGCCCAGTTCCAGGCCGAGGATGCGGTGCACCTCGCTGGAGCGGGCGCTGGTGATGATGATGGGGGTGTAGCGCGTCATGGCGCGGGCGCGCTTGCAGATCTCCAGGCCGTCGATGCCGGGCAGCATCAGGTCCAGCACCAGGGCGTCCCAGCCGCCCTCCTCCAGCCGGCGCATGCCTTCGTTGCCGTCGGCCGCGTGCTCGACCGCGTACCCCTCGTCACGCAGGTGCAGGCGCAGCAATTCGGCGATGTGGGCGTCGTCTTCGACGATCAGGACGCGGCGGGGCGTATCCATAGGGGCTCGGTCAGGGGTGGAAATCAGGGTGAGCCGACCGCCAGCGGCCGGCAACGCCGGGCGCGGGCGATCCGCCCCCGGCAGCGCTATTGTCGCCAATCCATGGCCGGCGAGTTATCACATTTATTTTAAGTTTGCGTGAGGACTTCGATATCGGGCCCGGGGAAGAATGGCTCCAACGACAACAACCGCCTCCCCGAGGAGCCCCGCCATGATGGCCACGCCCGCCACCCCAGACGCCCCCGCCGCCCCGGCGGCCGACAGCCGCGGCCCGGTCCATCCCGGCTGGCTGCGCATCATGCATTGGCTCAATGCGCTGGCCGTGGTCATCATGGTGACCAGCGGCTGGCGCATTTACAACGCCGCGCCGTTCTTCGACTTCACCTTTCCCAACGGCGCCACCCTGGGCGGCTGGCTGGGCGGCGCGCTGCAATGGCACTTCGCCGGCATGTGGCTGCTGCTGGTCAACGGCCTGCTCTACCTGGGGCTGAACCTGACCACCGGCCGCCTGTGGCGCAAGTTCTTCCCGGTCGGCCCGCGCGGCGTCGCCCGCGACCTGGCCGCCGCCCTGCGCGGCAAGCTGTCGCATGCCGACCCGCGCCACTATAACCAGGTGCAGCGGCTGGCCTACCTGTTCGTCATCGCGGATATCACGGTGCTGGTCCTGTCCGGCCTGGTGCTGTGGAAGTCGGTGCAGTTCGACACGCTGCGCACGCTGCTGGGCGGCTATGAATTCGCGCGCCGCATCCATTTCTTCGCCATGGCGCTGCTGGTGGCGTTCGTGGCGGTCCACCTGGTCATGGTGGCGCTGGTGCCGCGCAGCCTGATCGCCATGATCCGCGGCAAATAAGGAGTCTGACGTGAGCGCAAAACGACGCCTGTCGCTGCTGGGCCTGGATGGCCCGGCGATCCTGAAGGAAGCCGTGAAGATCCTGGACAAGCGGGTCGAGGCGCCCTCGCGCCGCGCCTTCCTGCGCAGCAGCCTGACGCTGGGCGGGCTGGCGATGCTGTCCGGCTGCACGCTGTCCGACGATGAAAACGTGGAAAAGGCACTGAGCGCGGTGTCGCGCTTCAACGACCGGGTGCAAGGCTGGATCTTCGATCCGAACAAGCTGGCCCCCACCTACCCGGAATCGATGATCACCCGCCCGTTCCCGTTCAATGCCTATTACGGCATCGACGAGGTGCGGCAGGTCGAGGAAGAGAGCTTCCGGCTGGAAGTCACCGGCATGGTGGCGGACAAGCGCCGCTGGCGGCTGGAAGAGCTGCGCGCCATGGCGCAGATCGACCAGGTCACGCGCCACATCTGCGTCGAGGGCTGGAGCGCCATCGGCAAATGGGGCGGCGTGCCGTTCTCGACCTTCCTGAAGCGCGTGGGCGCCGACCTGACCGCGAAATATGTGGGATTCAAGTGTGCCGATGACTACTACACCAGCATCGACATGCCGACCGCGTTGCATCCGCAGACGATCCTGGCGCTGACTTACGACGGCAAGACCCTGCCGCCGGAGTACGGCTTCCCGATGAAGCTGCGGATGCCCACCAAGCTTGGCTACAAGAACCCCAAGCACATCCAGGCGATTTTCGTCACCAACACCTACCCGGGCGGTTACTGGGAGGACCAGGGCTACAACTGGTTCGGCGGCAGCTAGGTGGTTTTCACTTTTTTTCCCACCACGACACACCAGAGGAACGCATCATGAAGACACTCACCACCGCCGCATTCTCGCTGTGCCTGGCTTTTGGCGCGGTCGCCGCGCACGCGGCCGACAGCATGTCCAAGGACGGCATGTCGAAGGACGGCATGGCCAAGAGCGGCATGTCGAAGGATGGCATGGCCAAGGATGGCATGGCGAAGGACGGCATGTCCAAGGACGGCATGTCGAAGAACTCCATGTCCAAGGACGGCATGTCGCACGACGGCATGAAGAAGGACGGCATGGCCAAGGATGGCATGTCGAAGGAAGGGATGTCCAAGGACGGCATGTCCAAGGGCGGCTCCATGAGCAAGGACAGCATGGGCAAGTAAGCCCGCCCGCCAACCGTCCCGCGTGCGCCGCCCCGGCCGCGCCGCGCGCGGGCCCGCTTTCCCGAGGAGCCCCCATGAGACTGACACGCAGGCATTTCCTGGGCGCGGGCGGCGCCTTTGCGGCCGCCGCCGGCCTGGCGCCGCTGCTGG
>NZ_CADIJW010000042.1 GCF_902859745.1 Achromobacter dolens | reverse complement strand
GCCTGCTGGGCGGCTTGCTCGGCGGCCTGACCGGCGGCAGCGCCTCGGCCGGCGCCAGTGCCGGAGCGGGCGCGGGCGCCTCGGGTTCGGCCAACAACGGCGGCCTGCTTGGCGGCTTGCTGGGCGGGGTGACGGCCGGCGTCAGCGGCAGCGCGAGCACCGGCGGCAACAACGGCGGCCTGCTGGGCGGGCTGCTCGGCGGCCTGACGGCCCAGAAGTGATCAACCGGATCCGTGAGGGAGCGACGCCATGCTGCAACAAGAAACCTTCGTTCACCACGAGCATGTGACCGTGATGCCTGAATCCCGCAACAACGATCTGCGTCCCGGAATGCTTGACGACATCGCCCTGATGCTGGGCCGACAGTTCGCCGTGTACAACGCGGCCTGCCAATCGGCCCTGGCGGAGAAAATGGGTATCCCCCTGGCGGATCTGAAAGCGCTGGAGCTGGTGATGGAGTTCGATGCCCTGCCCACCGGCCAACTGGCCCAGTTGATGGGCATCAGCTCCGGCGGCGCCACCGCCCTGATCAACCGCCTGGAAGCGGCAGGCTATGTCCAGCGGGGCCGCCATCCGCTGGATCGCCGCATGATCGTGATCCGGCCGGTGGAGGAGCAGTGCCAGCAACTGGCCCAGGAACGCCAGTGGGTGGCCGAGGCGGTGGTACTGATGGCCCGGCGCTACAACGCCGGCGAACTGGAAGTGGTGCATGCTTTCCTGGCGCAATGCGTGCGCGCCCTGAGGCACGACACCCTGGTCTGGCTCGAGACCCGCAACGCCCACGACTGAGGCGCTTTGACCCGCGCATGCCGCGCCCCGATCCGCCACAGGATCGGGGCGCGGTTTTCATTGGGGCGCGCCGAATTGCAGCCGCGGCACCGCGTCGAGCAGCCGGCGCGTCATGTCCTGGCGCGGCGCGTGCAGCACCGCGTCGGCCTCGCCCAGTTCGACGATGCGGCCGCCGTCCATCACCGCGATGCGATCCGCCAGGTACTCGACCACGCCGAAGTTGTGCGTGATGAACAGGTAGGCGATGCCGAGCTCGTCCTGCAACTCGCGCAGCAGGTCCAGGATCTGCGCCTGCACCGATACGTCCAGCGCCGAGGTCGGCTCGTCGCAGATCAGCACCTTGGGCTCGACCGCCAACGCGCGCGCAATGGCGATGCGCTGGCGCTGGCCGCCCGAGAACTCGTGCGGATAGCGCGCCAGCGTGTTGGCCGGCAGGCCGACGCGCTCGACCAGCCGGACGGCGCGGTCGCGGCGCTCCTGCGCGCCCATGCCGCGGCGCAGCGATTCCAGGCCCTCGTCGAGAATGTCGCCGACCCGCATGCGCGGGTCGAGCGAGGCGTACGGATCCTGGAACACGATCTGGATGTCCTGCCGCAGGCGCTGCAGCCGGGCCCGGTCGGCGGTCAGCAGATCCTGCCCCTGCAGCATGGCGCGCCCCGAAATGCGGGCGCCGTCGATCAGGCGCAGCAGCGCCTTGCCGGTGGTGGTCTTGCCGCAACCGGATTCGCCCAACAGCGCCAGGGTTTCGCCCGCGCGCAGGCTGAAGGTCACGCCGTCGACGGCCTTGACCCACGCCGCCACCCGCCGCAGGGGGCCCTTGCGCACCGGGTAGTGCACCTTCAGGTCCTGCACGTCCAGCACCACGCCGGGCTCGCGCGGCCGGCGCCTAGCGCCTTCCGCGCCCCGGGCGGCGCGGCCGGCCTCGCTCAGCGGCGCGCCGCGCTTCTCGAAAGTGGGAATGGCGTCGAACAACTGACGCGCGTACGGGTGCTTGGGCGCGCGGAAGAATTCCTCGGCGCTGGCGCTTTCGACGATCTCGCCGCCGCGCATCAGGGCCACGTGGTGGGCGACATTGCGCACCACCGCCAGGTCATGGGTGATGAGCAGCACCGCCATGCCGATCTCGCGCTGGATGTCGGCCAGCAGGTCCAGCACCTGCGCCTGCACCGTGACGTCGAGCGCGGTGGTGGGTTCGTCGGCGATCAGCAGCAAGGGTTCCGCCGCCAGCGCGATGGCGATCATGACGCGCTGCTTCTGGCCGCCGGAGAACTGGAACGGGTAATCGTCCACACGCCGCTCGGGCTCGGGAATGCCGACCCGCCGCAGCCAGTCGATGGCGCGGGCGCGCGCCGCGGCGCCGCGCAGCGGCGTGTGCGCTACCAGCGTCTCGATGATCTGGTCGCCGACCCGCATGACCGGGTTCAGGCTGGTGGACGGTTCCTGGAAGATGATGCCGATGCGGCCGCCGCGCACGCCGCGCATGGCGCTTTCGGGCAGGCGGTTGAGGTCTTCGCCATCCAGGTCGATCTGGCCGCCGACGATGCGCCCGGCATCCGGCAGCAGGCGCAGCAGCGCCAGCGCGGTCATGCTCTTGCCGCAGCCGGACTCGCCCACCAGGGCGAAGGTCTCGCGCTGCGAAATCGCCAGTTGCAGGCGCTTGACCGCGTGTGTAATGCCGCTGTCGCCGGCAATGTCCACGTCCAGGCCCTGCACGGCCAGCAAGGGCGAGTCCTGGCGGAGATCCTGGCTCATGGCGTGTCTCCCGGCTTGGCCGCGCGGGCATCGGCCGCCAGCGCGGCGCCCGGACGGCGGCCGAACCAGCCCATGCCGGGCACGCGGCCCGGCTTGTAGCGGCGGGTGCGCGGATCGAAGGCGTCGCGCACGGCATCGGCGAACAGGTTGGCGGCCAGCACCAGCGCCAGCATGAAGAGAAACGCGGTCATCAGGTTCCACCAGATCATGGGGTCGCGCGACATTTCGAGGCGGGCGCCATCGATCATCGAGCCGAACGAATTCATGCTGGGATCGACGCCGATGCCCAGGTACGACAGCACCGCCTCGTACAGCACCAGCCCGGAGAATTCCAGCACCACGGTGATCAGCACCAGGTGTGCGACGTTGGGCAGCAGGTGGCGCGTCATGATGCGCCAGTGCGATACGCCGAAGGCGCGCGCGGCCTGCACGTATTCCAGCTCGCGCAGCTTGAGGGTCTCGGCGCGCAGCAGGCGGCACAGGCCGGCCCAGCCGGTGAAGCCGAGGATCATGCACAACAGGAACAGGCGCAGGTCGGCGCGCGCCGCCGAGGTGTCGAACAGGTCGGCGTGGTTGTCGATATAGACCTGCATCATCAGGGCGCAGGCGGCCACCAGCAGCACGCCCGGGATCGAGGTGATGGTGGTGTAGAGATACTGGATGGCGTCGTCCACCCTGCCCTTGAAATAGCCGGCCGCGATGCCGAAGATGATGGCCGGAGGCAGCATGGCGAGCGTGGTCAGGCTGCCGATGACGAGCGCGGTGCGGATGCTCTTGAGCGCCTGCCACAGCACGTCGTTGCCGATGCGGTCGGTGCCCAGGGCGTGGTAGCCGCTGGACAGCCCGGCCAGCGCCCCCGCCACCAGGCACAGCAGGGTGAAGGTGATGGCCATGGCGCGCCACGGCACCTCGGCGCGCCCGCCCAATAGGGCCTCGGCCGCCGCGGACGCGCCGCCACGCCGCGCCAGGCAGGCGAACAGCAGACCGGCGCCGATCAGCGCCACGGCCAGCCCCGCCGCCAGACCCAGGCCCAGCCGGTAATAGACGTCGCCCAGGTGGTCGCGGTCGGGGTCAGCCAGGTGCGTGCCGGCCGCCCGCAGCCGCGGGAAGTCGCGCACTGGCTTGTCGTCGACCAGCAGGGTCTCCTTGGTGAACTGGCGCACCGCCAGCGGGCTGGAATAGGTCTTCTCGGGCTGGGTCAGCACGCTGCCGCCCAGCAGGCCGTCCAGCGCCGACTTGACCGCCGGCGCGTAGACCGGGGCGGCGTCGGCCGCCGCGCCCGGCGCGGGCGGCAACTGCGGCCGGTAGTGGACGGAATCGAGCAGGCCGACCAGGGCGAACGCCGCCAGCACCACGGCCGAGCACATCGCCGGCGTGTCGCGCGCCACCCGCGCCCAGGTCGCGCGCAGGTTCGGGCTGCGCCGCACGTGCCAGGCATAGGCCAGCGCGCCCAGCACCATGAGCCACAGCGCGATGTCGGTCCAGAGGAATACGAACTTGGGCATGGCGGCTACTCGAAACGGACGCGGGGGTCAGCCAGCGTGTAGGAAATGTCGGCCAGGATCAGCCCCACGATGTACAGCGACGCGCCCAGGAACACCATGGCGCGCACGATGGAGAAATCCTGCGCGTTGATGGCGTCGATGGTGTAGCTGCCCAGGCCCGGGATGCCGAAGAACGACTCGGCGATCAGGCTGCCCATGAACAGCAGCGGCAAGGCCGCGACGGTGCTGGTCAGGATCGGCAGCATGGCATTGCGCAGCACGTGGCGCAGCAGCACCACGCGCTCGGCCAGCCCCTTGGCGCGGGCGGTGCGCACGTAGTCCTTGCCGATTTCCTCCAGGAACAGGGTGCGGTAGAAGCGCGCCTCGGGGCCCAGCCGCGAGACGATCGCCACCAGCACCGGCAGGGCCAGGAACTTGACCATGTCCAGGCCGCCCTCGAAGCCGGAGAACGGCACCAGCCGCAGCAGCTTGGCGAACATCCACTGGCCGGCGATGATGTAGAACAGGCTGGAGATGGACAGCAATATCACGCACAGCACCACGCCCCAGAAATCCAGCCGGGTGGCGCGGAAATACACCAGCGTCAATGAAAACACGATGCTGGCGAACAACCCCAGGAAGAAGGTCGGCACCGCCAGCGCCAGGCTCGGGCCCATGCGGGTCTGGATCTCGCGGCCGATGTCGCGGCCGCCGTCTGACGCGCCGAAGTCCATCGCCAGGAGCGGCACCGAGCGCTGGTAGAACACCGTGTCGGTCAGTTGCGCCGCGCCCTTGGCCCCGGCGTTGTAGAACAGCGGCTTGTCGTAGCCGTGCTCGACCTTCCATTTCTCGACGGCGTCCTGGCTGATGCGCTGCCCGCCGATGGCCAGGCGCGCCATGTCGTCGGGCGTGTTGACGGCGAAGAACAGGATGAAGGTGAAGAGGTTCACGCCGATCAGAATCAGCACGCCGTACAGCAGCCGGCGGATGACGTAGCCGATCATGATTGATGCTCCTTGCGGGAAGCCTGGGCGAAGGCGGTCTGCCGCTCGCGCCGCTTGAGCGCCACGTACGACGGCCAGATCGCCAGCGCGATCAGCAGCGCGAACAGGCCCACCGGCCACCAGATGGGGGAATTCCACTCGTCGATCTTGCGTTCGCGCAGGACCGGGTCGATCTTCATGTACTGCAGCGTGTTGCGCACCATCTGGGTGGGCTTGGCGTTGCCGACCCACTGCTGGTAGGCGCCGCCCGACATCGGGAAGTAGCCGAACATCCACGGCGCGTCGCGCTGCACGATGGCGACCATGCGCTGGATCAGGGCTTCCTTTTCGGGGCCGTCGTCCAGGAATTTCATCTGCTCGAACAGCTTGTCGTATTCGGGGCTGTCGTAGTTGGCGGCGTTCTCGCCGCCGCCCTTGGCCTTGGCGTTGGGGCCGTACAGCAGGAACAGGAAGTTCTCGGCGTCGGGATAGTCGGCGTTCCAGCCCCACAGGAAGATCTGCGCCGACCCGCGCCGCATCTTGTCCTGGAAGCGGTTGTAGTCGGTCGAGCGCACGTCCATCTGCACGCCGAGCTTGGCCATCTGCCGCCGCATCCAGTCGAACTGCGGGTTGGAACCGCCGCCCGTCATGGAGTCGTAGTACAGCACCAGCGGCGCGCCGGTGACGGCATTGCGGCCGTCGGGGTAGCCGGCCTCGGCCAGCAGCTTGCGCGCCACCTCGATCGGCTTGCGCACCGGCTTGCCATCGACCAGGTCGTAGACCACCGGGTTCACGCCCTCGGGCGGTTCGCGGTAGCCCAGCACGCCGGGCGGCACCGGGCCGTAGGCCACCGAGGCCTGGCTGTTCTCGAACACCGCCACGTATTCTTCCCAGTCGAAGGCGATGCTGATGGCCTGGCGCAGCTTGCGGTTCTTCTCGGCCTGCTCGGGCGTGTCGCCCTTGCCCACCACCGGATCGAGCCAGTTGAAGCCCATGTACCAGTTGGCGGTCTCGACCGTGGTGGGCAGGCGGATGCCGTGTTCGGCGTACTTGCGCGCCTTGTCCTGGCTATCGCCGGCGGCCACCAGCATGGCCACGCCGTATTCGCCGCGCTCGATCTGCGGCAGGTCGTAGTAGCCCTGCATGAACTTGCCGGTCAGCGGAATGGCTTCCTTCTCGACGCTGAAGACGGCGCGGTCGATGAACGGCGTGGGCTTGCCGCAATCGGCCAGCAGGCCGGCGGCGCGATCGCCCGGCTCGCCCTCGCAGGGATAGGGCTCGCCGTGGAAGTTGGGATTGCGCGCCAGCACGTGGCGGCGGTTCTGCTGCGACTCGGCCAGCATGTAGGGACCGGTGCCGACCGGCCAGGTGTTGAGCGACAGGTCGTGCTCGGCCATGCCGGGCTGGTTGTAGAAGCGGTCGGCCTCCCAGGGCACGGGCGCGGTGAAGGTCATGGCCAGCCAGTACTTGAACTGCGGGTACTTGCCGTTGACGCGGATGCGCAGCGTGTGCGGGTCGAGCGCCTGCACGCCGGTGAAGCCGTCGGCCTCGCGCAGGTCCAGCCACGAGGCGCCGGCACCGCCCGGCAGGTCGCGGCGCAGCGCCTTGTCGCGCTCGCGCAGGCGGTCGCCATATTCCTTGAGGCCGCTGACGTATTCGGCCATCAGCGAATAGATCGGCGACACCACGCGCGGGCTGGCCAGGCGGCGGAAGGCGTATACGTAATCGTCGGCGGTGAGTTCGCGGGTGCCGGTGCGCGGGAAATCGGGAATGGCGTATTTGTCGGCCAGTTCCTCGGGCGCGATCGGGAAGTAATCGTAGCTGCCGTCGGTCTTGCGGGCGAAGGCCGGGTGCGGCGCGAAACGCATGCCGGGCTTGATCTTGATGTCGTAGATGCTCTGGGCGATCTGCTCGCCCGGCGCGTCGGCCGGCAGTTCGCGGCCTTGCGCGTCGAGATAGACCGGCGGATCGATCGAGGCCGCGGCGCGCGGGATCAGTTCATACGGCCGCTTGAGGTAGTGATAGCCGTACAGCGTCTCATAGATGTTGTAGGTATATGGGGTTTCGTCGGTGGAATAAGAGCTGGCCGGGTCGAGGTACTTGGGCGAGCGCTTGACGAAGGCGGAATACAGCGTGTTCTGGCCCTCGGCGCCGGCCGGATAGGGGCTGTTGATGGGACTGCCTTCCCGGGAGCAGCCCGCCAACGCCAGCAACAGCATCATGGCCGCCGCCCAGAGCCGCATCAAAGCACGCATGGAAACCTTTCCTTCTATTCAGTGCGACAGAGGATAGCAAAGGTGCATCCGCCCCAGTACCCTGGCATCCCCCTAGGGAACTTGCGGACATGCCTTCACGCACACACCAGGACGGATTACCCCGCCGGCGGGCAGCGCCGGCCCGCGGCAATCACCCGCACTGGCGCTGGCGCCAGCAGTCGTAGCGCCACTTCCAGGGCTGCATCGGCTCCTTGCCGGCCCACAGGCCGCGGCCGGCGGCCTTGGCCTGGCGCTGCAGGTCGGGCATGGCCTTGTCGTTCAGGTACTCGCCCTGGCGCGCGGTGTAGGCCCAGGCGTAGCCGGCCTCGACCTGCAGCCGGTTGGCCGAGCGGCCGTCTTCCAGGATCAGCGCGCAGACGTCGCGGCCATATTGGTCCTTCAGGTAGCACTGGGCGGTCAGGGTCTTGCCGGCCACCAGGCTGGCCAGGTGCTGGCGCGCGGCCTCGGCGTAGGGCTGGCCGGGCTGGTCGGCGCCGTGGCCCTCCTCGGGCGCGTCGATGCTGTCCATGCGGATGCGGCGCTGGCCGTCGGGCGCGCGCAACGTCACGGTATCGCCGTCGGCCACGTTGACGATCATGCCGGTCAGGGTGTAGCTGCCGGCGGGGACGCCGCCGGCCGACGCCGCGCCGGACCTGCCGGATGCCGCCGGCGCGCTGGCGCCGGGCCGTTCGGCCGGACGCTCGCCGCCGTGGCGGGACGGTTGCAGCCAGTTGACGATGGCGCCCGCCGCCGCCAGGATCAAGGCGACCACGAGGGCGGTCAGCTTGCTGCCGCCGCGAAAGGGAGAATTGCCGCGCACGGGCCGGGCTCCAGGGGGAAAACGCAGGCAGTTTGCCACAGCCGCGCCCGCGCCGCGCGGCAAAGTGCGTCGCCGCCGTCACGCTCCCGGCGGGCGTCGCGCTACAGCCAGCCCGACTTGCGGAAACGCCAGTACAGGAACGAACAGACCGACGCGATCACGCCCAGCGTGACCGGATAGCCGAAAGGCGATTCCAGCTCGGGCATGAACTTGAAGTTCATGCCATAGATGCCGGCAATGGCCGTGGGCACCGCCAGGATGGCGGCCCAGGAGGCCAGCTTGCGGGTGGTGTCGTTCTGCGCCGCCTGGCCGATCATCAGGCTGGCTTCGAACGCGAAGGCCAGCGACTCGCGCAGTGAGTTGAACAGTTCATCGACCCGCAGCACGCGGTCGGCCACCTCGCCGAAATATGGGCGCGCGTGTTCATCGACCGCCGACATCTCGACCCGCGCCAGGCGGCGGCAGATCTCGGCCAGCGGCGACACCACGGTGTGGATGCGCAGGAGGTCGCGGCGCTGGCGGTACAGCCTGCGGATGTCGGAGTCCTTGGCGCCGCGGATCAGCAGCTTCTGCTCGGCGCCCTCGACCACCGACTCGATCTTGCCGGCCGCCACCACGTAGCGGTCCACCAGCCAGTCCAGCAGTTCGGAGGCGACGTAGTCGCTGCCGCGCTTGAGCAGGTCGGGCGAGGACTCCAGCCGTTCGCGCAAGGGGCTGTGGCCGGCGGTGGCGCCGCGCCGCACCGTGACCAGAAAGCCCTCGCCGATCAGGAACTGGGTTTCGCCGAAGATGGGCCGCTCGGCCTCGACCTCGACGGTGATGACGACGATCAGCACCATGTTGCCGTAGTCGATGATCTTGGGCCGGCGGTGCGACTCCAGCATCTCTTCCTGGTTCTTGTCGCAGGCGCCCAGTTGGTTGACGACGTCGGCCAGCCGTTCGGGGCTGGGATTGCGCAGGCCGATCCACACCATGCCGTGCCTGGGATCGACGTGCTTGCCCACCTCCTCGATGGGCACCTCGTGGTCGCGCCGGCCATTCACATAGGCGATGGAGGCCACGACTTCGCCCTGGGGCGGCGCGGCGACGGCGGCGGTTGCTTCGGTAGACATAGACATCCTTTGGCGATGCGAGCCCTGCGGGTGCAGCGTATATCCAGCGTATCGGCCGATGATAGCCCACCGGCGCCGCCGCGCGGCGGCGTCCGCGCGGGGTTCGAGCCCCGGCGAACGCGCCCTACGCGAACAGGTTGCGCACGCGCTTGGCCACGTCCACGCTCGGCGCCTGCGGCGCCTTGGCTTCGCGCGCGGGCAGGTCCGGCAGCTTGGGCAGGTGGTCGAACAGCGGCAGCATGGCGTTGGTGATGTAGCGGGTGCGCGAGCCGTAGACGTGGCGGTCGCCCATGCCGGTCTGCTGGTGCACGTAGAAGCGCTGCGGCACGATCAGTTGCAGGCGTTCCTTGGCGCGCGTCATGGCCACGTACAGCAGACGCCTTTCTTCCTCGATCTCTTCGGCGGTGCCGGTGCTCATGTCGGACGGGATACAGCCGTCGACCACGTTCAGCACATAGACCGCCTTCCATTCCTGGCCCTTGGCCGAGTGGATGGTGGACAGGATCATGTAGTCCTCGTCGCGCGAGGGCGCGCCGGATTCGTCGCTGGTGGCGTCGGGCGGGTCCAGCGTCAGCTCGGTCAGGAAGCGCTCGCGCGTGGGGTAACCGGCGGCGATGCGCACCAGTTGGTCCAGGTCGGTCTTGCGCACGCGCGCATCGTCGTACAGCCGTTCGAGCTGGCCGGCGTACCAGCGCAGCGCCAGGTCGACGTCGGCCGGCCAGCGCAGGTTGGGGTCGGCCAGGGCCGCGTAGGTGTCGGCGAACGCGCCCCACTCCGCCTGCGCCGCCGCGCCCGGCTTGAACTCGCGCAGCGCGCGCAGCGGCTCGGCCGATTGCGCCATGGCGTCCATCAGCTTGCCGGCGGTGGCCGGGCCGATGCCGGGCAGCAGTTGCGCCACGCGGAACCCCGCCATGCGCCCGCGCGGGTTCTCGGCCCAGCGCAGCAGCGACAGCAGGTCCTTGACGTGCGCCGCCTCCAGGAAGCGCAGGCCGCCGAACTTGACGAAAGGAATGTTGCGCCGGGTCAGTTCCAGTTCCAGCGCCGCGCTGTGGCTGGAGGTGCGGAACAGCGCCGCCTGCGACTTGAGCGTGGCGCCGCCCTCGCGCTGCGCCAGCACCTGGTCGGCCACCCAGCGGGCCTGGCCGGCCTCGTCGCTGACGGTGACCAGCTCGGGCAACTGCGACGATGGCCGGTCGCTCCAGAGATCCTTGGCATAGCGCTCGGCCGCCAGGCCGATGACGGCGTTGGAGGCGTTCAGGATGGGCTGGGTCGAGCGGTAGTTGCGGTCCAGCGTGATGACCCGCGCCGGCCGCGGGAACTGCGCCGGAAAGTCGAGGATGTTGCGCACCGTGGCGGCGCGGAACGAATAGATCGACTGGGCATCGTCGCCCACCACGGTCAGGCCGCGGCCGTCGGGTTTCATGGCCAGCAGGATGGCGGCCTGCAGCCGGTTGGTATCCTGGTATTCGTCCACCAGCACGTGGTCGAAGCGCGCGCCGACGTCGGCGGCGATGGCCGCGTCGCCCATCATCTCGGCCCAGTACAGCAGCAGGTCGTCGTAGTCGAGCACCTGCTGGTCCTGCTTGGCCGCGACGTAGGCGCGGAACAGGTTCTTGAGTTCGTCCTCCCATTGCGCGCACCACGGGAAGGTGGCGTGCAGCACGTCGGCCACCGGCGTCTGGCTGTTGACCACGCGCGAGTAGATCGCCAGGCAGGTGCCCTTGAGCGGAAAGCGCGACTTGGTGGCGGACAGGCCGAGCTCGTGCCGCACCATGCCCATCAGGTCCTCGGCGTCGCCGCGGTCATGGATGGTGAAGGCTTCGGACAGGCCGATGCGCTGGGCGCAGTCGCGCAGCAGGCGCGCGCCGATGGCGTGGAAAGTGCCGGCCCACGGCAGCGACGGCGCCTGCTGGGTGCCGCGCAGGTTCATGACCCGCTGCAGCACGCTGCCGACGCGGCGCTCCATTTCCTGGGCGGCGCGGCGCGAGAAGGTCAGCAGCAGCATGCGCTGCGGATCGGCGCCGTTCAGGATCAGGTGGGCGACGCGGTGCGCCAGGGTGTTGGTCTTGCCCGAGCCGGCGCCGGCGATCACCAGCAGCGGGCCGTCGTCGCCCGCGCCGCCGACGCCGAATTCGGCGGCCTCGCGCTGGGCGGGGTTGAGGTCGGCCAGGGGATCGGGACGGCTGGACGGGTGGGCGGAATTCTGGTCGGACATGGGGCGTGGAATGGTCGGCGGCGGGCGCGGTCGGCGCGGCCCGATACCTGGGGATATATCCAGGTATCATAACCGCATCGCCCCCCGCTCCCGCCACCGCCGTTTTCCCCATGCGCCTGCTTGCCGGCACCGCTTCCTGGACCGATCCCACGCTGCTGGCGTGCGGCCGCTTCTACCCGCGCGAGGCGCACGACGCCCAATCCCGGCTGCGCTTCTACGCCACCCGCTTCGGGCTGGCCGAGGTCGATTCCAGCTACTACGCGCTGCCCAGCCCCGACAACGCCTATCTATGGGCGCAGCGCACGCCCGACGATTTCGTCTTCAACATCAAGGCCTACCGCCTCTTCACCGGCCACCAGACGCCGCTGGCCTCGCTGCCCGCCGACATCCGCCGCGAGCTGGCCGACTGGCCCGAGCCCGTCATCTACCACCACGCCATGCCCGACGACCTGCGCGACGAGCTCTGGCGCCGCTACACGCTGGCGCTGGAACCCCTGCGCATGGCCGGCAAGCTGGGCGCGGTGCACTTCCAGTTCCCGCCCTGGATACGGCGCGACGCGCGCGGCCGGGCGTTGGTGGCTGAATGCGTCCGACGCCTGCCGGAACACCTGCTGTCGGTCGAATTCCGCCACCGCGGCTGGTTCGAATCAGCCGCCGCCACGGACGCCACGCTGGCGTTCGAACGGGAACTGGGCGTGGTCCACACGGTGGTGGACGCGCCCCAGGGCTTCGACAACAGCGTGCCGGCGGTGTGGGCCTGCACCCACCCCGACCTGACACTGCTGCGCCTGCACGGGCGCAACGCGGCCACCTGGAACGCCAACGGCGCCGCCTCGTCCGGGCGCTTCCAGTACGAATATTCCGAGGCCGAGCTGGCCGAACTGGCGCGCCGCTTTCAGGAGCTGGCCCGCCAGAGCGGGCAGGCGCACGCGGTATTCAACACCAACTTCGAGGACCAGGGCATGCGCAACGCCGCGGCCTTCGCGGCGGCGCTGGGCGGTGGACAGGACCGCCCGGGTTGAGGCGTTCGGGCCGGGTGATCGCGGCGCTCCGACCGGGGGATCACGGCGCTCAGGCCGGGTGATCGCCGCGCTCAGGCGGCAGGCGCCGGCAGCCCGCCAACGGCCGTCAAAGCCCGTGCCGCGTGGCCAGCCTTGACCGCCCGCGTCAGGCCGGCTGCGCCGCCGTCGCCGCCGCGGCCGGCGTCGTGCGCGCCACCTCGGCCAGGCTTTCCAGCAGCACCTCGAACTTGCGCGCGATGTCGTGTTCGGGCACACAGGCATAACCCAGCAGCAGGCCGGGCCGGCGCCCTTCGGCGCCGACGTAGTAGCGCGACAGCGGGCGCGTCAGGACCCCATTGCGGCGCGCCACCTCGACCACGCGCAGGTCGTCCATGTGGGGCGGCAATGTCAGCACCAGGTGCAGGCCCGCCAGGCTGGCGTCGCGGTGCAGCCAGTCCGGCCCCAGGCGCCGTTCGATCAGGTTGACCAGCATGGCGCGGCGCCGGCCATACAACATGCGCATGCGGCGGATGTGGGCGGCGTAGTGGCCCTCGGCGATGAAGGTGGCCAGCGCCGCGTGCGTCATCAGGTGGCCTTCGCGGTAGAGCTCGGCGTGGGCCGCCTGGAAGGCGGCGGTCAAGGTCTTGGGCAGCACCAGGTAGCCGACCCGCAGGCCCGGATACAGCGTCTTGCTGAAGGTGCCCATGTAGATCACCGGCGCGTCCGGCTCCAGGCCCAGCAGCGAGGCGATCGGCCGGCCCGAGAAACGGAACTCGCTGTCGTAGTCGTCCTCGATGATCCAACTGCCATGCTGGCGCGCCACCGCCAGCAGTTGGCGGCGCCGCGCCAGCGACATCACCGGCCCCAGCGGATACTGGTGCGACGGCGTCACGAAGATGAAGCGCGGCGGCGCCACGGCGGGCGCGGCATCCGGATCCGGCAGCCGCATGCCTTCCTCGTCGACCGGCAGGTGCACCGTGCGCAGTCCATTGGCCTGCAGCACCGTGCGCGCGCCCCAGTAGCCCGGGTCCTCGACCCAGGCGGTCTCGCCCGCCTCGCCCAGGATGCGGGTGGCCAGGTCGATGGCCTGGTGCGAGCCTTCGGTGATGAGGATCTGGTCGGGGTCGCAGTCGATCGAGCGCGTCAGCGCCAGGTGCTGCGCCAGCGCCTCGCGCAGCGCCGGCAGGCCGCCGCCGTAGGCATAAGTGAGCAGATCAGGGGTGGGATTGCGCCAGAGCGCGGAAAAGATGCGCCCGAACTTCTTGTGCGGAAATTCGGTCAGGTCGGGCACCCCCGGCATGAAGGCGCCCCATTGGTAGGGCGAGGCCGACACGCCGTCGACGATGGCCGCGCCCCGCGCCGACAGTGCCGGTCGCGGCTGCGGCGCCGGCGCGCGGCGCGACTGGCGGCCACTGGCCAGGTAGGAGTCGGGCTGCGAGGCATTGACGAAGGTGCCGTTGCCCTGCAGGCTGCGGGTATAGCCTTCGGCCAGCAACTGGCCGTAGACGTGCACCACGGTGTTGCGCGCGATGCCGAGTTCGGCCGCCAGGTCGCGCGAGGCCGGCAGGCGCGAGTCGGCGGCAATGGAACCATCCAGGATGGCCTCGCGGATACCGTGGTACAGCCGCTTGTTCATCGGCCCGCCCGCGGCATCGGCCAGGCGCAGCAACAGCAAGTCTCCAACGATGGACCGCAATTGGTTCTACCTGATTTATAAAAGTGGTTCCCACCAATGGGGCCATAGTAGCATTAAAGTAAGGGTTTACCGCCCACTTGCCATCCGAGGCTGAGATGAAGAATCAGGATTTGAATACCCGCCGTTCCCTGGCCACGCCGCGCGGCGTCGGCGTCATGTGCGACTTCTATGCCGTGCGCGCCGAGAACGCCACGCTCTGGGACGCCAACGGCAAGGAATACATCGATTTCGCGGGCGGCATCGCGGTGCTGAACACCGGCCACCTGCATCCCAAGGTCAAGGCCGCCGTCAGCGCCCAGCTCGACAACTTCACCCACACGGCCTACCAGATCGTGCCGTACGAAGGCTACGTCTCGCTGGCCGAGCGCATCAACCGCCTGGCCCCGATCGACGGCCTGAAGAAGTCCGCCTTCTTCACCACCGGCGTCGAAGCCGTTGAAAACGCCATCAAGATCGCGCGCTCGGCCACCGGCCGCTCGGGCGTCATCGCCTTCTCGGGCTCGTTCCACGGCCGCACCATGCTGGGCATGGCGCTGACCGGCAAGGTCGCCCCCTACAAGCTGTCGTTCGGCCCGATGCCGGGCGACATCTACCACGTGCCGTTCCCCAACGGCACCCAGTCGATCACTGTCGCCGACTCGCTCAAGGCGCTGGACCTGCTGTTCAAGGTCGACATCGATCCCAAGCGCGTCGCCGCGATCATCATCGAGCCGGTGCAGGGCGAAGGCGGCTTCAACATCACCCCGCCCGAACTGATGGTGGCCCTGCGCAAGCTCTGCGACGAGCACGGCATCCTGCTGATCGCCGACGAAGTGCAGACCGGCTTCGGCCGCACCGGCAAGCTGTTCGCCATGGAGCACCACTCGGTGCAGGCCGACCTGATCACCATGGCCAAGAGCCTGGGCGGCGGCTTCCCGATCTCGGGCGTGGTCGGCCGCGCCGACGTCATGGACGGCCCGGCCGCGGGCGGGCTGGGCGGCACCTACGCCGGCAACCCGCTGGCGGTGGCCGCGGCCCACGCCGTGCTGGACGTGATCGCCGAGGAAAAGCTGTGCGAACGCGCGGTGCAACTGGGCGACAAGCTGCGCGCCCACCTCGAGGGCCTGCGCGCCAAGGTGCCGGGCATCGCCGACGTGCGCGGCCTGGGTTCGATGGTGGCGCTGGAACTGAACGACGCCAACGGCAAGCCCGACGCCGAGGCGGTCAAGAAGGTGCAGGCCCGCGCCATCGAGCAAGGCCTGATCTTGCTAAGCTGCGGTGTGTACGGCAACGTCCTGCGCTTCCTGTACCCCTTGACCATTCCCGACGCCCAGTTCGACCGCGCGCTGGCCATCCTGGCCGAAGCCCTGGCCGCCTGAGGCCGCGCAACCCGATCATCCGGTTTTTCGGCTGGCAGGCATGACGATTGCGGGCGTGGCGAGCATTCCGGGCGGATTCCGCCCGGGGATGCACGCCGCGCCCGCGTCCGCTTTGGCGGCCGCGTTCCCTTTGAGGAGACTAATGCAATGACTTCTTCTTTGACCCATCCCCTGTCGCGCCCCGAACTGCTGCGCGACGCCTGCTACATCGACGGCAAGTGGGTATCCGCCGGCAACGGCCCGTCGATCCCCGTGGACAACCCCTCCACCGGCAAGACCATCGTGTCGGTGCCCAAGCTGGGCCGCAAGGAGACCGAGCAGGCCATCGCCAGCGCCCAGGCCGCCCTGCCCGCCTGGAGCGCCAAGACCGGCAAGGAACGCGCCGCGATCCTGCTGAAGTGGGCCCAGTTGATGATGCAGAACCAGCAGGACCTGGCCGCCATCATGACCTCGGAACAGGGCAAGCCCGTGACCGAGGCCGCCGGTGAAATCGCCTACGCCGCCTCGTTCCTGGAGTGGTTCGCCGAGGAAGCCAAGCGCATCGACGGCGACGTGCTGCAAAGCCCCAAGGCCGGCCAGCGCCTGCTGGCGCTCAAGCAGCCGATCGGCGTTACCGCCGCCATCACGCCGTGGAACTTCCCCGCCGCCATGATCACCCGCAAGGTCGGCCCGGCCCTGGCCGCCGGCTGCACCATGGTGGTCAAGCCGGCCCAGCAGACGCCGCTGACCGCGCTGGCGCTGGCGGTGCTGGCCGAGGAAGCCGGCGTGCCGGCCGGCGTGTTCCACGTCATCACCGGCAGCTCGCGCGACATCGGCGCGGCGCTGTGCGAAAGCGAGGTGGTGCGCAAGCTGAGCTTCACCGGCTCGACCGAAGTCGGCCGCACGCTGATGGAGCAATGCGCCCCCACCATCAAGAAGCTGTCGCTGGAACTGGGCGGCAACGCGCCCTTCATCGTGTTCGACGACGCCGACCTGGACCGCGCGGTCGACGGCATCCTGGCCTCGAAGTACCGCAACGCCGGCCAGACCTGCGTCTGCGCCAACCGCATCTACGTGCAGGCCGGCGTGTACGAGGAAATCGCCAAGCGCCTGGTGGCCAAGGTCAACGCCATGAAGGTCGGCGACGGCTTCGAGGACGGCGTGACGCAAGGTCCGCTGATCGATACCAACGCCATCGAGAAGGTGCAGGAACACATCGCCGACGCCACCGCGCACGGCGCCAAGGTCATCGCCGGCGGCAAGCCGCACGCGCTGGGCGGCACCTTCTTCGAGCCGACCGTGGTGCGCGACGTGACCCAGTCGATGCGCTTCGCGACCGAGGAAACCTTCGGCCCGGTGGCACCGCTGTTCCGCTTCGAGTCCGAGGAAGAAGTCATCGGCATGGCCAACGACACCATCTTCGGCCTGGCCGCCTACTTCTTCACCCGCGACTACGCCCGCATCTGGCGCGTGTCGGAGGCGCTGGAATACGGCATCGTCGGCATCAATACCGGCCTGATCTCCAACGAAGTCGGCCCCTTCGGCGGCGTCAAGCAGTCCGGCCTGGGCCGCGAAGGCTCGAAGTACGGCATCGAGGAATACCTCGAGATCAAGTACCTCTGCGTCGACCTGGGCGCCTGAGCGCACCACCCTCCGCCGGGCGCCCGCCCGGGGGGATAAACGGGGCTCCGGTCCCGTTTATCCCCAGGAATTGTGGACAACCTGGCAGATAACTCCTGCACAGGTGGAAAATTCCCTTTTAGTTCATGCGGTTATAAATCGCGATCAAATGCCGCCCAGGCGTGATAGATTTGCGCGTTCCCCCGGACGAGCGACCATGAGCAGAACTTTCACCCGTGACGACACCCGCAAGCTGGCCGGCATTTTGGCCGAGGCCGCGCAGGCGGAGGTCATGCCTCGTTTTCGCAACCTGCCCGAGGGCAGCGTGCGCGACAAGAGTTCGCCGCGCGACCTGGTGACCGACGCCGACGAAGCCGCCGAGCGCCTGATCGCCGCGCGCCTGGCCAGGCTGCATCCGGGCGCGGTGCTGATCGGCGAGGAAGCCTCGACCCGCAACCCGGCCCTGCTGAACATGCTGGTAGACGCCGAGCTGGCGTTCCTGATCGACCCGATCGACGGCACCCGCAACTACGTCGCCGGCCTGCCGCTGTTCGGCATGATGATCGCGGCCTGCCATCGCGGCGACGTGATCGCCGGCGTGATCTACGACCCGGTCAACCGCGACAGCGCGCTGGCCGTGCGTGGCGAAGGCGCCTGGATGGAGTACGAGAACGGCAAGCAGGCGCCGCTGGCCGTGGCCAGCCCCGCGCCGCCCGAGGACATGGACGGCCTGATCTCGACCGGCGCCCTGCCCGAGCCGCTGCGCACCACCGTCAACGGCAACCTGTCGCGCCTGGGCAGCACGGCCAGCCTGCGCTGCGCCGCCCACGAATACCGCATGCTGGCGGCCGGCCACAGCCACGTCGCGCTGTACAACCAGTTGACCGCCTGGGACCACGCGGCCGGCTGGCTGCTGCACCGCGAGGCGGGCGGCTACGCGGCGCGCTTCGACGGCTCGCCCTACAAGCCCACCCACCGCAGCGGCGGGCTGCTTTACGCCCCGGACGCAGGGAGCTGGCACGCGGCGCGCAAGGCCCTGCTGGGCGACGCCATTGCCGACGTCGAAGGCTGAATACCGGGGCCAGACCACCATGGATCGGTCGGAAATGGCCCTAACATGCTCGCAAAATCGGGGTAATCCCTAGGAATTATCCACAGTATCTGTGGACAACCCTTTGGAAAGGTCTGTAACGGCGCAAAAAAATCCTTACAGGGCGGGCACTTGGTTAAACCGGTCAAAAACCGGCCGTTGTCCGTCCCGCTTTTATGCCGCCGTCAGCGCCTCCAGCGCCACCGCGCTGGGCAGCTCGATCTTGAGCGTCAACAGGTTGTCGGCCCGCGTGCGGCCCAGGTTGATGGCCGCTATCGGCATGCCGTTGCGGGAGGCCGCCGTGACGAAGCGGTAGCCCGAATAGACCATCAGCGACGAGCCCACCACCAGCACCGCGTCGGCCGCCATCAGGCCGGCATTGGCGCGGTCGACCCGCTCGCGCGGCACGGTCTCGCCGAAGAACACCACATCGGGCTTGACGATGCCGCCGCAGACCGGACAGGGCGGCACCTGGAACGAAGCGAAGTCCACGCCCTCCAGGTCGGCGTCGCCGTCGGGCGCGTCATCGGCCTCGAAGGCGATCCAGCCGGGGTTGTATTGGTGCAGCGTGTCCTGCCAGGCATCGCGGCGGCCGCGCCAGTCGCAGTTCATGCAGCGCACCTGGTCGAGCCGGCCATGCAGGTCGACCACGTCGCGGCTGCCAGCGGCTTCGTGCAGGCCGTCGACGTTCTGCGTCACCAGGACCGACAGCCGGCCGCGCTGCTGCAATTGCGCCAGCGCGCGATGCGAGGCGTTGGGTTGCACCTGGCCGAAGCGGCGCCAGCCCACCATGCTGCGGGCCCAGTAGCGGGCGCGCGCGTATTCGCCGCCCATGAAAGTCTGCAGCGTCATGGGCGGGGAACGTTTCCATTCGCCGTCGGTGTCGCGGTAGTCGGGGATGCCGGAATCGGTGCTGACGCCCGCCCCGGTCAGCACGAACAGCCGCGGGTGGCGGTCGACGAAGCCGCGCAGCGCGGCCAGATCCGAAACACGTGTGTCCATCCAGGCTCCCGTATCGAATCCCGGGCGTCAGCGCCGCCCGGGCGAGAGGCGGGCGGCGCCAGGGCCGCCCAGCCGAAACGCGGACGCCGTCTCAGCCGCCCAGGCCGCAATCCGGCATGTCGCTGACCAGGCTGGCCTGGGTGACGTTGCTGCCCGGCGGCACGCTGCGCGTGAGCCAGACGTTGCCGCCGATGGTCGAGCCCTTGCCGATGGTGACGCGCCCCAGGATGGTGGCGCCCGCGTAGATCACCACATCATCTTCGATCAGCGGGTGGCGCGCCAGGCCTTTCTTGAGTTCGCCGTTCTCGCCCGGCGGGAAGCGCTTGGCGCCCAGCGTGACCATCTGGTAGAGCCGCACGCGGTCGCCGATGATGGCGGTCTCGCCGATCACCACGCCGGTGCCGTGGTCGATGAAGAAGCTGCGGCCGATGGTGGCGCCGGGATGGATGTCGATGCCGGTGTCGGCGTGGGCGATCTCGGCCACGATGCGGGCCAGCATCGGCACGCCCAGGCGGTACAGCACGTTGGCCAGGCGATGGTGGATCATGGCGGCCACGCCGGGATAGCACAGCAGCACTTCGTCGACGCTGTGCGCGGCCGGGTCGCCCTGGTAGGCGGCGGTCACGTCCAGGTCGAGCGCGGCGCGCACGCGCGGCAGCTCGGCGCCGAACTGGCGCACGATGTCGATGGCGCGCTGCTGCGAAGCGGCCAGCAGCGCCGGATCGTCGCGACCGACGTATTGCAGTTCCAGGTTGACCTGGTGCAGCAGCGCGTCCAGCGCCGCGCCGATGGTGTGGCCGACGTAGAAGTCCTCGACCTCCTCGCGCAGGTCGATGGGCCCCAGCCGCATCGGGAACAGGGCGCCACAGAGGTCCTTGATGATCTGGCGCAGGGCTTCCTGCGACGGAAACTCGCGCAGGCCGGCGTCTTCGCGCAGGCGGCCGCGCGGGCCGCGCCAGGCCACCCGCGCCTGGCGCAGGCCGGAGACGATGCTGTCCAGGTTCCAGTGGGCGGTGGGAAGGTAGGCCGGGCCGCTCATTGGAACAGCCCCGGCTGGGTGCCGGCCGGGCCGGCGGACGGAAGGGAATCGAGCATGACAGTGCCTCGGTGACGGTGCATCGCGCGCGACGGCGGGGCCGCGCGGATGCTGCTTCGCAATATTTCCGTCAACTGTAACCGCTCGGCCCGCTTCGCGGAACCCATCCGACACGCCGTTGGGGTTATGACGCCGGCGGATCCGTCTCGTAACCGCGCGGGTTGCCCTGCTGCCAGCGCCAGCCGTCGGCGCACATGGCATCGACCCCGCGCGTGCTGTGCCAGCCCAGCAGCGAGGCGGCCAATGCCGGGTCGGCCCACATCCGCTCGATATCGCCGGGACGGCGCGGCCCGGTGCGCAGCGGGATGCGGCGCTGACTGACGCGCTCGAACGCATGCACCAGTTCCAGCACGCTGGTGCCGCGCCCGGTGCCCAGATTGACCGCCACGAAACCGGGGTGGCCGGTGGCGTAGGCCAGCGCCTGCACATGGCCCTGCGCCAGGTCCATGACATGCAGGTAGTCGCGCACGCCGGTGCCGTCCGCGGTGGCGTAGTCGTCGCCGAACACGTTCAGGAACGGCTGCCGCCCCACCGCCACCTGCGTGATGTACGGGAACAGGTTGTTGGGCACGTCGCGCGGGCTCTCGCCGATCTGGCCGCTGGGATGCGCGCCGATCGGATTGAAGTAGCGCAGCGTCACCGCGCCGAACGCCGGCTCGGCCGCGCACAGGTCGCGCAGCATCTGCTCGACCATCAGCTTGCTGCGGCCGTACGGATTGGCCGGCGCCAGCGGATGCGCCTCGGTGAACGGCAGCGAGCGCGGCTCGCCATAGACGGTGGCCGACGAGCTGAACACCAGGCGCGTCACGCCCTCGTCGCGCATGGCGCGCAGCAATGCCACCGAGCCCGACACGTTGTTGTCGTAGTACTTGAGCGGGTCGGCCACCGATTCGCCGACCGCCTTGCAGCCGGCCAGGTGCAGCACCGCCTGCACCGGGTCGCCGCGCCGCGCCTCGCGCGCCAGCAGCGCCTGCACCAGCCCGGTCTGGCGGATGTCGCCCTCGACCAGCGGGATCGACGCGCCGCACAGGCGCTCGACCCGCCGCACCGCCTCCGGGCTGCCGTTGCTGAAGTTGTCCAGCACCAGCGGCCGCTGGCCGGCGGCCAGCATCGCCACCAGGGTGTGGGCGCCGATGTAGCCGGCGCCGCCCGTGACCAGCACGCGCATCTCGCTCATGCCCGGCTCCCGGTCAAAGATGCGCCGCCACGCCGGGCAGGCGGGCATGGCGCGGTTGCGGCGCCTGGGCGTGGCCGCGATAGCGGTCGATCCAGTACGAGGTGGACGCGTCGTGGCCCCAGTCGACCACGCCGGCCGACACCGGCACCGCCAGCTCGCGCTCGATGCCGGTGGCCAGCCGCTTGCCCAGTTCCACGCCCCACTGGTCGAAGGGATTGACGCCCCACACCACGCTCTGCACGAACACTTTGTGTTCATACAGCGCCAGCAATGCGCCCAGCGCGCGCGGCTCCAACTGGCGCAGCACGATCAGCGTGGACGGCCGCCCGCCCGGGTGCACCATGTGATGCGCCAGCGTCAGCGCCTGCTCGGGGTCCTCGACATGGGCCACGTCCAGCAGCGCCTGCTCCAGATCCTTGCCGCGCAACAGCGCCTGGCGCTGCGCCAGGCAATTGGCCAGCAACATGCGGTGGGCGTCGGGGCTGTCCGGGTGGCCCTGCAGGCTGGCGATGAAATCGACCGGCGCGCCATGCGCGCTCTGGTGCAGCCATTGGAAGAAGGTGTGCTGGCCGTCGGTGCCCGGCATGCCCCAGATGATCGGGGCGGTCGGCACGTCCACCGCGGCGCCGTCGCCGCCGACGCGCTTGCCCAGCGACTCCATTTCGAGTTGCTGCAGGTAGGTCACCAGGTGCAGCAGCCGCGCGCTGTAGGCGGCGATGTTGAGCGAGCCGTGGCCCAGCACGCTGCAGTTGACCAGGCCGGCCAGCGCCAGTTGCACCGGCGCGTTGGCGCCCAGCGGCGCCTGCTGGAAATGCTGGTCCATGGCCTCGGCGCCGGCGCGCATGCCGATCAGCACGTCGGCGCCGACGGTGAGCGCGATCGACAGCCCGGCCACCGACCAGACCGAATAGCGTCCGCCGACCCAGTCGCACATGCGAAACACCTGGCTTGCCGGCACCCCCAGGGCGCGCGCGGCCGGCGCGTTGGCGGTGACCGCCGCCAGGTGCGCGGAGGGATCGGCCACCCCGCCCTGCCGCAGCCACGCAATGGCGGCGCGGGCGTTGTGCAGGGTCTCGACGGTGGTGAAGGATTTGGACGACACCACCACCAGGCAGCGGCGCGGGTCCAGCCCGGCCACCGCGTCATGGAAGGCGTGGCCGTCGATGTTGGAGACGAAACGGATCTGGCGCCGCTGGCCCGGGCCGCCAAAGGCCTGGATCGCCAGGCGCGGTCCCCAGTCACTGCCACCGATGCCGATGTGCAGCACGGTGGCGAAGTCGGCGTTCTGGTCGACGTGCCGCACGAAATCGGCCATGCGCGAATACTCGCAGACCGAGTCCCGGTCCTGGCCTTCAGGCTGTTCGCGGGTGCGGCCGGCGCGCAGCGCGGTGTGCCAGGCCGGCTTGCCCTCGGTCCAGTTGACCGGGCCGCCGGAGAACAGCGCCTGCCGCGCCTCGTCCAGGCCGCGGGCGCGCAACAGCGCCTGCGCGGCGGCGTCCAGCGCGGGCGATTGCCGCTGCATGGTCAGGTCCACGCACAGGCCAGCCGCCTCGATCACCTTCAATGCGCCCGCGTCCAGCGCGGCGCCGTGCGCCGCCTGCGCGAAAGCGCGCCATTCCAGGCTGGCGGCGAGGCTGTCGGCCTCGGCCGCGGCCTCGGCCTCTCTCGCAAAATTCGCATTACCCATCGCGTGATGCTCCTTAGAACGGTAAACGGATATGGGGGGCAACGCGCCGGAACGCGTTGCGGAAGTCCTCCTCGATGCGGGCCAGGGCGGCCACGGAGTCTCCTTCGAAGCGCAACACCACCGTGGGCGTGGTGTTGGACGGCCGCGCCAGGCCGAAGCCGTCGGCGTAGTCGACCCGCACGCCATCCAGGTCATTGATGGAAAGCGCGCCCGGAAACTGGCCGCCGGCGCGCAGCGCCTCGACCAGCTCGAACTGCTCGCCCTGGGTGGTTTCCAGCTTGATTTCGGGGGTGGCGCAGGACTGCGGCAGGCTCTCGAGCAGCGCCGACGGATTGGGCGCGCCGGACAGGATCTCCAGCAGTCGGGCGGCGGCGTAGATGCCGTCGTCGAAGCCGTACCAACGCTCCTTGAAAAAAATGTGGCCGCTCATCTCGCCGGCCAGCAGCGCCCCGGTCTCGCGCATCTTGGCCTTGATCAGCGAATGGCCCGTCTTCCACATGGTGGCCTTGCCGCCGGCCTCGGTGATGGCGCGCGCCACGTGGCGGCTGCACTTGACGTCGTAAAGGATCTCGGCGCCCGGGTTGCGCGCCAGCACATCGCGGGCGAACAGGATCAGTTGGCGGTCGGGCCAGATGATCTGGCCCGACTTGGTGACCACGCCGAGCCGGTCGCCATCGCCGTCGAACGCCAGCCCGACTTCGCAGTCGGAGTAGCGCAGGCAATAGATCAGGTCCTGCAGGTTCTGCGGATCGGCCGGGTCCGGGTGATGGCCGGGGAAGGCCCCGTCCACCTCGCAGAACAGCTCGGTGACCTCGCAGCCGAGGGCGCGGAACAGCGCCGGCGCCACCGCGCCGGCCACGCCGTTGCCGCAGTCGATGGCGATTTTCATCGGCCGCGCCAGGCGGATATCGCCCACCAGCCGCGCCGCGTAGCAGGGCTGGATCTGCATCTGCGTGCGGCCGCCGGCCACGCTGGCCGACTCGATCGGCAGGCGCATGGCGTCGCGCAGCGCGGTGATGCCGTCGCCATACAGCGAAGCGCCGTCCAGCACGATCTTGAAGCCGTTGTGGGACGGCGGATTGTGGCTGCCGGTGACGGCGATGCCGGCGCCGGTGTCCATCAGGCGGGCCGCGAAATAGACCATCGGCGTGGTCGCCATGCCGATGTCGATCACATGCAGGCCGGCCGAACGCAGCCCGGCCTGCAGCGCCGCCGCCAGTTCCACGCTGCTCAGGCGCCCGTCGCGCCCCACCACCATGGCGCGCGCGCCCAGCTCCAGCGCCCGCACGCCGGCCGCCATGCCCAGGCTGTGGGCAAAGCGCGCGTCGATTTCATCGGGCACCGTGCCGCGTATGTCATACGCCTTGAAGACCGCATCCAGGATCTGCGGGGTTTCCCAGCCAAACGTTCCATGCATGCCAGTTCTCCGCGGAGGTTACTTGGGGCCGTTCTGCTTGAAATCACCGTAATAAGCGGCTCGCGAATAGCGGTATCCGCCATACTTGGAGCGGAACCCGAAGCGCTCGGGCATCAGTTTGAGTCCGTTGAACAGCACCCCGTCGACCGGCGCGCCGGCCTGGATCAGGCGCTTGGCGGTTTCGCGGATCTCGCCCACGGTGTTCATGCCCGACCGCACCACCACCATGACCGCCGCGGCATGCGTGCCGACCACGGCGGCGTCGGGCGAGGACAGCACCGGCGCCGTGTCCAGGATGACCATGTCGTACTGGCTGGCCAGTTCGCGCAGCGTCTGGCCGAAGATCGGCGAGGCCAGCAGTTCCGAGGGATCGAAGCTGACCGCGCCGGTGGAAATGAAATCCACCCCCTCCGAGACGCTGTGCTTGCGCACGCGTTCGAGCGGCAGCGTGCCCGACAGCACCTCGAACAGGCCGTCTTCCTTGGGCACGCCGAAATAGCGATTGAGCTGGCCCTTGCGGAAATCGGCGTCGATCAGCAGCACGCGCTTGCCGACCCCGCCCTGGATGAAGGCGAAATTGGCCGACAGGAACGATTTGCCGACGCCCGCCACCGGGCCCGTGAACATGACCATATTGTTGGCCGACTGGCGCAGCGAGGCCTGCAACACGTTGCGGAAGGATCGCAGGCTCTCGATCGGCGGCGCATTGCCCTGGCTCTGCGCCAGCAGCGCGGGCACCGTGGCGTTCTTGCGGCGGCTGCGGCGCCACAGCTTGTCCTGCAGGTCGCTGTGCGGAATCGCCGCCAGCACCGGCAGGCCGGTGTAGCGCTCGACATCGTCCGGCTCGGACAGGCCGCCGAACAGCGCGTTGCGCACGAAGGCGCACAGCACGCCGATGATCAGGCCGATGGCCGTGACGACGGCGATGATGATGGCGGCCTTGGGCCGCACCGGCTTGTCCGGCTGCACGGCGGCGTCCAGGATGCGCACGTTGCCGACCTTGCCGGCGCGGATCAGGCGCAATTGCTGGGCGTTGTTGAGCAGACCCGTGTACAGCTCGGTGTTGACGCGCACATCGCGCACCAGCCGCACCACGTCCTGCTCCAGGTCCGGCAACTGCTTGATGTTGTCGCCGATGCGGTTGACGTCGCCCGTCAGCGAGGCGATCTGGCGGTCGATGGCGACGATGCTCGGATGGGTCGGCGCGAACCGGGTGATCAGCTCCTGGCGCTTGGCGCGCAGTTCCATCACCTTGGTCTGGGCGTCCACCGACTGCGCCAGGATCAGCTTGGCCTCTTCGCTCAGGTCGATGGTGCCGCGCTTGTTGCGCAGCGAGTTGTACTTGGTCTCGGCCGCGTCCAGTTCGCGCTTGAGCTGCGGCAACTGCTGGTCGAGGAAGGCCAGCGACTTCTCGGCCTGCGCCGACTTGCGGTTGACGTTCTGCTGCACGTATTCCTGGCCGATCTGGTTCAGCACCGCCGTGGTCAGCACCGGATCGTTGCCTTCCAGCGTCACCCCGATCACGCCCGAGGTGCGGCCGCGCTCGAAGATGCCCAGGCGCGACTGCACGTCCTCGATCGCCGCCAGGCGCGAGGTGCGCGACACCGTGTACTCCGTCCCGGGACGGCCGTTGAGCGCGTCGACGTGCACGTCCAGCGCGCCGCCGCCAGGCAGCAGGAAGTGCTCGGGCTTGCCGACCGTGCCGTTGAAGGTGGCGCCGGTAAGCTTGTCGTTCAGGGTGTAGGCGCCCTCGCCCAGGTTGGTGATGCGAAAAGGCTTGCCCAGCCATTCGTTCGGCACGTCCAATTGCGAGATCGAGATCGACTCGCCGCCCCAGGCGTAGCCGCCGCGGGGTAGCCCGGATGGATACGGCAGGCTTTCGTGGCGCTGCGCCAGCCATTCGCCCACCACGGGGAAGTAGCGCGGCTTGGCGTGGATGTAGAGCATGAACTTGTCGACGGCCGGCCCCACCACCATGCGCGAACGCAGCACTTCCATTTCGCCGGAGGTTTCGGCCTTGGTGTCGAAGATGGCCGAGACGTCGCCCAGGAGGCTGCGACTCTGGCCTTGCGGCAGCTCCTCCTCCACCTGGACGATGATGTCGGCCGAATAGACCGAGGGGGTCACCATGACGTAGGCAACGGCCCCCAGCAATGCGATCAGGGTGATGGCGATGATCAGCCAACGGTTGGAGAAGATGGCGTCCACGTGCGAGGACAGCGGGGTTTCCTGCTGGCGAGCCGGGACGGAGGGCTCGAACGATTCGATGGGCAACGGCATGCAGCTCTCCAGGGTTACTTGATGGAATGCACGGTCTGTACCGTCTGTGCACTCGGGAACAGATTGCTGATGAAGCGGTTCCACCGCACCAGCGCCGCCGTATCGACGAAGACGACGTCCTTGGGTTGCAACTCGAACTTCTCCGCCACCGCATAGGCCTGCGGCGAGGCGGCATTCAGGTGGAACACCAGCGGCGTAGCCTGCTCGGTGCTGCGCACCACGAACACCTGCGACGAGTCCGCGGTCAACTGGTTGGGCCCTCCCGCCACGCCCAGCGCCTCGTTCAACGTCAATCTGCCGTCGCGCATCACGATCGTGGCCGGCGTAGTCACTTCGCCCGTCACGAACACCTTGCTCTCATCCCTCGGAGTCACCCGGACGATGTCGCCCGACTTCAGCATGACCTGGTTCAGGTCCTGGCCACGGTCGATCAGCGCGGGCAGATTCACGCGGGTCTTCTTGCCTTCGCGGATGACGTACACGCTGCTGCGGTCGCCCGTGGGCAATACGCCGCCCGCGCGGTTGATCGCCTCCAGCAAGGTCATGGGAATGTCGTTGATCGCCACCGTGCCTGGCGTCTTCACCTCGCCTTCGACGTAGACCCGCTTGCTGCGGTAGCCCAGCACGCGCACCGTGATTTGCGGGTCCTGAATGTATTTGCCGGAACTGTTGACTATGAGATTGCGCGCCTGCAGTTCAGTCAACCCCGCCACTTTCAGCAATCCCGTATAGGGAAATTGGATGTATCCAGAGGACGAGACCGTATACCCCGGAATGCCCGATGCGGTGTCCCCGAAGGCTAGTTCGGTCACCCCAGTGCCGATGGCGTAGGTTTGCGTCGGAAGGACGAGCTCGGGGTGATCCCAGACCACGATCGAGAGGATGTCCCCGGGACCGATGCGATAGGGCTCGGCCTTGTCGACCAGCCGCGAAATGCCGTCGTTGTCCAGCAGCGCCTGCCGCGCGCGGTTGTCGTCCAGCACCAGCGAGGGCGTGATCTCCTTGATCTGCGCCACCGAGTTCGGATCCAGCGGATCGACCAGGTGCTTGGCATTGAAGGTCATGCCGGGAGAAAGGGCGCAGGCGCCCAGCGAGGACACGAGCGCAATGGCTGCGATGGCTCGGCTCAACGTTCCGAAAAATGTCGTCATGGCGAATCCACTGTGAATGACTTCGTTGCTTGGAAAGGAGCCCGATGCGTAACGGGTTGCGACATTCCACTCCCTTTTCCAGGCCCCGCACATTCGACGGATGCCCTAAGCCTTCTCCTACATCGTTTGGAGGTTTCGGGTGCGCCGGGCACTCAATAAGATTTCCACGGTAGCCACATGCTTTGCGGCGGCGCACCGTTTTTTTTTCCGCGCGGCCGCAGGGCGACTCCCCGAACAAAGGAGTACGCGATGGACCCGTCCCTTACGGACACGTCGGCGAGGTCGAACCGATCCAGCTATCTCTACCGGCTGTTGGATGCCGCGATCGTCATCATCTGCGGCCTCGCCGTCACCGAGCTGAAGTTCTCGGACGAGGCGATGGCGGATCCTCCGCAGATCCACCTGTTCCTGATCTACCTGTGCGGCCTGGGCGTCATCGCGCTGTTCCCGGCCTTCCGCCTCTATGTCTCCTGGCGCGGCCGCCGCCTGACCGACCTGGTGGTGCGCAGCCTGGCGGCCTGGGCCACGGTGTTCGCCCTGGGCATTCTGGTCAGTTTTCTCATGCATCAGAGCGCGGCGGTATCGCGCTTGTGGGCGGCGACCTGGTTCGGCTCCGTCGCCCTGGCGCTGGCCGGCGTGCGCCTGGCGGCCTACACCATCCTGGGCGCGGCGCGCGACCGCGGCCTGGACCGCAAGCGCGTGCTGCTGGTCGGCTTCGGCGCGCTCGGCCACGACCTGTGGCGCCGTGTCGAACGCTACCGCGAGGCCGGCTACGAGATCGCCGGCATCTATGCCGAAGCCCACGAAAACCTGCCGCCGCAGGTGCGCCGCCTGCACGAGCTGGACGCGCTGCATGGCTTCGTGCGCGAGCACAATGTGCGGGAAGTCTGGATCGTGCTGCCGATGGAGGCAGGCCAGGAATTGCGCGAGGTGCTCTACCACCTGCGCAACGACCTGGTGGACATCCGCTGGATTCCCGACGTGATGTCGATCCAGTTGCTGGGACACCGCATCGGCGAGTTCCTCGGCCTGCCCGCCATCCAGCTCAACAGCCTGCCGGCCGCCGGCGTGCGCGGCCTGGCCAAGGAAGCCTTCGACCGCGCCTTCGCCCTGTGCGCGCTGGTGGGGTTGTCGCCGGTGATGCTGACGGTGGCGTGCCTGGTGAAGCTGACCTCGCGCGGGCCGGTGCTGTTCACCCAGCCGCGCCTGGGCGTGGACGGCAAGGTGTTCCACGTCTACAAGTTCCGCACCATGACCGTGCACCAGGAGCACGGCGTGGTCACCCAGGCCACCCGCAATGACGCCCGCGTCACGCGCATTGGCGGCTTCCTGCGCCGCACCAGCCTGGATGAACTGCCGCAGTTCCTGAACGTGCTGCGCGGCGACATGTCCGTGGTCGGCCCGCGTCCGCACGCGCTGGAGCACAACGAACTCTACAAGGACCTGGTACAGCGCTACATGATGCGCCACCGCGTCAAGCCGGGCATCACCGGCTGGGCCCAGGTCAACGGCCTGCGCGGCCAGACCGACACGCTGCGCAAGATGAGCGACCGCATCGAGCACGACATCTATTACATCCAGCACTGGACGTTCCGGATGGACCTGATGATCATCGCCCGCACGGCGGTCTCCGGATGGACGGGCCGAAATGTCTACTGAACCGCTCGGCTGGCCCCTGATCGTCCCGGCGCGCGTGCGTTTCTCGCCCGGCCCGGCCGCGCCGGCCCCCGGCCTGCTGGCCGAGGACGACTTCCGCCGCGCGGTGGAGATGCTGCCGCTGGTGTCCATCGACCTGCTGCTGCGCGACGCCGAGGGCCGCTACCTGACCGGGCTGCGCAGCAACCCGCCGGCCCAGGGCGCCTGGTTCGTGCCGGGCGGCCGCATCCGCAAGAACGAAACGCTGGCGCGGGCGCTGCAGCGCATCGCCCGCGAGGAACTGGGCGTGACGCTGCCGCCCCCCGCCTGGCGGCCGCGCGGCGTGTACGAACACTTCTACGACACCAATTTCGCCGGCGAGCCCGGCCGTTCCACCCATTACGTCGTCCTCGCCTACGAGGCCGATCTGACGCTGGATGCCGGCAACCTGCCGCTGGGCCAGCACCGCCGCTACCGCTGGCAATCCCCGGCGGCCATCGCCGCCGATCCCGGCGCGCATCCGAACACCCAGGCCTACTTCAAGGAGTCAGCGCCATGACCCACCCCCATCCCCCCTACCGGGCCGTCATCCTTTGCGGCGGTTCGGGTTCGCGCCTGTGGCCCCTGTCGCGCGAGCTGCTGCCGAAGCAGTTCATCCGTTTGACCGATGACCGCAGCCTGCTGCAGAACACCCTGCTGCGGCTCGGCTCGGCCGGCGCCCAGCCCAAACCGATGCTGGTCTGCAACGCCGCCCACCGCTACATCGCGGCCGAACAGGCGCAGGAACTGGGCATACAGGACGCCGAGATCGTGCTCGAACCGCACGCCCGCAACACCGCGCCCGCCATCGCCGCCGCCACGCTGCGGGCGATGCGCGACGGCGAGGATCCGGTCATGCTGATCATGCCGTCCGACCACGTGCTGGAGGACGGACCGGTGCTGGCCGCCGCCTTCGCCGAGGCCTACCAGGCCGCGCGCCAGGGCGCGCTGGTGACGTTCGGCATCACGCCCACGGCGCCGCTGAGCGGCTACGGCTACATCCAGGCGGCCGAGCCGGACGACCTGGCGCCGGCGCGACGCGTGCGCCGCTTCGTCGAGAAGCCCTCGCCCGAAGTGGCGCAGCGCTTCATCGAGACCGGCAGCTACTACTGGAACAGCGGCATGTTCGCCTTCCAGGCCTCGGTGTTCCTGGCCGAGATGGAACGCCTGGCGCCGCGCATCCTGCAGCAGGTGCGCGCGGCCGTGGCCGCCGGCCATGGCGAAGACAGCCTGTTCCAGTTGGACGGCCCCGCCTTCGAGGCCTGCCCCAGCGACTCGATGGACTACGCCATCATGGAACGCACCGACAGCGCCGTGGTCATCCCGCTGGCAGCGCCCTGGAGCGACGTCGGCGCCTGGGACGCGGTCTGGGGCATCGCCCGCAAGACGGCCGAGGGCAACTCCACCAGCGGCGACGTGATGGTCGAGGACTCGCGCAACTGCCTCATCCATTCGACCAGCCGGCTGGTGGCCTCGGTGGGACTGGACGACATCGTGGTGATCGAGACCGCCGACGCGGTGCTGGTGGCGCACAAGACCCGCTCGCAGGACGTCAAGCGGCTGGTGGAGGCTTTCAAGGGCCAGCGCCGCAGTGAGATGAACCACCACCGCGAGGTGCAGCGGCCCTGGGGCTCGTATGACTCGGTGGGCCAGGGGCCGCGCTACCAGGTCAAGCGCATCACCGTGAAGCCGGGCGCGCGCCTGTCGTCGCAGATGCACCATCACCGCGCCGAACACTGGGTGGTGGTGTCAGGCACGGCGCGCATCTACAACGGCGACAAGCAATACCTGCTGACCGAAAACCAATCGACCTACATCCCGCTGGGCGAGGTCCACAGCCTGGAGAACCCCGGCAAGATCCCGCTGGAAATCATCGAGGTGCAGTCCGGCGCGTATCTGGGCGAGGACGACATCGTCCGTTTCCAGGACATGTACGGCCGTGTCTGATCCGCGGCGCGCGGCCTCGTCCTTCTTGCGCCCGGGGGTGGCGCGGATCTGCCTGCCCGCGGCGGCGCTGTTCTTCCTGGCGCTGGTCACGGTGGGCAACCTGCCAGGCCTGGCGGCGGAAATGTCGGCCACCTTCGGCGACAAGCGCCTGCACCTTGCGGCCTACGCCTTTCTGACGGCGCTGATCTACGCCTCGGTGCGTCGGCGCCCCGCGCTGACGGCGCTGGCGATCGTGACGGCGCTGGGCGCGCTGGACGAAATCATCCAGTCCTTTTTTGCCTATCGACAGGCTGATCTCTTAGACCTTCTGGCCGATATCTCCGCGGCGGGTGCGACAGTAATCTCGTTGAACATCGGTTCCGCAGCCTTCGGCTCCTTTCGTGCAGTGACTAAGTCTTAAGGATAAAACCATGCCAAAACGGGCACTGATTACCGGCGTCACCGGACAGGACGGCGCATACCTGGCCGAGTTCCTGCTGGCCAAGGGCTATGAAGTCCACGGCATCAAGCGGCGCGCGTCGCTCTTCAATACCGCGCGCATCGATCACCTGTACCAGGATCCGCATGACCAGCCGCGCAACTTCGTGCTGCACCACGGCGACATGACCGACTCCTGCAGCCTGATCCGCATCGTGCAATCGGTGCAGCCCGACGAGATCTACAACCTGGCGGCGCAGAGCCACGTCGGCGTGTCGTTCGAAGAACCGGAGTACACCGCCAACGCGGACGGCCTGGGCACCCTGCGCCTGCTGGAGGCCATCCGCATCCTCAAACTGGAGGACAAGGCCCGCTTCTACCAGGCCTCGACCTCGGAGCTGTACGGTCTGGTGCAGGAGACCCCGCAGAAGGAAACCACGCCGTTCTATCCGCGCAGTCCCTACGCCGCCGCCAAGCTGTACGCCTACTGGATCAGCGTGAACTACCGCGAGGCCTACGGCATGTATGCCTGCAACGGGATCCTGTTCAACCACGAATCGCCCAAGCGCGGCGAGACCTTCGTGACGCGCAAGATCACGCGCGGCCTGGCCCGCATCGTGCTGGGCCTGCAGGAATGCCTGTACCTGGGCAACCTGTCGGCGCTGCGCGACTGGGGCCACGCGCGCGACTACGTCGAAATGCAGTGGCTCATGCTGCAGCAGGACACGCCGGAGGACTACGTCATCGCCACCGGCATGCAGTACAGCGTGCGCGAGTTCATCAATACCGCCGCGCGCGAGCTGGGCATCCTGCTGGCGTGGGAAGGCGAGGGCCTGAACGAAACCGCCACGGTGCTGTTCAGCCCGGTGCACGACATCAAGGCCGGCCAGGTCATCGTGCGGGTCGACCCGCGCTACTTCCGCCCGACCGAGGTCGAGACCCTGCTGGGCGATCCGACCAAGGCGCGCGAGAAGCTGGGCTGGTCGCCCCGCACCACCTTCGCCCAACTGGTCAAGGAGATGGTCGAGAGCGACCTGAAGGACGCGCGCCGCGATGCCCTGGTGGAGCAGAACGGCTACGAAATCTACGCCTACAAGGAGTAGCCCGCCATGAGCCATCAGGATCAACGCGTGTTCGTGGCCGGCCATCGCGGCATGGTGGGCGCGGCGCTGGTGCGCGAGCTCCAGGGCCGCGGCTACCGCCAGGTCATCACGCGCAGCCACAGCGAACTGGACCTGGAGAACCAGAACCAGGTGCACCGCTTCTTTTCGACCACGCCGGTCGACGTGGTGTACCTGGCGGCCGCCAAGGTCGGCGGCATCCTGGCCAACCAGAACCATCCGGTGGACTTCCTCTACCGCAACCTGATGATCCAGTGCAACGTGATCCGCGCCGCCTACGCGGCCGGCGTGCGCAAGCTGCTGTTCCTGGGTTCGTCCTGCATCTATCCGCGCGACGCGCCGCAGCCGCTGCGCGAGGACGCACTGCTGACCGGTCCGCTGGAAGCCACCAACGAGCCCTACGCCATCGCCAAGATCGCCGGGCTGAAGCTGTGCGAGGCCTACCAGCGCGAGCATGGCGCGCACTTCGTCTGCGCCATGCCGACCAACCTGTATGGCCCGCACGACAACTACGACCTGCACAGCAGCCACGTGCTGCCGGCGCTGATCCGCAAGTTCCACGAGGGCCGCGAGGCCGGCGACGACAGCGTGACGCTGTGGGGCAGCGGCAGGCCGCTGCGCGAATTCCTGTACGTGGACGACCTGGCGCGGGCCTGCGTGATGCTGATGGAAACGCCGTCGGCCGAGGGCATGTACAACATCGGCGCCGGCCAGGACCTGTCCATCGCCGAGCTGGCGCGGGTGGTGGCGCAGGTGGTCGGCTACCAGGGCAACATCGTCTACGACGCCAGCAAGCCCGACGGCACCCCGCGCAAGCTGATGGACTCGTCCAGGGTGCGCGCCCTGGGCTGGAAACCGGAGATATCGCTTACCCATGGCGTGACGCTGGCCTATGGCCATTTCCTGCGCGAGCAGGCGCGTCCGCCGCTGCCCGTGGCCTGAGCGCCACGCCAACCGAGCACAGGCCCACCGATGATCCGACTCATCAGGCAGCACGTCGCCGGCAATGCCTCGTTCTGGGGGCTGGTGGAATACGGCATCGGCCCGGTCGCGGCGCTGGTGGCGCTGCCCATCCTGTTCCGCCAGTTGGGCACGGTGGGATTTGGCCAGTACTCGATGATCATCGCGCTGGCCGGCTTCGGCAACGCCGCCAACCTGGGCGCCGCCGTGACCGCCACCAAGCTGGTGTCCGAACGCCTGCACGAGCCGGGCGGCGCCTACCGCGCGGCAGGCGTCGCCATGTCGCTGATCGGCTGCGCGCTCGGCGTGGTGACGGCGGCCGCGGCGCTGCTGTGGGGCGTGGTCTGGCTGGGCTGGCCCGCCGCCACCTTCGGCGGGGTCGCGGTGACGCTGCTGGCCATGCCGGCGCTGGCGGTCTACCTGACGCAGCAATACGACCAGTTGATGTCCGGCTGCCTCAAGGGCCGCGAGGATTTCCGCGCCACCGCCCTGTGCGAAGTCTTCAGCCGCAGCGGCACCATGGCGCTGGCCTGCGCCGCCGCGTGGCTGACCGCTTCGCCCACCTGGACCGGCCTGGCCCAGGCGGCCGGCCTGCTGCTGGCCGGCTCGGTCAAGATGCGCGTGTTCGCGCGCCGCTACGGCCATGCGCTGGTGCGCCCGGTGCGAGACCGCGGCGCGATGCTGGCGGCGTTCAAGTTCTCGCGCTGGTCCTGGCTCAACAGCCTCAGCGCCCTGGCGTTCGGCTCGGTCGACCGGGTGCTGGTGGGCAGCCTGATGGGCCCGGCCGCGCTGGCCATCTACACGGTCGGCGTGCAGGTCGGCCAGATGATCCACACCGCTTCGGTGGCGATTTTCCAGAAGGCCATGCCGCGCGTCAGCCGGCTGGCCGCGGCGCCGCCCCATCCCGGCGCCGCCGAAGAGGAAATCCGCCGCCTGATGCGGTGGAACCTGCTGCTGTCGGCCGGCGCCACCGTGGCGGTGCTGGCGGTCAGCGCGCCGCTGCTGGACCTGCTGCTGGGCCAGGCGGTGGCCGAGGGCCACCTGGGCACCTTCCGCCTGCTGATCGCCGCCTCCGGGCTGCTGTCGCTGAACGCGGCCGCGCATTTTTCCCTGCTCGGGCTGGGCAACTCGCGCGCAGTCGCCATTCTGAACGGCCTGGGCGGCCTGGCCATGCTGTGCGTCATGGCCGTCCTGGTGCACGCGGCGGGCGAACACGCCGCCGCCTGGGGCCGCATGGCCTACGCGGCGATCACGCTGGCCGGCGTGGCGCTCGCCATCCGTCAATCCCGGCCCGACTACCCGGGCGCAATGCCTGCGGCCACCCGGTAGTGAACATGCTGAGGTCTTATATGCGCAAGCGTCACAACGAGTACTCGCGTGAACTGATCGATTTCGTGAGCGAGCTGCGCCCGCCCGCGCCGATCGCCGGCGGCCTGTTGCCCAAGCTGACCATCGTGACCCCCTCGTTCAACCAGGCCCGCTTCCTGGAACGCACCATCGTGTCGGTGCTCAACCAGGGCTATCCGCGGCTGGAGTACATCATCATCGACGGCGGCTCGACCGACGGCAGCGTCGACATCATCCGCAAGTACGAGCGCTACCTGACCCACTGGGAAAGCGCGCCCGACCGCGGCCAGTCGCACGCCATCAACAAGGGCTTCGAGCGCGCCACCGGCGACTATGTCGGCTGGCAGAACTCCGACGACCTGTACTACCCGGGCGCCCTGCGCAAGCTGGGCGCGGCGGCGGCGCGGGGCCGGGCGCCGATCGTCAGCGGCAACCTGTTCGTGGCCGACGCCGACAACCACATCTTCCGCAAGATCCACTACACCCCCGTCAACCGCGGCACGCTGACCGTGGTCAAGGCCTCGATCCCGAACCAGTCGGCCATCTTCCGCCGCGACCTGCTGCTCAAGCACGGCCTGTTGCAGGAAAGCATGCGCTACTGCATGGACCTGGAACTGTGGAGCCGGCTGCTGCGCGAAGGCCGCAACCAGATCGTGCCGGACGCGATGGGCGTGTACACCGCCCATGACGAGACCAAGACCGCGCTGATGCAGGACGTGCTGCTGGAGGAACGCCAGCAGATCGTCGAGCGCATCCGCCGCACCGAACCGGGCATGGGCAAGCTGTTCGGCCTGTCGTGCCGGGCGTCGCAGGTGGCGGCGCACGCGCGCCAGGGCGATCTGTCCTACCTCGTCGAAAAGCTCGCCATCAAGCTGTTCGGACGCGACGACTGGGCCGCGCACTGACCCCACCCAGCCATGGAGCCGCCATGCATTCGCACCGCCGTCTTTCCACGTTGCACCTGCTGGGCCTGTTCGCCTTCACCGCGCTGGCGCTGAACGACGACCACTTCATCCTCGGGGTGGGCAGCTTCAAGCTGTCGCCGTTCGACGTGCTGTTCGTCGCCATCCTGGTGGTCAAGGCGCTGCGGCTGGCGGACCCGGCCGCCTATGCCCTGCCGCGCGGCGCGCTCGGCATGCTGCTGGGCCTGCAGGTGCTGACGGTGATCTACCTGCTGCTGGTGTCGCTGCATCATCCGGGCATCGACACCGGCGACGTCGCCCGCGACCTGCGCATCGTCTTCTACTTCCTGAGCGTGCCGTTCCTTTGCTACAAGGACATCGACAGCCCGGCGGCCTACGCCCTGCTGCAAAAGTACATCGTGGCCGCGTGCCTGGCCGTGGCCACGCTGATGCTGCTGGAGCAGTTGCAGGGCTTCAGCGTCGCCAACCCGCTGCGCAACGTACGGCTCGGCGTCTGGGCGATTCCGTTCGGCGTGGTGTCGCTGCTGTACTTTCGCAAAACGCTCAACGTGTCCGGCCCCAAGGCCTACGCGTTGACGGTGTACATGCTGCTGGCGCTGGTGTTCTCGCTGAACCGCAGCCAGTACCTGCAACTGATGGTGTCCGTGCTGCTGGCGGTGATGCTGGCGGCCGGTTCCGACGTGCGCCGCCGGGTGGTGATGATCTTCGCGCCGGCGGCGGTGGCCGGCATCCTGGTGTTCGCCAGCATCGGCTACCTGGAGGTGCTGACCAACCGCGTCTTCAGCGTCGAACGCCTGGACGAGGACTCCAGCTACGGCGCCCGCATCCAGGAGATGCAGGGCCAGATGGACTCGTTCGCCGAGAGCCCGGTGTTCGGCAAGGGCGCCGGCTTTCGCAGTTGGGTGATGGGCGAGAACGGCTTCGAACTGAGCACGTTCGCGCACAATTCCTGGGCCTTCTACCTGATGAAGTTCGGCATCGTCGGCACGGCGATGATCATGCTGCCGCCACTGCTGATCCTGCTGCTGTCGCTGTTCCGGCGCTACGCCCACCCCGGACTCGAACTGCATCGACGCTATCTGCTCGCCACGGCGCCGATCTACATCTTCATCGACTCGCTCTCGGGCGGCCTGGCGTACGCCCCCAAGACCGCCTTCACCGGCTTCCTGCTGTGCTACTGCCTGTCGCTGATACGCAATGCGCGGGCCATGCCCGTGCCCACGCCCGCGCCCGCGGCTCCCAGCCCCCGTCCGGACGCCATGCGCCGGGCGTCACCGCGAGTACTGCCCCATGCCTGATGTCCTGTTCGTCGCGCCCGACCTGCACGGCGGCGTCGGAAGATGCGTTGCCTTCATCGCCGATGCCCTGCCCGAAAGGGGCCTGGACGCCGCGCTGTTCCTGCTGCGCTCGCGCAACCGCGAGTACCCGGTCGCCAATCCACGCGTGACACGGGCGCTGCCGGTCATCGAATCGCCCACCTCGCTGCGGCTGATGCTGCCGGTGGCGTTCTGGCGGCTGCTGAAGCAGATCCGCCGTGACCGGCCCGCCATCGTCTGCTCGCACGGCCTGCTGTGCAATATGCTGGTGGTGCTGGCCAGGAAGCTGCTGCGCGGCAAATTCGCCACCGTCGCCTTCGAGCACAGCAGCCCCGCCATCCATTACGGCGCGTCGCGCATGCGGCGGCTCAAGTGCTGGCTGGTGAGCCAGACCTACCGCCGCCACGACGCCGTCGTCGGCGTGTCGCGCGGCGTCAAGGAAGACCTGGTCAGCATGTTTCCGCCGCTGCGCGGCAAGGTGCGCACCATCTACAACGGCGTGCCGCTGGACGAGGTGCGCGAGCAGAGCGCGACGTCCACGGACGCCGAGCCTGCCGCCGCGCCGTACCACGTGGTCGCGGTCGGCCGCCTGGAGGCCGTCAAGGACTATGCCACCCTGATCGACGCCGCCGCGCTGCTGGACGACCCGGGCATCCGCTTCACCATTTTGGGCGAAGGCTCGGAACACGCCGCCCTGCAAAAGCGTATCGACGCGCGCGCCTCGCGCAGCCCGGTGACGCTGGCCGGCCACATCGACAACCCGTTCCCGGTCATCGCCGGCGCCGGCGCCTTCGCCCTGACCTCGGTGCGCGAGAGCTTCGGCAACGTGCTGGTCGAGGCGCTGTGCCTGGGGGTTCCTGTCATTTCCACCGATTGTCCGCACGGGCCGGCCGAGATCCTCGACGCCGGCCGCTACGGGCTGCTGGTGCCGGTGGGCGACGCGGCGGCCCTGGCCGCGGCGGTGCGCCGCCTGGCCTACGACGGCGACATGCGCGCGAGACTGGCGGCCGACGGCCCCGGGCGCGCCGACGCCTTTTCACTGGAGCGGCACTGCCGCGACGTCATCGAGCTGTTCCAGCCGCTGATGCGGCGCGCCGCCTCCTGAAAGGAAAGCATCATGTCCAAGATACCGGTGTCCGTGGTCGTCATGACCAAGAACGAGGAACGCAACATCGCCAAATGCCTGAAGGCGCTGGCCGACTTCGACGAAGTCTTCGTGGTCGATTCCAACAGCACCGACGCCACCTGCGCCATGGCCGCCGCGCTCGGCGCCAAGGTCAGCAACTTCCAGTGGAATGGCAAGTACCCGAAAAAGAAGCAGTGGTGCCTGGAGCAGTTGCCCTTCACCCACCCCGTGGTGCTGTACGTCGACGCCGACGAGGAAATGACGCCCGAGCTGGCCGCCGAGATCCGCGCCGCGCTGCCGCGCTTTGCCGCCGGCGCCGGCGGCGCCTTCGTGCCGTTCGACTACGTGTTCTGCGGCCGCAAGCTGCGCCATGGGCATCGCGTCTACAAGCTGGCGCTGCTGGCGCGCGAGCGCTCGCGCTTTCTCGACTACGACGACCTGGACGTGGCCCACATGTGGGAGGTCGAGGGCCACTACCAGCCCCAGGTGCAGGGCGCAACCTTCGCGCTGCGGGCGCGCATGGTGCACAACGACCACGACTCGCTGTACCACTACTTCGACAAGCACAACCGCTACTCCGACTGGGAAGCCAACCTGCGCATCAAGGGCCTGATGAACGACCCGCGCGAGGCCAACGTTGGCGCGCGGGCGCTGCTCAAGCGCGTATTCCAGGCGATGCCGTTCAAGGCGCCGATCTCGTTCCTGCATTCGTACGTGCTGCGACTGGGGTTCCTCGACGGACGCGCCGGCTTCGACTACGCCATCGCGCGCGCCATGTACTACTGGCAGATCCGCATCAAGACCGAGGAGATCCGGCAGGCGCGACTGGCCGAGCCCGAGCGCGGACAGCGTGACGCGGTGGCCGGAGCCGCCAAATGAGCGCGCTGCAGCGTCTCGACCAGTTCGCCGTGGCGCCTGGACAGCGCGGCCGCTCGGCGTTGACGGTGCAGTTGTGGTGGCTGGTGCAGGGGTCGCTGTTCCGCTGGTCGCCGCAGGTGGCCTACGGCTTCCGGCGCTGGCTGCTGCGCTGCTTCGGCGCCCGCGTCGGGCGCAAAGTCCTGATCCGGCCCAGCGCCACCGTGACCTATCCCTGGAAGGTGGAAATCGGCGACTACGCCTGGATCGGCGACGACGCGGTGCTCTACAGCCTGGGGCCGATCCACGTCGGCGCCCATGCCGTGATCTCCCAGCGCAGCTACCTGTGCGCGGCCGACCACGACGCCGGCAAGCCCGACTTCCCGCTGCGCGAACGCGCTGTGCGCATCGAGGAAGGCGCCTGGGTCGCCACCGACGTGTTCGTCGGCCCAGGGGTCACCATCGGCCGCGAGGCCGTGGTCGGCGCGCGCAGCTCGGTGTTCCGCAACCTGCCGCCCGCCATGGTGTGCCTGGGCAATCCCTGCCGTCCCGTCAAACCCCGCGTGGAGCCGCCAACATGAAGATCCTTCTGTACAGCATCAACTACGCGCCGGAGCTGACCGGCATCGGCAAGTACAACGCGGAAATGGCCGAATGGCTGGCCGCCCGCGGCCACCAGGTCAGCGTGGTCACCGCGCCGCCCTACTATCCCCAATGGCAGGTCCACGACGGCTATCACGCCGGCCGCTACCGCCGCGAGACGCGCGCCGGCGTCGACGTTCGGCGCGCGCCCTTGTGGGTGCCGCGCAAGCCCGGCGGCGCCAAGCGCCTGGTGCACCTGGCCAGCTTCGCGCTGTCCAGCCTGCCGTCGCTGCTGCGGGCGGCGGCAGGCCGGCCGGACCTGATCCTCGTGGTCGAGCCCGCCCTCTTCTGCGCCCCAGCCGCATGGCTGGCGGCGCGGCTGAGCGGCGCGCGCGCCTGGCTGCACATCCAGGACTATGAAGTGGACGCCGCCTTCGACCTGGGCCTGCTCAAGGGCGCGCGACTGCGCGGCCTGGTGCAGCGCGCCGAGCGTTGGCTGATGCGACGCTTCGACCGCGTCTCGACGATTTCCCGGCGCATGCAGGACCTGGCGCTGTACAAGGGCATCGACCCGCAGCGCGCGGTGCTGCTGCCCAACTGGATCGACGTCAACGCCATCGCGCCCGACCGCGCGGGCAATCTGCGCGCCGAGCTCGGCATTCCGGCCGACGCGGTGGTGGCGCTGTACTCGGGCAACATGGGCGGCAAGCAGGGCCTGCTCACGCTGGCGCAGGTGGCGCGGTTGCTGGAGCACGAACCGCGCCTGTGGTTCGTGTTCTGCGGCCAGGGCCCCGAACGCGCGCCGCTGCAGGCGCAGTGCGAGGGCCTGGCGCGGGTGCGCTTTCTCGACCTGCAGCCCTGCGAACGCCTGGGCGCGCTGCTGAACACGGCCGACATCCACCTGCTGCCGCAACGCGCCGGCGCCGCCGATCTGGTCATGCCGTCCAAACTGACCGGCATGCTGGCCAGCGGCCGTCCCGTGGTGTGCGGCGCCGCGCGCGGCACCGAGCTGGCCGGCGTGGTGGCGCACTGCGGCCTGGTCACCCCGCCCGAGGATGCCGCGGCCATGGCCGAGGCCGTGCGCAAGCTGGCCAACAACGCGCAGATCCGCGAGACCCTTGGCACCGCCGCGCGCCGCCACGCGCTGCGCTACCTGCACATCGACGCGGTGCTGGCGGCCGCCGAACGGGAGTTCGCGGCGGTGGTCGATCCCGTCACCGTGCCGGCCGCGCCCAGCCCCGCCAGCGCCGCGCGCCGCGACACGGGCCGCTGACGCCGCCATCACGGCCTGGCGCCATCCAGGGCGGCGCGCTTGAGGGCGCGCCGCCTCTTTCCTGGGGCGTCTTCAGGTGGGTTCGCCGGGCTTGCCACTGCCGCGCACCAGGCCCATCTGCACCGCGATGTAGGCGGCCTCGGCCTGGTTGCGCGCGTTCAGCTTCCAGTACAGGGTGCGCGCATGGCTCTTGACCGTGGCCACCGAAATGCCCACGTGCTGGCCGATCTCGCGCATGGTCTTGCCCTGCACCAGCAATTGCAGGATCTCCTCCTGCCGCTGCGTCAGCTCGCGCAATTCCGGCGCCGCCGTCTGCGAGGCGCCCAATGGCCGCGCCGCTGGCTGCGGATAGCATTCCCCGCCCGCCAGCACCAGGCTGACCGCGGCGGCCAACGCATCCGGGCTGGAGGCCTTGGGCAGATAACCCGCCACGCCGGCCCGCGCGCAGGCGGCCATGACGTTCTGGTCCAGCACCGCGTACAGCGCCAGTACCAGGCGCGGCATGAACAGCGCCATCGCCTGCGACAGCAGGCCGATGTCGGGCTCGGTTACCCCGCTGCAGCCGACCACCAGCAGTTCCACTGGCCGATTGATCGAGCCCGGCATGTTCAAGAGATGGGCTGGCGAGATCGCCAGGATGTCCTCGGCATTGCGCACGCGCTCCAACACATGCTGGATAGCGACGCGAAGCAGCGCGTAGTCTTCGATCAGAACGGTTGTCATCCCGGGGGGAACCTTGTGACACAGGGTCCAGACACGGTTCCCATGGCAAGGCGGCGCACGGCAGCGACGACGGTTCCGGCGCGTCACCCGGCTCACGGGAATCTCGTCCGCCGCGCGGGGTGGGCTCTGGCGGCATAGCGATTCGCCGTCTCAACCCATGCTTGCGGACACAACCCATGCTATCAGCGGCTACGTTCGCTGAATCTCGTACAGGAGGATGATTGGAGGAGGAATGCTGCGGCACGGCGACCGCCGATGCTGCAGTGTATGCCCTAGGCGGGATGGCGGGGAGCGCCCGGCCGGGCCGATGGGCGGGGGCCGCGCGCGGTCTGGCGGACGGCGCGAGCCGGGGCGCCGAGCCCCGGCGCTTCAGCCCAGCTTGCGCCCATACATCTGTCCGGCGTCCACGTCGCGAGCGTTGGGCTCATGCCATTCCAGCGTGGCGCCGCGTTGCAGCGCCGCGTACACGGCCTCGCCCTTGTTCTTGACGTGCAGGCGTTGGTACAGCGTGCAGGCATGCGTTTTCGCGGTGGCCACCGAGATGTTGAGCATGCGGCTGACCGTCTTGATGGGATAGCCCCTGGCCAGCAGCACCAATACCTCGTACTGGCGCGGCGTGATCTGCAGCAACTGCGCGCCCGCGCTGATCGGCATGGTGCCCTTGCCAGCGTCATCGGTCTCGCGCGCCGGCAGCACGCAACTGGCCTGAGCCGGGGCCTGCAACGCCTGCTCGCTCGGAAAGCACTGCCCGCCCGCCATGACCAGGCGGATGGCCGCTTCCAGGATCTCCACCGACGCCGTCTTCATCAGGCAACCGTACACGCTGGCGCCGGGCAAGCCCTGCACCGGCATCGGCAGCGGCATGACATCGGTCAGCAGCAGGATGCGCTTGGGGCTGAGTTCGCGCTGGATCTCATGCAGCGTGCTCCAGGCTTCCTCGCTGTCCACGGGCAGGCCGTAGATCAGAAGATCTGCGCCGGCATGCGCCCCGTTGGCCTTCGAGACATCGGCCAACCCCATTCCTTCGATTTCCCACACATCGTCCAACTTGCTCAGAATCTGCCATAACCCCAGCCGCAGAAGCGGATGGGCTTCAATCAGGACCATCTTGGCCATGGTGGCCTCCCGGTTGTTCAACAGGCCTAGAAGGGATCTTCGCTGTGCTGAAGACTATTTTTTTTCCAACCCCGCGGGGGTGGTCCGCGATTTCCCGGAATATCTAATGACGCTGCACCGGGCCATTTGGGCTGGGAGACTTTCGTAGCCAACATAACGGATGGCATGAACCCATCTTATGGTTCGAAATTGGCAAAATCAAGACGCTGGCAAGCGATATAATCCGACAAAAACAGAAATCATTCGTTAGCCGTAAACGTACTCATAAAACAGGATGAGACACCCCCTCTCATCCTTTCATCCGCTAGGGTTTCCACCAACCCCATCCGCGCGCAAAGCCGCGCGCCAAGCGGCTTCCAGGCCGGCAGGCCGGCTTGGGCAAGGCCATGTTCAAGGCATGCGCGGGGGGAACGGGGCGCGACCGGCGCCGACGGAAAGGCTGTCGCGACGCGGCCGGATCGGGCGGCAGACTTGTCGATATGTTTCCACCGACACATTATGCCCGCGGCTATCCGTCGCAAAAGAAATATAGGTAACACTTTTATTTTCCGGTAGCTTGCGTCATTTACTCCATATACGCGAAGTCAAATACCGTATGGCCACCCTGATGATGCCAATGGTGCATTGAAGCATGGCGTTTTTTCAGGAAGCTGGCGTAGTGGATCTCGCCGTCGGTCTCGACGTAGGTCGACGGCGACAGTTCTTCGATCCGGTTCAGCGAAACGCCCTTGCCGTAGTGGCAGAAGCCCTGGTACTGCGCGCAGCGGATCACCTCTCCGCCAGGCGAGACAACGATCCCGGCGTTGCGGGCCCGCATCGGGTTGCGCACGATCGGGTTGCAGGCGTGCGGCGTCCAGTGGCTCGAGCGCGGCGAGTCGGCGAAGAAGGCGAACAATTCATCGCAGTGATTCTGGCCGTCGGTGCGATCGATATTGGTTAATAGCCACCAGTATTCACCGCGTTTAAAAATAATAGTATCGACCGCGGAAACATCGGTCATGAGCGTCAGATCCAACTCCCATTTCAGCGGAAATTCCGTGCATTTCCATAATTCAATACTCCGATTTCCGCACGTTTCCGGCACCATGTACGTCGTTCCTTCATATTCAAAAATATATGGAAAGGATAAATGGTAAGGCAGATTCAGGGCGGTCCCGAGCAACTGGAAAGCCCCGTTTTCATAGGTGGCGACCGAGATCGTTCCCTTGCGCGAGTGAAAATCGTAATCCTCAAAAAAAATATATGGATGATCGCCCCGCATATAAACAAATGGATCCGCGAAAAAACGCCCCTTGGGAGGCTGCAATACCATGGCCTCGGATACCACTGCCTGTTGCCGGGTCGATGGGAACATACCGATTCGCCAGCGCACATTGCGCCTCATGACGCGGCGCACAATCAAATCGGTCATTAACCAGGCCTGACGGGCGATATAGGCGGCGCTATCCCACTCGGCCGGATCGTCGCGGCGCTGGCCGCTCATGATCTGCATGCCGGGAGGCGCGGCGCCAGGCCGCGCCCGCGCCAGCGCCAGCAGCGCGTCATAGACCATGAAATTGCCGAGGCTGAACGCGCGGGTCTGGTTCTTCAGCCAGAACACCTCGGTATTGAAACTGCGCTGGTCCAGCAGCGCATCCTCGTCCGCGCTGGCGCCCACCCGCCACAGCTTCACGGTGGTATGGTCCTCGCGCTGATAGACCTCCCAAAACCCCGCATAGCGGCTGGTGGAAACGGCGATGTCGGAATAACTGAGCCGCCAGATGCCGTGCCGCGCCCAGCCCGCCATCCGCGAGCGCGGCGGCGGCAGCGCGCCCAGCATGATCACCAGGTCCAGCCCCAACGCCGCCACGCCGTCATCGCGTCCGCTGTCACGCGGGCCCGCCGGCAGGGTCAGCACCGTGGTCGATGCGGGCAGGCCGTCGCGCAAGTCGCGGCAGGCCAGCATCTGGCGCTGCCGCGCCGGCAGCAGGCGCGACTCCAGCCGCGACAGCGTGCCGAACAGCGCCTTGGCGCCAAACCGCGGCGACAGGCCGGCGGCGTCTTTCTCCATGACCAGCAGTGCGGAAAGATCGAAATCCTGGCTGCGCGCGAGCCACTCAGCCATGTCGTGGATCCAGCCGGGCTGGTCGGTGCCATCGATCAACAGCCCCACTCTGTAGGTCTTCATGTCTCCTGCTCCTGTGTCAGGTCGATATGGCCTGCGGCACCGGAACGGCGATCGGGCTCGCCAGGCGCATCCACGGTGCCACGCTCTCAAGTCCTCGCTGTGATACTGCGGCGTTTCGCCCCGACCTTCCAGACGGCTTTCATCCTAGGGCGCAAGTCCGAGGCCAAACGGCGCAACGCCGTTTGGACGACACGCCGCGCTCCGCCTCAGCCAACGGCAGGGGTTCTCATGCAAAGGAACGAGCGCCGCACGCACTCCGTTTTTAGGGGTAAACCCTATTCGGGATTGCAGGGGTCGCACGCTTGCGATCTTTTACGCATACTGCTTTCAAACAAACGTTTGAATTCAACTTAATGCAAGAACTCAGATCTTCCAGCACGCGCGAATCGATCCTGGACACCGCCGAAGCCCTGTTTGCCCAGCAGGGGCACGACGGCACGTCCATGCGCCAGATCACCGGCGCGGCGGGCGTCAACCTGGCCTCGGTCAACTATCACTTCGGCTCCAAGGAATCGCTGGTGCAGGCCGTGCTCAAGCGCCGCCTGGAAGTCCTGAACCGCGAACGGCTGCGACTGCTCGACGAGCTCGAGGCCCAGGCCCAGGGCAAGCCGCTCAAGCCGTCGCAGATCGTCGACGCCTTCTTCGGCACGCTGCTGCGGCTGGCGGCCGATCCCGAACAGGCCGGCAGCACGTTCCTGCCGCTGCTCGAACGCACCATGACCGACCCCGCCGGCTTCATCCGCGCCCTGTTCGCCGAGGAATACGCCGACGTGCTCGAGCGCTATCGCAATGCCTTGTTCGCCGCCCTGCCCGACGTGCCGCGCGCCGAAATCGTGTGGCGTTTCCAGTTCATGCTCGGCGCCACCTCCTACGCCATCATCGGCACCGACCTGCTGCGCTCGGTGACCGGCTGGACGCTGGACGAGTCCGAGCAACCCGACAACCCCGAGCTGCTGCTGCCCCGCCTGATGAGCTTCCTGCTCGGCGGCCTGCGCGCTCCGCTGCCGCAGCACCCCGCCACCTAGGGCCCCGGGTCGGCGCGGCGCGGCGGTTCCAGAGAATTCAAAAAAGGAGACTAGGAAATGAACGCAGTCATCGTCGCGCTGATCGTCATCGCGCTGCTGGCCGTCATCCTGCTGGGCGTGCGCCCGCTCAGGCGGGCCTTGCTGTCGGCGCCGATCTTCAATCTCTACCGCAAGGTGCTGCCGCAGATGTCTGACACCGAGCGCGACGCGCTCGAGGCCGGCACGGTGTGGTGGGAAGGCGAGCTGTTCCGCGGCCGCCCTGACTGGAAGCGCATGCTGGCCTACCCGCGCCCGCGCCTGACCGACGAGGAACAACATTTCCTCGACCACCAGGCCGAAGAGGCCTGCCGCATGGTCAACGACTGGAACATCACGCAGGAGCGCTTCGACCTGCCCCCCGAGGTCTGGGACTATCTCAAGCGCAGCGGCTTCCTCGGCATGATCATCCCCAAGGAATACGGCGGCCTGGCCTTCTCGGCCTATGCCCACTCCGAGATCGTGACCAAGCTGTCGACGCGCTCGTCGGCGCTGGCGGTGTCGGTGATGGTGCCCAACTCGCTCGGCCCCGCCGAGCTGCTGCTGCACTACGGCACCGACGAACAGAAGAACCACTACCTGCCGCGCCTGGCGCGCGGCGAGGAAGTGCCGGCCTTCGCGCTGACCAGCCCCTGGGCCGGTTCCGATGCCGCCGCCATTCCCGACAGCGGCATCGTCTGCAAGGGCGAATGGCAGGGCCGCGAAGTGATCGGCATGCGCGTTAGCTGGGACAAGCGCTACATCACGCTGGCGCCGGTCTGCACGCTGCTGGGCCTGGCCTTCCGCCTGTACGACCCGGACGGCCTGCTGGGCGGCAGGAAGGACATCGGCATCACCTGCGCGCTGGTGCCGCACGACCATCCCGGCGTGGACACCGGCCGCCGCCACTTCCCGCTGAACGCCATGTTCATGAACGGCCCGACCCGCGGCCAGGATGTGTTCATGCCGCTGGACTTCATCATCGGCGGCCCGGCCATGGCCGGCCAGGGCTGGCGCATGCTGATGGAATGCCTGGCGGCCGGCCGCTCGATCTCGCTGCCATCGTCCAACACCGGCATGTCCAAGCTGACCGCCCGCGCCGTCGGCGGCTACGCCCGCGTGCGCAGCCAGTTCCGCACCCCGGTCGGCAAGTTCGAGGGCGTCGAGGAGGCGCTGGCCCGCATCGGCGGCCACACCTACATGATGGACGCCGCGCGCAGCATGACCGCCGGCGCCGTCGACCTGGGCGAGAAACCGTCGGTGGTGTCGGCCATCGTCAAATACCACGTCACCGAGCGCGCGCGCCAGGTCGTCAACGACGGCATGGACGTGATCGGCGGCAAGGGCATCTGCCTGGGGCCCTCCAACTTCCTGGGCCGCGCCTATCAACAGATCCCCATCGGCATCACCGTGGAAGGCGCCAACATCCTGACCCGCAGCCTGATCATCTTCGGCCAGGGCGCGATCCGCTGCCATCCCTACGTGCTGGCCGAGATGCGCGCGGCGCAGTCGTCCGACCGCAGGCAGGGCCTGATCGATTTCGACCAGGCCTTCTGGGGCCACGTCGGCTTTGTCGCGCGCAACACGCTGCGCGCGCTGGGCACCGCCCTGACCGGCGGACGCTTCATTGGCATCGACGCCGACGTCGCGCCTGAGATGAAGCGCTACTACCAGTTGGTGAGCCGCTATTCGGCCGCTTTCGCGCTGCTGGCCGACACCTCGATGCTGGTGCTGGGCGGCAGCCTCAAGCGCCGCGAACGCCTGTCGGCGCGCCTGGGCGACATCCTGTCGCAGATGTACCTGGCCAGCGCCGCGCTCAAGCGCTTCGAGGACGAAGGCCGCCAGAATGCCGACGCGCCGCTGGCGCACTGGTCGGTGCAGGACGCGCTGTTCCGCTTGCAGGACGCCATCGACGGCGTGCTGGAGAACTATCCCAACCGGGTGGTGGCGTGGAGCCTGCGCCGCATCGTCTTCCCCTGGGGCCGGCCGCAGTCGCTGCCGTCGGACCAACTGGGCCAGGACGTGGCGCGGCTGCTCATCAACCCCGGCGCGACCCGCGACCGCCTGACCGCCGGCTGCCATCTGCCCGCGACCGCCGACGAACCGGTCGGCGCGATCGAACAGGCGCTGGCCGCCACGCTGGAGGCCGAGCCGATCGAATCGAAGATCCGCGAGTTCGAGAAGCGCGGCACGCTCGAAGGCAATCCGCAGGCCAACGTGCGCGACCTGGCCGACGCCGTCTTTGCCGCCGGCGGCATCACCGCCGAAGAATATGCGGTGGTCAAGCGTCGCAATGCCTTGCGCGATAGCGTGGTGAGAGTGGATGATTTCCCCTTTGACCTCGGCGTCACAGGCGCGGTCAAGCCAGCGGCCGAACGCAAGGCCGCCTGAGGACCCAGTCAACACGCAGAGGAGATCGGATGGCATTCAAACCGGTATACGTGGTCGACGGCGCCCGCACGCCATTCCTGAAGGCGCGCACGGGCCCCGGCCCGTTCGCCGCCGGGGATCTGGCGGTGCAGGCCGGCCGCGGCCTGCTGCTGCGACAGCCCTACGCGCCCACGGACCTGGACGAGGTCATCGTGGGCTGCGCCGCGCCGTCGCCCGACGAAGTCAACATCGGCCGGGTGATCGCCCTGCGCCTGGGCTGCGGCAACAAAGTGCCCGGCTGGACCGTGATGCGCAATTGCGCTTCGGGCATGCAGGCGCTGGACTCGGCCATCGCCAACATTCAGACCGGACGCTCGCAATTGGTGCTGGCCGGCGGCGTCGACGCCCTGTCGCGCGCGCCGGTGCTATTTTCCGACGACATGGTGCGCTGGCTGGCCGGCTGGTACGCGGCCCGCGGCGTCGGCGCCAAACTCGCCACGCTCGGCCGCCTGCGCCTGCGCCACCTGGCGCCGGTCATCGGCCTGCTCAAGGGCCTGACGGACCCGGTGGTGGGCCTGTCGATGGGCCAGACCGCCGAGAACGTCGCCACCCGCTTCGGCATCAGCCGCCAGGCCATGGACGCCTATTCGGCGCAGAGCCACGCGCGCGCGCTGGCCGGGCGCGCCAACGGCGCCTTCGCCGAGATCACGCCGCTGATCGACACGCAGGGCAAGCTGTACCCGGACGACGACGGCGTGCGCGAGGACTCCACGCCTGAAAAGCTGGCCAAGCTCAAGCCGGTGTTCGACAAGCCCTGGGGCAACATCACCGCCGGCAACAGCTCGCAGGTCACCGACGGCGCGGCGATGCTGGTGCTGGCCTCCGAGGAAGCGGTGCGGCGCTGGAACCTGCGGCCGCTGGGCCGCATCATCGACAGCCAGTGGGCCGGCCTCGATCCGGCCATGATGGGCCTGGGGCCGGTGCACGCCGCCACCCCGATCCTGCAACGCCACGGACTCGGCCTCAATGACCTGGACTTGTGGGAGATCAACGAGGCCTTCGCCGCGCAGGTGCTAGGCTGCCTGGCGGCCTGGCGGGACGAGGCCTATTGCCAGGAACACTTCGGCACGCCCGCGTGGGGCGAACTCGATCCGGCGCGCCTGAACGTGGACGGCGGCGCCATCGCCATCGGCCATCCCGTCGGCGCCTCCGGCGCCCGCATCGTGCTGCACCTGCTGGAGGCGCTCAAGCGTCGCGGCGCGCGCCGCGGCATGGCCGCCATCTGCATCGGCGGCGGCCTGGGTGGCGCCATGCTGGTCGAAACCCTGGAGGACCGCCCATGAACACGCTGGAGACGCTCTCGCACTGGCGCCTGGAGCGCGACGCCGACGGCCTGGCGTGGCTGACGTTCGACCGCGCCGGCAGCGCCGTCAACGCGCTGTCCGCCGACACCATGGCGGAACTGGCGACGGTGCTGGACGCGCTCGACGCGCAGCCGCCCAAGGGCCTGGTGATCCGCTCGGGCAAGCCGACCGGCTTCATCGTCGGCGCCGACGTCAATGAATTCGCCGAACTGAACACGCCGGAACAGGGCCGCGCCCTGGTGGCGCGCGGCTGGAACCTGTTCAACCGCCTGGCGGCGGTGCGCTACCCGACGCTGGCGCTGATCCAGGGTCACTGCCTGGGCGGCGGCCTGGAACTGGCGCTGGCCTGCCGCTACCGGCTGGTGGAGGACGCGCCCGGCGCCTCGCTGGCGCTGCCGGAAGTGATGCTGGGCATCTTTCCCGGCTGGGGCGGCATGCTGCGCCTGCCGGCCGTGGTCGGCGCGCCGGCCGCGCTCGACATGATGCTGACCGGCCGCGGCGCCGACGCGCGCCGCGCGGCC
>NZ_CADIJW010000041.1 GCF_902859745.1 Achromobacter dolens | reverse complement strand
CCGCGACTGCTGGCGGCCGCCGACGCGCAAGCCGTCACGCTCGACCCGGCGGCCCTGCGCGCGGCCGCCGCGCGCCTGGTGCCCGGCGCCACCCTGACGGACCTGCGGGTGCTGGATCGCTACGACTTCTACTACTACGGCCGCGACGAGCACGCCATGCTCGGCCACATCGAGAAGCCGCTGCCGGTGTGGCGACTGGTGTTCGACGACCCGCAGGCCAGTTGGGTCTACCTGGACCCGCGCACCGGCCAGGTGCTGGGCCGGCAGGACCGCGGCAACCGCGCCAGCCGCTGGCTGTTCGCCTTCCTGCACAGTTGGGACTGGACCGGCCTGCTGGCGCGCCGGCCGTTGTGGGACATCCTGCTGGTGTTCCTGAGCCTGGGCGGCGCGGCGCTGAGCCTGACCGGCGTGGTGATCGGCTGGCGCCGCCTGGGCCGCAAGCTGCGCGCCTGAAACCGGGCGGCGGCGAGGACCGGGCGGGAATGCACTATGCTCCTGCCTTGTCCCCGCACCCTCGCAAGGAAAACGCCATGTCCGACGTCACCATCTACCACAACCCCAAGTGCGGCACCTCGCGCAACACGCTGGCCATGATCCGCAATGCCGGCATCGAGCCGACCGTGGTGCTGTACCTGGAAACGCCGCCCTCGCGCGCCGACCTGAAGGCGCTGTTCAAGCGCGCCGGCATTACCGTGCGCGACGCGCTGCGCGAAAAGGGCACGCCCTATGCCGAGCTCGGCCTGGATGACACGTCGCTGAGCGACGACGCCCTGCTGGACGCCATCGAGGCCCACCCGATCCTGCTGAACCGCCCCTTCGTCAGCACCCCGCTGGGCGCGCGCCTGTGCCGCCCATCCGAACTGGTGCTGGACATCCTGCCCGCGCCGCAGCAAGGCGCCTTCACCAAGGAAGACGGCGAAGCGGTGATCGACGCGCAGGGCAAGCGCATCGCCAAGTGAGGCCGCCGGGCGGAGGAAATCGCATCCAGAAGTAAATCCCTGGATTCCGCCGCATTTTGCAAGGGATTTGACGGCAAACCTGTCTACCATCGCGCCTGACCAAATCATTTCAGTCAGATGACGATTCATGGAATTCCTGGAACCCCTCAATCAGTCCCTTTTTCTTTTGATCAACGCCGATCCCGCCAGCCCCGGCTGGCGCATCCAGGCCGGCCTGATCGTCGCCAACCGACTGATCCAGTTGCTGCCCATCGCCCTCGCCGCGCTCTGGTTGTGGGGCGGACAGGCGCAGCGCGAGCTGGCGCTCAAGGCGCTGGCCGGCATCGGCGCGGCGCTGTTCATCAGCTACCTGTGCGGCGCGCTGTGGCCCCATCCGCGGCCGTTCACCCTTGGCCTGGGCCACGCCTTCTTCGCGCACAAGGCCACCGCGTCGTTCCCGAGCAACCACACCATCATCATCGCGACACTGGCGTTCACGCTGATATTCGACCGGCGCTGGGCCGGCTGGGGCTATGCCACGCTGCTGCTGGCGGCCGTGGTCGGCCTGTCGCGGGTCTACCTGGGCGTGCACTTCCCCCTGGACATCGCCGGCGGCCTGCTGCTGGCGCCGGTGGCGGCCGGGCTGGTCATGCCGGTCTGGCGCCGCGTCGGCGCGCCGCTGACCCTGCTGCTGCAGGCCCTGTACCGCAAGCTGCTGGCCTTGCCCATCGCGCGCGGCTGGATCCGCGCCTGAGCGTTTCTCACGCGGCGCGCGCAACCGGCGCGCCCCTGGCCGCCCGCCAGCGGCCTTCGTGATCCAGCAGCCAGCGCTTGCGATGCAGGCCGCCGCCGTAGCCGGTCAGCGACGCATCGGCGCCGATGACCCGGTGGCACGGCACCACGATCCCCACCGGATTGGCCCCATTGGCCATGCCCACCGCGCGCACCGCCGAGGGCCGCCCGATGCGCCCGGCCAGCACGCGATAGCTGACAGTCTCTCCCGGCTCGATGTCACGCAGCGCCCGCCACACCTGGCGCTGGAAATCGGTGCCGCCCAGCGCCACCTCCAGCCCGTCGATCGCCTCGACCTCGCCATCGAAATACGCCTGCAACCGGCGGCTCGCCGCCGAGACCCGCGCGGCGCCCTCGATCCGCACGGCGTCCTTGCCGTACTGGCGCCGCAGCAAGGCATGCATGCGGGGCTCGTAATCCTGCCAATCGACCGCGCGCAGACACTCCCGCGCATCGGTCAGCACGAGCATCTGCCCGATGGGCGTGGCAACGCGTTCCAGGGTGAAGGTTTGAATCGGCATGACGGGCTCCGGATACGGTAGGAATGCACCCAATATAGGCCGGCCGCCGACCTCGCGCTGGCGGATTCCGGACATGGCAGTGAGCGTGACAACAGTGTCCGAAAACCGCTAGATCACGTCCGCGTCCGGCGTTAGCATGGCCTCATGAACCTCGACCACGACGCCTGCTACAGCGCCATCCGCGTGCGCGACGCCCGTTACGACGGCCGCTTCTTCACCGCCGTCAAGACCACCCGCATCTACTGCCGCCCGGTCTGCCCGGCGCGCACGCCGCTGTCGCGCAATGTCGTCTTCTACCCCACGGCAGCGGCCGCACAGGAAGCGGGCTTCCACCCCTGCCTGCGCTGCCGCCCGGAAACCGCGCCCGCCGCCGGTCGCGCCCGCGATTTGCCCGACAGCGTCGCGCGCGCGCTCGGCCTGATCGAACTCGGCGCGCTCGACGAAGCCGGCGTCGACGCCCTGGCCGCGCGCCTGGGCGTGGGCGAACGCCAGTTGCGGCGGCAGTTCCGCCAGCACCTGGGCGCGTCGCCGGTGGCCGTGGCGCAGACCCGGCGCGTGCTGCTGGCCAAGCAACTGATCCACGAAACCCGCCTGCCCATGGCCGAGATCGCATTCGCGGCCGGCTTCGGCAGCATCCGCCGCTTCAACGAGAGCTTCCTGGCCCTGTTCGGCCGCGCGCCGGGCGAACTGCGCCGCTCCGGCGAGCCCGTCATCTCGGCCGGGCCGCAGGGCGAAATCAAACTGCTGCTGCGCTACCGCCCGCCCTACGACTGGACTGCCATGCTCGACTTCCTGCGCGTGCGCGCCATCCCCGGCATCGAACGGGTCACGGCCGACAGCTACACGCGCACCATCGAGCTGGACGGCGCCCAGGGCACCGTGCGGGTCGAACCCGGCACGGGCAACGCACTGCAGGCCACCGTCCGTTTTCCCCAACTGCATGCCCTGCCCACCATCATCGCCAGGCTGCGCCGCGTTTTCGACCTGGCCAGCGACCCCGCCGCGCTCGCGGCCCAGCTTGCCCACGATCCCGTCATGGCCGCCCTCACCGCCGCCCGCCCGGGCCTGCGCGTGCCCGGCGCCTGGGACGGCTTCGAACTCGCCCTGCGCGCCGTCCTCGGCCAGCAGATCACCGTCGGCGCCGCCATCAAGCTCGCCGGCAAGCTCGTCGCCGCCCACGGCCAACCCCTGGAGCAACCCGACGGCGATCTGACCCATCTGTTCCCCACCCCGGCCGCCGTCGCCCCCGTCGACCTCGCCCCGCTCGGCATGCCCCGCAGCCGCGCCGCCACCCTGTCCGCCGTCGCCGCCGCCGCCCTGGCCGACCCGCACCTGTTCGACACCACCGACAGCCTCGACACCGCCGTCGCCCGCCTGCGCGAAATCCGCGGCGTCGGCGAATGGACCGCCCAATACATCGCCCTGCGCCAACTGCGCGAACCCGACGCCTTCCCCGCCTCCGACATCGGCCTGATCCGCGCCCTGGAAAAACTCGAATCCCGCGAATACACCCCCGCCCAGCTCCTGGCCCGCGCCGAAGCCTGGCGCCCCTGGCGCGCCTACGCGGCCCAGCATCTGTGGGCGGAATACTGAAAAAGAATAACGGGCCGCGCCGCCATGCAAGCGCGAGTCCCCCCGATGGGCCAGCCCAACAAGACCAAAACCCGCCAATCCCCGGAAAAGCCTCTAGCCCCCGCGAGCGCGCCGCGCACACCCTCTCGACGCAGCACGCCGCGTATGCAAAAAAAGGCCGCGCAGGGCGGCCTTTTTTCTGCGGGCAACGCAAACCTCGCCGCACCCCCACTGACCTGACAGCGCCGCAAACCTCGACGCCGGTAGCCCGTTGCGCGGGGCGCCTGGGGGGTGGGCAACCTCGATGCGCCCGACGGAAACCGAAGGAGTCGCCGCAGGCGAGGACGAGGTTGAGGAAGGGGAAGTCCGGAGCGAACGCTCCGGACCGCAATCGTGGGCGCCCACCCCCCAGGCGCCCCGCGCAACGGGCGGCCTACGAACGCGCCCGCCGCATCAAACCAGTCAGTCCCGAAAATTCTCAAACTGCAACGGCAAATCCACATCCGTCTTCTTCAACAACGCAATCGCCGTCTGCAGATCATCCCGCTTCTTCCCGCTGATCCGCAGCTTGTCGCCGTTGATCTGGCTCTCGACCTTGAGCTTGGCGTTCTTGATCGCCGCGATCAGCTTCTTGGCCACCGGCTGCTCGATCCCCTGCTTCACCGTGATCTTCTGCCGCGCCCCGCCCAGGTTCTCCAGCGGATCCGCCACATCCAGGCAGCGCACGTCGATCCCGCGCGCCGACAGCCGGCCGCGCAGGATGTCCAGCATCTGCTTGAGCTGGAACGCGCTCGACGCCACCTGCGTCACCACGAAACCATCCAGTTCGAATTTGGCATCCGTGCCCTTGAAATCGAAACGGGTGGCGAGCTCGCGGTTGGCCTGGTCGATGGCGTTGGTGAGTTCGTGTTTGTCGACTTCGGAAACGACGTCGAAAGTAGGCATGACACTAAGTCCTGTCGGTAGATGAGGGAAAGGCGGCCGCGGCCGCCGCGATGCCCCATTTTAGCGGGGCTGGCGCCCATCAAGCCATCAGCACCAGCAACCGGTCCGCCTGCAACGGATGCGGCATCACCTGCGCCTGGATGCCGTACGCCAGGAACAGGTTGGCCGGCGTCAGCACCTCGGCCGGCGTGCCCTGCGCCACCGCCTGGCCGCCGCTCAGCAGCAGCAGGCGGTCGCACCAGCGCGCCGCCAGGTTCATGTCGTGCAGGATCACCAGCACGCCCGTGTTGCCCTCGTGCGCCAGTTGCGCCGCCCGTCGCATCAGGTCGGCCTGGTGCTTGGGATCGAGGCTGGCGGTCGGCTCGTCCAGCAGCAGGTAGCGGGCTTCGCCCTGGGCACGCGCCGCGCGGCATTGCACCAGCACGCGGGCGAACTGCACCCGCTGCTGCTCGCCGCCCGACAGTTGCGGATAGCGGCGCCCATCCAGGTGGCTGACGTCGGCCCATTCCAGCGCCTGCCGCGCCAGTTCGTCGACCTCGGCCGGCGACAGTTCCGGAAACGGATAGGCGCCCATTGCCACCACTTCGCGCACGCCCAGGTCGAAGGTCAGCCCGGGCTTCTGCGGCAGCACCGCGCGCTTGCGCGCCTGCTCGCGCGGCGGCATCCCGCCCAGCGCCCGCCCGTCCAGCGTCAGGCTGCCGCCATCCGCGCCCAGCTCGGCCGACAGCGCGCCCAGCAGGGTCGACTTGCCGGCGCCATTGCTGCCCAGCAGGCCCACCACTTCGCCGGGCTGGATCGCCAGCGACACACGGTCCAGGATGCGCTTGCCGTCGCGCGCCAGGCTCAGGTTCTCGGCGGCCAGCATCAACCGTGCCTCCGGACGCGCGCCAGCAGCCACAGGAAGAAGGGACCGCCCACCAGCCCGGTCACCAGGCCGATCGGCAACTCGGCCGGCACCACCACGACGCGCGCCAGCCAGTCCGCCAGCGTCATCACCAGCCCGCCGCCCAGCAGGCAGGCGGGCAGCAGCAGGCGATGGTTGGCGCCCAGCGTCATGCGCACCAGGTGCGGCACCACCAGCCCGACGAACACGATAGTGCCGCTGGCCGCCACCAGCGGCCCGACGATCAGGGTGCAAGCCAGCACCAGCCGCGCCCGCGCCTGCTTGAGCGAATAGCCCAGGTGCTGGGCCTCGCGCTCGCCCAGCAGCAGCGCGTTCATCACGCGCCACTGGCGCATCAGCCAGAGCGACAGCAGCAGCACCCACGGCCCCAGGAAGGCCAGCAGCTTCCAGTTGGCGCCGGCCAGGCTGCCCATGTTCCAGAAGGTCAGGTCGCGCAGTTGCGCGTCGGACGCCATGAAGGTGAACAGCCCGATCAGGCTGAAGGCGATGGCGGTGATCGCCACGCCCGCCAGCAGCAGCCCCGCCACGCCCGGCACGCGCCGTCCCACCATATAGGCCGACAGCGTCGCGACCAGGCTGCCGATGAAGGCGCCCGGCGCGGTGTACCAGAAGCCGCCCGGCGTCATCACGATGGCGATGACCGCGCCCAGCGAGGCGCCGGCGGAGATGCCGATCAGCCCCGGTTCGGCCAGCGGGTTGCGGAACAGCGCCTGCAGCGCCGCCCCCGAGATCGCCAGGCCCGCGCCCATCACCACCGCCAGCAGCACGCGCGGCAGGCGGATGTCGATCAGCACGTTGCGCCACAGCGCCTGCTCCGGCGTGGGCGTGCCCCACAACAGCGACGGCAGCTCGCGCAACGGAATCGAGACCGCGCCGCTGGCGCTGGCCGCCAGCACCGCCGCCACCACCGCCACCGCCAGCAACACCAGCGCCAGCGGCGGGCTAGCGCGCCATGGCATGCGCGGCCTCCTGCTTGAGCTGGATCAGCGCCTGCGGCAGCCGCGGGCCCAATCCAAGAATCAACAGGTCATCCATGACGATGATGCGCCGCTTCGCCGCGGCCTGTGTCACCGCGATGCCGGGCAGACGCGCAAAGCCATCGAGGCCACCGCTGGCCTGCAGCGATTCGCGCGTGACGATGATCAGGTCGGGCGCCAGCGCGCCGATGGCCTCGGGCGACAGCGGCTTGTAGCCCTGCTGCCCGTGCAGCACGTTGTCCAGCCCGGCCAGGTGCATGACTTCGGCCGCCGCGGTGCCGCGCCCCGCGCCTTGCGGCGCCCCGTTGCGGTTGATCAGCAGCAGCGCCCGCGCGCGCGTGGCCGGCATGGCCTCGGCCTTGGCCAGCTCGCGCGTCACGTCCCGCACCATCTGTTCGCCGGCCGGCGCCACGTCCAGCGCGCCGGCCACGGCGCGGATGCGCGCCTTGAGCGAATCGACCGACGGCGCGTCCGGCACGCTCACCAGCCGCACCCCGACTTCGCCCAGGCGCTTGAGCGCCTCGGGCGGACCGGCCTGTTCCGAGGCCAGCACCAGGTCGGGCTTGAGCGCTAGCACGCCTTCGACCGGCACCGCGCGGTAATAGCCGACGCGCGGCAACCGGGTCGCGGCCTCCGGGTACAGACTGGACTGATCGTCGCCGACCAGCCGGCCGCCCTGCCCCAGGCCGTACACGATCTCGGTCACGCTGCCGCCCAGCGTCACCACGCGTTCGGGCGGCGCCGCCTGCGCGCCCGCCACCAGCATCCAAGCCGCCACCGCCAGCCATTTCTTCATTGCATCATCCTCAAGCGGCCAACGGCACGCGGCACAGGCCCGACATCAATTCACGCCACCCCGCCAGCTCCGGATTGCCCGGCTTGCGCTCGCCGAAGAACTGCGCGATCAGATCGCCGCTGGACGAATACAGTTCCAGCGACGTCACCCAGCCATCGCTGGTGGGTTTGTTCACCACCCAGGCCGACGCAATGGCGGTGGTGTCCAGGTGCAGGTTGAAGGTCGGATCCAGCACGTTGAACCACGGGCCGGTGCGGCGCAACTGCCGAACCGGGCCGGTGTGGATCTGGATCATGCCGCGGTTGCCCACGAAGCACATGATCGACAGGCCGCTGGCCGCCGCCGACTCCAGCATGCGCTCGACCGACTCCGCCGGCACCGTCTGCGCCAGGTCTTCGCCGGCCGCGGCCAGCGCCGCCAGCCGCGACACCTTGAACTTGCGCAGCAGCGGAAAGAATTCGTGCGTGTCCTGCATGCCCAGCCAGGCCTGGCGCCACTGGGCGCTGTCCTCGACGCTCGGCGCGTCGGCGGCGGGCGCGTAGGGCGCGGTCTCGGGCCAGCGCGAATCGCCGGCGAACCTGGCCACCAGCGCGTCATACGCGGCGACGTCGGTGGCTTCGGTGCGGTAGACCTTGTGCACCGCCACGCCCGCGCCGTCGAAGAACTGCAGGCTGTGGCGGCCGTCCTGCTCGACCGCCCAGGCGGACTTCCAGCACGAGAAGAACACGCGCAGGTCGATGTCCGGCCCCAGCACCAGGCCGACCGGTCCGTCGGCCTGGATGTCCAGGTAGGCGCCGTGGCGCTCATGCACGCACCAGTCATTGCGCGTCAGGGCCATCACCGGGCCCAGCGCGCCCAGTTCGCGGAAGATCTCCTGCGGCTGGCCGTGCAGTTCGGTGGCCTTGACGCCGCCACAGCCGGCCGCGACCCATTCGGCCTCGGACACGCCGAGTTCCTGGGCCAGGTTGCGGGCGCGCAGGCCGGGTCTGGACGCCGCCAGCGCGTCGTTGCGGGCGCGCAGCTCGGCGGCGCGGGTAGCGAAATCAGGATGCTTCACTTCTTGGTTCATTGCGGTCTCTCCGGCCGGAATGGAAAATCAGGACTGCCGCCGCTGTCGCGCAGCGGCGGCAGCGCGGGTCAGTATTGATAAGTCAGCGAGACGCGCAGGCTGCGCCCCGGCTCCGTGTACCAGTCAACCGGCCGCGGCAGGGCCGTGGCGCCGGCGGTCGGCACGTTGATCGCTTCCCAGTACTTCTTGTCGAACAGGTTGAACACGCCAGCCTGCACCTGCAGCCCCTTGACCGCCGTCGGCCGCCAGTAGCCCATGAGGTCCACCACGCCGTAGCCGGGCGCCTGGAAGTCGCGGTTGGGCGTCGAGGCGCCGGCCTCCGGGTATTCGACCTTGTTACGACGCAGGGTGGTCGTCAGCAGCGCGTCCACGCCCCACACGTCGCGGCCATAGCCCACGCCCAGCACCGCCTTCAGCGGCGCCACCGAGTTCAGGTATTGGCCGGTGCCTTCATCCTTGCCCACGGCCCACGCCAGCGAACCCCACGTGCGCCAGCCCGGCGAGAACTTCCAGTGCGCGCTGGCCTCGGCGCCGTAGATGCGCACCTTGGCGCGGTTGACGTTGCCGGTGATGCCCAACGGGTACTGCCCGGCCCAGCCCGGCTGCCATTGCGGCGAGTTGGCATCCAGCGGCACGTTGCTGTCGATGAAATTCTGGTAGCGGTTATCGAAGAACGATACCGCGCCGCCGAGCGAATCGGAACCCAGCTTGGCGCCCAGTTCCCAGCCCTTGCTGGTTTCCGGCTTCAGGTAGGGATTGCCGACCCGCAGGTAGGTGCCGGGGCCGCCGTAGTTGGTGTAGAGCTGCGTCGCGCTGGGCGCCTTGAAGCCATAGGCGTACTGCGCGTACAGGCTCAGCGCGTCGGCCGCCTTCCAGGTGGTCAGCAGCTTGGGCGAGAAGCGCCCGCCGCTGTTCTCGGGCGGCAACACGCCGCCGTTGCGGTTGCTGGCGTAGCTTTCGGTGGACCTGGGCTTCTGCTCGTAGTGGTCGTAGCGCAGCGCCGGCATGACGGTGTAGCGGCCATCGCCGAAACTGAATTCGTCCGACATCCACAACGCCCACTGGCTGCCCTTGGACAGCGGCACGTCGGCCTGGTTGGTGTGCAGCATGTCGCAGGTGCGCGGGCCGAACGGCGCCGGCGTGCCGGCCCGCACGGTGGGGCAGTTGTCGTAGCCGCTGGAGTTCTGCTCGGTCTTGTTGCCATACCACTCGCCGCCCACGGTCCACAACTGCGACACCGTGTTGCCCGCCAGCCGCTTGGTCAGTTCGCCATTGGCGCCGAACATGGTCTGGCGGATGGAGTTGTTGCGGCCGTAGGCGCCACTGGGAAAGCCATAGCTGAACGGATCGCCGGGAATGATGTTGGCGCGCGCATCGCGGCTGCGTTCGCCATCGAGCGCGCTGTCGAGCTGCATGCGCTGCCAGTACACCACCGCCGTGGCGCTGTCGATCCAGCCGCCCTCGGCGGGTGCCTTGTAGGAATAATCGAGCGACACGCGCTGGCGCTCGGTTTCCTTCCGGGTGGTGTTCCCGCCGATCAGGTAGCTGGTGCCCGGCCCCTGTTCGAACATGCTGTCCTGCGTGGCCTTGCGCTTGAAGTATTCGCCGGTCAGGCCGAAGCGGTGGCCGCCCTCGACGCGCTGCTGCAGCTTGAGCAGGAAACTGCGCTGGTCGTAGTCCTCGGGCGTCGGCTGGTCGCGGCGCGGGCCATAGCCGCCGACGTCGCCGCGGTTGTCCAGCGCATGGCCGTTGCGCACGCCCGCCTGCACCAGCCAGAAGGTATCGCTGTGGATCTGTCCGGCCAGCGCGGCGTTGGCGCCCCAACTGCTGTCGGCGGTGTCGTAGTCGGTCTTGGCCAACGCGCCGAAGGTCTTGCCGTCGTTCAGCAGGTCCGAGGGATCGAGCGTGTACAGGTCGGCCATTCCGGAGATGGCGCCCGAGCCGCCCGCGCTGGCGTCGGCGCCGCGCACGATGTCCAGGCGCGACAGGGAGTTGAAGTCCACCGCCTCCAGGCCGCCCTTGACGCCGCGCGCGCCGTCATCCAGCCACGGCAGGCGGATGCCGTCCACCCGCGTCAGCACGCGATCCTGGTCGAGTCCGCGGATGTTGATGCTGTTGTTCTGGCGGTTGAAGTTCACGCCCGGTTCCAGGCGCTTGCCCAGATCGCTCCAACCGCGCACCTGCGCGTCGTCCAGGCGCTTGCGGTCGCTGCGGGTCTCCCACGCCGGCGTGATCGCCGTGCCCTCGCCTTCCACCGTGACCGGCGTCAACTGCGTCACGCCGGCAGGGGCCAGGGCCTGCAGCACAAACACGCCCGGGCTGCGCTCGCGCGCGGCCAGGCCGCTGCCGGCCAGCAGGCGGGCGAAACCGTCAGCCACGGAGTATTCCCCGTTCAGGCCGGCGCCACGCCGCTGGCCCACCAGCGCCGCGTCGAACAGCACCGTGACGCCGGCGTTGTCGGCGAAGCGCGACAGATTCTCGGCCAGCGGGCCGGCCGGGATGCGGTAGCCGCGCGCCTGCTCGGCCGGCGCGATCTGCGCCAGCGCGGCGGCGGCCGGCCACAGCGCAACGGCCGGGGCAGCCGCGCGGTGGCGATGCGCAACGCCAGGGACAGGCGGGTCAATCGGCATGGAGCCTCTCGGTTCAAGGGGGTGCCGCGGAGGCGGCTGGCGGGAAAGTGAGCCATGGTCGTCCTTTCGATCCAACGGGTATCGGCATTCGTATGCCTCTACTGACCATGACCCTGGACCAACGCCAACCGGACAGCCCGCCCCGGCTTTTTTGTAACAACGACGATTCATGCCTGCCCCGCGCGCGGCATGAGCGTCACCCAATACGCGCTGCGGTAACGCACCAGCACCGGCAGCGTGGACGGCAGGGCCGCCAGCACCGCGTCGGTATCGCGCAACTGGAAGGCGCCGGAGATCCGCAGGCCGGCGACCTCGGGATCGCAGCGCAGCACACCGGGGCGGTAACGGCCCAGCTCGGCCGCGAAGGCGTCCAGGCGCCAGGCGCTGGCGTGCAGCACGCCGCGCGTCCAGTCGGCGGCATGCGGATCGGCCGGCTCGATGCGCGGCGCTTCATCGTCGCGCAGCCAGGCCTGCTCGCCGGCCGTCAGCGCCAGGCTGGCGTCGCCGCGGCGCAGCGTCACGCCGCCCTCCTGCACGCTGACGCGGCAGGCCGAACCGTCTTCGCGCACGCAGAAGCGCGCCGCCTGCGCCCGGATATCGCCCTGCCTCGTGCGCACCACGAAGGGCCGCGGATGGACCCGGCCTTCGGCCACCGCGTGGACCGCGATCTCGCCGGCACGCAGCCGCACCAGCCGCAGGTCGGCGCCGTACAGGACGTCGACCGCGCTGGCGGTGTTCAGGCGCATGGAAGAACCGTCGCTGAGCGCCACCTGGCGCTGTTCGCCGGTCGCGCTGCGGTAGTCGGCGGTCCATTCGAACGGGCTGGCGCGCCAGGCGGCCCAGCCCGCCGGCCCAGCAACGATCAGCGCGGCCAGCGTCTTGAGGGCCGCGCGCCGGCCGGCCGACTCCGGCCGGTTCAGCGCCGCCATGCCGAGCGATGCCGGGATCAGGCCGAAGCGCTGGTTGACGCGCTGCGCGCGCTGCCAGGCATGTTCATGCTCGGCCTTGCTGGCGCGCCATTGCTGGCAGGCGCGGATGTCGGCATCGGTGGCTTGCTCGGAATTCAGCCGCAGCAGCCAGCGCGCCGCCTCGCGCGCGACCTGGCGATCGACGGCGGGCAGCTCGCCCGCCACGCCCCATTGGACGCTCACATCACCGCCATGATGCATTGTTCGTACCCCTTGGCGATGTAGCGATGCACCGACCGCACCGACACGTTCAGCCGCGCGGCGATCTCGATGTGGCTGAGTCCTTCGAGCTGCGCCATCAGGAACGCCTGTCGCGCCGGGCGCGCCAGGCCGGCCAGCATCTCGTCGATTTCCTGCAGCGCTTCGAGGATGAGCAGGCGCTGCTCGGGCGACGGCGCCATGGCCTCGGGCATGCTCGCCAGGGCGTCCAGGTAGGCCTGTTCGATCGAGCGGCGCCGGTAATGATTCAGCACCAGACGCTTGGCGATGGTGGTCAGGTAGGCGCGCGGCTCGCGCAGCGCGTCGAGTTCGTGCCGATGCCGCAGCACCCGCACGAAGGTGTCCTGCGCCAGGTCAGCGGCATCGCAGGAGTTGCCCAGCTTGCCCCGCAGCCAGTTGTGCAGCCATCCATGATGCGCGCGGTAGAGCAGATGGACGGCGTCGCCGCAGGCTAGCGCAAGGTTGGACACGATGGACTCCCGAACTTTCTTGACTACAAATAAAAATCAATCTCATTCTAAATGCAAAACCGTGGCATGCGTCAAGAAGCCCGCCCGGGTGTCGTGGGGATATATCATGGGGACAGATTCGGCCGCGCGCGCTCCCGCGGCCGCCGTCCCCACAGCCAGGCCTTGCCGTCGGCATTGCGACGACGCGGCCCATTCCGAAGCCCGACACCATGCTCTACAGCGCCCTCAAACTCATCCACCTGCTGGCCGTGATCCTGTGGGTCGGCGGCATGCTGTTCGCCCACTGTTTCCTGCGGCCGGCGGCCGCGCAACTGGAGCCGCCGCAACGGCTGCGCCTGATGGACGCGGTGCTCGGCCCCTTCCTTAACGCGGTGGGGGCCGCGATCGTGCTGATCCTGGCGACCGGCGCCCTCATGATCGGCCAGGAAGCGGCCCAGGCCGCGCGCAGCGGTGGCGCCTTCTTCATGCCGCGCGCCTGGACCGTGATGGCCGCGGGCGGGCTGGTGATGACGGCCATCTACGCCTACATCCGCGCCGCGCTCTATCCGCGCCTGCGCGCGGCGGTGGCCGCCTCGGAATGGCCGCGCGGCGGCCAGGCCATGGCGGGCATCCGCCGTTGGGTCGGCGTCAACCTGGTGCTGGGGCTGCTGATCGTGGCGGCCGTCTTCCTGCTATAGCCGGGCGCAGCCATCGGCACGGCTTGGCCGCCTATCGGATTTCTTTGCCCTGTTGCAATACGCCGTACATCCGGCGTGGCCACACTGGACCGGACTCTCGCGGGTCTTGAACATAAAAGGAAAATCCATGATCAAACGCGTCTTGCCCCTGGCCGCTCTGGGCCTGTCCCTGGCCGCTCTATCGACCGCCTTCGCCGCTCCCATCGACAACAGCGCGCTGGAGCAGCCCGCCTTCCGTGAACACAAGACCACCTACGGCGTGGTCTACCGCCTGCCCAAGGAAGTGAACGCCGTGCTGGACGCCAAGGTCAACGGCACGCTCAAGCAGGACCTGCTCGCGCTGGGCCTGAAGACCGAGGCCGCAACGCCCAATATCCCGCACGTGACCGTGGTCCACATCCACAGCGCCGACAGCGCCACGCCGCAGCGCATGCTGCGCGCGCTGCCCAAGCCCCCGGCGCCGCTGCAGGTGACGCTCAAGGACTTCTATCCGACCGAAGCGGCCAAGGGCGCGGGCCACCCGTGGTGGCTGGACCTGGGCGTGGTCAAGAGCGGCGCGGGCTTCGAGGCCATGATGGCCTACAACACCGTGACCACCGCCGCCCTGGCGCCGCTGCGCGACGGCCCGCTGCCGCGCGTGACCGGCCCGGTCTACGCCAAGATGGCCGACGCCGGCCGCGAGCTGGTCAAGACCATGGGCGTGAGCGGCGTCAACGTGATGAAGGACGGCAAGGAAGTGCGCGCCCACAACCCACACACCACGCTGGTCTATAGCATGACGCCGTACGACGCGCGCCTGGCCGACGCCATGAAGCAGGAGTCCGCCAAATTCAACGCCGCGCTGCCCGACGGCATCCAGGCCACCTTCAAGGACGTGTCCATCGTCGAGATCGGCTTTGCCGGCAACGTGCTGCGCGAGATCTACCGCGTCAGCCTGGAAGACGGCTCGGCCATCGACGTGGCCACCGGCAAGCCGGTCGCCCGCTAAGCCGGGCCGTCCGCGGCCAGGCGCTCGCGCAGCACGTCGCGCACCTGGTCGCGCAACCACGCCTGCAATGGCGAAGCGTGCTGGCGGCGCGCCCACACCATCGCCAGTTCCATGCGCCGCAGGCGCGCCGGCATCTCCAGCATCGCCAGCGGGAAATGGCGGCAATGCGCCCGCGCCACGCTGGCCGGCATGGTGGTGGCGTAGTCGGTGTCCACCAGCACATAGGGCGCCACGCCGAAGCCCGAGAGATAGGCCGAGAACGCCATGCGGCCGTCGCCCGGCTTGAGCAGCCGGTCGAAGGTCGTCTCGCGGCCGTACATCTGCTCGAACGCGAACCACTTGATGGCGCCCAGGTCGGCCAGCGTCAGGGCACCGCGCGCGGCCCAGGGATGCCGCGCCGACAGCACACAGACGCGGCGGTCGGTGTGCAGCGCATCGCGGTGAAAGCGCGCCGGCACCTTGCCGAACAGGCCGATGGCGATGTGCAGCCGTTCGGCCTCCAGGTCGTCGGGCGCGAAATCGCCGTGCAGCGACTGGAAGCGCAGCGTCACGCCCGGCGCGGCGCGGTGCAGCCGCTCGATCAGCGGCGCGGCCAGCAGGATCTCGCTGTGCGCGCCGGTGCCGATGTTGACCACGCCTTCGGCGCGCGCCGGATCGAAGGCCTCGGGCGGGCGCAGCGCGGCCTCGATCTGCGCCAGCGCGTCATGCACCGACGCGTGCAGCTCCAGCGCCCGCTCGGTCGGAACGAAACGTCCCTTCACCACCACCAGCAGCGGGTCCTCCAGCCGCAGGCGCAGGCGCGCCAGGTCGCGGCTGATGGCCGGCTGGGTCTTGTGCAGCAGGCGCGAGCTGGCGGTGGCGCTGCGCGTGCGCATGAGCACGTCGAAGGTCAGCAGCAGGTTCATGTCGAGCCTGCGCAGGAAAGGCAAGGATTGGGCGTCGCGCATGGCGCCATGCTATGCCGTAAGCGAATGATTGCAAAGAACCATATCGGATTCGATATGCGAGTCTTGCGCCATCGGCATTGGGCAGGCGCGGCCGGCTTGGCTACAGTCCGCCACGGACCGGGCGTTTCGACCCGGCCGCCCGCTACGGAGACAACCATGGGCCCCACCCGCCACCTTCCCGCGCCCCGGCGCATCCGCCCCGTGCTGGCACGCTGGTCCGCCCGCGCCCTGCTGGCGCTGGCCGCCTGCCTGCCGCTGGCGGCCCATGCCGCCGATTTCCCCAGCCGCCCGATCACGCTGGTGGTGCCCTTCCCCGCCGGCGGCACGCCCGACATCCTGGCGCGCCTGCTCAGCGACAACCTTTCCAAGCGCCTCGGCCAGCCGCTGATCGTCGAGAACCGGGCCGGCGCCGGCGGCAACATCGGCGCGCAGGCGGTGGCCCGAGCCGCGCCCGACGGCCAGACGCTGCTGATGTGCGCGTTCGGTTGCACCGTGGCGCCGTCGCTGTACCAGCCGGCGCCCTACGACATCGTCAAGGACTTCGCCCCCGTCGCGATGATCGGCACCGTGCCGAGCGTGCTGGTGGTCAATCCCAAGGTGCCGGCCGACACGCTGCCGGCGCTGCTGGCGTATGCGCGCGCCAACCCCGGCAAGCTCAATTCGGCCTCCTCCGGCATCGGCGGCTCGGCCCACCTGGCGACCGAGCTGCTCAAGCAGCGCGCCGGCATCGACCTGGCCCACATCCCCTACAAGGGCGCCGGCCAGGTGGCGGCCGACCTGCTCGGCGGGCAGGTCGACATGTACTTCGACAACCTGCCGGCCTCGCTGGCCAACATCCGCGCCGGCAAGCTGCGCGCCCTGGCCGTGGCCAGCGCCGCGCGCGCGCCGGCGATTCCGGACGTGCCGACCTTCGCCGAGGCCGGCGTGCCCGACTTCCTGATCACGCCCTGGTTCGGCGTGATGGCGCCGGCCGGCACCCCCGCCCCGGTGCTGGACACGCTGCACGACGCCTTCGCCCAGGCGCTGCAGGCGCCCGAGGTGGCAGCCAAGATGCGCGAATTGGGCGTCGAGACCGCCGCCGGTTCGCGCGCCGACCTGGGCCGCTTCGTCACCACCGAAACGGCCAGGTGGAAACAGGTCATCGAGACCAACCACATCAAGGCCGAATGATGGCCGCTGCCCTGGACGACGGCGCGGCGCTGGCGCCGATCCGCCTGCGCGACATGGGTGCATTCCACGTCGGCGGCCGCGACCTGGCGCTCAGCGGCCTGCCGCGACGCGAGCTGGTCATGGCCGAAGGCGGCCAGCCGGTGGCGCTGGATCCCAACGGCACCTACCGCGTCGAACAGATGTACGCCCAGTACTTCCTGTCGGAGCCGGCCAGCGGCCGGCCGCCGCTGGCGTTCTGGCATGGCGGCGGCATGACCGGCGCGGCCTGGGAGACCACGCCGGACGGCCGCCAGGGCTGGCTGCACTATTTCCTGCGGCGCGGCTGGGACGCCTACCTGTGCGACGCGGTGGAACGCGGCCGCGCCGGCGCCGCGCCGCATGTCTGGCCCGACGCGCCGGTGGTGCAGGCGCGCGAGGACTGCTACACGCGCTTTCGCATCGGCCGCCCGGGCACCCGGCCCGGCCCCGGCAGCGCCTACCCGGACACGCAATTCCCGCTGGAGGCGTTCGACGCGCTGGCCGCGCAGATGGTGCCGCGCTGGGTCCACACCGATGCCGCCATCCTGCGCGCCTACCAGGCCTTCCTGGAACGGATCGGCGCGGCCATCGTGGTCTGCCATTCGCAGGCCGGCGTATTCGGCATCCGCGCCGCCCACGCCCTGCCCGAGCGGGTGCGGGCCCTGGTGGCGCTGGAGCCGGCCAGCATCCCGGACCTCGGGCCCGATGCCCGCTACGACACCCCCACGCTGGTCGTGATGGGCGACCACATGGACACCGATCCGCGCTGGCCGCGGATGCGCGCACGGGTGCGGGAATTCGCGGCGCGCCATGCCAGCGTCACGGTGCTGTCGCTGCCCGACCTGGGCATCCACGGCAACTCGCACATGCTGATGATGGACCGCAACAGCCTGGAGTTGGCCGGGCGGGTGCACGACTGGCTGGCGGCGCTGCCGGGTTGAGGACGGCCGGATCAAGAACGGCGGGCCGCGGCTTCCCGCTGCTGCCATTCCATGGCAGCATTACGCCGTCCCGCCCCCGCCCGCTCCCATGTCCCGCACCGAACGCCTCCTGGATCTGCTGCAGACCCTGCGCTGCCACCGCCTGCCCGTCAGCGGCCACCGCCTGGCCACCGACCTGGGCGTCAGCCTGCGCACGCTGTACCGCGACATCGCCACGCTGCAGGCGCAGGGCGCCGAAATCGAGGGCGAGCCGGGCATCGGCTACGTGCTGCGGCCCGGCTTCATGCTGCCGCCGCTGATGTTCAGCACCGAGGAGATCGAGGCCCTGGTGCTGGGCACCCGCTGGGTGGCCGGCCGTTCCGATCCGCGCCTGGGTCAGGCCGCCGCCAACGCGCTGGCCAAGATCAGCGCGGTGCTGCCGCGCGAACTGCGCGATGAACTGGACGCCATTCCGCTGCTGGTCGGCCCCAGCAGTTGGGCGGTGGTCGACCGGGTCGACCTGTCGCTGATCCGCCAGGCCATTCGCGGCGAGCAGAAAATCGCCATCACCTACCGCGACGACAAGGGCGCCGATTCCGAACGCGTCATCTGGCCGTTCGCCCTGGGATTTTTCGACAGCGTGCGCATCGTCATGGCCTGGTGCGAACTGCGCCAGGACTTCCGCCATTTCCGCACCGACCGCATCGCCACGCTCGAAGCCGGGCCACGCTATCCGCGCCGCCGCCAGGCCTTGCTCAAGGAGTGGCGCGCCATCAATACGGCCAAGGGCGACCCCTGCTGATCCCTGGCGTACGCCGCGCGCCGGCGGGTGCGACATCGGCATGAAGACTACTGACAAAATCTGACAGCATGGCTCTCTAAGATGAGCGCTCATTCAACCAGGAGCGCATCATGTCCGCCAAGAACTTCGTCATTTTCTACGTCGACAAGCCCGAGGCCAGCGCGGCGTTCTACAGCGCGCTGCTGAACCGCCCGCCCGTCGAAAGCTCGCCCACCTTCGCCCTGTTCGCGCTCGACTCCGGCCTGATGCTGGGCCTGTGGTCGCGCCACACCGTGGAACCGGCCGCCGCCGGCCGCGGCGGCTGCACCGAACTGGCCTTCACCGTGCCCGACGCCGACGCGCTCAACCAGCGCCACCTCGACTGGAGCCTGCGCGGCCTGCCGATCCTGCAGGCCCCCACCAACATGGACTTCGGCCGCACCTTCGTCGCGCTCGACCCCGACGGCCACCGCCTGCGGGTGTTCGCCCCGGCGCCAGAACCCGCCTCCGCCGCCGTCGAAGACGAACTGATCACGATCCCAGCATTCCCAGGAGCCTGAACCACAGGTAGTCCAGCGGCACCAGCGCCACGAACGACACCAGCGCGGTCAGCAGGCTCAACGCCAGGCCGCTGCGCGCCGGCACCTGGCCCATGCCCATCGCCACCACGATGGGCGAGGCCTGGTACGGCATGATGACGGTGGCGTAGCCGGCCACCTGCGCCATCAGCACCGTCATCAGCGAAAAGCCCGAGGCCTGCGCCAGCGTCTCGGCCAGCGGCGTATACAGGGCCGGCACGCCGTTGGCCGTGACCACGAAATTCAGCGCCGCCGACAGCCCCACCAGCGAAAAGAAGCTCTGCATCGGCGCCTCGGGCGACAACGGCAGCCAGGCCAGCAGGGCGCGGCCGATGATGCCGCCCAGGCCGCTGTCGGCCACCATCGCCGCCAGTCCCAGGATGCCCGCCACGTAGATCGCGGTGCGGAAATTCACTTCCTTGCCGAACTGCTCGCCGCTGACGAAACCCACCTTGGGCAACAGGCACAGACAGGCCGAGGCCAGGCCGATCCAGGCCGGCGACACGCCGTGCCATCCGTCCGTCACCCAGCCCAGCAACGTCAATCCCAAGAGCACCGCCAGGCGCTTTTCCGGCGCGGACAGGGGCTGGGCCGGCGGGGCAGGCGGCGCGGTCTCGGGCGTATCGCGGAACAACCAGGCGATGCAGGCCACCAGCACCACGCCTTTCAGGATGCCCAGCACCGGCGCATGCAGCCACAGATACGGCAGATAACTTAACTGCAGGCCATAGCTCGATTCGATGCTGCCGGCCATCACCAGATTCGGCACGTTGGCCGGCAGGATGGAGGTGGACAACTGGAAGGTGCCGAAGCCCACCGCCAGCGCCAGGCCAATCCGTCCACGACGGCCCGCCACCAGCCCGATCTGGTCGGCATAGGCCAGCACGATCGGCATCAGCAGCGCGATGCGGCCCATGTTCGACGGCATCACGAACGCCAGCAGGTAGGTCAGCGCCACCACGCCGGCCACCACCTTCGGATACGAACCCGACAGGCGCCGCGACAGCGCGCCCGCCATGCGGTCGGCCAGGCCGGTGTACTTCAGCGCCAGCCCCAGCACGTAGCCGCTCAGCACCAGCCAGAACGCCGCCGACGAAAACCCGGAGAACACCACCTCGCGCGGCGCGGCCGCGAAGATCATGGCGGCGCTGAAGAACAGCAGCGCCGTCAGGTACTCAGGCAGCCGCGAAAAGGCCCACAACGCGATCGTGATCGCGGTGATCAGCGCGGGTAGAATCGGAAAACCGGAGGCGACAAGATGCATGGGCAAACCACCACGAGAACACGGATCGGCGCAGTGTACGGACCCTGTCCCGCGCTGAAAATGCGCGATTCGCAGAGGCTGCCTGCGCGCCTCGCGTAGGCTCGCCGCCATGCGTTTCGACCTGACCGACCTGGCGCTGTTCCTGCACGTGGTGCAGGCCGGCAGCATCACCCACGGCGCCGCCCGCGCCAACCTGGCGCTGGCCGCCGCCAGCGCCCGCATCCGCAACCTCGAGGCCTCGCTCGGCGCGCCGCTGCTGGAGCGCCGCCGCCAGGGTGTCATCCCCACCCCGGCCGGCCTGAAGCTGGCCGCCCATGCCCGCATCATGCTGGCCCAGGCCGACCGCCTGCGCGACGACCTGGCCGACTTCTCCGGCGAATTCGGCGGCTCGGTGCGCCTGCTGTCCAACACCAACGCGCTGACCGCCTTCCTGCCCGAAGCGCTCAGCGGCTTCCTGGCGGCGCATCCGCGCATCAACGTCGAATTGCAGGAAATGCTGAGCGACGAGATCGTCGAATGCATCGCCGACGGCTCGGCCGATATCGGCATCGTCGCGGGCACGGTCGACACCGGCGCCCTGCAGACCCACGCCTACCACGCCGACCGCTTCGTGCTGATCGTGCCGGCCGGCCACGCGCTGGCGGACCGGGCCGAGGTCGCGTTCGGCGACGTGCTGGACGAAGACTTCGTCGGGCTCGACCGCAGCAGCGCGCTGCAACGCTTCCTGGCGCGGCAGGCACTGGTGGTCGGCAAGCCCATCAAGCTGCGGGTGCAGTTGCGCAGCTTCGACGCCATGTGCCGGCTGGTCGAGGCCGGCGTCGGCGTGGGCATCGTGCCCGAAACCACGGCCAACAGCATGCGCCAGTTGCTCAGGGTGACGCCGGTGGCGCTGTCCGACGCCTGGGCCGCGCGCGAGCTGCTGCTGTGCGTGCAGTCGCGCGATACCCTCAGCGCCCGCGCCCGCCGCCTGCTCGACCACCTGCTGGCGGACTCGGCGGTGGTCACGCCGCCGAATACAGATCCGTCATGAACTGCGTGGCCTTGATGCCGGTGCCGGTCAACAGCACCACGGTGCGCTCGGTCTCGCGAATCGCGCCACGCGCGCGCAGCATGTCCAGCGCCGCCGCCGCGGTGGCGCTGGTGGGCTCGGCGTAGAGCCCCATTGCCGCCAGCCTGCGCACGGCGGCAACGATGTCCGCCTCCGGCACCGCAACGGTCTGACCGCCGCTGGCGCGGATCGCCTGCAACACCTCGCGCAGCCGCACCGGCCGCTTGATCGCGGTGCCCTCGGCCACCGTCGGCAGCACCTCGCGTGGCACCGGCGTGTCGACCCCGGCATGGAAGCTGGCGTCCACCGGCGAGCAGTTCCGCGGCTGGGCCACGAACAGGCGCGGCAGGCGCTTGATCTGTCCGGCCGCCAGCAGCTCGGCAAAGCCAATGGCGCAGCCCAGCACGTTGCTGCCCGCGCCCGCCGGAATCACCACGTTGTCCGGCGCCTCGAAACCGAAGTCCTCCCACATCTCGTAGGCGATGGACTTGGTGCCCTGGAGGAAGAAAGGCTGCCAGTTGTGGCTGGCATAGAAGATCCGCGCGGCGGCCTCGATCGCGGCGGTCTCGGCGTTCTCGCGCGGCCCCTGCACCAGTCGCACGTCGGCGCCGAACGCGCGGATCTGCGCCACCTTGGCGCTGGACGTGTAGGCCGGCGCGAAGATCGTGACGCCCATGCCCGCCGCCGCGCCATACGCCGCGATGGCGGCGCCGCCATTGCCCGAACTGTCCTCGGCGATGGCGCCGATGCCGATCTGGCGCAGCCATGACAGCATCACCGCGGCGCCACGGTCCTTGAAGCTGCAGGTGGGGTTGAACCATTCCAGCTTGAAGTGCGGCCGCAGCCCGCCCCACGCGCGCTCGACCATCGGCGTGCCGCCCTCGCCCATCGACACCGGCCGGGTCACGGCGCCGGGCAGCGCGGCCCGGTAGCGCCACAGCGAACGCTCGCGGCGGTCGATGTCGTCGGGCGAGATGCCCGGCAGCGGCGAGATCATCAGTGGCGTGCGCGCATCGGAACACCAGCGGGCCTCGTCCAGCGCATGGCGCGCGCCGGTGACGGGATCGAAATAGTGGGGATCTGACATTGGCGGTCAACCTGGAGAAAGTCGGGAATGGCGGCAGTCTAGGTCCGACCGAGCCCTCTGCGTTGCAATATCATGTTGCGATAATCGCAATGGAGAACCACCATGGAACGTGGCGCCCTATGGGAATACCAGGTGTTCTGCGCCGTCGCGGAACGCCAGAGCTTCGTGCTGGCGGCGCGCGCGCTGGGCGCCTCGCCCAGCGCCGTCACGCGCGCGGTGCAGGCGCTGGAGCGCCAGGTCGGCGCGCAGTTGCTGTTGCGCAGCAAGAGCAGCGTGGCGCTGACGCCGCAAGGCGAAAGCTACTTCGAATACGCGCGCGAGCTGCTGCGCCTGGAAAGCCAGGCGCGCGAGGCCTTGCACGACGCCCAGCAAGGCGACCAGGGCCGCCTGCGCTTCTCCGCGCCCGACCTGCTGGGCGTGACCCTGCTGCCGGCCGTGCTGCGCCGCTACGCGGCCGAGCATCCGGGCGTCACGGTGGACATCCACTACACCGACAAGGCAATCGACCCGATCGCCGAGGGCCTGGATTTCGCCATCCGCGGCGGCTTCCCGGCGTCCAGCGACCTGCTGGGCGCGCGCCTGTGGCCCTACGAGCGGCTGTTGTGCGCCAGCCCGGACTACGTGGCGTGCATGGGCCTGCCGCGCGAACCCGAGGAACTGGCGCGGCACCGGCTCATCATGCATACCGGCCCGCGCGTGTTGAAGGATTGGCACCTGCGGCGCGGCCAGCGCATCGTGCGCATGCACGCCGAGCCGGCGGTGCGGGTCAGCACCAGCAGCGGCCTGATGGCGCTGGCGTTGCAGGGCGTGGGCATCGCGCGGCTGGCCGACTGGGCGGCCGCGCCGGAAATCGCCCGCGGCACGCTGGTGCGGGTCTGCCCCGGCTACACCGCCACCTCGGCGCGGGGCGTGGCGCCGCAGATGCATGCGGTGTATGGATCGCGCTCGCTGCCGGCGCGCGCCCGCGCCATGCTGGCGGCGATCCGCCAGGGCGCGGGCGCCGTTTGAAAGGCGCGGCCGCTAGGACCGCTGCTGCCGTGCCTGCAGCACCACCGCCGCGGCGGACTTGCGGAACAGCAGCAGGTACAACGCCGCCAGCACCAGCAGGAACGGCACGCCGAACACCAGCGTCATCTTGAACACGCCGGTGAAGTAGGTCGTCACCAGGATCGCCAGCATCGCGCCCGCGCCCAGCAGCGTCAGCAGCGGAAAGCCCGGCATGCGGAACGACAGCGCCGCGCCGCCCTCGCGCGCCCAGCGGCGGCGGAAGAAGTAGTGCGTGACGAAGATCATCATCCACGTGAACAGCGCGCCGAACATCGAGATCGCCATCATCAGCGTGAACGAGGTTTCCGGATACAGCACGTTCAGCACGGTGGCGATGGCGATGCCGCTGGTCGACAGCAGCAACGCGTTCAGCGGCGTGCCGCTGCGCGTCAGCCTGCCCAGCGCCGCCGGCGCGTGGCCGGCGCGCGACAGGCTGAACATCATGCGGGTGGTGATATACAACTGGCTGTTCATGGCCGACAGCGCCGCCACCAGCACGATGAAGTTGATGACCCCCGCCGCGTACGGCACCTTCACCGCTTCCATCACCGTCACGAAGGGGCTGCCGCCCTTGCCGGCCTGGTCCCACGGCACGATGGCCAGGATCAGCGCCAGCGTCAGCAGGTAGAACACGACCAGCCGCACGATGGTGGCGCGGAACGCCTTCTTCACCGCGCGCTCGGGGTCCTCGGCCTCGCCCGCCGCCACCGCGATCATCTCCACGCTCAGGTAGCTGAAGATCGAGATGACCACCGCGATCCACATGCCCCACACGCCGTTGGGGAAGAAGCCGCCGTGCGCCGTGTACTGCGCCGCGCCGTATTGCGGACTGCCCCAGACCACATAGGCGCCCAGGATGATGAACGCCACGATGGCGCTGATCTTGATGGTCGAGAACCAGTACTCGATGGTGCCGAACGCCTTCACGCTCATGGCGTTGATGAAGATCAGCGCCGCCGAGAACAGGCAGACCCATTGCCAGCCGGGCACCGACGGGAACCAGAACTTCATGTACTCGGCCACCGCGGTGACCTCGGTGCCCACCGCCAGCACCACGCACGACCAGTACGCGTAGCGCACCAGGAAGCCGGCCAGCGGGCCGATGTAGTGCTCGGCGTAGGCGCCGAACGAGCCCGAGGTGGAATGCGCCACCGTCATCTCGGCCAGGCAGCCCATCAGCAGCAGCGTGATGAGTCCGCCGATGGCGTAGCTGATGATGACGCTGGGGCCGGCGAAACCGATCGCGAACTTGCTGCCCAGGAACAGGCCGGTGCCGATGGCCCCGCCGATCGCGATCATGCTCATCTGGCCGGACGTCAGGCGGCGCTTGAGCCCCTGCTCGCGTTCGGCGATCCTGCCGAATCCTTGTTGTTGTGTCATTGTCTCCTCCGGTACTGCGCTCTCTTGCTGGATGTCGCTCGGGCCGGTGCTCGGCAGGTCAGGTCACGGCCGAGCGCTGCTTGAACTCGGGCTTGTCCCAGGCCTTGCTGTCGAGCACGTCTTTCAGGATCTCGACCGCGTCCCACACGTCGGCGTAGCCGAAGTACAGCGGCGTCAGGCCGAAGCGCAGCACCTCGGGCTCGCGGTAGTCGCCGATCAGGCCGCGCGCGATCAGCGCCTGCATGACCTCGTAGCCGTTCGGGTGGCGCAGGCTCACGTGGCTGCCGCGCTCGGCATGGTCGCGCGGCGTCACCAGCGTCAGCGGATGGCCGGCGCAGCGTTCCTCGACCAGCGCGATGAACAGGTCGCCCAGCGCCAGCGACTTCCTGCGCACCTCGGCCATGTCGGCCTCGCGCGCCACGTCCAGGCCGCATTCGACCATGGCCAGCGACACGATCGGCTGGGTGCCGCACAGGTAGCGACGGATGCCGCCGGCCGGCTCGTAGGCGACCGTCATGTCGAACGGCCGCTGGTGGCCCCACCAGCCCGACAGCGGCTGCCAGAAATCGGGAATGTGGCGCGGCGCCACCCAGATGAAGGCCGGCGAGCCCGGGCCGCCGTTCAGGTACTTATAGGTGCAGCCCACGGCGTAATCGGCGTCGGCGCCGTTCAGGTCCACCGGCACCGCGCCGGCGGCGTGCGCCAGGTCCCAGATGACCAGCGCGCCGCGTTCGTGCGCCTGGCGCGTGACCGCGGCCATGTCGTGCATCTGCCCGCTGCGGTAGTTGACGTGCGACAGCAGCACCACCGCCACGTCCTCGTCCAGCGCCCGCGCCAGCGGCAGGTCGTCGTCGATGAGGCGCATCTCGTAGCCCTGCTGCAGCAGGTCGATCATGCCCTGGATCATGTACAGGTCGGTGGGGAAGTTGTCGCGCTCGGACAGGATCACGCGGCGCCCGGGCTGGCGCTTCTGCTGGATGCGCAGGCTGGCCGCCAGCGCCTTGAAGATGTTCAGCGAGGTGGTGTCGGTGATGACCAGTTCGCCCTCTTTCGCGCCGAGCAGGCCGGCCAGCTTGTCGCCCAGCCGCGACGGCAGTTCGAACCAGCCGGCGGTGTTCCAACTGCGGATCAGGCCGGTGCCCCATTCCTGGGTGATGACCTCGGCGGCGCGCGCGGCGGCGGCGCGCGGCATCACGCCGAGCGAATTGCCATCCATATAGAGCACGCCGGGCGGCAGGTCGAAACGCGCTTTCAGCGGCGCCAGGGGGTCCTGCCGGTCGGCGGCGACACAGCTTTCGCGGGTATGCATTCACAGCTCCTTCGGGCAATATGCTGGCTACATACTATCAGCGCGAGTAAGCCGAATACTTGCAAAACGAGGCGTGGCTTACCCTATGATTTCGCATTAAATTGCGCCATAGACCATTTTTTCGAATTGGATTGCATCATGCAATTGGACGCCATCGACCACCGCATTCTCTACCGCCTGCAGGAGAACAGCCAGCTCAGCAACCAGGACTTGGCCGAGCAGGTGGCCCTGTCGCCGTCGGCCTGCCTGCGGCGGGTGCGGGCGCTGGAGGAAGGCGGCTTCGTGCGCGGCTACCGCGCCGTGCTGGACGCCGAGCGGCTGGGGTTCGAGCTGGAAGCCATCGTGCACGTGTCCCTCGATCAGTCGCGGCCCGGCTGGCACGAGGAATTCCTGGCCGGCATCGCCCTGTATGACGAAATCACCGAGGCCAGCATCGTCACCGGCGCCTCCAACTACATCCTGACGGTGCGCACCCGCAACCTGGCGGCCTTCTCGCAGTTCGTGGAAGACAAGCTCAGCAAGATCGCGGGCGTGCGCGACCTGTGTTCGCATATCGTCATGCGCAAAGTGAAGAACCGCGGCGGCATGCTCCCGCTGGCGGCCTGGCGCTGACGGCCCCGCGTCAGGCGTGGCGCAGGAAACCGAACACCGTGACGAAGTGGCAGGCCGATCCGCCCATGACGAACAGATGCCAGATGCCGTGGGCATGGCGCCAGCGCTTGTCGTTGGCGTAGAACACCGTGCCCACCGTGTAGAGCGCGGCCCCGGCCAGCAGCCACGCCAGCCCGGCGCCCGACAGCGCGCCGGCGATGGGCGCGGCGCACATCACGCCCAACCAGCCCATCGCCAGATAGAGCGGCAAGGCTGGCGCGGCCCCGCGCGCCCACCATAGTTCGCGGCCGATGCCGTACAGCGCCAGCAGCCAGATCGCCACCGCCATGGCGGCGCCCCAGCCCAGTTCCGGCGGCACGAACGCCAGCGGCGTGTAGGTGCCCGCGATCAGCAGGTAGATGGCGCAATGGTCGGCCTTGGCCCACAGCGCCTTGCGGCGCCCGCGCGAGCAGTGATACAGCACCGAAGATGCATAGACGGCGATCATGGATGCCGCGAACACGGCGCAGGCCACGGTCTGGCGCCACTCGACCTTCAATTCCGCGGCCCGCGCGATCAGGGCCCCGGATGCAGCCACCGCCAAGGCCAGGCCGGCCAGGTGCGTGGCTCCGTTGAAGCGCTCTCCTTCGTACATGCCATCCCTCCCGCGCAGGCGGTGCGCCGACGCTTTCCATCATGCCGGCGCGATATGACAGCTTGGGGTCAGCACGAACACGGGGTGGCAGCAAATGGCGTTCCTGCCCGCAGGCGCGCCATTACCCGGAAGAAAGCGCCGCTCAGGCGATGAAATCCACCGCCGCCGGATAGCCTTCCAGCGCGCGCGCCGCCAGGATGGCGCGCTGCACGGCGATCGCCATCGCCTCGGCCGCCATCACGCCCAGCAGCATCATGTTGGCGGGCTTGTTGGAGACGCCCGTGCCCAGCGCGAACACGGTGTCGCCGTCGAGCATGGTGTGGATCGGGTTGATGGTGCGGGCCAGGCCGTCGTGCGCGGTCTGCGCCATCTTCTGCGCCTGCGCCTTGGTCAGCTTGACGTCGGTCGCCACCAGGCCGATGGTGGTGGCCGCGCCCTCGCGCATCGAGGTCGGCAGGTCGCCGGCCAGGATCGCCGCGCGCGTGTCCAGCAGCATCTTGCCGTCGGCGGTGCGGGCGCCGGCCAGCACGTGGCCGGTGGCCGGATCGACCACGTCGCCCACCGCATTGACCGCGACGATCGCGCCCACCGTGACGCCCGCCACGGTCAGCGAGGCGCTGCCCAGGCCGCCCTTCATGGCGCGCTTGGCGCCGTACAGCTTGCCGACCGTCGCCCCGGCGCCGGCGCCGACGTTGCCCTCCTGCGGCGGCTTGGCGCTGGCCGCCTTGCAGGCCTGGTAGCCGGCCGCGGCATCGGGCCGGATCGAGGCGTCGCCCACGCCCAGGTCGAACAGGATGGCGGCCGGCACGATCGGCACGTGCGCCACGCCCACGTCGAAGCCGATCTTGCGTTCTTCCAGGTAGCGCATGACGCCGGTGGCCGCCTCCAGGCCAAAGGCGCTGCCGCCGGCCAGCATCACCGCATGCACTTTTTCCACCATGTTGACGGGATTGAGCAGATCGGTCTCGCGCGTGCCCGGCGCCGCGCCGCGCACGTCCACGCCGCCGGTCGCGCCCGCTTCGGCGATGATGACCGTGCAGCCGGTCGGCCGCCGCGTGTCGGTGTAGTGCCCGACCTTGAGGCCGGCCACGTCGGTGATGCTGCCGCCGCCGGGCACCCGGCGCAGGCCGTTGGCGCCGTGCGCCGGCATGACACTTGCGCAAGCCGCGACACCCGCCGCCGCCATCATGAACGCCCGCCTGTTCCACTGTTGTTGCACGCCTGTCTCCATCTGGATACCACCTGGATGAACCCCGGGCCGGGCGGCCCGGGGCGCGAATACCGCATATGACTTGCCGCTATATTTTTACTATTCCTTATGCTTTGTGGAAAAATAGGCGCGTTGTTAGAGTGCGGCTACACCGGAAGGCGGCGCGATCCGCGCGGCCCTTTCGCAGTGATCCCTCATCCGTGGAGCATTGCCATGAAACTCTTGCGCTCGTTGTTCATCGCCGGCCTGGTCCAGGTCGCCGCCCTGTCCGCCGCCCACGCCCAGTCGGGGCTGGACCAGATCAAGTCCGCCGGCGTGTTCAAGATCGGCACCGAAGGCACCTACGCTCCCTTCACCTTCCACGACGCCTCCGGCCAGCTTACCGGTTTTGACGTCGACATTGGGCGCGCCATCGCCCAGCGCCTGGGCGTCAAGGCCGAATTCGTCGAAGGCAAGTGGGACGGCCTGATCGCCGGGCTCGACGCCAAGCGCTACGACGCCGTCATCAACCAGGTCGGCATCACCGACGCGCGCCGCGCCAAGTACGATTTCTCCGATCCCTACATCTCGTCGGCCGCGGTGCTGATCGTGCGCGACGACAACACCACCATCAAGTCGTTCGCCGACCTGAAGGGCAAAAAGTCCGCCAACACGCTCACCAGCAACTTCGGCAAGCTGGCGCAGAGCCATGGCGCGGAAGTGGTTGCCGTGCAAGGCTTTAACGAAGCCATCGACCTGCTGACCTCGGGCCGCGTCGAGGCCACCGTCAACGACAACCTGTCGTTCCTGGACTTCAAGAAGCAGAAGCCCAACGCCAAGGTCAAGATCGCCGCCACCGACAAGGCCGCCGAATTCAGCAACTCCGGCGTGCTGCTGCGCAAGAACAATCCCGAACTGGTCGCCGCCATCAACAAGGCGCTGGCCGATATCAAGGCCGACGGCACCTACAAGGCCATCTCGGTCAAGTACTTCGGCACGGACCTGTCGGCGCAGCAATAAGCGGCCCGCTCCATGACGCTCCCCGCCTGGCTGCACAACGTCCTGCCCGACTGGGTTCTGTCCCAGGTCGACACCCTGGCGGTGCCGGCCTGGGTGCAGTTGATGGCCGACTCGTTCTGGCCCTTGCTGCACGCCGGGCTGGTGTTCACCGTCCCGCTGACCCTGATGTCGTTCGCGCTCGGCCTGGCGCTGGCCTTCGTGGTGGCGCTGATCCGGCTGTTCGGGCCGGCGCCGCTGGTGGCGCTGGTGCGCTTCTACGTCTGGCTGATCCGCGGCACGCCGCTGCTGGTGCAGCTATTCGTGATCTTCTACGGCCTGCCCAGCGTCGGCGTGGTGCTCGACCCGCTGCCGGCCGCGCTGATCGGCTTTACCCTGAACGTCGGCGCCTACAACTCCGAAGTGATCCGCGGCGCCATCGAGTCGATCTCCAAGGGCCAGTGGGAAGCCGCCTATTCATTGAGCATGACGCGCGGCCAGGCGCTGCGCCGCACCGTGCTGCCGCAGGCCGCGCGGGTGGCGGTGCCGCCGCTGTCCAATTCCTTCATCGCCCTGGTCAAGGACACCTCGCTGGCCGCCGTGCTGACGGTGCCCGAGATCTTCCAGGCGGCCCAGCGCATCGCCGCCGTCACGTACGAACCGCTGATCCTGTACACCGAGGCCGCGCTGATCTACCTGGTGTTCAGCTCGGTGCTGTCCGCCGCCCAGGTGCGCCTGGAACGGCGCTTCGGCCAGCACGCGGTGTTTTCCGAGAAGAACCGATGATCCGCCTGGAAAAGATCGAAAAGTCCTTTGGCGGCAACCTGGTGCTCAAGCAGGTCGACGTGGCCATCGCCGAAGGCAGCGTCACCGCCCTGATCGGCCCGTCCGGCAGCGGCAAGAGCACCCTGCTGCGCTGTGTCAATCTGCTGGAGGTGCCCGACCGCGGCACGCTCGAGATCGGCCCCGAACGGGTCGAGTTCGAGCCCGGCGAAAAGCTCTCGCGCGATCAGGTGCAGCGGGTGCGCATGCAGACCGGCATGGTGTTCCAGAACTTCCAGTTGTTCCCGCACCAGACCGTGATCGGCAACGTGATGGAAGGGCTGGTGACGGTGCAGAAATGGCCGGCCGACCGCGCCCGCGCACGGGCCGAGGAACTGCTGCGCAAGGTCAACATGCTGGACAAGGCCGAGGCCTGGCCCGCCAATCTGTCGGGCGGCCAGCAGCAGCGCGTGGCGATCGCCCGCGCCCTGGCGCCCGCCCCCCGCGTATTGCTGTGCGACGAGCCGACCTCGGCGCTCGATCCCGGCCTGGCGGCCGAAGTGGTGGACGTGCTGCGCCAGCTCGCCGGCGAAGGCATGACCATGCTGATGGCCACCCATGACCTGCGCCTGGCCGCCAGCGTGTCGCGCGAAGCGGTGTTCCTCCTCGAGGGCAAGGTGGTCGAATCGGGCGCCTCGCGCGACCTGTTCACCCGGCCGCGCGACCCGCGCACGGCGGCATTCATCTCGACCCTGACGCAGGACGCCGGGCATCCAGCCTGAGCCGGCGGCAGGCCGGGGCGGCGGATCCGCTAGAATTCGGCCCCTGCGGCCCGCGCGCCTACTTGCCCGGCAGCGAGCCGGCAGGATCGACCGCCTGGCCGTCGTAGCGCAGCTCGAAATACAAGCCGACCTGCTTGCTGTCGCTATTGCCCATTTCCGCGATCTTCTGGCCCTGGCTCACCCGCTGGCCTTCCTTGACCAGCAGCTTGCTGTTGTGGGCGTAAATGCTGAGGAAGCTGGCGTTATGCTTGACGATCACGAGATGCCCGTAGCCCCGCAGGCCGCTGCCCGAATAGGCCACGGTGCCGGCGGCGGCGGCCACCACCGGCGTGCCGGCGGAATTGGAGATCACGATGCCATTGGATCCCGAACCGTCATAGCCGCGGGTGACCTTGCCCTGCGCGGGCCACACCAGCGAAATCGCCCCCGGCGGCGCGGTGCGCCGCTTGCCCGTGGCGGACGCCGGCGCGCGGCTGCCCGACGAACTGGCGCGCGGCTTGGCGGGGGTGGAGGCGGCCTGGCCGGCGGGCGGCACGACGCGCAGCATCTGTCCCACCTCGATCGAGTTGGAGTTGGACAGGTTGTTCCAGCGCACCAGGTTCGATACGCTGGTGCCTTGTTTGCGCGCGATCTGCGTGAGCGTATCGCCCGACTGCACCCGGTAGTAGCCAGGCTGGACCTTGGTCGTGCCGCAGGCCGCCAGCAGCGCCAGCACCACCGCCAGCAACGCCAGCCGGACGAGCCGGACGGCGCCGCGGGACGGCGGACGAGCCGGAAGGCCGCCGGAAACGCCGGCAAAATCGGGAACAGGCAAGATCTGGGCGGGCAAGGAGAGCACTGAATCCTGGAACGGAGTAAAGAATGACTGCGTCCAAGGGTACCAAGATTTTCGGACGCCGGTATGCCTCCGCAACTTTCGCGGACCATGCCGGGCCGTGTATAACCCGCTGATTGCCGCGAGCTACGGCTCGCCATGCATCACAGCGTCTGCAAGGAACAATATGGGAAAGCCCCAAGCGCCGAGAAAGAACCTGTACTGCCTGCTATGGGCCATCCCGTACCTGCTGTGCGGCGTCTTCTCGCGCCTGCTCAACGACCCGGTGAGCCATGCCGTGTTCGTCTGGCTGCCGCCCGGCGTGGCGGTGGGCGCCTATCTGTTGACGCAACGCCGCAACTGGTCGCTGCTGCTGGCCGCCTTTTTCTGTGCCCAACTGGCGCTCACCAGTTTCACCCGCGGCCAACCCGCCACGGCGCTGGTGTTCGCCATCACCGCCAGCCTGTCCAGCCTGCTGGCGGCCTGGACCGTGCAGCGCCTGAGTCCGCGCGAGGGTGGCGTGGGCCTGGTCGCGGCGTTGCTGGCCGGCGCGGTGGCTGGCGCCGGCCTGTCCGCCCTGCTGGGCGGCGGCTGGCTCTGGCTGACCCAGGAAGCCCATGCGCTGGTGCGGCTGCGCACCTGGGTGGCGGCCTATCTGGCGGGCATCCTGATCCTGGCGCCCGCGCTGACGGTCTGGGCCCATTTCCGCCCGCGCCGTTCGGGTGGTCCGCGCCGGCGCGACCTGGTGCTGGGCGTCTGCGCCTACGTCGGCCTGATCGTGACGACCTTCATGACCTTCGACGGCGACATGATCAAGAACCTGCCGTACGTCGTCACCTTCGAACTGACCTACCTGCCGCTGGTGTTCGCGGTGCTGACCGCGCTGGTGTGGGGCCCGCTGGGCGGCACCCTGGCCGTCATCACGCTGACCCTGATGGCGCTCTACCAGAGCGCCCAGGGCGAAGGCCCCTTCGTCGAGGCCAACGACCACTGGCACGTGCTGCTGGCCACCCAGGTCTACCTGGTGGTCACCGCGCTGCTGATCCTGCTGGTCAACACGCTGCGCGGCGCCCGCGCGCAGGAACTCGAGAACGCCCTGCAGTGGCGCGGCCGCTTCGACCTGGCGCTGGCGGGCAGCCACCAGTTGATGTACCGCTACAACCCGTTCGACGGCTCGCTCGAGCTGGCCGGCGACCTCCAGGGCGCCTTCGGCATGCCGGCCGACGCCATTCCCAACCTGGACGCATTGCTGGCGCTGGCCCATCCCGACGACCGCGCGCGCCTGACGCTGCACTGGGCCGCGCGCCGCGCCGGCGCCCAGGACCGCACCCCGCTGCTGTTCCGCGTGGCGCACGCCGACGGCGGCTGGCGCGTGGTCAGCGACCGCGGCTCGCCGCTGGAGGATTTCGACGGCAGCGTGGCTGTCGTGGCGGGCATGTGGCGCCTGGGTGAAGTCGAGCAGGCAGATGTCAACTAGCACCGGAGCCCTGCTCATCCACGGCTTGGGCGGCACCCAGTACGACCTGGGCTCGCTGCACAAGATCCTCAAGCGCGCCGGCATCGAAACGCACACGCTGACGCTGCCCGGCCACGGCACCACGCCCGAAGACCTGCTGCCGGTGCGCGCCGAGGACTGGATCGACGCCGTCACCGCCAAGTACCGCGAGGTGGCCGAGCGCCACGACACGCTGCACGTGGTCGGCATGTGCCTGGGTGCGCTGCTGGCGGTGGAGCTGTGCAAGCGCGTGCAGCACCGCAAGGGCAAGCTGGTGAGCCTGGCCGCGCCGGTCTTCATCGACGGCTGGAGCACGCCCTGGTACCGCGGCCTGCGCAAGCTGGTCTATCGCATCCCCGGCCTGGCCGCGCGCATGCGGGTCGAAGAGGAAGAGCCCTACGGCATCAAGAACGAGCTGGTGCGCTCCATCGTCAAGGCCAAGTTCGAGCGTGGCGAGAACTTCCACTACCGCTGGGTGCCGCTGGCCTGTGTGCGCGAAGTCGACCGCCTGCGCCGCCTGGTGCAGCGCGGCCTGAACGCCATCAGTTGTCCCAGCCTGATCATCCACGCCCACGAGGACGAGCTGACCTCGGTGCGTTCGGCGCACTTCCTGAACGACGCCATTCCCGACAGCCGGCTGGTGCTGCTGGACAACAGCTACCACATGATCTGCGTCGACAACGACCGCGACCGGGTCGCCTCCGACATCCTGCAGTTCATGGACAAGCGCCCGGCGATCGCGCGCCCCGGCCGCGCCGCCGCGATGAGCGGCGACGAAGTCGAGCGCATCCTGGGCGACTACCGCGAGGCGATGCTATCGGGCCAGTTCGAAACCCTGTTCCCCCTGTTCGCCGAGGACGTCGTGTGGCACGAAGAGGGCGACAGCCCCCTGAGCGGCGTCTACCAGGGCCGCGGCGGCCTGATCGACCTGTTCTCGCGCGTGATGGACTATTCGCGCAACACCTTCACGGTCGACAGCGTCGGGCCGCCGGAACCGGCCGGGCGATCGATCGCGGTGCCGCTCACCTTCCAGGTGCAGGACGGCCCCATCCGCTACCGTGGCGCGTCCACCCATATCCTGCGCCTGCGCAATAACGCCATCGCCAAGGTCACCTCGCGCGCCTCCGACCCGGCCACCGAGGACGCACTGTGGCGGCGGCTGGCCGTCGCCAGCGGCCTGGAACCCGAGGGCGACGCGATGGACCCGGAAACGCTGGCGATCGCCGCCGACGACCTGGAGGACGCATTCGAGGCGGCCGCGATGGCGCTGCGCGCGCTGCCACAGGCGCCATCCACCAGCGTCGCCATCCGGCTGTATGCCTACGAGCAACAGGCCCGGCGCGGCGATGCGCCGCCGCATGACGCGCCGGACGCCAGCGTGCGCGAACAGATGGAGCTGGCCACCTGGCGCCTGCTGGCCGGCCTGCCCGCCGACCAGGCGCGGCGCCGCTATATCGCCCTGATCCGGCGCCTCGATCCCGACACCTGAAGCCGGCCGCGGCCGCTCGGCCTACAATCGGTCCATGTCCGCCCTGACCTATCCCTCGCGAACCACCGGCGCCCTGCGCGTCCGGGGCGTGCTGTGGCTGGCGTTCCTGGCGCTGCTGCTGCGCGCCCTGGTGCCGACGGGCTACATGCCCGACGCCCGCGCGCTGCACGACGGCCGGCTCGAAGTGACCTTCTGCTCAGCCGCCGGCGACCTGTCCACCCTCAAAATCGCGCTCTCGCCCGACGGCAAGCACGGCGGCGCCGGCAACTCCGGCGCCGACACCGGCGCGCAATGCCCGTTTGGCCTGCTGGCGCACGTCACCCCGGCGCCCGCCGCGCAGACCGCGCCGCTGGCGCTCGCCATCTCTCGCGCCGCCCCCTTCCCGCCGGCAAGCGTGGCGACGCCAGTGCAACCGGCCCAAGGGCCGCCGCTGGGCTCGCGCGCCCCGCCCCTCGCCGCCTGACTCCGCCTCTCCGCGCGGCCCCGCCGCGCCCTTGCGAACCGTCAACCGACGAGGCTTTCATGCACTCCCCCCTTTCGCGCGCCCCCGTGGGCGCCGCGCCGGCGCCCGACCGCCACCGGCGCAGACTGCTCTCGGCCCTGGCGCTGCTGCCGCTGGCCGGCTGCGGCCCAGACGCCCCCAAGCTCAACGGCATGGATCTGACCAGCATGCCCACCGGCGATTTCCAGCTCCGGGACACCGAGGGCAGGCAGCGCCAGCTCGCCGACTACCGCGGCAAGACCGTGATGCTGTTCTTCGGCTTCACCCAATGCCCGGACATCTGCCCCACCGCGCTGACCCGCGCGCTGGAGATCAAGAACCTGCTGGGCGCCGACGCCAAGAAAGTGCAGGTGCTGTTCATCACCGTCGACCCCGAGCGCGACACCCCGGATATCCTGCAGGCCTATATGCAGGCCTTCGACCCCGCGTTCGTCGGCCTGCGTGGCGATGCCGAGCAGACCCGCGCCGCCGCGCAATCATTCAAGGTGTTCTACCAGAAGGTCCCGACCGGCTCGTCCTACACCATGGACCACACCGCGCTGACCTACGTCATCGACGCCGAGGGCAAGCTGCGCGTGGCCCTGCGCCACCAGCAGAGCGCCGAGGAATGCGCCGCCGACCTGCGCACGGTGATCTGAACCGCCCGCCCCCCGATCAAAGGAACTCCCATGAAAATGACCGCCTTCAAATCCCTCGCCGCCGCCTTCGCGCTGGGCGCCCTGACCCTGCTCCAGGCCCCCGCCCTGGCGCAGGACGCCACCCTCAAGGTGGAGGACGCCTGGGTCCGCGCCACCGTGCCCAGCCAGCACGCCACCGGCGTCTTCATGCGCCTGACCTCGTCCGTCCCGGCGCGCCTGGTCGGCGTCGAGTCCGACGCCGCCAAGCACGTCGAGGTGCACGAAATGGCGATGCAGGACAACGTCATGAAAATGCGCCAGATCCCCGTCCTCGACCTGCCCGCCGGCCAGCCGGTGGAACTCAAGCCCGGCGGCTACCACGTCATGCTGATCGACCTGGCCAGGCAGGTGTCGGCGGGCGACCCGGTGGCGCTGACGCTGCTGGTGCAAGACGCCAACGGCCAGCAGCGCCGCGTGCCGGTGACGGCCACGGCGCGTCCGCTGGCGGGCGGCGCGGCCCCGGCCGCCAAGCATGGGCACTGATTAACAGGGACCGCGTCATTGCAAGCGCATTGACACCTGTATTTCAAGCTTGAAATAGCTGTTTGCCCCGCAAGCCGCGTTTTCTGCAACGCCAGGACGGCCACCCGGTCGAATCAAGAACACCGGGTGCGCCGTTTCTCCACGCATCCGCCGCATCCCAGGAAATCGCCCCCATGCCGCACCGGGGACGACGGCGCGGCCTGCCCCCAGGCCGTTTGCTTTGATTGCCAGGAGCGTTTCATGAAGACCTTGACAGCTACTTTGTTGCTCTGCGCCGGCCTCGCCGCCTCCGCAGCCGTGCAAGCCCAACCCGCCCAGGCCGTGGCTCCCGCCGCGCAATACAAGCGCGACCTCTACGGCGACTGGCGCGTCAGCTACCCCGCCCCCGCCGCCAAGACCGCCGACCAGGTGAGCGCCGAACTCGCCCAGTCCAAGGCCGACGGCCAGTACACCTTCGGCCAGGAAGACTACCCGCCCGCCATCGCCTCCAACGGCCCGGGGGAAAGCCGCGCCCAGGTCGAACAGGAGCTCCAGACCGCCGAGATGCAAGGGCAGATGGCATCCGACCAGGAAAGCTATCCGCCGGCGCCGATGGCGCATAGCGGTGCGTCCGCCATTCAATAAAAGGGACACACCGCAATCTGCGGCCCGTCCTGATTCCTCATACAATGCCAGCACACATCCGCCGCCGGCGGCCTCGCGGGGCCCGGCGGCAGCGCGGCGCCCCACGCCGCCCCGGATGCCAGCGTTCCGCGCAGCCGGGCGCCTGATCCGCCGGCGATAGACCGGCAACCCTGTGTCTGGATATACCCGGTAGTTCCGCCTTTTCCTTCCTGCGTACCCTCTGCAGCCTGCGCTGGCTCGCCATCGCGGGCCAGGCCGCCACCATCCTGGTGGCCAGCGCCGTGCTCGGCCTGGCCCTGCCGCTGGAGCCGCTGTGGATCGGCGTGGGCGTGCTGATCGGCTTCAACGTCTACGCCAGCCTGCGGCTGCGCCACAGCCGCGACCTGTCCCACGCCACCGCCTTCGGCCACCTGCTGGTGGACATGGCGGTGCTGGCCTGGATGGTGGGCTGGAGCGGCGGCCTGAGCAATCCGTTCGGCATGATGTTCCTGATCCTCACCGCCCTGGCGGCCCTGGCGCTGCCGCGCAACTGGGCGCTGGCGGCGGCGCTGGCGGGCATCTCCGGTTATTTCGCCGCCGCCATCTTCGGCCAGCCGCTGCGCGGCGACCTCAACACCCACACCCTGCTGCTATGGGGCCTGGCCGCCAACTTCCTGATTTCCGTGGTGGTGGTGCTGGTGTTCACCACCCGCCTGGCGGCCGACCTGCGGGCGCGCGAGCGCGAACTGGCGCGGCTGCGCGAGCGCTTCACCCGCAACGAGGGCATCGTCGCCCTGGCCACCCACGCCGCCGCCATGGCGCACGAACTGAACACCCCGCTGGCCACCATGACCCTGCTGGCCGACGAGATCGCCGCCGAGGTCAAGGAGCCCGACCTCAAGCAGGACGTCGCCACGCTCAGCCAACTGCTGGCCCTGTGCCGGGAACGGATTCGCAATCTGGCGGTCCCAACCGCCGTGGACCTGGTGCGCGTGGTGGGCCAATGGCGCCTGATCCGGCCGACCATCGACCTGCGCCGGTCGGGCACGCTGCCCGCCAGCCTGCGGGTCGATCCGGCCATCGCCCACCTGCTGCAGGCCCTGCTGAACAACGCGGCCGATGCCGGCGAAGCCGCCAACGAGCCGCGCGTGGACCTGCACCTGGAATACGGTTATGGCGCCCTGCGCGGCGAAGTGCGCGACTATGGCGGCGGCTTCGACCCCGACCACACGCTGCTGCCGGCCACCAGCCTGTTCAACAGTGGCAAGCCGGGCGGCCTGGGCGTCGGCCTGGCCCTGTCGCACGCCACCGTCGAGCAGTTGGGCGGCGAAATGACCATGACCGCCGCCGATGGCGGCGGCACCCGCATCCGTTTTTATTTGCCTCTCGGCACTCCCGGGACCTGATATGTTGAATCCCACCGATCTTGGCCTGCTGATCGACGACGACGAGCTCTACGTGCGCACCCTGCAGCGCAGCCTGTCGCGCCGCGGCCTGGAAACCCGAACCGCCACCGGCATCGCCGAGGCGCTGCGCGTGGCCGAAGAGATCCGCCCCGCCTTCGCGCTGGTCGATCTGCGCCTGGGCGAGGATTCCGGGCTGACCCTGATCCGTCCCCTTCGAGCCCTGCGCGCCGACATGCGCATCCTGCTGGTCACCGGCTACGCCAGCGTGGCCACCGCGGTCGAGGCCATCAAGCGCGGCGCCGACGATTACCTGCCCAAGCCGGCCACCGCGCCGATGATCCTGCGCACGCTGGGCCTGGTGAAGCCGGAAACCGTTACCATCGAAAGCACCATGACGCCGTTGCACCGCCTAGAATGGGAGCACATCCACCAGGCCCTGCACGAGACCGGCGGCAACGTCTCGGCCGCCGCCCGCCTGCTGGGCATGCACCGGCGCTCCCTGCAGCGCAAGTTGGCCAAGAAACCGGGGCCGGAACGCGAGGTCCTGGTCGACTGATTGGCGCGGATACGACACATCGCAACAATCCTGCTTTGTGCAGGTGCGACATATCGTCGCACCCCCACCTGCCCCGCGAAGCCCTCTCCCGCCTGGGAAAACCCTTAAGCAGGGGCCTTGGGGGCAAAAGCCGGCTGGGCAATGCGACCATTCGTCGCACGCTTGACCCAGGTCAAACCGATAGGATGGACGTTGCTGCCTAGCAGCATTCCAGTCTGCTGCTCCGCAGCATTTCCCACCTTCCATCCAAGGCTGTACGTGAAACACCCCCTCCTTGCGACCCTTACGCGCATTTTTGGCGTCGGCGCGGTCATGCTGCTTGGCGGCTGCAACATGGAAATCCTCTCCCCCAAGGGAGACATTGGCGCTCAGGAAAAGACCCTGCTGTTCACGGCAACCGGTCTGATGCTCCTGGTGGTGATCCCGGTCATCATCATGATCCTGACGTTTGCCTGGAAATACCGCGCATCCAATACCAAAGCCGACTACCAGCCCAAGTGGGCCCACTCCACGGCGATCGAAGTCGTGGTCTGGACCGTGCCATGTATCATCGTGGCGATCCTCGCCGTGATCACCTGGCGCTCCACGCACGCGCTCGATCCCTACAAGCCGCTCGTCTCCGAGCACAAGCCGGTCACCATCGAGGTGGTGTCGCTGGATTGGAAGTGGCTGTTCATTTACCCCGAGTACGACATCGCCACGGTCAACGAGATCGCGTTCCCGGTCGACGTCCCGGTCAATTTCCGGATCACCTCGGCCTCGGTCATGAACTCGTTCTTCATCCCCCAGTTGGGCAGCCAGATCTACTCGATGGCGGGCATGGAGACCAAGCTGCACCTGAACGCGCGCGAGCCCGGCACCTACGCCGGCATCTCGGCCAACTACAGCGGCGCCGGCTTCTCCGGCATGCGCTTCAAGGCCATCGCCACGTCGCAGGAAGGCTTCGACAACTGGGTCAAGGAAGCCAAGGCTTCCGGCACCGCGCTGACTCCGGCGGTGTACCAGGAACTGACCAAGCGCAGCGAACACAACCCGGTCGCCAAGTACGCCTCGGTGCCGCCGTCCATGTTCGACTACATCCTGGGCAGCACCATGTCCAAGATGGCCGGCGTCGACGACGCCACGTGCACCCCCACGTCGAATAATCTTGTCGCAGGATTGACTCAATAATGCTCGGGAAACTCACCCTCGAGGCCATTCCGTACCATGAACCCATCGTCATGGTCACGCTGGCCGCCGTGTGCCTGGGAGGCCTAGCGGTCTTCGGCGCCATCACCTACTTCCGCAAGTGGAAGTACCTCTGGACGGAATGGCTCACCTCCGTCGACCACAAGCGCATCGGCGTGATGTACATCATCGTCGCGCTGATCATGCTGCTGCGCGGCTTCGCCGACGCCATCATGATGCGTACCCAGTTGGCCGTCGCCTCGGCCGACTCCGCCGGCTTCCTGCCGCCGCACCACTACGACCAGATCTTCACCGCCCACGGCGTCATCATGATTTTCTTCATGGCGATGCCCTTCATCACCGGGCTGATGAACATCGTGGTGCCGCTGCAGATCGGCGCCCGCGACGTGGCCTACCCGTTCCTGAACTCGCTGAGCTTCTGGCTGTTCGGCGCCGGCGTCGCGCTGATGATGATCTCGCTGTTCGTCGGTGAATTCGCCGCGACCGGCTGGCTCGCCTATCCGCCGCTGTCCGGGCTCGACTACAGCCCAAGTGTCGGGGTGGACTACTACATCTGGGCGCTGCAGATCTCCGGGTTGGGAACAACACTCAGCGGCATCAACTTCATCGTCACCATCCTGCGCATGCGCGCGCCGGGCATGACCCTGATGAAGATGCCGATCTTCACCTGGACCTCGCTGGTCACCAACGTCCTGATCGTGGCCGCCTTCCCGGTGCTGGCCGCCACGCTGGCGCTGCTGACGATGGACCGCTACCTGGGCACGCACTTCTTCACGAACGACATGGGCGGCAACGTCATGATGTACGTGAACCTGATCTGGATCTGGGGCCACCCCGAGGTCTACATCCTGGTGCTGCCGGCCTTCGGCGTGTACTCCGAAGTGGTCGCCACGTTCGCCCGCAAGACCCTGTTCGGCTACAAGTCCATGGTCTACGCCACGGCCGCCATCGGCGTGCTGTCGTTCCTGGTCTGGCTGCACCACTTCTTCACCATGGGCGCGGGGGCCAACGTCAACGCGTTCTTCGGCATCGCCACGATGATCATCTCGATCCCGACGGGCGCGAAGATCTTCAACTGGCTGTTCACCATCTACCGCGGCCGCCTGCGCATCACCACGCCGGTGCTGTGGACGCTGGGCTTCATGCTGGTGTTCGTCATCGGCGGCATGACCGGCGTGATGCTGGCCATCCCCGGCGTGTCGTTCGTGCTGCACAACAGCCTGTTCCTGATCGCCCACTTCCACAACACCATCATCGGTGGCGTGGTGTTCGGTTGCATCGCCGGCATGACCTACTGGTTCCCCAAGGCCTTCGGCTTCAAGCTGAACGAACGCCTGGGCCGCTACTCGTTCTACTGCTGGTTCGTCGGCTTCTTCCTGGCCTTCATGCCCCTGTACATCCTGGGCTTCAAGGGCATGACGCGTCGCCTGAACCACTACGACAACCCCGAATGGCAGCCGTACCTGCTGGTCGCCCTGGCCGGCGCCGCGCTGATCATGCTGGGCATCTGGTTCCTGCTGCAGCAAGTGTTCGTGTCCGTGCGCCAGCGCAAGCAGAACCAGGACATCACCGGCGATCCCTGGGATGGCCGCACCCTGGAATGGTCGATCTCGTCGCCCGCGCCTTTCTACAACTTCGCCCACGTTCCTCACGTCGATGAACTGGACCAGTTCTGGGAAGACAAGCAGAACGGCAAGGCCTACAAGCGCCCGGCCAAGTACGAAGACATCCACATGCCGAAGAACACCGCCGCCGGCGTCTTCATCGGCGCGTTCGGCCTGGTCATGTGCTTTGCCCTGATCTGGCACATCTGGTGGCTGTCGATCGTCGGTTTCGTCGGCATGATCGGTTCGTTCATCGTCCGCGCCTATGACCGCGACGTCGACTACTGGGTCCCGGCCGCGGAAGTCGAACGCATCGAAAACGCCCACTTTGAAAAAATGCAGAAGGCCGCCTGAGCCATGATTCAAGCCGTAGCCACTCACCCCCACGCGGGTCACGACGATCACGCGCACCATGACGATGGATCCAAGACCGTTTTCGGTTTCTGGGTCTACCTCATGAGCGACTTGCTGATCTTTTCGGTGCTGTTCGCGACGTTCGCGGTGCTGGCCAACGCCACCGCGGGCGGCCCCACCGGCAAGGAACTGTTCGACCTGAAGTTCGTCCTGGTCGAAACCCTGCTGCTGCTGTTCTCGAGCTTCACTTTCGGCATGGCCAACCTGAACGTCCACGCCAACAACAAGAGCCGCGCAATCGGCTGGTTGATGGTCACGTTCCTGTTCGGCGCGGGCTTCATCGCGATGGAAGTCTATGAATTCCATCACCTGATCACCGAAGGCGCGGGCCCCGGCCGCAGCGCCTACCTGTCGGCGTTCTTCACGCTGATCGGCACGCACGGCCTGCACGTGACGTTCGGCCTGATCTGGATCGTCGTCATGATCGACATGATCCGCCGCCATGGCCTGGACTCGATCAACAAGCGTCGCCTGGCGTGCCTGAGCCTGTTCTGGCACTTCCTGGACATCGTCTGGATCTGCGTCTTCACCTTCGTCTATCTTCTGGGAGCCCTCTGATGTCGCACTCCGCTGCGGCCGCACACGGCCACGACGATCACGCCGCCGACCACGGCAGCCTGAAGTCCTACATCATCGGTTTCGTGCTCTCGCTCCTGCTCACCTTCGGCTCGTTCGGCCTGGTGATGAGCGGCGCGTTGTCCCACACCATCACCATCATCGGCGTGGTGGCGCTGTGCGTGCTCCAGTTGCTGGTGCAACTGGTGTACTTCCTGCACATGGGCGCATCGAAATCGGCCCGCGACAACCTGGCCACGTTCGTCTTCACCGTGATGATCATCGCCATCATCGTCGGGGGTTCGGCCTGGGTGCTGTACAACATGAACGTCAACATGGGCCACGCCATGTAAGACCCGTCATCCAATGACGACAGACAGGCGCCGCGAGGCGCCTGTTTTTTTTGGAAGGCCGTCACGCTATCGGGACGGCTTTTTTTGCGCCCTGCCGCGGCCGCGGTCCATGGCGAAACGCGGCGCTGCCTTCTCCGGCATGGCCGCGCGGCGCCACCGCCCGCTTTCCGCGCAGCGGCCCGTCCCGCTTCCCCGCAGGGTTGATGCCGCGCAGGCCGGCCTTCTGGCGCTCGTTATATATTCAAGCTTATAGCGAAGCCCCCCCAATCACCGCCGCGAACCGCCCATGGATGCCATCCTGATCGCCGCCCCCACCTCCCGGGATATCGATGCCCTGGCCTGTACGCTGTTGGTGCATGCGCCGCCCGATGAGCCCGATGCGCGCTTTTTCGCCACGGTGATCGGCAAGAGCCTGGCTCACCGCGACCTGGCCCGTACCGGCCTGCCTCCCGCCGCATTGGCCGAGGTGCTGGCCAGCCTGTTTCCCGGCGCGCAGGCTGGCTCGGGCGCGGCGCTTGCCGCCCTGCGAGCGCAATTGCTCGCGTACGCGGCGCGCGGCCTGGCCAGCCCCCAATCGGATTTCACCCGCCTGCTGCGTGTGCTGCTCGACGCCTGCAGCGGACCGGCCGCGACCACACCCTGGGTCACCAGCGTGCTGGCGCACGCCTGCCTGCGGCCGGACCACCTGTGGCGCGACTTGGGCCTGAGCGGCCGCGACGACGTCACCGCGTTGCTGACGCGGCATTACCCGGGATTGGTGGCGCGCAACACCGGCAACCTGCGTTGGAAGAAATTCCTGGCGTACTCCGCCTTCGCGCATGCCGGGCTGCCGGCGCAGGCCGCGCCCGGGTGCGCCCATTGCGAAGACCACGGCCTCTGCTATGGCACGGGTGGGCAGCGCTAAGGCGCCGACACCCGCCGGCCCAAGGCCAGCCAGGTCAGTACCAGGTTGCCTTGACCAGGACCTGGGTGTTGTATTTGCCGGTCACCAGTCCGATCGTGGGTTCGCGCTCCAGGTGCGCGGTGTACCCCTGCGCGACCGACGTCGTATTCATCAGCGGCGCGGCGATGTTGTTCACCGACAGGGAAATAGGCATGCCCAGCCGATCGACGAACAGCGTGCCAAACTGAACATTACTGCCGGCGGCATTGGTGATACGCAGCTTCAACCCGTTTTCCTTGCCGTCGGTATTTTTCAGGTAAATCGTTTGCAGCATGGGATCCATGCGCTCGCCGCCCTGCGGCTCGAAAGACACCGCCAGAGGCAGATGGAAAACGTCGTTTGGATTGGCGCCCGCGGGCCTGGTCAATGAACCCAGGTTGGGGCATGCCGGGTTGACACGCGTGATCACCTGGAAGGGTTTGGACTGCGGCAGCTTGCCGTTGTAGGTGACGGTGTTGAGCACCGTATCGAAGGGCACGACGCTATCCACGGCAAGATCGCCAATGCACCGCGGCACATATTGGAAACGCGTCGCGGAAGTCGTGATGAAAATCCCCGGATCGGCGACGCCCCAGGAATCGTTGATCAGCTTGAAGGCGGTGGTCGACGGCATGAAGACGCGCAACGGACTGGTGATCTGCCTGTCCACGATCAGCAGCATCGAGACGGTCAGGGTCCGCTCGCCGGTATCTTGGGCATATGGGTCGCCGAATGCATACCCTTCAGCGCCGCCCGGGATCATTGGGTCGGGATTCCAGAATTTGTTGACGTCGCCGTTGATGATGAGGTCCAGCCGGACGCCAGTGTCTCGCAGCGCTTGCCTGATGATGGCGAAGTCGCCTAGCGACCGCAACTCCACCTGGCTCTGGTTGATGCCGGGTCGGTTCCGGTAGCAGCGATAGTTGAATTCGTAGACGCGGCTTCGGTAGAGCCACTCGCCGTTGATCAACTGCCTGTCCAGATCGAACGTGACCGACGGCGGAATTTCCAATCGGACCGCGTTGGCGCCTGCCGGCGAAAAGCAGCCGTTGGCAGGGTGAGCCTGGCCGTAGGCGAACGCCGGCATCAACGCGATCGCCATCAATACCCGCGCCAGCGCCCGTCTGGCCCTCTGCTGCCATTGCACGATTCTCGACTCCGCCTATCCAAAATGACCTACGGATTCTATCTGTGGCGGTCGCGGCGTCGATGCGGGCATGGTCTGACATTTCAGGCGATGCCCGCCCGTGGCCGACCCGCGGCGTCCGGGCTGTCAGAAGCGATACGTTGCCCCCACCCCCAGGCCAACGCCGCGTCCCGGCGCCGGCTCGTAGTAGCGGCCATTGCTCTCGTTGACGATGACCGACCCGGCATAGCGTCGGTCGAACAGGTTGTCGATCCGCGCGTAGGCGCTCAACGCCCACGGCCCCACCTGCTTGACGTAGCCGGTGGACAGCGCGGCCACCACATAGCCCGGAGCCGCCGCGTCATTGGCGTCGTCGGCGTACAGGCGGCTCAGGTAGCGGGCCTCGATGCCGGCCTGCCAGCCCTGCGGCGGCGTCCAGGCCAGCGAGGCATAGGCCGACTGCCCGGCAATGCCGGGAATCCGGTTGCCGGCGCGGATGGCGCCGCCGCCATCGTCGCGGTAGCGGGCATCGAGCCAGGCGTAGGCCAGTTGCGCCCGCCAGTGGCCGGCAAAGCGGTTGGACCAGCCCAGTTCCACGCCGTCGCGGCGCGTGCGTCCGGCATTGCGGAAGGTGGCGCGGCCGCCCGTGCTGCCGGCCGCGACGATCTCGTCATCGGTCGATACGCGGAACACGGCCGCGGTCAGTTGGCCGCCCGCCAGATCGGTCTTGGCGCCGACCTCGACGTGGGCGCCGAGCGCTGGCGCCAGCGCGAAATTCAGGCCCGGCTGGCCTCCGGGCCGGTACGACAGCTCGTTGAGCGTCGGGGTCTCGAAGCCGCGCCCATACGAGGCGTACAGCGAGGTCCGCGGATCGGCCTGGTAGCGCACCGCGGCCACCGGCAGCGCGCGGCGATAGCGCGCGCTGCCGCTGTCATCGCCATTGCCCGGCGCGAGGTAATGATCGCGCGAGCGGAACGCCACCGTGCTGTAGCGCAGGCCGGCATCCAGCGTCCAGCGCGGCGCCGCGCGCCATGACGCCTGCAGATAGGGGTCGGCGTTGTAGACCGTGTTGGTTTCATCGCGCCGCAATGCGCCTCGCACGCCAAGCTGGCGGCTGGCACCGTCCCCCACGTAGTTCTGGTAGCCCTGGCGGTTCTCGCGCAGGGTGTCGTACGAGAAGCCGCCGACCAGCGTCAGCGGCCGCGCCGCCGGCCCCAGTTCCGAGGTCCAGCGCAGGTCGGCCCCGCCATAGCGACGGCGCAGGTCGATCACGCCGCCCGCCTGCGTCGGCGCCGCCTGCGCCGCGGGCGGGATGGCCTGGAACTGGGTGGTGTCGCGCTGGCCGTAGTACAGCATCAGGCGCAGCGTGTTGGCGCCGTCGACGTGGCGTTCGTAGACCAGCCCGCCCTGGGTCTGGCGCACGGTCTTGCGGGTGTCGTACTGCGCCGCCAGCTCGGCGCTACGCGGCGCGTCCTGGAACTGCGCGTACGTCAGGCCGAGCGGATCCCGGGCCGTCAGGTCGACGCTGTTGGCCACGATCGTCAGGCGACTGGCGTCGTCCAGTTGCACGCCCAGCTTGGCGTTGCCCAGGTTCTTGCGGGCGGCGCTGTGGTCGCGGTAGCCGTCGGTTGTCATGCGCGACAGGTCGAGCACGTAGTCCATGTCGCCGGACGTGCCCGAGGCCTTGGCCCCATAGCGCCAGGTGCGGTCGGGGCCGGCCCAGGCCGAGGCGCCGATTTCGGCGGGCACGGCGCCGTCTTCGGTGTAGGCCAGGATCACCCCGCCGGACGAGTTGCCGTACAGCGCCGAGAACGGTCCGCGCAGCACCTCCACCCGATCGAGCGAGCCGATGTCGATATTGGAGGTCTGGCCCTGGCCGTCCGGCATGGTTGCCGGGATGCCGTCCACGTACAGCCGCACGCCGCGCACGCCGAAGGTGGAACGCGCGCCAAAGCCACGGCTGGATATCTGCAGGTCCTGCGCGTAGTTCTGGCGGTTCTGGATCTGCAGGCCGGGCACGCCCGCCAGGCCTTCGGACAAGTTGATGCCCGGCTGGCCGCGCCGCATCGCCGCGCCCTCCACGATGTCGACCGAAGCCGCGGTTTCCCACGGCGGCGTGCCGATCCGCGTGCCGGTTACCGCTACGGGCGCCAGTTGCTGCGGCGTCTGCGATTGGGCGAGCGCCGTCACGGCTGGCGCCATGCCGAGCAGGCCATGCAGGAAGGAGCTGGCCAGGCCGCCGGGCCGGCGTCGTTGCTTCGCCAATCGAAAACCCCGCTGAAGGACCATGGCCCCGAGCCTCGCACAGGATGCCTTCAATGTCGATACGTCCGGGCCAGGGAACCCGCGCGGGGAATGGGTTCTAATAGCGCCATGGAAAACTCGCAAGACATCGAACGCCGGCTGCTGGACCTGGAAGTCAAGGCCAGTTTCGCCGACGACCTGCTGGAACAGTTGAACCAGATCATCGTGCGCCAGCAGCAGCAGATCGACCGCCTGCAACGCGAAGTGGCCGACCTGCGCCAGCAGGCGCCCGAGGGCGCGGCGCCGTTCCGCAGCCTGCGCGACGAACTGCCGCCGCACTACTGACCCCGGCCGCTCCAGGGCGCCCGCTCGCTCCCGTCTGCCCCACCACCCGCCACAACTCGCCCGGCCAGCCCGGGTCGCCTGCCGCCTGTTGCGGGCTTCGTGGCATCGCCACGACGGCCGTGCCATTCCCCCTGCTCCACGCCGCGCCCCAGCGAGGGGTTGCGCCGGCTATCGTTGCCATTGATGGAGACTAATTGCTCGAAATTACTTATTTCTTCCATTTATGGAAAAATCTTTTACCGATATACGGGTTTATCCCTAGTGATATCCGGCGCACTATGGAGCCATCGGGAAACAACAACGAACTACGACGGATAGGCCGCCGATTCGCTCCCTGGCTTCTGAAATCGGAGATTCACCATGAAAAAGACCCTTGCCACCGCTTTGCTGATGTCCCTGGCCGCCCTGAGCGCCGGCGCCTCCGCCTCGCAGAACATCGAACCGAACAACGTGCCTTTCCAAGGCGTCTACGGCACGCCGTATGAAGGCCCGACCCGCGCCCAGGTGCAGGCCGAGCTGGCCGCCGCCAAGGCCGCCGGCCAGGTCTCGAATGTCGAACCCAACGACATGCCGTTCCAGGGCGTGTATGGCGCGCCCCAGTCGGGCGTGACCCGCGCCCAGGTGGAAGCCGAACTGGCCACCGCCAAGGCCGCCGGCCAGGTCTCGAACGTCGAACCCAACGACCTGCCGTTCTCGGGCGCCTACCACCGCGTCAACTGAGCACGGCCTGACGATTTACCCCTCCCCTTGTTGTACCTTGGCCGCCCCTGCCGGGCGGCCTTTTTTGCGTGTGCGCAAGCCGCGCCCCCTGGCCGCGGACGAATGGAGACAAGACGCCGACGCTTCGCGTACCATCGGACCTGACCATCAATGGGCCGCCCGCGCGGCCCTGACAACAACGAGGGAGTCCGCAATGAAAACCATCCGTCTCATCGCTTTCGCACTCGCCGCCGGCGTCACCGCCGGCCCGGTCCTGGCGGCGCCCGCCGTCATGCTGAACAATGCCCTCATCACCCAGATTTCCAAGGCCGACAAGCCGGCTTTCCACGAGGCGGTGGCGCAAGCGCTGAACAGCGCCGCCGACGGCCAGAGCGTGAACTGGTCCAGCACTCCCAAGCGCAAGGCCGCGCCGATCACGGCCAAGATCACGCCGCTGCAGACCAGCACGGCGGGCGAGCGCACCTGCCGCCTGCTGGAAGGCGATTTCGCGCGCACCAGCACCACCGAAACCTGGAAGTTCTGGTTCTGCAAGCAACCCGACGGCACCTGGAAGGCCAGCGCCAACTGAGTCATGGGGCCGGCTTTGCCGGCGCCAAGAGCGCTTTCGTCGCGCCACGCCTTCGGCGGGCGCGCCCCCTCCCGTAGCCCGCCATCCCGAGCCCGATCGCCGTAAAAAAACGCCCGCGTCATCATGCGATGAAGCGGGCGTTTTGCGATGCGGTCGGGCGCGACCGCGTGGCGATCAGCTTTCGACGCGGTTGGCGTCCAGCACCGTCAGGGCCGTCATGTTGATGATGCGGCGCACGGTCGAGCTGGAGGTCAGGATGTGCACCGGCGCGTTGGCGCCCAGCAGGATCGGGCCCACCGCCACGTTGCCGCCGGCCGCCGTCTTGAGCAGGTTGTAGGCGATGTTGCCGGCGTCCACGTTCGGGCACACCAGCAGGTTGGCCTCGCCCTTGAGCGTCGAGGACGGCAGGATGCGCAGGCGCAGCGCCTCGTCCAGCGCGCAGTCGCCGTGCATCTCGCCGTCGATTTCCAGTTCCGGCGCGGCTTCGCGCACCAGTTCCAGCGCGCGCCGCATCTTGGCGCCCGAGGCCGAGCTGCCCGAACCGAAGTTGGAGCGCGACAGCAGCGCCACCTTGGGCGCCAGGAACATGCGGCCCACTTCGCGGGCGGCGGCGATGGTGAATTCGGCGATCTGCTCGGCCGTCGGCTCATCGTTGACGTGCGTATCCACCAGCACCACCGTGCGCTCGTTGAGCAGCAGGATGTTCATGGCGGCGTAGACGTTGGCGCCGGGGCGGCGGCCGATCACTTCGTCGACGAAACGCAGGTGGTCGTGATAAGCGCCGACCGTGCCGCAGACCATGCCGTCGGCATCGCCCAGGTGCACCATCATCGCGCCGATCAGGGTCAGGCGGCGGCGCATTTCCACACGCGCCATTTCCTTGGTGATGCCGCGGCGGCACATCAGTTCCCAGTAGGTGGTCCAGTACTGGTGGAAGCGCTCGTCGTATTCCGGGTTGGTGACTTCGACATCCTCGCCCAGGCGCAGGCGCAGGCCGAACTTCTCGATGCGCGACAGCAGCACGGCGGGACGGCCCACCAGGATTGGTCGGGCGACGCCTTCGTCGACGATGACCTGCACCGCGCGCAGCACGCGTTCGTCCTCGCCCTCGGTGAAGACGATGCGCGACTTGCCGCCGTTGCGCACGATGCGCTTGGCCGCCGAGAACAGCGGCTTCATGAAGGCGCCGGAGTGGTAGACGAACTGCTGCAACTGCTCTTCGTAGGCTTCCAGGTCGGCCAGCGGGCGCGTGGCCACGCCGCCTTCCATGGCGGCCTTGGCCACCGCCGGCGCGATGCGCACGATCAGGCGCGGATCGAACGGCTTGGGAATCAGGTACTCGGGGCCGAACGAGATGTCGTAGGTGCCATAGGCGGCCGCCACCACTTCGTTCTGCTCTTCCTCGGCCAGTTCGGCGATGGCATAGACCGCCGCCTTTTCCATCTCGCGCGTGATGGTGGTGGCGCCCACGTCCAGCGCGCCGCGGAAGATGTACGGGAAGCACAGCACGTTGTTGACCTGGTTCGGGTAGTCCGAACGGCCGGTCGCCATGACGACGTCGTCGCGCACGCCGTGCGCCACTTCCGGCAGGATTTCCGGCGTGGGATTGGCCAGCGCCAGGATCAGCGGGCGCGGGCCCATCTTGGCGACCATCTCGGGCTTGAGCACGCCGCCGGCCGACAGCCCCAGGAACACGTCCGCGCCCTCGATCACCTCAGCCAGCTTGCGGGCGTCGGTCTTCTGCGTGAAGCGCGCCTTGTCCGGGTCCATCAGCACGGTGCGGCCTTCGTAGACCACGCCTTCGATGTCGGTGACCCAGATGTTCTCCAGCGGCAGGCCCAGGTCCACCATCAGGTCCAGGCAGGCCAGCGCGGCCGCGCCGGCGCCGGACGTGACCACCTTGACCTTGTCG
>NZ_CADIJW010000040.1 GCF_902859745.1 Achromobacter dolens | reverse complement strand
GGTGGCGCGCCGCCCAGGGGCGCGGCGGCCGAAGGCGCGGTCTGCACGGGCGGCTGCGCGCGCACCGGCGCCACCGGCATGCGCGGGGTGGCGCCTTGCGTGGGCAATTCGAACAGGACCTGTACCGGACGCTCGAACCACTCCGCGGCCAACGCTTCGATCTGGTGGGAGAAGTTCTTGCGCACCCAGTCCAGCTTGAACCGGTTGGGGGCGGCAACGCGCAGCACCGCCTGCGTTTCGTCATACGCAAGCGGGACCAGCGGTCGTATCCACGCGCTGATTTGTTGGGGGGGGAGTTCCTGCTCAAGACGACTGACGCAGGTCTGCCAGAATTCTTTCATGTCGCTCTTATTCAAACCTCGATTCTACCTTGCCTGGGCACGGGTTATCCACAGGGTAGGGCATGGGCGTGCACAATCTGCCCCCTTAACTGTTTGACAAGACAGGGAAAACTTGCTGAAATGGTGGGCTTTTCCGAATTCTGTCTGTCAGAAGGTTTCGCAGAAGGCCCAGGTTCACACGGGTAATAGGGTAATGGTTACACTTACCCCGCCCCCGGAACTGTGCCTTGCTGAATAGGTCGCCCGGGTATTGCCCGGACCAGAGCCCCGTCTACAAGCCTGTCTTTGCCAGCGAATCCGCATATCACATGCGATTCGCAGCGAAACGCTTACTAGATACCCGCTACCGGATTTGCGACCAGGAACCCTCCGGGCAGGTCCCTTCTGACTTTTGTTCTTTTTGTGGATCGTCCATGAAACGCACCTACCAACCTTCCGTTACCCGCCGCAAGCGCACCCATGGTTTCCGCGTGCGCATGAAGACCCGCGCTGGCCGCGCCATCCTGAACGCTCGCCGCGCCAAGGGCCGCAAGCGTCTGGCCGTCTAAGTCTCGCTGTCGCGCAGACACTTGACCCACGCCTGACCCGCAGTCCATGCCGCGCGCCACGCTTCCGCCGGAGGCGCGGCTGCATCGCCCCTCCGAGTTCGCCGCCGCCCTCAAAGGCCGGCGTCTGGCCCGAGGGGCGTTTTTCGTTGTGAGCGCCGCTTCCAACGATCTGCCCCCCGGCCAGGCTCCCTGTGCCCGGCTTGGCCTGGTGATCGCCAAGCGCTTCGCTGCCCACGCCACCACGCGCAACGCCCTCAAGCGGGTCATCCGCGAGGCGTTCCGCCACCGGCGGCTGGGGTTGCCGGCGAAAGACTACGTCGTCCGGCTGCACAGCAAGGTGACGCCCGCCACGCTCACCGCGCTGAAACAGGCGGCCCGGGCCGAAGCGGACGCTCACTTCGAGCGGATCGCGCGATGAACGGCCCATCCCCCCGGCAGGCAGGCCGCGCGCAGCGCGGGCGTTCCGTGGGGGCCGCAATCCTCATTGCCCCGATCCGGTTCTACAGGTTTTTCCTGAGTCCCTGGATCGGCCGGCAATGCCGCTTCACCCCGACCTGCTCGGCGTACGCGATCGAGGCGATCGAGCGCCACGGACCCTGGCGCGGCTTCTGGCTGATGCTGCGACGCATCGGCCGCTGCCACCCCTGGTCGCCCGGCGGCTGGGACCCGGTTCCCGCCGACAAGGGAACCAAGCGCGGGGCCTGCTGCTCCCATGGCCACCGCACCGAGCATGATTGACGCTAAACTGGCGGGCTTTGCTGGCCCGTATTCACTTCAGTAGGCACCATGGATATCCGACGAACCGTCCTCTGGATGATTTTCTCCTTCTCGCTGTTGCTCCTTTGGAACAACTGGCAGATCCATAACGGCAAACCGTCGTTGTTCGGGGCGCCCACGCCCACGGCCAGCACGACCGCCAACGGCACGCCGGCCGCCGCGAACAACGCGACGCCCTCGGTGCCCAATGCGCCGCCCGCGACCGCCGCCACCGCGCCTTCGGCCGTGCCTGGCGCCGCCGCGCCGGTGCCGACGCGCTCGGAAGAAGTGGTCGTCACCACCGACGTGCTGCGCCTGACCTTCGACACGCTGGGCGCCCAACTGGTGCGCGCCGAGCTGCTCAAGTACCCGGCCACCGGCCAGCCCGACAAGCCCACCGTGCTGCTGGACCGCACCGCGGGCCTGAACTACGTTGCCCAGACCGGCGTGGTCGGCGCCGCCAACGGCCAGAATTTCCCCACCCACCAGACGCCGTTCCGCGTGGTCTCGACCGACCGCCAGATGACCGGCGACAGCCTGGTGGTGGCGTTCGAAGCCGAATCGGGTGGCGTCAAGGTCACCAAGACCTTCACGCTGCATCGCGGCCGCTATGACATCGACGTGCGCCACGACCTGGCCAACGTCGGCGCCGCCCCCGTGACGCCGGCGCTGTACCTGCAGCTCGAGCGCGACGGCAACGATCCGGCCGATACCTCCAGCTTCTATCACACGTTCACCGGCATTGCCGTCTACTCGGAACAGGACAAGTTCCAGAAGATGACCTTCGCCGACATCGAGAAGAAGAAGGCCAACTACATCAAGCAGGCGGACAACGGCTGGATCGCCGTGGTGCAGCACTACTTCGCCACCGCCTGGGTGCCGCCGCAAGGCAAGCCGCGCAACAACGAAGTGCTGGAAGTGCAGAAGAACCTGTACGCCGCCCGCACCATCGAAGCCGTCGGCGAGATCGCCCCGGGCGCCGCCGCCCGCGTCGATTCGCACCTGTGGGTCGGTCCGCAGGACCAGAAGGCCATGGCGGCGCTCGCCCCCGGCCTGGAACTGGTGGTCGACTACGGCTGGCTGACCATCATCGCCAAGCCGCTGTTCACGCTGATGACCTGGCTGCATTCCATCCTGGGCAACTGGGGCTGGACCATCGTCGCCCTGACCGTGCTGATCAAGGCGCTGTTCTACCCCCTGGCCGCCGCCAGCTACCGCTCCATGGCCCGCATGAAGCAGGTCGCCCCGCGCCTGCAGGCCCTGAAGGAAAAGTACGGCGACGACAAGCAGAAGCTCAACGCGGCCATGATGGAGATGTACCGCACCGAGAAGATCAATCCGCTGGGCGGCTGCCTGCCGATGGTGGTGCAGATCCCGGTGTTCATCTCGCTGTACTGGGTGCTGCTGGCCAGCGTGGAAATGCGCGGCGCGCCGTGGATCCTGTGGGTGCACGACCTGTCGATCCGCGACCCGTACTTCATTCTGCCCGCCATCATGATGGCCACCATGTTCCTGCAGATCAAGCTGAACCCGACGCCGCCGGACCCCGTCCAGGCCAAGGTCATGATGATCATGCCGCTGGTGTTCGGCGGGATGATGTTCTTCTTCCCGGCCGGCCTGGTGCTCTACTGGTGCGTCAACAACACCTTGTCGATCGCGCAGCAGTGGTCCATCACGCGCGCCATGCAGCGCAAGACGGAAGCCGCGGCCAACCGCTGATTCCCATTCGCGCCATGAAAAGCCGGCCCCCAGGGGCCGGTTTTTTTTCGTCCCCGTTGCGAGGAGTTTGGCGCCGATGGGCCGGAAGTCGCGCACTTGATAGTTATTTTCAATCAAATTTTATAGATCAATCAACTTCACACTGCAAACATTGACCCCTATGATGTGTCGGAGATATCCCCCGGCCGGCAATGTCCCGGGCGGTATCCGATCACGCTGCGCGGCCCCGGCGCCGCGCATTCCAGGAATTACGTAGGGAGTGTGTCCATGACCGACAAGAAGCATCTGACCACCGCCTCGGGCGCCCCGGTGGCCGACAACACCAACACCCTGACCGCCGGTCCGCGCGGCCCGGCGCTGTTGCAGGACTTCTGGCTGATAGAAAAGCTCGCCCATTTCGACCGTGAACGCATCCCCGAACGCGTGGTGCACGCCAAGGGCTCGGGCGCCTACGGCACCTTCACCGTCACCCACGACATCACCAGGTACACCCGCGCCAGCATCTTCTCCAAGGTCGGCAAGCAGACTCCGTTGTTCCTGCGTTTTTCGACCGTGGCCGGCGAACGCGGCGCCGCCGACGCCGAGCGCGACGTGCGCGGCTTCGCCATCAAGTTCTACACCGACGAAGGCAACTGGGACCTGGTGGGCAACAACACCCCGGTGTTCTTCATCCGCGACCCGCTCAAGTTCCCCGACTTCATCCACACCCAGAAGCGCGACCCCAAGACCAACCTGCGCAGCGCCACGGCGGCCTGGGATTTCTGGTCGCTCAGCCCCGAATCGCTGCACCAGGTCACCATCCTGATGAGCGACCGCGGCATTCCGGCCAACCTGCGCCAGCAGCATGGCTTCGGCTCGCACACCTTCAGCTTCGTCAATGCCGAAGGCGAACGCTTCTACGTGAAATTCCACTTCAAGTCGCAGCAGGGCATCGCCTGTCTGACCGACGAGGAAGCCGCGCAGGTCGTGGCCCACGATCGCGAGAGCTCGCAGCGCGACCTGTTCGACAACATCGAGCAGGGCAACTTCCCGAAGTGGACGCTGAAAGTGCAGATCATGCCCGCGGCCGAAGCCGAGACCTATCACATCAATCCGTTCGATCTGACCAAGGTGTGGCCGCACGGCGATTACCCGCTGATCGAAGTGGGCGTGCTGGAACTGAACAAAAACCCGGAGAACTACTTCGCCGAGGTCGAGCAGGCCGCCTTCACGCCCGCCAACGTGGTGCCCGGCATCGACTTCTCGCCGGACAAGATGCTGCAGGGCCGCCTGTTCTCCTACGGTGACACGCACCGCTACCGCCTGGGCATCAACCATCACCAGATCCCGGTGAACGCCCCACGCTGCCCGTTCCACAGCTATCACCGCGACGGCGCGGGCCGGGTCGACGGCAATGCCGGCGGCACGCTCAACTACGAGCCCAACAGCGCCGGCGAATGGAAGGAAACCCCGTCGGCCGGCGAGCCGCCGCTGCCGCTGGACGGCCAGGCCGCCGCGCGCTGGAACCACCGCGTCGATGACGACTACTACTCGCAGCCGGGCGCGCTGTTCCGCCTGATGACGCCGGCGCAGCAGGAACTGCTGTTCGGCAACATCGGCCGCCACATGGCCGGCGTGCCCGAGGAAATCCAGCGCCGCCAGTTGGAACACTTCCGCAAGGCCGATCCGGCCTACGCGGCGGGCGTGGCCAAGGCGCTGGGGCTGAAGCTGTAAGGGCTGTAAGGGCTGCGTCCACGCGCGGCCGACACCCCGCGCAATACACATCGGGCGGCCCGCGGGCCGCCCGATTCTATGTCTGTCGAGCGCTTTTCGCCGGCCTTCACGGCTTGTTCCCCTGGCGGCGGTCGCGTTTATCGCCTGCGCTTTGCTCCGGAAACCGCCGCAAGCGACTTTTCCACAGCAGGGCCGGAAAAAGTTATCCCCATTCGTCCACAGCCAATTCACAGGCAATCCACAGGATTTTCACAGGGCTGTGGATAGTCTTGCCCGGGCATGCTGTGGAAAACCCGCTTGCTAGTATTTCAGGCCCGTATCGCACAGCACGGTGGCCACCGTCGCGTCCGCACGCAGCCGGCCCGAACGCAGCAGCCTGGCGGCCGCGCATACATTGGCGGCGGCGGAATAACCCACGTACAGGCCCTCGCGCACGGCCAGCAGGCGCCGCCATTCCTGCGCCTCGTCGTCGGTGACCGCAATGCTCAGGTCCATCAGGGACGGATCCCAGTGCGGCGGCACCGCGCCATAGCTGGTGCCCTGGATCAGGTGGCGCGCCTTGGTCACCGGCGCGCCGGCCAGCACTTCGCAGCCCAGCGGCTCGACCGCCGCGCAAACGGTGGCGGCGTTGGCCTCCCTGAGCGCGCGCGCCACGCCCATGAAGGTGCAGCCGGTGCCGACGGCCGCGACCCAGCCGTCCACGGGCGCGCCAAGCTGTTGCAGGATTTCGCGGCCGGTGCCGCTTTCGTGCGCGGCCATGCATTCGACGGCGTTGAACTGGTCGACGTAGAAGCCGCCGCGTTCGCGCGCCAAAGCCGCCGCCACCTCGGCCGCCGCCTGGACGTCGGCGCCGGTGACCTGCCCGGGGGCGCCATCGACCTGCGGCACCAGCACCACCTCGGCGCCCAGTCCTTCCAGCATGCGGGCGCGGGCCGGGCTGTTGCCCGCCGACATGGTGACCACCAGCGGATGCCCCAGCGCGGCGCAGGCCACGGCCAGGCCCGCCCCCATGTTGCCGCTGGTCATCTCCACCACCGGCATGCCGGGCGCCAGGCGGCCATCGGCGCGCGCGGCCAGCAGGATGGCCTTGGCGGCGCGATCCTTGACGCTGCCGCCCGGTTGCAGGAATTCGGCCTTGGCCACGATTCGGCCGGGACCGTCGTGCGCCCGGCTCAACGTGATCAGGGGGGTGTTGCCGATGAGTTCAATGGAAGAGGTTGCCAGCATGTCGAGTCCGATAGGCGCAACCGCGCGCATCCGTGGGATGCCGAAGGCGCGGTCGATGCGTACCGGACTATTTTAGGGATGCTGGGATATCCACAGGTCGGCGCGGACGCTGTCGATGGACGGGGCGGCCAGCGCGGGCGTGGGCGAGGCCAGGGCCACGACGGCCAACGCCAATGCCACGCCTGCCGCCGTGACGGTGCGGATCAATCGTTCGCGCAGTTCAGGAGACAGACGCATGGCGTTCCTTGTGGATAAGTCGCGGGCCGGCCTAAAACGGCACATCGCCTTCGATGGTGGTGCGGTAGAGCTTGCGGCGCAGATGATCCGGCGTGCCGCCCGCCAGGTGGATCAGCGAGCGGTTGTCCCAGAACACCAGGTCGTGCGGCTGCCAGCGGTGGCGGTAGATGTGCTCGGGCCGCACGCTGTGCGCGAACAGTTCGTCCAGCAATTGCCGGCTCTCGTCCTCCGGCAGGCCTTCGATGTGGGTAGTGAAGCCTTCGCTCACGAACAGGGCGCGGCGGCCATTCTCGGGATGGGTGCGCACCACCGGATGCGATACCGCCTGCACCTGCGCCACCTGCTGCGCGCTCAGGTTGGGCCGCCAGTTGCCTTCCTTCTGCAACTGGCCGTACTTGGCCAGATACGAATGCACCGCGCGCTTGCCCTCGACGGCGTTGCGCAATGCGGCGGGCAGGGTGTCATAGGCCAGGTGCATGTTGGCGAACAGCGTGTCGCCGCCTTGCGCAGGCAATTCCTGCGCATGCAGCAGCGAGCCCAGGCTGGGCAGTTCCTTGTACGAGATGTCCGAATGCCAGTACTTGCCCGCATCGCCCAGGCCGACCGGCTTGCCGTTCTCGACGATGTTGGAGACGATCAGGATCTCGGGATGATTGGCCAGGTGGAACTGGTGCAGCACGTGGATCATCAGCGGCCCGAAGCGGCGGCTGAAGTCGATGTGCTGCCGCGGCGTGATGCGCTGGTCGCGGAACACCAGCAGGTGGTGGTCCAGGTGCGCCTGGTGCACGCGCTTGAAATCGGCGGACGACAGCTCGCGGCCCAGGTCCAGGCCGATGAGCTCGGCGCCCACGGGGCCCGGCAGCAGCCGCAGCTCGAACGCCTGCGCGGCCGGGGGCGGCGGAACGGGGGCGGCCTCTTCGCGCCGCACGGCGTTGCTCTGGGACATCGGTCACTCCGGTTGGCGTGGCGGCGTTGCCGCCGGCGCTGAGATCCATCCGCGGATGGATCAGGAATGACCGATTATGGAAAGCGCGCCTTGTATCTCAAACGAAGTTATCGGCGTTTGAACAAAGCCTGGCGTCATATAGAAAAACCGCCCGGGGCAAGCGGGCGGTTTGTGGCGGCATGGCGCATAAGCAAATAACCGCAATGCCTGAAGCGCCGTGGCACGCTACTTGTGCTTGGGCAGGTAGGCCTCGACCAGCTTGACCCAATATGTCGCGCCGACCGGCAGGAGCGCGTCATTGAAGTCGTAGTTCGGATTGTGCAACTGGCACGGCCCCATGCCGTGATAGCTCTCCATGCGATGGTCGCCGTCGCCGTTGCCCAGGAACAGATAGGTGCCGGGCAGGGCTTCCAGGAAAAAGGAAAAGTCCTCGGCGCCCATGAAGGGCGGCATGTCGCGCACCACGTTCTCGGCGCCGAAGGTGTCCTCGGCCACCTGCGCGGCAAACGCGGTTTCCTTGTCCCAGTTCACCAGCGGCGGATAGGCGCGCACGAAGTCCAGCGTGCCGGTGCCGCCATACACCTGCGGCAGCGTGGTGGCGATGCGGCGCATGTCTTCCTCGATCTTGTCGAGCACCTCGACCGAATAGGTGCGCACCGTGCCGCGCAGCACCGCTTCGCCGGGAATCACGTTGTAGGCGTCGCCGGCATGGATTTGCGTGATCGACAGCACCGCTTGCTCCAGCGGATTCTTGCTGCGCGAGATCACCGTCTGCAGCGCATGCACCATGTCGGCCGCGACGATGATCGGGTCGACCGACGCATGCGGCTGCGCGGCGTGGCCGCCCACGCCCTTGATGACGATGTCCCAGCGGTTGCTCGACGCCATGGTGGGACCGGCGCGAAAGCCGAACTGGTTGACCGGCATGCCGGGCATGTTGTGGATGCCGAACACCGCGTCACAGGGGAATTTCTCGAACAGTCCATCCTGCATCATGGCGCGCGCGCCGGCGTTGCCGCCTTCCTCGGCCGGCTGGAAGATGAACACCACGGTGCCGTCGAAATCGCGATGCGTGGACAGGTATTGCGCCGCGCCCAGCAGCATCGTGGTGTGGCCATCGTGGCCGCAGCCGTGCATGCGGCCGCTGATGGTGGACTTGTGCGCGAAGCGGTTGTGCTCAGGCATGGGCAGCGCGTCCATGTCGGCGCGCAGGCCGATGGTCTTGCCGCCGCTGCCGCCGCGCAGCACGCCGACCACGCCGGTTTTCCCCAGCCCCGTGTGGACTTCCAGCCCCCATTGGCGCAGGCGCTCGGCTACCAGGCTGGAGGTGCGCGTTTCCTGGAAGGCCAGTTCGGGATGGGCGTGGATGTCACGGCGCAGTTCGGTCAGTTCACCGTGGGCGCGTTCGATTTCGGCTAGGGTTTTCATGGCGGTGGATAGGCGGAAGGGAGAGAAGAGAACGGATGTCGTATGACAGGGTATCGGAAAATTCTCGCGCCCGTCGCCGGCCGCGTCCAGCGTTGTTACGGATTGGCGCTAGCGCGCGTCGTTCAGGTGGCAGGCGCTGAACTGCATTGGCGCCACCTCGCGCAGCAGCGGCCGTTCGGTCTTGCAGCGCGGCATCGCCTGGGGACAACGCGGATGGAAGGCGCAGCCGCCCGGCGGATCCAGCGGCGACGGCAGCTCGCCCTTGATCGGCTGGTAGCTGCGGCGCCCCGGCGTGAGCGTCGGCAATTCCTTGAGCAGCGCCTGCGTGTAAGGATGGTTGGCGCGCTGGAACACGGTGTCGGTCGGCGCCAGCTCGACCACGCGGCCCAGGTACATGATGGCGACGCGATCCGAGATGTGGCTGACCACGCTCAGGTTGTGGCTGATGAACAGATACGTCAGGTCCAGCTCGTCGCGCAGTTGCTCGAACAGGTTCAGCACCTGCGCCTGGATCGACACGTCCAGCGCCGCCACGGCCTCGTCGCACACGATCACCGAAGGCTTGAGCGCCAGCGCCCGCGCGATGCCGATGCGCTGGCGCTGGCCGCCCGAGAACTGGTGTGGATAACGCTGCGCGAACGCCGGGTCCAGCCCCACCTGGCGCATCAGGCCGGCGACGTACTCGGCCTTGTCGCGCGCGCGGATCAGGCCGTGCGCCACCGGCGCCTCGCCGATGATCTCGCGCACCCGCATGCGCGGATTTAGTGAGGCGTAAGGGTCCTGGAAGATCATCTGCACGCCCAGCTCGTAGGCGCGCCGCTGCGGGCCCGCCATGGCCTTCACCGCCTGGCCCTGGTAGTGCACCTCACCGGAAGAGGGCGGCAGGATGCCCGAGACGATGCGACCCAGCGTCGATTTGCCGCAACCGGATTCGCCGACAATGCCGATGACCTCGCCCGGCTGCACGTCCAGGTCCACGCCGGCCACGGCGTGCACCACCTGCGTCTTCAAACCCGCGCCCAGCAGGTTGGCGATGCGGCCGGCCAGGTCCACGTGTTGCGTGAAGCGCAGCTCCACGCCGCGCAGCGACAGGATGGGGGCGGCGTTGCGATCGGCGGCGTTCATTGGACCTCCGGCGCGCCGGCATGCCAGCAGCGCACCCATTGCGACGGGCGCACTTCCACGGGCTGCGGTTCGGTCAGACAGGCCTCGCTGGCGCGCGGGCAACGCCCGCGGAACGCACAGCCCTGCGGCAGATTGAGCAACGACGGCGTCATGCCGGGAATCGGCACCAGCGGCCGGCCGCGCGATTCCGGCGTCGGAATCGAGGCAATCAGGCCGTGGGTGTAGGGATGCATCGGATGGCTGATGACGTCGCGCGTGCTGCCGGTCTCGACCACGCGGCCGGCGTACATCACCGACACGCGGTCGGCCAGGCCCGCCACCACCGCCAGGTCGTGGGTGATCCACACCAGGCCGGTGCCGGTCTCGCGGCACAGCTTCTGCACTTCGAACAGGATCTGCCCCTGGATGGTCACGTCCAGCGCCGTGGTGGGCTCATCGGCGATGATGACGCGCGGCGAATTCAGCAGCGCGATCGCGATCGCCACGCGTTGCCGCATGCCGCCGGACAACTGATGCGGATAGGTGCGCAGGCGTTCCTGCGGCGACGGAATGCCGACCATCGTCAACGTCTGCAGGGCGCGTTCACGCGCCTGTTCGCGCGATACTTTGTGGTGCGCCTGCACCGCTTCGATCATCTGCGTATCGACGCGCAGCACCGGGTTCAGCGTCATCATCGGGTCCTGGAAGATCATGGCGATCTCCTGGCCCCGCAGTTGCCGCCAGCGCGCCGGCGACGCGCCGCGCAGGTCCTCGCCGTTCAGGCGCAGTTCGCCCTCGACGATGCGGCCGGGCTCGTCCAGCAGGCCCATCAGCGAGAAGCCGGTGATGCTCTTGCCCGAGCCGGATTCACCCACCAGCCCCAGGATCTCGCCCTCGGCCAGCGTCAGGTCGACGCCATCGACTGGCTTGACCACGCCGTTGCGGGTGAAGAAATGCGTCTTCAGTCCGCGCACATCGAGGACCGGCGACTTTTCCACAGCTTGTATCTGCATCGCGTCCGCCCTCAGTTCGCGTGGCGCGGGTTGAGCACATCGCGCAGGTGGTCCCCCACCAAATTGATGGCGATGATGGCCAGCGCCAGCGCGATGCCGGGGAAGAACGAGATCCAGTACTGGCCCGACAGCAGGTACTCGAAGCCGTTGTAGATCAGCATGCCGAGCGACGGCTCGGTCACCGGCACGCCCACGCCCAGGAACGATAGCGTGGCTTCCAGCGCAATGGCGTGCGCCAGGTCGATGGTGGCGATCACGATCAGCGGCGGCATGCAGTTGGGCAGCACGTGGCGGAACAGTACCCGCCCCCACGACAGCGACATGCAGCGCGCCGCCTCGACGTATTCCTTGCCGCGTTCGACCAATGCGGCGCCGCGCGCGGCGCGGGCGAAATAAGCCCACTGCACCACGATCAGCGCGATGATCACCTTATCCACACCCTTGCCCAGGATCGCCAGCAGCATCAACGCCACCAGGATCGCCGGGAACGACAACTGGATATCCACAATGCGCATCAGCAGCGCATCGATGCGCCCGCCGAAGTACGCCGCGATCAGCCCGACGGTGGCGCCGATGCCGAAGGCCGCCAGCACCGACACGGTGGCCACCAGCAGGCTGGTGCGCATGCCGTACAGGATCGCCGACAACAGGTCGCGCGCCTGGCCATCGGTGCCCAGCCAGTAATGCATGCTGCCGTCGCCGCTTTCGCTGCCGGGCTTGAGCTTGGAATCCATGATGTCCAGCGATGCCAGGTCATACGGATTCTGCGGCGCGATCCACGGCGCCAGCAAGGCGGCGCCGACGATCAGCACCAGCATCACCAGGCCCAGCGTGGCCAGCTTGCTGGCGAAGAAATCGCCCACGAAACGGCGCCACGGCGTCTGTTCCCTGGCGGCGGCGGGTACGGCAGCAGTCACGGGGGCGGTCATCGGCGGCTATCCAGGCGTACGCGGGGATCCAGCACCGTATAGATGATGTCCACCACGAGGTTCAGCATCACAAGGAAGAACACGATCAGCAGCAGGTACGCCACCACCACCGGCCGGTCCAGGTTGATGATGGAATCGATCAGCAGTTTGCCCATGCCGGGCCACGAGAACACCGTCTCGGTCACCACCGCGAAGGCCATCACCTGGCCGAACTCCAGGCCCGCCACGGTGACCACCGGGATCAGGATGTTCTTGAGCAGATGCACGCCCAGCACACGCTTTTCCGACAGGCCCTTGGCGCGCGCGAACTTGATGTAGTCCATCGGCAGCGCCTCGCGCGTGGCGGCGCGCGTCACGCGGATGATCATGGCGCATTTGGCGAAGGCGATGGTGGCGGCCGGCAAGGCCAGGCTCAGCCAGCCGTCCAGCGTCAGCACGCTCAACTGCAGCGAACCGATGCTGACGGTCTGGCCGCGGCCGCCGGCCGGCACCCAGCCCAGCATCACCGCGAACACCATGATGAGCATCAGGCCCACCCAGAAATTGGGCAGCGAGAACCCCAGCACCGATCCCGTCATGATGGCGCGCGAGCCGGCCGCCTTGGGCTTGAGGCCCGCGATGATGCCCAGCGGCACCCCGATCAGCACCGACAGCAGCATGGCCACACAGGCCAGCTCGACCGTGGCCGGCATGCGCTCCAGGATCAGGCGCATGGCCGGTTCGCCGGTCAGGAAGCTGTTGCCGAAATCACCGCGCACCGCCTGGCCCATGAAGATCAGGTACTGCCGCCACAGCGGCAGGTCCAGGCCCAGCGATGCGCGGATGGCCGCGCGCTGCGCCTCGGTGGCCTCCGGGCTGGCCAGCATCGACACTGGATCGCCGACCATGTAGATGCCGGCGAAGACCAGCGCCGACATGACCAGCATGACGACGATGGTTTGCAGCAGTCTTCGTACGATTGTCGCTAGCACTGGATACCGCCCGCGACGCGCGTCACTTCTTCAGCGTTGCGAACTGCGCCAGCGTGACCTGGTCGGGACGGCCCTGGTAGCGGATGTCGTTCTTCATCGCCCACACCGACAGCTCGAAGTGCACCGGCAGCATCGCGAAATCATCCATGGCGATGTTGCTGGCCTTGGACAACAGCTCGGCGCGCTTGGCGTCATCCATGGTGGACGAGGCTTCCTTGACCAGCTCGTCCATCTTGGGATTCGAGTAGCGGCTGCGGTTGGTGGTGCCCAGGCCGGCTTCCGGATTGCGCGTCACCAGGAGCGAAGTCAGCGCATTCGACATCTCGCCGCTGGTCACCGACCAGCCAGCCAGATAGGCCGAGAACGCATAGCTGTCGCGGTTCTTGAAGAACACCGGCGGCGCCATGGCGTCGACGCTGGTCTTCACGCCCACGCGCGTCCACATCGAGGCGATGGCCTGCGCCACCTTGGAGTCGTTGACGTAGCGGCCCGAGGGCGAGCCCAGCGTGATCGAGAAACCGTTGGGATAGCCCGCTTCCTTCAACAGCGCCTTGGCCTTTTCGACATCGGCCTTGGGCGCCTTGGAGTGTTCCTTGCTGGAACCGAACATGGGGTAGGGCAGCAGGTTGCCGGCGGGCAGCGCCACGCCCCCCATCACGCGCTCGACCAGCGCATCGCGGTTGATCGCCAGCGACAGCGCTTCGCGCACGCGCTTGTCTTTCAACGGATTCTTGCCGGTGCCCTGGATGCCGGGCGAGGGCTCGGCGTACTGGTCCAGCGCCACGTACACCACGCGCACCGACGGCGTCTCTTCGACGTACAGCTTCTTGTCGCCCTTGAGCTTGGGCAGGTCATCGGTCGGGGGATCCTCGATCATGTCGACATCGCCGGCCAGCAGGGCGGCCACACGCGCCGCGGCATTGCTGATCGGGCGATAGATCACCTTGTCCCACACGGGCTTCTTGCCCCAGTAGTTTTCATTGCGCGCCAGCACGAATTCGGCGCCGCGCTTCCACGACACGAACTTGTAGGGACCGGTGCCGATGAGGCCGTCGCCACTGTTCAATTCGGTGGTGGTCTTGCCTTCGGCCGCGGGGCCGGAGGCCGCCTTCTTCGACATGATGGGCAGTTGCGCCAGGTTCACCAGCAGGTTCGGCGCCACTTCCTTGGTGGTGATACGCAGGGTCATCGGATCCACCGCCTCGGCCTTGGCTACCGAGCCCAGATACAGCGTGAACGGCGAGGGGCTGTTCGGCACCTTGGGCACGCGGTCGTAGGTGAAGACCACGTCGTCGGCCGTGAACGGCGACCCATCGGAGAACTTGACGCCAGGCCGCAGCTTGAAGGTCCACACCTTGCCATCGACGGTCCAGGATTCGGCCAGCGCCGGCACCGGCTTGAGCTGCGCGTCGGTAGCCACCAGCGTATCGAAGATGGTCTGGGAGATCTGGGTGTTCGGCGTCAGCGCGTGATACTGCGGATCCATCGACGATGGCTCGGTCTTCAGCCCGATCACCAGATCGCGCGCCAGCGCCGAATTGAGGGTGCCGAAGGCCAATAGAACCGCTACCGAACCACAGGCCAACGCACGCGAAAACCGAGATGCCATCATGATCTCCCAGGGACGTTTCGGGTTTTAAACCTCTGGCGCACCTTAACCAGCAAACAAGGCCCCGCGCAACAGTTATATTCCCCTATTGTCCTTGCTTCGCGTTATCCCCGATATGTCCACCCACGCCCCCATCGCCGCCATTGCCACCGCCCCCGGAAGAGGCGGCATCGGCGTCGTGCGCGTTTCTGGTGCGGACCTGTCCGAATTGGTGCGTCGCCTGTTCCAGCGCGAACTCACGCCGCGCCACGCGCACTATCTGCCGTTCAAGGCGGTCGATGGCGAGCTGCTCGACGAAGGCATCGCGCTGTACTTCAAGGGGCCGCATTCCTACACCGGCGAAGACGTGCTCGAACTGCAAGGCCACGGCGGCCCCGCCGTGCTGCGCCGCGTGCTCGACAGTTGCCTGGCGGCGGGCCGCGACCTCGGGCTGCGGCTGGCCGAACCGGGTGAGTTCACCCGCCGCGCGTTCCTCAATGACCGCATGGATCTGGCGCAGGCCGAAGCGGTCGCCGACCTGATCGAAGCCTCGTCGGTGGCGGCCGCGCGCGGCGCCATGGCCTCGCTGTCGGGCGACTTCTCGGCGCGCGTCAACGACCTGTCAGACCGCATCATCCACCTGCGCATGCTGGTCGAGGCCACGCTCGATTTCCCCGAAGAGGAAATAGACTTCCTCGAGAAATACCAGGCGCGCCCCACGCTGGAAAAGCTGGCCGGCGACCTCGGTCATCTCATCGCCCAGGCGCGCCAGGGCGTGATCCTGCGCGAAGGCCTGCATGTGGTGCTGGCGGGCCAGCCCAACGTCGGCAAATCCAGCCTGCTGAACGCGCTGGCCGGCGACGACGTCGCCATCGTCACGCCGATTGCGGGCACCACGCGCGACAAAGTGGTGCAGCAGATCCATATCGACGGCGTGCCGCTGCACATCGTCGACACCGCCGGCCTGCGCGAAACCGAAGACACGGTGGAGAGCATCGGCATCGCCCGCAGTTGGCAGGAAATCGAACGCGCCGACGTCATCCTGCACCTGCAGGACGCCACCCAGCCGGGCGACGAACTGGACGCGCAGATCACCGCGCGCCTGCCGCCGCGCACGCCGGTGTTGAAGGTTTTCAACAAGGTGGACCTGTTATCCACAGCATTTACCGCGGGCCCCGGCGAACTCGGCATTTCCGCCAAGCGCGGCGCCGGCCTGGACGCGCTGCGCGCCGAATTGCTGCGCATCGCCGGCTGGAACCCCGGCGCCGAATCGCCCTGGCTGGCGCGCGAACGGCACCTGCACGCGCTGCAGGACGCCGCCGATCACCTGGCGCTGGCGGCCGAGCACGCCGAACAGGACGACCGCGTGCTGGACCTGTTCGCCGAGGAATTGCGGCTGGCGCATGACAGCCTGTCGAGCATCACCGGGAAGTTCACCAGCGACGATTTGCTGGGCGAGATCTTCTCGAGCTTCTGCATCGGGAAGTAGCGCTCATGGCCGCTCCCGCCAGCACACCTCACCGGATCCGCCCGGCGACGGTCGATGACCTGGCGACGGTCGAACGCATCGTCCACGACGCCTACCGTCATTACGTGGCGCGCATCGGCGCCACGCCGGGACCGATGCGCGACGATTACCGCATGCGCATCGCGCAGGGCCAGACGCAGGTGCTGGAAGACGAGACCGGCATCCAGGCCGTGCTGGTCCTGGTGCGCGAAGCGGATTGCCTGTTGCTCGACAATGTGGCGGTGTCGCCTGGCGCGCAAGGGCGCGGCTATGGCCGCGCGTTGATGCAATGGGCGGAAATCGCGGCGCGGCGGGCCGGGTATCGCCGCATCCGGCTCTACACGCAGGAGGCGATGAGCGAGAACATCGCCATCTATCACCGCTACGGCTATGTCGAAACGCATCGCGCCGAAGAGATCGGCCTGAAGCGCGTATTCATGACTAAAAGCCTGGATTGACCGATCCACAATAAGCGAGCAATAACTCACTTATTGGAAAAAATCCCAACCCGCCTATCGCGATCAATCCGGGCCCCTTCCTTCCCGACTGGTCGAAGCCGTTCCTCACGGCCATTCCTTTCGATTTCAATGACATCCAGGCAAACCATCTTCCTTCAAGAATGCCACTCTGCGCGTCATTGAAGAACATCGATAAAAAATATGAGCTTTTGCTCACCCCTTATTTTCAAGGGGTTTTGTCGAAAACTCCGGTCAGGAATCCCGCGCATTGTCCGCCGTCGGCACCGGCGCCGCCTTCAACGTCTCGCGCGCAATGCGATTGCTGGCCAGCGATTTCGCGTACACCGAATCCGGCCGGATGCGTTGCGCGATCACGAAGCCGGTGATGCACGCCAGCATCAACGGCAACATCACCTCGTAGCTCAACGTCATCTCGAAGATCATCAATATCGACATCAGCGGCGCGTAGGTCGTGGCCGCCAGCAGCGCCCCCATGCCCACCACCGCGTAGCTGGACACGGCCGACAGATCGCCGACGGGAAACAGCGCGTGCAGGCCGGACCCATACAACGCGCCCACTGCCGCGCCCACGAACAAGGTCGGCGTGAACACGCCGCCGATCGCGCCGGAACCGACGCTGGCGCCGGTGGCCACGATCTTGAACAGCAGGATCGCCGCCACGGCCTGCCAGGCCCATTCCGTGTGCAACATGCTGTTGACCACGCTGTAGCCATTGCCCCAGACCTCGGGTTTGAAGACCGACAGGGCGCCGACCACCAGTCCGCCCAGCGCCATCTTGGCCCACAACGGCAGGGCCTGGCGGCGGAACAACGCCTTCGACCCATCGAGAAACCGCAGGAACTGCGGCGCCACCACCCCGGCGATCAGGCCCAGCCCCAGGTAATTGGCCACCTCCCAGCCGGACACGAACTCGAACGGCGGCATGTGGAACACCGCGTCGTAGTGCAGGATCTGGCGCGTCACGATATTGGCGACCACCGACGACACCACCAGGGGCACCAGCGTCGCCGAGGAAATGGCGCCGTACACGATCTCGGAAATGAACAGCGCGCCGGCGATCGGCGCGTTGTAGGCGGCGGTGATCCCGGCGGTGGCGCCGCAGGCCACCAGCAGCCGCAGATGGCGAGGCGGCAGGACGAGATAGCGGCCCGACAGCGACGAGAACATCGCCGCCAACTGCACCATCGGTCCCTCGCGGCCAATCGATGCGCCCGAACCGATTGAAAACAAAGAAGAAATGCTGCGCGCCACGGTCTGGCGAAAGCCGATCACGCCGCGGCCGATGGCGATCGCTTCCATATAGTCGGCGGCCCCGCGCGGCGGCAGGCGCCGGGCGGCCGCCTGCAGAATCAACCCCGCGATCGCGCCCCCGGCCGCCGGCAGCAGCAGCCGTTCCCAGGGCGACATTCCGCGCGCCAGCGAGACCATCCCGTGCGGTGAATCGACCCCGCCCAGGACCATCTGGATCCCGCCGAGCAGTTCGCGAAAGATCACCGTCGCCAGCGCGCCGGCCAGTCCCATCAGCGCGGCCGCGCACAAGGTCGCGGGCAGGTTGTCGGCCAGCAAACGGCCCCTCAGCCAGGTCGCCCAGGCCGGTTTCTTGATTCTGAGTTGTTGTGCCATGGGCGGGATTCTACGGCGGAAATCTGCTCACTTTTTGTTCAGCCCAACGTCAACCGCACGGGGACGCCACCCCTCACATGGCCGATTCCCGCAACGCCTCCAAAGGCCTTTACGCGCCTGCAAAGGGGCGAAAACCAGGGTAGGCAAGGGGCGTTTTTTCGGGGTAAAAGTGCCGCTTCCCGACCCGGTTCGGCAGAAAAGGGCTGTGGATAACTCCTAGGGCGGCAGGTTGTGCACATTGTGTGGAGGCAAGTTGAACAAGCGGGGGTTTTTGGTCCACTCCCAAATCTTGTCCAACTTCGGCTCTTTTCCCACACAGAGTTCTTGCACAGCCAAAAACGCTCGCAACCTGATGAAAAAAAACAGGTTTCCAAGGTTAAGGTAGTTATCCACAGGCCTTATTAATCATTAGTCTTTATATAAAGAGAAATACAGGGAAAAGACAAACATGCTTTCTCTCACCTCCCAGCCACGCCCCCCCGGACTCCGTCCATGCGCATCCTTCTCATAGAAGACGAAGCCGAACTTGCTCGCTGGCTCTCCAGAAGCCTGGCCCGGCACGCGGGCTTCGTGGTCGACTGGGCTGATGACGGTCTGGTCGCCGAAAGAAGACTGGCGGTCGAAGAATTCGATGCGGTCATCCTCGACCTGGGACTGCCCGGCATGGATGGCCATACCTTGCTGGCGAAGATCCGCGCGCGCGACGACCGTACGCCGGTGCTGGTCTTGACCGCGCGCGATTCGCTGGCCGAAAAAATCGGGACACTTCACGAAGGCGCGGACGATTTCCTGCCGAAACCGTTTGTCGTGGAAGAATTGGAAGCGCGCTTGATCGCACTGGTACGCCGCAGCCGTGGCCGCGACCATCCGCGACTCACCCTGGGAAACCTGGTTTTCGAGACTTCCGCGCAAAAATTCACGGTCTCCGGACAGGCTTTGCAGTTATCCCCACGGGAACACGCGGTCCTGCGAGTGTTGATCCAGAAAAGCGGCGAACCGATCAACAAGCAGCAGATCCTGGATCGCATCGTGACCGACGATGCCGACATCAACCTCGAAGCCATCGAGGTGCTGGTGCACCGGTTGCGCAAAAAATTGGCGGAAACCGGCGTCCAGATCACCACCATGCGCGGCATGGGCTACTGCCTGGAGAACGCTGTTGACAACTAGTTTTCCGGAAAAAACCCCGGTTTCCAGGAAAAAAAACCGCAACCGGACCCTGAAAACGCAGTTGCTCTGGTGGTTGATCCCGACCCTGGTACTGGTGATGGTCGGCGCGCTCTGGCTGTCCAACCACCAGTTGCGCAACCAGGTCGATATCGCCTATGACCGGTCGCTCGCTGGCGCGCTGCGCGCGATCGACCACAACATATCCACAGCCAGCGGTGGATTAGCCATGGAGCAGCCGTACCTGATGCTGGAATTTTTCGAGCTGACGGCCAATGGCAGCGTGTTCTACCGCGTGGCCACCGAGGATGGGCTGGCCGAAATCGGTCATCCCGGGCTGCCGATGCCGCCCCAGCCGCTGGAATCCGGCGAAGCCCAGTTTTTCTACGCGACCTACCTGGGCACCCCGGTACGGGTCGCCGCCCTGGCCAGGCCGATGAACCCGCCGCTCTACGCGAACAAAGGGGGACGGGTTATAGTCCAGGTCGCCGAAGGCCTGGAGAGCCGCCAGGCTTTCCTGCACCAGGTGCTGGTGCGCTCGGTGGAGCGGGATCTGGCCGTGATCCTGATCAGCGTCCTGGTGATCGTCCTGGGGGTTTTCATGGCCTTGCGCCCCCTGCAGCGCCTGAAGCAGGAAGTGGAGAGGCGTTCCGCGGACGATTTAAGCCCCGTCAGCGCGTCGGAGATGCCAGGTGAGGTCCTACCCCTGGTGGCGGCCGTAAACCTCCACATGGCCCGCTACGCGGCTCAGGCGAGGGTCCAGAGCCAGTTCCTGGACGACGCCTCGCACCAGTTGCGCACGCCTTTGTCGGTTTTGCGCACCCAGACGGCTTATGCCTTGCGCGAAACATGCCCCCAGGAGGTCCGTACAGCCCTTCTGGCGATGCAGGACGGGTTGGACAGGGCGGTACGCACCACCAACCAGATGCTCGCCCTGGCGCGCGCCAAAGACGCCTCGCTGGCCGAAGGCGGCCTGGCGGCCGAGCCGGTCGACCTGGTGGGACTGGCCCATGGCGTCATCCGGGCCCTGCTGCCGACCGCCCGATCGCGGCAAATCGACATCGGCCTGGACGCTGCCGACGACCCGGTCGTGGTCCAGGGCGTGGACTGGCTGTTGCGTGAGGCGGTCAGCAACCTGGTCGACAATGCCATCCGCTACACCGCCCCCGGCGGCGTGGTCACGGTGGTGGTGCGCGGCGAGTCTGGGCAGGCCAGCCTGGCCGTGGAAGACAGCGGTCCCGGCATGTCAGCCGAAGACATCGCCCGGGCCGGCATCCGCTTTCGCCGCGGCGCGGCCGGCAAGAACAAGCCCGGCGCCGGCCTCGGACTGGCCATCGTCGACACCATTGCCGGGCTGCTGGGGGCCCGCCTGGTGCTGGAGAACCGGACGCCCTTGCCCGGCCTGCGCGCCGCGTTGGTGTTTTCCCTGGAAATGGCGTCCGATGTTGCGCTGCACCAGGAAAATAGCGGTTTTTGAAAGGTATTGGAAAGCTTCGATTTTGTACGGTTGCATCCGCTGGAGCCCGACCCGGCGGCAGACCGCCCCGATCGCCAGCCATGCCTAGACCTATAAATTCGGAGACGCAAGAATGCAGACCAGCCTCAAGCTGCGCCTGGCCGCCGTCGCGGCGCTCGGCGCGATCACCCTTTCCCTGGGCGCCGCCCATGCCGCCGACGAACCGCGCCGCCCCGAGTGCATTGCGCCGGCCCAGCCCGGCGGCGGCTTCGACCTGACCTGCCGCCTGGCCACCGAGGGCCTCAAGCAGAGCGGGGCGCTCAAGAGCGCCATGCGCATCGTCTACATGCCGGGTGGCATCGGCGCCGTGGCCTACAACAACATCGTGGCCCAGCATCCCAACGAGCCCGGCACCATCGTGGCGTTCTCGGGCGGTTCGTTGTTGAACCTGGCGCAAGGCAAGTTCGGCAAGTACAACGTCGACGACGTGCGCTGGCTGGCGGCCATCGGCACCGATTACGGCGTGGCCGTGGTGCGCAACGATTCGCCGTACACCGACCTCAAGAGCCTGATGGACGCCTTCAAGCAGGATCCAACCAAGATCGTGCTGGGCGCCGGCGGCACCGTGGGCAGCCAGGACTGGATGAAGGCCGCGCTGACCGCCAAGGCGGCCGGGGTCGATTTCAAAAAGATGCGCTTCGTGGCCTTTGAAGGCGGCGGCGAGGCCGTGACGGCGCTGCGTGGCGGCCATATCCAGGCTTACATGGGCGATGCCGCGGAAGCCTTCACCATGCTCGAGGGCGGCGCACCGATCCGCGTGCTGGCCGTGTTCAACGATCAGCGCCTGCCGGGCAAGCTCGGCACGGTGCCGACCGCGAAGGAGCAGGGCTACGACATCGTCTGGCCCATCATCCGCGGTTTCTACGTCGGCCCCAAGGTGTCGGATGCCGACTACCAGTTCTGGGTCAACGCCTTCAACCGCGTCACCGAAGCGCCCGAGTTCGCCAAGCTGCGCGAACAGCAGGGCCTGTTCCCCTTCAACAAGACCGGCGCCGACCTGGACGCCTACGTGAAGCAGCAGGTCAAGCAGTACGCCGAACTGGCCGGCTCCTTCGGCCTGGTCAAGAAGTAAGCCGCAGGGCGTTCTCCCATCCCGCCGCGCGCATCCAGCGCGCCCGCAGCGCCGCCGGCCTGGAGCCGGCGGCCGGGGCGGGCTCGCGCCGCGCGGTCCTTCAACCAACGGAAAGCTGATCATGAACGATCGAATCCTGGGCATCGCGGCGTTGCTGCTGGCGGCCTTCATGACCTGGGCGGGGTGGGGCATCGAAGCCCCATTCGCCTACGAACCCGTGGGACCACGCGCCTTCCCGCTGCTGCTGGCGTTGATCATCGGCCTGTGCGGATTGCGGCTGGCCTACAAGGGCGGCAACCCGGTCGAACCCAATCCCGCCGGCGCCAATGGCCGTATTGCGCTGATGGTGGTGTTCGCCGCCGCCTACGCCTTTCTGTTCCAGTGGCTCGGTTTCGTCATCGCGACGGCGTTGATGACGGTCTTCGTCGGCCGCCTGTTCGGCGGCGGCTGGGCCAAGTGCGCGCTTGGCGGCGTGGTCATGAGCGTTTTCTTTTTCGTGCTGTTCGACAAGGTGCTGGATGTCGTCCTGCCCGGTGGCTTGCTGGAGAACCTGATATGAGCGGAATCCTCGATCATCTGTCGATCGGCTTTGGCGTTGCGTTCTCATGGACCAACATCCTGGTGGCCGCGATCGGCTCGTTCTTCGGCACCATGGTGGGCGTGCTGCCGGGCCTGGGGCCCATCAACGGCGTGGCGATGCTGATTCCGATCGCGTTCGCCATGAACCTGCCGCCCGAGACCGCGCTGATCCTGCTGGCGGCGGTTTACGTGGGCGCGGAATATGGCGGCCGCATTACCTCGATCCTGCTGAACGTGCCGGGCGAGGCCAGCGCCATCATGACGACGCTGGACGGTTATCCGCTGGCGCGCCAGGGACTGGCCAACGTCGCCCTGTCGCTGTCGGCGTGGTCCGCGTTCTTCGGCGCCATCGTGTCGGTGGTGGGCATCATCCTGCTGGCGCCGCTGCTGGCCAAATGGGCGCTGGCGTTCGGTCCGGCCGAGTACTTCGTGCTGATGATCTTCGCCTTCTGCTGCCTCACCAGCCTGCTCGGCAAGCAACCCATCAAGGGCGTGCTGGCGGCCATGATCGGCCTGTCGATCTCGGTCATCGGCGTGGATGCGAATTCGGGCGTATACCGCTATACCTTCGACTCCGTGCACCTGGCCGACGGCATCGATTTCGTGGTGGTCGTGATTGCGCTGTTCGCGGTCAGCGAGATGCTGGAAATGCTCGAGAAGGTGATGGCGGGCCACAGCGTCGAGGTCAAGCCCAGCGGCCGCAAGCTGTTCAACCTGAAGGAGCTGGCGTTCACCTGGTGGAGCGTGGTGCGCAGCGCGCTGGTGGGCTTCGGCGTCGGCGTGCTGCCGGGCGCTGGAGCCAGCGTGGCCGCGGCCGTGGCCTACTCGCAGGAAAAGCGCATCATCGAAGCCAAGGATCCGAACGCCAAGTTCGGCAAGGGCGACATGCGCGGCCTGGTTGCGCCGGAAGCCGCCGCCACCTCGTCGGCGATCGGCTCGTTCGTGCCGATGCTGACGCTGGGCGTGCCGGGCTCGGGCACCACCGCGGTGATGATGGGGGCGCTGACGCTCTACAACATCACGCCCGGTCCGGTGCTGTTCGACACCAAGCCGGAACTGGTGTGGGGGCTGATCGCTTCGCTGTTCGTGGCCAACGTGCTGCTGTTCGTCATGAACGTGCCGATGGTGCGGCTGTTCTCGAAAGTGCTGTCGGTGCCGGGCTGGCTGATGGTGCCGGGCATCCTGTGCATCAGCTATATCGGCGTGTATGCCATCAACGCCGGCACGTTCGATCTGCTGCTGGTGACGGGCATTGGTGCGCTCGGCTATTTCCTGCGCAAGTTCGGCGTGCCGATGGCGCCGCTGGTGCTCGGCGTGGTGCTGGGCAACATGATGGAGCAGAACCTGCGCCGGGCCTTGTCGATGACCGATGGCAACGTGTCGGTGCTGTTCGCCAGCCCTGTCGCCATCACGTTATGGACCGCCGCCATCGCCGTGGTGGTGGTGCCGCAGATCCTGCGCCGCGTGCGCCGGGCCAGGAAGGTTGCCGCCGAACCGGTGTGACGGGTTCCGCGCCGCGGCCCCGCCGGCACGGGGCCGCGCGGCGTCGGAGCGGGTCACGCCGGAGGTAGTTCAGGAGCGCCGCGGCGCTCCTTTTTTTCATCTCTACATTTGTGGTCGAGACAAAAGGAAAGCGCCCCGATGGGGCGCTTCGTCTTGATGCGCGCGGCGCGTCTTCAGACCCGCGCCAGGCGCTCCAGCGCGGCATCGAGCGTGGCGTCTTTCTTGGCGAAGCAGAAGCGTACGATGCGATGGTTCGACTCAGCCGCGTCGGGCTTCTGGTAGAACGCCGAAACGGGAATCACCGTGACGCCGTGGCGCACCGTCAGGTCGCGCGCGAAGTCCGCCTCGTTCTGCCTGGAGATCTCGCTGTAGTCGGCCAGCAGGAAGAACGTGCCGGGGCTGGGCAGCGGCTTGAAACGTGTCTTGGCCAAGCCTTGCGACAGGCGGTCGCGCTTGGCCTGGTAGAACGCGGGCAGGTCCAGGTAGGGCTTGGGATCGCGCATGAATTCGGCCAGCGCGAACTGCATCGGCGACGGCACCGTGAACACCATGAACTGGTGCACTTTGCGCAGCTCGGCGCTGAGCTGGCGCGGCGCGCAGCAGTAGCCGATCTTCCAGCCGGTGGTGTGATAGGTCTTGCCGAACGACGAGATCACGAACGCATGTTCGGCCAGCAGCGGGCGGCGCGCGATGCTGGCATGAGGCTTGCCATCGAACACGATGTGTTCATAGACCTCGTCCGACACCAACAGCACGCCGGTGTCGCGCACGATGGCCTCGAGCGCATCGAGATCGCTGTCGTCCAGCACGGCCCCGGTGGGGTTGTGCGGGAAGTTCAGCATCAGCAGGCGGGTCTTGGACGTGATGGCGTCGCGCACGCGCTGCCAGTCGATGCGGTAGTAAGGATCCTCGGCGGTGGGCGCGCGCAGCGGCACCGGCACCGCGGTGCCGCCGGCCAGGCGGATGGCCGGCAGGTAGGAGTCGTAGCAGGGCTCGATGACGACGACTTCGTCGCCGCTGTTGACCGCGGCCAGCACGGTGGCCATCAGCGCCTCGGTGGCGCCGCTGGTGACGGTGATCTCGGTTTCCGGGTCGTAGGCGCGGCCATACAGGGCCTGGGTCTTGGCGGCGATGGCTTCGCGCAGCGGCGCCACGCCGGGCATGTAGGGGTATTGGTTATGGCCGTCGGCCATGGCCTTGCTGACCAGCGCGCACAGCGCGGGATCGGGATCGAAATCCGGAAAGCCCTGGCCCAGGTTGATGGCCTTGTGCTCAATGGCCAGGCGGCTCATGACGGTAAAGATGGTGGTGCCGACGTCGGGAAGTTTGGATCGGATCATGGTGGACGCGAAGTGGAACGCTGGGTGTGCAAGAGAGTTTTCGTAAGTATCCCACTAACTCATAATTCGGGTTTCTCATGAGCTTATAGGCGCGGGCGGTATCGTGGTTCAAAACATGTTGTGGAGGGTCCTCGGCGGCCTGGCGATCGCGTTGACCGGCGCCTTGCTGGCGCTGTGGATGCATTTGCCGTTGCCATGGATGCTGGGGGCCTTGCTGTTGACAGCGGCGGTGCGCATCGCGGGCGGCGGCACCGTATGCCCGCGGCCGGCGCGCAACGCCGGCCAATGGGTCATCGGCACGTCGCTAGGCCTGTATTTCACGCCGCAGGTGATCGGACACATAGGCAGCAATGCCGGCCCCATCATCGTCGGCATGCTATTCGCGTTGGGGCTGGCGTTCATCGGCACCGCCATTTTGCGGCGCTACACCGATGCTGATTTCAAGACGGCGTGGTTTTCGTCGGCCATGGGCGGGGCCAGCGAAATGGCGAGCCTGGCGGAGCGACACGGCGCCCGCATCGACCGCGTGGCGACCGCGCATAGCGTGCGCGTGCTGCTGGTCGTGGTCACAGTGCCGTTCATTTTCCAGTGGTGGGGGGTGGCCGGTATCGACCCCACCGTGCCCGGGCCCAGGACCGTGCATGGCGCCGGCCTGGCCGCGCTGGTGGCGCTGACCTGCGTTGGCGGGCTGTGCTTCATGAAGCTGCGCCTGCCGAATCCATGGGTGCTGGGGCCGATGCTGGTGGCGATGATCCTGACCGCAAGTAGCATCGAGTTGTCCGCGTTGCCGGATTTCGTGCCCAAGATCGGACAGCTCTTCATCGGCTGGTCGCTGGGGGATCGTTATCGCCCGGATTTCTTCCGCGCGGCGCCGCGATTTATCGCGGCGGTGGCGGTGTTCACGGTCATCGCGTTGGCACTGGCGTTCGGCCTGGGGGCGTTATTGTCATTGTGGTCCGCGGCGCCGGTGCCGACGTTGATCCTGGGCACCACGCCGGGGGGCATCGCCGAGATGGCGATTACCGCCAAGGTGCTGCAGTTGGGCGTGCCGGTGGTGACCGCATTCCATGTCTCGCGGATGGTGTTCGTGGTGATCGTGACCGGTCCGATGTACGCGTTCCTGGCGCGGCGGCAGGCAAATTCCGCGTAGCGGTATTGGCGTTCCAGTCAGAAAAATACGACATTGGGGAAAACAACTATATGAGTCTGTAATGCGGGGTGGGTATGCTGGTTCCGCAGTTGATTCAAGCAGCGCGCGGACTTGTTCTGCCGCTTTTGCGGCAAGCGAGAACGCAGCAGCAACGCAGGTATCCCTACCGGTCGTTCAGTTCTCACGGCGTCCTTGATTCATTGCATTTCGTTAATTACAGGACGCTAGGAAAATGGCTCAGAAGGGCAAAGTCAAGTGGTTCAACGCTGACAAGGGTTACGGTTTCATTACGCCGGATGCCGGTGGCACCGATGTTTTCGCACACTTTTCCGCCATCCAGGGCCGCGGCTATCGCAGCCTGAACGAAGGGCAGGAAGTCGAATTCGAAGTCAAGGATGGTCCGAAAGGACCTCAAGCGGCCGAAATTCGCCCGCTCTAAATCGGGAAATCCCAATTTCCCGTCCGCCAGGCCTGGCCTGGCTGCAACGCCCCAGAACCTCGCGGTCTGGGGCGTTGTTTCATTTGCGGCAGCCGTGTCCGCAGCCTGCTCATACGGTGATGTTAGTGGTTACTAACATATCCTCGAGCGTTGGATAAGTTTGTGGATAATTATTCCCGGGCATGTGCATTGCGCTGCGCAGTAATGAAGCACACCGCCTTTTCGCGCCGTAGTTTTGCACAATTCCTGGAAAGATCTGTCGAGGCGGAAGGGCGATTTTCCCATTGGCTGCGCCGCTGCGCCGGACCGGGCGGGCGTCGAGGGAAATAGTGCATTTCCCTAGGAAAAGCGGGCATTTACGGCTTTTTTTGCCTGTCTCGCGGCATGGCATTCGTCGTTGCCAGGCCATCAGTGATGCCCGCCACGACCCATTTTTTGTCCATCCGCGCCGCGGTTGTGCACAAAGATATCCCCATCCGGGTTATGCACAGAATGACACCTCGAGTAGCCAAAAGGTGGGGGTTCAGCCTGTGGATAGAAATGGGGATAGTGGATCAAAAATCGTCTTCCACGATTGGCCGGTGGCCTGCTGCCGTCCGGTTTTGCATCGCGACCCCGTACTTGTGGATTTCATGTGAAGGAAAATTCAGGCGGAAATTTTCGCCAATGAGTTTTCCACAGTTAGCGCCCAGATTGGCCATTGCGGGAACACGTGTCAGCCGAAAGGATGATGGCGCGAAACTCCGCGGACGGGCAAGATGATTGTGCGATCGAGCGTCCTGCATGAGTTGCGCACAGCCCGCCGATGCGGTCCAGCGGCGTGGGATAAATATGTGAATAAGATGCTGGCGCCAGCTTAAGGCGCGGTTGGACTTTTGACCGGGTGTGAAGTTCCCCGTGAAGTCGAAGGCGATATCTCAACTGCGCGGCCGGAGCGGGACCAACTTGGTTTCCGCAGCGGGGGCCTATTTTGGCAACGCTTATCGCGCCGATAGCGGCGGCTTATCCACAATCTTTTCCACTGCTGTTTTCCCGTCTCGCCGTATCGTCCCGGGTATACCTGCAGGCCGGATCGCAGACGTTGCAGGCATGGCAATTTTGCGCTTGTAGCCAGGTTTTCCGCCGGGTGGCGCATTGCGAATTTGTGCGCTTTCCGCAATCTGGGTAATTCTCCTTCGATCGCTTCAGGTCCGCGTTGTCGACTTCTTGCTGTGGCGCATCTTCGAGTTATCCCCAAAGTTGTTCCACGTGAAACCAAGGTCCCGGGAGCATTCCTGGCTGTGGATGGGTTTGTGCACAACGCGCCGGCGGCGTTGCGTCGGCTTTCCGGTTTAGCCCAAGAATCCACTCACGCCATTTCCGGACGATGTGCTTCGGCGCGTCGGCTTGTGGCATTGTCGTTCGGCTGTTGAAGAAGCGAACGGTGCCGGGCGTCCGCTCCCGGTGTGGCGGATTTGTCATAGGGCCTTGGTGTTTCAGATGAATGACGAGAGACATTCAAGATGAATAACCGCGAATGCGATGGTGAAGATTGTGAGATTCGGGGCGCCCACGTTGGACGGACTCGACTTGCTGTTCCACGTGAAACACAAGAAAAGATGATTTTTTAGGGGTAGGGGTAGGATAGGGGAAGATAAAACGCTTTTTTTCTTTAGATGCCCGACTGCCCGATCACTAAGCGAGGAACCGTTGTTCCTGCATTATTTGTTTGGCTTGTAGGGACGCTGGAGCCATGAAGCGCCCGGGCTCGTCGCATTGTCAATGCGACAGGCGCTCAGGGGTCGATGTGCTTTTCTCTATGTTCCACGTGGAACAACTATTCAGTGGTGATCGACTAGCGGATTGCCGCCCCAACTCCAACCGCAAGGTGCGGCATGTTTCACGTGAAACATCGAACGCAGGCATCTGCAATTGATGAGGAATATCTATCGGCTGGCAGTACGGCGTGGATGGATCCGTGGTGAATGGCCCCATGTACAGCGATGTTCCACGTGAAACATCGGTGTCCAGTATCGATGAAACGGGGTGGCCGATACGTCTGGGTTATCGATATATTGACGGTGGCCAGGTCGGAATCGATGTGGAGGTCGATTCGGAAACTCCTTCATCGCTGGATGCACTACATGTTCCACGTGAAACATCGGCCGGCCATGACGCGAGGTGGAGAGGAGGGGAGTCGCTGGCGGGGAAGGCCGATCTCTGCCTCATGCCGCGATGCCAGCGATGAACAGTATTGGACACTCCGTTGTCCTCCGCGGCGCCCATGTTTCACGTGAAACATTGCCTCGTTTCACTACGGGCACAAGATGTTCCCATGGAGCCTCACCCTCTAACAGCGGCAGATGCCGACATATTCAAACGCCGATCGACGGTTTCTCGTTGTCAATCTGCACACGAGCCGCAGTGTTACTGCCTCCATTGCTGCAGCGAACCATGTTTCACGTGAAACATGCACCCCCTGCCTCTATAATGAGCACCGAACGCTCTCTTATCTCCCCATCATGGATTATCCCCGCGAATTCGATGTCATCGTCGTCGGTGGCGGCCACGCCGGTACCGAAGCGGCGCTGGCTGCGGCACGCACCGGTGCCCAGACGCTGCTGCTGACTCACAACATCGAGACCCTAGGCCAAATGTCCTGCAATCCCTCCATCGGCGGGATTGGCAAGGGTCATCTCGTCAAAGAAGTCGACGCCCTCGGCGGCGCCATGGCGCTGGCGACGGACGAGGCGGGGATTCAATTCCGTATCCTGAATGGCTCCAAGGGGCCGGCCGTGCGCGCTACCCGCGCGCAGGCGGACCGGGTGCTGTACCGCAAGGCCATCCGGGGCCGCCTGGAAAACCAGCCCAATCTCTGGTTGTTCCAGCAAGCCGTGGAAGACCTGATGGTGGAGGGCGACCGCGTGGTCGGCGCCGTTACCCAGGTCGGCCTGAAGTTCCGGGCGAAGACGGTGGTCCTGACCGCCGGCACGTTCCTGAATGGCCTGATCCACGTGGGACTGCAGAACTATTCGGGCGGCCGCGCTGGTGACCCCCCGGCAATTTCCCTGGGACAACGCCTCAAGGAACTGCAACTGCCGCAAGGCCGCTTGAAGACCGGCACGCCGCCGCGCATCGACGGTCGCAGCATCAACTACAGCATCCTGGAAGAGCAGCCGGGCGACCTGGATCCGATCCCTGTGTTCTCTTACATGGGTAACGTGGCCATGCACCCGCGGCAACTGCCGTGCTGGATCACTCATACCAATGCCCGGACCCACGACATCATCCGCGGCGGCCTGGACCGCTCGCCGATGTATAGCGGCGTCATCGAAGGCGTCGGCCCGCGCTACTGCCCGTCGATCGAAGACAAGATCCACCGCTTCGCCGACAAGGAATCGCACCAGGTTTTCCTGGAACCCGAAGGGCTGGACACGCACGAGGTCTATCCGAACGGCGTCTCCACCAGCCTGCCGTTCGATGTGCAGTTGGACCTGATCCATTCCTTGCCCGGCCTGGAGAACGCGCATATCCTGCGCCCCGGCTACGCCATCGAATACGACTACTTCGATCCACGTGGATTGAAGAGCACGCTGGAAACCAAGGCAATTGCTGGCCTGTATTTCGCGGGCCAGATCAATGGCACCACCGGCTACGAAGAAGCCGCCGCCCAAGGCCTGCTGGCTGGCGTCAACGCCGCCCTGTCCGCACTGGATCGCGAGCAGTGGACGCCGCGCCGCGACGAGGCCTATCTCGGCGTGCTGGTAGACGATCTGGTCACGCGCGGCGTGACCGAGCCCTATCGCATGTTCACCTCGCGTGCGGAATATCGCTTGAGCCTGCGCGAAGACAACGCCGACCTGCGCCTGACCGAAATCGGGCGCCAGCTCGGCATCGTCGACGATGTCCGCTGGGACGCATTCAACCGCAAGCGCGACGCCGTCGCCGCCGAAGTCGAACGCCTGAAGTCGTCGTGGGTCAATCCCCGCGTGCTGCCGCAGGAAGTGGCGGAACCGCTGCTGGGCAAGGCAATTGAACGTGAGTACTCACTAGCAGATCTGCTGAAAAGGCCCAACGTTTCCTATGAAGCGCTGATGACCGCCCGCAATGTCGACGGCACGCTGCTGGCCGGCCCGGGGGTGGTCGAGGACGAAGTCCTGGCCGAGCAGGTCGAGATCCAGGTGAAGTACGCCGGCTACATCGCCCGCCAGCAGGACGAAGTACAGAAGCAGATCGCGCACGAACAACAGCCCATTCCGGCCGACGTCGACTACGACGCCGTGACCAGCCTGTCGTTCGAAGTGCGCCAGAAACTCAAGACGCATCGCCCCGAGACCATCGGCCAGGCCGGCCGTATTTCGGGCGTGACGCCGGCGGCGATCTCGCTGCTGCTGATTCACCTGAAGCGCCTGCACTACGGCTCGCGCAAGCAAGCCGCATGAGCGCCCACCTCCACCCGGCCGGCGCGGACATGGCCGGCCGCCTCGCGCATGCCTTCGAGCAGCTCGGACTGCAGGCGGACGCCGCGGCGTCCGCCAAGCTGCTCGACTACCTGGCGCAGATGCAGCGCTGGAACCGGACCTACAACCTGACCGCCATTCGCGATCCGCAGCAGATGCTGGTGCAGCACCTGTTCGACAGCCTCGCTGCCGTGGGACCGTTCAGCGACATCCTGGGCGCGCCCGGCACGCCGGCCAAGGTCTACGATGTCGGCTCGGGCGGCGGGCTGCCGGGTGTCGTCCTGGCGGTAATGCGGCCCGAATGGTCGGTGACCTGCATCGACGCCGTTGAAAAGAAAACCGCATTCGTCCGGCAGATGAGCGGCGCGCTGGCGCTGCCGAACCTGCAGGCGCGCCACGCGCGCATCGAAACGCTGGAACCCGCCGGCTGCAACATTGTGACGTCGCGCGCCTTCGCATCCTTGGAGGATTTTGCGATGCTCGCGGGCAGACATGTGGGCAACGGTGGTACCCTCGTCGCCATGAAGGGCAAGGTCCCGGATGATGAGATCCAGGCGCTGCACGCGCGTGGGGAATGGCAAGTCGACCATATTCAGCCGCTCCGGGTGCCGGAGCTGCAAGCAGAACGCTGCCTGATCTGGATGCGCCGCAGTCAAGGAACCCTATGAAGAACTTACCCCCCAGCTCGACCGCCCGCGTTTTCTGCATCGCCAACCAGAAGGGCGGTGTCGGCAAGACGACCACCGCCATCAACCTGGCGGCCGGGCTGGCCACGCACAAGCAACGTGTGCTGCTGGTGGACCTGGACCCGCAGGGCAACGCCACCATGGGCAGCGGCATCGACAAGAATTCGCTCGAGTCGAATCTGTACCAGGTGTTGATCGGCGAAGCCACCATCGAGCAGGCGCGCGTGCGCTCGGAATCGGGCGGCTACGACGTGCTGCCCGCCAACCGCGAGCTGTCCGGCGCCGAGATCGACCTGGTGCAGATGGATGAACGCGAGCGCCAGCTCAAGGCCGCCATCGACACCGTCGCCAGCCAGTACGACTTCGTCCTGATCGACTGCCCGCCGACGCTGTCGCTGCTGACGCTGAACGGCCTGGCCGCGGCGCATGGCGTCATCATCCCGATGCAATGCGAGTACTTCGCGCTCGAAGGCCTGTCGGATCTGGTCAACACCATCAAGCGCGTGCATCGCAACATCAACGACGACCTGCGGGTCATCGGCCTGCTGCGCGTGATGTTCGATCCGCGCATGACGCTGCAACAACAGGTGTCGGCGCAGCTCGAATCGCACTTCGGCGACAAGGTCTTCAAGACCGTGGTGCCGCGCAACGTGCGCCTGGCCGAAGCGCCCAGTTACGGCATGCCCGGGGTGGTGTACGACCGTGCCTCGCGTGGCGCGCAGGCGTACATCTCTTTTGGCGCCGAGATGATCGAGCGCGTCCGCGAACTCAACAAATAAGCTGTCCGCATCATGTCCGCCGTCATCCGCCTGTCCCCGGACGCCACCCACACGCCGCCTGCCGACGTGCGGGACGGGCTGCGCGTGCGGCTGGAAGAGGCCGCGCTCAACGCCACGGCAGTGCGCGCGCAGGTGCTCTACGATGGTTGGCTGGTGCGCTTTGCGCCGTCGTCCGCCAAACGGGTACGCAGCATCAATGTGCTGGGGTTATCCACACGTCCGCTCAATGAGCGGCTGGCGTATTGTTCAACGTTGTACGCGCGTCATGGCCTGCCCATGGTGGTGCGCCTGACCTCCATCGGCCCCGATTTCGCCCTGGATGCCGAACTGGCGTCGCGGGGCTTCCTCCTTACCGAAGAGACCCGAGTCATGAGCATGCCGCTCGCCCCCAGGCTGGCCGCCCGGGGCGATCTGCTTTTCAGGACAGTGGACGCCACCCGTTTCGCGGCGGCGGTCGGACGCATGCGCGATTCCCGGCCAGAGCACATCGCCGAGCATCAGGCGCGCCTGGAAGGACTGGCTGTGGATATCTTGCCGGTGCTGGCGTTCGACGCCGCCGGCGCATGCGTGGCGGGGGGCATGGCCGTGCGGGATGGCGACCTCGCGGGACTGTTCGATATCGTGACGGACCCCGCGCAGCGGCGCAAGGGACATGCCGCGATGTTGGTTGAGCATCTGCTGGCCGCATGCGTCGAAGACGGCGCCACCACGGCCTATCTGCAGGTGGAGCCGCAAAACACCGCCGCGCGCGCTTTGTATGGCCGCTACGGTTTCAAAGACTGTTACGCGTATTGGTACCGCCTGCCCGCCGAGCAGGCGGCCGCCTGAGCCCGGCTCGGGATACCAAGAACAGAAGGAAAGAGGATTTAACTATGGCCACCAAGAAACCCAAGGGATTGGGTCGCGGACTTGACGCTTTGCTGGGCGCCGACGCGCCTGCCATCGACAATATCGGCAAGGCCCCGGCCAAGCCCGAGGGTCTGCCGTCCACCTTGCCTGTTTCGAAGATGCGGGCCGGCAAGTACCAGCCGCGAACCCGCATGGACGAGGGCGCGTTGGGCGAGCTGGCCGAGTCGATTCGCACACAAGGCATCATGCAACCCATTCTTGTGCGCGCGCTGAGCGATGCGCCCGGCCACTACGAGATCATCGCGGGCGAACGCCGGTTCCGCGCCGCGCAACTGGCCGGCCTCAAGGAAGTGCCGGTGCTGGTGCGCGAAGTCGCCGACGAGAACGCGGCCGTCATGGCGCTGATCGAGAACATCCAGCGCGAAGACCTCAATCCGCTCGAAGAGGCGCATGGCGTGCGCCGCCTGCTGGACGAATTCGGCCTGACCCACGAGCAGGCCGCCCAGGCCATCGGCCGCTCGCGTTCGGCCACCAGCAACCTGCTGCGCCTGTTGAACCTGGCTTCCGCGGTGCAGACCATGCTGCTGGCCGGCGATGTCGACATGGGCCATGCGCGCGCGCTGCTGGCGGTCGACGCGGCCACGCAGATCCAACTGGCCAACCAGATCATCGCGCGTCGCCTGTCGGTGCGCGAAGCCGAAAAGCTGGTCGCAAAGACCGCCAAGGAAGCCGAGAGCGCCGCCTCGCCCAAGAAAAAGGCCAACGGCGTGTCGCGCGACCTGACGCGCCTGGAAGAAGCGCTGTCCGACCATCTGGGCACGCGCGTGGCGCTCAAGGTCGGCGCCAAGGAAAAAGGCCAGATCGTCATCGACTTCCATGGCTGGGAACACCTGAATTCGCTGCTGGAACGGCAAGGCCTGTCTGGAGTCGTCGATGCCTGAGCAGGCATTGCCCGTCGTCGCGGTCCTGGCCACCGGCGGCACCATCGCCGGCGCGCAGGCCGATGCCACCTCCGCCGGCTACAAGGCGGGATCCTTCTCGGTGGGCGACCTGCTGGCCGCCGTGCCGCAACTGTCCACGCTGGCCGATATCCGCGCCGAACAGGTCGCCAATGTCGGCAGCCAGAACATGACGCACGACGTCTGGCGCGCGCTGGCGCTCCGTGTCGATGCGCTGTGCGCCGATCCGTCGGTGGCCGGCATCGTCATTACGCACGGCACCGATACGCTTGAAGAGACAGCCTACTTCCTCAGCCTGGTGATCCGGCACGACAAGCCGGTGGTGCTGGTGGGCGCGATGCGTCCGGCGACCGCCCTGGGCGCCGAAGGCCCGGCAAACCTGTACAACGCCGTCGCGTTGGCGCGCCATCCCGATGCCCGCGGTCGCGGTCCGCTGGTCGTCATGAACGAGGACGTGCACTACGCCCGCGAACTGCAGAAGATCGCCAGCGCCGGCATCAACGCCTTCGCCTCGCCCAACCGCGGCCGCGCCGGCGTCATGCACGGCGGCACGCCGTGCTTCTATTCGCGCAACACCACCACGCACAGCACGCAAAGCGAGTTTTCACTCGCATTGTTGGAAAAGGCAGGCTGGCCGCGCGTGGACATCGTTTATGCGCACGCCGACCTGCAAGGCGACGTCATCGATTTCGTCGCGCGCCAGGCCGACGGCATCGTGCTGGCGGGCGTGGGCGACGGCAACGCCACCGATCTGGCTATCGAAGCCCTGACCCGCGCCGCCGCCAACGGCGTCGCGGTGGCGCGATCCAGTCGCACCGGCAGCGGTTTCGTCGCGCGCGACGTCGAACTGGATGACGCGGCGCTGGGGTTCGTCGCCGCCGGCGACTTGAATCCGCAGAAGGCCCGCGTGCTGCTGATGCTGGCGTTATGCGTCACGCGTGAGCCCGCGGCGTTGCAGCGCTGCTTCGATCGCTACTGAGCGACGCCCGCGGCGGCGCGCGGCGGGCCATTGCGTTGACCGCCGCTGTCAGGGATTGGGCGGCGCGTCGGCGCCATGCGCCAATCCCAGGCTGGTGCGCAGCATGTCGTAGACTTGCCGCGTCAGCGGATTGATCAGGTCGCGCCTTATCCACAGGAAGTACGTCACGTCCGGCAACGGCGGCAGGCCTTCCTTTTCGCCCAGCACCCGCATCTCCGGCGCCAGCAGTTCGACGCTGCGCGCCGTCACGCCCAGGCCGGCCCGCAACGCGGCCTTGATGCCGACCAGGTTGGGCGCCACGTAGTTGGTGTGCCAACGCACCTGCGCCTGCTCCAGCGCGGTCAACGCCAGGCGGCGAAAGATGCTGGGCTCGTCGGCCAGCACCAGCGGCACAGGCGCGTTGACGTCATGCACATAGTCGGCCGAGGCCAGCCATACCGTGGGCGAGGTGCGCAGCGCCACGCCCTCGAATTCCTGGTCGAAGCGGGTCGAGATGGTCAGGTCCAGTTCGCCGGCGCGCAACGCGTCCATCAGGAACGGGCTCCGATCGGTGCGGATCTCCAGTTTCACGCGCGGAGCCGACCGCGCGATATGGGTCAACAGCGTCGGCAGAATGGTGTCGGCCACGTCCAGCGGCGCGCCCAGCCGCAGGTCGCCTTCCAGCGGCGCATCCTGCAGCGCGCGCAGCGCTTCATCGTTGATGGCCAGCATGTGGCGCGCGTATTCGACCAGGCGCCGTCCATGTGTGGACAGCGCCTTGTTGCGCCCCTGTTTCTCGAACAGCGGCAAACCGATGGCCGCTTCCAGCCGCTGCATCTGCTGCGTCACCGCCGATTGGGTCTTGTGCAGCCGGTTGGCCGCTTCGGAAAACGTTTCGTAACGCGCGATCGCGGTCAGCGTGCGTAGCAAGTCCAGATCGAGATTGCGCATGGGGGCGGTGGGTCCAAAGTATTAGCAATGCTTATGGAATATTAAGGCAATTTAAATTGTTGGCGCCCCGGCGCGGCGATACAGTGACCGTAATAACTCATGAAAAACGAGGGAAAGTCACTGTGAGCACCACGCACCCCCAGCAGCAGGGCATCGATAGCGCCATCGGAAATATTAAAAATACTTTAGGAAATAAGGGCCTGAACCGCGACAGCCTGAAGGCCGTGCTGGACGAGCTGATCGGCCTGGCCAGCCACACCGACTGGTGGGCCCAGGACCGCTATCCGGCGCCGGAAGAGGGCGAGCGCCAGGCGCGCTACCTGATCGGCGAAGACGCCGACAAGAGCTACGCGCTCTACCTGAACGTGATGCGCCCCGGCAAGCAGATCGTGCCGCACAACCACACCACCTGGGCCTGTATCGCCGCCGTGGAAGGCGTGGAATACAACTACGTCTACGACCGCACCGACGACGGGTCGGTGCCGGGCGTGGGCCGCCTGGAAAAGACCGGCACCGTGGTGGTGGGACCCGGCAGCGGCATCGCGCTGATGCCCGACGACATCCATGCCGTCGAGATCCAGGGCGACAGCGTCATCCGCCACCTGCACATGTATGGCCGCGCCCTGGAGACGCTGACCGAACGACTCGCTTTCGACCTGGCGGCAGGCACCTGCAAGGTCATGCCGATCGGCGTGCAGACCCGCCGCTGAACATCATGAACAAGCCCCTGCGGCCCGCGACGCGCCTGCTGCGCGCCGGGCGTCCCCATGCCGGCTGGGTCAATACCCCGGTCACGCGCGCCAGCACCTATGTGTTCGACAGCGTCGCGGCCTGGCGTGACACCCGCGCGCGCCGCGAACAGGAACGCCTGCCGTCGTACGGCGCGCGCGGCACCGACAGCACGCACGCGCTGGAAGACGCGCTGGTCGAGCTGGAGCAGGGCCATCGCGCCCAGCTCTATCCGACGGGCCAGGCCGCGATCGCCGTCGTGCTGCTGGCCTATCTGCGCGCCGGCGACCATGTGCTGGTGACCGACGCGGTCTATGAGCCGGTGCGCCGCTTCTGCGCCGAGCACCTTGCGCGGCTGGGCATCGAATTCACCTTCTATCGGCCGGACGGCGCCGGCCTGGCGCAGTTGCTGCGTCCCAACACGCGCATGATCTATGCCGAGTCGCCCGGCTCGCTGACCTACGAGATGCCGGACCTGCGGCAACTGGCCGAGTTGGCGCGGCGCCACGATTGCTGGCTGGCTGTGGATAACACCTGGGCCTCGGGATTGCTGTGCCAGCCGCTGGCGCTGGGCGCGGATATCTCGATCCTCGCCGCCACCAAATACCTGGGCGGCCATGCCGACGTGATGATGGGGGCGGTGGTGACCAATGCCCGCGCCTGGCGCGCGTTGGAACGCGCCAGCATCGACTTCGGCCAGACCGTCGGCGCCGACGACGCCTTCCTGGTGCTGCGCGGCATGCGCTCGCTGCCGCTGCGCATGGCGCAGCACGCCCGCAGCGCCCTGCGCGTGGCCCAGTGGCTGCAGGGCAGGGCGGAAGTGGCGCGCGTGCTGTGCCCGGCCTTGCCCGACGATCCCGCGCATGCGGTCTGGCGGCGCGAATGCTCGGGCGCCAACGGCCTGCTGACGCTTGAGTTCGCCGCCGGCATCACCGACGCCGACATGGAACGCGCCATCGACGCGCTGCGCCTGTTCGGCATCGGCGCTTCCTGGGGCGGCTTCGAAAGCCTGGTGATTCCCGTCAATCTGTCCAAAGCGCGTTCCCTGCCCGTCGCCCCGCACGGCGCCATGCTGCGCCTGCATATCGGTCTGGAGGAGCCGGACGACCTGATCGCCGACCTCGACCAGGCATTCGGCCAATTGCGGCCCGGCCTGCAGACCCAGAACGCCCCTTCCTCCGATTCCCTGCGGATTTAACGATGCATTCCCATTCCCACCTGACACTGGCCGATATCGACTCGCACACCCTCAAGGGCTGGCTGCATGACGGCGGCGAGATTGCGCTGCTGGACGTGCGCGAGCATGGCCAGTACGGCGAGTCCCATCTGTTCTATGCGGCGCCCGTGCCGTTCAGCCGGCTCGAGGCCGACATCGCGCGCCTGGCGCCGCGTCGCGACGTGCGCCTGGTGGTTTATGACGAAGGTGGCGACGACGACGTCGCCGCGCGTTCGGCGACAGCGTTGCGCGCCCTGGGCTACACGCGGGTCTATCGCCTCGCCGGCGGCATCGCGCAATGGCAGCGCGACGGCTATGCCGCCTTCGCCGGGGTCAACGTGCCGAGCAAGACCTTTGGCGAACTGGCCGAAGAGGTTTTCCACACCCCGCGCATCAGCGCCGCCGACCTGGCCGAGCGCCAGCGCCGCGGCGACGACCTGATCGTGCTGGACGGCCGGCCCTACAGCGAATACCAGAAGATGAGCATTCCCGGCGGCATCTGCTGCCCCAACGGCGAGCTGGCCCTGCGCGCCCACACGCTGGCGCGCGACCCGAGCACCACCATCGTGGTCAATTGCGCCGGCCGCACGCGCAGCATCATCGGCGCACAGACGCTTATCAATCTGGGCGTGCCCAACCCGGTCTATGCACTGGAGAACGGCACGCAGGGCTGGTATCTCGCCGATTTCAAGTTGGAGCATGGCGCCAGCCGCCGCTACGACGACACGGTGGCCGCCGCGGACCTGCCCGACCTGGCGCAGCGCTCGGCCGGCCTGGCCCGCCGTCACGGCGTGCCGGAAGTGAACGCCGCGCAGGTGCGCGCCTGGCTGAACGACGCCAGCCGCAGCACCTTCCTGTGCGACGTGCGCAGCGCCGAGGAATTCGCGCGCGGCTCGCTGCCGGGCGCCCAGCACACGCCCGGCGGCCAGTTGATCCAGGCCACCGACCAGTACCTGGCGGTGCGCGGCGCGCGCATCGTGGTGTTCGATGGCGAAGGCGTGCGCGCGCCGGTGGTGGCCAGTTGGCTGCGCCAGATGGGTTGGGACGCGAGCGTGTTGCGGGAAGGCGTGGCCGCCGACCTGCAAGCGCCTCTCGCCCCGGCGGCGGAGCCCGCGTTGACGCTGCTCGACGACGCGGCCCTGGCCGCCGCGCAGGCGCAAGGCGCCCAATTGCTCGACATCCGTCCCAGCATGCGCTATCGCGCGCAGCACATCGACGGGGCGCGCTGGTCGGTGCGGCCGCGTTTCACCGACCTGGCGCTGGATCCCTCGCGTCCGCTGGTGCTGCTGGCCGAAGAACGCGCGGTGGCCGCCTGGGCCGCGGCGGACCTGCGCGCGCTCGGCGTGCGCGACGTCAAGGCCAACCTGGGCACGCCCGCGGGCTGGTCGGCTGCCGGCCTGGCGCTGGTGTCCACGCCGGCCGAGCCGGCCGACGCCGATTGCATCGACTACCTGTTCTTCGTGCACGACCGCCACGACGGCAACAAGGCCGCCGCGCGCCAGTACCTCGCCTGGGAGACCAACCTGGTCAAGCAGATCGACGCGCGCGAACGCGCCGCCTACCGCTTCCCGGCCGGGTGACCGCCGTGACTGCATGATCCTCGCGGCCGCCGTGGCGGCCGCGCCCAACGCTTCATCCGATCAGCACGCCCCGACGCTTTCGACGGCGGGGCGCGGACGGTTCATGGCGAACCGAAATGCAATGGACGGCCGAGCATCCGGCCGCCAACCACAAGGGGAAATACCGATGAACAAGCTCAATCTGCAGCATGCCTGCAAGACCGCCGCGGCCCTGGCCTGCCTGGCCTGGGGGATGAATGCCCACGCCCAGGCGCCGGCGCCATTGGCCGACTATCCCAAGCAGCCCATCACCGTGGTCTCGCCGTTCCCGCCGGGGGGCGGCAACGATGGCGTCGCGCGTCTCCTCGCGCAGGAACTGGGCGCCATCACCGGCCAGAGCGTGGTGGTGGAAAACCGCTCGGGCGCGGGTGGCAACGTTGGCACTTCGCAGGTCTCGCGCGCCAAGCCCGACGGCTATACGCTGGTGATGTCGCAGACCAGCGTGATGGCGGTCAACCCGCGCCTGTACAAGAATGTGGGCTTCGATCCGCTCAAGGATTTCGTGCCGATCTCGCAGATCACTTCGGCGCCGCTGGTGCTGGTGGCGCGCAGCGAAAGCGCCTACAAGTCGCTGGGCGACTACCTGGACGCCGCGCGCAAGCAGCCCGGCGTCATCACCTACGCCACGCCCGGCAACGGCACCATGAGCCACCTGATGGGGGCGCTGCTGTCGCAGAAGGCCAACGTCAAGCTGGTGCACGTGCCGTACCGTGGCGCCGCGCCCGCGATCACCGACCTGATGGGCGGCACGGTCGACATGCTGATCACCTCGCCGGCCTCGGCCGAGCCGATGGTGGCGGCCGGCAAGCTACGCATCCTGGCGCTGAGCCATGAGAACGGCATCGGCATCTTCAAGGGCGCGCCGACGCTTGGCCAATCCGGCATGGACGGCATCACGGCCGACGACTGGTACGGCCTGTTCGCGCCGGCCGGCACGCCGCCCGAACGCGTCGCCTACTTGGCGCAGGCGGTGGCGCAGGCCATGAAGTCGCCCAATGTGATCGCCAAGATCCAGGCCGGCGGCAGCCAGCCCGTCGGCAGCGCGCCCGATGCGTTCGGCAAGCGCCTGCAACAGGACACCACGTACTGGGCAGACATGGTGAAGGTGGCGGGGGTGTCGGTGGATTGAGGCGGCGCTACACCACCAGCATCTTGCCGACCGCGCTCTTCAGGGCCGCGAAGGCCGGCTGCTTCTGTGCGTTGGTGTTGGTGACGAGGTGATCGATGCGGTTCACCTCGCAGTACGACACCCGGCTGCACAGGCCGATCTTGCTGAAGTCGGCCAGCAGGATGCGCTGTTTGGCGTTGGCCGCCATGGCGCGCGCCACTTCGGCCTCTCGCAGGTCGTAGCTGGTGGCGCCGCATTCGGCATCCACGCCCACCGGCGACAGCAACGCCACGTCGGCGCGGTAGCGGTGGATCTCGGCGATGGTGATGTCGCCGGCGGTGGCGCACACCGGCCCGCCCACCGATCCGCCCAGCATGATGAGTTCATTGGCGCCGTTGCCGGCGGCGCCGACCTTGAGCGCCACGTCGAAAGAATTGGTGATGAGGGTCAGGCCGCTCAGCTTGGCCAGCTCGTCCGCCAGCATGCTGGTGGTGCTGCCGGCATCCAGGAACAGCGTCTGGCCGCTCGTCACCAGGCCGGCGGCGGCGCGCGCGATGGCGCGCTTGTACTTGACGCGGGTATGCACGCGTTCCGTGATGGGCGGCTCGCTGTGCACCGGCACCGCGCCGCCATGCACGCGGCGCAATTCGCCCATCGCCTCCAGTTCCAGCAGATCGCGCCGGACGGTCTCCCGCGATACCCCCAATTCGCCGACGATACGGTCGGTCGATACCTGCTGCAGGGAAGACAGCAGGGCGCGGATTCTCTGATACCGCTCTTCTTGCCACATATCGGATGCTTCCTAATCTATTTGCGGCGTCGCGCCGGCAGCGCGATCAACGAGCGCATCGCCAGCAGCGAACCGCCCACGACCAGCATGATAAGCGTCGAATAGGCCGCGGCCTGCGAGACGAACCCGGCTTCGTCCAGCCGCAGTACGGAAACCGGCGCGACGCTGACCGACGGCGTGACCAGGAAGATCACCGCCGACAGCGTCACCATGGAGCGCATGAAGAGGAAAAAGAACACGCCCAGCACCGTTGGGGCGATCTGCGGCAGCACCGCGTCGCGCAGCACCTGCACAGTGCCGCCGCCCAGGCAGCTCACCGCCTCCTCCAGCGCCTGCGGCACGGCGCGCATGCCGGTCATCATCGTCAGGAAGCCCTGCGTGTGATAGTGGTAGAAGTTGCATAGCGCGATCAGCGCGGCGCTGCCATACAGTGCGTAGAGCGGATTGGCGGGCGAATTGAAGGCGAAGATGTACGACAGCCCCAGCACCAGCCCCGGCACGCCCACGGGCAGCACCGACACCAGGTACACCAGCTTGGCCCAGGCGCGCGGGATGCGGCAGACACCAAAGGTCAGGAAGAACAGCAGCAGCACCCCGCCGGCCGCGGCCGCCAGCGACAGGTACAGCGAGGTCCACAGCGGCGCATAACCGCCGCTGACGGTGATGTCGTAGTGCTTCAAGGTCCACTCCATGCGGTAGGGCCACAGCCGCATGAAGCTGGCGAACACCACCGTGCCCACCGTCACCACGATGGCGCTGGCGCACAGCAATACGCCGGCCGTGAACGCCAGGTCGCGGCCGCGCGCCGGTTGCGGCGTGACGCGCAGCCCGCTGGGCGAGGCGGCGCCGAACTGGCGCTGCGACGCCACCCGTTCGATCTGCACCGAGATCAGCGACGGCAGCAGCAGCAGGATGCCGACCACCGAGCCCATGCCGAAATTCATCTGCCCCGACACCTGGCTGTAGATCTCGGTGGCCAGCACGCGATAGTTGCCGCCGATCACCGCGGCGTTGCCGAAGTCGGTGATGGTGATGACGAACACCACGAACGCTGCGCTCAGCAGCCCGAATTTGCAGTTGGGCAGCGTGATGTCGAAGAACTGCCGCGCGCTCGACGCGCCCATCACCTCGGCCGCGTCGTAATAGCGCGCATCGGTGTTGCGCAGCGCCGCCTGCAGGATCAGCACGGCCTGGGGCAGGGCGTAGAACACGTTCGAGATCAGCAGGCCCCAGAAGCCGTAGATATCGAATTCCCAGCCCGTCCAGCGATGCACCAGGCCGTTGCGTCCAAGGATGAAGATCAGCCCCAGCCCCTGCACCAGCGACGGCGCCAGCAGCGGCAGCACCAGCGCCAGCTTCACCAGCGCCTTGCCGCGCATGCGGCTGCGGTCCAGCCCGAAGGCGATGGCAAAGCCCAGCAGCAGGCTGACGACGGTGGTGGCCGCGCTCATCGTCAGGCTGTTGGCGGTGGCGGTCAGGATGCCGCGGGTGGCGAACACCTCGGCGTAATTGCCCAGGCCGATAGCGCCGTCCTTTTCCACCAGGCTGCGCCAGCCCACCGTGGCCAATGGATACAGGAAGAACAATGCCAGCCCGGCCATCGGGATGCCAACGCAGGTCCAGAGCAACACCCGGTCCAGCGACACGGACGCGCGGCCGGCGCGGGACGACGCGGCGGCGCCGATACGAACCGTATTCATACTCGGACTCCCGCGCGTGCCGGCGTGGCGGACGCTTTCATACGCGAACCCAGGCGCATTGTTCCGGCGCCATGTCCAGCCGCACGGGCGCGCCCTGCGACAAGCCCGCAGCGCCCTGCTGTTCGACCAGCAACTCGCGGCCTCGCCAGTCCACCCGCACGCGCGTCAGGTTGCCCATGAAGGTCATTTCGCGCACCCGGCCCGGTCCGCGTTCATCGACGGCGATGCGCAGGCTTTCCGGCCGCAGGCAGGCCTCGAAACGCTCGCTGGCGCCATCGGGCCGGGTCGCCAGCAGCGCCGGCATGGCCTCGCGCACCCAGTCGGTCGGCAACAGGTTGCTCAGGCCGACGAAGTTGGCGACGAAGCGTGTGCTCGGCCGCAGATACAGATCGGAGGGCGTTCCCACCTGCTCGACGCGGCCGTCATTCATGCACACGATCTTATCGGCCAGCGTGAGCGCTTCCTCCTGGTCGTGCGTCACCATGATGGTCGGTATCCGCAGGCGGCGCTGCACCTCGTGGATCTCGGCGCGCATGTCGGTGCGCACGCGCGCATCCAGCGCCGACAAGGGTTCGTCCAGCAGGATCAGCGCCGGGTCCACCGCCAGTGCCCGTGCCAGTGCCACGCGCTGTTGCTGGCCGCCGGACAACTGATGGGGATAACGCTGTGCATAATCCGGCAGCTTGATCAGCGCCAGCAATTCGCGCACCCGTGCGTCGATGCGCTCGCGCGTCTCGCCGCGGATGCGCAACCCGTAGCCGACGTTCTCGGCCACCGTCATGTTGGGAAAAAGTGAATATGACTGGAACACGATGCCAAAGCCGCGCTTGCGCGCCGGCAGCGCCGACAGGTCGCGTCCGCCCAGCGTGATGGTGCCGCTGTCGAACGGCAGCAATCCGGCGACGATGCGCAGCAGGGTCGTCTTGCCGCAGCCGCTGGGCCCCAGCAGGCAGACGAATTCATGTTCGCCCACCGACAGGTCGATGCCTTCCAGCGCCACCGCGCCGTCGAAGGTCTTGCGGATCCCGCGCAATTCCAGGTACATGGCCGCTCCAGGCGGTGGCGTGGCGGCCGGGGGCGCCGGCCGCGCGCGCCGTCAGCGTTTGATGGTGTCCTGCCAGGTCTTGATGGTGGCGTCGCGTTCCGCCGCCGATTTCTGGAAGTCCACCGGATACAGCACGGCGGTCAGGTCCTTGGGCAAGCCCGCGGCTTCGGCCGCCTTGTTGGGGGCGGCGCCGGGAATCGTCACCAGTTCCTTGTACTTGCTGTACAGCCCGCCGGCCTGCGCCGACAGCGTCCAGTCGAGGAAGCGCTTGGCGTCCGCGGGATTCTTCGCCGTCTTCATCAGGCCCGAGGCCTCGAGTTCATAGCCCACCCATTTCGACGGGATCACCATCTTCACCGGAAAGCCTTCCTCGATCGATTGCATCGCCGGGAACGCGAACGACACGCCGATCGCATACTCGCCGGCGCGCGCCATCTTGCAGGGGCGCGATCCCGACGGCGTGTACTGCGCCACGTTCTTGTCCAGGTCCTTGAGCAGCGCCCAGCCTTTCTCGGCGCCCAGGCCCTGCAGCAGCGCCACGATCTGCAGATAACCGGTGCCGGATGCGGCCGGGCTGGGGATGACGATCTCGCCCTTGTAGACCGGCTTGGTCAGGTCTTCCCACGAGGTCGGCATCGGCAGGTTCCTGGACTTGAGCCGGTCGGTGTTGACACAGAACGCGGCCACGTAGCCGGTGGCGGCGAACCATTTGTTGTCGGCGGCCTTGTATTGCGAGGGCAGCGCGTCGATGCCCTTGGCCGCATACGGTTCCAGCAGCTTCTGCAGGCGCGGATCCAGCATGTTGCTGACGGCGAAGCCCCAGATCACGTCCTGCTGCGGATTGCCGGCCTCGGCGATCAGGCGCGCGCCCAGGTCGCCGGTGGACAGCCGCAGCACGTTCACCTTCACGTCCGGCAGCGCGGCATTGGCCGCCTTCAGGTAGGCGGCGATCTCGTCTTCCTCCAGCGCGGTGTAGACGGTGATGGCGCCAGCGTGGACGGCCTGGGTCAAACCTAGGGAAATTACTGCAACCACGAGACCAAGCTTCTTCTTACATTGCATGATGGGACTCCGGAAAGGAATACACGGCAACGGCGATGAGCTGCTTTTCTGCGAACGGCGACCTGCGGGGCGGGGCGGTAGGGTTGCGCGAGGAAACGTTGCGTTTCCCGGGTTGCGTTTTTAGGTATATTTGCAAATTTGTGGCAACGTGTCTAGACTGGAAAAACCCGAATCGCATGGGTCTTTCCGCGCCGCGTTACGCCTCGGAGCTCGTCATGCAAACTTCGCCGCTGCCCACCGCGCAGCAATTGGCCGCGTTTTCCTCGTTCGCCCAGACGCTGGCGGACCAGGTCCGGCCCTTGTCGCGCCAGTGGTTCCGCCACCCCCTGATGGTCGAAACCAAAGCGGATGAAAGTCCCGTCACCCGTGCCGACCGCGAGGTCGAGCAGGCGCTGCGCGAAGCCATCGCCCGCCAGTATCCGGATCACGGCATCTTCGGCGAGGAATACGGCGCCAGCCATGCCGAGGCCGAGTGGGTGTGGTCGCTCGACCCCATCGACGGCACCCGCGCGTTCATTTCCGGCAATCCCCTGTGGGGCACGCTGCTGGGCCTGCTGCACCGCGGCCGCCCGGTGCTGGGCCTGATCGACATTCCCATGATGGCCGAACGCTGGCTGGGCGTTGCCGGTTCGCCCGCGCGCCTGAATGGCGAACCCTGCCGCGCGCGCCCCTGCACCGAACTGGGCCAGGCGATTCTCTACGCCACCTCGCCCGACATCTTCGAAGGCGCCGACCTGGACGCGTTCGAGGCGCTGGCGCGCTCGGTGCGCATGCGCCGCTATGGCGGCGATTGCTACAGCTATGGCCTGCTGGCCAGCGGCCATGTCGACCTGGTGGTCGAGGCCGGCCTGCAGCCGTATGACTACCTGGCGCTGATGCCCGTGATCGAAGGCGCGGGCGGCGTCATTACCGATTGGTCGGGGCAGCCGTTAGGCCTCGCGTCGCAGGGCCGCGTGATCGCGGCCGCCACGCCGCAACTGCATCGCGAGGCGATGCGGATGCTGGGGGCGGCCGTGACCTGAAACACCGCGCCCCGCGACCCCGCACGTCAACGCAACGCTTCAGCCACGACAAGGTGAACGAGCCATGCATGCACTAGGGGTAGCAACGGTGGAAGACGCGGAGCGGCTGGTCCAGGCCAGCACGCTTTCGCATATCAAGATCGGCCTGTCCGACGTCGATGGCGTCATGCTGGGCAAGTACGTCAGGCGCGACAAATTCCTGGCCGCGCTGCGCGGCGGGCTGGCGTTCTGCGACGTGGTGTTCGGCTGGGACCTGGACGACCAGCTCTACGACAACACCAAGTACACCGGCTGGCACACGGCCTATCCCGATGCCAAGCTGCGCATCGTGCCCAGCACCTGCCGCCGGTTGCCGCTGGAGCAGGGGCCCGGCGGCGAGGACATGCTGCTGTTCCTGGCCGAGTTCGAAGGCCCCGCCGCCGACATCTGCCCGCGCCGCCTGCTGCACCGCACGCTGGACCGCGCCGCCGGCATGGGCTTCGAGGTCTACGCCGCGCTCGAATACGAGTTCTTCATGTTCCGCGAGACGCCGCACTCGGTGCGCGCCAAGCACTACCGCGACATGGAGAACTGGACCCCCGGCAACTTCGGCTACTCGGTGCTGCGCAGCACCGTGCAGGGCGACTTCTATCGCAAGCTGCTCGACATGTGCGAGCGCATGGACATGCCGATCGAAGGCCTGCATACCGAGACCGGCCCAGGCGTGCTGGAGGCGGCCATCGCGGTCGACCAGGCCGCCGCTGCCGGCGACAAGGCCTTCCTCTTCAAGACCTTCACCAAGGCGCTGGCGCAGCAGAACGGCCTGATGGCCACCTTCATGGCGAAGTGGTCGCACGATCATCCCGGCCAGAGCGGTCACATCCACCTGTCGCTGCGCGACCGCACCAGCGGCCGCTCGGCGTTCCACGACGAGTCGCGCCCGCACGGCATGAGCGTGACGCAGGAAGCCTTCATGGCCGGCGTGCAACGCTACCTGCCCGAATTCATGGCGCTATACGCGCAGACCATCAACAGCTATTCGCGCCTGGTGCCGGGTTACTGGGCGCCGCTGGACGCGACCTGGGGCATGGAGAACCGCACCACCGCGCTGCGTCTCATCCCGGGCAGCGACAAGTCGCAGCGTGTCGAAGTGCGCATCGGCTCGGCCGACGCCAATCCGTATCTGGCGCTGTCGGCCGCGCTGGCGTCGGGCCTGCGCGGCATCGAACAGGGCCTGCAACCCGAACCGATGGTGCAGGGCAACGCCTACACGCAGCAGTTTCCCGAGCACCTGCGCCTGCCCACGACGTTGTGGGAAGCGGCGCAGCGCCTGCGCCAGTCCGAAGCCGCGCGCGAGCTGTTCGGCGATGCCTTCGTCGAGCATTACGCCGCCACGCGCGAATGGGAAGAACGCCAGTTCCGCCGTCACGTCACCGATTGGGAACTGGCTCGTTATTTCGAGATCATCTGAACGCCGCCTCTTCATCTTTTCACCACGCATGCACAGGGTCGCCATGACGCAGGAACTCATCACCATCAGTCCCATCGACGGCCGCGAAGTCGTGCGCCGTCCCTACGCCAGCGAGGCGCAGGTCGCGCAGGCGCTGGCCGACGCGCAGGCCGCGCAGGGCGCCTGGCACGCGCTCGGCATCGAGCAGCGCGCCCGCATCCTGTCCGATGCGGTGACGCGCTTCGTCGCCGGCAAGGCCGAGATCGCGCGCGCCATCACGATCCAGATGGGCCGTCCGCTGCGCTACACGCCGGGTGAGGTCGATGGCTTCGAGGCCCGCGCGCGCCACATGATCGGCATCGCCGCCGAAGCGCTGGCGCCGATCCAGGTGCCCGAGATCGCCGGCTTCACGCGCTTCATCAGCCGCGAGCCGATCGGCGTGGCGTTGACGATCGCGCCGTGGAACTATCCGCTGCTGACGGCCGTGAACAGCATCGTGCCGGCGCTGATGGCCGGCAACACCGTCATCCTCAAGCACTCCGACCAGACCCCGCTGTGCGCCGAACTCATCGGCCGCGCCTTCAGCGAAGCGGGCGTGCCGCATGGCGTGTTCCAGTACCTGCACGCGAACCACGACATCGCGCAACGCCTGATCCGCGCGCCCGAGATCGGCTATGTCTCCTTCACCGGTTCGGTGCGCGGCGGCCAGAGCGTGGAGCAGGCCGCCGCCGGCCGCTTCATCGGCGTGGGCCTGGAGCTGGGCGGCAACGACCCCGCGTATGTGCGCGCCGACGCCAACCTGGCGCATGCGGTCGAGACGCTGGTGGACGGCGCCTTCTTCAATTCCGGCCAGTCCTGCTGCGGCATCCAGCGCATCTACGTGGCGCGCGACCGCTACCAGGATTTCATCGATCGCGCCGCGGCGCTGACCCAGGAGTACGTGCTGGGCGATCCCCTGCAGCCGGTCACCACGCTCGGTCCGGTGGTGCGCACGCGCGCCGCCGACGAGGTGCGCGAGGTGATCGCCGAAGCCGAAGCGCGCGGCGCCCGCAATCTGGTCGATGCCGCGCGTTTCGACGCCGCGCGCGCCGGCACGCCTTATGTGGCGCCGACGCTGCTGACGCAGGTGGATCACCGCATGCGCGTCATGAACGATGAATGCTTCGGCCCCGTGGTCGGCGTGATGCCGGTCGACAGCGACGAAGAGGCCGTCGCCTTGATGAACGACAGCCCCTATGGCCTGACCGCCGCCATCTTCACGCAGGATGAAGAGGCCGCATTGCATCTCGGCCGCCAGTTGCGCACGGGCACCGTCTTCATGAACCGCTGCGACTACCTCGATCCCGCGCTGGCGTGGACCGGCGTCAAACACACCGGCCGCGGCGTTTCGTTGTCGCGCGTCGGCTACGAACAGCTCACCCAAGCCAAATCCTTCCATCTGCGCCGCAACGCCTGAGCGCGCGACCAGGAGCCGACATGACCGTCCCCAGCGTCAACTGGAACTATCCCACCGCCATCAAGGCCGGCCCCGGCCGCATCAAGGAGTTGCCCGACTGGTGCCGCGAACTCGGCATGGCGCGCCCCTTGTTGGTCACCGATCCCGGCCTGGCCGCGCTGCCCATGATCGCCGACGCGGTGCGCGGCTGCCGCCAGGCCGGACTCGAATGCGGCCTGTTCCACGAAGTGAAGGGCAACCCCACCGGCAGGAACGTGGACGATGGCGTGGCGCGCTATCGCGAAGGCCGCCACGACGGCGTGATCGCGTTCGGCGGCGGCTCGGCGCTGGACGCGGCCAAGGCCATCGCGCTGATGGCCGGACAGAAACGCCCGCTGTGGGATTTCGAAGACGTGGGCGACAACTACCTGCGCGTGAACGTGGCCGGCATGGCGCCAGTCGTCGCGGTGCCGACCACCGCGGGCACGGGCTCGGAAGTGGGGCGCGCCTCCGTCATCACCGACGAGGCGGCGCAGGTCAAGCGCATCATCTTCCACGCGCGCATGCTGCCCGCGATCGTCATCCTCGATCCCGAGCTTACCGTCGGCCTGCCGCCGCGCATCACCGCGGCCACCGGCATGGATGCGCTGTCGCACAACCTCGAAGCCTACTGTTCGCCGTTCTTCCATCCGATGGCCGCCGGCATCGCGCTGGAAGGCATGCGAATGATCAAGGAATACCTGCCGCAGGCCGTGGCCGATGGCGCCGACCTGCAGGCGCGCCAGCAGATGCTGGTGGCCTCCAGCATGGGCGCCACCGCATTCCAGCGCGGGCTCGGCGCGATGCACGCGCTGGCGCATCCGCTGGGGGCGTTGTACGACGCCCACCACGGCATGCTCAACGCCATCCTCATGCCCTACGTGCTCAAGGCCAACCAGCACGCGGTCGCGCCGCGGCTGCAGGCGCTGGCGCGCTATCTGGCGCTGCCGGACGACAGTCCCGGCGCCGTGCTCGACTGGGTCCTGGCGTTGCGCGAGACCGTCGGCATCCCGCACACCCTGGCCGACATCGGCATCGACGACGCGCAAGCCGAGCGGGTAGGGCGCATGGCCAGCGAGGATCCGTCCGGCGGCACCAACCCCGTCGTCTATACGTCAGACCAGTACGCCGAACTTTTTCGTGCAGCCGTTCGCGGAATCTTGTAAGCTTCGCCCCCTCTGCGCGGAAACGCGGCAGGCAGAACGAAAGTTTTGAATATTTTTCGTCCCAGGCGTTTGACAGCGGATTTGAAAGTGTTCATAATCTCAAGTTCTCCGCTGGAGGGGTGCCCGAGTGGTTAAAGGGGGCAGACTGTAAATCTGTTGGCCTTGCGCCTACGTTGGTTCGAATCCAACCTCCTCCACCAGAGACCCAAACCTGAATCCAGGCGATGTTTGCCTGGATTTTAAAATGTAGGCCTAGGGAACTGGGCGGCCTTCGCAACGAAGGTGGCTGGTTCTCCAAGGCCTTAATTTTGAAAGTCTGGGATAGATAGTGAGGTGGTGAAAGGACAGCCGCGGGTGTAGCTCAATGGTAGAGCAGAAGCCTTCCAAGCTTACGACGAGGGTTCGATTCCCTTCACCCGCTCCAAGCAGTACACATGCCCATGTGGCTCAGTGGTAGAGCACTCCCTTGGTAAGGGAGAGGTCGCGCGTTCGATCCGCGCCATGGGCACCACAAATTCCAAAGTCTTATCTTCAGTCAGCAGCTTCAGTCAAAAGCGCAATCCAGGTCAGGAGTCAGCCATGGCAAAAGGCAAGTTTGAACGTACCAAGCCGCACGTGAACGTGGGTACGATTGGTCACGTTGACCACGGCAAAACGACGTTGACGGCGGCCATCACGACCGTTCTGTCGACCAAGTTCGGCGGCGAAGCCAAGGGCTACGACCAGATCGACGCGGCACCTGAAGAAAAGGCTCGCGGCATCACGATCAACA
>NZ_CADIJW010000039.1 GCF_902859745.1 Achromobacter dolens | reverse complement strand
TCATTTATGCCGAACGCTTCACCGACCCGTATCGCTGAGATAGCATCAACAAGCCTGACCGATCCTCGGCCAGGCGTTTAATGCCTTAAACACAAAAATACTGACACTCCCGACTCGGCGGCATGTTACGCATGACGCGCCCTCCCGCCGACCACAAGCCGTCGGGATGCCAACAGACTATCAATAGCAAACGGTTCCGCCGTCCCCACACGCGAGAGCGTCATCATTCCGACGCAAGACATCGCGTAAGCCGCAAAAGGCCGCCCGCGCGGCCGGCTTGCGGCGGGCCCCGCAAGACCCTCTCCCCGCATCATGACGGTCACCAGCATGCCAAGCACACAACCCGTCCCAGCGCCCGAGGCTAAGCCTCATCGCGAGCGCGTGGCGGGGTCGGTGGGGGATGGCGGGGCGTGTAGATGCGCCCGAGGGAAACCGTAGGGAGCCGAAGGCGGACGAGGTTGACCACGGGGAAGTCCGGAGCGAACGCTCCGGACCGCAATCGTAGCCCCGCCATCCCCCACCGACCCCACCACGCGCGCCTTAAGAACCCACGTCACCGCAGAAGCAGCAATCAAGCAAACCCCCGCTCACCCCCGCGCCCGCAACCACTCCTCAAGATCCCCCGCCGGCAACGGCGGCGAAAACAGAAACCCCTGCCCCGCCGCGCACCCCTGCTCGATCAGGAAGCGCCGCTGCTCCTCATTCTCGATCCCCTCCGCCACCACCGGCAGGCTGAGACTTTCGCCGATGCGGATGACGGCGCTGGTCAGCGCCCGCGCCGCGTCGTCGTTCTCCAGGCCCTGGACGAAACTGCGGTCCAGCTTCAGTTCATCGACGATCAGGCGTCGCAGGTGGCCCAGACTGGAATAGCCCGTGCCGAAATCGTCCATCGACAGGCGCACGCCCAGACGATGCAGCTCGGCGATCGTGCGCAGCGTGCCCGCCGTCGCGTCCAGCACCACGCCCTCGGTGATCTCCAGCATCAGGTCCGACGCCGCCAGCCCGAACTCGGCCAGGGTCGCGGCGATCATGCGCGGCAAGTTCAGGTTGTGGAAATTGGTGGCCGACAGATTCACCGACACCGACGGCACGCGCAGGCCGTTGTTGCGCCAGATGGAGAGCTGCGAGCAGGCCTCGCGCACCGCCCAGTCGCCCAGGTCGCCGATCAGGCCGCATTCCTCGGCCAGCGGCACGAAGCGCGCCGGCGAGATCTCGCCCAGCGTCGGATGGCGCCAACGCGCCAGCGCCTCGACCCCATACAGGCTGCCGTTCTTCAAGCCCACCTGCGGTTGGTAATGCAGTCGCAGCGCGCGCCCTTCCAACGCGTCGCGCAGCGCCGCTTCCAGCGCCAGGCGCTCCTGGGCCTGGCGGTTCATCTCGGCGCTGAAGAAGGAGATGCGGTTACGCCCCGCCGTCTTGGCCTGGTACATGGCCATGTCGGCGTGGCGCAGCAGCGTGTCCATGTCGCGGCCATTCTCGGGGAACACGCTGATGCCGATGCTCACCGACGGATTGAGCGTGATCCCGCCCACCACGAACGGGTGCGACAGCGACACCAGGATGTGTTCGGCGGCGGCGGTCAGGCGGCCATGCTCGAAATCGGGCATGAGCATCACGAACTCGTCGCCCGACAGGCGGCCGACGATGTCGCTGGCGCGCGCCAGGCGGCGCAGGCGCTGGGCGATGTCGCGCAGCAGCGCGTCGCCGATGGGGTGGCCGAGCGTGTCATTGACCTGCTTGAAGCGGTCCAGGTCCAGGAACAGCACCGCCACGCGCTTGCGCTCCGGCTCGGCGCGGGCGATGGCCTGCTCGGCCTGGGCCAGCAGCAGGTTGCGGTTCGGCAGGCCGGTCAGTTCGTCGTAGAACGCCAGTTGGCGGATGCGGGCGCGGGCCTCTTCGCGTTCCAGCGCCAGCGCGCACAGATAGACGCAGACGTCCACCAGGCGATGGTGAAAGTCGTCCGGCAGGCGGCGTTCGCGGAAATAGAAGCCGAAGGTGCCGATGACACGTCCGTCGCTCGACTTGATGGGCGAGGACCAGCAGGCCTTGATGTCGTCCGGCAACGGCAGGTGGCGGTAGTCATCCCACAGCGGGTCGGTGGCGATGTCGGGCACGATCACCGGCCGGCCCAGGAAGGCCGAGGTGCCGCAGGCGCCCGACTGCGGGCCGATGGCCTCGCCGTCCAGCGCCTCGGTGTAGGCCGTGGGCATGCTCGGGGCGGCCAGCGGCCGCAGCTTGCCGGCCTCGTCCACCCGCAGCACCGTTGCCGCGACCTCGGGCGCCAGGCGCTCGACCTCGCGGCACACCATATTCATCACTTCCACCACCGAGGCCTCGTTGACCATGGCCTGCAGCACTCGCCGCTGCAGCACCTCGTGCACCTTGGTGGGCGTGATGTCGGTCAGCACGTCGACGACGTTCACCAGCGAACCGCGCTCGTCGAACACCGAATTGGCCATGACCGACACCCACAGCGGCTTGCCGCTGCGGTCGTAGACCAGCACGTCCTTGTGGTAGCCCTCGCGGCAGGCGATGCGGCGGTCCAGTTCCTCGCGGGTGCCGCCGTCGTGGCGGGTGCCGGCCAGCAGTTCGCCCAGCTCCTGCTCGAGCGCGTCGGCGCGCGAGAAGCCCAGCATGCGCTGGAACCCGTCGTTGACGTAGACGATGCGGCCGTCGCGGCCCGATACGGCCACGGCGTTGCCGGTTTCGTTGATGCCCAGCAGCAGCAGGCGGATTTCCTCCTGGCGCTCGGCGTCGGCGATCGATTTGCGCGAGATCACCGCGATGCGGCGCACTTCGCCGCTTTCGTCGCGCATCGGCAGGTAAGTCGCCTCGATCCACACGGACGCGCCGCTGCGCGTGCGGTAACGGCAGGTGCCCGAAAAGAACTCGCCGCGGCGCAGCCGCGCCCAGAGATGTTCGGCGCTGGCGATGCCCTTGCCCTCGTCCATGCTGTCGCACAGCAGGTCATGGCGCAGCCCGGCGATGTGGGCGCGGGTGTAGTCCAGCGCCGCCAGGAAGTTGTCGTTGGCGTTGATAAGGGAGCCGGCGGCATCGAAATCGAACAGCAGCAGTGCCCGGTCCATCGACGCCAGATAGTTGCTCACCTGCCACGCGGCGCCCTGCGGGGCCGCGCTCGAACCGCCTGGATGAGAATCAAGCATAAGGGGCTCCATACCGGAAAAACAGCGATTCCGGGTTCATTTCAGGGCCGGGGGAAACCAAGTGCGACACGGTCGCGTCCATCCTGTTTGGCCAGGTACAACGCCTGGTCCGCCCTGCTGAGCGTTTCTGAAAAGGTTTCTCCGAGCTGGTGACAGGCCATGCCGATGCTGACGGTCAGGCGCAACACGTCGGCGCCGACATCCAGGGCCAGGCCGCGCACCGCGCCGACCAGCCGGTCCATCACGCCCTGCGCCGTTTCCGGCGGGGTCGCGGGCAGCAGCACCAGGAACTCTTCGCCGCCCCAACGGCCGCACAGGTCGTACTCGCGCACGCTGCGGCGCATGGCGCCAGCCAGCTCGACCAGGGCGCGGTCGCCGATCTCGTGACCGTAGCGGTCGTTGACGGACTTGAAATGGTCGACGTCGAGCATGGCCACCACAAAGGCCTGGCCGCCGCGGGCGGCGCGCTGGACCTCCTGCTTGATCATTTCCATCAAGGCGCGGCGGTTGAGCAGGCCGGTCAGCGGATCGCGGCGCGAGGTTTCCTCCAGCGTGGCATTGAGGTCGCGCATCATGCTCTGGTAGTGATCCGAGATGCGCGCGATGCGCGCCAGCCGCCGCAGTTGGCGGTCGAACTGCTCGCACAGGCCCATTTCGCGTTGGTGCGCCATGGACTGGTAGGCGTCCGACAAGTGCGTGACGCGCTCGATCCGCGCCATCTGTTCGGCGGTGTGCCGCCACAGATCCTGCAACGCCTCGCGCAACGGATGCCCGGCGTACGCCGGATCCGCCAGCAGGCCGGCGATGCGGTCATCCAGCTCGGCGTTGCCGGCCTTCATTGGCGGCCGACGACCGAGAACGGGAAGGTGCAGTCTTCCTTGAATTCCTCGGCCAGCTCGCCGACGCGCTCGTTGCGCATGTCGTAGAACCAGGTGACGCTGACGCTGCGGCCCTTGCCGTGGGCGGCCTCCAGCAAGTCGAAGATGTCCATGACGGACTTGATGCTGCTGGTGTTCAGGTAGAGCAATTCGAGTTCCAGATTCAGCGGCGCGGCGCTGCTGAGCAGGTAGGCCTCGACCCACTCGATCACCGGACCGAACAGCTCGAACGAATTCTCGGGGTAGGAGTCGCCGCGCATCGCCAGCACGCCGGCGGCGGCGTCCGCGGTGATGGCGGGCGTGGACTGGGTCCCCGCGATATTCAGGTCTTTCATCAGTAACTCCGAAAAGGTCTAAGGCTCAGGGGCGGCGGTCAGATCACGACGCTCAGGCTGAAGAACGCCCGGCCCTCGCCCGCGGCGGGCGTCAGGCTGGCCTCCAGCGGCGCGCCGGCCCGACGCGCGATATCGATCAGTCCCAGGCCGGCGCCGGAGGCCACGCCGGGGGTGCGGGGCTTGTGCAACTGGGTCTTGTACTCCGCCTTCAGGGCGGCCTTGTCCAGCCCGGCCAGCCGCTGGATGCGGGCCACCAGGCTGCGGCCATCCTCGGCCTTGACCAGGTTGCCGGCCGACACCACGTAGCGGCTCTCGTCGCGGCGCCCGATGACCACGGTGGCGGCGGCGTCCGTGTCGCCGTTCTGCGCGGCGTACTGGCGGATGTTCTGGATCATCTCGATGTAGACCGAGAACACGTCCATGGCCTCCGCCGGCCGGGCATGCTCGGCATTCAGGTAGTTCTTCAGCGCGTTGCCAATTTCCTCGATCAGGCTGCGGGAGATCGGCCCGTTGAAGCACAACAGCGTGCGATTCTGGTCGAACCGCTCGCCCAATGCGTAGAGATCGGAGGCATTCATGGGAGTTACCGCCCTGATAACGATTATTCGAAACGGAAAGACAGCAAGGTAATGTCGTCGCGCTGCGGCCGTTCGCCCTGGTAGCGAGCCAGGGCCTCGGTAAACGCGGCCGCCTGGTCAGTTAACGGCCGCCGCGCGTGTCTCTTGAGCATTTCGGCGAAACGCGTGTTGCCAAAGCCGAAACCATGCTCGCCGCCGGCCTGGTCCAGGAAGCCGTCGGTCGCCAGGTAGTAAGTCCAGCCCGGCTCCATGCGCAACTCGATATTCTGGTAGGCCCCGGTCCGCTTGTCGCCCAGCGCGCGCTTGCCCCCGGGCACCTCGCGCAGGGTTTCGCCGTTGCTGGCAAACAGGCTGATCTTGGCCCCGGCATAACGCAACATGCCGGATTGGCGGTCAATATATACCAGCCCCGCGTCGGTGTTGGTCGCCAGAGCCCGCGGCAGTTGCGCATCGGCAAGCATGGCGCGGATGGCGCCGTCGGTGCGCGCCAGGATCCCGGCGGGGTCGGCAGGGCCGGCTTCGGTGATGGCCAGGTCGATGGCGGCGCGCGCCAGCATGGTCATCAGGGCGCCCGGCACGCCGTGGCCGGCGCAGTCCATGATGCCCAGCAGGCAGTTCGGGCCGTCCGAGCGGAACACGTAGAAATCGCCGCCGACCACGTCGCGCGGCTTCCACAGCACGAAGTGGTGGGCGCCGAGCGACTGGGTCAACTGGCGGTCTGGCAGGATGGCGCGCTGGATCAGGCTGGCGTAGTCGATGGAATCGCCGATCTTCTTGTGCGCGGCGGCCATCGCGCGGTTGGCATCCTCCAGCTCGGAGGTGCGCTCGCGCACCTTGCTTTCCAGTTCGGCGGTGTGCTGGCGCACCTTGTCGGCCATGACGCCGAAGGCGCGGCTCAGGTCGCCGATCTCGTCCTGGCCGCCCGGCGGCAGGCGCACGTCGTAGCTGCCGTTGGCGATGGCGCGGGCCGATTGCTGCAGGCGGCGCAGCGGCCGCAGCATCAGGCGCTCGATGGCGTAGCCGAAACACAGCAGCAGGGCCGCGAACAGCAGCACCAGGCCGATCGCGGCCGGCCACAGCCAGTCGGTGTCCAGCACCCGGGCCGCGCCCAGGTCGACCACCGTCAGCACGTGCCAGTGCAGTTCGGGCATGTAGGCCACCGACACCAGTTGGCGCACGCCGTCGATCGCGACCCAGGCGGTCTGCACCGATTGAGGATCGGCCTGGGCGGCGTGCAGCGCCGAGCGCAGCTCGTCGCGGCCGCTGCCGGCGTCGAACAGGTTGAACACCATGCCTCGACCGTTGGCCCCTTCCGTGCCGCTGGCTCCGGAGTTGTAGGCGATCAGCGCCGCATCCATGTGCGCCTGGATGGCGCCTTCCTCGTCGACGATGATGGGGGTGACGCCCGGCTGGCCGCTGTTGACGAAGTCGCGCAGGAAACCGCCCACGTCCAGGCCCGCGCCGGTCAGGCCGATGACCTTGTCGCCGTCGCGCACCTGCACGTTGATCCAGACCCGGGTGGTCTTGAGCTTGAGGTCCGGATTGACGTTGATGTTGTAGCGCGCGCTCGCCTTGAGCGAGTTGTAGAACCAGCCATCGTCGGCCGCGTCGCGGCTGAGCGTGTAGCGCGGCGCCTCCGACAGCGGCTGGTCGTCATTGAAGTAATAGTGGCCGGTGGCGGCGCTGGCGATGAAATAGGCGCGGCCCAGCAGGTCGCGCCGGTAGCCGTCGGCCTCGCGGAAGAACAGTTCGCGCGCGGCCGGATCGCTTTCGTTGCGCAGCCAGCGGCGCGTGACCTCGCTGTCGGCCAGCCGCTGCGACAGCGCCAGCTCGCGCGACACCGGCGCCAGGATGCGCTGGCGGTTCAATTGCGTGAAGTTGTCGGCGAAGGCGCGGCCAAAGTGGTCGCGAACCCCGTCCAGCACCTGCCAGCCGATCAGCGCGGCTGGCGCCAGCGCGACCAGGCACGCCAGCAACAGCGCCATCAATGATTTTTTGCGCAAACCCCATTTCGCCATGCGAAGTCTTCCCTGACAGCTTGATAAGACGTGACGCATCCACGCGGTACGCACGGCGCGCTAAGTGTAGAGAACCACGAGATGAATTGAAACAGGCGTAAACACGCGGATTTGCCAAAGGTCAGCCTAATTCAGGCCCTGCCCCGCAAACCGCGTGTTTGTTGCGTTTTATATTGAAAGAAAATCCGCGCTCCGCGCCGGGATTGCGGCTTTCGCGCTACACGCCCAGGTAGCGTTCCCACAATCCGCGATCGGCATCGAGCGCGGCGGAGTCGCCCGTCCAGACCACCTTGCCGCGTTCCAGGATGACGTGGCGGTCGGCCAGGCTCAGCAGGCGCTCGACGTACTTGTCGATCACCAGGATGGTCTGGCCGGCCTGGCGCAGGCGCGCCAGGCAGTTCCAGATCTCCTCGCGGATCTTGGGCGCCAGGCCCTCGGTGGCCTCATCCAGAATCAAGAGGCGCGGGTTGGTGACCAGCGCGCGGCCGATGGCCAGCATCTGCTGCTCGCCGCCGGACAACTGGTTGCCCATGTTGCGGGCGCGTTCGCCCAGGCGCGGGAACAGCTCGAACACGCGTTCGGGCGTCCACGGCTCGCCGATGGCGGGATTGCGCGCGGCCACGAAGGCGGTCAGGTGCTCGCGCACCGTCAGGTTGGGAAAGCACTGGCGCCCTTCGGGAACGATGGCCATGCCGGTGCGGGCGATGCGGTCCGGGCTCCAGCCGCTGATGTCCTGCTCGGCGAAATGGATCCTGCCGCCGCGCAGCGGCAACTGGCCGAACAGCGTGCGCAGCAGCGTGGTCTTGCCCATGCCGTTGCGGCCCAGCAGCGTCACCACCTGGCCCGCGCCGATCTGCAGGTCCACGCCGAACAACACCTGGCTGGCGCCGTAGCCGCTCTGGGCCGATTCAATGCTGAGCATCAGGCAAGCTCCTGGCGCGCGGGCGCCGTTTCGTCATCGCCGAGGTAGGCCTGGCGCACATCCGGGTTGGCGCGGATCTCGTCCGGCGTGCCGGTGGCGATCACGCGGCCGTAGACCAGCACCGAGATGCGGTCGGCCAGCCGGAACACCGCCTGCATGTCGTGCTCGACCAGCAGCATGGCGGCGCGGCCGCGCAGGGATTCGATCAGGTCGGTCAGGCGCAGGGTCTCGTCGGGCCCCATGCCGGCCATGGGTTCGTCCAGCAGCAGCACGCGCGGCCGCGCGGCCAGGGCCAGCGCGAACTCCACCTTGCGCTGTTCGCCGTGCGGCAGGGTGCCGGCGGCGCGGTCCAGCAGGCTGGCGTCGATGGCGCATTCGCGCGCCAGCTCGCGGGCCTGCTCGTACAGGGCCGGCTCGGCAGCGCGCGGCCGCCAGAAGCGGAAGCTGCTGCCGGCGTGGGCCTGCACCGCCAGCACCAGGTTGTCCAGCACGCTGGACTGCTTGAAGATGTTGGTGATCTGGTACGAACGCGACAGGCCCGCCGCCACGCGCTGGTGCGCGTTCATGGCGGTGACGTCGCGGCCATCCACGGCCAGCGAACCGGAATCGGCCGCCAGCGTGCCGGACAGCAGGTGGATCAGGGTGGATTTGCCGGCGCCGTTGGGGCCGATCAAGGCGTGGATCTCGCCCGGGTTCAACGAGATCGAGACATTGTCGGTAGCCACCAGCGCGCCAAAGCGGCGCACCAGGTTGCTGGCCTGCAGCGCGGGGGCCTGCGTGGGGGTATGGGTCTGGTTCATGATCCCGCCTTGCCGGTTTGCGCGGCACGGCCGCCGAACAGCGGGCCGAACAGGCCCACCAGGCCGCGCGGCGCGCCGAACACCACGCACAGCAGCAGCACGCCCAGGGGCAGGTGCCAGTATTCGGTCCACTGGCGCAGCACTTCTTCCAGCACCAGCATCACCACCGCGCCGGCCACGCCGCCATAACGCAGGCCGATGCCGCCCACCAGCACCATGATCAGCAGGTTGGCCGACTGGGTCCAATGCATCAGGCTGGGCGAGATGAACAAGTTGTGGTTGGCCAGCAGCGCGCCGGCCAGCCCGGCCACGGCGCCGCTCAGCGTGAAGGCGGTGAGCTTGATGCGGTAGACCGGGTAGCCCATGGATTCCATGCGCGATTCGTTTTCGCGGATGCCCTGCAGCGCGGTGCCGAAGCGCGACAGCGTCACCCGCCCGAACAGCCACATCATCACGGCGAAGATCGCCAGCACCAGGTAATAGAACGCCACGTCGTTGGCCAGGTCGATGCCCGGCAACGTGGAGTAGCCCGGCAGGTTCAGCCCGTCCTCGCCGCCGTACTGGCGCAGCGAGATGAAGATGTAGAACAGCATCTGCGCGAACGCCAGCGTGATCATGATGAAGTACACGCCGCGCGTGCGCAGCGAGATCGCGCCGGTGATGAAGGCCAGCAGCGCCGCCAGCAGCATCGCCACCGGCCACGACACCAGCGCCGAACTCACGCCCGACATCGCCAGGATGCCGACCGCGTAGGCGCCGGCGCCGAAGAAAGCCGCGTGGCCCAGCGCCACCATGCCGCCGTAGCCCAGGATCAGGTTCAGGCTGGTGGCGGCCAGCGCGTAGATCAGCACGCGCCGCACGAAGGAGATATAGAAATCCAGGCCCAGCGCGGGCGCCACCAGCGGGAACGCCGCCAGCGCGGCCAAAAGGGCCAGGGTCCAGAGCATCGAAGAGGTCCGCATCATCAGCCTCGCGCCGGAAACAGGCCGGAAGGCCGGAACACCAGGACCGCCGCCATCAGCACGTAGATGGCAATGGCCGCCAGCGTCGGGCCGACGCTGGACGCAACGGCCGGCGAGAACACCTGGCGCAGCAGCATCGGCAGGAAGGCCCGCCCGGCGGTATCGACCATGCCCACCAGCAGCGCGCCGACGAAGGCGCCGCGGATCGAGCCGATGCCGCCGATGACGATGCACACCAGCACCAGGATCAGGATTTCCTCGCCCATGCCGACCTGCACCGAGGTGATCGGGCCCAGCAGCGCGCCGGCCACGGCCGCCAGCATGGCGCCCAGCACGAACACGCCCAGGAACAGCAGCGGCACGCGCACGCCCATCAGGGTGGCCATCTGCCGGTTCGAGGCGCCGGCCCGCACCAGCACGCCGGCGCGGGTGCGCGTCACGAACCAGTACAGCCCGACGGCCGAGGCCACGCCGAAGACGATGATCATCAGGCGGTAGGCCGGATACAGCAGGTCGGGCAGCAGGCGCACCGGCCCGGACAGCAGCGCCGGCATGTTCAGCATGACCGGGGCCGGGCCCCAGATCATCTTGACCAGGTCATTGGCGATGAGGATGACGGCGTAGGTGCCCAGCACCTGTGCCAGGTGGTCGCGCAGCGCCAGGCGGCGGATCAGCGTCAGTTCCAGCGCCACCCCGACCAGGCCGGTGGCGACGGCGGCCACCAGCACGGCGGCGGTGAAGGAACCCGTGCGCTGCATGGTTTCGGCGGCGACATAGGCGCCTGCCATATAGAGCGAGCCGTGCGCCAGATTCATGATGTCCATGATGCCGAACACCAGGGTCAGCCCGGCCGCGATCAGAAACAACATCAACCCAAACTGCAGACCGTTCAGCAATTGCTCGACGATGAGCGTGAACGTCATGAATAAATCCCCTGGTGGGCCCACCCCCGGAGCGCTGCGCGCTTCCCCCTCAAGGGGGCGTCGCGACGGACCGGCGAAGCCGGATCCGTGCGACCCCGCGGGGCCAGGCTACATTGTGTAGCCGCGACGCTTTACGCGTCCCGCCGCCTTTTATAGTTTGCAGTCGCCGACGTAGACGTCCTGGTACTTGTCGAACACCTTGCCCACCAGCTTGTTGGTGATGCGGCCGTTGGCGTCCTTGTCGACCACGCGCAGGTAGTAGGCCTGGATCGGGTAGTGGTTCTTGCCGTAGGTGTAGCTGCCGCGCACCGAGGGATAGTCGGCCTTGGCCAGCGCCTTGACGATGGCCTCGCGGTCGGAGGCCTTGCCGCCGGCCTGCTTGACGGCGGCGTCCATGGCCATGATGACGTCGTAGGCCTGGGCGGCGTAGACCGACGGGTAGCGGCCGTTGTATTCCTTGCGGAAGGCCTCGACGAAGGCCTTGTTCTGCGGCACGTCCAGGTCATGCGCCCACTGCGCCGTGTTGTACATGCCCAGCATCGGCTCGCCCACGGCCTGGATCACGTCCTCGTCGGCCGAGAAGCCCGGGCCGATCAGCTTGACGCTCTGCGACAGGCCGGCCGACACGAACTGCTTGACGAAGTTGATGCCCATGCCGCCCGGCAGGAAGATATAGACCGCGTCCGGCTTGGCGGCGCGGATCTGGGCGATTTCGGCGGCGTAGTCGATCTGGCCGAGCTTGGTGTAGACCTCGTCGCCCGGGGCGGTCTTGTAGCCACGCTTGAAGCCGGCCAACGCATCCTTGCCGGCCGGGTAGTCCGGGGCCATGATGAACATCTTCTTGAAGCCGCGGTCGGCCGCGACCTTGCCGGCGGCTTCGTGGAAGGCGTCGTTCTGGTAGGACGAACCGAACCAGTAGTTGTTGCATTGGGCGCCGGCGAACTGGCTGGGGCCCGGGTTGTTCGACAGGTACGGCACCTTGGCGGCGAACAGCGCGGGGCCGACGGCCAGCGCCACGTTCGAGCCGATCGGGCCGGTGAAGAAATCGACCTTGTCGCGCTGGATGTAGCGCGTCACCAGTTGGCGGGCCTGGTCCGGGTTGCCGCCCATGTCGGTCTGCAGGAACTCGGCGGGCTGGCCGCCCAGCTTGCTGCCCAGTTGTTTGATGGCCAGGTTGAAGCCGTCGCGGGCTTCGGCGCCCAGGGCCGAGAACGGGCCGGAAATGTCATTCGCGATGCCGACCTTGACCGGGTCGGCGTGCGCCAGTGCCGGAACCAACGCGGCGGCGGCAACGAGGGAAGTGATGAAACGCATGGTGGTGTGCTCCGTGCGCGAGCCGCGCAGAGGGTGTTTTTCTGGGATTGCGATTCGAAGGACTTCTATGCCCGGCCTGCCGACCCGTTCAGGCGGCGCGTCAGACCGGCGCCCGCAGCAGCCGATCCCGTGGTGCGGCAAGGGGAGAACTGGCGTGGTTCATAGTTTAGGTTTAAAGTATCCGGCAAAACAAGTCTAGGGTTTTTACCAGTGACTCACGAATACAGACCGATCCACGCATTCCCGGTAACCTCCCGACCATGACAGACGCCCCCGACCTGGAATCCCGCGCCGCCCCCGACGATCACCATGCGCTGCGCCTGTGGCTGCGCATGCTGACCTGCGCCAATCTCATCGAAGGCGAGATCCGCAGCCGGCTGCGCAACGAATTCGACACCACCCTGCCCCGTTTCGACCTGATGGCGCAATTGCAGCGCGCCCCCAAGGGCATGAAGATGGGCGAATTGTCGCGCCACATGATGGTGACCAACGGCAATATTACCGGTATCACCGACCAACTCGAAAAAGAAGGCCTGGTGGTGCGCACCAAGGTCGAGTCCGACCGCCGCAGTTCGCTCATCAAGCTGACCCCGCAGGGCAGGAAGAGTTTCGCCAAGATGGCGCGGGCCCACGAATCGTGGGTCAAGTCGATGTTCGGCGAGCTGCCCGAGGCCAGCCGCAACGCGCTGTTCCAGGCGCTGGGCGAACTGAAGCTGCAGGTGATCGCCACCCGCTCGGCCGCCGCCGCGGACTGAGCCGCCTCCTGCGCGCCGCCCGGCCCGGGGAGCCGCGGCGCACCGGCCGCCGGCCCCTCGGGCGGACGGAAAATGACAACGGTTTGGCGCATAATTGCCGCCATGATTCCGGTATCTCTTCCTGGCGGTAATTACTACGTGCTGATGGCAGTGTCGCTGGCCTGCCTCTCCACGCTGCTGACCTGGCTGGCCGTCCTGGCCACCAGCCGCGGCGCCCGGCTGTGGCTGGGCGACCATCGCCGCCGCGGCACGATCCTGATGACGCTGCTGGCCCTGGTCGGCGGCATCTTCCCTTACCAGCAACTGAGCCAATGGCTGGTCGCCCAGCGCGACGCGCGCCTGGGCGCCAGCCTCGAACGGGTGCTGGACCAGCCCACCCGCCTGGCCGGCGTCGACATGCCGGCCGGCACGGTATTGCGCCTGACCAGCGCCGGCGATCCGGCCTCGTTCGACCGCGCCACCTTCCCCGAGGGCCACCCAGCCAGCGTGCAGGGCATCAGCGCCACCCGCCTGTTCCACTACCCGGCCACCAGCCGACAACCCGAGACCCTATCGGCCGAGATCGCCCGCGATCAGGCCCTGGACGGCTGGCTCTGCGCCCACGGCCACCGGGTCGAATTCGTCATGCTGGGCGGCCAGCCGCGCTTTGCCAGTTGCCACCTGGCGATCGGCAACACCCTCAACCAGCAACCCATCCCGCCCGGCGCCTGGCTCAAGGTCGACGAGGCGGCCCGCGCCAGCGCCCCCGACCCGGCCAGCGCGGCGCCGCGCTGGCTGCTGCGCGCCGAGGGCAGCGAGCCCTTGTCCGTGGACGGCCTGCCGCTGCTGAAAGTGGACATGACGCTGGACGCCCAGCGCCGCCTGCTGGCATTCGAGGGCCTGTTGGGGCGCGAAAGCGCCTTCGGCGGCATCACCTACCCCACCGGCACGCGCATGCTGACGGCCGGCCCGCGGGTGCCCGGCATGCAGCCCGGCGACCTGCTGTTCTCGCCATCGCGTGGCCGCGCGGCGCGGCAGGCGGACGGCAAGGAGGTCGCCGCCGGCATGTCGGTGCTGCAGGCGCCCGACGGCACCGTGCGCCGCGTGCTGTCCAACCGCGAGGCCGGCGTGCTGGACGTGGCCGCCATGCGGACCGCCCCCTGACAGCCGACCTTCCGGCCGCCGCCGCCGGCTGTCGCAAAGCAGTGGGATAATACGAAGCTTTCCCCCGCGCGCCGCCTTGCCCTGGCGGCGATTTCCGTCCTGCTCATTCATGAGACGAAGTCATGGCCGTTAACCTGCAGATCCCCTCCGAGTCCGAAATTTTCCCTGTTGCCGGCGTTGAAATCGGCGTCACCGAGGCCGGCATCCGCAAAGCCAACCGACGCGACCTGACGGTATTCCGCCTGGCCGAAGGCAGCAGCGTGGCCGGCGTGTTCACCCGCAACCGCTTCTGCGCCGCCCCCGTGCAGGTGTGCCAGGCCCACCTGGCCGACGGCGGCCCGATCCGCGCGCTGGTCATCAACACCGGCAACGCCAACGCCGGCACCGGCGCCGAGGGCCTGAAGAAGGCCCAGGACACCTGCGCCGAGCTCGGCCGCCTGCTCGGCGTGCCCGCCGCCCAGGTGCTGCCGTTCTCGACCGGCGTGATCCTGGAGCCGCTGCCGCTGGACCGCCTGTTCGCCGGCCTGCCGGGCGCCATCGCCAACCTGGGCGCCGATCACTGGTCGAGCGCCGCGCACGGCATCATGACCACCGACACGCTGCCCAAGATCTCGTCGCGCCGCGTCCAGATCGGCGGCAAGACCGTCACCTTCACCGGCATCAGCAAGGGCGCCGGCATGATCCGCCCCAACATGGCGACCATGCTGAGCTTCCTGGCCACCGACGCCGGCATCGCCCAGCCGCTCCTGCGCAAGCTGGCGGTCGAGATCGCCGACGCCTCGTTCAACCGCATCACCGTGGACGGCGACACCTCCACCAATGACTCGTTCATCATCGTCGCCACCGGCAGGTCCGGGGTCGAGGTCAACGCCGAGTCCGACGCCGCCTACGCCGCTGTGCGCGAGGCCCTGACCGCCGCCGCGCTGGAACTGGCGCAGAAGATCGTGCGCGACGCCGAAGGCGCCACCAAGTTCATGACCATCCGCGTCGAGGAAGCCGGCACCACCGAGGAAGCCCTCAAGGTGGCCTACGCCGTGGCCCACTCGCCGCTGGTCAAGACGGCCTTCTTCGCCTCGGACCCCAACCTGGGCCGCATCCTGGCCGCGGTCGGCTATGCCGGCATCGACGACCTGGACGTGTCGAAGATCCGCCTGTGGCTGGACGACGTGCTGGTGGCCAAGGACGGCGGCCGCAACCCGGCCTACCAGGAAGCCGACGGCCAGCGCGTGATGAAGCAGGCCGAGATCGCCGTGCGCATCGCGCTGGGCCGCGGCCAGGTCAGCGACACCGTCTACACCTGCGATTTCTCGCACGAGTACGTGTCGATCAACGCCGATTACCGTTCCTGATCAAGACCCGCCATCCGCCCGGTTGACCCCGGGCGCGAAGCGACGGCGTTCAGTTGCGCGCCGGGCCTCGCGGGATGGCGGCAGCAATGAAATCCAGTGGCTGCGCCTTACCCATCGCCGGTCACTGCCCCCGGGGAATCCGTGGCATCACCGCGGTCCCCGGCAGGTGACAGCCGTTGAGCGGCGCGCGCCCCCACGACGCCTTTGCGGCGGGACACGCGCCCTCTTCTTCCGACGATGCCCGCGAACGCGACGCGGGCCCGGTGCCGGGCCCGCCCGTTCGCTCTTCCAGGATCACACCGTGACCGCGAACGAATTCACCACCCTCATCCAGCGCGCCGAGCGCGTCCTGGCCCAGCTTGAAGCCTGGCTGCCCCCCGCGCCCCCCGACATCGACTGGAACGCCCACGCGTTCCGCTGGCGCAAGCGCGGTTCGCGCGGCTGGCTCGACGCCGTGCGCCACGTGGCCCGCATCGACCTCGAAGACCTGCAGCACATCGAGCGCCAGAAAGGCATCATCGACCGCAACACCGTGCAGTTCATCGAGAAGAAGCCCGCCAACAACGTGCTCATGACCGGCGCGCGCGGCACCGGCAAGAGCTCGCTGGTCAAGGCCATGCTGGCCGCCTACGGCGACCGGGGGCTGCGCCTGATCGAAGTCGACAAATCCGACCTGGGCGACCTGGCCGACATCGTCGAGCTGGTGGCCTCGCGCCCCGAGCGTTTCATCGTGTTCTGCGACGACCTGTCGTTCGAGGAAGGCGAGGCCGGCTACAAGGCGCTCAAGTCCGTGCTGGACGGCTCGGTGGCCGCCTCGGGCGACAACGTGCTGATCTACGCCACCTCCAACCGGCGCCACCTGATGCCGGAATACATGAGCGAGAACCTGCAGGCCAAGCACCAGCCCGACGGCGAGATCCACCCCGGCGAAACCGTCGAGGAAAAGATCTCGCTGTCCGAGCGCTTCGGCCTGTGGCTGTCGTTCTATCCCTTCAAGCAGGACGACTACCTCGATATCGTCTACCACTGGCTGCGCGAGCTGGGCTGCCCGGAAGACCAGATCGAACCGTCCCGCACCGAGGCGCTGCAATGGACCATCGAGCGCGGCTCGCGCTCGGGCCGCGTCGCCTACCAATTCGCCCGTGACTGGGCTGCCCGCCATGTCTGACAAAATCATTGATGTCGCCGCCGGCCTGATCCTGCGTCCGGACGGCATGCTGTTGCTGGGGCAACGCCCCGAAGGCAAGCCCTGGTCGGGCTGGTGGGAGCTGCCCGGCGGCAAGCTCGAACCCGGCGAGACCGTGCTGCAGGCGCTGGCGCGCGAGCTGCAGGAAGAGATCGGCATCCGCGTGACGCAGTCGCGGCCCTGGGTGACCTACGTGCACGCCTACCCCCACACCACGGTGCGCCTGGCGTTCTGCCACGTCATCGGCTGGGAAGGCGAGCCGCGCAGCCTGGAGAACCAGCGCCTGGAATGGGTCGACCCGGCCAACGCCGCGTCCGTCGGCGACCTGCTGCCCGCCACCCTGCCGCCGCTGCGCTGGCTGCAGCTACCGACCGCCTATGGCATCAGTTCGATCGGCTCGCGCGCCGGCCTGTCGGCGTTCCTGGGCCGGCTGGACGCGGCGCTGGCGCGCGGCGTCAGGCTGGTGCAACTGCGTGAACCGCAGTGGCCCGACGGCCCGGCCTCGGCCTCGCTGCACGAGGCGCTGCAGCAAATCGTCAAGCGCTGCCACGCCGCTGGCGCGCGGGTGCTGGTCAACAGCGCCCATCCGGCCGCCTGGTGGCGCGAGGCCGACGGCGTGCACCTGCGCGGCGCCGATGCCGCGCGCCTGGCCGCCCGGCCCGACCTGCCGGCCGGGGCGCTGGTCGGCGTCTCGGCGCATGACAACGCCCAGGTGGTGCACGCGCGCGAGCTGGGCGCGGACTTCGCCGTGCTGGGCCCCGTGCTGGACACGCCCAGCCACCCCGGCGCACCGACGCTCGGCTGGGACGGCTTCGTCGAAGGCAACCGCGACGCTGGCATCCCGGTGTTCGCGCTCGGCGGGCAATCCACCCAGACGGTCTCGCACGCCCTGCGCCATGGCGCGCACGGCATCGCCGGCATCCGCGGCCTGATCTGAGGCCGTGGCCGCGGGGCGCGGCAGGCCCGCGCGGCCGCGCCGGCGCCTTTCCCTGCGCCTAGGGAAACTCCCCCCTTGCCGCGCGGGGCGCCCGCGCCCTATCTTGAGCATTGTTGTGACCATACGGTCACAACAAGGGATGGCTTGGGGCCGACACCTTGCCGCGCGGCCGCGGTTCCCGGACGGCGAAGTCTGGCAAGATGACACCCTCCCCTCACCAAGAAGGAACCGGCCAATGTCCCGACGTGAGAATACCGAGCGCCAGATCCTGCAGGCCCTCGAAGACCAGATCAAGGAAACCGGCATGGGAGGCGTAGGCATCAACGCCATCGCCAAGCGCGCCGGCGTCAGCAAGGAACTCATCTACCGCTATTTCGACGGCATGCCCGGCCTGATGCTGGCCTGGATGCAGGAACAGGATTTCTGGACTCGCAATCCCGACCTGCTGGCGGCGGACGAATCGAGCCAGCGCAGCCCCGGCGACCTGGTGCTGTCGATGCTGCGCGCGCAGATCGACGCGCTGTCCGGCAACGAGACGCTGCGTGAAGTACGACGCTGGGAACTGATCGAACGCAATGAGGTGTCCGCGCCGCTGGCGGATCGCCGCGAACGCGCCGCGCGCGGTTTCATCGACCGCGTCGACGGCCTTACCCCCGACATGGACGTGCCCGCCGTCGTCAGCGTGATGCTGGCGGGCGTGCTGTACCTGATGCTGCGCGCCAAGACCGAAAGCCATTTCCTGGGCGTGCCGCTGCGCACCCCGGAAGGCTGGGCGCGCATCAACGGCGCGCTGGAGCACCTGGTGAAACAGGGCTTCCCGGACGCGCTCAACCAGCAATCACTCGCCCACCTGGAGACGCGCCGCAAGCAAACGCGGCCGCCCGCCGACCCCGGACCCTGACCCATCCCATGCCCGCGCAATCCGCTTTGCAGGAATACGACCTCATCATCACCGGCGGCCTGATCGCCGACGGCCTGGGCGCCCCCGCCCACCGCGCCGACCTGGCCATCTCGGGCCAGCGCATCGCGGCCATCGGCGACGGCGCGGCCTGGCATGCCCTGCACCGCATCGACGCCACCGGCAAGGTGGTGGCGCCCGGCTTCATCGACTGCCATACCCATGACGACCGCGCGCTGCTGGCCGCGCCGCTGATGCGGCCCAAGGTCAGCCAGGGCGTCACCACGGTGGTGACCGGCAACTGCGGCATCAGCCTGGCCCCGGTGCACGCGCCCGGCGACGTCGTGCCGCCGCCCTTGAACCTGCTGGCGCAGCACACCGGCGAACTGTATGCGCGGATGCAGGACTACGCCGCCGCGCTCCAAGCCAGCCCGGCCGCGGTCAACAGCCTGGCGCTGGTGGGCCATTCCAGCCTGCGGGTGTCGGCGATGGACCGCCTGGACCGGCCCGCCGACAAGAAAGAAATCGCGGTCATGCGGCACGCGCTCGACCAGGCCATGGCGGCCGGCGCCGCAGGCCTGTCGACCGGCCTGTACTACCCCACCGCCATGCACGCCAGCACCGAAGAGGTCATCGGCGTGGCCGCGCCGCTGTCATCGTGGCAGGGCCTGTACACCACCCACCTGCGGGACGAGGCCGACCACGTCTGCGACGCCATGGAGGAAGCCTTCCTGATCGGCCGCGCCGCCGACGTGCCGGCGATTCTGTCGCACCACAAGGTTACGGGCAAGCACAACCACGGCCGCACCGCCGAAACGCTGGCGCTGTTCGACCGCGCCCGCGCCGACCAGCCGCTGGGCATGGATGTCTATCCCTACTCTGCCTCTTCCACCATCCTGGAGCCGCGCCGCGTGCCGGCCGGCGAAAGAATCATCGTCACCTGGTCACAGACGCGGCCCGAGATCCAGGGCGTGGATCTGCGCGAGCTGGCGGCGCGCGAAGGCAAGGACCCGCAGCGCCTGGCCGAGGAACTGTCGCCCGGCGGCGCCATCTATTTCTCGATGGACGAAGACGACGTCAAGCGCGTCATCGGCCACGGCAGCGTGATGATCGGCTCGGACGGCCTGCCGCACGACCAGCGGCCGCATCCGCGCCTGTGGGGCGCGTTCTCGCGGGTGCTGGGACGCTACGTGCGCGAAATGCGCGTGCTGGGCATGGAAGAGGCGATCCGACGCATGACCAGCCTGACGGCGGCCCAGTTCGGCCTGCGCGACCGCGGCGTGCTGCGCCCCGGCTGCTATGCCGACGTGGTGGTGTTCGATCCGGCCGCGGTGACCGACCAGGCCACCTTCGCCGAGCCGCTGCGTCCGTCCGCCGGCATCCAGGCGGTGCTGGTCAACGGCGAGCTGGTCGAGGCGCATGGCGTGGCCACCGGCGCCCGCCCCGGCCGCCTGCTGCGCGATGCCGACCGCGGGGCCCCCGGTTTCGAAACGCCGGCCTGGGCCGCCTGAATCCCCGTCATCCGGCGCCCTGACGCGAGCGCCGCATCGTTCCCGGAGCATCATGCACACAATCGTCATCGGCGCGGGCGTGGTCGGCATGACCACCGCCTACTATCTGCATCGCGAAGGCCACCGCGTCAGCGTGGTGGAAGCCGGCCCCGGCCCTGGCCTGGTCACCAGCCGCGCCAATGGCGCCCAACTCAGCTACAGCTTCGTCGCGCCGCTGGCCGACCCGGCGGTGCTGCCCAAGCTGCCCGCGTGGCTGCTGGGGCGCGACACGCCGCTGCGCTGGCGGCCAAGGCTCGACCCCGCGCAATGGCGCTGGTGCCTGGACTTCCTTCGGGCCTGCACCCGCGGCCGCAGCCGCGCCACGACCCGTGAACTGCTGGCGCTGGGGCTGTACAGCCGCCATTGCGTGCACCAGTTGGTCGGCCATGAGCGGCCGGCGTTCGACTTCAGTTCGGGCGGCAAGCTGCTGGTCTACCAGGACGCGGCGGCCTATGGCCGCGCGCTCGCGCAGATGGACTACCAGGCCTCGCTGGGTTGCGAGCAACGCGCCCTGGACCGCCAGGCCTGCCTGGCGCTGGAGCCGGCGCTGGCCGACATCGGCGACAGCATCGCCGGCGCCATCCACACGCCGACCGAGGACGCCGGCGACTGCCTGCGCCTGTGCACCGAGCTGGAACGCATCCTGCGGGCCTCGCCCGGCGCGGCGCAATTCCATTTCGACACGCCGGTGTCGGCGCTGCGCACCGAAGGCGGCCGCATCGTGGCGCTGGCCACGCCCGCCGGCGACCTGCAGGCCGACCAGTACGTGCTGGCTGGCGGCATCGGCGCGCAGGCGCTGGCGCGCCGCATCGGCATGGACCTGCGCATCTATCCGCTCAAAGGCTACAGCCTGACCTACGACCTGACGCCCGACAGCATCGCGCCGCGCGCCAGCATCAGCGACATCGGCCGCAAGGTGGTGTATGCGCGGCTGGGCCAGCGCCTGCGGGTGGCGGGCATGGTCGACATCGGCGCGGCAGGCGGCGCCATTGACCCGCGCCGCACGCGCAGCCTGGAACGCGACGTGGCGCGCCTGTTCCCGCGCCTGAACGCCGCCGGCGCGCCGCAACCCTGGGCCGGCCTGCGGCCGGCGCGTCCCGACGGCAAGCCGTTGATCGGCGCCACGCCGTGGCGCAACCTGTGGCTCAACGCCGGCCATGGCGGCCTGGGCTTCACCCTGGCCGCCGGCAGCGCGCGCATGCTGGTCGATCTGATGCGCGGACAACCGCCCGCCGTGCAAGCCGCGAGCTTCGCGCTCGCCGCCTGACGGCGCGCCGCGCCGGGTTCAGCGGCGGGCCGGCCTCATTCGGCCTTGATGCCGCGGCCCTGGATCAGCTTGCCCCACTTGTCGCGCTCCTTGACCTCGAAGGCGGCCAGGTCGGCGCCGAACAGGTTGCCGGGCGTGGCGCCGCCTTGCGCCAGCGACTGCCGCAGAGCCGGCGATTGCAGCGCCTGCTTCATCGCCGCGATCAGCTTATCCACCACCGGCGCGGGCGTGCCGCGCGGCGCATAGAGACCCGACCAGGCGGTCACTTCGAAACCCGGCAGGCCCGCTTCGGCCATGGTGGGCAGGTCCGGCGCGGCCGGACTGCGCTCGGCCGACGTGACGGCGATGCCGCGCAGCCGGTCGCCGGCCTTGAGCGCCGCCATCGAGCTCGGCAGGTTGTCCATCAGTATGTCCACCTGCCCGCCGATCACCGCGGGGATCGCAGCCGACGATCCCTTGAATGGCACATGCAGCATCTGCAGACCCGCCATCGACTCGAAGTAGGCGCCTGTCAGGTGCACCGAAGATCCGATGCCGGGCGAGGCATAGGAATACCTGCCCGGGTCCTTCTTCACCGCCCGCATGACATCCTGCAACGTGTGCCATGGCGAGGCGGCCGCCACCGCCATCACGTTCGGCGTGGAGGCGATCATGCCCAGCGGCGTCAGGTCGGTCGCGGGGTTGAAGCCGATGTTCTTGTACAGGAACTGATTGACGCTCTGCGTGCCCACCGAACCCAGCACGATGGTGTAGCCGTCGGCTTGGGCCCGCGCGGCCGCCGCCACGCCCAGGTTGCCGGCCGCGCCCGGCTTGTTCTCGACCACGATGGACTGGCCCAGCGCCGGGCGCATGTGCTCGGCGATGGTGCGAGCGAAAATGTCGGTGGTGCCACCCGGCGGAAACGGCACGATCAGGGTGATGGGGCGTTCCGGCCAGGCCGCCGCCGCCGGGGCGGCCAATGCACCTGTCAACGCGAGCCCGCCCGCGAGCGCCATGGCGACGCCCTTTCCCGCACGAAAAAACCTGTCCATCCTCTTTCCCCTTCGTCAGAAGTGTTCGATCGATCAAACGGAATCCGGTGCGTCGGCGCGTCGCGATTCGGCGCGGCAGCCGGGCCGTGGACGGCGCCACGACCGGGCCTGGGCCTGACGTGACCATTCGGTCACTTTTGTCGCATTAGGAACCCGGGCCTGCGGCTTGTCAATCGGGGAGAGGAGGAGTTAGGCGTTATCCCTACCTGACGGCGGCAGGGGTCGGCACGGCCCCCGACGTGGCGCCAGCGGCCGGCGCGGCGGCGCGCTCCACGCCTTGCGCCGCGGGCAGCCCGTTCCAGCCGCCGCCCAAAGCGACGATCAGGTTGACGCTGGCCACCAGGCGATTGCCGTACAGGCTGAGCGCGCTGCGTTCGTTGCTGAGCGCGGTGGCATCCACCACCGCCACGCTCAGGTAATCGACCAGCCCGGCCTTGTACTGGTTCTGGATCAGCCGCAGCGATTCGCGCGCCGACTCCAGCGCGCGGCGCTGCACGGTCTGTTCGTTCTCCATCACGCGCAACTGGATCAGGTAGTCCTCGACCTCGCGCAGCCCGGTCAGCGCCGCCTGGCGGTAGGCCGCCGCCTGGGCATCGTAGGACGCGCGCGCCTGCTCGACCTGCGCCTGGCGCGCGCCGCCATCGAAAATCGTCAACGCCAGCGCCGGCCCCAGTGACCAGAAGCGCGCCGGCGCGGTCAGCAGTTCGGCGAACTGGCCGTTGCGGAAGCCTCCGTCGGCCGACAGGGTCAGGCTGGGGAACCAGGCCGCCTGCGCCACGCCGATCTGCGCATTGGCGGCGGCGGCGCGGCGCTCGGCGGCGGCCACGTCGGGACGGCGCTCCAGCAGCTCGGACGGCAGGCCCACCGGAATCCGCGGCAACTGCAGCGAGAACGGCGCCGGCGGCAGGCTGAAGTGCGACGGCGCCTGGCCCATCAGCACCGCGATGGCATGTTCGTACTGGCCGCGCTGCCAGTCCAGGTCGATCGACTGCGCGCGCGTGCTTTCGACCTGGGTGCGCGCCACCGCCACGTCCGACTGCCCCGCCACGCCAACGTTGTAGCGGTTCTGCGTCAGTTGCAGCGACTTTTCATAGGCCGCCACCGTGGCGTCCAGCAGGCGCTTCTGTTCGTCCAGCACGCGCAGTTGCAGATAGGCCTGCACCAGCGCGGCCTGCGCGCTCAGGCGGGTCGCGGCCAGGTCGGCCAGGCTGGCCGCGGCGCTGGCCTCGGACGATTCGACGCTGCGGCGCACCCGGCCCCACACATCCAGCTCCCAACTGACGCTGCCGGTCAGCGAATACTGGTTGGACACGTTGCCGCCGCCGCCCGACGAGGCGGACGACGAACCGCCGCTGCCGCCGCCACTGCCCGAACGGGTCAGGCCGGCGCCCGCCCCCACGGTGGGGAAGAAGCCGGCGCGGGCGCCGCGCACCAGGCCAAGCGCCTGGCGGTAGTTCGCCTCGGCCTGGGCAATGGTCTGGTTGGAGGCATTGAGGTTGTCCACCAGGCCATTGAGCGTGGCGTCGTCATAGACGCGCCACCATTGGCCGCGGTCGGCGTCGTCGCGCGGCTCGGCCCGCTTCCAGCCCGGCACCTCGTCCTGGCCTTCCTTGTAGGCCGCGCCCACGTCCAGCGCCGGCCGCTGGTAGTCGGGACCGACGGCGCAGGCGGCCAGCGCCGCGCACAGCGCCAGGGTGATGCCGGCGCGCGGCAGGAAGGCGGAAGGGAAAGGCTTGGCGTTGCGGATCATAGTTGTTCTATCGAAGCGGCCCCGCCGCGCCGGGCGCGCCCGCGCGCGGCCCAGAGGCGGAAACGGTCAAGGTAAAGATAGACCACCGGCGTGGTGTACAGCGTCAGGATCTGGCTCAGCACCAGTCCGCCCACGATGGTAATGCCCAGCGGCTGGCGCATCTCGACGCCGGCCCCCGTGGCCAACACCAGCGGCAACGCGCCAAAGATGGCGGCCATGGTGGTCATCATGATCGGCCGGAAGCGCGTCAGGCAGGCCTGGAAGATGGCTTCGCGCGGCGCCATGTGCTGGTTGCGCTCGGCCTCCAGCGCGAAATCGACCATCATGATGGCATTCTTCTTGACGATGCCGATCAGCAGGAACACCCCGATCAGCGCGATCAGCGTGAAGTCCATGCGCACCAGCAGCAAGGCCAGCAACGCGCCCAGCCCGGCCGACGGCAGCGTCGACAGGATCGTCAGCGGATGCACGAAGCTCTCGTACAGGATGCCCAGCACGATATACATGGTGACCAGCGCCGCCAGGATCAGCCACGGCTGCTGCGCCAGCGTCTGCTGCAGCACTGCCGCCGTGCCCTGGAAGCCGGCCTGAATCTGGTCCGACGGCAGGCCGATGCGCGCCACCGCCGCATCGATGGCGGCGGTGGCCTGGCCCAGCGACACGCCCGGCGCCAGGCTGAACGACACCGTATCGGCCACGAACAGGCCCTGGTGCTGCACGCTCAGCGGCGCATTGGCGTTCTCGAAGCGGGCGAAGGCCGCCATCGGCACCCGCGCCCCGCTGGCGGTGATGACCTCGACCTGCTTGAGCGACTCGATGTCCTGCGCGAACTTCGGGTCCACCCCCAGCACCACGTGGTACTGGTTCAGCGGCCCGTACATCACCGACACCTGGCGCTGGCTGAAGGAATTGTTCAGCACGGTCGAGATCGTCGCCATGCTCACGCCCAGCCGGGTGGCGGCGTCGCGGTCGATCACCAGGTTGATCTCGCGGCCCTTGTCCTCGACGTCGGTATCGACGTCGGTGATCTCGGGCACCTTCGCCATGGCCTGCTGCACCTTGGGCATCCACGAACGCAGCAGTTGCAGGTCGCCGGACATCAGCGTGTAGTCATAGGAACCCTGGCTCTGGCGGCCGCCGACGCGGATGTCCTGCTGCGCCACCAGGAACATGCGCGCGCCCGGCATGTTCTGCAGCCGCGCCCGCAGGCGGTTGATGACCTGCTCGGCCGAGACATTGCGCTCACCCAGCGGTTTGAGCTGGATCTGCATGAAGCTGCTGTTGCTGCCGCCGCGCCCGCCGGCGTAGCCGGTCATGCTCTGCACCGCCGGATCGGCCAGCACCACCTTGCGCAAGGCCTCCAGCTTGGGCACCGTGGCCTGGAACGACGTGCCCTGGTCCACCCGGAAAAAGCCCAGCAACTGGCCGGTGTCCTGCTGCGGGAAGAAGCCCTTGGGCACGACGGTGTACAGGTACACGTTCAGGCCCACCGCCGCCGCCAGGACCAGCATCATCAGCCGGCCATGGGCCAGCGCCCACGCCAGGCTGCGGCGGTAGCCGTCCTGCATCCAGGCAAAGCCGCCCTCGGCCCAGCGCGCCAGCCGGCCGGGCGGCTTCGGTTCCTTGGGCTCGGCCTTGAGCAGGCGCGCGCACATCATCGGCGTCAGCGTCAGCGACACCACCAGCGACACCATGATGGATGCCGACAGCGTCACCGCGAATTCCCGGAACAGGCGCCCCGCCACCCCGCCCATCAGCAGGATCGGGATGAACACCGCCACCAGCGACAGGCTCATCGACAGCACCGTGAAGCCCACCTCGCGCGAGCCGCGCAGCGCCGCCCGCATCGGCGACATGCCGTTCTCGACGTGGCGCATGATGTTCTCCAGCACCACGATGGCATCGTCCACCACGAAGCCGGTGGCCACGATCAGCGCCATCAGCGAGATGGTGTTGAGCGTGAAGCCGCACAGATACATGACGCAGAAGGTGCCGATCAGCGACACCGGCACCGCGACGCTGGGGATGATGGCCGCGCGCCAGCGCCGCAGGAACAGCAGCACCACCAGCACCACCAGGCCCACCGCGATGATCAACGTCAGCTCGGCCTCGTGCAGCGAGGCGCGGATGCTGGGGGTGCGGTCCTGCGCCACGGTCAGTTGCACGTCGGCCGGCATCAGCGCCAGCAGCGTCGGCAGTTGCGCGCGCACCGCGTCCACGGTTTCGATGATGTTGGCGTCGGCCTGGCGCCGCACGATCATCAGGATCGCGTTGCGCTGGTTGTAGAAGCCGGTCTGGTACAGGTCCTCGACCGAGTCCTCGACCCTGGCCACGTCCGACACCCGCACCGGCGCGCCGTCGCGCCAGGCCACGATCAGCGGCCGGTACTGTTCGGCGCGGCTGAGCTGGTCGTTGACCATGATCTGCCAGTGGTACTGGTCGTTTTCCAGCACGCCCTTGGGCCGGTTGGCATTGGCATTGGCCAGCGCCGTGCGCACTTCGTCCAGCGACACCCCGCGATTGGCCAGCGCGCCCGGCAGCACCGTCACGCGCACCGCCGGCAGCGAACTGCCGCCCACCGTGACCTCGCCCACGCCATCGACCTGCGCCAGCTTCTGCGCCACGATGGTCGAGGCCAGGTCGTACATCTGGCCCTGGCTCAGGGTGTCGGACGTCATCGCCAGCGTCATGATGGGCGCGTCCGAGGGATTGGACTTGTGGTACGTGGGGTTGCTGCGCAGGCTGGTCGGCAGCAGCGAGCGGGCGGCGTTGATGGCCGCCTGCACGTCGCGCGCGGCGCCGTTGATGTCGCGCGACAGGTCGAACTGCAGCGTCACGCGGGTCGAGCCCTGCGTGCTGCTGGAAGTCATCTCGGTCACGCCGGCGATGCTGCCCAGCGAGCGCTCCAGCGGCGTGGCGACGCTGGACGCCATGGTCTCCGGGCTGGCGCCGGGCAGGCTGGCCGACACCGAGATGGTGGGAATATCCATCTGCGGCAGCGGCGCCACCGGCAACAGGAAGAACGACAGCATGCCCGCCAGCACGACCGCCAGCGACAGCAGCGTGGTCGCCACCGGCCGGACGATGAAGGGCGCCGACAGGATCACGGCGCGCTCCCGGCGCGCGCCTCGCGCATGGCGCGCCAGCGCCGCGACATGCGGTCGAACATCAGGTAGATCACCGGCGTGGTGAACAGCGTCAGCACCTGGCTCAGCAGCAGCCCGCCCACCATCACCAGGCCCAGCGGCTGGCGCAGCTCGGCGCCCGTGCCCGTGGACAGCATCAGCGGCAGCGCGCCGAACAGCGCCGCCAGCGTGGTCATCAGGATCGGCCGGAAACGCAGCAGCGCCGCCTCATGGATCGCCGCGCGCGGCGACAGGCCGCGCTTGCGCTCGGCGTCGAGCGCGAAGTCGATCATCATGATGGCGTTCTTCTTGACGATGCCGATGAGCAGGATGATGCCGATGATGCCGATCATGTCGAGCTCGGTGCCGCTGATCAGCAGCGCCAGCAGCGCCCCCACGCCGGCCGACGGCAGCGTCGACAGAATGGTGATCGGGTGGATGTAGCTTTCGTACAGCACGCCCAGCACGATGTACATGGTGACGATGGCCGCCAGGATCAGCCACAGCGTGCTCGACAGCGAATTCTGGAACGCCAGCGCCGCGCCCTGGAAGCGCGTCTCGACGCTGGCCGGCATGCCGATCTCGGCCTCGGCCGCGGTGATTGCCTCGACCGCGGCCGACAGCGATGCGCCCTGCGCCAGATTGAACGACACCGTCACCATCGGGAACTGGTCCAGCCGGTTCACCGCCAGCACCGTCTTGCCCTCGGTGATGCGGGCAATCGACGACAGCGGCACCTGCGCGCCGGTCGAGGTCGGGACGTGGATCTGGCCGAGCGAGGCCGGATTCATCTGGAACTGCGGCTGCACCTCCAGCACCACGCGGTACTGGTTGGACTGGGTGAAGATGGTCGAGATCAGGCGCTGGCCGAAGGCGTCGTACAGCGCCTCGTCCACCACCGCCGCCGTGATGCCCAGGCGCGAGGCCGCGTCGCGGTCGATTTCGACCCAGGTCTGCAGGCCGTCGTCCTGCAGGTCATCGGTCACGTCCTTCAGGCCCGGCACCTGGCGCAGCCGGTCGATCAGCTTGGGCGTCCATTCGCTCAGCACCTTCAGGTCCGGATTGGACAGGGTCATCTGGTACTGGGTCCGGCTGACGCGGTCCTCGATGGTCAGGTCCTGCACCGGCTGCATGTAGACGGTCAGGCCGTCCTGCTTGCCGAAGGCTTCCTGCAGCCGCGCCATGACCGTGCGCAGGTCGCCGTTGCGCTCGGCCTGCGGCTTGAGCGCGATCTGCATGCGCCCGGCGCTGAGGGTGGCGTTGCTGCCGTCCACGCCAATGAAGGACGACACCGCCTGCACGTCCGGATCCTCCAGCGCCAGCCGCGCCGCCGCCTGCTGGCGCTCGGCCATGGCGGTGAACGAAATGGACTGCGGCGCCTGTGTGATGGCCTGGATCAGTCCCGTGTCCTGCTGCGGGAAAAAGCCCTTGGGAACCAGGATGTACAGCAGCACCGTCAGCGCGAAGGTGGCCAGGGCCACCAGCAGCGTCAACGGCTGGTGCCGCAGCACCTTCTGCAGCATGCGGTCATAGGCGGCAATGGTGCGGTCGATGAAGGCGCCGGTGACCTGGTGAAAGCGCCCGTGCTTCTGCTCGGATTCGGCACGCAGCAGGCGCGCGCACATCATCGGCGTCAGCGTCAGCGACACCACCAGCGAAATCAGGATCGACACCGCCAGCGTGATGGCGAACTCGCGGAACAGCCGCCCCACCACCTCGGTCATGAACAGCAGCGGAATCAGCACCGCGATCAGCGAGAAAGTCAGCGAGATCAGCGTGAAACCGATCTGCTGCGCGCCCTTGAGCGCGGCCTGCAGCGGCGTCTCGCCCTCTTCGATGTGGCGGGCGATGTTCTCGATCATGACGATGGCGTCGTCCACCACGAAGCCGGTGGCGATGGTCAGCGCCATCAGCGTCAGGTTGTTGATGGAGAAGCCGGCCAGGTACATGATGCCGAAGGTGCCCACCAGCGACAGCGGCACCACCACGCTGGGAATCAGCGTCGCGGTCAGGCTGCGCAGGAACACGAAGGTCACCATCACCACCAGCGCCACCGCCAGCAGCATCTCGAACTGCACGTCGGCCACCGAATCGCGGATGGTCTGGGTGCGGTCCGACACCACCGTCACGTCCAGCGTGGCCGGCAGCGCGGCGCGCAATTGCGGCAGCAGCGCCTGGATGCGGTTGACCACGTCGATGACGTTGGCGCCGGGCTGGCGCTGGATGTTCAGCAGGATGGCCGGCTTGTCGCCGGCCCAGGCCGCCTGGCGCGTGTCCTCGGCGCCCTCGACCGCGCGCGCCACGTCCGACAGGCGCAGCGGCGCGTTGTTCTTGTAGGCGATGATCAGGTCGTTGTAGTCGGTCGGCGACTTGAGCTGGTCATTGGCGTTGATGGTGGTCGAGCGCAGCGGCCCGTCCAGGTTGCCCTTGGGCTGGTTGACGTTGGCGCCCACCACCGCGGTGCGCAGGTCGGTCAGCCCCAGGCCGTTGGCCGCCAGCGCCTGCGGATTGACCTGCACCCGCACGGCCGGGCGCTGCCCGCCCGCCACGCTCACCAGGCCCACGCCCGGAATCTGCGACAGCTTCTGCGCCACCCGCGTATCGACCAGATCGCGCACCTGCGGCAAGGGCATGGTGGGCGAGGTGATGGCCAGCGTCAGCACCGCCGCGTCGGCCGGATTGACCTTGTTGTAGGTCGGCGGCACCGGCAGGTCGCTGGGCAGCAGGTTGGATGCCGCGTTGATGGCGGCCTGCACCTGCTGCTCGGCCACGTCCAGCGGCAGCGTCAGGTTGAACTGCATGGTGATGACCGAGGCGCCGCCCGAACTGGTCGACGACATCTGGTTCAGGCCCGGCATCTGGCCGAACTGCCGTTCCAGCGGCGAAGTCACCAGCGACGTCATCACGTCCGGGCTGGCGCCCGGATACAGCGTGGTCACCTGGATGGTGGGGTAGTCGACCTCGGGCAGCGCCGACACCGGCAACATGCGGTAGGCGATGAAGCCCGCGATCAGGATGGCCACCATCGACAGCGTGGTGGCCACGGGCCGCAGGATGAACAGGCGCGACGGGCTCACGGGGCGGCCCCTCGATCAGCGCGTGGCGGGCGTGGTGCCCGCCGGCGCGCCCCCGCCCAGCGACTTGTCCTTGGCGGCGGGGATCACCTCGCCCCCTCCCACGACCTCGACCTTGGCGCCGGCGCGCAGGCGGTCGGTGCCCTCGGTGACGACACGGTCGCCCGGCTGCAGGCCCTCGTTGACGGCCACCATGCCATTGTTGATGGCGCCCAGCTTGACCTGCCTGACCTGCACGGTATTGTCCGGCTGCACCAGGAACACGAAGGCGCCGGCCGAGCCCTGCTGCACCGCCGCCGTCGGAATCGCGGTCACGCCCTTGCGCGTCAGCACGTGCAGGCGCACGTTGACGAACTGGTTGGGAAACAGCGCGTCGTCCTGGTTGTCGAACTTTGCCTTGAGCTTGAGGGTGCCGGTGGTGACGTCGATCTGATTGTCCAGCGTCTCCAGCGTGCCGGACGCGATGCGGCGGGTGTCGGCGCGGTCATAGGCCTCCACCGCCAGGGTGTGGCCCTGGGCCAGTTCGGCGCGCACTTCGGGCAATTGCGTTTCGGGCAGCGTGAACACCACCGAGATCGGCTGGGTCTGCGTGATCACCACCAGGCCGTTGGTGTCCGAGCTGGACACCAGGTTGCCGCGGTCGACCTGGCGCAGGCCGAGGCGGCCGCTGATCGGCGCCGTGATGCGGGCGTAGTCCAGTTGCAGGCGCGCATTGTCGACATTGGCCTGGTCGCTCTTGATGGTGCCTTCGTATTGCCGCACCAGCGCCGCCTGGGTGTCGACCTGCTGCTTGGCGATCGAGTCCTGCTTGAACAGGGCCTGATAGCGCTGCAGGTCGCGGCGCGCGTTCTCCAGCAGCGCCAGGTTCTGCATCTGGGTGCCGCGGGCCTGGTCCAGGGCCACCTGGAAGGCGCGCGGGTCGACCTGCGCCAGCAGGTCGCCGGCCTTGACCTGCTGGCCTTCCTGGAACGGCACGTCGACCAGTTCGCCGCTGACGCGGCTGCGCACGGTGACGGTGTTGTAGGCCGTGACGGTGCCCAGGGACTTCAGGTAGATATCGATGTCCTGCGTGACGGCGCTGGCCACGCGCACCGGCACGGCCAGGTTGGCCATGGCCGCGGCCATGTTGGGACGTCCGCCCGCGCCCGGACGCCCGCCGCCCGCGCCACCCGGCTTGGCGGCCGGCCGCAGCGCCAGCCAGGCGATGCCGGCGACCACCAGCAAAAGCACCGCCAACCCGATGATTCTGCGGCGGGTCCAGCGGGAAGGCGACGAAACGGGACGGCTATCGGACATGGGATACGGTTCCGGCACTGACGGAGAAAGCCGTATTGTGACCTAGACGACCGACATTTCAGCCATTGTCCGTTACCGCTGAAATCGGCCGCAACAGGAATCGGGGCGGGATGCCCCCCCCGCTCGCGCCCGACGGGCTACGAATTGCAGAGCGTGATCTGGAAGGGGATGCTGCGCGCCACCTGCTGGGGCTTGAATTCGCCGTCCTGCGTCGAAAAGCGGATCCAGATCATGTACTTATTCGCGCTGATCTCGGGAAAGACCCCCTGCGCCGGATCGACCCAGACGCGCAGCAGTTGGTACTGCTTGCCGCCCAGCATCTCCTGGTAAGCGCCCTGTTCGGCCACGATGTCGATCTTGCGGCCTGACTCGCGCAACAGGCGCAGCGCCAGGGTCAGGCCGTCGTTCAGGGCGGTGAAGGGCGCCAGCCAGGCCTGCAGGTCCGCGCAGCGCGCGGCTTCGGACTTATGCTGCCAGGCGTAGTACGACGGCATGTCGACCTGAGTCGCGCCGCCGGGCACCGCCAGGCGCCCGCGCAGGCTGGTGAGCCATTCGTTCTCGCGCAGCGACTGGCCGGTCTTGCCGGGCGCCGCCAGGGCCGAAGCCACCTTTTCGAGTTCGCGCAGCATGCCTTCGAGCGCGTCCTGCGCCACCCCGGGGTGGTCGCGCAACCCAACCAGCGCGACGCGCTGGCGTTCGAGGTCCTGCAGCACCGAGCCTTTCACGTCGGTGCGTTCGCAGACATCGAGCAGATCGAACAGCGAGGTGACGGCAACCTGGTGCTGGCGTGAATCCCCCTCGCGCGCAAAGAAGAACAGCCTGTCGAACAGGTATTCGAGCCGCAGGTAGGCGCGGATGCGCTCGTTGAAGGGATATTCGTAAACAATCACGCTTGTAAACAGGCCCATCAGAGGTCGGCCGGCGGGCCGAGATTATTCAGGGGTGCCGGCCAAGCCCGAAGCTTGCCGGCCCGTGGTGGCCGCCAGCTTGAGCCAGCGATCATGCAGGGTCTTCGCCTGCGCGCGCAATTGCTCCGGCGATGTCGCGCCGCCATTGTCGATGACGTCGTCCGCGACCTCGAGCCGGTCCGCCCGCGCAGCCTGTGCCGCCATGATACGCCGGATGGCTGAGTCCGTCAGCCCGCTGCGCGAGCGCACCCGGGCCACCTGGGTGTCGGGATCGCAATCGACCACGCAGATGCGGTCGACGCGGCCGCGCCAGCGCCCGATGGACTCGACCAGCAACGGCACCACGAACACCAGATAGACGCCGCGCGCGGCCTCGGCCTGGCGTTCGGTTTCGTGGCCGATGGCCGGATGCAGGATAGCTTCCAGGCGCAGGCGGACCTGCGGGTCGGCAAACGCGCGCTCGCGCATCCAGTCGCGATCGAGAGCGCCTGCCGGCGTCAACGCGTCGGGCCCGAACTCGCGTTCGATGGCGGGCATCGCCGCGCCGCCGGCCGCGGTCAGCGCGCGCGCGATCTCATCGGTATCGACCACCGATGCGCCCCATTCGCCCAGCAAGTCGGCCACTCGCGATTTGCCCGAGCCGATGCCCCCTGTCAGACCGATCTTGAACATGTTCGTCCTTCCTGTGCGCCCTGCTCCCCGCCGCCCCTGCGTCCCACCGGGCGCGCGCCGCCGCGGGGCGGACGCGCGTTCAATGCAGCAACCATCCCAGGCCTTGCTCGCCGCCCAACAGCAGCACGGCCACGCCCGCCAGCGCCAGGTATGGGCCGAACGGCAAGGCCTGGCCGCGGCGTGCCCGGCCGCCGAGCGTCAGGGCGCCGCCCACCACCACGCCGACCACCGAGGCGCCCAGCAGCAGCATTGGCAAGGCGCCGACACCGAACCAGGCCCCCAGCGCCGCCAGCAGCTTGAAATCGCCGTAGCCCATGCCTTCGCGGCCGGTCAGCAGGCGGAATGCATGAAAGATAACCCACAGGAACAGGTAGCCGGCCACCGCGCCCACTACCGCCATCGGTAGCGGCGTGAAGGCGTCGAACAGATTCACGAGCAGGCCGGCCCAGGTCAGCGGCAGCGTAATCGCGTCCGGCAGCAGGGTCGATTCCAGATCGATCCAGGCCAGCGCCACCAGCGCCGCCGACAAGCCCATGGCGCACAACGCGATGGGCGTGGCGCCGAAACGCCAGGCGCAGGCGGCGAACAGGATGCAGGTGATCGCCTCGATCGCGGGATAGCGCCAACCGATCGGGGCGCCGCACGCGGCGCAACGGCCGCGCAGCGCCAGCCAGCCCAGCAGCGGCAGGCGGCGCCAGCCCGTCACCGGCGCCTCGCAGCTCGGACAATGCGCGGCCGGCGCCCGCAGGTCGGAGTCGATCGCCGGCCGGGCATTGCCCGCCGCTTCCTGGCACTGCGCCTGCCACTCGCGTTCCATCATGCGCGGCAGGCGGTAGGTGACCTGCGTCAGCCAGCCGCCGACCAGCAGGCCGGCCAGCGCGGCCAGCGCGACAAACGCCGCCAGGGGCACCGGCAAGACATGCCACAGCGTCATGCGCGCCCTCGCGGCGCGGTCCGCCGCGCCGGCGGACGAGCGCGGACGGCAGGACGGCGGGCGGGCTGCCAGGAGCCGTGTCGTAATTTGTGCATAAAGTGCCGGCAACGCCTTTCAGGATGGTGGGGAACGTATCGAATCTTCGCATAAGTGCGTAAAATCGGAGACAGACTCAACTTACGGATCAGCTGCCATGGCCGCGCGCGTCGAAATCCTTACCCGCCCCCGCAAACTCAGCATGATGGGGCTGCTGTTAGCGGGCACGGCGCTGGCTGCCGCGGGCTGCGCCCAGCAACGCACCGAAGGCTATTACGATCCCCCGGTCGAAAGCACCGTCACCGACGCCCAGTACCAGGGTTCCGGCGCCGGCTACCGCACCGTGCTGCGGGCGCCGTCGCAGGTGCAGATCGCGCTGAAGCCCGACCAGAAGAAGACCCCGACCCAGGCCGCCGCGGCCCAGGGCGCCACCACCGAGGATGGCCAGCCCGTGCCGGAAGGCGCGAGCAGCGGCGCCGGCGCGGCGCCCGCCCCGGCGCCCGCCGCGACGCAGAGCGCCGCCGCCAACAGCCTGGTGCCGCAGCCGCAGACCTACATGGGTACGCTGCCGTGTTTCTCGCCCGCCATGCAGTGCACGGCGCAGCGCGTCACCCTGACCCTGGCGCCCAACGGCCGCTGGCGCGGCCGCACCGCCTACCTGGAAAACGATCCCCAGAAGGCCGCGCCGATCGTCGAGCAAGGCTGCTGGGACGCCACCGACGAGCGCCCGCCGCGCGTCCTGCTGCTCGACAGCAAGGGCAACATGCGGGTCGAATTCGTGGTCGCCGCCAACAACGTGCTGCGCGTGCGCTCCATCGGCGGCCAGTCGCCCAACCTGAACTACAACCTGACCCGCCAGCCGGACCTGGATCCGATCGACGAACTGGCCAAGGCCCAGGCGCCTCAATGCCCCTGAGCGCGGCGGGCCGGGTATCCAGCCCGGCCTGGCCATCCCCCGCAGGGCCTGCCGGATGACGCATCCGCCAGGCCCTTGGTTTTTGGGGCGGCGTCCTGGACCGATGAAAGCCGAGGGGCGGCTGGCCACCCTCGAAAAGTAAGTGCCTACTTACTCCAGTATCCTTTATTGATAAGTGCCGCGCAGCAATCCGCGAGGATGGCATCGACCCGCTCCGCCCGCAGCGCATAGCGCGTGTCTGACGCGGGCGTATCCGCAGCGGGCTCGGGCGGCGGGGCGACCGGCGCCCCAGCCTCCGACCCGCACGGCAATGGCGCTCCCAGCACCGGCGACACGCCCGGTTGCCCAAAGGCGCACAGCCGGCAGGCCAGTTGCATGGCGTTGCGCACGCCCAGCTTGGCGAAGATCCGGGCGCGGTGGGCCTCGGCGGTGCGCAGGGAAATGTCCAGGTCAATCGCGATGACCTTGTTCGGACGGCCAGCCGCGACATAGGCGACGATCTGGCGCTCGCGCGGCGTCAGGGCGGACAGGAGGCGATCGAGGTCGGCGCGGGGAACGTGCATGGAATGGCTCTGCAATGATGACATGCAGAGAGTCTGCCCCGCCCTCGCCGGCGACATAAGCTGGCAATTTTGCCAGGGGTGCGCGGCCCGGCCTGAGCCGGCCGCGGCGCAACCGGCTCAGGCCGTGTAGGCCAGCTCCAGGTTGTCGATCAGGCGGGTCGCGCCCAGCTTGGCGGCGGCCAGCACCACCACCGGCTCGCCCGCCTGGAGGTCGGCAGCTTCCGGACGCTTGAGGTCGCGCTGGCGGCGCAGGGCGATGTAGTCGACCTTCCAGCCGCGATCGGTCAGTTGCTGGGTGGCCTCGCGCTCCAGCCTCGCGGCGTCGCGCTCGCCGGCGGCCAGGCGCTGGCCGACGTTGTGCAGGGCGGCGTACAGGGCCGGGGCCTCGGCGCGCTCGGCCTCGCTCAGGTAGCGGTTGCGCGACGACAGCGCCAGGCCGTCGTCGGCGCGCACGGTCTCGTGCGCCAGCACTTCCACCGGCAGTTGGAACTGGCGGCACATGTTGCGCACCACCATCAGTTGCTGGTAGTCCTTCTTGCCGAACACGGCGACCCGCGGCTGGACACAGGAGAACAGCTTGAGCACCACGGTGCTGACGCCGGCGAAGAAGCCGGGGCGGAATTCGCCTTCGAGGATGTCGCCCAGGTCGTCCGGCGGCTGCACGCGGAAATTCTGCGGTTCGGGGTACATCTCGCGCTCGTTGGGCGCGAACAGCACGTACACGTCGCGCTCGCGTTCGAGCTTCTCGATGTCGGCGGCCAGGGTGCGCGGGTATTGGTCGAAATCCTCGTTCGGCCCGAACTGCAGACGGTTCACGAAGATGCTGGCGACCACCGGGTCGCCGTGCTGGCGCGCCAGCTTCATCAGCGCCAGGTGGCCTTCGTGCAGGTTGCCCATCGTGGGCACGAACGAGACGCGGTTCTGGCCGCGCAGGTGGTCGCGCAATTCCTGGATGGTGTGGACGACTTTCAAGGGGGATCTCCGGGGTTGGGCGCACAGCCCGGGGGGAATCGGATCAGGCCGCGACCGCCGCGACGCTGGTGTAGGCCAGGCGCACGTAGATGGGCGCGTAAGGCTCGGCCTGGGTGATTTCCAGCAGCGATTCGCGCGCCAGTTCCAGCATGGCGATGAAGTGCACCACCACCACGGCGGCCGGCGCGCCCTCGCGCACCCGTTCCATGAACAGGTCGCCGAACTCCATGAAGCGCACGTCGTTCAGGCGCCGCAGGATGTGCGTCATGTGGTCGCGCACCGAAAGCTGTTCGCGGGTGATGTGATGGTGCTGGTTGAGCTTGGCGCGCTTCATGATGTCGGCCCACGCGGCGCGCAGGTCGTCGACGCTGACCTCGGGCAGCATGCGCTCGACGCTCAGGTCGGCAACCGCATGGCTGGTGACGAAGTCGCGGCCCAACTGGGGCAGGGCGTCGAGCTTTTGCGCGGCCAGCTTCATCTGCTCGTACTCGAGCAGGCGGCGCACCAGCTCGGCGCGCGGATCCTCGGGCTCTTCGCCGGTGTCGGTCTTCTTGACCGGCAGCAGCATGCGCGACTTGATCTCGATGAGCATGGCCGCCATCAGCAGATACTCGGCGGCCAGCTCCAGGTTGTGGATGCGGATCTGTTCCACATAGGACAGATACTGCCGCGTGACATCCGCCATGGGGATGTCCAGCACGTTGAAGTTCTGCTTGCGGATCAGGTAGAGCAGCAGGTCCAGCGGCCCCTCGAAGGCTTCGAGGAACACCTCCAGCGCGTCCGGCGGGATGTACAGGTCCGTCGGCATCTGGAACAGCGGCTCGCCGTACAGGCGCGCGAACGCGACGCTGTCAACGGTGTCGGGCGTGCTGTCGACGGACGGTTCCACTAGCGCGGCCAGGGCATCGCCCGGGACGGAGGGGGTGTGGGCCATGGCTGCCGCAACGGTATCAGTCGGCCTGATACACGTACGGCTTTTGCGGCACGCGGGCGGCGCGGAAGCCTTCCAGCAGCTCCGCGTCCTGCGGCTTGTCCCACAGACGCGCACGGCCTTCGCGCTGGCGTTCTTCGGTGCCAGGGTGCGACTGCTTGTAGTCTTTGAGGAACTTGGTGATCTCGGATTCGTAGTTGGTTGCCATGGCACCAATTTCAGTGGGTTTCGGATACCCGGAGTTTACTGCACGCGGGGCCGGGAGCCGGCGTTACAATCTTCCGGGTCCCACCGCCCCCCTCCGCCATGTCAGCCGAATCCGCAGCCGCAGCCAATCCCGCTCCTCCCTCGACCCCGGACGCGGTGCGCGCGGCGCGCATGATTCCCTTCATCGTCGGCTGTGCGCTGTTCATGCAGATGCTGGACGCCACGGTGGTCGCCACCGCCCTGCCGGCCATGGCGCGGGCCCTGGGATCGACCCCGGTGCGGTTGAACGTGGCCATCACCTCCTACCTGCTGTCGGTGGCCGTGTTCGTGCCAGTCAGCGGCTGGGCCGCCGACCGCTACGGCGCGCGCCGCGTGTTCATCGCCGCCATCGGCCTGTTCACCCTCAGCTCCGTGGCCTGCGCCCTGTCGCAGGACCTGCCGCAACTGGTCATCGCCCGGGTGGTGCAGGGCATGGCCGGGGCCATGATGGTGCCGGTGGGCCGCATCATCCTGCTGCGCACGGTGCCCAAGCAGGACCTGCTGAAAGCCATGTCGTTCCTGTCGATCCCGGCACTGCTGGGGCCGGTGATCGGGCCGCCGCTGGGCGGTTTCATGGTCACGTACATGTCGTGGCACTGGATCTTCCTGATCAACATCCCCATCGGCGTGCTCGGCATCGCGCTGGTGCTGCGCTACGTGGCCGAGATCAAGGAAGAATCGGCGCCGCGCCTGGACTGGCTCGGCTTCCTGCTCAGCGCCGTGTGCCTGGCCACGCTGGTCAGCGGCTTCGAGGCCATCGGCCGCGACGTCATGCCGCTGCCGATGCTGCTGGGCCTGATCGCGGTCGGCATCGTCTGCGGCCTGCTCTACGGCTGGCATGCGCGCCGCACCGAACACCCGATCATCGATCTGGCGCTGATGCGCATCCCGACCTTCGCCATCTCGACGCTGGGCGGCAACCTGTGCCGCTTCGCGGTCGGCGCCACGCCCTTCCTGCTGGCCATGCTGCTGCAGGTGGGCTTCGGCCTGTCGCCGTTCTCGGCCGGCCTGATCACCTTCGCCAGCGCCGCCGGCGCGCTGCTGATGAAATTCGTCGCCACGCCCATCGTCAGGCATTTCGGCTTTCGCCGCGTGCTGACCGTGAACGCGGTGCTGACCGGCGCCTTCATCGTGGTCTGCGCCACGTTCACCCCCACCACCCCGGTCTGGCTGATGATCGCCATCCTGCTGGTCGGCGGCTTCTTCCGCTCGCTGCAGTTCACCGGCGTAAATACGCTAACCTATGCCGACATTCCCCCGGCCAAGATGAGCCGCGCCAGCAGTTTCGCCGCCATGGCGCAGCAGCTCGGCATCAGCCTGGGCGTGGGCGTGGCCGCGGTGACCCTGAACATCAGCATGACCCTGCGCGGGGCGGAAAGCCTGGTGGTGGGCGACGTGATCGTCGGCTTCATCGTCATCGGCCTGCTGTGCGCGGCTTCGGTCTTTTCCTTTAGACGCCTCGACCCGCTGGCCGGGGCACACCTGAACGGCGCCAAGAACAGTGACGACGAATGAATTTGTCCTAGCCCTGGACCAGGGCACCACCAGCTCCCGCGCCATCGTGTTCGATCGCGATGGCGTGGTGCGCGGCATCGGCCAACGTGAATTCCGCCAGCACTATCCGCGGCCGGGCTGGGTCGAACATGACCCCGGCGAGATCTGGCACAGCCAGTTGGACGTGGCGCGCGAGGCCCTGCGCAACGCCGCCGCCAGCGCCGCCGACGTGGCCGCCATCGGCATCACCAACCAGCGCGAAACCACCCTGATCTGGGACCGCGCCAGCGGCCGCCCGCTGGCCCGCGCCATCGTCTGGCAGGACCGCCGCACCGCGCCCATGTGCGACCAGTTGCGCCAGGACGGCCACGCCGACTTCCTGCAATCGCGCACCGGGCTGGTGCTGGACGCCTATTTCTCGGGCACCAAGCTGGCCTGGCTGCTGGATCACGTGCCCGGCGCGCGCCAGAAGGCCGAGCGCGGAGAACTGGCCTTCGGCACCGTCGACACCTGGCTGATCTGGCAGTTGACCGGCGGCGCGGTGCACAGCACCGACCCCAGCAACGCCTCGCGCACCATGCTGTTCGACCTGCACACGCAGGACTGGAACGACGAGATCCTGGCGCTGCTCAATATTCCGCGCAGCGTGCTGCCGTCGATCGCGCCCAGCAGCGCGGTGGTGGGCGAAGCCCTGCCCGAATGGCTGGGCGGCTCGATTCCCATCGCCGGCGTGGCCGGCGACCAGCAGGCCGCCACCTTCGGCCAGGCCTGCTTCAAGCCGGGCATGGCCAAGAACACCTACGGCACCGGCTGCTTCATGCTGATGAACGTGGGCGACAAGCCGGTGCAGTCGCACAACCACCTGCTGTCGACCGTCGGCTGGGGCCTGCCGGCGCAAAGCCAGCCAGGCTGGCGTCCGGCCTACATGCTGGAAGGCGGCGTGTTCGTCGCCGGCGCCGCGGTGCAATGGCTGCGCGACGGCCTGGGCATCATCCAGCGTTCCGAGGAAATCGAATCGCTGGCCGCCAGCGTGGCCGACACCGATGACGTCTTCATGGTGCCGGCCTTCGCCGGCCTGGGCGCGCCGCACTGGGACCCCTACGCCCGCGGCACCCTGGTGGGCCTGACGCGCGGCACCACCCGCGCCCACATCGCCCGCGCCACGCTCGAATCCATCGCGCTGCAGAGCGCCGAACTGCTGACCTGCATGAACGGCGACAGCGGTATCGCGCTGACCGAGCTGCGGGTGGACGGCGGCGCCGCCCGCAACGACCTGCTGATGCAGATGCAGGCCGACCTGCTGGGCGTGCCGGTGGTGCGCCCGCGGGTGCCCGAATCGACCGCGCTGGGCGCGGCCGGCCTTGCCGGCCTGGCGGTCGGCTTCTGGTCGGATCAGGACGAATTCGCCTCCAAGTGGCAGGCCGAGCGCACCTTCGAACCGGCCTGGCCGGACTCGGTGCGCGAGGCCCGCATGCGGCGCTGGCGCCAGGCGGTGGAGCTGTCCAAGGGCTGGTCCAACACCGCGAAGTGAACGGATGCCGCCCGGCGCGCCGCTGACACGCGCCGGCTGCCTGCGCGCGGATCGCCGCGAGGCATCGGCGGCCTCGGCCCCTCCCCCCCACCCATCACGCGCACGCAGCCGGCCGCTTACGGCCGCCGCGCCTGCGCCTGCATCACCCGCAGCGCCACGCGATAGCCGGCGAACACATAGAACGCATTGCTGTTCATCAGCAGCCACGCGCCCGCGCCGCCCAGCAGCGCGACCACCGGGCCGACCGCGCGCATGTCGCCCTGCGACCAGGCGATCAGGCCCAGCACGCCGGCAGAGGCCAACGCCAGCGCGGTGCGCTTGAGCAGCACCAGCCCCAGGCTGTAGCCGCCCATGAAGGCCACCACGCCGATCGCCAGCGCCAGGGCCGTGACGGCGCAGGCCAGCACCAGCGCGAAGGCCGCCAGCGCCGGCCCGGCCGGCCGCAGCAGCAGGCTCAGCAGGCCGATGCCGACGCCGATGCCGCCAACCATGGTCAGCACCGCCAGCGCCAGCGGCGACCACAGCCCCGGCGGCGCGGCGCGCGCATCCATCTCGGCAACGAAACGGTGCATGGCCGCGGATGCGTCCGGCGCGCCCGCCTCGTCGCGCAGCGCCGCCTCCAGGCGGCGGCATTGCGCGATCAGCGCATTCAGCCCGGGGCCGGACGGCGCCATCACAGCCTCGTCACGCCCGGCGCGTGTTCGGCCACCGTGTTGCGCAGCGCGGCCATCGCCTCCTGCACGGCGGTCGGCCGGAACGCATCCTCGCGCCAGTACATGGCCACCGAGCCGAAGCCCGACAGGCGCATCGGAATGATGCGCATCGCCTTCATCTGCGTGAAGCGCAGCGCGGCGCGATGCGAAGCGACGCCGATCATGTCGCTGTTGTTGATCAGCGTGAGGTTGATGGTGACCGAATTGGATTCGATGTGATCGGCCGGCGGCGCCTGGCCGGCCGCGGCCAGCGCGGCGTCGACCGCGTTGCGGATCGGCGTGCCCTTGGGCCACAGGATCCAGCGGTATGACAGCAGCTCCGGCCAGCCCGGCTGCTCCCGCGCGAACAGCGGATGGCGCGGCCGCGCCACCAGGTGGATCGGCTCCAGGTAGAGGGCCTCGAAGCGGATGGCCGGATCGTGATGCTCGGGCGCCGAGCGGCCCACCACGATGTCCAGGTCGCCCTGCGCCAGTTGCGCCAGCAGGCGGTCGGTGGTGCCTTCCACCAGTTTCACGCGGGCCTGCGGCATGCGTTCGAGCAGCTTCATCACCGCCAGCGGCACGGTATCCGACGCCGAGGCGCCGGACGCGCCGATCACCACCCGCCCGCCGCCCCCTTCGCGCAAGGCGGCCATGTCGGCGCTGGCGCGGTCCAGTTGCGCCTCGACCCGCTGCGCGTGCGCGATCAGCACGTCGCCGTGCGGCGTCGGCCGCAGGCCGCGCGCATGGCGCTCGAACAGCGGCAGGCCGATGTCGTCCTCCAGATCCTTCAACCACTTCGACAACCCCGGCTGGGTCGTGTTGAGCATCGCGGCCGAGTGGCTGATGTTGCGGGTCTGGGCCAGGCTGAGCAGCATTTTCAGATTGCGCAGGCGCAATCGGTGAGTCCAGTCCATGGAGTCCCCTTTGGTCTCTTATCCATATAGTTATTGATATGGATAATAAGATAATTTCATTTCAAAACACATAGCTCGTTACGCATAATCGTCTCCATATCAGGCCCCGCCGCGCCCGCCGCGACGGGCCCACAGAAGCCGGCCCCGACGCCGGCCCCAGGAGACAGACATGCCCGACGGTCACCCCCCCGGCGCGGATCGCGCCGCCTATTACGCCCGCATCGCCCAGAAGCACATGGCCCCCCTGTGGGAGTCGCTGCACAACCTGGTGCCGCGCCAGCCCGCGCCGCGCTGCGTGCCCGCCATCTGGAAATACGACGAGGTGCGCGACGACGTGCTGGCCTCCGGCTCGCTCATCAGCGCCGAGGAAGCCGTGCGGCGCGTGCTGATCCTGGAGAACCCGGGCCTGCCCGGCCAGGCCAGCATCACGCAGAGCCTGTACGCCGGCCTGCAACTGATCCTGCCCGGCGAGATCGCGCCCAGCCACCGCCACACCCAGTCCGCCCTGCGCTTCATCGTCGAGGGCCGCGGCGCCTACACCGCCGTCAACGGCGAGCGCACCACCATGCATCCGGGCGACTTCATCATCACGCCGTCCTGGACCTGGCACGACCACGGCAACGCCGAGACCGTCGACGGCGGCGAACCGGTGGTCTGGCTGGACGGCCTGGACATCCCGCTGCTGCGCTTCCTGGATGCCGGCTTCGCCGAGAACTATCCGTCCGCCACCCAGCCGGTCACGCGTCCCGAAGGCGACAGCATGGCGCGCTACGGCCACAACATGGCGCCGGTGCGGCATCGCGCCACCGGCGGCACCTCGCCGATCTTCAACTATCCCTACGAGCGCAGCCGCGAGGCGCTGGACGCGCTCTACCGCCACGGCGAGCTCGACCCCTGGGACGGCGTCAAGCTGCGCTACCTGAACCCGGCCACGGGCGGCTACCCCATGCCCACCATGGCCACCTTCATGCAGCTTCTGCCGGCCGGCTTCCAGGGCAAGCCCTATCGCAGCACCGACTCCACCGTCTACAGCGTGGTGGAAGGCCGCGGCATCGCCCGCATCGGCGACGCCGAATTCCATTTCGGCCCGCGCGACGTGTTCGTGGCGCCGTCGTGGCAGCCGGTGCAGTTGGCGGCGCTGGAAGACGCCACCCTGTTCAGCTATTCCGACCGCCCGGTGCAGGACGCGCTGGGCCTGTGGCGCGAAGAACGCACCGCCTGAAGGCGGCTCCCTCCCTTCATTTCAATTCCGGCCGGGGCCCGCGCGGGCCCCGGCGCCGCATTCCAGAAAGGTGACCCATGTCTTTTGTGTTTGATCCCGCCGCCCCCGTTGCCGTGCCCGTCGCCGGCAGCCAGGACAGCTTCCCGGTGCGCCGCGTCTATTGCGTCGGCCGCAACTACGCCGCCCACGCCCGCGAAATGGGCTTCGATCCCGACCGCGAACCGCCCTTCTTCTTCTGCAAGCCGGCCGACGCCGTGGTGCCGGTGGCCGAGGGCAGCACGCTGTCGCTGCCCTACCCGCCCGAGACCGCCAACCTGCATTACGAGATCGAGCTGGTCGCGGCCATCGGCAAAGGCGGCGCCAACATAGCCGTCGACCAGGCGCTGCAACACGTCTGGGGCTACGCCGTCGGCCTGGACATGACGCGCCGCGACCTGCAGATGAAAATGCGCGAGGCCGGCCGCCCGTGGGAACTGGGCAAGGCCTTCGATCAGAGCGCGCCGATCGGTCCACTGGTGCCCGCCGCACAGGCCCGCGACATCCACCGCGCCGGCATCTGGCTGCAGGTCAACGGCGCCGACAAGCAGCGCAGCGACATCGGCAAGCTGATCTGGTCGGTGGCCGAGACCATCGCCTACCTGTCCCGGTACTTTCGCCTGGAAGCCGGCGATCTGATCTATACCGGCACGCCCGAAGGCGTGGGCCCGGTGGTGCGCGGCGACACGATGGTCGGCGGCGTCGACGGCCTGGGCACGCTGAGCGTGCGGATCGCCTGAGGAAGCCCGCCCATGCAACTGCACAGCTTCTTCAACAGCTCCACCTCGTATCGCGTGCGCATCGCGCTGGCGCTCAAGGGCCTGCCGGTCGACATCACCCCGGTGAACCTGCGCAAGCAGGAACAGCGCGCCGCGGACTATGTGGCGCGGAATCCGTCGGCCGGCGTGCCGCTGCTGACCGACGGCGATTTCCAACTGTCGCAATCGCTCGCCATCATCGACTATCTGGACGCCACCCACCCCGAGCCGCGCCTGATCCCGGCCGCGCCGCGCGAACGCGCCCGCGTGCTGGAGCTTTCCAACGCCATCGCCTGCGACATCCACCCGGTCAACAACATGCGCATCCTGCGCTACCTGCAGGAAGAGCTGGGCGCCACCGACGCGCAGAAGAATGCCTGGTATCACCACTGGATCCGCGAAGGCCTGACCGCGGTCGAGGCGCTGCTGGCGCGCCATGGCGGCGGCGCCTATTGCTTCGGCGACGCGCCGACGCTGGCGGACTGCTGCGTCGTGCCGCAGGTCGCCAACGCCCAGCGCATGGGCTGCGACCTGTCGGCCTACCCGCGCCTTGTAGGCGTCTACGAACATTGCCTCGCGCAACCCGCCTTCCAGCAGGCCGCGCCCGCCAACCAACCGGACTACATCAAGTGACCTCGCAAGTTTCCCCGGGCCAGGAGCCCGACACCCAGGGCGCGCCGCTGCGCGAATACACCGACCCGGACTACCGCCCGCTGTGCGCCAACCTGGCCGAAGTGCGCGCCAACATCGACCGCCTGGACGACGAGATCGTGCGCCTGATCGCCGAACGCGCCATGTACGTCAAGGACGCCGCGCGCTTCAAGCGCGACGCCTTCCAGGTCAGCGCGCCGGCGCGCCAGGCCGAGGTGTTCGAAAAAGCGCGGCGCCTGGCCGAGCGCCACAACCAGGGCTTCGAAAACCTGGACCAGGTGGTGGACGCCGCCTACCGCGCCATGGTGGCGGCCTTCATCGCCAATGAGCAGACCTATTTCAACAATATGAAGATCGCGGGAGACAAGCATGCATAAGCCCTCAACCCTGGCGCGGGCGCGCGCTTTGACGGCGCGCGCGCTGGCGCTGGGACTGGTGGCCCTGGCGCCGCTGGGCGCGGCGCAGGCCGCCGACGCCTGGCCGTCGCAGCCGCTCAAGGCGCTGGTGCCGTTCGGTCCGGGCTCCAGCCCCGACCAGGTGGCGCGCATCGTCGGCGAGAAGGCCGGCGCCATCCTCGGCCAGACCGTGGTGGTGGAGAACAAACCGGGCGCCAGCGGCAACATCGGCACCTTCGCCATCGCCAACGCCAAGCCCGACGGCTACACCTTCGGCGTCTCGATCACCGGCCCGCTGGTGAACAACACGCTGCTGTTCGACAAGCTGCCCTACGCGCCGGCCACCGACCTGGCGCCGCTGACGCTGGCGGTGCACCAGCCCAACGTGCTGGTGGTGCCGGCCAACTCCGGCATCGACAACGTCGGCCAGTTGCTGGAGGCGCTCAAGAAGAACCCGGACAAGTACAACTTCCCCTCGCCCGGCGCCGGCACCGTTTCGCACCTGGCGGTGGAACTGCTGCTGCAGCGGATCGGCGCGCGCGCCACGCACGTGCCGTATCCGTCGTCGCCGGCCGCGCTGACTTCGCTGCTGTCGGGCGACACGCAGTTCGCCGCGCTGCCGCCGATCGCGGTCATGAGCATGGTCAAGGACGGCCGCCTGAAGGCGCTGGCCGTGACCTCGTCCAGGCGTTCCACCCTGCTGCCCGAGATCCCCACGCTGGCCGAAGTCGGCGTGCCCGGCATCGAGGGCTCGGCCTGGATCGGTTTCGTGATTTCGTCCAAGGTGCCCGCCGACATCCAGAAGAAGCTGTCGGACGCGCTGACCCAGGCGATCCGCGACCCCGAGGTGGTCAAGCGCCTGCAGGCGCAGTTCATGGATCCGGTGGGCAGCACCCAGGCCGAGTTCCGCGCCTACATGGACGATGAGCTCAAGCGCTGGGAACCGCTCATCACCAAGCTCGGCATCAAGGGCCAATAAGAAGGCCTGTGAACGGGCGGCCTCGCCGTCCAGCATTTCGCATTTCGCACCACCAGACAGTCAAGCAGGACAGCAAGGAGACAAGCATGACCCTCACCGAACCCGCCCGCCAGGTGCCGCTCTATGGCGAATACGACGTTGTCGTGCTGGGCGGCGGCCCCGCCGGCATCCTGGCGGCTGCCAGCGCCGCCCGCAACGGCGCCAGCGTCCTGCTGGTGGAACGCTATGGCTTTCTCGGCGGCATGGGCACGGCGGCGGGCGTCTCCAACTTCTGCGGCCTGCACGCCAACGTGCGCGGCGCCATCCGCCAGGTGGTGCACGGCATGACGGACGAGCTGCTGGACCGCATGCGCGCGCTGGACGGCCTGAACGACCCGCACCTGATCCTGGGCAAGATCCACGCCCAGGCCTACGACGTCTCGGCCTTCAAGTGCGCCGCCGACGGCATGGTGCAGGACAGCGGCGCAAAAATCCTGTTCCACGCATTGGCCACCGGCCTGGCGCGCGACGCCGCCGGCAATGTCGACGCGCTGTTCCTGGAGACCAAGTCCGGCCGCTGCGCGGTGCGCGGCAAGGTCTTCATCGACTGCTCGGGCGACGCCGACATCGCGCAATGGGGCGGCCTGCCGTTCGAAAAGGGCGACGCGCACGGCCACATGCTCTACCCCACGCTGATGTTCAAGGTCGGCAACGTCGACGGCGCCCGCGCCCAGGAGGCGTGGAAGACCATTCCCCAACTGATGGACCAGGCCGCCGCCAGCGGCGAATTCACTTTCCCGCGGCGCGGCGCCATCGTGCGGCCGCAAAAGCATGACTACGAGTGGCGCGTCAACGTCACGCAACTGGCCAACGCCGACGGCAGCGCGGCCGACGGCACCGACGCCGCCTCGCTCTCGGCCGGCGAGCTGGAAGGCCGCCGCCAGATCACCGAATACCTGAAGTTCCTGCGCGCCAAGGTGCCGGGCTTTGAGAACGCCTATGTGCTCGACATCGCGCCGCAGCTCGGCATCCGCGAGACCCGCCGCATCGTTGGCGAGGCCATGCTGACCAAGGAAGACGTGCTGGGCTGCGCCGACTTCGAGGACAGCATCGGCGTGAACGGCTGGCCGCTGGAAATGCACACCGCCGGCGACGTGCAATGGCTGTGGCCGCCGATTCCGGAATCGCGCGGCTACAACCAGCTCCCTTTCCGCATGATGGTGCCGCGCCGCGGTCCCGGCGTCGCCGCCAACGTGCTGGTGGCCGGACGCTGCGCCTCGATGACGCACGAAGGCCAGTCGGCCGCCCGCGTCAGCGGCAGTTGCTTCGTCATGGGCGAGGCCGCCGGCACCGCAGCCGCCATGGCGCTGCGCGACGGCCATGCGCCCGCCGAGGTGCCGGTGGCGGCGCTGCAGGCGCAACTGCAACGGCAAGGCGCCTTCCTCGGCCGTCAAGAATGAATACGCAAGGAACCTGGCAATGAATGCAACTCCCGCAAAGAACCCGCCCCAATCCGTCATCGTCGTGGGCGGCGGCATCGGCGGCCTGGCCGCGGCGCTGGCGCTGACGCGCCAGGGCATCGCGGTGCAACTGCTGGAACAGGCCGCGCACATCGGCGAGATCGGCGCCGGCATCCAGCTCGGCCCCAACGCCTTCGCCGCGCTCGACGCGCTGGGCGTGGGCGCCACGGCGCGCCAGCGCTCCGTCTTCACCGACCACATCATCATGATGGACGCGGTCGACGCGCGCGAAGTGGTGCGCATCGACACCGGCGAGGCCTTCCGCGAGCGCTTCGGCGGCCCCTACGCCGTGATCCATCGCGCCGATATCCATCTGTCGATCCTGGAAGCGGTGCAGCAGAATCCGTTGATCCGCTTTCGCACCTCGACGCAGATCGCCGGCGTGGCGCAGGACGGCAAGCGCGTGGAGGTCACCGACACCGAAGGCAACCGCTACCAGGCCGACGCCGTGGTGGGCGCCGACGGCGTCAAGTCCGTGATCCGCGAACACCTGATCGGCGATCCGCCGCGCGTGACCGGCCACGTGGTCTACCGCGCCGTGGTCGAGCGCGACAACATGCCCGAGGAACTGCGCATCAACGCGCCGGTGCTGTGGGCCGGCCCGCACTGCCACCTGGTGCACTACCCGCTGCGCGGCGGCCAGCAATACAACCTGGTGGTGACCTTCCACAGCCGCGAGCAGGAACAATGGGGCGTACGCGAAGGCAGCAAGGAGGAAGTGCTGTCGTATTTCCAGGGCATCCACCCGCGCCCGCACCAGATGCTGGACCGCCCCACGTCGTGGAAGCGCTGGGCCACCGCCGATCGCGAGCCGGTCGAACAGTGGGGCCAGGGCCGAATGACGATCCTGGGCGACGCCGCCCACCCCATGACCCAATACATGGCCCAGGGCGCCTGCATGGCGCTGGAAGACGCGGTGACCTTGGGCGAGGCCGTCAAGCGTTGCGACCACGATCTGGAGGCCGCCTTCCGGCTGTACGAATCGGTGCGCATTCCGCGCAGCGCGCGCGTGGTCTGGTCGACCCGCGAGATGGGCAGGCTCTATCACGCGCGCGGTGTCGAACGCACCGTGCGCAACATGCTGTGGACCGGCCGCGGCCAGTCGCAGTTCTACGACGCGTTGCAGTGGCTCTACGGCTGGAAGGTGGAGAACTGTCTCGCGGGACCCATCCAGCCATAAAAAAAAGCAGGCACAGGAGGAGACAACCATGACGACACGCATCACCCGCGGCGGCGCCGCGCTGCTGCTGGCGCTGGCCGCCGGCGGCGTCCAGGCCCAGCAGAAACCCGTGGACATCGGCTTCATCGGCACGCTGTCCACGCCCGCCGGCTACATCGGCGAGGACGAGCGCGACGCCTTCATGCTGGCGGTCAAGGAAGGCGGCGGCAAGCTCGGCGGCGTGCCGGTCAACGTGCGCGTGGAGGACGACGCGCTCAAGCCGGCCAACGCCAAGCAGATCGCCGACAAGATGGTGCAGGGCGGCGTGCGCCTGTTCACCGGCGTGAACTTCTCCAACGTCATGGCGGCGGTCGGGCCGACGGTGCTCAACGCCGGCGGCTTCTACGTCAGCCTGAACGCCGGCCCCTCCAACTACGCCGGCAAGGCCTGCAATCCCAACTACTTCGCCGTCGCCTTCCAGAACGACTCGTACGCCGACACCGCCGGCATCGCCGCCAACGAGCTGGGCGCCAAGCGCGTCGTCGTCATGGCGCCGAACTACCAGGCCGGCCGCGACGCCGTCGCCGGTTTCAAGCGCACCTACAAGGGCGAGATCGCCGAGGAGATCTACACCAAGCTGGAACAGGCCGACTTCTCGGTCGAGCTGGCGCGCATCCGAGCGCTCAACCCGGACGCCATCTTCCAGTTCCACCCGGGCGGCGCCGGCATCAACCTGACCAAGCAATACGCCAACTCCGGCCTGGCCGACAAGATCAAGATGATCACGCCCATCTACTCGATGGACGAACGCATGCTGGCCGCCACCGGCACCGCCGGCAAGGGCTTCTACCTGAGTTCGCTGTGGAGCGCGGACCTGGACAACCCGCAGAACAGGCACTTCGTCGAAGCCTTCACCAAGGCCTACAACCGCGCGCCCACCGCCTATGCGGCGCAGGCCTACGACACCGCCAACCTGATCGCCTCGGGCCTGAAGGCCGTGGACGGCGACATCACCGGCAAGGCCGACGCGTTCCGCGACGCGCTGCGCCGTGCCGACTTCCCCAGCGTGCGCGGCAAGTTCAAGTTCGGCCCCAACCAGCACCCCGTGCAGGACTGGTATCTGCTGCACATCGAGGCCGGCGCGGACGGCAAGCTGGTCTACAGGAATCTCAAGGTCATCGCCCGCGACCACACCGACGTGCACGCGGCCGACTGCAAGATGTAGCCGCCGAGGACCTGGCGTCGCGGATCCGCCGGGAACGCTGGAGCGCGCGCGGCGCTACCTGGGCGTGCGCGCGCGCCCGGGTAGCGCGGCTCATGGACTCAGTCTTGCGATTCGCAGAACGTCAGGCGGTTGCCGAACGGGTCGGTCACCCGCAGCAGCCGGCCCCAGGGCGCGTCCTCGACGCCGGGCCGCGCGTAGCCGTACTGCTTGCCGATCAGTTCGGCCTGGTAATCGTCGACGCCGGTGGTGCGCACGAAGATGGCCGCGCCCGGCGTGGCATCGCCGTAGTGCTCGCTCAGGTGCAGCACCAGCTCGCCGCGATGCACCTGCGCGTACAGCGGCAGGCCCGGTTCGAAGCGATGTTCCCAGTCCCACTCGAAGCCGAGGAAATCCAGGTAGAACTCGCGCGCCTTCTCGACCGAAAAGATGCGCAGGATGGGAATGGCGGGGGACAAATGCATGATCAGGCCTTAGTATTCGAGGGATCGCGCCCGCCCACTACCGAGCGTGCGCGCATCTCGCCAGCATAAATCAAACCGGTTGCCATGCCCGACGCCCAAGCCGCATCCTGGAAACACCTGCCCGCGCCGAAGAAGCGCGCGGCGCTGCCCTTTGACGCCACCTACACGGCCGACCAGTACGCCCGCCTGCGGCAAGGCCGCATCCCGCGCGAAATGGAAGACAAGTGGTTCATCTATCTCGACGAGGGCGTGTTGCGCTTTCATCGCAGTTGGACCGGCATCTGGATCTACGCGCTGCGGCTGGAGGCCGCGGGCGACCAGTGGCGCGCGCATGAGGCGTGGGTGAACCGCGAGGCCGACCAGTACGGCTGCACCGACCTGGACACCGACCGCAGGCTGCTGACGCGGTTGGTCGACGGCCTGCTGGCCGCGCCGCGCGAATGATCGAACGGCGGGGATGACCGAAGCGTGGGGATGAAGCGCGGGCGCCGCGATCGCGGCGCCCGGCGGATACGCCGCCCCGACGGACAGGGGCGGCGTCAGGCCCGGCGCGTTCCCGACGAAACGCGCCAGGCGCGCCGGCCTCAGTTCAGGCTGGCGCCGGAAATCTTCACGATCTCCTGGTACTTGGCCTTCTCGTTCTTGACGAACTCGGCGAAGGCTTCGGGCGTCATGGGCGGCGCTTCCGAACCCATCGTCAGCAGGCGCTGCTTGACGTCGGGCTGCTGCATCGCTTCGGCGTAGGCCTTGTTCAGCTTGGCCACCACCGGCGCCGGCGTGCCGCCGGTCGTGAAGACGCCGAACCAGGTGCCCAGGTCGAAGCCCTTGATGCCCGACTCTTCCACCGTCGGCACGTCGGCCAGCAGCGACGAGCGCTTGGCCGTGGTCACGGCCAGCGCCTTGACCTTGCCGTCCTTGATCAGCGGAGCCGAAGCCGCCAGGTTGTCGAACATGAAGTCCGACTGGCCGGACAGCAGCGCCAGTTGCGCCGGGGCCGCGCCCTGGTAGGGAATGTGCTCGACGTTGATGCCGGCGCGCGCCTTGAGCAGTTCGCCCGACAGGTGGCCGGCGCTGCCGTTGCCGCCCGAACCGTAGTTCAGCTTGCCCGGGTTCTTCTTGGCGTACTCGATCAGGTCCGACAGCTTCTCGATCTTGTTCTTGGCGGCGAACTCGACGTTCATCACCAGCACGTTCGGCACCGACGCCACGATGGTGACCGGGGCGAAATCCTTCACCGGGTCATAGGGCAGGTTGGCGAACAGCCAGGGGTTGATGGCGTGGGTCGCGACGGCGCCCATCACCAGGGTGTAGCCGTCGGCCGGGGCCTTGGCCACCAGGTCGGCGCCGATGTTGCCGCCGGCGCCCGAGCGGTTTTCCACCACGACGGGTTGGCCGAGCGAGCCGCGCACCTTCTCGGCCAGCATGCGGGCCATGGTGTCGAGCGGGCCGCCGGGCGGGTAAGGCACCACGAAGCGCAGCGGCTTGGTGGGGAAATCGGTGTTCTGCGCCAGCGCGGGCGCGCCCAGGGCCAGCGTGGCGGCCAGGGCCGCGGCGCCGCCCAGCAGGACACGGCGCATGGCGCCGCGGGGGGTCTGTTTCATTTGGTTTGCTCCTCTCATTGCATCGATGGCGGTCGGTAGCATACCGCAGCGGGGTGAACGGCGTAACAAAGGGATACCGGGAGAACCGAGCGTTTTTCCCGTGAACGTCGCGCCCCGGCCGACTGGAAACAACGTACGCCGGCCACCCCGGCGTGCTCGGCGCCTTTCCTTTCGCGCCGCTTCGCCCACGGCCGGCGCCCAAAGAAAAGCCGCCTTCCAGGGAAGGCGGCTTCGGTTCGGGTCGCGGCGCCCGGCGGCGCCCGGCCTCAATGCAGGATCTGGCTCAGGAACAGCTTGGTGCGCTCGTTCTGCGGGTTGTCGAAGAACTCGTCCGGGCTGTTCTGCTCGATGATCTCGCCGCGGTCCATGAAGATGACGCGGTTGGCGACCTTGCGCGCGAAGCCCATTTCGTGGGTCACGCACAGCAT
>NZ_CADIJW010000038.1 GCF_902859745.1 Achromobacter dolens | reverse complement strand
GCCAGCGGCGCCGCCAGGGCGCCGGCGGCGCCGGCCAGGCCGAAGGCGCCGGCCGCCGCCGCGCCCAGGTGGAATGGCGCCTCGTGCAGCATGACCGCCAGGGTCGACCAGAAGGCGCTGAAACCCAGCGACAACAGGCCTTGCGCGGTCGCGGCGCGGCGCAGTTCGCCGTGCTGGCGCCACAGGCGGGGCAGCGAGCGCAGCAGTTCGGCGTAGGGCAGCCGGGAGGTCGGGGCGAACGCGGGCAGGCCGCGCCACAGGGCCGCGCCCAGCGCCACGATCGACACCGCGGCGGTCAGGAACATGGTGCGCCAGCCGAGCTGTTCGGCGACGAAGCCGCTGATGACGCGTGACAGCAGGATGCCCAACAGCAGGCCGGTCATCACCGTGCCGACGATGCGGCCGCGATGCGCGGGGGGCGCCAACGTGGCGGCGGCGGGCACGATGTCCTGCGCCAGGGTGGCGGACAGTCCGATGGCGAAACTGGCGGCCAGCAGCACGCCGATGGCGGGGGCGGCGGCGGCCAGCAACAGCGCCGCGGCGAGGGCGGCGGCCTTGATCAGGACGATGCGCTTGCGGTCGTAGCGGTCGCCCAGCGGCGCCAGCAGCAGGATGCCGAACGCATAGCCCAACTGGGTCAGCGTCGGAATCCAGCCAAGCTGGCTGGCGCTGGCGTGCAGGTCCGCGCCCAGGATGCCCAGCATCGGTTGGTTGTAATACAGGGACGCAACGGCCAGGCCGGCGCCGATGGCGAGCAGCAGGACCAGTCCGGCGGACGGATCTTGGGTTGTGGGCGCGGGGTGCGCCCGGGTATCGGAGGACATGATGGGGGTTCCGTTCAGGAAATAGGCCGCGAAGGGGGCACGGGGCAGATTCTGAGCGTCCGCGGGGGCCGTGGGTAGCCGTCCCCCGGGTAGATCCGTTATACGATAGGCGTATGACCAAGCCCGCCCTGCCCGCCGCAACTGGAACAGACCGCCTGCTGTTGCTGGAGACCTTCATACGCATCGTGGAGGCTGGCAGCCTGTCGGCGGCCGCTTTGCAGTTGGGAGCGACGCAGCCGACGATCAGCCGCCGGCTGCAGTTGCTGGAGCGCTCGCTGGGGGTGCGTCTGCTGCAGCGCTCGACCCACGCCATCCGGCTGACCGACGATGGTCAGCGCTGCTACGAACGCGCCCGGGAATTGACGACCACCTGGCAGTCGCTCGAGAGCGAGGTCAGTGGCGCGGGCGAGGACCTGACCGGGTCGTTGCGAGTGGTGGCGCCGCACGCGTTCGGTCAGAACCAGTTCATGGAGGCGTTGGCGCATTACCTGCGCCAGTATCCCCGCATGCGGGTGGAATGGCTGCTGCATGACAGGGTGCCGGATTTCATCGCCGAGAACATCGATTGCGCGATCAAGGTCGGGCCGGTGCAGGATCCTTCGGTGGTCGCGATCAAGCTGGGCGATGTGGCGCGCAGCGTCATGGCGGCGCCGTCGCTGCTGGGCGGCGGCCCCCTGCCACGGCATCCGTCCGAACTGGCGGCGCTGCCGTGGCTCGCGCTGCGCACGTTCTACCGGGACGAAGTCAGCCTGACGCACGTCCGCACTGGCGAGGTGGTGCGCATCGACATCGTGCCGCGCCTGTCCACCGACGGCCTGTACGCGCTGCGCAAGGCCGCGCTGCAAGGCCTGGGCGTGGGTATCGCGTCGGCCTGGGCGCTGCGCGAGGAACTGGCCAGCGGCCAACTGGTGCAGTTGGCTCCGGACTGGTTCGCCCCGCCCTTGCCTGTCTATCTGGTCTACGCCCCGTCTCGCTTGCAACCACCGCGGCTGCGGCGTTTCATCGAGGTCATGCGCGAGCATCTGCCCGCGGAGTTGCGCGCGAGTGACGCGGTTTAGGCGCAGATCGCGGCATATCAGGGATTACCAGCAGCGCCGCGGCCGGATTGCGACAAGTGGCATCGACCGTTGCCAGAATGGCAGCTTCCTTGCATTTTGTGTGGAAAGTGGGCGCTAGGCATTGACCTGGGCATCGGACAGAATTTCTGTACCGAAACATCAGGGGAAAATAATGACGACACTGCTCACCACCACCGACGTCGCGAAGATCGTGGCCGCACAGGGCCCGCGCAAGGTATTCGAAGATCTGCTGGATTATCTGCTGGCCGATTTCCTGCGCTGGCAGGAGTTCGACAAGAGCGCGCGCGTCGCCAGCCATTCGGCGACCGGCGTGATCGAACTGATGCCCACGGCCGACAACGATCTTTACAGCTTCAAGTATGTCAACGGCCATCCTGGCAATCCGGCGGCCGGTTTGAGCACCGTGATGGCCTTTGGCGCGCTGGCGCAGGTCAACACCGGCGAACCGCTGCTGATCAGCGAACTGACGTTGACCACGGCGCTGCGCACCGCCGCCACGTCGGCGCTGGCCGCCCGCGCCCTGGCTCGTCCGGGCTCGCGCAGCATGGCGTTGATCGGCAACGGCGCGCAAAGCGAATTCCAGGCGCTGGCGTTCCATCACATTCTCGGCATCGACACGTTGCATCTGTATGACGTCGACCCGGCCGCCACCGACAAGCTCGAGCGCAATCTGGCCGGCGTGCCCGGCCTGCGACTGCGACGCTTCGACAGCACCGCCGCCGCCGCCAAGGGCGCGGACATCGTGACCACGGTGACGGCCGACAAGGCCTATGCCACCATCCTGACCGTCGACATGATCGAGCCGGGCATGCACATCAACGCCGTGGGAGGCGACTGCCCGGGCAAGACCGAGCTGCACGCCGACGTGCTGCGGGCCGGGCCGGTATTCGTCGAATACGAGCCGCAGACGCGCATCGAGGGCGACCTGCAGCAGATGCCCGCCGACTTCGCAGTGACCGAGTTGTGGCGCGTGCTGACGGGCCAGAGCGCCGGCCGGCAGGGCGATCACGACATCACCGTGTTCGACTCCGTCGGTTTCGCGCTCGAGGACTTCTCGGCCCTGCGCTGGCTGCGCGACAGCGCAGTCAAGCATGGCATCGGCACCCGCGTGGAAGTGGCGCCGAGACTGGCCGATCCGAAGAATCTGTTCGAACTGGTGCGTGGCCGCCAGGCCGCCGCGCAGGCCGCGGCCCGCGTCAACCCGGCGCTGCTCAAGGACTGAGCCGCGCCAGGGCGCCGCGGCCTATTCGGATTGCGCCGGCTCGTGCGACACCGGCCGCCCCAGCAGGAAGCCCTGGAAGTGCGAGCAGCCTTCCTGCGTCAGCCTTTCCAGTTGGGCCGCGGTCTCCACCCCCTCGGCGGTGGTCGGGATATCGAGGCTGCGGCCGATGCCGTTGATGGCGCGGATGATGGCGAGCGCTTCCTTGCTCGATTCGACGTCCTGCGTGAAGGACTTGTCGATCTTGATCTTGTCGAATTCGAAGGTGCGCAGGTAGCCCAGCGATGAATAGCCGGTGCCGAAATCGTCCAGCGCCACTTTGACGCCCAGTTGCTTGAGCCGGTTGAGCGTGGTCAGGTTGGCCTCCGAATTGGCCAGCAGCACCGATTCGGTGATTTCCAACTCCAGCCGCCGCGCCGGCAGGCCGGAGGTGGCCAGGGCGGACTCCACCAGCGAGACCAGCGCGTTGTTGGTGAATTGCGTGGCCGACAGGTTCACCGCAACGGTTTCGTGCGCGTCCCAGGTCATGGCTTCGCGGCAGGCTTCGTGCAGCGTGAAGGCGCCCAGCTCGTGGATCAGGCCGGTCTCTTCGGCGATGGGGATGAAGTCGTTGGGCATGATCACGCCCTTGGCCGGATGCTGCCAGCGCATCAGCGCCTCGCGCCCCACCGTGCGGACGTGGGTGATGTCCTTGATCGGCTGGTAGTACAACTGTAGCTGCTGCGATAGGATCGCCTGGCGCAGGTCCATTTCCATTTCGTGGCGCTTGAGCGCGGCCGCTTCCATTTCGGGCTTGAAAAACGCCAGGCAGTTGCGGCCATTGCGCTTGGCTTCGTACAGCGCCATATCGGCGTAGCGCAGCAGGTGATCGGCGCTGGCTTCCTGCGCGGTGGCCCGGGCGATGCCGATGCTGACGCTGACCGGCACCGTGTGGCCATCGACCTGGAACGGCTCGCGCACCGCATCGATGAGGCGCTGCGCCATATGGCGCAGGTCGTCGGTCTTCTCGATGCCGGGCAGCACCACCGCGAATTCGTCGCCGCCCAGTCGCGCCAGCGTGTCCTGCTCGCGCAGGTTCTTGGCCAGGCGCCGTGCCAATTGACGCAGCAGCTCATCGCCGTACTGGTGGCCAAGCGTATCGTTGACGCTCTTGAAATTGTCCAGGTCCAGGCATAGCACCGCGGCGCTGCGTTCCCGGCCCTCGGGCGACAGCGCCTTGAGGAGCCGCTCGCGGAACAGGCGGCGGTTGGGTATCCCGGTGAGCGTGTCATGGTGTGCCATGTAGCGCACCTGGGCCTGGGCCGCGTTCTCGTCGGTGATGTCGTCGGCGATCAGCAGCACGTAGCGCGAACGCGGGTCGCTGCTGTGAAACACCAGCGTCTTGCTGCGCAGCGTGCGCGGGCCGCGGCCGGTGACGACCTCTTCCTGACCGGCCTCGCGCAGGGCGCCGTCGGAGCGCAGGGCGTCATTGGTCAGGCGCTCGAAGAATTCATGGACCGCGGGCGGCAAACACTGCTGCATGGTGCGGCCCTGCATCTGCTCGCGGCGCGCGCCGAAGACGTTTTCGGTCTGCCGGTTGGCCAGCAGGATGCGGCGCGACACCGCGTCCAGCACGAGCACGCAGGACGGGATGTGCGAGACCACGGCTTCCAGGAAGCTGGACAGCGAGGTCAGCTCGCTGTTGTAGCGCTCGGCCAGTTCCTTGGCATGCAGCACCTGCAGTTCGCGTTCGCGGCGTTCGGTGCAATCGCGCGTGATCTTGGCGTAGCCGATGAGCGCGCCAGCGTCGTCGTGGATGGCGTCGATCACCACATGGGCCCAGAACGGCGCGCCGTCCTTGCGGATGCGCCAGCCTTCGGCCTCGAAGCGGCCCTGCTCGCGGGCGATGCTCAGGCCGCGTCCCGGCAGGCCCGAGGCCTGGTCGGCGGGGCTGTAGAAGCAGGAAAAATGCCGCCCCACGATTTCGTCCCGCGTATACCCCTTGGCGCGCTCGGCGCCGGCGTTCCAGTTGGCGACGGTGCCGTCGGGGTTCAACATGTAGATGGCGTAGTCAACGACACCTTGCACGAGGTGCCGATACATGACGTCGGAATGGTCGATGATCATTGAGAGTGGGCAGGCGTAACAGGCTCAGGGTTTCATGCGTTGCTTGAGGGCCTGCGTGATCATGGGGATGTCGAGATCCTGGCCCGGATGCTTCTGGCAGAAGTCGTACAACACCGCGATGTAGGCGTTGCCCAGCAGTTTGGTGATGGCGCCGGCTGTGGTGGCGGCGATGGTGCCGCCGATCGCGCTGCCGGCGCCGGGGATGAACTTCAGCAGGCCCGACACCACCGAGCGCCCGACCAGCGTGGCCGCGGACGCGCCCAGCGTGGACGTGACCAGCGTGCTGATGGCGGCGGTGTTCAGTTCCATGCCGAAGGTGATGCCGATCTTGGCGATCATGCCGACCTGAATCGGCACCAGCGCCACGGCGTCGGAGAACGGGATCGGCGCGGCGGCGGCCGAGGCGGCCAGGCCGGCGGCGACGTTGACCTCTATTTCAGCCCGCTTTTTTTTTACTTCCAGCGCTTTCTGGTTGCGGGTCGAGAGCGCGTTGGCGTAGGCGCGCTGCTGCGATTCGGGAATGAACGCGGCGGTGGCTTCGATCAGCGCGTCCAGCCCCATTGGCGGCAGGTCGGCGTCCAGTTCCTCGATGCGTTCGGGCAGCGCGCGCACCGCCACCACCTGGCGCGCGCGCGGCAGCAGCGCCCGCGCCTGTTCCAGGAAGGGGCTGTTCTTGCGCGCCTTGGTGAGCACGCCGATGACCGGTATGCCGGCATCGGCCAGCAGCGCGCACAGCTCGATCTCGGCATCTTCGACACGGTGGCTGCTGTCCTGGATGCACAGCCAGGCCACATGCAGATGCCGGTCCTGGTCTTCCGAAGCCGCGCGCTCGCGGATCAGGTCGGCCAGTTGCTGACGCGAGCGGGCGTAATCGCCAACTTCCAGGCCGCGGGTGTCGATGATGGTGAGCGGATGGCCGGGCCGCGAGAATTCCTGCGTGGTCTGCGTGACCGGCTTGCCGGCGCCGGTCTTGGCCAGGTCGCCGCGGAACACCGCGTTGATGAGCGTGCTCTTGCCTACGCCGGTCTTGCCGGCGACCAGGATGTTGACGCGGCCGGCGCCGCGCGTGGCGGTGCTGATCGCATCGGCGATCGCGTCCTGCAACTGGGGCGTGTCGTGGCGGGGCGGAGTCATGGTTGGCAAGGGCAGGGCGCGCGGCGGGCGCGGGAATCGGATATGGCTCGATTCTAGCGACAAACGCCGACTGGGCCTTACCGCCCGGCCGACGCGGGATCAGCCGTACAGGTGCTCCGCGTCCGGAAAGCGGCGCGCGCGCACGTCGGCGGCGTAGTCGCGGGCGGCATCCTGGATGCGGGCCGACAGGGTGTCGTAGCGCTTCACGAAGCGGGCGGTGCGGTCGAACATGCCGAGCATGTCGTCAACCACCAGCACCTGGCCGTCGCAGCCGGCGGACGCGCCGATGCCGATGGTGGGGCAGGCGATGGCTTCGGTGATGGCCAGCGCCAGTGGCTCGACCACGCCCTCGATCACCACCGCGAAGGCGCCGGCGTCGGCCACGGCCGTGGCGTCGGCGGCGATGCGGGCGTATTCGGCATCGCCGCGGCCGCGCGCGCCGTAGCCACCGAGAATGTTGACGGCCTGGGGCGTGAGGCCGATGTGCGCCATGACGGGAATGCCCCGCGCCGACAGGCAGGCGATGGCTGGCGCCATGGCCTGGCCGCCTTCCAGCTTGACGGCGCTGGCGCCGGTTTCCTTGAGGACGCGGGCGGCCGAGCGGAAAGCCTGTTCGGGGCTTTCCTCATAGCTGCCGAAGGGCATGTCGACCACCACCAGCGCCTGGCGCGCGCCGCGCACGACGGCGGCGCCGTGCGCGATCATCATGTCGAGCGTGACGGGCACGGTGGACGGCAGCCCATAGATGGTCTGCGCCAGGCTGTCGCCCACCAGCAGCGCGTCGCAGTGGGGATCGAGCAATTCGGCCATGCGCGCGGTGTAGGCGGTGAGCATGACCAGCGGCTCGGCGCGCTTGCGGGCGCGAAAGGCCGGGACGGTCATGCGGCGCGTCGCGGCGGCGGCGGAATTCAAGGTGGCGGTGGTGGACATGCGGGCTCCTGGTCTGCGGCGCGCGGTGCCTGGTGCGGACGCCGCGCGGCACAGGTATATCACGGCGGCGGGGCCGGCGCCTCCAGCAGGGCCGCGCGCATGTCTTCGAGAAAGGTCGCGGCGATGTCGTCCAGGTGGCTGCGCCGTTTCGCCACCATGCTGATCTCGACATCGTAGTGGTAGACGTTGGCGTCCAGCGCATGCAGCAGGCCGGCGGCCACGTACGGCGCCGCATAGTGCTCGGGCAGGTATCCGAGGTGCGCGCCCGACAGGATCAGGATCAGCGCGGCCTCCATGTTGTCGGCCTCGGAGGTGATGTGGCGCGGCCGGCCGGCGAACGAGGACTCCGGCAAGGGGTAGGTGCGCCAGGTCCAGTCGGCGTCGGCCAGATCCTGCTCGGTGACGCGGCCGGCGCGCGCCGCCAGCGGATGGGTGGCGCCACAGTAAGCGATCTGGCGTTCCTGGAACAGCGCGGTGTAGTCCAGCATCGGCACCCGGTGCAGGAAGTAGCCGATGGCGACCTGCATCTCGTCCTTGAGGATCAGCTCTTCGAGTTCGCGCGGGCTGCGGATCAGCACCGACAGGCGCACGGCCTCGTCGCGCCGGCGGAATCTCTCGATGGCGTGGCCGATGCGCGCGTTCTGCGCCATGGTGGCGTTGCCGATCAGGCCCAGCGTCAGGTTGCCCACCAGTTGCCGATGCATATTGCGCGCCTGCGCGCTGAAGTCATCCAGCGACGCCAGCGCGCGGCGCGCCAGCTTGTCGAAACGCTGTCCCTTGGCGGTCAGGCGAAAGCCGCCGCGCCCGCGTTCGCACAGGGTGAAGCCAAGCCGGGTTTCGAGCGTGGCGAGCTGGCTGCTGATGGTGGACTGGCCCACGCCCAGCAGGGCCTGCGCGGCCGACACGCCGCCAGCGTCGACGATGGTCAGGAAGACGCGGATCAGCCGCAGGTCGAGGTCGGAGACGTTCGAGAGCATAGGGTAACTACCGACAAAACATTGACGAAGATCGATGTGAATTTTCCGAACCAGATATGGATGGAAAAAGAGTGGATTCCTATTATTCCACCGGTGTTGCCGATTCAACCTGGCGCCGGTGCCGTCGGCGGCCAACAGGCAATCGGCAGCCCGGAGAATCGATTTTTTCCGGATTCACTTCTACGTAAATAGTTGTTTAGCCGGCGGCGGTCATTCAGCGCGCGGATTGCGCGCGACGAGACAAGGGGAAGGACATGTTTGTCGACATAGGCGTTGTCGTGGCCTATCTTGCCGCGATGCTGCTACTGGGCTGGTACGGCATGCGGCGGGCCAGGACGCACGAGGATTTCCTGGTGGCGGGCCGCAATCTCGGACCGGCCTTCTACATGGGCACCATGGCGGCCACGGTGCTCGGCGGCGCCAGCACCGTCGGCACGGTGCGGCTGGGGTATGTGCATGGCATCTCCGGTTTCTGGCTGTGCGCCATGCTGGGCCTGGGCATCATCGTGCTGAACGTGTTCCTGGCCCGGCCGCTGCTGAAGCTGCGCATCTTCACCGTGACGCAGATCCTGGAGTTCCGCTACAGCGCGCGCACCCGGCATGTCAGCGCGCTGGTGATGATGGCCTACGCGCTGATGCTGGCCGCGACCTCGGTGATCGCGACCGGCACGGTGATGCAGGTGCTGTTCGACATGCCCTTCTGGCTGGCGATACTGGTGGGCGGCGGCGTGGTGGTGGTCTATTCGGCGGTGGGCGGCATGTGGTCGCTGACCCTGACCGACATCGTGCAGTTCCTGATCAAGACGGTCGGCCTGATGGCCGTGCTGCTGCCGATCTGCCTGTCGCGGGTCGGCGGCTGGGACCAACTGGTGGCGAAACTGCCGGCGGCCAGCTTCGAGCCCACCGCGATCGGCTGGCCCACCATCGTGACGTACTTCCTGATCTATTTCTTCGGCATCCTGATCGGCCAGGACATCTGGCAACGCGTCTTCACCGCCCGCAGTGAGCGGGTGGCGAGGCTGGCGGGGGCGGCGGCGGGGCTGTATTGCATCGTCTATGGCCTGGTGGGCGCGCTGATCGGCATGACGGCGAGGGTCTTGCTGCCCGACCTGGACAACGTCAACAACGCTTTTGCCGCCATCGTGCAGGCCGAGCTGCCCGCCGGCATCCGCGGCCTGGTGATCGCGGCGGCGCTGGCGGCCATGATGTCCACGGCCAGCGCGGCGATGCTGGCGTCTTCCACCGTGTTGGCCGAGGACCTGCTGCCGGCCTTGCGCGGCGGCCGCGGCTTCACCCATGTGCGCAGCCATCGCCTGATGACACTGCTGGTCGGCGTGGCCACGCTCGGCATCGCGCTGGTGGTCGATGACGTGCTGGACGCGCTTACCTGCGCCTACAACCTGCTGGTCGGCGGCATGCTGGTGCCGATCCTGGGTGCCATCTGGTGGCGCCGCGGAACGACCACGGGCGCGATCGCCAGCATGCTGCTGGGCTGCGCCACGGCGATCGGCTTCATGATCCGCGACGGCCTGGCGGCCAATACGCCGATCTACGCCAGCCTGGCCGTCAGCGCCGTCAGCTTCATCATCGTCAGCCTGATGGGACAGGCGGCGGCGCCGGTCCACGGCGATTCATCTTCCAGGAGCACCCCATGAGTTTCACCCCCGAGAAGCTGGCCGCGTTGCGCGCCCGGTTCGGCGGCGCCAACGAAGCCGTCATCCACGATCCGCACTTTCGCGCGGTGGCGGCCAACGTCATCGACGACAGCGGCACGCGCAGCGCGCCCTATGCCGGCATGCCGACACTGCTGGATGCGCCGGCCCGGCAGATCGACTGGAGCCGGCCGGATTTCGGCGATCTGCAGGTGGCGCTGCTGGGCGTGCCGATGGACCTGGGGGCCAGCAATCGCAGCGGCTGTCGCTTTGGACCGCGCGCGCTGCGCGCCATCGAGCGCGTCGGGCCGTACAACCACGCGCTCAAATGCACGCCGGTGCGCGAGCTGCGCGTGGCCGACATCGGCGACGTGCCGATGCGCAGCCGCTACAGCCTGGAACAGTCGCACGAGGACATCCACGCGACCTACGAGAAGATCGTGGCGGCCGGCGTCACGCCGCTGTCGGTGGGCGGCGACCATTCCGTGACGCTGCCGATCCTGCGCGCATTGGGGGCGCGGCAGCCGGTGGCGCTGGTGCACTTCGATGCGCATTGCGATACCGGCGGTCCGTTCGACGGCAGCCGCTTTCATCATGGCGGGCCGTTCCGGCAAGCGGTGCTGGAAGGCGTGCTCGACCCGACCCGCACGATCCAGATCGGCATCCGCGGCTCGGCCGAGTACCTGTGGGAGTTCTCGTACGAGTCGGGCATGACGGTGATCCACGCCGAGGACATTCCGCGCCTGGGAGTGGACGCCATCATCGCCCAGGCGCGGGCCGTGGTCGGCGACGCGCCCGTGTATGTGTCGTTCGATATCGATTGCCTGGATCCGGCTTTCGCGCCCGGCACCGGCACGCCGGAGGTCGGCGGCGTGACCGTGCGCGAGGCCCAGGCCATGCTGCGTGGATTGGCGGGCCTGGACATCGTCGGCGGCGACCTGGTGGAAGTGGCGCCGTCGTATGACGCCACCGCCAATACGGCGCACGCGGGCGCGCAGATCCTGTTCGAGATCCTGAGCCTGATGCGGCTGCGCGGCGCGCGCTGAGGCGTCGGCGCCCGGCGCGCCGATGCTTTGGCGCCGCGCAGCAGGCACGTTGGCAAGGGTCCTGTCGCCGTCGCAGATCTGTCATGCCGGAAAAAAAGGCCCGGCATGTGCCGGGCCCTCGGGAACATCCGCCGGTGTCAGAAGTGGATCACGGTGCGAATCGATTTGCCTTCATGCATCAGGTCGAAGGCCTCGTTGATGCGGTCCAGCGGCAGTGTGTGGGTGACGAACGGATCCAGGTCGATCTTGCCGTTCATCGCGTCCTCGACCATGCCGGGAAGCTGGGTGCGGCCCTTGACGCCGCCGAAGGCCGAGCCGCGCCAGACGCGGCCGGTGACCAGTTGGAACGGGCGCGTGCTGATTTCCTGGCCGGCGCCGGCCACGCCGATGATGATGCTTTCGCCCCAACCCTTATGGCAGCATTCGAGCGCGGCGCGCATCACGTGCACGTTGCCGATGCATTCGAACGAGAAGTCCACGCCGCCGTCGGTGAGCTCGACGATCACTTCCTGGATCGGCTTGTCGTGGTCCTTGGGGTTGATGCAGTCGGTGGCGCCCATGGCGCTGGCCAGCACGAACTTGTTGGGGTTGGTGTCGACCGCGATGATGCGGCCGGCCTTGGCCTGCACCGCGCCCTGGATCACCGCCAGGCCGATGCCGCCCAGGCCGAACACGGCCACGGTGTCGCCTTCCTTGACCTTGGCGGTGTTGTGCACCGCGCCCAGGCCGGTGGTGACGCCGCAGCCCAGCAGGCAGACCTTCTCGTGCGGCGCGGCCGGGTTGATCTTGGCCAGCGAGATCTCGTTGACCACGGTGTACTCGCTGAAGGTCGAGCAGCCCATGTAGTGGTAGAGCGGCTTGCCTTCATAACTGAAGCGCGAGGTGCCGTCGGGCATCACGCCCTTGCCCTGGGTGGCGCGCACTTTCTGGCACAGGTTGGTCTTGCCCGACAGGCAGAACTTGCACTCGCGGCACTCGGCCGTGTAGAGCGGGATGACGTGATCGCCCGGCTTGAGCGAGGTCACGCCCTCGCCGACCTCGACCACCACGCCGGCGCCTTCATGGCCCAGCACCGCGGGGAAGAGGCCTTCGGGGTCGTCGCCGCTGAGGGTGAAGGCGTCGGTGTGACAGACGCCCGTGTGGGTGATCTGCACCAGCACTTCGCCGCGCTGCGGGGGCGCGACGTCGATTTCAACGATTTCCAGCGGCTTGCCGGGTCCGAATGCAACTGCTGCGCGTGATTTCATAGCTTGCTCCACGATGTCGATGGCGTTATTTCAGATAGGAACGGACGATGCGCATGATCTGATCGATTTCCGCTTCGGGTTCGATCGTGGCGCCGGGCCGTCCGCCCTGGGCGGATTGGAGGAAGGTCTCCCGGAGATGGCTTTCGAGCACTTCGGCCATCAGGCCGGTGGCCGCGCCGCGCAGGGCGGCCAGTTGTTGCAGCAGCGCGCCGCATTCCGTGCCTTCGTTGACGGCGCGCTCCAGCGCCAGCGCCTGGCCCTGGATGCGGCGCAGGCGCGTTGTGACGCGCTTTTTCTCTGCGGGGGAATGGGGCACACTGGGCTCCGGTAGATACAGGGGGGGAGTATACGCAGGCATGGCGTCCGCGTCCAATGCGGGCGGCCTGTCTGTACATGTCTAGTGGCCCCTATAATCGGTTTTCGTCCAACGGCACGACACAGGATATTCCGTGGCTTCCAATCCGCCCCGGCTGCCGGCCCAGGCCAATGCCCTGCCCGCGCCGCTCTATGCGCAACTCAAGCAGATGATCGCCCAGCAGATCCGCAGCGGCGCCTGGCCGGCGCATTACCGCGTGCCGTCGGAAAGCGAACTGGTGCAGGAGCTGGGCTATTCCCGCATGACCATCAATCGCGCGCTGCGCGAGCTGACGGCCGAGGGCCTGCTGGTGCGCATGCAGGGCGTGGGCACGTTCGTGGCCCCGCCCAAGACGCGCTCGGCGCTGTTCGCGGTCAACAACATCGCCGACGAGATCGTGGCCCGCGGCCATCGCCATCACAGCCGCGTGGTGCGGCTGCTCGAGGAAGCGGCCGGCAGCGAGCAGGCCGCCGCGCTCGACATCCGCGAAGGCCAGCCGGTGTTTCATTCGCTCATTGTGCACTTCGAGGACGACGTGCCGATCCAGCTCGAAGACCGCTACGTCAACGTGCGGTTGGCGCCCGACTACCTCAAGCAGGATTTCACTCGCCACACGCCCTATGAATACCTGACGCGCGTGGCGCCGCTGACCGAAGGCGAGCACGTGGTCGAGGCCATCGTCGCCAAACCACGCGAATGCCAGTTGCTGCAGATCGAGCGCAGCGAGCCGTGCCTGCTGATCCGCCGGCGCACCTGGTCGGGCGAGCGCGCCGTCACCCTGGCGCGCCTGATCCACCCTGGCTCGCGCCACCGCCTGGAAGGAAAATTCTCCACATGACTTCGCCAGACGTGCGCCTGTACCGGGCACAGGACTATCCCCGCATGCCATGGCGCAATGGCGGGGGCACCACGCAGGAGGTGGCGTGCAACGCCGGAGGCAGCAGCGCCGCGTTCACCTGGCGCCTGTCGATCGCCGACGTGGCCCAGGACGGCGGTTTTTCCGCGTTCAATGGGTTGCAGCGCGTCATTACCGTGCTGGAAGGCGCGGGCATCGCGCTGACCGTCGACGGCCGCGCGCAGGCGCCATTGCGGGCGCGCCAGGCCTACGCCTTCCCGGGCGACGCGCGGGTCGATTGCCGCCTGCTGGACGGCCCCATCCGCGATTTCAACCTGATCTATTCGCCGCGCCACCACCACGCGCGGCTGCAATGGATTGGCGGCGCGCGCGACTGGACCTTCCACAGCGCGGCCACCACCGTGCTGCTGTTCAATGCGGGCGACGCGCTCACGGCGCGGCGCGACGGCCATGTGCTGCCGGCGCCGGCGCGCTACGACTGCCTGCACCTGGAGAGCGCGGAAGGGCTGGCCGAATACCGCCTGGAATCGGCCACGGTGCTGGACGCCTGCCTGATCGAGCTGCAGCCGCGCCAGGGCTGATGCCGGGGTGCGACGCCCGCCGAGCGCGGCGTCGTACGGGAAATCCCTGATCGGTAACCGGGTCCGGCCAGCTTGTATATACAAGCATAGGCGTCCTATGATTCCGTCAGCAGGCCGCGCATCGCGCCGCGCCATCGATCATGGAGACCGCCTTGGAACAATCGAACCGTTACCGCGACGTCGAGATCCGCGCGCCGCGCGGCAACCAGCTCACCGCCAAGAGCTGGCTCACCGAGGCGCCGTTGCGCATGCTGATGAACAATCTCGATCCGGACGTCGCGGAGAATCCCAAGGAGCTGGTGGTCTATGGCGGCATCGGCCGCGCCGCGCGCGATTGGGATTGCTACGACAAGATCGTCGAGACGCTCAAGCGCCTGGAGGACGACGAGACCCTGCTGGTGCAGTCGGGCAAGCCGGTAGGCGTGTTCAAGACCCACGCCAACGCGCCGCGCGTGTTGATCGCAAATTCCAACCTGGTGCCGCATTGGGCCACCTGGGAGCATTTCAACGAACTCGACGCCAAAGGCCTGGCCATGTATGGGCAGATGACCGCCGGCAGTTGGATCTACATCGGCAGCCAGGGCATCGTGCAGGGCACCTACGAGACCTTCGTCGAGGCGGGGCGCCAGCATTACGACGGCAAGCTCGCCGGCCGCTGGGTGTTGACCGCGGGCCTGGGCGGCATGGGCGGCGCGCAGCCGCTGGCGGCGACGCTGGCCGGCGCCTGCTCGCTGACGATCGAATGCCAGCAGGCCAGCATCGACTTCCGCCTGCGCACCCGTTATGTCGACGAACAGGCCGCCGACGTGGACGACGCGCTGGCCCGCATCGCGCGTTATACCAAGGCGGGTCGCGCCGTGTCGGTGGCGCTGTGCGGCAATGCCGCCGAGGTATTGCCCGAGCTGGTGCGGCGCGGCGTGCGCCCGGACATGGTCACCGACCAGACCAGCGCCCACGATCCGCTCAATGGTTACCTGCCCGCCGGCTGGACCTGGGCCGAATACCGCGAGCGCGGCAGGCGCGAGCCCGCCGCCGTGGTCAAGGCCGCCAAGCAGTCGATGGCGGTGCACGTCCAGGCCATGCTGGCATTCCATCGTCGGGGCGTGCCGACGTTCGACTACGGCAACAACATCCGCCAGATGGCCATGGAAGAAGGCGTCGCCAACGCCTTCGATTTTCCGGGGTTTGTGCCCGCCTACATCCGCCCGCTGTTCTGCCGCGGCGTTGGCCCGTTCCGCTGGGCCGCGCTGTCGGGCGACCCGCAGGACATCCACAAGACCGACGCCAAGGTCAAGGAACTGATCCCCGACGACGCCCACCTGCACCGCTGGCTCGACATGGCGCGCGAGCGCATCCGGTTCCAGGGCCTGCCGGCGCGCATCTGCTGGGTCGGCCTGGGACAACGCGCCAGGCTGGGCCTGGCATTCAATGAGATGGTGCGCAGCGGCGAGCTGTCGGCGCCGGTGGTGATCGGCCGCGACCATCTGGATTCCGGCTCCGTCGCCAGTCCCAACCGCGAAACCGAGGCCATGCGCGACGGTTCCGACGCGGTTTCCGACTGGCCGCTGCTCAACGCGCTGCTGAACACCGCGGGGGGCGCCACCTGGGTGTCGCTGCATCACGGCGGCGGCGTCGGCATGGGCTTCTCGCAGCACGCCGGCATGGTGATCGTGTGCGATGGCACCGATGCGGCGGCCGAGCGTATCGCGCGTGTGCTCACGAACGATCCGGGCACCGGGGTGATGCGTCATGCCGACGCGGGCTATGAGGCCGCGGCCGATTGCGCCCGCGAGCAGGGCCTGGACCTGCCCATGGTCAACGCGCAACGCTGATCCGGGGCCGGCGGCCACGGCACCACAACCGGGCTCCGCCGCGCGGCGCCCGCCAGGAGACAACGCATGGAGCAGGACAGCGAGGCGCGCAATGGGGCGCACGACGGAGCGCTGATCGAGCGGCGCTCGATCGACTTCATTCCGGAGGCCGAACGCCATGGCAGGCTCTACAGTCAGTTCACGCTGTGGCTGGGCGCCAATCTGCAGATCACCGCCATCGTCACCGGCGCGCTGGCGGTAGTGCTAGGCGGGGACGTGTTCTGGTCGCTGGTCGGGCTGTTCATCGGCCAGGTCTTCGGCGGCGCCGTCATGGCGCTGCACGCGGCCCAGGGGCCCAGGCTGGGCCTGCCGCAGATGATCTCCAGCCGCGTGCAGTTCGGCGTCTACGGCGCGGCCATCCCGATCGTGCTGGTGTGCCTGATGTATCTGGGGTTCACGGCTACAGGCGCCGTGCTGTCGGGGCAGGCCATCGGCCAGTTGCTGGGCGTCAGCGACAGCGCAGGCATCCTGCTGTTCGCCGCCGTCATCGTGCTGGTCACGGTGTTCGGTTACCGCACGATCCACATGATCGGGCGCGTGGCCAGCGTGCTGGGGCTGATCGCGTTCGTCTACCTGTTCAGCCGTGTGATGACGCTGGGCGACGTGGGCCAGTTGCTGCAGATCCGCCATTTCAACTGGACCTCGTTCCTGCTGGCGGTGTCGCTGGCGGCCTCGTGGCAGATCGCCTATGGCCCCTACGTGGCGGATTACTCGCGCTACCTGCCCAGCCGCACCTCGTCGTCCAGGACCTTCCTGGCGGTGGGCCTGGGTTCGGTCGCGGGCGCGCAGATCGCGATGACGCTCGGCGTGCTGGCGGCGGCCATGGCGGCGGGCCAGTTCGCCGGCCGCGAAGTGGCCTACATCGTCGGACTGGGCGGCGCCGGCGCCACCGCTGCGCTGTTGTACTTCAGCATCGCCTTCGGCAAGGTCACCATCTCGACGCTGAACTCTTACGGCAGCTTCATGTGCATCGCCACCATCATCAGCGGCTTTCGCGGCCATGTGGAGATCTCGCGACGCCAGCGGCTGGTGTTCGTGCTGTTGATCGTCGGCGCGGCCACCTGTGTGGCGCTGGTGGGGCAGCATTCGTTCCTGAACGCGTTCAAATCGTTCATCCTGTTCCTGCTGGCCTTCTTCACGCCCTGGAGCGCCGTCAACCTGGTTGACTACTATTTCATCAACCGCGAGCGCTACGACGTCGCCGCGCTGTCGGATCCCGATGGCCGCTACGGGCGCTGGAACTGGCCCGGCATCCTGGTCTACGTGGCGGGCGTGCTGGTGCAGATGCCCTTCATCTCGACCAGGCTCTACACCGGTCCGATGGTCGCGCGCCTGGGCGGCGTGGACATCTCGTGGATCATCGGGCTGATCGTGCCAGGCCTGCTCTATTACGTGTTCGCCCGCCGCGGGCACACGCCTGCGCCCCACCCGACCCTGCGCGGACACGACATCGCATGACATCGGATATCCGTCCTGGAGAATAAGAAATGGATCTGCACTTGAATCCTGGCCACCTGACGCTGGCGCAACTGCGCCAGGTGTACCAGCAAGCGGGCCGCGTGACGCTGGATCCGGCCGCCTACGGCCCGATCGACGCCAGCGTCGCCTGCGTCGAGCGCATCATTGCCGAAGGCCGCACGGCCTATGGCATCAACACCGGCTTCGGCCTGCTGGCCTCGACCAAGATCGCCCGCGAAGACCTGCAGGCGCTGCAGAGCTCGCTGGTGCTGTCGCATGCCGCCGGGGTGGGCGAGCCGCTCGACGACGCCATGGTGCGGCTCATCATGGTGCTCAAGATCAACAGCCTGGCGCGCGGCCGCTCGGGCATCCGCCGCCAGGTCATCGACAGCCTGATCGCGCTGGTCAATGCCGGCGTGTATCCGCATATCCCGCTGAAAGGCTCGGTGGGCGCTTCCGGCGACCTGGCGCCGCTGGCGCACATGTCGCTGCTTTTGCTGGGCGAGAGCCGCGCCCGCTGCGACGGCGAGTGGCTGCCGGCCAGGGCGGCGCTGGCCCGCGCCGGACTGGGGCCCCTGACGCTGGCGGCCAAGGAGGGCCTGGCGCTGCTGAACGGCACCCAGGTGTCCACGGCCTACGCGCTGCGCGGCCTGTTCGAGACCGAGGACCTGCTCGCCGCGGGCCTGGTCTGCGGCAGCCTGAGCGTGGAAGCGATGCTCGGCTCGCGCGTGCCGTTCGACGCCCGCATCCACGAGGCGCGCGGCCAGCCAGGCCAGATCGACGTGGCCGCCGTCTACCGCGACCTGCTGACCGAAGACAGCGAGGTCGGCCATTCGCACGTGGACTGCGACAAGGTCCAGGACCCCTACTCGCTGCGCTGCCAGCCGCAGGTGATGGGGGCCTGCCTGACGCAGATCCGCCACGTGGCGCAGGTGCTGCAGATCGAGGCCAACGCCGTGTCCGACAACCCGCTGGTGTTCGCCGAACAGGGCGACGTGCTGTCGGGCGGCAACTTCCATGCCGAGCCGGTGGCGCTGGCGGCCGATAACCTGGCCCTGGCGCTGGCCGAGATCGGCGCGCTGTCCGAGCGCCGCATTTCGTTGATGATGGACAAGCACATGTCGCAACTGCCGCCGTTCCTGGTGAGCAACGGCGGCGTCAATTCGGGGTTCATGATCGCGCAGGTCACGGCGGCCGCGCTGGCCAGCGACAATAAGGCGCTGGCGCATCCTGCCAGCGTCGACAGCCTGCCGACCTCGGCCAACCAGGAAGACCACGTGTCGATGGCGCCGAATGCCGGCAAGCGGCTCTGGCCGATGGCCGACAACGTGCGCGACATCCTGGCGATCGAGTGGCTGGGCGCCTGCCAGGGGCTGGACTTCCGCGCCGGGTTGAAGACCTCTCCCAAGCTGGAACGCGCCCGCGGCCTGCTGCGCGAGCAGGTCGCGCACTACGAAAAGGACCGCTTCTTCGCGCCCGACATCGAGGCCGCCAGTCGGTTGATCGCCGGCCGTCACCTGAACGCGCTGATGCCGGCTGGCCTGTTGCCCAGCCTTTGAGCGCATCGACGATAAGGGGAGTACGCGCATGAAACAGATCTGGCGCAACTGCCACGTGGCGACGATGGCCGGCGGCGAATATGCGGCCGTCGAGCGCGCCGCGCTGGTGACGCGCGGCCAGCACATCGAGTGGGTCGGCCCGGAAGCTGACCTGCCGCGCGGCGACGAGGCGGCCGAGCACGACCTGGGCGGCGCCTGGGTGACGCCGGGACTGATCGACTGTCACACGCATCTGGTGTTCGGCGGCGACCGCAGCCAGGAGTTCGAACAGCGCCTGCAGGGCGTGGACTACGCGGTGATCGCGGCCCAGGGCGGCGGCATCGCCAGCACGGTGCGCGCCACCCGCGCCGCCACCGAGGCGCAGTTGTACGCCAGCGCTCGGCGACGCGCGCTGCATCTGCTGCGCGATGGCGTCACCACGCTGGAGATCAAGTCCGGCTACGGCCTGGACCTGCCCAATGAGCGCAAGATGCTGCGGGTGGCGCGCCACCTGGGGCAGACGCTGCCGTTGACGGTGCGCGCCACCTGTCTGGCGGCGCATGCGCTGCCGCCTGAATTCGCCGGCCGCGCCGATGACTATATCGACGAGGTCGCGCGTCGCATGCTGCCGGTGCTGGCGGCCGAAGGGCTGGTGGACGCGGTGGACGCTTTCTGCGAGCACCTGGCCTTCTCGCCGGCGCAGGTCGAGCGGGTATTCCAGGCCGCGGCCCAGTTGGGCCTGCCGGTGAAGCTGCACGCCGAGCAATTGTCGTCGCTGCACGGCGCCAGCCTGGCGGCGCGCTACGGCGCATTGTCCGCCGACCATCTGGAATACCTGACCGAGGCCGACGTCCGCGCCATGGCGGCGGCCGGCACGGTGGCGGTGCTGTTGCCGGGTGCGTTCTACGCGCTGCGTGAAACGCAACTGCCGCCGATCGACCTGCTGCGGCGGCACGGCGTGCCGATCGCGATCTCCAGCGACCTCAACCCGGGCACCTCGCCTGCGTTGTCTCTGCGGCTGATGTTGAGCATGGCATGCGCCCTGTTCCGCTTGACGCCGCAGGAGGCGCTGGCCGGCGCTACGGTCCACGCGGCGCGCGCGCTGGGCCTGCAGGCCAGCCACGGCGTGCTGGCGCCGGGCAAGGTCGCCGACTTCGTGGCGTGGGACATCGCCCATCCGGCCGAGCTGGCGTACTGGATCGGCGGCGAACTGCCCAAGCGGGTCATCCGCCACGGCGAGCCGGTCTGCGCGACCGCGCTGGACTGACGCGGCGGCGCCGGTCCGCGGCCGGCGCCGCGCGCGCGGATCAGGCCGACAGCGCCAGGCGCTCACGCGCCGGCAGGGCCGGCGGCGCGTATTCCTGCTGGCCAGCCGGCAGCCGGAAGGTGCTGACCGAATGCTGCAGGCGCTGCGCCTGCGATTCCAGCGAGGCCGCGGCGGCGGCGGCCTGTTCGACCAGCGCGGCGTTCTGCTGCGTCACCTGGTCCATCTGGGTCACCGCGGTGTTGACCTGATCGATGCCGGTGACCTGTTCGTGCGAGGCGCTGGCGATGTCGCCGACCAGCGTGGTCAGCCGCTCGATCGCCGCCTGGATTTCCTCCATGGTGCGGCCGGCGGTCTCGACCTGGGCCGCGCCGGCCTGCACCGTCGCGCCCGAGGCGCCCAGCAACTGCTTGATTTCCTTGGCGGCGCTGGCGCTGCGTTGCGCCAATGAGCGCACTTCGCCCGCCACCACGGCGAAGCCCTTGCCCTGCTCGCCGGCGCGCGCGGCTTCGACCGCCGCGTTCAGCGCCAGGATGTTGGTCTGGAAGGCGATGCCGTCGATCACGCCGACGATGTCTTCGATGCGCCCCGAGTCCTGCGCGATTTCTCGCATCGTGGCGACTGCGCTCTGCACCGCGGCGCCGCCACGGCGGGCCACTTCCGACGCCTCGGCGGCCATGGCGTTGGCCTGGCGCGCGTTGTCGGCGTTGCTGGTGACGGTCGACAGCAACTGTTCCATGCTGGCCGCGGTTTCCTCGAGCGCGGCGGCCTGTTGCTCGGTGCGGCTGGACAGGTCCTGGTTGCCGGCGGCGATCTCGCTGGAGCCGGTGTTGATTTCAGCCACGCCGTCGCGCACCGAATGCACCGTCCGCACCAGGCTGGCCTGCATTTCCTGCAGGTAAGGGATCAACTGGCCGACGCAGTTGTTGCCAAACGGGGCAATGGGCGCGGTCAGGTCGCCCGCGGCGATATGCTGGAAGTGGCGCTTGACCACGTTCAATGGCCGCTGCATGAAGTGCACGACATAGCGGTCGCCCAGCACCAGCAGCAGCAGGCTGACGCCCAGCACGATGCCGATGCCCGCGAACGCTTCGCGGCGCTCGGTCATGGACCGTTCGATCAGGGCCTCCTGGCGCTGCCTGGCGTAGGCCTGGTAGTTTTCGATGCTTTTGCCGAAGGCGCGGCTGGCGGTGACGACCGGTCCGGCGGCGTGGGCGCGCGCCTTCTCGATGTCGTCCTGCGCCAGGAAGTTGCGCTGCACCGCGATGCCGCCATTGACCAGCGCATCGAAGTCGTTGCGCAATGGGTCGAGGATCGACGCGGGCGTATCGTTCTTGGCCGACTCTAGGAATGCCTGCTGGTTCTTGCGGGCTTCCTCCAGCGCCGCGTCGATCGCGCGGCCTTCTTCGGCGGCGGGCGCGGCCAGGCCGTCGCGGGCGTATTCAAGCTGCCGCGCCAGCCGCAGGCGGGCGCGCATGATCTGGTCGTTGATGAGGGAAAGCGAGGAAACTTCGTTCAGCAGGTCGTTGCTGGCTTCGAGGGCGTCGCTGGCGTGGCGCAACCCGTTCACGCTGATGGCTGCCTGGCCGGCGAACAGGACACTGATCAGGAGCAACGTGCTCAGGATCATGCGGCGGATGGTGATGTCTTTCAGGAACTGTGTCATACGCGTCTTTCTTGGGGGTAGGAGACTGCCTCACCCCGGACAACGGCCCGGCCCCTTTGATATTTAGCGCGTGTTGCACATCTTACGTATGTGTCGGCCTGTCAGCGATATATAACGACATTAACCGCAATAAAAGCGTCTTTTCATCGCGTGGCGGGCGTTTCGGCCGGCTCGATCGCGCCAAAGCGCAGCCGCGCGAAGCTTGCCAGGCTGGCCAGCGCGGCGCACAGGCCGCCCAGCCACAGCGCGATCACGGCGCCGTGGGTGGTTGACACGTTGAAGCAGGCGGCCACCAGCGCCGCGCCGGTGGCCTGGCCCAGCAGCCTCACCGTGCCGATCATGCCGCTGGCCCCGCCCGCGCGCGAGGGCGGCGCGGAGGTCATGATGGCGCGCAGGTTGGGCGACTGGAAGAAACCGAAGCCGGCGCCGCACAGTGCCATGCGCCAAGAGATGTCCCAGGCCGAGGGCGCGGCCGGCAGCAGCGCCAGCGACGCCATGCCCAGGGCCAGGAGCGCCAGCCCCACGCCGCCCAGCATGCCGGCCGGATAGCGGTCGGACATGCGCCCGGCGATGGGCGCCATGATCGCCACCACCACCGGCCACGGCGTGATGAGAAAGCCGGTATGCACCTGGGTGTAGCCGAGCACCGTCTGGAACAGGAACGGCAGCGACACGAACGCCAGCGCCTGCGCCGCGAACGCGCACACCGCGGTGGCGGCGGACAGTGCGAACAGCGGTCGGCGCAACAGGTCCACCGCCAGGATCGGCGCCGGGTGGCCGGCCTGGCGCCGCATCAGCAGCCACAGGCTGGCCGCCGCCAGGCCCCATTCCAGGGTGACGCGCGGCCACGGCGCGCTATGCGCCAGTTCGTTCGAGCCGAGCACGAACAGCCCCAGCGTCATGGCGCACAGCGCCGCGGCCAGGCCGTCGAAGCCGTGCGGCGCGCGCGTGGTCAGGGGCAGGCCGCGCAGGCCCAGCGCCACCGCCAGCAGGCCGATCGGCACGTTGATCAGGAACAGCCAGTGCCATGACCCCAGCAGCAGGATGGTGGAGGCCGCGGTCGGCCCTGCGGCGAACGACAGGCCCACCACCATCGCGTTCAGGCCCATGCCGCGCCCGAGCACCGGGGCCGGATAGATGAAGCGCAGCAAGGCCGCGTTCACGCTCATGACGCCGGCCGCGCCCAGGCCCTGCAGGATGCGGGCCGCCACCAGCACCGGCAGGGAGGGCGCCAGCCCACAGGCCAGCGAGGCCAGGGTGAACACCACGATGCCGACCATGTAGACGCGCCGGTGCCCCAGGATCTCGCCCAGCGCCGCCGCCGGCAAGAGACCCGCGACCATCGCCAGTTGGTAGCCGCTGATGACCCAGATGGAACCCGCGTCGCTGGCCTGCAGGTCGCGAGCGATGGTGGGCAGCGCGGTGTTGGCGATGGCGGTGTCGAGGCTGGCCATGCAGACCGCCAGCATGACGGCCAGCAGCGCGCCCAGGCGTTCGGACGCGGGCAGGCCGCGGCCCGCCGGATGGATGGTGTTGCTTGAGAAGGAGAACATGAGGAGACGCGCGGCGAAACGCCGGGGCCGACGGCTGTGGGTGAGCGTTGATTCTAGTGCGACATGTCGATTCAACGCTTCGTCAGCCGGGCGGACGTGGCCGTGCCGTGGGCGCCCGGGCGGCCAGCGCGCCGGGACGGCACGCGCAATGGCGGACGCGCGGTGATTATCGGCCGCTCGGCATTAATGCGACCGGGCGGTCACGCGGCGGCGTCGGAATAATCATCAATGAATAATCCCGCGGCCGGGATTTCTCTCGTTTTTGGGAACGCCGGTTACTAATTGAAATTGTCCTGTGTGCTGAATTACAACAAAATATCCCATCCCGGATTAATCGTGTTTTCATAGAGATAATTCAATTCGTTGTCCGGGATTCTTAATCCGTCTGGTGAGAAGTGGTAAGCGATGCGAGTTTGAATTTAACCAAATTGTGCCCGGCCACTTTATTCGCCGTACCATGGTTGTTATGCAGGTCTGACAGTGCAGCAGTATTTCGTGGGAGTGATTCATGAAACGCTTGTCCTTGTGCGCGACGACTCTGACTTTGACGCTTGCGGCGGCCGGCTCCCTGCCCCAGGCGGCGCTGGCCCAGACCACGGCCAACATGACGGTGACGCTGACCATTACCGCCAATTGCACCATCGCCGCGAATAACCTGAGCTTCGGCAGTCACGGCCTGCTCACCACCGCGGTCACGGGCAATACCACGGTCAACGTGACCTGCACCAATACCACGCCCTATACCGTCGGCCTGAGTGCCGGGACCGGTTCGGGATCCACCTTCGCCACCCGTTATATGAACGGGACCGCGACGGGCAATACCGCCAGCACGGTGCGATATCAGTTGTACCAGCCCGCGCCCAACCAGACGGTGGTCTGGGGCGATACCGGCTCCAGCGATCGCGTCGGCGGCGTCGGCAATGGCTCATCGCAGGCGCTCACCGTGAACGGCACGGTGCCCGTGCAGAGTACGCCGGCGCCCGATACCTATTCCTCGACCGTGACCGCGACGGTGTATTTCTAGTGGGCCGCCCATTCGCGGGCCGCCCATTCGTGGGTCGTATCTTCCGCATACTGGTCGGCGCGGTTTTCGCCTGGAGCGTCCTGGCCGTGCCGGCGCGGGCGGCGACGCTGCAGATATCCCCCGTGCTGGTGGACTTGCAGCCGCAGCAGAGCGCCACCGGCATCATGCTGCGCAATCCGGGCGTGACGCCCGTCTACGGCCAGGTGCGCGTCTACGCCTGGGACCAGGCGCAGGGTGAAGACGTGCTGACGCCGACGCAGGAGATCCTGGCCAGCCCGCCGATCATCCAGGTGCCGCCCAAAGGTGAACAACTGGTGCGTCTGGTGCGTGCCGGCAAGGAACTGGCGGCGCTGGAACAGAGTTACCGGCTGGTGATCGACGAGATTCCCGATCCGTCCACGCCAATGGTCAATGGCGTGGTGCTGCGCATGCGCTACTCCGTGCCGGTCTTCGTGGCCGGTGCCACGCCCGAGCCGGTGCCCGAGCTGGCCTGGCACCTGTCGCGCCAGGGCAAGGAATGGGTGCTGCGGCTCGACAACTCCGGCACCCGTTATGCGCAGGTGGCGTCGCTGCAACTGCTGTCCGGCGCCGACGCGCCGCTGGCGAAAGTGGACGGCCTGCTGGGATATGCGCTGGCCCGCCGCGAGCGGCTCTGGCGCTTTCCCGCCAAACAGGACGCGGCCGGCCAGATCAGGATCCGGGCCATGGTGAACGGCAGCACCGTCACCGTCACGCCGCGAGTCGACTGACTGATTGCGTCCCGCGCCGCCCTTTTGGCGGCCGTTGGGGTAAGAGAAGGCAGCCCATGGCAGTACGCGCGATCCGTGCTTGCGGGCGCTGCGCCTGCCGCCTCGCGCTCGCACTGTCCGGCGCGACGTCGGCGGCGGCGGATTTGCCCATCCAACTGGTGTCGTTCGGCAATATCGCCGAGCGCGATGTGTATTTGGAGGTAAGTATCAACGGCGTGAATACCGCGCAGCTATTGCGTTTCCGGGATGCGCAGGGCCGGCTGTCCGCCAGCCCGGGCGCGCTGGGGTCCGTCGGGGTGGACGTGAGCAAGCTCGGCGCGCCCCGCGACAGCGAGATCCCGCTCGATGACATTGCCGGCCTGCGCTACACCTACAACGCCGCCATGCAGACGGTGAATCTGGTGGTGCCCGACGCGTTGCGCCTCCCATTCCAGGTGGATACCCGCGGCTTGCCGCAGACGCCGCGCGCCACCTCGGGCCGCGGGCTGGTCCTGAACTACGAGGCCTATGCGCAGACCGATGCCTACAACAAGGTGTCGATGTACACCGAGCAGCGCTACTTCGATCCGCGCGGCACGTTCAACAACACCGGCACGGCCTACCTCGGCGGTCGGGCCGACCGCTACATCCGCTATGACACCTACTGGACCCATTCCGACCAGGACACGTTGCGCACCCTGCGGGTCGGCGACACCATCACCTCGTCGTTGAACTGGTCGCGCTCGGTGCGGGTGGCCGGAATCCAGTGGGGCCGCAATTTCGCCTTGCGTCCGGATCTGGTGACATTCCCGGTGTCGTCCCTGAGCGCTTCATCGGTGGTGCCCTCCTCCGTGTCCCTGTACGTCAATGGCGTGCAGCAGTATTCGGGCAACGTCCCGGCCGGCCCTTTCGTGGTCAACCAGATTCCCGGCGTCACGGGATCGGGCCAGGCCACGCTGGTCACGCGCGACGCGCTGGGACGCAGCGTCAGCACCTCGGTGCCGCTCTACATCGATACGCGCATGCTGGCGGCCGGCCTGTCCAGCTATTCCGTCGAGGCCGGCTTCGCGCGGCGCCAGTTCAGCGTGCGCTCGTTCGACTACGACAAGCGGCCCGCCGTCACGGCGTCGGGGCGTTATGGCCTGGACGATGCGCTGACCCTGGAGGGCCACAGTGAAATGAGCGCCGGCGTCTACAACGTCGGCGCGGGCGCGCTCGTCAGGCTGGGACAGGCGGGCGTGGTCAATGGCGCGCTGTCCGGCAGCGCGGGCCACTACGACGGCGGCCAGGTCAGCCTGGGCTACCAATACGTCGAGCCGGCCTTCAGCGTCGAATTGCAAACGGTGCGCGCCCTGGGCAATTACGGCGACCTGGGCTCGCGCGAGGACGCGCCGGTGCCGCGGCAGACCGACCGCGTCACGTTCTCGCTGCCGCTGACCCAGTCGCAGAGCGTGTCGCTGAGCTACATCGGCTTTCGCATGCCGCAGGTGCCGGCCGCCAAGATCGGGTCGGCCTCGTACACCGCCAATCTGCACAGCCGCGTATCCATGAACCTCAGCGCGTACAACGATTTCGCGCAGACCAATTCACACGGCGTCTATCTCGGCTTTTCCATCCTGCTGGGCGACAACACGCAGTTCAACGCCTCGGTCGGCCGTCAGGGTGAGCAGGATACCTATAGCGTCGGCGCGCAGCGCAATGTGGATTACGACGGCGGCTGGGGCTGGGGCGTGGAGAATGGCCGCAGCGGCGGCAGGCAGTACAACCAGGGCAAGCTGCAGTTCCTGGGCCGCTATGGCCAGTTGACCGCGCTGGGGCAGGACTACGGCGGCAAGAATCAGGCGGCGCTGCAGGCCGTCGGCGCGGTGGTGCTGATGGATGGTTCGCTGACGCCGTCGCGCCGGATCAACGACGGCTTCGCGCTGGTCAGCACCGACGGCACGCCGGACGTGGCGGTGCTGCACGAGAACCGCAAACTGGGCCGCACCAACAGCGCGGGCCACCTGCTGGTGCCGGACCTGAATTCCTATCAGATCAACCGCCTGTCCATCGATCCGGACGAACTGCCGGTCGACATGAAACTGGAGTCGACCAAGGCGGTGGCGGTGCCGCAGGCGGGGTCCGGCGTGCTGGTCAAGTTCCAGTTGCAGCGCTATGCCGCGGCGTCGGTCATCCTGCACCTGCCGGACGGCTCGGTGTTGCCGGTGGGGGCGCGGGTCGCGCACGTCGAAAGCGGCAAGCAGTCGGTGGTGGGCTACGACGGCATCGCTTTTGTCGAAGACCTGCAGGTCGAGAATCATTTGCGCGTGAAAGGCAGCGGCGTGTCGTGCGTGGCGGAATTTCCGTACCGTCACGATCCGGCGCGCCCGCTGCCCACGCTGGGGCCGTTCGTATGCCAGCCGTTGAAGGAGCCCGGCCAATGAAATCCGCCTTGTTCGTTCTGGGTGCCTTGCTCGGGCTGGGCGCGACCGTCGATGCGCGGGCCAGTTCATGCTCGTTGGGGGCGGGCACGACGTCAACGATCAACTTCGGCTCGGTCAATCCGCTGTTGGCCACCGATACCTTCGCGGATGCCAACAGCGTCGTCGTCAATTGCAATTTCACCGCGCTGGCGCTGGGCGCGCGGCTGTGCTTCTACATGGGCGTGGGCAACACCAGCCCCAGCACCGCGGCAAGGGCCCTGGGCGCGGGCGCCTTGCGCATGAATTACAACCTATACACGGACAGCGGCCACACTCAGGTGTGGAGCACTGCGGGCACGACGGCGCCGACCTCGGTGCTGCTGAGCGGGCCCGCGCTGGGGGGCAACGCGTCGGCGACGTTTTCCTATTATGCCAAGCTGCCCGGCGGCCAGAACACGGTCTCGACCGTCGGCAACGCCAATACGCTCTACAGCGAGAGCTACACCACCACCGGCTATGTGGATATCGCCATCGGGTTGCTGGCCTCCCTGCTGGTGAATTGCCCGATCGCCGCGCCGACCCAGCGGCTGTCCATCCCGCTGACCGTGCAGGCCACGGTGCAGAAGAACTGCACGATCAACACCACCGATCTGGCGTTTCCGCCGCAGGGTCTGCTCAATCAGGCCGTCACCGGGAATGCGCAGGTCACGGTGCGATGCACCAACAGCAATGCGTTTGCGGTCGCGCTCAATGGCGGCTCGGTGGCCAACAATGTGTCGGCGCGCAAGATGAAGCATGAGACACAGGCCGATACGGTCGGCTATCAGCTTTACCAGGATGCGAACTATGCGACGGTCTGGGGCGACGGCGTGACCGGAGGCACCACGCTCAACCGCACAGGCACCGGCGCCAATCAGGTGTTCACCGTGTATGGGCGGGTGCCCGCGCAGACGACGCCTCGCCCCGGCAATTACAAGGACACCGTGCTGGTCACCATCACTTTCTGAGTGGCGCCGCGCCCGGCATCAGGCCGCGGGCGGCGCGACGCGCGGCTTGACCGGCCAGAACAGCGTGGCCGGCCGTTGCCAGATGCGTTGGCGCACTCCCAGCGCCAGCGCCTGCCGATCGCCGCGGCGCAGGTTGCGCGAGCGCAGCGCGACATTGAAGGCCAGCGCGAAACTCACCCCGACATTCAACAGCCCGGTCACGGCGGTGCCCGCCACCGCCATCCAGAACGCATGCGTGTGCACGACTTCCCATCCCAGCGCGCCGATGGCCGAACCGATCTGGCCGGCGCTGAGCGTGACGTGGCGGACTTCGACGTGGGGACCGAAGAAGCTGACGATGGCCGGTCCCAGGCCCAGCATCAGCCCGAGCGACACGTTGCCGGCGATGCCCGAGATGTTGCGCTGCCAGAAGCCGGCCCAGCGCGCCGCGCCGCGCGCGCCGAACAGATGGCGGATGCGGCGGTCATAGGCCATGACGTCGTGCACGCGATGCAGGGCGAACCAGTTGTCGGCCCAGCCCGCGATCAGGCTGGACAGCCACAGCAGCACGGCGGTGGCGGCGGCGTAGATCGGCGTCGGTCCCCACAGGGAAAACGAGTCCAGCGTGGCCTGAGCCTTCTCGGCATCGATCAGGGGCCGTTGCAGCCAATGCTGCGCCACCCACTGCACGGCCCACGCCAGCGGGAACACCACGGCCAGGTTGCCCAGGATGGCCGCCGCGTTCGAGCGGATCATCGACAGGGTGTCGTCCAGGAAGGCCTCGCGACCTTCGGGGGTGTTGGCCTCGTCGAGCCGGTGCGCCAGCGCCGGGCCGGTCATGGCCGGCTGCTTGGTGGCCAGCGTGAAATGCGCGAAATGGATCGCCAGGAAGCCGCCGGCATAGTTGAGCGAGGCCAGCAGGCCCTCGATGAACTTGTCCAGGTGCAGCGAGACGATGAAGAACTTCAGGTAGACGGTCAGCACCATCACCAGGCCGCCGCCCGCCGATGCCTTCAGCATCGACAGGTATTCGGCGGCGTCGCGGGCGATGTAGTGCTCGCCGGTCTCGGCGGTGCGGTCCATGACGCGCCGCGCCAGTTGCGCGAACGACGACGCCGCCAGGTGACGGATGCTGCTGCGCGCCTGGGTCGAACGGACCAGCTCGGCGATCAGGTGGGCATACTTGTTGCGCTGGGTGGGATCGACCCACACGCCCAGAAGCAGTTCGATGCGGGCCAGCCGCAGCTTCATGCGCTCGATCTGGAACACCACTTCGACCGATACGCCGTTCTGTTCCAGCTCGGCGTAGACGTCGCGGGTGGCGTCGCGGCAACTGTCCAGCAGCGCCCGGAACACGTTCAGCCGCCTGCCGAAGACGTCGCGCGGCGTATCCGGGCCGCTGTCGCAGAGTTCCGCCGCGGCGCCGGCCAACGCGAAGAATGGACTCTCGCGCACCCGGCCCGGCAGGCGGCTGCGGATGTCCTGGCTCAGGCCGGTGGCGCGCACCTGGCTGGCCAGGACCTGGATGCTGCTGGTCAGGGCCTCGACCAGGTGCTGCGGCGGTGGCTCGGGCGCCATCGGGTCGGCGTGGGCAAGGCCGTCGCCCTGCCGCAGCAGCCGGCGCAGGCGGGCGCGGGTCTCCTCGTCCAGGGCTTCGATCCAGGCGGCGTCGTGGGCCTTGCGGAAGATCAGCGAGAACAGGCCGAACATGTCGCTGCGATTGGGCGGGGGCGGCAGCAGCCGCGCTTGCGCCCGTTCCCAGAACTCGCCCCAGAAACCGGGGTGCGAGGCCACGCCGGTATCGCACAGCAGCGAAGTGGGGTCGTTGTCGGTGATGAGCGAGCGCAGCGTGGCGGCCACCGGCGCCGCCAGCGCCGGATTATTCTCGAGCACCTGCAGCACGTAGCGCAGGCGGGCGTGTTGCGGATGGCGTCCGTCCTCGGCCGGGTCGCGCGCGGGGCGGTCGATCCAGCGGCACAGGTCGACCATCCAGAGGTTGCGCTGCGCCAGGGGCGCGTCCGGGTCGGCGCTCGCCAGCAGGGTGTCCAGTTGCGGGCCGCCATGGCGCGCTGCGCGCCATTTACGCCAGAGGGAGATCGCCATGGTCGGACCTCGCGGGTCAGAGGGATTCGGGTTCCCGGCGCAGCGAGAAGCCCTGCGCCTCGTTCATTGCCAGATAGCTGACGTTGCGCGACACCACTGGCGGCGTGTCGCCCTCATGCAGCGCCAGCAGGCCGTCCAGCACCATTTTGTCTGCCAGCGTCATGCGGTCGATCATGCGCAGGTATTGCATCCAGCTTTCCACCAGGAACACTTCCCGCCAGACGCCGTCGCGCTCCAGGTCGCGGAACAACTGCCATTGCTGCGCGCCATTGCGCAGCCGCAACAGGCGCAACGGCCGCGCCGCGTCGATCAGGGCCGACAGCTTTTCCCTGGGGATCAGGTATTGCACCGCCACCAGCACGGCGCCGTGCCGGGTGTCGAAGCCGGCGGCGGAGAGCGCCGGTTCGGTGGCGTCGGCGCGCGCCAGCGATTGCGTGTTGACCTGCTCCGGCAGCCGCGAGCGGTACAGCAGCGCGACGGTGATGGCCAGCATCACGCCCGCCGCCGACAGCGCGCCGGACACGCCCATGGTGCCGGCGAAGTGGCCCCACATGAACGAGCCCGCCGCGAGCCCGCCGAAGATCGCCGTCTGATAGAGCGCCAGCGAGCGCGCCTTGACCCAGTCGGGCACCAGCATCTGCACGGTGGTGTTGTAGGTGGCCAGCACGCCGATCCAGCAGGCGCCGGACACCAGCAGCGCCGGAAACGCCAGCCACAGCGTGCTGGTCAGGCCCAGCATCAGCAGGCAGGCGGCCAGCAGTCCCGCGGCGACCGTCACCAGCCCGCTGGCGCCCCAGGCCGCCTGCAGGCGACGCACCACGGCGCTGCCGAGGATGGCGCCGACGCCGAGCGCGCCCAGCATGTAGCCGTACAGCAACGCGTTGCCGTTTTCGTGGGCGTACGCCAGCAGCGGCAGCAGCGCCCACAGCGCGCTGGCCGACAGGCCGAAGGCGAAGGCGCGCAGCATCACCACGCGCGTCACGGTGGAATGCTGGGTGTAGCGCAGGGCGGCGACCACGCCTTCGAGCAGCCGTTCGGGCGGCAGCCGCCGTGGCGGCACATCGCGGCGCCAGCGCCAGATGGCCCAGATCAGGCTGCCGTAGCAGACGCAGTTCAGCAGGAACACGACAGGCGCGCCAGCGGCGCCCAGCAGCAGGCCGCCGATGGCCGGCCCCACCGCGCGCGCCACGTTGTAGTTGACGCTGTTGAGCAGCACCGCGCTGCCGATGTGCTCGCGCGGCACCTGCTCGCCCACCGCCGCCTGCCAGGCGGGGGTGACGATGGCGCTGCCGATGGCGATGCAGAAGACCGACACGATCAGGGTGATGGGGTGCAGCAGGCCGATGAACGCCAGCACGGTGATGAAGATGCCGCCGGCCAGCTCGAGGAGCATGCCGACCAGCATGACCTTGCGGCGGTCGTAGTTGTCGGCCAGCACGCCGGTCAGGATCGACAGCGCCACCAGCGGGAAGGCGGCGGCCACCTGGATCATGGCGACCATCAGCGGGCTGCTCTGCTCTGTGGTGATGACCCAGGCCGCGGCGACCGATTGCGCCCAGGTGCCCAGGTTGGCGAACAGGTTGGCGATCCAGATGATGCGGAACGCCGGGAAGGCGAAGGGGGATAGCGTGCTGACCCGCAGGACGGGTTTGGGGGCGGCGGCGGCCGCGCCCGGCGAGGAAGGAGGCAGATCGTTGTTGGCCGAAACGGGCTGGAGCATGGAAGCCTCGGTGATCGCCCGGCGACGGCGGGCGGGGGCTGTCCAATGGTACGCCTATTGAGGGTCCGGGTTAAGGCAAGACGCCGCGCGCCCGTCGAGCGCGGCGCGGCGGACGCGATCAGGGTTTGGCGGGGGCCGGGCCGGGGTAGGCCTGGTTCAGGTACTCGACGATCAGGGGGACCTGTTCGGCCGGAATCGGCGCCCCGTAGGTGCCGACCATCTTTCTGACCTCGGCATCCCAGAACCCCAGGGGCATGGGCGGCTGAGAGGACAGGTAATCGACCGAATGGCACATCAGGCACAGGGTGGCGGCCTGGGCGCCGGGGCCGGCGCCGGGATGCAGCGTGGCGGTTTCCTGGGGCAACTGGATGTCCAGGGCGTACGCGGGCGCGACGGCGCCGGCGGCGGCCAGCGCCAGGGCAAGGCGGGCGAAGGGGATCATGGCGGGCTCCTGGCTCAGGCGGCGTCGATGCGCACGGTTTCGACCACGTTGCGCATGTAGCCGGCCGGATTCCACAGCGGTTCCAGCGGTTGGGTGTCGCCGGCCTGGTTGGTGGCGCGCGCCTTGAGCGCGTAGCGGCCGGCCCGGGCCGGCGTGAAGTCGGCATGCCATTCGCGGAAGGAATAGCGTCCCAGATCCGGGCCCAGCGTGGCGGCGCTCCAGGTCTTGCCGTCGTCGGCCGAGAACTGCACCTCGCGGATGCCGCGGCCGCCGTCGAAGGCGATGCCGCGCACCTGCATCCGTGCGCCCTTGGCGACGCGGGCGCCATCGGCCAGGCTGGTGATGAAGCTGCGCACGTTGTAGCGGCCGATGGGGCGGGTCTTCTCCGGCGCCTTGCCCGCGGGCGTACAGGCGCAGTCGTTGTCGGGGATGCGATAGGCCTTCTGCATCCAGAAGCCGTCGAACTCCTGGTCAAGCACCTGGATGTCCGCCAGGTGCTTGACCCAGTACGTGCCGTAATAGCCGGGCACCACCAGCCGCACGGGATAGCCATTGAGCATCGGCAGGTCGGCGCCGTTCATGGCGTAGGCCAGCATCACCTCGCCGTCCAGCGCATGGGCCGCGTCCAGCGCCTTGACGAAGGCGGGCGTGCCCTGCAGCACCGGGCGGTCGAGCCCCTGGAACGTGACCTGGCGCGCGCCGGCCTGGATGCCGGCCTTCTCCAGCACGCGCTTGAGCGGGATGCCGAGCCAGCGGGCGTTGCCCATGGCGCCATTGCCGAGCTGGCCGCCGCCCACGCGCGGCTCGAAGAAGCCGCGGCTGTTGCCGGAACACTGGGTTACGGCCACCAGCTCGACCGGCTGGCCGAATTGCTGCTTCAGGTCCGCCAGCGACAGTTCCAGCGGTGTGTTTACCCGCCCGCCGATGCGCAGCCGGTAGGCGGCGGCATCGATGGCGGTGGGGATGTTGCCCAGGTGATAGCGCACGAAGAAGGCGTCATTGGGCGTGATCACGCTGTCGTTGAAGACCGCGAACGGCGTTTCCAACTGCGGCGGCCGCGATGTCTGGCGGATCAGGGGGCGTTTCTGGGGGTAGGCGATCAGGTCGCGTTCGCCATTGGCGAATGGCAGGGTGACGGTGGCGGGGGCCGCCAGGCTGGCGAGGGCGTGGCCGGCGAGTGTGCCGGTCGCGCCCAGGGTACAGGCTTGGCGCAGGAAGCGCCTGCGCCCATCCGTATCGAATGCGCTCATGCATGTCTCCTCGTGTTTTTCTAGTACCCTCGCCTGCGGCGTGGTCGAATCAGGCTACGCCCGCCGGCCTGACAAATGCGTTAACAGTTGCGTCGGCCGTTCCAATAACCGCGTTTTCCGCGCCCCGCGCGCCTGACCTCCCGATGCGACTGACCTTCGACCGATCGGCGTTCGCCGCCCTGCTTGCCGTGACCGTGGTGGAGGCGCTGATCGCCACCCTGGGCAAGCCCTACCCACTGTTGCGCGGGTTCGTGGGCGATGTGGTGGCGGTGGGGTGGGCCTATCTGGTGTATCGCAGCTTCATCCGTGCCGGCGTGCTGCCGCTGGCCATCGCCGCGCTGTTGACCGGCTACGCGGTGGAGTTCGGACAGTACCTGGCGCGGCTGTTCGGCTGGCGCCTGGAACAGCCGGTGCTGCGCATCCTGCTGGGCAGCGTGCCGGACTGGTGGGATGTGCTGGCCTACACGCTGGGGTTCTTCCTGGTGCTACTGCTGGCCGGGGCGCGGCGGCGGTGGCAGTCGGGTCGCCAATCGGTCGGCTCCCGGGTCGCCGGGACCTAGCCCGTCGGGCCTCGAGCAATCAATTTTCAGGCGACGGGGCGCGCGAGGCGCCCCGGATGGATCGCGCCCGTCGTGACGGGAACGGAGGCGGCCGGCGTCAGCCCGGCTGGATGGCCGGGGTGCGCTTGTCGGCCTGGGCCGACGGCGCGGCTTGCGGCCGCAGCCGGGCGTTGCGGAACGGCGCCAGGCATTCCGACCACGACGAGGGGAACAGGGGCGTGGCATGGCGCACGGCATCGCGGCCGGCGTAGTGCGCCAGCAACTGCTGGCCGATGGGGGCGTCTCCCAGGGGATGGCGGGTGGTCATGGTATTTCCGTATTGCATTGAAAGTGTATTCATTGTACCAGTCGGTCGCCCTCGCCGCCAACCGTGGCAACCGGCGCCAAGTCCTTGATACCAGAGGAGGCCGTCCCTTTTATGGGCGACCCGCAACGGGAATACCCTAGTCGATCAAAACGGTAGACGGTATACAATGTTCATAATCGGTCGAAGACTTCGGCCGCCCCTCCCTCACCAGACCTGGAGCGTGTCATGGCTGAACTGATGAACCGAGATGAATTCCGTACCGCGTTGGAAAACGCAATCAAGGGCAAGAGCGCCAATGCCTCGCCGTTCTCGATCGCCTGGGCCGAAGGCAAGCTCAGCCGCGAACACCTGTCGCGCTGGGCCGAGAACCACTACCACTACGTCGGCCCGTTCGCCGACTACCTGGGCTACCTGTACGCCCGCACGCCTGACACCTACACCGAGGCCAAGGATTTTCTGCTGGCCAACATGTATGAAGAGGAAATTGGCGGCGACCGCCATACCGACCTGCTGATCCGCTTCGCCGAGGCCTGCGGCACCACCCGCGAACGGGTCACCAATCCGGACAACATGTCGCCCACCACGCGAGCGCTGCAAAGCTGGTGCTACGCCGTGGCGATGCGCGAAGACCCGATCGTGGCCGTGGCCGGCCTGGTGGTGGGACTGGAATCGCAGGTGCCGTCGATCTACCGCAAGCAGACGCCGACCCTGCGCGAGAAATATGGCTTCACCGACGAGGAAGTCGAGTTCTTCGATCTGCACATCGTGTCCGACGAGATCCATGGCGAGCGCGGCTACCAGATCGTGCTGGAGCACGCCAACACGGTGGAGCTGCAGCAGCGCTGCCTGAAGATCTGCGAGATCGGCGCGCAGATGCGGCTGCTTTACACCACCGCGCTCTATACCGACTACGTGCAGCAGGAAATCGCGCTGCCCGAGCTCGGCCTGGCCGCCTGAGTCCCCAGCCCGCCGCCGTCCGCCCGCGCGGGCGGCGGCGGGCGCTACCGGATACCTGATCCATGCCTACCGTCGTATTCCACAAAGACGGCCAGACCCATACCGGGGTGGTGCCGGACAACGCCAACCTGGTGGTGCGCGCCGGCATCCGGCAGTTTCCCTTTCCGCACCTGCGTTACGAATGCGGCATGGGCAAATGCGCCAAATGCGCCTGCCGCGTGCTGTCGGGGGGGGAACACCTGCCGCCGGTGAACTGGAAGGAAAAGAAGCAGTTGGGCGAGCGCATCGACGCGGGTTACCGGCTGGCCTGCCAGCTATGGCTCGACCACGATATCGAACTGGGGCAGGACGTCGAGACGGCGCCGCCGCGCGAGGTCGTTGCCGCCGCCGAGCAGCGCTAGCCGTCGTCCACGGCGGCAGCCGCCAGGCCCTCCCCGAACACAATCCGCAAAGGAACCCCGCATGACCCGCGACGCGAATGACGCCGTGTTCGTGATTCTGACGTCCAAGCCGGGCGTGTACCGCACCGAGGCGGACGCGCTGGCCGAGATCGTCGAGACCTACGACTACGCCTGCGATGGCCGCCTGCGCGCCGTCTTCAGCATCGCGCGGCTGCGCGGACCGAGCCGGCTGGTGGTCACCGAGGAAACGCCGCCCTATGTGGTGAACCGGGTGCCGTCCAAGTTCCTGGAGGCCTTCGCGTCGCTGGACGCCGCGCGCCAGGAGCTTATCCACCTGACCCGCTTCGGCAGCATCGATACCACCCTGACGCGGCATCCCGACCGCGTCGCCGCGGAGCAATGAGCAGCATGGTCAAGATCACGTTTATATCGAATGGCGGCAAGGTGGCCGAGGCCCCGGAGAACAGCAATCTGCTGCGCGTGTCGCTGAAGGAAAAAGGTGGCATTCCTTTCAAGTGCGGCGGCGGCCTGTGCGGCACCTGCAAGTGCCGCATCGAGCAGGGGATCGAGAACACCGACGCCATCAAGCCCAAGGAACGCAAGCACCTGCGGCCCGAGGACTTCGAGGCCGGCTATCGCATGGCTTGCCAGACCTTTGTGCTGGGCGATGTGGCCGTGTCGTGGGTGGTGCGCGACGGCAAGGGCGTGGTGACGGACGCGGCGGCGCAAGCGGCGCCCGCCGCGCCATGACGGTCGCGCGCTGGCCGCCACATCGCAACGGTCGGGCGGCGGCGAACGCGCCGGGGTGCCGCGCCCGCGCTCAGGCGGCCGACGAGTGCGCCTGGCGCGTCTCGGTGTAGGCCTTGGCGGCGTTGTGCACGTGCTGGCTGGCCAGCAGCGCTGCCAGGTCGCCGTTGCCGGCGATGACGGCGTTCAGGATCTGCGAGTGCTCGTCCCAGTTCTGCTTGGCGCGGTGCATGTTGCTGGGGGCGAACAAGAGCGCGGTGCGGTCGCGCAGCGAACGCATCAGGTCGGTCAGCACCACGTTGCCGCCGATGGTGGCCAGCATTTCGTGGAACTGCGAATTCAGCGCCAGGAACTTGTCCAACTGCTCGCTGCGCGCGGCCTCGGTGCCTTCGCGCAGGAACGCCTGCAGGCGTTCGACGGTCTTGTCGTCGCGGCGTTGCGCGGCCAGCTTGGCGTTCAGGCCTTCCAGCGTGGCGCGCACTTCCACCATGTCGTAGGCCACCGCGTCCGACAGCACCGACACCGACGCGCCGCGGCGCGGCTCGATGGTGACCAGCCCTTCGGCGGCCAGCGCCCGCAGCGCTTCGCGCACCGGGATGCGCGACACGCCCATTTCCTCCGACAGGCGTCCTTCGACCAGGCGGTCGCCCGGCGTGAATTCGCCGCTGAGGATGCGCTCGCGCAGCTTGTCGCGGATGACCGCGAACAACTGCGGGTGCTGCTCGCCGATCTTCAGCGGAGCAGATTGCTGCATGTCTACGGCTTGCGAGCTGACGGGCGAAGTGGTCATGGCGAGCGGGTCTGGCGGAATGGATACAGTCTTCATTGTATTACCGGGCGGCGCGTCGACGGTGTTGGCGAGTGGCGTCAGCCGAGCCACAGGGCCTTGGCGATCACCCCGAGCGCGCCGATGGCGCAGGCGGCCAGCAGCACGGCGCGCACCGCGCGCGGCGGCAGCCGCGAGCGCAGCCGGCCGGAAACCGCGAAGCCGGCCAGCAGGAACGGCGCCAGGCTGAGCGCCAGCGCGGCGTGGTAACCGGTGTAGCGGTCGGCCAGCGCCAGCATCGCCAGCGAGAAGATTGACCCCAGGAACAGCACCATGCCCAGCGTGGCGCGCAGCCGCGGCGGCTCGGCGTGCTGCAACACCAGGGCAATCGGCGGGGCGCCCACCGAGGTCATGGTGCCCATGATGCCCGAGGCCACGCCGGCGCCCGAGACCCGGCCGGGGGTGGCGGCAAAGCGCAGGCCGGCGGCGCTGAGTCCGACGGCGGCCAGGATCATGGCGGCGAACAGCAGGCCCAGCGCCTGCGGCGCGAAGCGCGCCATGGCGTAGATGGCGATCAGGGTGCCGGCGGCGCGCCCGGTCAGGGCATAGCCGACCGCCGGCCAGTCGATCGCGCCGCGTTCGCGCAGCGCGGTCAGCAGCGAGATGAAGCCGCCCAGCGTCAGCAGCGGGCCGGGCGCCAACTGCGGAAAGCACAGCGCCGCCACCGGCGCGGCGAACATGGCAAAGCCGATGCCGCCCACGCCCTGCGCCAGCGCGGCGCCGAAGACGACCGCGGCCATGGCGGCGAAATGCCAGAGATCGGGAACGGCGATGGGCATGTAGCAGTCTCTTTTTGTATACCGTAGTCTGAATAAAAACCGCCCATGCACCAAGATTGGGCTTATGCGCCAACTTAATGCACTGATTTTCCTCGAATATTCATCGAAATTTCAGAATTATCGGTTTCCCTAGGCGATGCATATTTCGGTTGGTATGACGCATGACGAAATATAGTATACCGAAGTGGCGATTCAACAGCCACGTCACAAGGGGAATAGCGCATGCAATCGGACGTCGTCCTCAACGCCGCTCACTGGATGTACCTGGTCAGCGTCGCCGCCATCATCCTGACGATGATCCTGCGGGCCAATGTGGTGGTGCCGTCGGTCATCGGCACCTTTCTGGTGGTGCTGGCCATCACCGGCAACCCGATCAGCGCGCTGATCGGCATCTTCTCGGCCAGCTTCGTGGCCGCCAAAGAGCTTTTCAACATCTTCCTGGTCATCACCTTCATGACCGCCCTGCTCAATGCGCTCAAGACGCTGCAGGCGGACGTGCGCATGGTGCAGCCGTTCCGGCGGGTGATGCGCGGCGGCCATTCGTCGTTCCTCATCATCGCCCTCTGTACCTATGTGATCTCGCTGTTCTTCTGGCCGACGCCGGCGGTGCCCCTGGTCTCGGCGATCCTGCTGCCGGCGGCCATCGCGGCCGGGCTGCCGCCGCTGGCGGGGGCCATGGCGATCGCCATCGCCGGTCAGGGCATGGCGCTGTCGTCCGACTACGTGATTGGCGTGGCGCCCGGCATCAGCGCCAAGGCCGCGGGCGCCGCGGTCAGCGCCGCGGTGGTGGCGGACCGCGCGCTGGTGCTGTCGCTGATCACCGGCGCGGTGGCGTTGACCGTCGCGTACCTGCTGGTGCGCAAGCACATCGTGCCGGCCGACCCGGGCCTGTTGTCGGCCTGGCAGGCGCGCGCCCAGGACGGCAGCCTGGCCGAGATCGAGCACTCAGGATCGTTCGACAAGGCCGAACTCGCGCGCGGCACCATGGGTGCGAACCCGGCGCTGCCGCGCGGCCCGGGGCTGAACGATGAGGAACGGCGCCGGGTGCGCTGGTCGCGCGTGTTCGCGGTGGTGACGCCGCTGGCCTTCCTGGGCGTGATCGCGGTGATGGTGCTGCCGCGGCTGTTCCCGTCGCTGCCTGCGCTGCGCGGCGGCGACGCGGCGGCGCTGGTGGGCGGCGTGGCGTTCGTGGTGATGATGCTGGTGACGCTGGCGGCCGAAGGGCCGCGCAAGATGCTGGACGTCTGCCCCGAGCACGTCACCGACGGCTTCGTGTTCGCCTTCAAGGCGATGGGCTCGGTGCTGCCGATCGCCGGCTTCTTCTTCGTCGGCGCCAACGAGACGGCCGCGCAGATCCTGGGCATGCCGCAGGCCCAGGCTCCCGGGCTGTTGTTCGAAGTGATCTCGGCGGGCCAGCACCTGATCCCGGAGAACCATTTCCTGGTGGCGTTCGGCGTGCTGCTGGTGGGGATGATCACCGGCATCGACGGTTCGGGTTTCGCCGGCCTGCCGTTGACCGGCACGCTGTCGGGCGCGCTGGGGCCGGTGGTCGGGGTGGATCCGGCGACGCTGGCGGCGGTGGGCCAGATGGGCGCGGTGTGGACCGGGGGCGGCACCCTGATCGCCTGGTCGTCGCTGATCGCGGTGGCGGGGTTCGCGCGGGTCCACGTGCTGTCGCTGGTGCGGGCGCTGCTGCTGCCCGTGCTGCTGGCGCTGTTCGTGTCCACGATCTGCGCCGTGCTGATCTGGCATTGAGGCCGGTTCGGGTTTACGTGGATCGAATCATTTAGATTAAAGTATACAATGTTCAGAAATTACCTCAGACGGCCAATTTCCGGGCATCCCGGCCAGCCCGGCAAAGGAAGGACTTCCGTGGACGAGCTTTCGCAGCAGGAATTTCTGAATCACATCGGGGGCGAATGGGTCGCCTGCGCCTCGGGCGCGACAGTGCCGAACCTGAACCCGGCCGACAGCGCCGACGTGGTGGGACGGTTCCAGCAATCGGACGCCACCGATGGCGCCCGCGCCGTGGCGGCGGCCGCCACCGCCTTTCCCGCCTGGCGCGACACGCCGATCTCCAAGCGCGCCGCCATCCTGTTCCGCGCCGCGCAACTGCTGGAGGACCGCGCCGACAGCGTGGCGCGCGAACTGACCCGCGAGGAAGGCAAGGGGCTGGCGCTGGCGCGCGACGAAGTGCTGCGCTCGGCCCAGACCCTGCGTTTCTACGCGGTGGAAGGGCAGTCGTTCACCGGCGAGACCTTCGTCAACGACGATCCGGACATGGTGGTCTACAGCCAGCGCGAGCCGCTGGGGGTGGTGACGGTGATCTCGCCGTGGAACTTCCCAATCTCGATTCCGGCGCGCAAGATCGCGCCCGCGCTGATCACCGGCAACACCGTGGTGTTCAAGCCGTCGTCGGACGCGCCGCTGTCCGGCTACCGGCTGGCGCAGGCGCTGGTCGAGGCGGGCCTGCCGCCGGGCGTGCTGAATTTCGTGACGGGACCGGCCTCGAAGGTGGGCCAGGCCATCACCACGGCGCCGGCGGTGCGCGCCATTTCCTTCACCGGCTCGACCGCCGCTGGCGAGCAGATCCACCGCGGCGCCGGCCTGACCACGCGCACGCAGATGGAGCTGGGCGGCAAGAACCCGCTGATCGTGCTGGCCGACGCCGACCTGGATCGCGCGGTGGACCTGGCGGTCAAGGGCGGGTTCTCGCTCAGCGGCCAGGCCTGCACCGGCACCAGCCGGCTGCTGGTCGACCGCAAGGTGCTGGCGGCGTTCACCGAGAAGCTGCTGGCGCGCATGGCCAAGCTGACCATCGGCAATGGCCTGGAGGGCAATTTCGACCTGGGTCCGCTGGCCACCCGTAAACAACTCGACACGGTGCTGAGCTACATCGTGCTGGGCAAGCAGGAAGCCACCCATCTGATCGGCGGCGAGCGCCTGGACGGTCCCGGCTTCGAGCGCGGCTATTACGTGACGCCGGCCCTGTTCACCGACGTGACGCAGCAGATGCGGATCGCGCGCGAGGAGATTTTCGGACCGGTGCTGGCGCTGATCGCGGTGGACGGCTACGACGAGGCCATCGCCTGCGCCAACGACACCGAATACGGCCTGTCCGCCGCCATCGCCACCAGCGACGCGCGCTACGCCCATCGCTTCGCGCGCGACATCCAGGCCGGCACCGTCAAGATCAACCGCACCACCACCGGCAATCTCATCAACGCGCCGTTCGGCGGCCTGAAAAGTTCCAGCACCTCGACCTTCCGTGAATCGGGCCGGGTCGGGCTGGAGTTCTACACGCAGATCAAGACCGTCTACCGCGCAGGCTGACGGCCCTACCTGGAGTCAAGCAACATGAAGCAGATCTATCGGCTGGAACTCGAAGAAGCGCGCCTCATGGTGCGCGCCGCCATCGCTCGCTCGGAACAGATCGGCGTGCTGGAATCGGTGTGCATCGTTGATGACGGCGGCTATCCGATCGCGCTGGAGCGCATGGACGGCGCCCGCATCACCGGCCCGCAGATCGCCTGGAACAAGGCCTTCACCGCCGCCGGCCACAAGCGCTCGACGCACCTGTTCACCACCCCCCCCAACGGGCCGGCGCTGCCCGGCAACGAAGCCTTCGGCATCCAATGGAGCTTCGAAGGCAGGTTCGCCGCGTTCGTGGGCGGCTTTCCCATCGTGGTCAACGATGAGGTCATCGGCGGCGTGGGCCTGAGCGGCGGCAACGGCGAGCAGGACACCCAGGCCGGCCTGGCCGCGCTGGGGGCGTTGGCCGAAATGCTGGAGCCGCGCGGCCTGAAGGTGCTGGTGCAGGCGGACATCAAGAAATAGGCGCTGTCGTCATGGCATACCGTGTCCAGATCCTCGAGACCGGGCAGGCCTTCATGGTCGCGCCGGATGAATCCGTGTTGCAGGCGGCCGAGCGCGCCTCGGTGCGGCTGCCGCACGAATGCACCTTCGGAGGCTGCGGCACCTGCCGCATCAAGCTGGCCGAAGGGTCGGTCGACTACGAAGAATTCCCGATGGCGCTGACGCCGGAAGAGGCGGCCCAGGGCTATGCGCTGGCCTGCCAGGCGCGGCCGCGCAGCGATCTGTGCATCAGCGTCGCCAACCCGCGCCAATTCGCCGAGCCGCGGCGCCTGGACGCCACCGTGCACCGCATCGCCGCGCTGTGCGACGACGTCATCCACCTGACGCTGGCGCTGCCGCCGGACACGCCGCTCGATTACGCGCCGGGCCAGTACATGAACGTGGTGTTGCCCGACGGCGCCACCCGCAGCTTCTCGATGGCCTCGGCGCCCGCCGGCAACCTGGTGGATTTCCACGTGCGCCGCATTCCGGGCGGCCGCTACACCGACCAGTGGCTGGGGCAGGCGCGGCCGGGCGCGGCGCTCGAGATCGAGGCGCCGCTGGGCGTGTTCAGCTATCACGAGGAAGATTGGCGGCCGATGATCATGATGGCCACCGGCACCGGCATCGCGCCGATCAAGGCGATCCTGGAATCGTTGCTGGACAACGACGACTGCCCGCCGGTGACGCTCTACTGGGGCATGCGGACCGAGGCCGACCTGTATCTGCGCGACCAGATCGCGGGCTGGGCCGGGCGCCTGTACGAGTTCAATTTCGTGCCGGTGCTGTCGCGCGCGGGCGCCGATTGGCAGGGCCGGCGCGGCCACGTGCAGCAGGCGGTGCTGGCGGACCACGGCGACCTGTCCGAACACGCCTTCTACCTGTGCGGCGCGCCGGCGATGATCAGCGAGGCGACCACGCTGCTGGCGGGGCGCGGCGCCAGCCTCGACCACGTGTACGCCGACAGCTTCACCTTCCAGCATGCGCCGGCCACGGCGGCGATGCCGTAGGGCGGGCTCGCGCGGCGATCCCTAGCGGAACACCAGCACCGGCAGCTTGGTGCGCGCCAGCACACGCTGGGTCTCGCTGCCGAGCAGGAAGCCGGTCATGCCGTGGCGGCCGTGCGACCCCATCACGATCAGGTCGCAGCCCCGTTGCTGCGCCGTGTCGACGATGGCTTCGTGCGGATGGTCGTTGACCACCACGGCGGTCTCGCAAGGCACCAGGGCGTGGCGCGCCTCGGCCTCCAGGCCTTCCAGGTAGCCGGTGGCGTTCTTGCGTGCCTGGTCGGTATGCTGCGGCTGGTGGGCGCCCAGCATTTCCGCCTGGTAGACGGTCAGGTGATCCTCCGGGATGGCGCGCAGCAGGGTGATGGTGGCGTTCATTTCCTTGGCGAAAACGAGCGCCTTCTTGAAGGCCGACTCGGACAGCAGGGAGCCGTCCACGGCGATGAGCAGATGCCTGTACATGTTGCGTCTCCTTTGAGAAAAGGAACGTCCAGCAAGGGCGAATCCAGTATAGGCCCGCCCCTGCCCGCAATCCAGTACCGCATTCGGATGAGCGCGGCGCGCCGCCCCGTCAGGCGCGACGACGCAGGGTTTCCCCTTCCCCCTCCAGGCCGCGCGGCAGCGCCTCGATCAGGCTGCGCGTGTAGGGGTGGCGGGCCTCGCGCCACAGGGTGGCGTTGGGGCCTTCCTCGACGATGCGGCCGCCGTGCATCACCAGCACCCGGTCGGCCAGGTAGTGCACCACCGACAGGTCGTGCGAGATGAACAGGTACGACAGGTTGAACTCGGCCTTCAGGTCGACCAGCAGGTTCAGGATCTGCGCCTGCACCGACACGTCCAGCGCCGACACCGGTTCATCGCAGATCACCAGCGACGGCCGCAGCACCAGGGCGCGCGCGATGCCGATGCGCTGGCGCTGGCCGCCCGAGAATTCGCTGGGGTAGCGCGCCAGGGCGCCGCTGGGCAGGCCGACCGCGTCCAGCATGTGGGCGATGCGGCGGCGCCGTTCCGGGCGTTCGGCCACGCGATGGATGCGCAGCGCCGATTCCAGGATGTCGCCGACGGTGTGGCGCGGGTTGAGCGAGGCGTAGGGGTCCTGGAAGATCATCTGCACGCTCTGGCGATAGGCTGCCAACCCGCGCCGGTCCAGGCGGGCGGTGTCCTGTCCGCGCAGCAGGATCTGCCCCGCCGGCGGGCGCCAGCAACCGCACCAGGGTGCGCGACAGGGTCGATTTTCCGCAGCCGGATTCCCCCACCAGGCCCAGCGTTTCGCCATGGGCGATCTGGAACGACACACCGTCCACCGCGTGCTTGGCGCCCTGGGGCGTGGCGTAGTCGACACGCAGGTCGCGCACCTGCATCAAGGGCAGGGGATGAGGATCGCCGGCGGTCGCGTCATTGGCCGCGGCCACGCGCGGGGGCGTCACCAGGCCAAATATGGGCCGGCCCGAGGCCGGATCGAGCCGCGAGCGGATTTCCGGCAGGCGTCGCTGGCGATAGTGGGTGGCGTCATCCAGCCGCAGCGAAGCGCCCAGCAGACCCTGGGTATAGGGGTGGCGCGGCCGCGACAGCAGCGTGGCGGCGGCGCCTTCCTCGACTTTCTCGCCGCCCACCATCACCGCCACGCGGTCGGCCCAGTCGCCCACCACCGCCAGGTCGTGAGTAATCAGCAGCAGGCCCATGCCGAGTTCCGAGCGCAGGTCGTCCAGCAGCCGCAATATCTGCGCCTGCACCGTCACGTCGAGTGCGGTGGTGGGCTCGTCGGCCACCAGCAGCGCGGGCTCGCAGGCGATGGCGGCGGCGATCATGGCGCGCTGGCGCTGGCCGCCCGACAGCAGGTGGGGGTAGTCGTCGACGCGCCGCTGCGGCTCGGGCACGCGCACCAGGTCCAGCAGTTCTATCGCGCGTTGGCGCGCGGCCCGGGCCGAGGCGCCGCGATGCAGGCGCAGGGCCTCGCCGATCTGCTGGCCCAGCGTCAGCACCGGGTTCAGGCTGGTCATCGGCTCCTGGAAGATCATGGCGATGCGGTCGCCGCGCAGGGCGCAGCGCTGGCGCTCGGGCAGCGCCAGCAGGTCGCGGCCCTCGAACAGGATGCGGCCGCTGGCGCGGGCGTGGCGCGGCAGCAGGCCCAGCAGCGCCAACGCGGTGGTGGACTTGCCGCAACCGGATTCGCCCACCAGCGCCAGGGTCTCGCCGGCGGCGATGCGCAGGTCCAGTCCGTTGACGGCCTGATGGCCGGGGAAGGCCACGTTCAGCCCTTGGATGTCGATCAGTGTGCTCATGGGGAGGCAGTCGGTAGCGGGGCGGCGGGCGCCACGGCGGCGCGCCGCCGCAGCTTGGGATTGAGCGCGTCGTTGACGGCGTCGCTCAGCAGGTTCAGGGCCAGCACGGCCGCCATGATGGTCAGGCCCGGCAGGGCGGTCATGTACCAGGCGGTGCGCAGCGCCTCGCGCCCGGCGCCCACCATGCTGCCCCAACTGACTACGTTGGGGTCGCCCAGGCCGAGGAACGACAGGCCGGCTTCGGACAGGATGGCGTTGGCCACCAGAACGGCGGTGGTCACGATGATGGGCGGCAGGGCGTTGGGCAGGATCTCGCGGAAGATGATGCGGGCGTGGCTGGCGCCGAGCGCCTGCGCGGCGCGCACGAATTCGCGTTGGCGCAGGGAGATGAACTCGCCGCGCGTCAGGCGCGCGATGCCGGTCCAGGAAGTCACGCCCAGCGCGAAGATGATGGTCGACAGCGAAGGCCCGAGGATCGCCACCAGCACGATCGCCAGCAGGAACGAGGGCACCGTCTGGAACAGCTCGGTCAGGCGCATCAGCACCGCGTCCACGCGCGGCCCGGCGTAGCCGGCGATGGCGCCCACCAGCAGCCCCAGCGCCAGCGCGATGGCGGCGGAGGCGCCGCCCACCAGCAGCGAGACTCGGGCGCCGTGGAACAGGCCGGCCAGGATGTCGCGGCCCATCAGGTCGGTGCCGGCCGGAAATTCCGCGTCGGTGCCGGGCCAGGTGAAGGGCGCGCCCACCATTTCCAGCGGGTCGTCCGGATACAGCCAGCCGGCCGTGGCGGCGGCGGCCACCAGCAACACCAGCACAGCCGCGCCGATGGCGGCGGAAGGCGCCCGCAACAGGCGCGCCAGGAACGTCAAGGCGTGCTTCATGCTTTCCTCACGCGCGGGTCGAGCAGGCCGTAGCAGGCATCCACGGCGATGTTCATCACCGCCACCAACGCCGCGCTCATCAGCAGGATGCCCAGCAGCAGGTTGACGTCGCGGCTGGCGATGGCCTCGAACGAAAGCTGGCCCAGGCCGGGCCAGGCAAACACGGTCTCGACCACGATGCTGCCGCCCAGCAGCGCGCTGCTCTGCAGGCCGAGCATGGTGACCACCGGCAGGATGGCGTTGCGCAGCGCGTGGCGCCAGATCACCCGGCCCTCCCCATTGCCGCGGGCGCGGGCGGTGCGGATGTAGTCTTCCTGCAGCGTCTCGATCATGGACGCGCGCGACAGCCGCGCGTAGATGGCGACGTAGTAGATCGCCACCGTGGCCACCGGCAGCACCAGGTGCCGCGCGTAGTCCAGCCACAGCGCGCCGCCGGTATGGGCGGCGCCGACGTCGCGGATGCCGCCGACCGGCAGCCAGTCCAGGTGCACGCCAAAGCCGACGATCAGCATCAACGCCGTCCAGAACATCGGCGCCGAATAACCCGCCGTGGCCAGGCCGGACAGCAGCGTGTCCAGCAGCCCGTGCGGCCGCCGCGCCGCCAGCACGCCCAGCAGCACCCCCAATGCCACCGACAAGGCCAGACCGGTGCCGATCAGCGCCAGGGTGGCCGGCAGGCGGCCGAAGATCAGGTCGGCCACCGGTTCGCCATAGCGGAACGAATAGCCCAGGTCCAGCGAAGCCAGGCTCTTAAGGTAATAGCCGAGCTGCGCCAGCAGGCCCCGGTCCAGGCCGTAGGCCTGGCGCAGCTCGGCCACGTGGGCAGGAGTGATGCCGCTGTTCTCGGCGGCGATCACGTCCACCAGGTCGCCCGGCACCAGCTTGAGCAGGAAGAAATTGGCGACCCCCGTGGCGGCCACCACGAACAGGATCTGCAGCAGGTAGCGGGCGGGACGGGGCAGGCGCGCAAGCATATCGCCGGCCCCTCAGGCCTTGCCGAGCCAGACGTGGGCGAAGTTGTTGCGCGAGTGCGACGAGGCGTCGGTCACGTTGCGCAACTGCTTGTCCCACACGCCGAACCAGCGGAACTCGAACAGGCCGATCAGCGGCAGGTCGCGCTGCGCCAGCCGTTGCAGCTCGTTGTAGTGTTCGATGCGCTTCTGTGGATCGGTCTCGACCTGGGCCGCCTCGATGACGCGGTCCATGTCGGGATCCTTGTAGCCGGACACGTTGTACCAGGGGGTGCCGCGCGCCTCCGCCTTGCTCCAGTAGCGCGTCTCCACGCCCAGTTGCGGGTCGATCAATACCGTGCCCCACGAACTGATGAGCTGGAAGTTGTAGTCGGTGAAGACGTTGCGCGTCCAGGTGGCCAGGTCCAGGCCGCGCAGCGTCACGTCGATGCCGATCTTGCGCAGCGCCTGCCGCACGAATTCGCCGGTGCGGCGATAGTCGTCGCCGAACGGGATGTAGTCGTGCGTCAGCGCGAAGCGCCAGCCGCCGGCGCCGCGCGGGTAGCCGGCCTCGTCCAGCAGTTTCTCGGCCAGCGCCGGGTCGTAGGGATACTGCTGCACGTTTGGGTTGTGATAAGGCTTGACCAGCGACGGCACCGGGCTGACGAAGGGCTCGGCATAGCCGTTCCACACGGTCTTGACCAGCGCCTGCTTGTTGACGGCGTGCGCAATGGCCTGGCGCACCTTGAGGTTCGACAGGATCGGGTCGCGCAGGTTGGCTTCCAGCCATAGCCAGGCCGCGAAGCCGTTGTAGCCGGCGGTGTCCACCGCCAGCTTGGGCAGTTTGGCGAGCCGGGTGGCGTCGGTGAAGGCGACCGGATTGCGCTCGCCATACGAGACCGCGCCCGTCTCCAGCGCCGTTGCGCGGCCGGAGACGTCGGGCACGATCTTCCAGACGATGCGGTCCAGGAACGGGCGCTCCGGCTGCCAATAGCGCTCGTTGCGCTCGAGCACGATGTAGTTGCCGCGATTCCATTCCTTGAAGACGAACGGCCCGGTGCCCACCGGTTTGTTGTTGTACGGATTGTTCTGGATGTCGGTGCCTTCTAACAGGTGGCGCGGCAGGATCGGCGCGCCCAGCGAGTCGATGGCATTGAGCGCCACCGGGGTGGGCTGCGACAGGTGCAGCACCACGGTGTGGTCGTCGGGCGTCTCGATCCGCTGCAGGTACTGGAACACGCGGCGCGCGCTGGGCGCGTGCTTGAGCCAGACCTCTTCGGCCGACCATTTCACGTCGGCGGCAGTGAACGGCTTGCCGTCGTGCCACAGCACGCCCTGCCGCAGCTTGAAGGTGAGGGTCTTGCCGTCTTCCGATACGCTCCAGCTTTCCGCCAGGACCGGACGCGGCTTCAGGTCGGGGCCGTATTCCACCAGGCCGTCGAAGATCTTGCTCGCGACCGCGCCGGTAGGGGTGGATGAGTTCAGGTAGAAAGCCAGCGTGGGCGGCTCGGGGTGCACCACCGCGTTCAGCACGCCGCCCTTGACCGCGCCGTCCAGCGTGTTCGGCAGGCTCTGCGTGTCGGCATGGGCGGGCGCCATGATCACGTTGGGAAAGAGGGCGCCGACGCCCATCAGCGCGCCGGCGCCCATCAGCCAGCGGCGCAAGGGGTTGACGGTATCCTGCGGCGCGTCGGTCTCGTGCGCCGGGGGCAAGGGCTGGGTCATGCGGATTCCTTCGGTCGTAAGGGGAGCGGCCGCGTCAGGCGGCCAGGCTGGTCAGGGAAGGCAGGTCGTCGGGCGCCACGCGCAGCAGGGTGGCGAGCAGTTCGCGCCGCCAGGCGTCGTACAGCGCCACGTGGTTGCGCGTGTCCAGGCCGGTGGCGCGCAGGTTCAGTTGCCAGGAGTCGCGCAGGTAGGGGCCGAGCAGGCGCTGTACGTCCTCGTCGGCCTGGACCAGGCCTTCGGTCCAGTCGTGGCGCTCGCTGTCGCTGGCGCCGGCCAGTTTGCGCAGCCACCATTGCGTGATGCGGATGCGGTGGGCTTCCTCGTCGGGCAGGATGCGGTTTTCGCCGAACTCGCGGTGGCCGAAGTCCAGCACCTTCGCGGTGCGGCGATTCACGAACAGCCGTGCCAGGATGTAGTGCTCGTAGTGGAACTGCCAGGCCAGGAAGTTCTGCCAGTTGCGCAGGGCGAAGCCGCCAACCAGGTCCCAGGCGTCGCGCACGCCCTGCTCGACCTCGGGCCTGACATCGCGGCCCAGCAGCAGGGTGGCCCGCGCCAGCGAGAACTCCGCATGGGCCGCGTCATCGCCAAGTTGGCGCGCCAGCGCGAACTGGAACTCGGTGTCGTCGCGGAACAGGCCGGCGATGGCGTGCGCCGCGACCTGCGTGATGAACAGGTCGTGCACGGTGTTCCAGACGGCGTACTCGCCGGCCGCGCGCCGTTCCTCGGCGCTGGCCAGGTCGCGCGGCGGGTCGTTGCGCGCGGCGGGAATGTTGGGGGCCACCGCCAGGCGGATGTCGTCGAACAGGCGCGCTTCCAGGGCGCCGTCGTAGTCCAGGGCAATGGGCAGATCCAGTTCGGGCATGGGGCGGCGCGGGGCGTTCGAGGAAAAGCTCGACTCTAAGCAAGCGCCGAAGCGCGCCGCAAACACTCTTTCGTGATTTGGATATGCCGGCTCGCGGATCGCTAATAGAGGCGCATGGTGCGATCGCGTCGCATATACCGATTCCAAATATCCGCATGAGAAATCCGTCCTTCCGTGCGTCGCGGCGCGTCGATAGGCTGTTCTTTTCCCCTTCGTGCGCACCCTTCCATGCCGCAAGCCGCGAGTTCTTCCCAGCCCATCGATGATGACGACGCGCCGCGCGTCGTGCCCGCCGCCCGCATTCGCGATGACGCCGAAGCCATCGACGCCGCGCGCATCCTCGCCGCCGATTTCGCCCAGGGCGCGGCGCACCGCGACCAGACCCGCAGCCTGCCTTGGCGCGAGATCGAGCGCTATTCGGCCAGCGGCCTGGGGGGCATCACCGTGCCGCGCGAGTACGGTGGCGCCCAGGTGTCGCACGTGACGCTGGCGGACGTGTTCCGCATCCTCAGCGCGGCCGATCCGTCGCTGGGCCAGATTCCGCAGAACCATTTCGGCTCGCTCAACCTGCTGCGGCAGGTCGGCACGCCGGGGCAGAAGCGGCGCTACTACGAGGGCGTGCTGGCCGGCCGCAGGCTGGGCAATGCCGGGCCCGAGCGCCACACCCGCCATGCGCGTGACGTGCAGGCGCGGCTGGTGGCCGATGGCGACGGCTATCGCCTGTCCGGGCGCAAGTTCTATTCCACTGGCGCGCTGTATGCGCACTGGATTCCCACCAAGGCGCTGGACACCGAAGGCCGCCTGGTGACGGTGTTGCTGGAACGGGACGCCGCCGGCCTGACGGTGGTGGACGACTGGTCCAGCTTTGGCCAGCGCACCACCGCCAGCGGCACGGTGCTGCTGGACAACGTGCGGGTCGAGGCGGACAGCGTGCTGCCCGCCTGGCGAGTGCAGGAAGCGCCAGCCTTGCAGGGCCCGTTCGCGCAACTGATGCAGGCCGCCATCGACGCCGGCATCGCCGAAGCGGCCCTGAACGACACTGTCAAGTTCCTGCGCGAGCGCGCCCGGCCCTGGGCCGAGGCCGGCGTCGAACGCGCTACGCAGGATCCCTACGTGATCGGCGACGTCGGCCGGCTGTTCATCGACCTGCACGCGGCGCAGGCGGTGCTGGCCGAAGCCGCGGCGCACCTGGACGAGGCCACCCCGCGCGCGCTGGATGCCGACGACGTGGCCGCCGCGTCGATCGCGGTGGCGCGGGCCAAGGCGTTGACCACGGAAATCGCCCTGGTGGCCAGCGAGACGCTGTTCGAACTGTCCGGCGCCCGAGCCTCGCTGGCGGAGTTCAACCTGGACCGCCATTGGCGCAACGCCCGGACTCATACCTTGCACGATCCGGTGCGCTGGAAATACCACGCGGTCGGCAATTACCTGTTGAACGGGCGCCGCCCCAACCGCCATTCCTGGATCTGATGCCATGACCGAACTCGCCATCTCGACCCTGGCGCCGCGGCGCGCCGCGATCATCGACAGCGACGCGCAAGCGATCGCGGTCGCGCGTGAACTGGCCGCGGACTTCGCCCGCGACGCCGCCGTGCGCGACCGCGAGCGGCGCCTGCCGCTGCCCGAACTGGAGCGCTATTCGCAGTCCGGCCTGTGGGGCATCACGGTGCCGCGCGAGCACGGCGGCGCCGGCGTGTCGCGGGTGACGCTGGCCGAGGTCACCGCGATCATCTCGGGCGCCGACGGCTCGCTCGGGCAGATCCCGCAGAACCATTACTACGCGCTGGAGGTGCTGCGGGTCAACGGCAATGCCGACCAGCAGCGCCGCTTTTACGCCCGCGCCCTGGCGGGCGAACGCTTTGGCAACGCGCTGGCCGAGATCGGCACGCGCACCGCCGCCGAGCGCCGCACGAGATTGTCGGCCGATGGCCGCGGCGGCTGGCGCATCAACGGCAGCAAGTTCTATTGCACCGGCGCGCTTTACGCGCAATGGATTCCCACCGCGACCGTGGGCGAGGATGGCCTGCAGCGGCTCGCCTTCGTGCGCCGCGACAGCCCCGGGGTGGAGGTGATCGACGACTGGTCGGGCTTCGGCCAACGCGTGACCGGCAGCGGCACGGTGCTGTTCCAGGACGTGGCGGTGCCGGACGAGGACGTGATGGTGCTGGTCGACCCTTCCGCGCCGCCCAACACCATCAAGCCGCTGGCGCAGATCATCCATGCGGCCATTGACCTGGGCATCGGCCAGGCCGCCCTGGCCGATGCGCTGGATTTCGTGCGGGAGCGTTCGCGGCCATGGATCGACGCGGGCGTCGAGCGCGCCGCCGATGATCCATTGACCATCAGCGAGTTCGGCCGCCTGTCGATCCGCCTGGACGCCGCCCGCGCGTTGGTAGCGCGCGCCGGCCGCATCCTCGACGTCGCCACCGCCGATCCGCAGCCGCATCTGGTGGCGGCCGCCGCCATCGCCGTGGCCGAGGCCCGCGCCCTGACCACGGAATCGGCCCTGGCCGCCGGCACCAAGCTGTTCGAGCTGGCGGGCACGCAAGCCACGCTCGATCAACTCAATCTTGACCGCCACTGGCGCAATGCCCGCACCCACACGCTGCACGATCCGGTGCGCTGGAAGCGCCACGCGGTCGGCAACTACTACCTGAACGACGCCGCGCCCGGCCGCGTCGGCACCACTTGATTTCCTCGGAACGGCACGCCATGGCGAAAAAGCAGATCCTCCTGAACGCGTTCAACATGAACTGCGTCGGCCACATCAACCACGGCCTGTGGACCCACCCGCGCGATACCTCGACGCAGTACAAGACGCTGGACTACTGGACCGACCTGGCGCGCCTGCTGGAGCGCGGCCTGTTCGACGGCCTGTTCCTGGCCGATATCGTTGGCGTCTACGACGTGTACCAGGACTCGGCCGACCTGACGCTGCGCGAGTCGATCCAGCTGCCGGTCAACGACCCGCTGCTGACCGTCTCCGCCATGGCCGCCGCGACCCGCCACCTGGGCTTCGGCGTGACGGTGAACCTGACCTACGAGGCGCCGTACCTCCTGGCGCGCCGCTTCTCGACGCTGGACCACCTGACCGACGGCCGCATCGGCTGGAACATCGTCACCGGCTACCTGGAAAGCGCGGCGCGCGCCATGGGCCTGTCCGAACAGATCGCGCACGACGAGCGCTACGACCGTGCCGACGAGTTCCTGGAAGTGGCCTACAAGCTGTGGGAGGGGAGCTGGGACGACGACGCGGTGCGCGCCGACCGGCGCGCGCGTGTCTACGCGGACCCGGCCGCCGTGCGGCGCATCGATCACGAAGGCAAGTACTACAAGGTCCAGGGCTACCATCTTTCGGAACCGTCGCGCCAGCGCACGCCGGTGCTGTACCAGGCGGGCTCCTCGGGCCGCGGCCAGGCCTTCGCGGCCCGCCACGCCGAATGCGTGTTCGTGTCGAGCCAGACCAAGGAAGGCCTGCGCAAGCTGGTGGCGGGCGTGCGCGAGTCGGTGGCGCGCGAGGGCCGGGATCCGCGCGACATCAAGTTCTTCATGGGCGTGACGGCGGTGGTGGGCCGCACCGAGGCCGAGGCGCGCGAGAAGCACGCGGAGTACCTGCGCTATGCCAATCCGGAAGCCGGCCTGGCCCACTACGCCAGCTCCACCGGCATCGACTTCTCGCGCTATGCGGCGGACGAACCGATCCGCTACGTGAAGAACAACGCGATCGAGTCGGCGGTGAAAAACCTGACTGTGGCGCGCACCGACCGCACGGTGCGGGATCTGTTGGCCGACATGGCGCTGGGCGGACGCTATCCGGCGCTGGTGGGCAGCGCGTCGCAGGTGGCCGATGAGCTGGCATCGTGGGTCGAAGAGACGGACATCGATGGCTTCAACCTGGCGCGGACGGTGACGCCGGAGTGCTACGCGGATTTCGTCGATCTGGTGGTGCCGGAGTTGCAGGAGCGAGGCGTGTACAAGACGGCTTATGCGGAGGGGACGTTGCGGGAGAAGCTGTTTGGGGCGGGGCGGGCGTTGCTGGCGGGGGGGCATGCTGCTGGGGAGTATCGGCGGGTGGTGGCTTAGGTTTTTTTTGGCGGGTGAGTTTGATCTTCGTAGGTCGCCCCTCGGGCGGGCGGACCCGATGGCGGGCGCCCACGATTGCGGTCCGGAGCGTTCGCTCCGGACTGCCCCTTCGTCATCCTCGTTGCCGCCTGCCGGCGGCTGCCTTCGGATTCCCTCGGGCGCATCGAGGTTGCCCGCCATCGGGTCCGCCCGCCCGAGGGGCTGCGTGCGTCTGGGCTTGCCGCGCTGCTGGACCTGTGTGCAGGGAATGGAATCTGCGGGGCTGCCAGTTGCGGCCGCCCGGGCGGCCACAACTGGCGTCTGTTCATTTGAACGTGTTGCGGGTGCGCTGCGCGCTGGCGGCGGGCGGTTTTCTAATGGTTCCGCACGTCAGGGGGGAGGGGCGGTGGTGGTCGGCGCGGCATCAGACATGTTGCGCGTGACGACCTCTCGCGCCGACCACAAACAGGCGTGGTGCGGGCGGTGTTTCATTGGCGCATGATTGCGATGTGCCCACGCCGCCAGGCTGCTCGTGCTGAATCGGCGGCATGTTACGCATGACGCGCCCTCCGGGAGTGTCATAAATTTTGTGTTTGAGGCCTAACATACCGCTCAAGGAGCATGTGTATGGCCACAAAGAAGAGACTTCCCCTGCGCGAGTTGCCGTCGATTCCGGCAGACC
>NZ_CADIJW010000037.1 GCF_902859745.1 Achromobacter dolens | reverse complement strand
GCCACGCCGCCCGCGACCGCCACGCCGCCGCGCACCCCGCCGCCCAAGCCCGAACCCAAGCCCGAGCCGAAGCCGGCCACGCCCAAGCCCGAGACCCGCTCGGACGACGGCGCCCGCGCCCTGGCGTTGCTCGAAGGCCGTTCCGCGCCCGCCGCGACGCCGGCGCCCAAGCCGCAGGCCGCCAAGGGCAATTTCGTGCTGCAGATCGCCGCCTACACGACGTCCGAGGACGCCCAGTCGCGGCGCAGCAAGCTGCATCAGGCGGGCGTCACCAACGCGTTCGTCGAGCAGGCTTCCATCGGGGGCAAGCAGCAGTACCGTCTGCGGGTGGGGCCGTTCCCCTCGCGCGAGGCGGCCCAGGCGGCCCAGGCGCGGTTGCGCACCCTGGGCTATGACAACGGTTTCATCGCCGCCCAGTAGTGACCGGCTTCGACTTCGTCGTGCTGGCCATCCTGGTGGTATCGGGTGTGCTGGGCCTGGTGCGCGGCCTGCTCAAGGAAGTGCTGTCGCTGGTCGCGTATCTGCTGGCCTTCGTGGCCGCGATCTGGTGGGGGCCCACGGTCTATACCTGGCTGGAGCCCTATATCGAAACAACGCTGCTGCGCATGGGTGTCTCGTACGCGGTGGTCTTCATTATCGTGCTGCTCGGCGTGGGGTTGGTCAACATGACGCTTGCCGCCTTGATCCGCAGCACCGGGCTGAGCCCGGCCGATCACGGCCTGGGCGGCATGTTCGGACTGGCCCGGGGGCTGCTCATCGTGCTGGCGCTGGTCGCCGCCGCCGGCTATACGCCGTTGCCGCAGGAGCCGTGGTGGCAGGACGCCATGTTTTCGCATTCGGCCATCGAGGCCATCAAACATATCAAGACGTGGCTGCCGCCGTCCCTGGCGACATGGCTGCCGTATTGATTAGCTTCACATCAACCAGGAAATCTCACCATGTGTGGAATCGTAGGGGTCATCGGGCGCGGGCCGGTCAACCAGCTGCTCTATGACAGCTTGCTGCTGTTGCAGCATCGCGGGCAGGATGCCGCGGGCATCGCGACGTCACAAGGCAACCAGTTCAATATGTACAAGGCGCACGGCCTGGTGCGCGACGTATTCCGCACGCGCAACATGCGTGCCCTGCCGGGCACCTCGGGCGTGGGCCAGGTGCGTTATCCCACCGCCGGCTCCAGCGCCAGCGAGGAAGAGGCCCAGCCGTTCTACGTCAACGCCCCGTTCGGCATCATGTTCGCCCACAACGGCAACCTGACCAACTGGCGCGAGCTGCGTGAATCGCTCTACCGCGTCGACCGCCGCCACATCAACACCAATTCCGACTCGGAAGTGCTGCTGAACGTGCTGGCCCACGAGCTGCAATCGGCCGCCAGCGGCGTCTCGCTCGATGACGACGCCATGTTCCGCGCCGTCGCCGCCGTGCACAAGCGCGTGCGTGGCGCCTACGCCGTGGTGGCGCAGATTTCCGGTTACGGCCTGCTGGCGTTCCGCGATCCCAACGGCATCCGTCCGCTGTGCATCGGCCGCCAGGAAACCGACGAAGGCGTCGAGTGGATGGTGGCCTCGGAATCCGTGGCGCTGGAAGGCAGCGGTTTCGCCTTCGTGCGCGACGTCGAGCCGGGCGAAGCGGTGTTCGTCGACCTGGACGGCCGCTTCGTCAGCCGCCAGTGCGCCGACAATCCGCAACTGGTGCCCTGCATCTTCGAATACGTCTACTTCGCCCGTCCCGATTCGCTGATCGACGGCGTGTCGGTGTACGACGCGCGCCTGCGCATGGGCGAGTACCTGGCGGACAAGGTTGCGCGCAACATGCGCCTGGGCGACATCGACGTGGTCATGCCGATCCCCGATTCCTCGCGTCCGGCCGCCATGCAACTGGCCGCGCGCCTGAACCTGGACTACCGCGAAGGCCTGATCAAGAACCGCTACGTCGGCCGCACCTTCATCATGCCCGGCCAGGCCGTGCGCCGTAAATCGGTGCGCCAGAAGCTCAATGCCATCGGCATGGAGTTCAAGGGCAAGAACGTGCTGCTGGTGGACGACTCCATCGTGCGCGGCACCACCAGCCGCGAGATCGTCGACATGGCGCGCGCCGCCGGCGCCAACAAGGTGTACTTCGCCTCGGCCGCGCCTCCGGTGCGCTTCCCCAACGTCTACGGCATCGACATGCCGACGCAGAGCGAACTGATCGCCACCGGTCGCAGCGACGAGGAAATCGCCCGCGCGATCGGCGCCGACAGCCTGGTCTACCAGGACCTGCACGACATGCAGCAGGCGGTGCGCGACCTCAACCCGAAGCTCTCGCGCTTCGAGGCGTCGTGCTTCGATGGCGAGTACATCACCGGCGACATCACCGCGGAATACCTGGCTCGCCTGGGCCAGTCGCGCGCGGAGTCGGGCGACGGCGAAGGCGCCAGCGGCCTGCAGTTCAACATGGGCTATGCCGCCAACGACGCCTGAGTTCGACGCGCTCCATGCCAAAGCCGCTCCCCGGGGAGCGGCTTTTTTTTGTTTCACGATGACGCTGTCATCGCGCGCCTGACGCGGCTGAGAAAACGCCGGTCAGCGGGCAGGCAGGCACCGGTCGCCAACAAATTTCATGCCGCCAGGGGATCACTCGTTCGATACTGCCGAACAGAGAGGCGATCGCCATGCTGGGCAAAGAAGACGCCTGCGCCAAGAGCGAGGAGGAAACCGAGCGATAGCGAGAGCATGGGCGGTAACGTCAGCCTGGGCCGTCGCTCGCGGCCGCGAGCAGCGGCACCAGGATGTCGCTGATCGGCGTCGGAACGCCATGAACCCGGCCGCGACGCGCGATGATGCCGTTGCGGATATCCCATTCCAGTGGCCGGCCTGCTTCCCGGTCAGTGAGGATGGAGGTGCCCATGTCGGCAGGGGCCAACTGGAATTTGCCTAGGATCTCTTGCGATACTTCCTCGCCGAGTTCAATGCCCTCTGCGCGTGCCACGGCCAGGCATTCGCGTAAATAGGTCAACGCCAGCCCGGCAATGTCGGCGCGGCTGAACATGCCCGAGCGACGATGCGTGAGCGCCATGAGGCCCGCCACCGCGTTCTGCAACAGCTTGCGCCAGGCGAGCGCGCTGAAGTTTTCCGCCAAGTCCACGGCGCACCGCGTGCCTTGCAGTGCCCGCGCCACGACACGCGCGGCAGCCGTGTCTGGCAGAGTCAGGCGTGCCTCGCCGCGCAGGCGGACCGAGCCATCGGATTGCGCCTGGGCCGGAAACCACACGACAGCGGGAACGATGTGCCCGCTTGGCACGTGTGAGCGAACCCTCTCCACCTGTTCGATACCGTTCTGCAAGACGCACACCACGGTTTGCGGCCCGACCAGCGCGGCAAGCCAGTCTGCGGCCGCCTCGATCTGCGTGGCCTTGACTGCCAGAAACACAAGATCAGCCGGGCGAGTGATCTGCTTCGGGCTCGTGCGAACCGGGCCGGGGACGCTGATGGTGCGGCCGTCTTCCAGCAGCGTCAGGTGATCGCGGGGAGTCCGTCCACACAGCAAGGGCGTGCAGTCGATCTCATGCAGCATCGCCGCGACCGTGGTGCCGATCGCACCGGGTCCCACGATGGCGACAGCAGTGTTGATTTCAGTGTTCATGAACGCGGATTCCTTTAACGCCATCTGTGCATGGGCCGTTGTGCCCCTCATGCGGTGCATGTAATATATTACCTATGAATAAAGATAATGGTAATTCTATTACAGAAGGCGAGCGCCGATTGCAGCAATGGATCGGCAGCATTCAAGCGCGAAGCGGCGACCTCGCCGCGAGCGAGGCGAAGGTTGTCGATCTGCTGCTCACCGATCCTTTGTTTGTTGGCGTCAGCACGACCGCTCAGGTTGCCGCCCAGGCCGGCGTTTCGCCGCCAACGGTGATCCGTGCGGCGCGTGCGCTTGGGTTCAGCGGCTTTGCCGAGCTGAAGATCGAGATAGCCCGTGCCCGCGGCACAGCCCGGTTCTTCGCTCCGCCCGAAGTGCTCGGCGCGGATGCGACGTCGGGCTCCGTGCTGGAAACCTCCATCCGTGCCGGCGCCGACGCACTCACTGCGCTGGGCGGGGCCATCGAACTCCCTGCGCTGGATAAGGCCGTGGGTTTGATCCAGCGCGCGCGGCAGGTCTTTGCGTTCGGTGCCGGCCCTTCCTCGACGGTGGCCGCCGATGCTGTTTTCCGTCTGCGCGCGGTCGGCGTGATGACGGTAGGCATCACCGATCACTTGTCGGCCATGATTGCGGCGCGGCTCCTGGGCGCCGAGGACGTCGTCATCGCCGTCAGTTCGACTGGCCGCACGTCATCCACGCTTGCCGTTGCCGATGCGGCGTCATCGGCCGGCGCCTCGCTGATTGCCATCACCAACCAGTACGACACGCCTTTGGCAGCCCTCGCGGACGTCGCGCTTGTCGTCGGCGGCGCGCCGCTACCGGCACAGATGGCCGCTGCGGCAAGCCGGTTGGCCCAACTCGTCGTGCTTGACGCGCTGGTCGCCACCCTCGCGCTGCGCGATCCAGATCGCAGCCGCCTGGCCGAGCGGGCAGGCATTGATCTGCCTGACATTTCCTGATGCCCTGATGCAGCCCGACACCATTGCCATGGTTCTTGCCGCAGCGGTAGCGCATGCGGTGTGGAACCTGGCGTCGAAGTACAAACAGGGGAACACCTTGCTGTTCGTCTGGGCGTACAGCTTCGCGTCGACACTGTTGTGGATCCCTATCGCGGTCGGTCTCATGGCGCACGGGCTGCGGACGATGGATGGGCAGCTCGCGATGGCCGCGGCTGTTTCGGCGGCATTGCACATCGCGTACTCGCTGACCTTGCAGGCCGGCTACGATCGCGCCGATCTTGGGGTGGTTTATCCGATCGCGCGTGGCACGGGGCCGGTGCTGACGATGCTGTTCGCGATTCTCGTTCTGGGCGAGCGGCTGAACGTCGTCGCGGTGTTCGGCGCGCTCCTGGTCGTTTCAGGCGTGCTTGTCGTCACTGGCAACCCATTCCGCAGCGGCAGTCCCCGTCCACTCCAGGGGATGCTCTGGGGGGCCGCCACGGGTGCCACCATCGCCAGCTACACCCTCTGGGACAGCTACGCGGTCACGTCACTGCATGTCGCGCCAGTGAGCTACTACGCGGGAACGCTTCTGCTGCAAAGCCTGGCTCTGACACCGGGCGCGCTGCGGCATCGGCGGCACATGCCCGCGGCACTTCGTGCCAATGCCGCGCCTATTCTCATTGTGGCTGTCTTCTCCCCACTGGCCTACATCCTGGTGCTGAACGCCATGCAGGCGGCTCCCATTGCGCTCGTCGCCCCCTTGCGCGAGTCGTCCATCATCGTCGGTTCCCTCTTCGCGTATCTGATCTTTCGTGAGGGCCATCTCGCGCGCCGCGTCGTGGGTGCGGGCATCGTGCTGATCGGAATCGTGGCGATCAGTCTGTAATGCCTGTTGTTCATCAGTTGATGATGAACGGAATACAGGCTTGCCGTTGAATGCTTCATTCGCTATTCGGAAGAGCCTATGATTGCATGAAGGTAAATCATAGGGCCAGCCATGTCGCGTCCTGATCTCAATCTCCTGCTGGCGCTGGATGCGCTGCTCGACGAGGGCAGCGTCATCGGTGCCGCGCGCCGCATGCATCTGAGCGCGCCGGCGATGAGCCGCACCTTGGGCCGTATCCGTGAGGCGTTGGGCGACCCGGTGTTCGTCCAGGTCGGCCGCAAGCTCATACCCACGCCCAAGGCTCTGGCAATGCGTGAGCAGGTGCGGCTGGCGGTCGAACAGGCCTCGCAGGTGTTCGCTGCCGATGCCGAGATCGACCTGAAATCGCTGGATCGGCGTTTCAGCGTCCGCGCCACCGATGAGTTCGTGAGCATCCATCTGGGTCATCTCCTGGATGCAATGGCACGGGACATGCCGCGGGCGATGCTGCGCTTTTCGCCAGAGGAGGACGATGTGGACGAGGAGGCGCTGCGCAGCGGCCGCATCGACCTGTTCATCAGCGCCTCGCGCAAGCTCGGACCGGAAATTCGGGTTCAAGCCCTGTTCACCACGACGTTCGTGGGCGTCGCGCGCGTCAATCATCCCATCTTCGACGAAGAAATCACGCCCGAGCGCCTCACTCGCTGGGAGCACATCAACGTGTCGCGGCGTGGCAAGGCCGCCGGGCCGGTCGATGCCGCACTGGAGGCGCAGGGGCTGCGCCGACACGTCGCCCTGGTGCTGCCCAATCCGTACACGGCGCTGTTCGCATTGCAAGATTCGGATCTGCTGTTGCCGTTGCCCCGGCATCTGGCCAGTACCGCGCTGTCGGCGGGCTTGCGTATTCGCGTGTTCGACCTGCCGACACCGCTGGAAACGGTGCTGCTGACCCAGGCCTGGCACCCGCGCCTTGAAGGCGATCCGGCCCATCAATGGCTGCGGCAGACCATCCATACGCTTTGCAACGAGGACCACGCGCAGGCCGCCAAGCGCGTCAAGCCCTGACCAAGCGCCGCGCTATGCGTGCGTTTTGAGCAATCATCCGAGTGCAATAAATTCACTTTTAGCAATGCTCAGCCTTGCCTACAGTGACGCGTATTGATCACTGTGGAAGGGTTGCATCGTGCATTCGGCTAACGTGCCTGACGCGGATTCAGGCGCCTCTTTACGCCGCTCTCGGCTTCGGGAGGGCTTGGCGCATGGCCTGCCTTATCTCGATCTGACCACCCCGCGGGCGACCTATGTGATGCGTTCGCTCCTGGCCGCCTGCCTGGCCTTGGTGGTGGCCTATCTGCTGGAACTGCACGCGCCCTACGCGGCGGCTTCCAGCGTGCTGCTGGTCATCAACCCCGTCCAGGGAGGCGTGATGGGCAAGGGGGTGTGGCGCGTACTGGGCACGCTGATCGGCATGCTGGCGGCCTTCGTGCTGATGAGCGCCTTCGGCCAGATGCCCTGGCTGTTCCTGCTCGGTTTCGGCCTGTGGCTGGGGGTGTGCGTGGTGGGCATGACCCTGCTGCGTCATTTCCGGGCCTATGGCGCCGCGCTGGCGGGCTATACCGTGGGCCTGGCGGCCTACGGCGCCATGCAGCACCCGGAGCGCACCTTCGACCAAGTAATGGGACGCGGGGCATCCGTGATGATCGGCGTGGTCTGCCTGGCGCTGGTCTCGGCTCTCTTCAGCAGCCGCAGCGTGCACAGCCGCCTGGCCGCGGCGCTCGACCGTCTTGCGGTCGCCACGGCGGGAGTGCTTGCGACGCATCACCAGGCCATTCAAGGCAGCGACGCCGCAGAGGCCAAGCCCCTCGATGCCGGACGGCGCTCTCTCATCACCGAGGTCTATGGCGTGGACGATCTGCTGGCGCTGGGCAAGGCCGAATCCGCCGACCTGGCCCATCGTGCCGGCACGGTGCGGCAGGTAATGGTGTCGTTGTTTTCCGCTCTTGTGGGCGGTGCGCCGCCCCTGAGCGGGCAAAGCGCCAGTCTCGCTGTACTGAGAGCGTTGCAGCCGGACTGGGAAAGGGCATGGCGGGAGGTGGGCCAGTCGCTGGCGCAGGAGCCTGGCTCGGCCGGAAGAGCGCGTGCCACCCGGCTGTTGACCGACCTGCGCGCCCGGCTGGTGGCCGCGCTCACCGCCACCTCGTTCGACGACGCCTCCGAGCAGGCCGCACTAATGATCGCGGGCGATCGCTTGCTCGAGCAACTCGACGATTACCAGCAAGCCCTCGAAGGCAACGAGCGTTTCCACCAACCCAGGCCGACGCCGGCGCGCGTGTCCGTGCCATTCCACCGCGACACGGTGGCAGCCCTTCAGAACGGCGTGCGCGCTTTGTTGACCGTGCTGATGGGCGGCGCCTTCTGGATCGCCACCGGCTGGACGGAAGGCAACATGATGCTGGCGGGGTTGGCGGCGGCCTGCGCGCTGCTGTCCACCGCGCCCAATCCCGCGTTGGGCGCGGTCGAATTCATCAAGGGCACGGTGGCCGCCGTGGCGATGGCCTTCCTGTGCACCTTCATCGTGCTGCCTCACGTCTCGGGCCTGCCGCTGCTGCTGGTGATCCTGAGCCTGTTCTGGCTGCCCGGTGTGTATGCCACCACGATGCCGCGCCATGCCTTGGCGGGCGTGGCCTACCTGGTGGCGTTCACGACGCTGGCGGCGGCTGACAACCCGATGCGCTACGACTTTGCGCTGTTCCTCAATGGTGCCGTCGCCTGGATCCTGGCGACGTGTTTCACGCTGCTGGGCTTCAGGATCGTGCTGCCGCGCAACGGGGCTCGCGACGTCACGCGCCTGCGCCAGCGCATCCGCGACGCGGCGCTGGGCGCCTTGGGCGGCGACCGGGCAGACGCGTCGGCCTGGCAATGGCGCCAGCAGCATCGCATCGCGCAACTCGGCGCCTTGCTCAAAACGCAGCCGCAGGCGATGGATCGTGCTATTGCCCGGGCGCTGACCAGCCTGCATCTGGGCCGGGAAGTCCTGCGCCTGCGACGCTGGCTTGGCCAGGTGCCCCAGGACGCCGAGTGGGCGCGCTTGGCGGCACGCGCGCTGCGCCATATGCGCCAGCGGGCCGGTGATCCGCTGCGGGCCGCGCGCCATGCCCGCCGCGCGGCGGCCTCCTTGGCGCGTTTGCCGGCGCGGTCCGGCGCCTCGATGGATGACGCGCGGCGCGTGACAGCCGTGCTGCTCGACATCGCCGCGCTGCTGGAGCGCCATGCAAACGACGCTCAGTCCCCCTCTGGAGGCCAAACCCATGCTCAGTGAATTCTCGTTGGCCGGCATCTACCTGCCGCCCTTCTTTGCCTACGCCTGCCTGGCTCTGCCGATCTATCTGGGCCTTCGGTTCGTGCTGGCGCGCAGCGGGATGCTGCGCTGGGTGTGGCATCCAGGCCTGTTCGAGTTCGCCCTTTCCCTTTGCCTTGTTTCCCTGTTGGTGCTTTATGTCTGAACGTTCATTTCCCGCCCGGGGCCTGCTGCGGGCAGGACTCACTCTCGCAGTGGTCGTTGCCGCGGGGTTTCTGGTCAGCGCGCTGTGGCGTGCCTATGTCGTCGCCCCATGGACCCGTGATGGCCGCGTCAGCGCGCAGATCGTGCGCATCGCTCCCGAAGTGTCAGGCACCGTCGCCGAAGTCTCGGTCGCGGACGACCAATACGTCAATCGGGGTGAGGTGCTCTATCGCATCGACAATGCCAGCTTCACGCTGGAATTGGCCCAGGCCGAGGCGCGGCTGGCAGCGGCCGAGGCATCCCTGCGCCAGAAAGCCGAGGAGGCGCGGCGGCGCCGGGGCATGGAAAGCCTGGTGCCTGCCGAGGACATCCAGCGGGCGAATCAGGCCGTTGCCATTGCCCAGGCCGAACTGCGCGGTGCGCGGGTCGCCGTGGACAGGGCGAAGCTGGATCTGGCGCGTACCGAACTGCGTGCGCCGACCGATGGCTACGTCACGCGCCTGCGCTTGAACAAGGGCGACTACGCCGTGGCGGGCCAGCCGAACCTCGCCCTGATCGACGCCCACAGCTTCTGGATCACCGGCTATTTCGAGGAAACCAAGCTGCGCGGCATCCAGCCCGGCGCGGCAGCGCGCATCCGCCTGATGGGCTTCGACCAGGTATTGCCAGGGCGGGTAGCCAGCATCGGGCGTGGCATCGCCGATAGCAACCAGCAGGCCGACGCACAGGGTCTGCCGAGTGTGGAGCCCAGCTTCAGTTGGGTCCGGCTGGCGCAGCGCATTCCCGTGCGCGTCGAGTTCGAGCATGTCCCGCGCGAGGTCGTGCTGGCCGCCGGCATGACCGGCAGCATTGAGGTCACGCCTTCCGCAGGCACGCCGGTCCCGCAGGGCCGGCTGATTTCGCTGCTGCACCGCTGGATGTGAGGACAAAGCCATGCATGCACCCGTCCCTCGCACGCCGCCGCGCCTTCGACAGGCAATGCTGGCCTCGCTGTTGGCGGCCCTGACCGGCTGCACCGCCGTGGGTCCGGACTACCACCCGCCGGTGCTGGACGTGCCCACGCACTGGATCGAGGCCGACGCCGCCATGTCCGATGGCGACCATGATGGCCTGCGTTCCTGGTGGCGCGCCTTCCAGGATCCCTTGCTCGACCGCCTGGTCGATCAGGCCCTGACACATAACCAGGACCTGGATATTGCCTTGGCGCGCCTGCGTCAGGCCCGCGCCGAACGCGTGCAGATCGCCTCGGCCGCCATGCCTGAAATCTCGGTCGGCGCCGCCGGCGAGGCCGTGCGTGGCAGCAAGGCGCTCGGCGCGCAGCCCGGCGGGCAGGCACGAACCTGGCGCCTGGGATTCGATGCCAGTTGGGAGCTGGACCTATTCGGCGGCACGCGCCGGGCGGTCGAGGCCGCCGATGCCGGCATCCAGGCGCTGGCGGAGGACCATCGCGCGCTGCAAGTGAGCCTGGTGGCCGAACTGGCATCCGATTACGCCGGGCTGCGCGCCGCGCAACTGCGTTTGGCCATCGCGCAGGACAATATCCGCACGTTGGCCGAAGCCGAGCGCTTGGCCGAATGGGCGCACCGCAGCGGCCTGGGCACGCTGGCCGACGTCACCCAGGCCCGCGCCGAGCGCGAAGCGGCCGAGGCGCTACCACCTCTGCTGGATGCGGACATCGCCCGTTTCAGCCATGCCATCGGTGTGCTGACGGGCGGATTTCCCGGCGATTGGCATGCCGACCTCGCAACGCCCGCGCCCGTTTTGCCCATGCCGAAAGACTTGCCGCTGTCACTGCCTTCGTACCTCATTCGCCAACGCCCCGACCTGCGTGCGGACGAACGACGCCTTGCCGCCGCCACCGCGCAGATCGGCGTGGCCGAGGCCGCGCGCTTTCCCTCGTTCCGCATTCCCCTGGGGTTCGGCACCACCGCCAGCGTTATCCACGACCTGTTCTCGGGCGCCAGCCTGGCGTGGTCGGCGGCGATGCAAGGCAGCCAGTCCCTCTTCGACGCCGGCCGCGCGAAGGCAGGCGTGACGGCGGCGCAGGCCAACGCCGACGCCGTGCGGCGCGTCTACGAGCGGGACGTGCGTGCGGCCTTGCGTGACGTGGAGGACGCCTTGACGGCATGGACCAGCGAGCGCCAGCGGCAAGCCGCGTTGCAGAAGGCCGCAGCCGATAGCCAACAGGCCCTGCAACAGGCGACCCGGCTCTATGCGCGTGGGTTAAGCGCCTACCTGCCGGTGCTGCTGGCCCAGCGCAGCCTGAACCAGGCGCGCGAGTCGCTTGCCCTCAGTCAACTGGCGCAGTTGCAAGCAGGCATTGCCTTGTACAAGGCGCTGGGCGCGGGAGGGTAGGGCACGGCATTGCTCCCTCATTCTTGCTGGCTTCACCACAGGCTCTCGCCGCTGGCCTCCAGGTGGGTCAGGTACAGCCGCAGGTCGAATTCATACTGGTGATACTGCGGCTCCATCAAGTGGCACAGGTTGTAGAAGGCCTTGTTGTGGTCCTTCTCCTTCAGGTGCGCCAGTTCGTGCACCGTGATCATCTTCAGGAATTCCTCCGGCACCGTCTTGAACAGCGTGGCCACGCGGATCTCGTGCTTGGCCTTGAGCTTGCCGCCCTGGACCCGCGAGATGAACGTATGCTGGCCCAGGGCGTGCTGGATCACGTGGATCTTGCTGTCGAAGGCGATCTTGCTGAGCGGCGCGCCGTTGCGGATGTAGGTGTTCTTCAGGTCCACCACGTAGTCGTACAGCGCCTTGTCGGTGCGCACGCCATGCGCGCCGGCGGGATAGCGGGCCCGCAACGCCGGCCCGAGCTTGCCCTGGTCGAGCAGCGCGCGAGCCTGCGCCAGCAGCGTTTCCGGATAGCCGGTCAGGTATTTCATCGCGTCAGGAAAGAGGCAGGTGCCGCACACGCAGGCGCGGCCATTTTTCGGTGTAGCGCTTGGCCCGCAGCCGTTGGGTGTAGAGGGCGGGGTCGCGCAGTCCGGGGCTGGGCCGCAGCACCAGGTCGAACAGGTCCTCCAGGCCGTGCGGCGCCAGTATGCGCAGGTGATCGCCGGCGTCCAGCGATACGCCGATACAGGTGGCGGTCTCCGGCCAGGTGGCGATGCCGGCCGCGAGCGACGCCAGCGGGGGCGGCGCAATGCAGCCGTCGCGGCGCCACAGGTGGACCCGCGCCTGGTTCACCACCTCCCAGGGCGCGTCCGGCGCGGCGCCGCGCAGGCGGTGCGCGATAGCGGCCTCTCGCTCCGCCGTCAGATCCGCGGCGTCGAAATAGACGAAGTCCACATCCGCGGGCGCATGACTGTCCGGCGGCAGGTCGTGCAGATGGTTCCAGACCAGCGTGCGGACCACGCCCGCCCCCAGGCACCATTCGGCCAGGCCGCAATCACGCGCGGCGCGCAGCCACCGCATCAGCGGTGCGTGATCGCGGACCAGGGCGCGCAGGCGTTCGGCGTGGGGCGCTTCCAATGGCGAGGCGTGCGGCTCAGGCGCGGCCACGGCCGAACGCCGCGGCCAGCGCCATGACCAGCAGGATCACGAAAAGCGCCAGGCTCCACAGCGCATACTCGATGCCCAGCACCGGCACGACCGCGTCCATGCAGGTGGCGTAGATGCCGAACAGCCACGGCACGCTGCCGTCCAGGCCGATGCCGGTCATGAAGCGGTCGGCGAAAGTCTGGTCGCACGACAGCATCTTGGCGGCCACGGTGTACTGGTACCAGGCCGCGGCGATGCCGCTGATCGACAGCAGGGCGGCCAGGGACGCGCAGATGCGCGTCAGCGCGCGGCCGCCGCCGAAACCGCCGATCAGGGCGATGACGCCGATCACCAGGTAGATCAGGCGCTGCATCACGCACCAGGCGCAAGGCGGCATGTCGAAGACGTACTGGGAAATCAGGGCGATGCCGACGGCGCCGAAGCTGAAAAGGGCGATCAGGCGGAGCAGGCGTTCTGAACGAGAAGTCATGGTTGTTGCAAGGTAAGGGGTTCGCGGGGGCGGGGCCCCGGGGGATGGCCGGTCCGGCCGCCAGGCGTTAGGCCTTGGGAATCGGAATTGGTTGCATGACCTGCTGCAATACCCCCAGCAGCAGCTCGCGCGAGCCTTCCCAGAAGATCTGCACGCCCAGGCACAGCATGATGAAGGCTGACATGCGCATGAAAACGGCGGTGCCATTATCGCCCAGCCGGTGCAGCATCTGCGCCGCAAAGCGCAGGCAGACGTACAAGGTCAGCGAAACGACCACGATGCCGGGAATCGAACCCCCCAGGCGCAGCAGGCTCAGCACGTGGTTCTGGTCGCGCAGCGACACGCCTACCGTGATGGCCGCGGCGATCGAGCCGGGACCGCAACTGATGGGAAAGGTCAGCGGGTAGAAAGCGCGCGCCTTGGCCATTTCCGGGGTGAAGGATTCGGCCATGCGGGCCACGCGCTCGGTGTCGGCATCGGGGGAATTGACCAGGCGCCAGGCGCTGGCGATGACCAGCATGCCGCCGCCCACCCGCACGATCGACAGCGAAATGCCGAAAAAGCTCAACAGCACGTTGCCGGCGACCATGGCGACGATGAGCATCAGGCCGACGTTGACGGCGACGCGCTTGGCCAGCACCGTGCGGGTGGCGGACGAGGCGCCTTCGGTCAGGGACAGGAAGATGGGCGCGATCGCCGGCGGGTTCAGAAACGGCAGCAGCGTCGCCAGCGCGAAAAAGAAGCTGGTTCCCAGCACCCGCAGGTATTCGTTTAGCTCCATCGCACGGTATCGCCAAGCCGAAAACCGGATTGTATGCGGTCGGCGGCTGTCTGGCGATGGGGCGCCGGTCCGGCTTCAGGCGGCCTGTTGCCGGACCTCGTCGCCGGCCAGCGCATCGAGGATGTCGCGCTCGAACTGCATCTGGCTGCGCGGCCGCGTCAGCGTCGCGCCATCGACGATGAAGACGTCTTCCACGCGGTCGCCCAGCGTCATGATCTTGGCCATCAGCAGGTTCACTTCATGCTGGGCGAAGACCCGCGCCAGGGCGTGCAGCAGGCCGGGGCGGTCGGTCGCGGTGACCGACAGGCGCCACGAGGTGCTGCGCTCGTCCGGCTGCAGCTCGGCCTGCGGCATGATCGGGAACACCCGCGACATGCGCGACTGGCGGCCGCGGCCGTAGTAGCCGCCGCGGGCTGCGGGGGCCTGGGCGGCCGTCTTGGCGTCCTTCAGGCGCTCGGCCAGCTCGTGCTCGACCAGCGTGGCCTGCGCGCGCAGGTCGCTGGCGCCTTCGGGCAGCAGCACGATGAAGCTGTCCAGCGCCCAGCCGTGGCGGGTGGTGTGGATGCGGGCGTCCTGCACCGACAGCGACTTGGCGTCGAAGTAGCCGCAGATGGCCACGAACAGGTCGGGCACGTCGCGCGTGTAGACCATGATCTGCAGGCCTTCGCCCTGTTCGGTGGGGCGGGCGCGCACCACCGCGTGGGCCGGCGCCACCTGGTGGTACAGGTGGCGCGTATGCCAGGCGATATCGGAGGCGTCGTGGCGCAGGAAGTAGGCCACGTCGAGCTGGCTCCAGAACGCTTCGCGCGCGTCGTCGCGCAGGCCCGCCAGGCGGGTCAGGCGCGCGGCCTCCTCGCGGCGTTCGGTCAGGACGGTGTGGGCGTCGGCATGGGCGCCGCCCAGCGCGGCCAGGGTCAGCTTGTACAGGTCCTCGAGCAGCTTGCCCTTCCAGGCGTTCCAGACCTTGGGACTGGTGCCGCGGATATCGGCCACTGTCAGCAGGTATAGCGCGGTCAGGTGGCGTTCGTCCTTGACCGTGGCGGCGAAGTCCTGGATCACGGCGGGATCGGACAGGTCGCGCTTTTGCGCCACGGCCGACATCAGCAGGTGCTGGCGCACCAGGAATTCAACCAGCTTGGCGTCTTCCGGCTCCATGCCATGGTCGTGGGCGAACTTGCGCACCTCGCGCGCGCCCAGCTCGGAGTGGTCGCCGCCGCGGCCCTTGGCGATGTCATGGAACAGCGCCGCGACGTACAGCAGCCAATGGCGGTCCAGGCCGGCGATCAGTTGGCTGGCCAGCGGATATTCCTGGGCGTGCTCGGGCATGGTGAAGCGGCGCAGGTTGCGCACCACCGCCAGCGTGTGCTGGTCCACCGTGTAGGCGTGGAACAGGTCGTGCTGCATCTGGCCGACGATGCGGCGGAATACCGGCAGGTAACGCGGCAGGATGTTCAGCATGGTCATGCGGCGCAGCTCGTGCACGACGCCGCGCGGCTGCTGCAGGATCTGCAGGAACAGCTTGCGGTTGACCGGGTTGCGGCGGAACTGCGCGTCGATGCGATGGCGCGAGTGCCAGATGGCGCGCAGTGTGCGCGCCGACATGCCGGTCAGCTCGGGATGCTGCTGCATCACCAGGAAGGCGCGCAGCAACAGCGTCGGGTTGCGCTCGAAGCCGTCGTCGCGAATGATGTCGAGGCGGTCGCGCAGGTTGCGGAAATCGTCGTCGATGTCGCGCGCATCGCTGTCGGGGCGCGGGAACAGGCGTTCCTCGATGTTCTGCACCAGGATGCCGTTGAGCTGCGTCACCAGGCGCGCGGCCCAGTAGTAGCGCTGCATCAGCAGTTCGCTGCCGCGCCGGGTGGCCGTGGCGTGGATGCCGTAGACCTCGGCCAGGGCCGGCTGCAGGTCGAACAGCACGCGGTCCTCGCGCCGCTTGGCCAGCAGGTGCAATTCGATGCGCAGGCGCTTGAAAGCCTGTTCCGCCTTGCGCAGGTCGCGCGCCTCGGACGGGGTCAGCAGACCGGCCTGCGCCACCGCGCGCCAGTTCTCGCCGAAGCCGGCCGCGCGCGCCATCCACAGGATCACCTGCAGGTCGCGCAGGCCGCCGGGCGATTCCTTGCAATTGGGTTCGAGCGCATAGGGCGTGTCCTGGTAGCGCGCGTGGCGCTGCTGCATCTCGACGCGCTTGGCGCGAAAGAACGCGCGCGCGTCCAGTCGCGACTGGGTGGCGGCCTCGAACTTTTTCATCAGCGCGCGGCTGCCGGCCAGCCAGCGCGATTCCAGCAGCGCGGTTTCCACCGTGATGTCGGCGTCGGCCTCGCGCTCGCAGTCCTCGATGGTGCGCACGCTGTGGCCGGGCTCCAGGCCCAGGTCCCAGAGCGAGGCGACCAGTTGCTCGATGGCGGATTCGTCGTCGGCGGTGGGGGCGTGCGGCAGCAGGATCAGCAGGTCGACGTCCGAGTGCGGATACAGTTCGCCGCGGCCGTAGCCGCCCACCGCGGCCAGCGTGGCGCCGGCGGGCAGGGGATAGTGCTTGACCAGATCGCGCAGCGCCGCGTCCACGATGCGGCGCAGTTCGCCCAGCAGCGTGTCGGGGCGTTCGTGCTCGCGGAACTGGGCCACCGCGGCGCGCCGGGATTCCTGGATGCGTTCGCGCAGGGTGCTGAGAATGTCGGCGGTCATGGTGGCGGACGGGCCGGGGTCAGACGGCGGGGATGACGATCGGTTCGGTGATGAAGGCAGGCGGCTTGGGCATGCCGGGCGACAGGGTCAGGACCTCGTAGCCGGTGTCGGTGACGCACACAGCATGCTCCCATTGCGCCGACAGGCTGTGGTCGCGCGTCACGACCGTCCAGCCGTCGGACAACTGGCGGATCTCGCGGCGGCCGGCGTTGATCATGGGCTCGATAGTGAACAGCATACCCGTCACCAATTTCACTCCGGTGCCCGGCTTGCCGTAGTGCAGCACTTGCGGGTCTTCGTGAAAGCGCTGGCCGATGCCGTGGCCGCAGAACTCGCGCACCACCGAAAAGCCGTTGGACTCGGCATGCTTCTGGATGGCGTTGCCGATGTCGCCTAATGTGGCCCCGTTTTTGACCTGCTGGATGCCTTTCCACATGCACTCGAAGGTGATATCGGTCAGGCGGCGCGACAGGATCGACTGCTCGCCCACGGCGTACATGCGGCTGGTGTCGCCGAACCAGCCGTCCTTGATGATGGTGACGTCGATGTTGAGGGAGTCCCCGTTTTTCAAGGCCTTGTCGCCCGGGATGCCGTGGCACACCTGGTGATTGACCGAGGTGCAGATGGCGCCAGGGAAGGGCGGGTAGCCGGGCGGGGCATAGCCCACCGTGGCGGACTTCACCTTGAGTTCGTCGGTCAGGTATTCCAGGCAGAGGCGGTCCAGTTCCCCGGTGGTGACGCCAGGCTTGACGTAGGGGGTGATGAAATCGAGGACTTTGGCGGCGTCCTGGCAGGCCGCGCGCATCTTGGCCAGGTCGGCCGGATTGGTAATGGTGCCCATGGAATGACTGACGAATCTCGCTTGAATGTCTGCTTGAAAGAATAGTAGAATTATAGGCTTCCCTAAAATTTTGGGGAGCAATCTGGGTAGCGGCAAGCGCCGATCCCGGCGGGTGGGGATGGAATCTTCCAGGCCACCCGGTTGGTTGTCTGATTTGGTACGTTGGGCCACACCGCTTCTTGTGAGATCGGTGGCGGGCTTCGGAGTTTCATCGCAAGCGAAGGTTGTGGTGGGGGTTCGGGCCAGTCGCCAGGTTCCGGGAAGCACGGCGGCACAGCGGACGAGAGCAGGCGGCGGGCCGGGGCGGGCGGGGGGCTTGCATCGACACAGGTCGGGGCGCTGCGTGCTCGCAAGCCCGGTCACGTTTTCGAGCAGCGATGCAGGTTCAAGGTGGCTGCCGGCTTAAGTTCTTGGAAGGTTTCCAGTTCCTGGAGGTTTTCCTGAAGAACCGCCCCCGGCGACTGATGCGCGCAATGGTTGAAAAGCCATGGCGCGAATGAACTGGATTTCGCTGCCAACAAAACAGGTCCGGGTGCGCTGGAAGAAACTGCCAGGAATTTCCTGGCGGGTCGGACGGCGCGATGCGTGCAAGCGGCGCCAGGCGCTTCGTCGTGGCGGCCGTCTGGGTTTATCGCGGCAGCGTGGCAGCAAGGCGCGCAGGGCACATGCCCGGCACGTCGGAGTAGTGCGGCAGTGATCGGCCGGCCCGGTTAAAATTCTGTTCATCCCGCAGGTGCGGGAAATCGCGCGCAACACCACCCAGGGTGTCAGCCACAGGCTGATGCAGGTGCGGCGCAAGAAATCAACCCTTGGAGAAAGTTATGTCTTTGATGCGCGAAATGCTGGAAGCGGGTGTCCACTTCGGTCACCAGACCCGCTACTGGAACCCCAAGATGGCCCCCTTCATCTTCGGCCATCGCAACAAGATTCACATCATCAACCTGGAAAAGACGGTTGATAAGTACCAGGAAGCCACCAAGTTCGTGAAGCAGCTTGCTGCTCGCGGTGGCAACATCCTGTTCGTCGGCACCAAGCGCGCCGCCCGCGAGCTGGTCGCCGCCGAAGCCGCCCGTTGCGGCATGCCCTACGTCGATGCCCGCTGGCTCGGCGGCATGCTGACCAACTTCAAGACGGTCAAGACCTCGGTCAAGCGCCTGAAGGACATGGAAGCCGTGGTCGCCGAAGGCGGCGCCGAGCGCATGATCAAGAAGGAAGGCCTGCTGTTCCAGCGCGAACTGGAAAAGCTGAACAAGTCGATCGGCGGCATCAAGGACATGAACGGCCTGCCCGATGCCATGTTCGTGATCGACGTCGGCTACCACAAGATCGCCATCGCCGAAGCCAAGACCCTGGGCATCCCCGTGGTCGCCGTGGTTGACACCAACCACTCGCCCGACGGCATCGACTACGTGATCCCCGGCAACGACGACTCGGCCAAGGCCATCGCGCTGTACGCCAAGGGCATCGCCGACGCCGTGCTGGAAGGCCGCGAACAGAACCTGAACGGTCTGGTCGAGGAAATCGGCGAAGGCCAGGAAGAGTTCGTCGAAGTGCAGGACAACCAGGCCTAAGCCTGCTGTCATGTCCGGCGGTTAGTGTCAGGGGGCGGTCGCGGAATGCGGCGTGCCCCCGCCTCGCCGGCAGTGCGAAGGCGGACTCCCGCCTTCCTCATCCGCAGCTTGCGGACGTCTCATCGAATCACACCAATGCCCCGGCCCGCCGGGGCATGTCTTAGCAAAATTTGGAGCTAACATGGCTGAAATTACCGCCGCCCTGGTCAAGGAACTGCGCGAAAAGACCGATGCGCCCATGATGGAGTGCAAGAAGGCCCTGACGGAAGCCGAAGGCGACCTGGCCCGCGCTGAAGAGATCCTGCGCGTCAAGCTGGGCAACAAGGCCAGCAAGGCTGCCGCCCGCGTCACGGCCGAAGGCCTGATCGGCCTGTTCATCTCGGCCGACGCCAAGCAAGGCGCCGTCATCGAAGTGAACTGCGAAACCGACTTCGTTGCCAAGAACGACGACTTCGTCGCCTTCGTCAACAAGCTGGCCGAGCTGGTCGCCACCCAGAACCCCGCCGACGTGGCCGCCCTGTCGGCGCTGCCCTACGGCGACGGCACCATCGAATCGACCCGTACCGCCCTGATCGGCAAGATCGGCGAGAACATCTCGATCCGCCGCTTCGAGCGCATCCAGACCCCGAACGCGCTGGCCAGCTACGTGCACGGCGGCAAGATCGGCGTGCTGGTGGAATACGCCGGCGCCGAGGAAGTGGGCAAGGACCTGGCGATGCACATCGCCGCGACCAAGCCGAAGGCCCTGAACGCCGACGGCGTGAACCCGGCCGACATCGCCGCCGAACGCTCGGTCGCCGAGCAGAAGGCCGCCGAATCGGGCAAGCCGGCTGAAATCGTCGCCAAGATGGTCGAAGGCTCGGTGCAGAAGTTCCTGAAGGAAGTTACGCTGCTGTCGCAACCTTTCGTCAAGGACGACAAGAACACCGTCGAACAGATGCTCAAGGCCAAGGGCGCCTCGATCACCAAGTTCGTGCTGTTCGTCGTCGGCGAAGGTATCGAGAAGAAGACCAGCGACTTCGCCGCTGAGGTTGCCGCCGCCGCCGCCGGCCGCGCCTGATCTCGGGGTAGTCCTTACAGGCCGGCGCTAGATATTTTCTAGTCCGGCCTATTTCTTGTCTTACACTTTCGTCGGAATGTTCTTCGGGATATCACCTATGAGCAGCAGATCATACAAACGGGTTCTTCTCAAACTTTCCGGCGAGGCGCTGATGGGCGACGATGCATTCGGCATCAATCGCGCCACCATCGTCCGCATGACCGATGAGATCGCCGAAGTCGCCGCCACTGGCGTCGAGCTGGCCATCGTCATCGGCGGTGGCAATATCTTCCGTGGCGTCGCCCCGGGTGCGCAGGGCATGGACCGCGCCACCGCCGACTACATGGGCATGATGGCCACCATCATGAACGCGCTTGCCCTGCAGGACGCGCTCAAGCACAAGGGTATCGACACCCGCGTGCAGTCGGCCCTGAACATCGACCAGGTCGTCGAACCGTACATCCGCCCCAAGGCCCTGCGTTACCTCGAAGAAGGCAAGGTCGTCATCTTCGCCGCGGGCACCGGCAACCCCTTCTTCACGACCGACACCGCGGCCGCCCTGCGTGGCGCCGAGATCGGCGCGGAGATCGTGCTGAAGGCCACCAAGGTCGACGGCATCTACAGCGCGGATCCCAACAAGGATCCTTCCGCCACGCGCTACGCGCGCATCAGCTTCGACGAGGCCATCGTCCGCCGCCTGGAAGTCATGGACGCCACGGCGTTCGCCCTGTGCCGCGACCAGAAGCTGCCGATCAAGGTGTTTTCGATCAATAAGTCGGGCGCGCTCAAGCGCGTCGTCAGCGGCGAAGACGAAGGCACGTTGGTACACGTTTAAAGAAAAGGAAAATCCATGAGCGTCGCAGAAATCCGCAAATCCGCCGAAGCCAGGATGGCCAAGTCGCTTGACACGCTCAAGACCAACCTGGCCAAGATCCGCACGGGCCGCGCCCACACCGGCATCCTGGACCACGTGCAGGTCGAGTACTACGGTTCGCCCGTGCCGATCAGCCAGGTCGGCAACGTGAACCTGATCGACGCGCGCACCATCAGCGTCCAGCCCTACGAAAAGAGCATGGCCGCCGCGATCGAGAAGGCCATCCGCGAATCGGACCTGGGCCTGAACCCCATGTCCATGGGCGATACCATCCGCGTGCCGATGCCGGCCCTGACCGAAGAGCGCCGCCGCGACCTGACCAAGGTCGTGCGCAGCGAAGGCGAGGACGCCAAGGTGGCCGTGCGCAATCTGCGCCGCGAAGCCAACGACACCTTGAAGAAGCTGGTCAAGGACAAGGAGATCTCCGAGGACGACGAGCGTCGCGCCCAGGACGACGTCCAGAAGCTGACCGACCGCAACGTGGCCGACATCGACAAGATGGTTACCCAAAAAGAAGCGGAAATCATGACCGTATAATCCTTGCAGAGCCGGAGCGGGCAGCAAGCCGCCCCGGCCCCAGGATTTTTGCCTTCGCGCCGTCCTATCCATTGCTTCGCAGCACACTGACGCAGCGGTGGATCGACGGCGCGGGTTTTTCCCCGTATTCCCTGTTTTACGCCGGTCGACGGCGCTCCCCAGACCCATGGCAACCAGTTCTACCCAGGCGGTTCCCGATACCCGCGACATCCCGGAGCACGTGGCCATCATCATGGATGGCAACGGCAGATGGGCGACGCGGCGGCTGTTGCCACGCACGGCCGGGCATGCCAAGGGGGTGCAGGCGGTGCGCCGCGTGGTCGAGGCCTGCGGCCGCGCGGGGGTGCGCTACCTGACGCTGTTCGCCTTCAGTTCCGAGAACTGGCGCCGGCCTGCCGAGGAGGTGTCGCTGCTGATGCGCCTGTTCGTGCAGGCGCTGGAGCGCGAAGTCGGCAAGCTGGAAGAGCAGGGCGTGCGCCTGCACGTCATCGGCGATCTGTCCGCGTTCGAGCCGCGCCTGCAGGAACTGATCTTCGCCGCCCAGGCGCGCACCGCCCACAATGACCGCCTGCACCTGACGGTGGCCGCCAACTACGGCGGTCGCTGGGACATCCTGCAGGCCACCCGCGCGATGCTGGCGGCCGAGCCCGAGCTGGCGGCGCATCCGGAGCGGGTCGACGAAGAGCGCCTGGCGCGGCATCTTTCCATGTCCTGGGCGCCCGAGCCCGACCTGTTCATCCGCACCGGCGGCGAGCAGCGCATTTCCAATTTCCTGATCTGGCAGATGGCGTACGCGGAGTTCTATTTCACGGACCGCTACTGGCCGGATTTCGGCGCCGACGAACTGCGCCAGGCATTTGACTGGTACCGGACGCGCGAGCGCCGCTTCGGCCGCACCAGCGCCCAGCTCACCGAAACCGGCGAAAAATAGTCCGGCCGCGGCTCGCCGTGCCCCGCGCGCGGCGGCTGTGGGTCGACCCGAGGAGATCGTCACCATGTTGGGCCAGCGTATCGTTACCGCCATCGTCCTGCTCGCCGTCCTGGCGGCCGCAATGATGAGCGCCAATCCCTGGTGGTTCGTGGCGTTGCTCGCGCTGGCGGCGGCCTGCGCCAATTGGGAGTGGCTGCGCCTGACGCTGCCGCAACCGCCGTCGTCCGTGATCGCCGCAGGCATTCCCGTCCTGTTGTTCGCGGCCATGCTGGCCCTGGCGTCGGCCTGGTTGTCGGGCCAGCGCGACGGCATCGCGGATCCGTCCTGGATCCTGCGCTACGCCGCGCCGCTGGTTGCCGTGGTCTGGCTGTTCGGGGCCACCGCCGCCGTGGTGCGCGGCCGATCCGACGCGGCGCCGGCGAATCTGGGGTGGTCGCTGTTTTCGGTCCCCGCCGCGTTCACCGCCTGGGCGGTGCTGGCCCAGATGTTCATGGCGCGCGGCGCCGCCTTCGTGGTGTCGTTGCTGGCCCTGGTCTGGGTCGCCGATATCGCCGCCTATTTCGCCGGCCGCGCATTCGGCAAGCGTAAACTGGCGCCGCGGGTCAGCCCGGGCAAGACGGTGGCCGGCGCGGTCGCCGGCGTGCTGGGCGCCGTCATCTGGATCGGCCTGTCGAGCCTGTGGGACGGCACGTTCGGCCATGCGCTGGTGGCGCACTGGTCGTTCTGGCTGGCGCTGCCGATCGCGGCGTTGCTGGGCGTGCTATCCATCATCGGCGACCTGTTCGAGTCGTTGCTCAAGCGCCGCGCGGGCCGCAAGGATTCCAGCGCACTGCTGCCGGGGCACGGCGGGGTCTATGACCGTATCGACGCGATCCTGCCGGTCGCGCCGTTGGCGCTAATCTTGTCTGGAGTGTTGTTTTGACGGCTTTTCAACGCGTCGTGGTGCTGGGATCGACCGGCTCGATTGGCGAGAGCACGCTGGACGTGATCGCTCGCCATCCGGATCGCCTGGCGGTGTATGCCCTGTCTGCCTACAGCCGCATGGAACGGCTGGCCGAGCAGGCGTTGGCCAGCCGCGCCCCGGTGGTCGTGGTGCCCGATGCCAAGGCGCGTGACAAATTCGTGGCGGCCTGGCCGGCCGGGCAGGCCGCGCCGGAAATCCGGATCGGCGCGCAGGCCCTGGCCGATACGGCGGCGGATGCGCAGTGCGACGCCGTCATGGCGGCCATCGTCGGCGCTGCCGGCCTGCCCGCGGCCTTGGCCGCGGCGCGTGCCGGCAAGCGGGTCTTGCTGGCCAACAAGGAAGCGCTGGTTGCCGCCGGCTCGCTGTTCATGCAGGCAATTCGCGACAACGGCGCCGAATTGCTCCCCATCGACAGCGAACACAATGCGATTTTCCAGTGCCTGCCCCATGGCGGCCGGGCCGGGGCGCCCGATGCGCCGGCGCCGGGCGTGCGCCGACTGCTGCTGACCGCCTCCGGCGGCCCGTTCCGGGGCCGCGACCTGGAGGACCTGCACGAGGTGACGCCGGCGCAGGCCTGCGCCCATCCCAACTGGAGCATGGGCCGCAAGATCTCGGTCGATTCCGCCACCATGCTGAACAAAGGCCTGGAGGTGATCGAGGCGCACTGGCTGTTTGCCATGCCGGCCGACCGCATCGAGGTCGTGGTGCATCCGCAGAGCGTGATTCACTCCATGGTCGAATACGACGACGGCTCGATCCTGGCGCAATTGGGCCAGCCCGACATGCGCACGCCGATCTCCTACGGCCTGGGCTTTCCCGAGCGCCTGGACAGCGGCGTGGGGCCGCTGGACCTGACCCGTCTGGGCCGGCTCGATTTCGAAAAGCCGGACCTGGCGCGATTCCCGTGCCTGGCGCTGGCGTTCGAGGCGCTGCGTGCCGGGCAGGGCGCCTGCATCGCCCTGAACGCGGCCAATGAGGTGGCGGTGGACGCCTTCCTGGCGGGCCGTCTGGGGTATACCTGGATACCGCGGGTTATCGAGGCGACCCTGGAGTGGCAGGGGGGGCAATCATCTGTTACGCTCAATAGTCTTGACGATGTGCTGGCGCTGGATGCCGCCGCGCGCGTTTACGCCGGCAATCTCGGCCTGGCGTGATGGCGCATGGATCGTTCCCCGGACCGTGCGCCGTTTTTCCCGTGCGTTGATTCCTTGATTTCCTGACCCCGATGCTTTTCACCCTGCTGGCCTTTGCCGTTGCGCTTGGCTCCCTGATCATTTTCCATGAGTTGGGGCACTATTGGGTGGCGCGGCTGTGCGGCGTCAAGGTGCTGCGCTTTTCGGTCGGCTTCGGCAAGGTGGTCCTGCGCCGCACCGATCGCCATGGCACCGAATGGGCCCTGTCGGCCTTGCCACTGGGCGGCTATGTCAAGATGCAGGACGATGCCCCGGCGGGCGCCAGCCCGGCCGAAGCGGCAGGCGCCTTCAACAACAAATCGGTCGGCAAGCGCATCGCGATCGTTGCCGCCGGTCCCATTTTCAATCTCATCCTCGCGGTCTTCCTGTATGCCGGCCTGAACATGGCGGGCACCGAGGAGCCGGTGGCTGTCATCGCCCAACCCGCTGCCGATACGCCCGCGGCGCGCGCCGGGTTGGTGGCGGGCGACCGCATCCTGGCCATCGACGGCCAGGAGGTCGCGTCGTGGTCGGACGCCCGCTGGCGCCTGATGGACGTGATGGCCACGGGCGGCCGCACCCAGATCGAAGTCGGCACCCCCGGTGGTGCATCGCAGCAACGGGAACTGACCCTGCCGGCCAACGCCATGGATCCGGCCGGCGGCGATCCGCTGCTGGCCGCCGGCATCCGCCTGGCCCAACCCAAGCCCGCCGTGCGCGTCGTCAACGATGGCGGCGAAGGGCAGGCGGCCGGCCTGCGCGCGGGCGACCTGATCCTGGCCGTCGATGGCCAGCCCACGCCGGACACCGGCGCGCTGGTAAAGCAGATCCAGGACAGCGCGGGCAAGACGCTGGCCCTGACGGTGGCGCGCGATGGCGCCCAGATTTCCGTGAATGTCACGCCGCGCGCCGAAACGGTCAACGGCCAGGTCATCGGCCGGCTCGGCGTCCAGCTAGGCGGCGACGTGCCCATGGTGACGGTGCGCTACGGCGTCTTCGACAGCCTCTGGCGCGGCGCCGTCCGCACCTGGGACACCGCCCTGTTTTCGCTGCGCATGATGGGCCGCATGGTCACGGGGGACGTTTCCTGGCGCAATGTCAGCGGCCCGGTCACGATCGCCGATTATGCCGGCCAGACCGCCCGCATCGGCATTGTTGCGTATATCGCCTATATCGCGTTGATCAGCATCAGCCTGGGCGTACTAAATTTGCTGCCCATTCCTATGCTGGACGGTGGCCATCTGCTGTACTATCTCGTCGAAATTGTGCGGGGCAGTCCGCCGCCCGCACGGTGGATCGATATCGGACAGCGCGCAGGCATTGGTTTATTGGCAAGCCTGATGGGGCTTGCGTTGTTCAATGATTTCACGCGCTTGTTCACTTAAGCGCCAATTAGCATAAAATCCCCCGCCATTTGCACGACCGAGGATACTCAAGGATGTCTTTTCGCCGGATGTTTCATCACAAAAAGGGTGTACTGCCGGGCGTAGTGCCGAGTCTGATCGCCGCATTGCTGCTGCCAGGCATGGCTCACGCCTTCGACCCTTTTGTCGTGCGGGATATCCGCGTAGAGGGGATCCAGCGAACCGACGCCGGCACCGTCTTCGGTTATCTGCCCGTCAAGGTCGGTGAGAAATTCACCGAGGAAGAGGCCACCGAGGCCGTTCGCCGCCTGTACGGCACGGGATTTTTCACCGACGTGCAGATCCAGACCGACAATAATGTCGTGGTCGTGGTGGTCCAGGAGCGTCCGACGATTGCATCCGTGAATTTCAACGGCATGCGTGAGTTCGATTCCAAGGCCATTACCAAGTCGCTGGGGCAGGTGGGTTTCGCCGAAGGCCGGATTTTCGACCGCTCGATGCTCGAGCGCGCCGAATACGAACTCAAGCAGCAGTATCTGTCCAAGGGCAAGTACGGCGTCGAGGTCACCTCCACAGTCACGCCGCTGCCGCGCAACCGCGTTGGCGTGAGCTTCGACGTGTTCGAAGGCTCGGTCGCCCGCATCCAGGAAATCCGCTTCGTCGGCAACAAGGCCTTCTCGGAAAGCGACCTGCTCGACGAATTCAAGCTGACCACGCCGGGCTGGCTGACCTGGTACACCGATACCGACAAGTACTCGCGGGAAAAGCTCGAAGGCGACCTCGAACGCCTGCGTTCGTTCTACCTGGACCGCGGCTACCTGGAATTCACGGTCGAGCCGCCCCAGGTGACGATCTCGCCCGACCGCAAGGACATCCGCATCACCATCACGGTCCATGAAGGCGAGCCGTACAAGGTGCGCAGCGTCAAACTGGCGGGCAATCTGATCGGCCTGGACCAGGAAATCAACAACCTGGTCAAGATCAAGCCCGACGAAACGTTCTCGGCGGCCAAGGCCAACGATTCGGCCAAGGCCATCACCGACTACCTGGGTGAACTGGGCTACGCCTTCGCCAACGTCAACCCGAACCCGCAGCTCGACCGCGCCAAGCACGAGGCCGACCTGACGTTCTACGTCGATCCGAGCCGCCGCGTTTACGTGCGCCGCATCCAGATCGGCGGCAACACCCGCACGCGCGACGAAGTCGTGCGCCGCGAAATGCGCCAGCAGGAAGCCGCCTGGTACGACGCCAAGGACATCAAGACCTCGCGCGACCGCGTCGACCGCCTGGGCTACTTCAGCGACGTCAACGTCAAGACCGATCCGGTGCCGGGCTCGCCCGACCAGGTCGACGTCAACGTCGACGTGAAGGAAAAGCCCACCGGCATGATCAACCTGGGCGTGGGCTACGGTTCGTCCGAAAAGGCGATCCTGTCGGCCGGCATCAGCGAAGACAACGTGTTCGGCAGCGGCACCAACCTCACGCTGCAACTGAACACCAGCAAGAGCAACCGCGCGGTGGTGCTGTCGCACACCGACCCGTACTGGACCAAGGACGGCATCAGCCGCACCACGTCCGCTTACTACCGCGTGACCGAGCCCTGGAACAACAACGACGGCGACTACCGCGTCAAGTCCATGGGCCTGGGCATGAACTTCGGCGTGCCGATCTCCGAGTACGACCGGATCTTCCTGGGCGCCAACCTCGAGCGCAACCAGATCGATCTGTTCTCGAATTCGCCGCTGGCCTACCGCAAGTTCGTCGACCAGTACGGCGATGCGACCAACTCGGTGATCTTCACCGCCGGCTGGTCCAACGACACCCGCGACAGCGCCCTGGCGCCGACCAAGGGTTCGTACACCCGCTTGAAGAGCGACTTCTCGACGGTCGACCTGAAGTACTACATGCTCACCGGTCAGCAGCAGTACTTCATCCCGCTGGGCAATTCGTACACCCTGGCGCTGAACGGCATGGTCGACTGGGGCCAGAGCTACGGCGGCAAGGACTACCCGATCATCAAGGACGTGTACGCCGGCGGTATTGGCACGGTGCGCGGCTACGAAGGTTCGTCGCTGGGTCCGCGCGACCCGGTCACGGGCGACTACCTGGGCGGTTCGCGCCGCATCGTGGCGAACGCGCAGTTGTACCTGCCGTTCCCGGGCGCGTCCAAGGACCGCACGCTGCGCTGGTTCATCTTCAGCGATGCGGGCCAGGTGGGCGCGGGCAGCGGCCTGTCGTGCACCAACGGCAAGCCGGGCAGCGAGGTCGACGATCCTTGCGGCTGGCGTTTCTCGGCAGGTATCGGCCTGTCGTGGCAGTCGCCGATGGGCCCGCTGCAACTGTCGTACGCGCGTCCGCTCAATGCCAAGCCGGGCGACGACAAGCAGAGCTTCCAGTTCCAGATCGGAACCGGGTTCTAAGCGCTGGCGTTACGCTTGAAAACAAGGGAGAGGCCTCCTGGCCCGGCTCCCTTGTCGTTTAGTGGCACAATACATACTTTGGCTTTGCCTTACTGGAAGGTGAGATTTTCATGATGTCTGACTTCGCACTTAAATCATCGAATTCGCCGCGCGTTAATCGTCGTGGCAAGCTGGGCGGCTCCATTGCCCTGGTGGGTGCGCTCATTCTCGGTTCCGTCGCGGCGGTGCCCGCTCAGGCTCAGAACACCAAGATCGGCTTCGTCAACACCGAGCGGATCCTGCGTGAATCCGGTCCGGCCAAGACGGCGCAAAGCAAGATCGAAGCCGAATTCAAGAAGCGTGACGACGAACTGCAGCGTCTGAACTCCAGCCTGCGTTCGCAAGCCGAGAAGTTCGACAAGGATGCGCCCGTGCTGTCCGAGTCCGACCGCGTCAAGCGCCAGCGGGAGCTGTCGAACCTGGATACCGACCTGCAGCGCAAGCGCCGCGAATTCCAGGAAGACTTCAACCGCCGCCGCAACGAAGAGTTTTCCAGCATCGTGACGAAGGCCAACGAGGCCATCAAGCGTATCGCTGAACAGGAAAACTACGACCTGATCATCCAGGACGCCGTCACGGTCAACCCGCGCATCGACATCACCGACAAGGTGATCCAGAGCCTGGGCAAGTAAGCTGCAGTCGCCGTATGCCGGTTCTACTGGATCTTGCCCGCGCGCCGACGCTCGAAGCGCTGTTGAGCGCCGCCAATACCCAGGGCATGGACTGGCGCATCAGCGCGCCCGCCGGCGCAGACCCCTTGCGGGTCTGCGGCATCGGCACCCTGGCTTCGGCCAGCGGCCATGAGATCAGTTTCCTGGCCAATCCCAAGTACCAGAGCCAGCTCGCCGCCACGCAGGCGGGGGCGGTGATCGTCTCGGCCGACGTGGCCGAGACGCTGGAAGCCGCCGGCGCCGATCGGCCGCGTTTCACGCTGGTCGTCTGCAAGCATCCGTATCTGCTTTACGCCCGCGTGGCGCAGTGGTTCGACGCCGCGCGGCGTCCGGCCCTGCCCGCGTTCACGCATCCCTCGGCCGTGGTCGCGCCTGATGCGCACATCGAGGAAGACGTGCGTATCGGTCCGAATTGCGTGATCGAATCAGGCGCGCGCATCGGCCGCGGCAGCGTGCTGGGCGCTGGCTGCGTCATCGGCGTTGGCTCGTCGATCGGCCCGGACAGCCGCCTGCATGCGCATGTCACGCTGTACGAAGGCGTCAAGATCGGCGCGCGCGCCATCATCCACAGCGGCGCGGTGCTCGGCGCAGACGGCTTCGGTTTCGCGCCGGATCCGTCGCTGGGCAAGGGCGCCTGGGGCAAGATTCCCCAGTTGGGCGGGGTGACGGTGGGCGACGACGTCGAAATCGGGGCCAATACGACCATCGACCGCGGCGCGCTCGAAGACACCGTCGTGGGCAATGGCGTCAAGCTCGACAACCAGATCATGGTGGCCCACAACTGCCGTATCGGCGCCTACACCGCGATCGCGGCGTGCGTCGGCGTGGCGGGGTCCACGACCATCGGCGAGCGCTGCACCATCGGCGGCGCGGCCATGCTGTCAGGGCACCTGACGCTGGGCGACGACGTACACATTTCGGGCGGCACCGCGGTGACGTCCAATATTTCCAAGCCTGGCCGCTATACCGGGGTGTACCCGTATGCGGAACATGGCGAATGGCAGCGCAACGCCGCCGTGATACAACAGTTGGCGCAATTGCGCCGCCGCTTGCGGACGCTGGAAAAAGACTAGGGCGCCGCCATGCCGCCCTGGCGCTCGCGGCGCCGACAGATTTAATTCATTACGCAGGAATTCACAGAAAAATGGAACTCGACATCAAGGGGATCATGGAGAGGCTGCCGCATCGTTACCCGATGCTGCTGATTGATCGCGTCGTCGAAATGGTGCCCGGCAAATCCATCGTCGCCATCAAGAACGTCTCGATCAATGAACCGTTTTTCAACGGTCACTTTCCCCACCATCCGGTGATGCCGGGCGTGCTCATCGTGGAAGCCATGGCCCAGGCTTCGGCGTTGTTCTCGTTCACCGACGAGAACGGCGGCCTGAAGTGCGAAGGCGCCAAGACGGCGTACTACCTGGTGGGCATCGACGGCGCGCGTTTCCGCCGCCCGGTGGTGCCGGGCGACCAGTTGCGCATCGAGGTCGAAGCCGAGCGCCTGAGCCGCAGCATCTGTAAATACCAAGCGCGTGCCACGGTGGACGGGCAGGAAGTGGCGTCGGCCAAGCTCATGTGCGCGATCCGCAGCCTGGAAGAGTAAATGGCAGGAAACATCCATCCTACCGCCGTCGTCGATCCGGCGGCGAAAATCGACCCCAGCGTGGTCATCGGCGCGTTCTGCGTCGTGGGCCCCGATGTGACGATCGGCGCCGGCACCGAGCTCGGCCCGTATTGCATGGTCGATGGCGTGACCACCATCGGACGCGACAACCGCTTCTATCGGTATTGCTCGATCGGCGGGATGCCGCAGGACAAGAAGTACAAGGGCGAGCCGACCCGGCTGATCATCGGCGACCGCAACACGGTGCGCGAATTCGTCACGCTGAACACCGGCACGGTGCAGGATGGCGGCGCCACCACGCTGGGCGATGACAACTGGATCATGGCCTACGTGCACATCGCGCACGATTGCCACGTGGGCAACAACACCATCCTGGCCAACTCCGTGCAACTGGGCGGCCACGTCCATGTGGGTGACTGGGCCATCGTGGGCGGCCTGACCGGCGTGCACCAGTTCTCGCGCATCGGCGCGCACAGCATGACCGGCGGCAACAGCTCGCTGATGCAGGACACGCCGCCGTTCGTGCTGGCCGCGGGCAATCCATGCCGGCCGGTCGGCATCAACGTCGAAGGCTTGAAGCGCCGCGGATTCACGCCCGCCCAGGTGTCGGCGCTGCGCGACGCCTACAAGATCATCTATCGCCGCGGCTTGCCGCTGGACACGGCCCGGGCCGAACTGCGCGCCCGCCAGCAGGCCGAGCCCGAAGTCGCCGAGCATCTGCAGACGCTGCTGGATTTCCTCGACGTCGCGTCGCGCGGCATCATCCGTCCATGAACATGCGGATCGGCATGGTGGCCGGCGAGCCCTCGGGCGATCTGCTGGCCGGCCGCATCATTGCCGGTCTGCAGCAGCGCGCCCCGGGCGTGCTGTGCGAGGGCATCGGCGGCCCGCAGATGCAGGCCCGCGATTTCGATACCTGGCATCCGATGCATGCGCTGACGGTGTTCGGCTACGTCGACGCGCTCAAGCGTCTGCCCAGTCTGCTGCGCACCTATCGCGACGTGTCGCGTCGCTGGCTGGCCGAGCCGCCGTCGGTGTTCGTCGGCATCGACGCGCCCGATTTCAACTTGCGTTTGGAACACCAACTGCGCCAGGCCGGCACGCCGACCGTCCATTTCGTCGGCCCCTCGATCTGGGCCTGGCGCTACGATCGCATCCACAAGATCCGCGAATCGGTGTCGCACATGCTGGTGCTGTTCCCGTTCGAGGAAGAGATCTACCGCAAGGAAGGCATTCCGGTCACCTATGTCGGCCATCCGCTGGCCGGCGCGGTGCCGATGCAGCCGGACCGCGCGGCGGCGCGCGCGCGGCTGGGCATCGACCAGGACGCGCGCGTGCTGGCGATCCTGCCGGGTAGCCGTTCGTCCGAGATTCGCCTGCTGGCGCCGCGCTTCCTGCAGGCCGCGCAGATGCTGCAGAAGCGCGATCCGGCGCTGCAATGCGTGGTGCCGATGGTCAACGACCAGCGCCGCGCCGAATTCCAGGCGATCCTGGCCAAGTATCCCGTGCCGGGGTTGCGCTGCGTGACCGCGCAGGATCTGCACGGCGCGGATGGCGATCGCCAGGCGCCGGTGGCGTGGTCGGTGATGGAAGCCAGCACCGCGGTGCTGGTGGCCAGCGGCACCGCCACCTTGGAAACCGCGCTGTACAAGCGGCCCATGGTGATTTCCTACGTGCTGTCGCCGCTGATGCGTCGCATCATGGCCTGGAAGTCCGGCCAGGAACGGCCCTATCTGCCGTGGGTGGGGCTGCCCAACGTGCTGCTGCGCGACTTCGCGGTGCCCGAGCTGTTGCAGGACGACGCCACGCCGGAGAAGCTGGCCGAGGCCACCTGGGCGGCGTTGACCGACGAGGCCTTGGCGGCGCGTATCGAGGCCCGCTTCACGGCGCTGCACCAGGAGCTGCTGCGCGACACGCCGGCGCTCGCGGCCCAGGCGATCCTGGAGGTGGCCGGTGGAGCAGCCTGACCTGTTTGCCGCGCCGGCGCAGCCGGCCCTGGTGACGGCCGGCGTCGATGAAGCCGGCCGCGGTCCGCTGGCGGGCGCGGTATACGCGGCCGCCGTGATCCTGGATCCGGCGCGGCCCATCGACGGCCTGGCCGACTCCAAGGTGCTGAAGGCCGCCACGCGCGAGGCGCTGGCCCTCGAGATCCAGGCGCATGCGCTGGCCTGGTGCGTGGCCAGCGCCAGCGTGGCCGAAATCGACAGCCTGAACATCCTGCGCGCCACCCTGCTGGCGATGCGCCGCGCCGTCGAGGGCCTGTCGACGGCGCCTCAGTTGGCGCTGGTGGATGGCAACCAGGCCCCCAAGCTGGGTTGCACGGTGCAGACGGTGATCAAGGGCGATGCCCTGGTGCCGGCGATCTCCGCCGCGTCGATCCTGGCCAAGACCGCGCGCGACGCCGATCTGCTGCGCCTGCATGCGCTGTACCCGCAGTATGCGTTCGACCAGCACAAGGGCTATGGCACCGCCTTGCACTTGCAGATGCTGCGCGAGCACGGTCCCTGTGTCGAGCACCGCCGCAGTTTCGCGCCCATCAAGGCCTTCGGCCTGGTCTCATGAAACACATCAGTTCCCGCGACAATCCCGCGGTCAAGGCGCTGGTCAAGCTCGCCGGCACTGCGGGCAAGCGCGGCGCGCCCGTGCTGCTGGACGGCGTGCACCTGTGCCAGGCGTGGTTGCAGCACCATGGCGCGCCGGACCAGGCCATCTTCGACGTCGACCGCCTGTCGCAGCCCGATATCGCGGCGCTGGCGGCCGCCGTGCCGGATGCCCGCTGCCTGGCGCTGGACGCGCGCCTGATGCAGGCGCTGGCCAGCGTGGAAAGCGGGCAGGGCGTGGCCTTCGTGGTGACGCCGCCGTTGCCGTCCCTGCCCGAGGCGGTGGACGAGAATTGCGTGCTGTTCGATCGCATCCAGGACCCGGGCAATGTCGGTACCTTGCTGCGCACCTGTGCCGCGGCCGGGGTCAAGCGCGTGTTCCTGGCCACCGGCACGGCCGCCGCGTGGTCGCCCAAGGTGTTGCGCAGCGGCCAGGGGGCGCATTTCGCGCTGGCGATCCACGAGCACGTGGACCTGCAGGCGCTGCTGCCCCGGTTGCGCGTGCCGCTGGTGGCGACCGCGCTGGAAGGCGCCCAGGACCTGTATGCCGGGCGCCTGCCCGAGCGTTGCGCCTGGGTCTTCGGCCATGAGGGCCAGGGCGTCGCGGCCGAGTTGCTGGCGGCGGCGCGGCTCAGGCTGCGCATTCCCCACGACATGGCCGCGGTCGAGTCGCTCAATGTGGGCGCCGCCGCCGCCATCTGCCTGTTCGAGCAGCGCCGCCAGGCGCTGGCGGACGCGGCGCGCTGATTCTGCATTGGTGCGTGTCTGACCCGCCAGGCGGGCGCCGGGCCGGCATATACTCGACGCTTTGCCGCTCCCTAGGTGTTCCATGGCGTCATTGCCGGTCGCTCACTCCCTGCCAGGCCGCGCCCGCTGCCAGTCATTGCTTGCCGCCTGCCTGTGCGCGCTGGCGCTGGGCGGATGCGCCTCGGGCGCACCGCAACGGGTCAGTCTGGTGCCGGTCGACATGACCGAATCGGCCGGCCGGCTGCAATTGTCGCGTGAGGTGGTGGCGAAGCTGCCCAACGACGCCGCCGTGACGCTGCCTTCCGGCTCGCAATGGCGGCGGGCCGGCGCCATCGTGCAGGGCGACGTGTTCCGACCGCTGGGCGGTCCGTTCGCGATTGCCTTGCCGCGCCGCACGGACGCCTATCTGGTGGCCTCGTCCGGCAAGCTGGTGGGGTTCTACCTGCCGGCCGACAGCAGTTACATCGAGCTGTCCCGCCCCGTCGTCCTGCCTGGAGCGGTGCGGCAGTGACGGCCCGCGCGGCCGGCGATCGCCGGTTGCGCGACGGAGGGGGGCCGGCGCCCATGGCCGGACCCTGTCATTTTCAGCCGCGATCCAGACCGACTTCCTGCAGCACCGTGGTCGAGATCTCCTCGATCGACTTGGTGGTGGTGGACAGCCAGGAGATACCCTCGCGGCGCATCATGCGCTCGGCCTCGGCCACTTCATAGCGGCACTGCTCCAGTTGCGCGTAGCGGCTGTTGGGACGGCGTTCGTTGCGCACTTCGGCCAGGCGCTCGGGCTGGATCGACAGGCCGAACAGCTTGGCGCGGTGCGGCGCGATGGTCGAGGGCAGGGTGCCGCGCTCGAAATCGTCCGGCGTCAGCGGGAAGTTGGCTGCCTTGATGGCGTACTGCATGGCCAGGTACAGGCTGGTCGGAGTCTTGCCGCAGCGCGACACGCCCACCAGGATGACATCGGCCTGGTCGAGCTGGTTGACGAACTGGCCGTCGTCGTGCGCCAGACTGAAGTTGATGGCGTCGATCCGGTTGCGGTACTTTTCCGAATTGGCCTGCATGTGCGAGCGGCCGATGGAATGGCTGGATTTGAGCCCCAGCGCCTGCTCGATGTGGCTGACGAAGGTGCCGAACAGGTCGAGGAAAATGCCGTTCGCCTGGCGAACACGGGCGAGGATGTCGGGATTGACCAGGGTGCTGAAGACGATCGGCGGCACCCCGGCTTCCTGGGCGCTGCGGTCGATGCGCATGGCCACTTCGGCGGCTTTTTCCAGCGTGTCGACAAACGGCAGCCGCACCGGCTTGAAATCGACTTGTTCGAACTGGGAAAGCACCGACTGGCTGAAGGTTTCCGCGGTGATACCGGTACTGTCGGAAACGATGTATACCGTGCGTACGATCGGGGTAGATGTCATATGTAAAAATTCCAACCAGGCGGATGGCCGGATGTGCTCCTCCGAGTACAATCAGGCCCCTATAAGTCACCCCAAGGGCGGTCCAAGGCCAGTTTGGTCAGCGCAGGCGGATCGGCGAAATCCGGGCGGTAAGCCGGCGTCGAATCTGCATTGACCAAACTCGCTTTCATTCCATTGTAAAAGGTGACTTCAATGTCGTACGTTGTTTTGTTCGAGCAGCTCCGCATGACGGACGTGGACTCGGTAGGAGGCAAGAACGCATCACTAGGCGAAATGATCAGCCAGTTGTCTGGCGCGGGTGTCCGCGTGCCGGGCGGCTTTGCCACGACCGCTGACGCCTTCCGTGACTTTCTCAAGGCCTCGGGCCTGGACAAGCGCATCGCCGAACGCCTGACCACGCTGAACCCCGAAGACGTGCGCGAGCTGGCCAACGCCGGCGCGCAGATCCGTCAATGGATCGTCGAAGCGCCGTTCTCGGCCGAATTCGAAGCGCAGATCCGCGAGGCCTTCGCCAAGCTCGACGCCGATGGCAAGGGCTCGTTCGCGGTGCGCTCGTCCGCCACCGCCGAAGACCTGCCCGACGCTTCGTTCGCCGGCCAGCAGGAAACCTTCCTGAACGTGGTCGGCATCGACGACGTGCTGGACAAGATCCGCCACGTGTTCGCCTCGCTCTACAACGACCGCGCCATCTCCTACCGCGTGCACAAGGGCTATGCCCACGCCGATGTGGCCCTGTCGGCCGGCATCCAGCGCATGGTGCGTTCGGACAAGGGCAGCGCCGGCGTGATGTTCACCATCGACACCGAATCGGGCTTCCAGGACGTGGTGTTCATCACCTCGTCGTACGGCCTGGGCGAAACCGTGGTGCAGGGCGCCGTCAACCCCGACGAGTTCTACGTCTTCAAGCCCACGCTGGCCCAGGGCCATTTCCCCATCGTCGGCCGCCGCATCGGTTCCAAGCTGATCAAGATGGAATTCGACCCCGAGCGTCCGGAAGGCCGCGCCGTGCGCACGGTCGACGTGCCGGTGTCCGAGCGCAACCGCTACTCGCTGACCGACGACGAGGTCATCGAGCTGGCCCGCTACGCCGTCATCATCGAGAAGCACTATGGCCGCCCGATGGACATCGAGTGGGGCCGCGACGGCGTCGACGGCAAGATCTACATCCTGCAGGCGCGTCCGGAAACGGTGAAGTCGCAGCAGGGCGCCAACGACGTGCAGCAGCGCTACCGCCTGAAGGCCACCGGCCAGGTCCTGATCACCGGCCGCGCCATTGGCCAGAAGATCGGCTCGGGCCCGGTGCGCGTGGTCGGCGACATCTCCGACATGGACAAGGTGCAGCCCGGCGACGTGCTGGTCACCGACATGACCGACCCCAACTGGGAACCCGTCATGAAGCGCGCCTCGGCGATCGTGACCAACCGTGGCGGCCGTACCTGCCACGCGGCCATCATCGCGCGCGAACTCGGCATTCCGGCCGTGGTGGGCTGCGGCAACGCCACCGACGTGCTCAAGGAAGGCCAGGCCGTGACCGTGTCTTGCGCCGAGGGCGACGAAGGCCGCATCTATGACGGCCTGATCGAGACCGAGGTCGAGGAAGTGCGCCGCGGCGAGATGCCCGCCATCGACCTGAAGATCATGATGAACGTGGGCAACCCCCAGTTGGCGTTCGACTTCGCCCAGATCCCCAACGGCGGCGTCGGTTTGGCGCGCCTGGAATTCATCATCAACAACAACATCGGCATCCACCCGAAGGCGGTGCTGGACTATCCGAACGTCGACGGCGAGCTGAAGAAGGCCGTGGAATCGGCCGCCCGCGGCCATGCCAGCCCGCGCGCCTTTTTCGTCGAGAAGATGGCCGAAGGCGTGGCCACCATCGCGGCGGCCTTCTACCCGAAGCCCGTGATCGTGCGCATGTCGGACTTCAAGTCCAACGAGTACCGCAAGCTGGTCGGCGGTTCGCGCTACGAGCCCGAGGAAGAGAACCCGATGCTGGGCTTCCGCGGCGCCTCGCGCTACATCGCCGACGACTTCGCCGAGTGCTTCCGCATGGAATGCGAAGCGCTCAAGAAGGTGCGCGATGACATGGGCCTGACCAACGTCGAGATCATGGTGCCGTTCGTGCGCACCCTGGGCCAGGCGGAAAAGGTGGTCAACCTGCTCGCCAAGCACGGCCTGGCGCGCGGCGAGAACGGCCTGAAGCTGATCATGATGTGCGAAGTGCCGTCCAACGCCATCCTGGCCGACGAGTTCCTGCAGTACTTCGACGGCTTCTCGATCGGTTCGAACGACATGACCCAGTTGACCCTGGGCCTGGACCGCGACTCCGGCATGGAACTGCTGGCGGCCGATTTCGACGAACGCGACGACGCCGTCAAGTTCATGCTGCGCCGCGCGATCAAGGCTTGCCTGGCCGCCAACAAGTACGTCGGCATCTGCGGCCAGGGCCCCAGCGATCACCCGGACTTCGCGCAGTGGCTCAAGGACGAAGGCATCCTGTCGATGTCGCTGAACCCGGACACGGTGGTCGACACCTGGCAGCGCCTGGCGAAGTAATCGCCGGTCCGCATGCAAAAAACCCGCGCCACGGATGGCGCGGGTTTTTTTTTGCCATCGGGCCGTCCCAAGGTGAAAACGTCGCCTGGGGCAGGCGGTGGCGCGTGCGAGGCTTGCGCCTGGCGCGCGCGGCGTTGGAAGAGGAGGGCGCCGCGGCCGACCGCGCCGCGTGGCGGCGCGCCCTGGAATCAGGCCGCCTTGGCCTCGCGCTCGATCAGTTCGCGCTTGCGTTCGATGCCCCAGCGGTAGCCGGCCAGCGAGCCGTCGGTGCGCACCACGCGGTGGCAGGGAATCGCCAGCGCGATGTTGTTGGTGGCGCAGGCGCGCGCCACCGCGCGCACCGAGCGCGGCGAGCCGATGCGTTCGGCGATGTCGGTGTAGGTGGCGGTGGTGCCGACGGGGATCTCGCGCAGCGCTTCCCAGACGCGGCGCTGGAACGCGGTGCCGCGCACGTCCAGCGGCAGGTGCAGGCCCACCGCGGGATTCTCGACGAAACCGACCACCGCCGCCATCCATTGCTCGAATTCGCGGTCGGCGCCGATCAGCCGGGCGGCCTTGAAGCGGTCCTGCAGGTTGCGCACCAGTTGTTCGGGGTCTTCGTGCAGCGCGATTTCGCAGATGCCGGTGTCGCTGGCCGCCACCAGCAGGGCGCCCAGCGCGCACTGGCCCACGGCGAAGCGGATTTCGACGCCTTCGCCGTCCTTGCGGAAGGCGGTGGGCGTCATGCCAAGGATGGCAGGCGCCGCCTCGTAGAAGCGGCCGCTGGAGTTGAAGCCGGCGCCGTACATGGCGTCGGTGACGCTGGCGCTCTGGCGCAGTTGCTGGCGGGCGCGGTCGGCGCGCAGCGCGTTGGCGTAGGCCTTGGGCGTGATGCCGGTGGCCGCCTTGAAGATGCGGTGGAAATGGAAGCGGCTCATGCCGGCCTGTTCGGCCAGCGTGTTCAGGTCCGGCGGCTGCTCGGCCTCCAGCGCCCGGCAGGCGCGTTCGACGGCGGCGGCGTGCTGTTTGCTCAAGGGGACGGCGTGGGTCATGTCGGGCTCCGGGGGCGCGCCGGTTTGCGCGCTTTCGACCATGTTCTCAAAGGCCTGCCCGCGCTGCACTCCGGTTGTTGCCGGGGGCGGCCTGCTCCCCTGGCCGGGGCCTCAGGCGGGCGCGTAGGCGTCCAGGAAGCGGCGCACCAGTTCGCCCGACACCGGGGTGGCGCGCACGTTGGCGGACAGGCCGGGCACATCGAGGTTTTCGGCGGCGTAGCGGCGGCCGAAGCGTTCGAGATGGGCGCGCACGAAATCGGGGCCGAATTCGGGGTGGAACTGGGTCGAGAAGACGTTGCGGCCGATGCGGATCATCTGGTGCGGGTCCAGGTCGGAACGCGCCAGCACGGCGGCGCCGGGCGGCAACTGCAGCACGGTCTGCGCATGCAGCATCTGGGCCGGGAAGGTGGGCGGCAGGCCGGCCAGCAGTTTGTCGCCAGCGGCGGCGGGCAGCAGTTCGACCGTCTGGGTGCCGACTTCGCGGCCGGCGGGGTTGTAGCCCACCTTGCCGCCCAGGGCGTGCGCCAGGAGCTGGTGGCCGTAGCAGATGCCGAACATCGGCAGGCCGGCCGCGGCGGCTTCGCGCAACCAGGCGGCGGTGTCTTCGCTCCAGGGTTCCAGGTCGGTGACCATGGCCGGCGACCCGGTGATCAGGGCGGCGCGGTACTGGTCCGGCGCGCGCGGCCGTTCGCCGGCGTGGACGGCGACCACTTCGAGGGCGTCGGGCGCCAGGCCGGAGGCCCGCGCCAACTGTTCGGCATAGCCGCCGAACTGGCTCTTGAGCGTATCGTCCGGGTCGCCCGTGTGCAGGATGAGGACGGGACGGGCGGGGGAGATTGCAGCGGTCATTGGGGGTGTATGCGTGGTAAATGCCAGCGGCCGGGGACGGCAGCCAGCGCACATCATAATCCAGGCGATTGTCCGAGGTGGGCGGGGGCGTCACCGCGGCGTCATGGAAATACGTACAATCCGCTGACCGACTCATCCTTTCAGGCAAACGTAACTATGTGGATTTGGTTAGGGCTGGCCGCGCTGGCGCTCATCGGCGAACTGGCGACAGGAACCTTCTACCTGCTATTGGTGGCGCTGGGATTGGCCGCGGGGGGCGTCGCCGCCTGGCTGCTGGCGGGCCTGGAATGGCAACTGGTGGCGTGTGGCGTCGTGCTGCTGCTGGGCCTGCTGGTGCTGCGCAAGACGCGCGTCCTGAAAAAGCGCGAGGTCGACGCCTCGCGCAACGCCGACGTCAACCTGGACATCGGCCAGACCGTCAAGGTGGAAGCCTGGAGCCAGGACGGCACCGCGCGCGTCTGGTACCGCGGCGCGCACTGGCAGGCGGAACTGGCCGAGGGACAGCCGGCCCACGGCGGCGAACACATCATCACCGAAATGCGCGGCACGCGCCTGGTCCTGACTCCGAAGGGGGACGCGACCGGCGCCACGCGCTAGGGCGTGGCGGCGTGGAAGGCTCCTTGCCTTTGCGCGCCGGCCCGTTCCAAGGCAGGACCCGGACCCGCGCAGACGGGCCGGCCGCAGCAGGCGCCCTGGCTATCGCGGGCAGGCGCGTCACCGCATTCACCCCAGAAGAGGCACTACACCATGATGGACACTTCCACTATCGTCCTGCTCGTTATCGTCGCACTGGCGATCCTGATCGTCATCAAGGCAATCGCCATCGTCCCCCAGCAGCACGCCTGGGTGGTCGAGCGTCTGGGCAAGTTCGACCGCGTACTGTCGCCGGGCGCCGGCTTCGTGATCCCGTTCATCGAGCGCGTGTCGTACAAGCATTCGCTCAAGGAAATCCCGCTGGACGTGCCGAGCCAGGTCTGCATCACGCGCGACAACACCCAACTGCAGGTGGACGGCGTGCTTTACTTCCAGGTGACCGACCCGATGCGCGCGTCGTACGGTTCGTCCAATTACATCTCGGCCATCACGCAACTGGCGCAGACCACGCTGCGCTCGGTGATCGGCAAGATGGAACTGGACCGCACCTTCGAGGAACGCGACGCCATCAACAGCACCATCGTGTCGTCGCTGGACGAGGCGGCGCTGAACTGGGGCGTGAAGGTGCTGCGCTATGAGATCAAGGACCTGACCCCGCCCAACGAGATCCTGCGCTCGATGCAGGCGCAGATCACCGCCGAGCGCGAGAAGCGCGCGCTGATCGCGGCCTCGGAAGGCCGCCGCCAGGAACAGATCAACATCGCCACGGGCGAACGCGAAGCGGCCATCGCCCGTTCGGAAGGCGAGAAGCAGGCCCAGATCAACCAGGCCCAGGGCGAGGCCGCGGCGGTGCTGGCGATCGCCGAAGCCACCGCCAAGGCCATCACGCAGGTGGCCGACGCCGTGCGCCAGCCCGGCGGCATGGAAGCGGTCAACCTGAAGGTGGCCGAGCGCTACGTCGAGGCCTTCGGCAACGTGGCCAAGGAAGGCAACACGCTGATCCTGCCGGCCAACCTGTCGGACGTGGGCGGCATGATTGCCTCGGCCATGACCATCGTCAAGTCCACCCGCAATAGCTGAACCGCGCGCCGCGAGGCGCTTCGCCCATGATCGCTCCCGTCCATTTGCTGTCGATCGCAGTACTGACGGGAGTGCTATCGCTGTGTGTCCTGGGGTCCCTGGCGCGCAGCGGCATGGCCGGGATCCGCGAAACCATACGCGCCAACCTGCTCACGCTGTTGGCGTTTTTTCTGTTCGGGCTGCAGGCCACCGAGGCGCCGCGCTGGCTGTCGATCGTGCTGCCCAATGTGCTGATCGGCCTGGCGCTGTGCGCCTACTACACCGGGATCCGGCGCCTGCTGGGGCAGCGGGTGCCGCGCCACCTGATGGGGCTGGCCTGCGGCGCGGCTTGGCTGGTGCTGGCGGGATATACCTACCTGGACAACCAGGTGGCGCCCCGCATCGTGGCCATGTCGACGCTGCAGATGGGCTTCATGTTCGCGGTGGCGGCGGCGGTGTGGCGGGGGCTGCCCGCCAACCGTTCGCGCTACAGCTATTACTTCGTCTGGTCGGTGGCGATGATCTCCGGCCTGACCTGCGCGCTGCGGTCGGTGCTGTTCGCGTCCGGCGTGGCCCGGGCCGATTTCCTGCTGCAGCCAACCAACTGGAACATTGTGTTCATGACGCTGGGCGTGCTGGCGATGCCCTGCCTGACGCTGGGCACCATCATGATCATCCACGACCGCATGCTGGCCGATCGCGAGCATGAGGCCAGCACCGATTTCCTGACAGGGTTGATGTCGCGCAAGGCATGGTGGCTGCAGGCGGAGCGCTTTTGCGCCCAGGCGCTGCGCACGCGGCGGCCATTGTCCCTGATGCTGCTGGATATCGACCACTTCAAGCGGATCAACGATACGCACGGCCATGCCGCCGGCGACGCGGTGCTGCGCCATTTCGGCCTGCTGGCCACGGCCACGTTGCGAACGGGCGATCATGTCGGCCGGGTGGGGGGCGAGGAATTCAGCGTGCTGTTCGCCGATTTGCGCAGCGACGCCGTGATGGACGTGGCGCAGCGCTTGCTCGACTCGGTGCAGCGCACGCCCTGCGCCCATGGCGGCAGCGTGATTGCCTATACGTTCAGCGCCGGGGTGGCGGAGTGGGTGCCGGGCGAGAACCTGCAGGCCTTTTTTGAGCGCGCCGACCGCATGCTGTACGCGGCCAAGCAGGGCGGCCGCAACCGGGTGCTGGGGCCGGGCATGCAGCCGGCCGAGCGCGTGCCGCTGCCGGCGGCCGCGTGATTCAACTGTCTTTGCGCGACGCCCGCGTGTCGTGCTTCATGATGCGCTCCTTCTCGCGCTGCCAGTCCTTCTCGCGTGCGGTGTCGCGCTTGTCAAAGAGCTTCTTGCCGCGGCCCAGCGCGAAGTCGAGCTTGATGCGGCCGTTCTTGTAGTGCAGGTTGAGCGGCACCAGGGTGTAGCCGCGCTGCTCGACCTTGCCGATCAGCTTGCTGATTTCCTCGGCCTTGAGCAGCAGCTTGCGGGTGCGCATGGCGTCCGGGTGGATGTGGGTGGACGCGGTGGGCAGGGGGCTGACGTGCATGCCCAGCAGGAACAGTTCGCCATCGCGCACGATGACGTAGCTTTCCTTGAGCTGCACGCGGCCATCGCGGATCGCCTTGACTTCCCAGCCCTGGAGAACCAGGCCGGCTTCGTAGCGGTCTTCGATGAAATAGTCGTGCGTGGCCTTGCGGTTATCGATAATGCTCATCTTGTGGGGCCCAATATGCCCGTTTGTTCTTCGTTTGTGCTCGTTTGCGCCCCGGCGGCGCAGTGCCGGTAAAATCCTATCATTCTAGCCATTTGCGATAGTCGATGCACAAAGTACAGCGATCCGTCCTGGTGCCCTACAGCGCCGCCCAGATGTTCGACCTGGTCGCCGACGTGGAAAAGTACCCCGAGTTCATGCCGTGGTGTGGCGGCGCCGAGGTGCAGACGCGCGACGAGCACGGCATGCAGGCGTCCATCCTGATCAGTTTCGCGGGCATGAAGCAGCGCTTCACCACGCGCAACCGGCACGTCTACCCCGACCGCATCGACCTGGAACTGGTCGATGGCCCTTTTTCCAGCCTGGTGGGGCACTGGGAGTTCCAGCCGCTGGCCGAGGATGCCTGCAAGGTGCTGTTCACCATGGAATACGCCTTTTCCAACCGGGCGCTGGAGATGGTGGTGGGGCCGGTGTTCAACCGCATCGCCACCAGCTTCATCGATTCCTTCACCAAGCGCGCGCAGGCCAAGTATGGGGAATGAGCCGTCCGCCGACGGGCAGATCGCCGTGTCGGTCTGCTATGCCCTGTCGGCCCAGGTCTGGCTGCGCGAGGTGCGGCTGCCGGCCGGCGCGACCGTGGCGGACGCCCTGCGCGCCAGCGGCTTCGCCCAGGCCTTCCCGGTGGTCCAGCCCTGGGAGCGGGGCGTGGGCGTGTTCGGCCGCGCGGTCGAGGCCGCCACGCCGCTGGCTGACGGCGACCGGGTGGAGATCTACCGCGGGCTGAGCTTCGATCCCAAGGAATCGCGCCGCCGCCGCGCCGAGCACCGGCGCGCCAGGACCGCTCGCAACGGCCGTGTGCGTCCGGCCGGATTGCTGTAGCAGTCGGCCCCGGGGCGCGCGCCGCCGGCGCCCGGCGGGCTGCCGCCACATTGTCATCATCAGGACAAATCACGCCGGCCCTTCCGGCGTAACATTGACGGCGCCGCACCCTTACGTTTACGTCAACGTCATGTCAAAATGATCCGGCTGACGTTCACGAGACGGCAGCAACGCCAACAGACAATACCGATGACATCAGGAGACAGGCTGTGGACTTGGAACTGACCGACGAGCAGCGCGCGTTCGCGCAGGCCGCGCGCGACTATGCCGAGGGCGAACTGGCGCCCCATGCGGCGCAGTGGGATGCCGAGGGCATCTTCCCCAAGGAGGCGTTCGCGCGCGCCGGCGAGATGGGCTTCTGCGCCATCTATGCCAGCGAGGACATCGGCGGCCTGGGGCTGCCGCGCCTGGACGCCACCCTGGTGTTCGAGGAAATGGCCGCCGTCGATCCGTCGACCACCGCGTTCCTGACGATCCACAACATGGCCACCTGGATGGTCGGCAAGTGGGGCCAGCCGGCCCTGCGCGAGGCCTGGGGGCCACTGCTGGCCAGCGGCCAGAAGCTGGCCTCGTACTGCCTGACCGAACCGGGCGCCGGCTCCGACGCCGCCTCGCTGTCGACCCGGGCGCAGCGCCAGGGCGACCACTACGTGCTCAATGGCGCCAAGGCCTTCATTTCGGGCGGCGGCGACACCGACCTGCTGGTGGTGATGGCGCGCAGCGGCGGCGAGGGCGCGGGCGGCATCAGCGCCTTTGCCGTGCCCGCCGACAGCGAGGGCATCAGCTACGGGCGCAAGGAAGAGAAGATGGGCTGGAACAGCCAGTCCACCCGTCCGATTGTGTTCGAGAACGTGCGTGTGCCCGCCGGCAACCTGCTGGGCGAGGAGGGCGAGGGCTTCAAGATCGCCATGAAGGGCCTGGACGGCGGCCGCATCAATATCGGCACCTGCTCGGTGGGCGCGGCCCAGGGCGCGCTGGACGCGGCCCGCCGCTACATGGACGAGCGGCGCCAGTTCAACCGCCGCCTGGCGGAATTCCAGGCGCTGCAATTCAAGCTGGCGGACATGGCCACCCACCTGGTGGCGGCGCGCCAGATGGTGCGGCTGGCGGCCTGCAAGCTGGACGCCGGCGCGCCCGACGCGGCCACCTACTGCGCGATGGCCAAGCGCTTTGCCACCGACATGGGCTTCCAGATCTGCCTGGACGCCCAGCAGATCCACGGCGGCTATGGCTACCTGCGGGACTATCCCTTGGAGCGTCTGGTGCGCGATACTCGCGTACATCAGATTCTGGAGGGGACAAACGAGATCATGCGCGTGATCATCGCCCGCCAATTGTTGGAAAAAGGAGCCGACATAAGATGAATGCACCGGTGCTGTTCGAAGAAAGGGCCGCCGCCAATGGAATGCGCTTCGGGATCGCGACGCTGAATTCGCCGCAGACCCTGAACGGGCTGTCGCTGGAGATGGTCGACCTGCTGGCAGAGCGCCTGGACGCCTGGGCGCGCGATCCGGCGGTGGCGCTGGTGGTGCTTCAGGGCGCGGGCGAGAAGGCCTTCTGCGCCGGCGGCGACCTGCATGGCCTGTACCGCAGCATGACCGAGAACGCCGGCAAGGGCGCGTGGGGCAATGCCTACGCGCGCCGTTTTTTCGAGCATGAATACCGCCTGGACTACCGCATCCACAGCTACCCCAAGCCGGTGCTGTGCTGGGGCCACGGCATCGTCATGGGCGGCGGCATCGGCCTGATGATGGGCGCTAGCCACCGCGTGGTCAGCGAGACCTCGCGCCTGGCGATGCCGGAAATCTCCATCGGCCTGTTTCCCGATGTCGGCGGTAGCTGGCTGCTGAACCGCATGCCGGGCCGCATCGGGGTGTTCCTGGCGCTGACCGGCGCGCAGATCAATACCGCCGACGCGTTTTTCGCCGGCCTGGCGGACTTCCGCCTGAACCACGAAGACTGGCCCAAGCTGCTGGCTTCGCTGGAGGAACAGCCCTGGGCCGGCCAGGCCGCAGGCGGCGCGGAGGATGCGATCCCGCCGCGCTCGATCAACGACGGCCTGTTGCGCCGGGCGCTGACGGCGCTCGAACCGCAGACGCCGCTCGAGAGTGGTCACCTGCGCCAGCACTCGTTCATGATCAACAGCCTGTGCAGCGGCAACCGCCTGGACGAGATCTACGAGGAACTGGCCGGCCTGAAGGACCATGCCGACCCGTGGCTGGCGCGCGCCGCCGCCACCATGCTGGCCGGTTCGCCCGGTTCGCTGCGGCTGTCGTTCGCGCTGCAGCAGCGCATGCGGCTGCGGTCGCTGGACGATGTGTTCCGCGCGGAGTACATCGCCGCGCTCCATTGCACCGCGCATGGCGATTTCGCCGAGGGCATCCGCGCGCTGCTGATCGACAAGGACAAGACGCCGCGCTGGAACCCCGCGGTGCTGGACATGGCCACCGAGGCCTGGGTGCAGAAGTTCTTCGACGAGCCCTGGCCCGAGGGCCAGCCGCATCCGCTGGACGACCTGGGCAAGGAAGGCCGCTGACGTCCGCCGCGGAGCGGGCCGGCATCGCGTCGCAACACTGATTTCATACCTACAGCAATAGCAACAGGAGACAGGACATCATGAGCAGTATCGCGTTTATCGGTTTGGGCAACATGGGCGCGCCCATGGCATTGAATCTGGTCAAGGCCGGCCACAGCCTGACGGTGTTCGACCTGGTGCCGGCGGCGGTCAAGACGCTGACCGATGCGGGCGCCAAGTCGGCGGCCTCGGCCGCCGAGGCGGTCAAGGGGGCCGAGGTGGTGATCTCGATGCTGCCGGCCAGCAAACACGTCGAAGGCCTGTACCTGGACCAGGACCTGCTGGGCAAGATTGCGTCCAGCGCGCTCGTGATCGAGTGCAGCACCATCGCGCCGGACTCGGCCCGCAAGGTGGCGCAGGCCGCCGAGGTGCGCGGCATCGCCATGATCGACGCGCCGGTCTCGGGCGGCACCGGCGGCGCCGCCGCGGGCACGCTGACCTTCATCGTCGGCGGCCAGTCCGCCGCGCTGGAGCGCGCCCGTCCGGTGCTGGAGAAGATGGGCAAGAACATCTTCCACGCCGGGCCCGCGGGCGCCGGCCAGGTCGCCAAGATCTGCAACAACATGCTGCTCGGCATCCTCATGGCCGGCACCTCCGAGGCGCTGGCGCTGGGCGTGGCCAACGGCCTCGATCCCAAGGTGCTGTCGGACATCATCGCCAAGAGCTCTGGCCGCAACTGGGCCACCGAGCTGTACAACCCGTGGCCCGGCGTGATGGAACACGCCCCGGCCTCCAAGGGCTACGCCGGCGGCTTCGGCGTCGACCTGATGCTCAAGGACCTGGGCCTGGCGGCCGAGGCGGCGCTGTCGGCGCGCGCCTCGATCCCGCTGGGGGAACTGGCGCGCAACCTGTATTCGCTGCACAGCGCGGGCGGCTCGGGCCGGCTGGACTTCTCCAGCATCGTCAATCTGGTCAAGCGCGACCAGGACTGACATGGCCGCGCCCGCGACTTGTGTCGATCCGGCCGGGCGGGTCCAGGCGAGCTTCGAGCGGCAGAGCATCATGCGGCTGCTCGGCGCGAGCCTGGACGTGGTCGAGCCGGGCAGGGTGGACATCGTGCTGCCGTACCGCGCCGATCTGTGCCAGCAGAACGGTTTCCTGCACGCCGGCATCTCCACCACCATCGCCGATTCGGCCGGCGGCTATGCCGCCTTCAGCCTGTTCCACCCGGGCGAGGACGTGTTGACCTCGGAGTTCAAGATGAACTTCCTGGCGCCCGCCAAGGGCGAGCGCTACGTGGCCAGCGGCCGCGTGGTCAAGCCGGGCAAGCGCCTGTCGATCTGCCAGGTCGAAGTGCATGCCTACGAGGGCGAACAGGCCACGCTTTGCGTGATAGGCTTGCTCACCGCGGTGCGCGTGACGCCGCGTTGAGCCGCTGGCGGCGGCCGTCCGCCGCCAGCCTTGTCGCGCCTTGAACGGGTCCACGGCAATGCCTTCCAAAGAACATCACCGGATTTTCCGCAGCAACTGGCTGCGCGCCGCGGTGCTCGGCGCCAACGACGGCATCGTCTCCACCGCGAGCCTCATCACCGGCGTCGCGGCCGCCCAGGCCTCGCACGAGGCGGTGCTGACCTCGGGCCTGGCCGGCCTGGTGGCCGGGGCGCTGTCGATGGCGGCGGGTGAATACGTCTCGGTGCGGACGCAATCCGATATCGAGGCCGCCGACCTGCGCATGGAGCAGCGTTCGCTCAAGCGCAACTCGGGCGAAGAGCTCGAGGAACTGGTCGAGATCTACGTCGGCCGCGGGCTGTCGCGGGACCTGGCCGAGCAGGTCGCGCGGCAACTGACGCGCCACGACGCGCTTGACGCGCATGCGCGCGACGAACTCGGCATCTCGATCCACAATCGCGCCCGGCCGGTGCAGGCGGCGGTGGCCTCGGCCGCCTCGTTCGCCGGCGGCGCCGCGTTGCCGCTTGCGGTGGCCGCGGTGGCGCCGTTGCCGCAGCTTATCGGCTGGGTGATCGGCGCGTCCGTGGCCTGTCTGGCCTGTCTGGGGGCCCTGGCGGCTGGCGCCGGGGGCGCGCCCAAGGGGCCGGCGGCGGTGCGGGTGACGATATTGGGCGCGCTGGCGATGGCAGTGACGGCTGGCGTCGGCGCCTTGTTCGGCACCGTGGTCTAGGAGTTTCCCGCTCATGCAATACGTCCTGGTCAGCGCCTGTTTGTTGGGCCACCCCGTGCGCTACGACGGCCGCTCGGCGCCGCGAGGCCACGCGATCCTGGCGCGCTGGCTCGATGAAGGCCGGGTCGTGCCAGTCTGTCCGGAGGTGGCGGGTGGCATGCCGATTCCGCGCCCGCCCGCCGAGATCGAGCCGGGCGCCAATGCCGCTGACGTGCTGGGCGGTCGCGCCCGCGTGATGGCGGTGTCGGGCGAGGATGCCACCGTGCCGTTCCTGCGCGGCGCGCACCTGGCGCTGGCCGCTGCGCGCGAGCGCGGCATCCGCATTGCGGTGCTCAAGGAGGGCAGTCCGTCCTGCGGCAGCGGGTATGTCTACGACGGCAGCTTTTCGGGGCAGCGGCGGCCGGGCGTGGGCGTGACCGCGCAATTGCTGGCCGATGCCGGGGTGCGCGTCTTCAGCGAAGGGCAATGGGCGGACGCCGCTGCCTGCCTGGCGCGCCTGGAGGCGGGGCATGGGCTTTAACGTCGGCGACTGGCTGGTCCTGGTAGCCGTGGCGGCCGGCGTACTGTCGGCCTGGCGGCTGATCGCGGGCACCGGCCGCGGGCGCCTGCTGGCGCGGGCCGGGGCGGTGGTGTCGTTGGCGCTGTCGGCGTTCTTCTTCTGGCTCTGGTACGCGCAGTACCTGAAGTGGGATTTCAACGAGCTGGGCCGCTACTACGATCCCGTCGATGGGGTTGTCTACACCGACAGCGGCTTCGTCTGGGTGCTGCCGGCCGCGCTGGCCCTGTTGGCCGGGGCGTTTTTCGCCTGGCGCGGATGGGGCGGCGGGCGCGGTTGAGGGGCGCCATGCACGCGGGCGTCAACGGCCGTGAAAACAACAGGGAGGAGGCCCTGGCGGGGCTCCTCCCTGGCTGACGCGCCGTGGGCGCGATGGTCGTCAGTTGGCCCGGTAACCGCGGCTGTTCATGCAGGAATCCAGCGCGCGGTTGTAGGTGTCCACCATGACCTGGGTGGTCCATTGCGAAATGGTTGCCGGGTCGTAGCCGCTCTGGTTCATGGCCCAGCGCTGGCAGTCGGCCGAGGCGCTGGCCTGCGCCCGGTTGACCGGAGGGGCCGGTTCGTACTGCACCGGAGCGTATTGTGCCGGGGCCTGGTAGACGGGCGGCGCTTCATAGACAGGCGGCGCCTCGTACACGGGCGCCGTGTACACCGGGGGCGGGTAGTAGGCCACGCCCGGGGCGTAGACGCCGGTCTGTACGTAGCTCGGTCCGGAGTTATTGGCCGCCAGGATCAGCCCGGTGGCCGCGAGCGCAAACGCGCCACCAATCCACCAGCCGTTGCCGCCGCCACCGCCGTGGTGATGGTGATAGCCGCCACGATACCCGCCCGCCAGCGCGGGGGAACTTGCCAAGGCCAGTGCCAGCGCGACGCCGACCATACGACCTGTAAACCGCTTCATGATCTTGCTCCTGAGCCGTCGGACGTCCACGTGCTGCGGCGGCCGACGATACCGTACTGTAACGCCGAGGCGACGCAATAGTTGTGTCAAGAATTACGAAGATTTCAAGTGATTTCAGGGGCTTGTGCGGGTCTCGCGCATGAACGGCGAACCATTGGGGTTGTCGCAGGTTTGCGACACACCGGCCTTGAGCCGGACGACCGCCTTGGCGTCGAAGGCCTCGGCATTGCGGTCGTGGGTGGCGTAAGTCTCGTAGCCGGCCTTTTCGACGCACCAGTTCCAGAAGAACTGTTCCGAGCCATGGATCGCCAGCACCTCCATCCGCCATTCATGGCGCGCATCGAAGTCCGCTCGGCCGTCGGCGCCGGTGCGCTGTTCGACTCGGTATCGGTCGTAGCCATAGGGGTAGGCGCCGGCGATCAGCACCACGCGGGCGCCGGCCAGTGGTTGCCCGGCTTCGTCCTGCACGGCGATGGCCGCACGCGGCTGCAGGGTCTTGTAAGTGGGGTAAGGTACACAGCCCGCCAGGGCCGGCAGGAGCACGGCGGCGCAGAAAGCGTGCAGCGGGCGCGATAGTCGGCGCATCAGGATCCTATGTATGCAGGAATGTATGGCAAAAAAGCCGGAATGAGAGTATTTTCACGCGATGACGACGGCAATACCCCCATCTGTACCGCAAGAAAAGCGTTTGACGAAAGGTGAGCGCACCCGGTTGCAACTGCTGGAAGTGGCGGCGGCGGAGTTCGCCGAGCGCGGTTTCCAGCACACCCGGATCAGCGATATTGTTGCCCGCGCGGGGGTGACGCAACCCGTTTTTTACCAGTATTTCGCCAGCAAGCAGGCGGCGTACGATGAGCTCGTGGGCATGTTCGCGCAGCGGTTGCGGCAGGAGGTCTGCCAGGCGCGGCTGTCCGACGACCAGGACCTGCCGGTCGAGGTGCGGGTGCGCCGCGGCGTCAGCAATTGGCTGGCGATCCTGCAAGAGGATCCCAACCTGACGCGCATCGGTTTTTTCCAGGTCGATGCGGCCGAGGCGCTCAAGGACGAGCTGGTCGAGATGATTTCCGAGAACGTGCGCATCGACCAGCGCGCGGGCGTGTTCCGCAAGGACATTCCGCCGGAATGGCTGTCGCACGCGTTCATGGGGGTGATCGAGCGCTTCACGCGCCGCGAGCCCAATGCCGAAGAGCGCGAGGCGCTGGCCGATTTCATCACGGATATGTTCCTGGAAGGCGTGCGCCAGCGCTAGCCGGCGTATCCCGGCCGAGCGGCCGCTGCCGGCGGCCTGCCGGGAACATCTTCGTTCCGCCTATTCGACGCGGGCGCCGGAGGCGGCCACCAGGCCGCCTGTGGCCTCCCAGTCCGCTTTCAGCAACTGCTGGAATTGCGCGGGCGATTTGGCTTCGGCTTCGACGCCCAGCGCCGCCAGGCGCGCCTGTACTTTGGGATCGGACAGCGCCTGGTTGACGGCGGCGTTGATGCGGTCGCGTTCGGCCGGGGCGATGCCCGCCGGCGCCAGCAATCCGAGCCACGAATCGAAGGCAAACCCGGGCAGGCCGCTCTCGGCCACGGTCGGCAGGTCGGGGGCGAAGCGCGAGCGCTGCTTGCCGGTGTAGGCCAGGAAGGTCACGCGGGGATCGTTGCGGTAGCCGGTGACGCCGATGGTGGCGGCGGTGACGGCCTGCACCCGGCCGGCCAGCAGCTCGGTCACGGCGTCGCCGGTGGACTTCATCGGGATGTGCTGCATCCGCGCGCCGGCGGCCGCCAGCAGCGAGGCCATGCCCAGGTGCGAGGCGCTGCCGTTGCCGGCCGAGGCGTAGTCGTAGGCGTCGGGCTTGGCCTTGACGGCCTGGATGAATTCGGCGGTGTTGGCCACCTTCAGCGTCGAGGACGCCAGCAGGATGTAGCCGGTGTTGCCCAGGTAGGCGACGCCGGTGAAATCCTTGTAGGGGTCGTAGCTCAGGTTCTTGTACAGGTAGCCGGCGATGTGGTGGCTGGCGGCGGCCAGCACCAGCGTGTTGCCGTCGGGAGCCGCGCGTGCCACTTGCGCGGTGCCGACGGTGCCGCCGGCGCCGGCGCGGTTCTCGACCACGATGGACGCATCCAGGGCGCGGCCGAGTTCGTCGCTGATGGCGCGGGCGATGGTGTCCTGCACCGCGCCGGTGCCGTACGGCACAACGATGCGCACGACGCGCGATTCGGCGTGCGCGGCGCCGCTGCAGGCGGCCAGCGCCAGCAAGGCGGCGCCGAGGCGGACACGGGCGCCGCGCAGGGCCGGCAAGGTCGCGCGGGCGGCGCGCTCGGCGATAGAGATGAAGCGATCAGGCATGAGGCGGAAAATGTCATCGAGGGATGCGGGGCGTTGGACTCTACCGTTCGCGGCGGCGCGCGCCAACGATTGATTCCCGAGTTGCTTATTGCCCGTGGCCATAACGCGCGGACGGGCGCTGCGGCGCTTGCGGCGTGGCTGGGTGGATATACTCGCTAGCGCCATCAGCCAACACCCGACGACGACACAAGGGAAAACAATGAACGCGCTCATGCAGCAGGCGATCCAGTTCGCCAACGACCACGAAACCGCCTGGGACCGCAGCGTCAACGGGGTCTTCGGCGTGCACCAGAACGATCCGCCGCCCTGGAACCGCCTGCTGGGCCCGCTGCACGACCGGGGCCCGGTGTCGGGCGTGGTGCTGCGCGAGGGCCGCGAGATCGCCGCGTGGGGCGATCCCGACCGCGCCGACCTGACCTTCAGCGTGGCCAAGCTGTACCTGGCGATCCTGGCCGGGTTGGCGCACGACCGCGGCCTGCTGCCGGACGTCGACGAGCCGGTGGGCAAGCGCGTGCCCGGCATCGGCTTCGATCATGGACGCAACGCCGACATCACCTGGCGTCATCTGCTGCAGCAGACCAGCGAATGGGAAGGCGAGCGCTTCGGCGTCTCCGACCAGGCCGACCGCTATCGCGCCGTCACCTTCGGCGTGCCGCCCGACGGCAAAAAGGGCGAGGCCCGTCCCTTGCAGGCGCCGGGCACGTACTGGGAATACAACGACGTGCGCATCAACCAACTGTCGTATGCGCTGCTGCACTTGTTCCGCAGGCCCTTGCCCGAGGTGTTCCGCGAGGCCGTCACGCGGCCGCTGGGCGCCAGCGAGAACTGGCAGTGGGTCGGCTACGACAACGCCTGGGTCGAGATCGACGGCCAGCGCATGCCGTCGGTGCCGGGCGGCTCGCACTGGGGCGGCGGCATGTCGATCAGCGCCCGCGACCAGGCGCTGATCGGCCAGATGCTGCTGAACCAGGGCCGCGCGGCCGACGGCCGCCAGGTGCTGTCGCCGGAATGGATCGACGCCATGCGCCAGCCCTGCGCGATCGCGCCGTACTATGGCTACCTGATCTGGCTGAACCACGAGGGCCGCGTGTTTCCGAGCGTGCCGGCGTCCAGTTTCTTCGGCGTGGGCGCGGGCAGTTCGTTCACCTGGGTCGAGCCCGAACGCAAGCTGGTGGCGATCGTGCGCTGGCTCGATTCGGCGCACGCGGACGCGCTGTTCGGCAGGATCCTGGCGGCGGTGGACGCCCAGCCGGCCTGACACGCCGCCGGCGCGTCGTCGGTGGAGTCCCTGCCCGGGGCAGGGATTTTCAGCGGCATGCCGGCCGGCTTCTGGCAACATGACCCTTTGCCCCGCCGCGCCCCGGGCGCGCCGCACCGCTTCCTGTTTCGCTTCCCCCGCGCACCCCGCGCGCCGACCAAGGATTTCGCCATGAACTACCGCCGTCTCGGATCAAGCAATCTTCGCGTATCGCCCCTGTGCCTGGGCACCATGATGTTCGGCGAGCAGACGCCCGATGACGAGGCCGCGCGCATCGTCGCTTCCGCGCGCGACCACGGCCTGAATTTCATCGACACCGCCGACGTCTACAACGACGGCCGTTCCGAGCAAGTGGTGGGCAAGCTGCTGCAAGGGCAGCGCCACGACTGGGTGTTGGCCAGCAAGATCGGCAACGTGGTGGGCAAGGGCCCGAACCAGTCGCACTATTCGCGCCAGTGGCTGATCCGCGGCGTGGAGCAGAGCCTGGCGCGGCTGGGCACGGATTTCCTGGACATCCTGTACCTGCACCGCGACTACCACGAGGAAAACCTGGAAGAAGCGCTGTGGGCGCTGGGCGACCTGATTCGCGCCGGCAAGCTGCGCAGCTTCGGGCTGTCGAACTTCCGCGGCTGGCGCATCGCCGAAACCCTGCGCCTGTGCGAAAAACTGGGCGTGCCGCAGCCGGTGGTGTGCCAGCCGTACTACAACATGCTCAATCGCGGCCCCGAGGTCGAGATCCTGCCGGCCTGCCAGCACTACGGCCTGGGCGTGGTGCCGTACAGCCCGATCGCGCGCGGCGTGCTCACCGGCAAGTACCTGCCGGGCCAGGCGCCGGCCGCCGACACCCGCGCCGGGCGCGGCGACCGCCGCATCCTGGCCACCGAGTTCCGGGAAGAGTCGTTGCGGATCGCGCAGCGGCTGGTCGAGCACAGCGCCGCCCGCGGCGTGCAGCCGGGCCATTTCGCCACCGCCTGGGTGCTGGCCAATCCGATCGTCACCGGCGTCATCGCCGGCCCGCGCACGCTGGCGCAGATGGACGATTACTACGCCGCGCTGGACGTCACCATCACGCCCGAGGACGAGGCGCTGGTGGATAGCTGGGTCACGCCGGGCCACGCCTCGACCCACGGCTACAACGATCCCAACTATCCGTTCTACGGCCGTCCGGTCACGGTGGCCTGACGGCGGGCAGGGGCGGCGCGTGGCGCCGCCCGCGCGCCGGTTAGGCCTTGCGCAGGGTCGCGCTGGCCGGCGGGGCCAGCCCGTCCTGCGCCGCGGTGCGCCCGCCGCGCCCGATCAGCCAGGCGCACAACGCCGACACCACGCCCGAGAACAGCACGTACAGGCAGATCAGCCACGGCTGGCCATTGCCGGTCTTGAGCAGCGCGGTGGCGATGATCGGCGTGATGCCCGAGGCGAAGATGCCCGAGAACTGGTAGACGAACGAGATGCCGGTGTAGCGCACCTTGGCGTCGAACAGCTCGCAGAACAGCGCGGCCTCGGGCCCGTAGACGGCGGCGTAGAAGATGCCGAACGGAATGATGATGGCCAGCCACACCAGCATCACGCTGCCCTGGCTGTTGAGCATCAGCCAGAAGCCGGGGAAGGCGGCCACCGCCGTGACCAGCGAGCCCCAGAAATACACCCGCGTGCGCCCGATGCGGTCGGACAGCCGGCCGAAGTAGGGGATGGTGAAGCACATCACCAGCGCCGCCGCCATCACCCCGGTCAGCGCTTCCGTGCGCGTGATCTGCAATGTCTGGGTCAGGTACGAGATCGAGAACACGCCGAAAACGTTGAAGAACACGCCGTCGATGTAGCGCGCGCCCATGCCCTTGGCGACGTTGCCGGGATAGCGGCGGATCATGTCCATGAACGGAATGCGGCTTTCGGCGTTGTCGCGCTTGACCGCGGTGAACTCGGGCGTTTCCTTGATGTTCAGGCGGATGTACATGCCGACCCCGACCATCGCGGCCGACGCCAGGAATGCCAGGCGCCAGCCCCAGGCCATGAACTGCGCGTCGGTCAGCAGCGTCGACAGCAGCGCCACCGTGCCGGACGCCAGGCACAGGCCGATCGCCAGGCCGATCTGCGGCAGCGACGCATAGAAGCCCTTCTTGTCGGGCGGGGCGTATTCGTAGGCCATCAGCACCGCGCCGCCCCATTCGCCGCCCAGCCCGATGCCCTGGAACACGCGCAACAGCAGCAGCAGGATCGGCGCCCAGAGGCCGATGCTGTCATAGGTGGGCACCAGGCCGATCAGGAAGGTCGACACGCCCATGATCATCAGCGTCACCACCAGCATGCTCTTTCGGCCGATGCGGTCGCCGAAATGCCCGAACACCAGCCCGCCCAGCGGCCGGGTGATGAAGCCCACCGCAAAGGTGGTGTAGGCCAGCATGGTCGAGATGAGCGGGTCGCCGGTGGGGAAGTACAGCTTGTTGAACACGATGCCGGCGACTACGCCGTACAGGAAGAAGTCGTACCACTCGATGGTGGCGCCGATCAGCGACGCGGCGACGACTTTTCTCACCGCGGTTTCGTTCTGCTTGGCCATGCCTGTCTCCTTTGGGGGAAGCGGGCGGCGCTCTGCGGCGCCGCTCCGCGGGTTGCGGTCAGCTCATGTCATGCCGCCTGTTGCAATGCCGGTTGCGCCTGCGCGCGCGGCCGCGCCGCGTGCAGGTCCTGCAGGATGAAGTCGGCCGCGCGCTCGGCCAGCATCACCACCGGCACGTTGGTGTTGCCCGAGACCAGCGTCGGCATGATGGAGCAATCCACCACCCGCAGCCCGCTCACGCCGTGCACCCGCAGGCGCTCGTCGACCACGGCCATGGGGTCCTCGCGCGGCCCCATTTTTGCGGTGCCCGACGGGTGGAAGATGGTGGCGCCGTACTCGCGGCAGAAGTGCAGGATCTCGTCGTCGCTCCGCACCTCGGGCCCGGGTCGGAATTCGCGCTTCATCAGGCCGGCCAGCGGTTCGGTGGCGGCCAGCCGGCGCGCGTACTTGACCGCCGCCACCGTCATGCGCCGGTCCAGCTCGGTGGACAGGTAGTTGGGCTGCATGGCGGGCGCCTCGAACGGATCGGCGCTGCGCAACCGCACCGTGCCGCGCGAGGACGGCCGCAGTTGGCACACCGAATAGGTGCAGCCCGAGAACGGATGCACCTTGCCGCCGGCCATGTCGGCCGACAGCGTGGCGAAATGGAACTGGGTGTCGGGCGTGGCGCTGGCCGGATCGACGCGGCAGAACAGGCCGCCCTGGTTGATGCCCACCGCCAGCGGCCCGCCGCGGAACAGCAGCCATTGCAGCCCCATCGCGGCGCGGCCGTGCAGGGTGCGCAGCTGGTCGTTGGTGGTGATGGGGCGGCGCGTCTCGTAGATGAGGCGGATCTGCAGGTGGTCCTGCAGGTTCTCGCCCACGCCGGGCAGGTCGCGCACCACGCCGATGCCGAAGCGGCGCAGCAACGCGGCCGGCCCTACGCCCGACAGTTGCAGCAGTTGCGGCGATTGCAGCGCGCCGGCGCACAGGATCACCTCGCGGCGGGCGCGCAGCGTGCGCACCTGGCCGTCCTGGCGGTAGCGCACGCCGCAGGCGCGGCTGCCCTCGAACAGCACCGCCATCGTGTGCGCGCCGGTCTCGACACGCAGGTTGGCGCGGCCGCGCGCCGGGCGCAGATAGGCCACCGCGGTGGAGCAACGGCGGCCATTGCGGGTGGTGAGCTGGTAGTAGCCCACTCCTTCCTGGTCGCCGTTGTTGAAGTCGGTCACGTGAGGCAGGCCGAGCGCGCGCGCCGCGCCGATCAGGCCTTCGACCAGCGGGTGCGGCGTCTTGATGGAGGTGGCGTTCAGGGGGCCTTCGGTGCCGCGCGTGGCGCCCGGGCCGAGGTCGTTGTTCTCGAGCTTGCGGAAGTAGGGCAGGCATTCCTCCCAGCTCCAGCCCGGGTTGCCGGCGGCGACCCAGGCATCGTAGTCCTGGCGCTGGCCGCGGATGTAGATCAGGCCGTTGATGGCGCTGGAACCGCCCAGCGTGCGGCCGCGCGGCCAGTAGATGCGGCGGTCCAGCATGTTGGGGTCGGGCTCGGTGTAGTAGCCCCAGTTCAGCACCTTGTGAAACATGGTCTTGCCGTAGCCGATGGGGATGTGGATCCACGGCGAGCGGTCCGGCGGTCCCGCCTCCAGCAGGCACACGCTGTGCTGGCCATTGGCGCTCAAGCGGTTCGCCAGCACGCAGCCGGCGGAACCGGCCCCCACCACGATGTAGTCCACGGCATCGGACATGTCTGTTTCCTCCTTGGCCTGGCCGTGCCGTGACGCGGGGAGTCCCTCGTCCGGACGGCGCGTTTACCCTGCTTGCCGCATCGCCGCGCACTTATATACTGGCCTGATGCGAGGGGGGCGCGGCGACGCGCAAAGGTTCCGTATCTGTGGCGATTCTAGGAAGCCGCCACGGGAAAGAAAGCGCGGCAAGCGCGGGAACGGCGAAATGGCACAGAACATGGATCTTCGGTTTCAAAATCGCAGTGCAGCATCGGCGCGGAGGCACGACGCCGACGAGCCGCAGGATGCCGCGCGTTCGCTGCGCGCGCTGCTGGTGCTGGACTACCTGGCCCGCGCCCAGCATCCGCCCACGCTGGCGCAACTGGCGCAGCGCCTGGACATGCCCAAGTCCACCCTGATGCGTTTGCTGGCGGCCATGCAGCGCGCCGGTTTTGTCGCCGCCACGCCCACTGAAAACGGCTTCGTGCCGGGGCCGCAGGCCACCGCGCTGGCGCTGTCGACGCTGCACGCCTCGGCCTTCACGCGCGCCTGCCGCGCGGTGCTGGCGCAACTGGTCGGTAAGCTGGGTGAAACCTGCAATCTCACCGCGCCCGACGGCGACCAGGTGATCTACATGGAGCGGGTCGAGACCACCGAACCGCTGCGCCTGTTCTTCGCGGTCGGCAGCCACGTGCCGATGCATTGCACCGCCAGCGGCAAGCTGTTCCTGGCGTCGATGAACCGGCTCGAACGCGGCCGGGTGCTGGCGCGCCTGCCGCTGACGCGCAACACGCCGCGCACGCTGACCGATCCGGCGCGGCTGGAAGACGAACTGGAACGGTTGGCCGCGCGCGGCATCGGCATCGACAACGAGGAGTTCGTGCGCGGCATGAGCGCGGTGGCGGTGCCGGTGCGCGACGCGCAGGACCGCGTGGTGGCGGCGGTGGCGTGCCATGCGCCCACCGCGCGGCTGATGCTCGACGACCTGCTGCGCGCGGTGCCGGTCTTGCAGGGCGCGGCGCAGTCCATGAGCGCGGTGCTGGCGGGGCACCGGCCGGGCGGTTGAGGGCGCCGCGCCGCGAACCCCTAGCCCGGCAGCGCGGCCGCCCGCCGCCAAGCCAGCGCCAGCACCGCCGCCGCGCCTGTCGTCAACGCCGCCAGCATCGCGACCGGTCCGGCCATGTCGAGCAGGATCCCGGCCGCCAGCGGCGCGGCGATGCGCGTCAGTGCGAACACGCTGGACTGGATGCCGTAGTCCAGCGCCTGCAGGCCCGGCCTGGCATGCGACATCATCAGGCCGAACGCCAGGGCGGCGGTGGCGCCCATGGCCGCGGCCACCATCATGGCGCAGGCCGCCAGCACGGCCGGCGCCGCGTTCAGGCCGATTGCCAGCGTCAACGCCAGCAACGCGGCGGCCCCGGCGCCGGCATGCAGCCGCACCGCGCGGCCCGCGCCCAG
>NZ_CADIJW010000036.1 GCF_902859745.1 Achromobacter dolens | reverse complement strand
CCGCGCAAGCCGCCGCCGCCCCGGCCGCTCCCGCCTCGACCGCCGCCGCCGGCGTGGCTTCGCCCGCCGCCGCCAAGATCCTCGCCGAAAAGGGCGTGGACGCCGCCAGCGTCGCCGGCACCGGCCGTGACGGCCGCGTCACCAAGGGCGACGCCCTGAACGCCAGCGCCCCCGCCGCCAAGGCCGCCCCGGCCAAGGCCCCGGCCGCCCCCGCCCCGACCACGCTGTCGCTGGACGGCCGTCCGGAACAGCGCGTGCCGATGAGCCGCCTGCGCGCCCGCATCGCCGAGCGCCTGCTGCAATCGCAACAGGAAAACGCGATCCTGACCACGTTCAACGAAGTGAACATGCAAGCGGTCATCGATCTGCGCAACAAGTACAAGGACAAGTTCGAGAAGGAGCACGGCATCAAGCTGGGCTTCATGTCGTTCTTCGTCAAGGCCGCCGTTGCCGCGCTCAAGAAGTTCCCGCTGATCAACGCCTCGATCGACGGCAAGGACATCATCTACCACGGCTACTTCGACATCGGTATCGCTGTCGGCAGCCCGCGTGGCCTGGTGGTGCCGATCCTGCGCAACGCCGACCAACTGTCCATCGCTGAAATCGAAAAGACCATCGCCGACTTCGGCCGCCGCGCCGCCGACGGCAAGCTGGGCATCGAAGAGATGACCGGCGGCACGTTCTCGATCTCCAACGGTGGCGTGTTCGGCTCGATGCTGTCGACCCCGATCATCAACCCGCCGCAATCGGCCATCCTGGGCGTGCACGCCACCAAGGATCGCGCCGTGGTGGAAAACGGCCAGATCGTCATCCGTCCGATGAACTACCTGGCCCTGTCCTACGACCACCGCATCATCGACGGCCGCGAAGCCGTGTTGGGCCTGGTCGCCATGAAGGACGCCCTGGAAGATCCGCAGCGCCTGTTGCTGGACCTGTAATCTCGGCGCCCTGAGCCCGGCGCCCGCGCGACCTGTGTGTCGGCGGCGCCCGGCCGGCCCCACGGGCCGGCTTGCGCGGGCCGGGGCGAGTTTCACTCCCTCCTCATTCGCGAGAACACTATGTCCAAACAATTCGACGTCGTCGTCATCGGCGCGGGCCCCGGCGGCTACATCGCCGCCATCCGCGCCGCGCAGCTCGGCATGTCGGTGGCTTGCATCGACGCCTGGCAGAATGGCCAAGGCGGCCCGGCTCCCGGCGGCACCTGCACCAACGTCGGTTGCATCCCGTCCAAGGCGCTGCTGCAATCGTCCGAACACTTCGAGCAGGCCAACCACCACTTCGCCGAGCACGGCATCGAAGTCAAGGGCGTCAGCCTGAAGCTCGACACGCTGATCGGCCGCAAGAACTCGGTGGTCAAGCAGAACAACGACGGCATCCTGTACCTGTTCAAGAAGAACAAGGTCACCTTCTTCCATGGCAAGGGCGCGTTCGCCGGCCAGGTCGAGGGCGGCTGGGCCATCAAGGTCACCGGCACCGCCGAGGAAGACCTGGTTGCCAAGCACGTGGTGGTCGCCACCGGTTCGTCGGCGCGCGAGCTGCCCGGCCTGCCGTTCGATGAAAAGGTCGTGCTGTCCAACGACGGCGCGCTGAACATCGGCGCCGTGCCGAAGACGCTGGGCGTGATCGGCGCCGGCGTGATCGGCCTGGAAATGGGCAGCGTGTGGCGCCGCCTGGGCGCGGAAGTCACCATTCTGGAAGCGATGCCGGAGTTCCTGGCCGCCGCCGACCAGCAAGTGGCCAAGGAAGCCCTGAAGGCCTTCACCAAGCAAGGCCTGAACATCCAGATGGGCGTCAAGATCGGCGAGATCAAGGCGACCGCCAAGTCGGTGACCGTGCCCTACGTCGACGCCAAGGGCGCCGAGCAGAAGCTGGTGGTGGACAAGCTGATCGTCTCGATCGGCCGCGTGCCCTACACCGGCGGCCTGAACGCCGATGCCGTGGGCCTGAAGCTCGACGAGCGCGGCTTCATCGCCGTGGATGGCGACTGCAAGACCAACCTGCCCAACGTCTGGGCGGTGGGCGACGTGGTGCGCGGCCCGATGCTGGCGCACAAGGCCGAGGAAGAGGGCGTGGCGGTTGCCGAGCGCATCGCCGGCCAGCACGGCCACGTCAACTTCGACACCGTGCCGTGGGTGATCTACACCTCGCCGGAAATCGCCTGGGTCGGCAAGACCGAGCAGCAGCTCAAGGCCGAAGGCCGCGAGTACAAGGCCGGCAGCTTCCCGTTCCTGGCCAACGGCCGCGCCCGCGCGCTGGGCGACACCACCGGCTTTGCCAAGGTGATCGCCGACGCCAAGACCGACGAGGTCCTGGGCGTGCACATCGTCGGTCCGATGGCCTCGGAACTGATCTCGGAAGCCGTGACCATCATGGAATTCCGCGGCGCCGCCGAAGACATCGCCCGCATCTGCCACGCGCACCCGACGCTGTCGGAAGCCGTGAAGGAAGCCGCCCTGGCCGTCGACAAGCGCGCCTTGAACTTCTGATCCGCCACGCTGCGGCTCTGCCAAAGGGGGCGGGTTTTCGGACCCGCCCTTTTTTTCTTTTGCCTGTGTCATCTCCATGAACGTCCGCGAATACTACGAACACGCCCTGGCCGAACGCGGCTACAAGCCCGATGAAGCCCAGAAGAAGGCGATCGACCGGCTGCAGCGCTATTACGACGAGTGGGTCAAGTTCAAGGCGATGCGCTCGAACGCCCTGAAGAAGCTGCTGAACCGTCCCGATGTGCCGCGTGGCGTCTATCTGTGGGGCGGGGTGGGGCGCGGCAAGAGCTTCCTGATGGACGCCTTCTATGCCACCGTGCCGGTGGTGCGCAAGACGCGCCTGCACTTTCACGAATTCATGCGCGGCGTGCATCGCGAACTGGAGGAAGTGAAGGGCATGCAGGATCCGCTGGACGAAGTGGCCAGGCGCGTGGCCAAGCGCTACCGCCTGATCTGTTTCGACGAGTTCCACGTGTCGGACGTGGCGGATGCGATGATCCTGCACCGCCTGCTGTTCAAGCTGTTCGAGTACGGCACTTCGTTCGTGATGACCTCCAACTACGAGCCGTCGACGCTGTATCCCGACGGCCTGCACCGCGACCGCGTGCTGCCGGCGATCGAGCTGATCCAGGCGCGCATGGACGTGATGAACGTGGACGCCGGCGTCGACTATCGCCGCCGCTCGCTCGAGCAGGTGCAGTGCTACCACACGCCGCTGGACGAGCGCGCGCAACAGGCCTTGCAGCAGGCCTTCGACAGCCTGGCCGACACGCCACCGCAGGAGCCGCTGCTGCATATCGAGCATCGCGAGATCCGCGCGCTGGCGCTGGCCGGTTCGGTGGTGTGGTTCGACTTCGCCACGCTTTGCGGCGGTCCGCGTTCGCAGAACGATTACCTGGAGCTGGCCAATCGCTTCCATGCGGTGATCCTGTCCGGCGTGCCGCGCATGGGGCCGCGCCAGGCTTCCGAGGCGCGCCGCTTCACCTGGCTGATCGACGTGTTCTACGACCATCGCGTCAAGCTGATCATGTCGGCCGAATGCGAACCGGAAGAGATCTACACCGAGGGCGCGCTCGCCAACGAGTTCCATCGCACGGTATCGCGCATCCTGGAAATGCAGTCGCGCGAATACCTCGAGTCGGAACGCCGCCTGACTGCAACGTTGTAGTTATGCCGCAAGCGTCCGCCCGCGGGGGCGGACGTGGCGCAATTTGCGTCATTTGCATTGGTAATGCAAGTCATTATCAATTAACATCCGAAGACTTCTGGTCCCGCGCCGCAGTCTTCCCGTGTCTTCCCCCCTCCTTTCGTCTCCGGCCTCCTGCGCCGATGCGCCCGCCACGCAGGTCGACGGCCTGTACCGGGACCATCGGCCCTGGCTGTTCGGCTGGCTGCGCCGCAAGCTCGGTTGCGCGCATCGCGCGGAGGACCTGGCGCAGGACGTGTTCGTGCGCGTGATCCAGGGCCGCAAGACGGTGCGCGCCGGCGAGGCTCGGGCGCTGCTGACCACCATCGCCAAGGGGCTGGTGATCGATCATCAGCGTCACGCGGCGCTGGAACATGCCTATCTGGCCTATCTGGCCGACCTGCCCGAGGCCCATGCGCCGTCGCCCGAGACACAGGCCGAGCAGATGCAGGCCCTGATGCGACTTGACCGCCTGCTCGACCGGCTGCCGCCCAAGGCGCGCTCGGCGTTCCTGCTGTCGCAGCTCGACGGCCTGACCTATCCCGAAATCGCCCAGCGGCTGGGCGTGTCGCTCAGTTCCGTGCAGCAGTACATGATGCGCGCCATGTCGGCCTGTTATGCCGCGCTTTATGACTAGCGCCATGCCGCCCGATGCCGTGGTGCGCCAGGCCATCGCCTGGTGGGCGCGCCTGCAGTCGGGCATAGCCGACGCCGGCGAGCGCGAGGCCTGTCAGGCCTGGCTGGCGCAGGATCCGGCGCATCGCAAGGCGTGGGAGCGGCTGGAAGCGATTGGCCGCGATGCGCGCCGCGTGCCCGCGGCGCTGGCGCATACGGCGCTGGACGGCCCGGCGACGCCCGGCCGCCGCGTGGCCCTGCGCAATTTGCTGACGCTGGCTGGGGTGGGCGTGGCGGGTTGGGCTGGCTACCGGCATGTGCCGTGGCAGCGCCTGGCCGCCGATCTCAGCACCGGCATCGGCGAACGGCGCGCGGTGGCGGTGGCCGACGGCCTGCACGTCACTCTGAACAGCGACAGCGCGCTGCGGCTGGCAAGCGGCGCGCGCGGCATCCACCTGTTGCGCGGCGAGATCCTGGTGAGCGCGCAGGCGCGACCAGGCGCCGCCCCGGTGCGCGTGGACACCGGCCATGGTGTGCTGCTGGCGGACAACGCGCGTTTCGACGTGCGCCGCACGCGGGGTGGCGCACAGTTGGGTGTCTACGAGGGCAGTGTCGCCTTGCTGCGCGATGGCGCGTCGACGCAGGCTGCCGAAGCGGGCGAACGCCTGAGCTACGACGACCTGGGCGGGGTCGAGCGGCAGGCGGCCGATCCGGATCGCCTGGCCTGGGTCGACGGTCTGGTGGTGGCCAAGGACTGGCGCCTGGACCATTTCGCCGACTACCTGGCGCGCCAGCGAGTCGGCGTGATCCGGGTGGACCCGGCGGTGGCGGGCCTGCGGCTGTCGGGCGTGTTCCCGCTGGACGACGCCGAGCGCGCGCTCCGGGCGCTGGAGCCGGCGCTGCCCATCGTGGTGACGCGCCACACACAGTACTGGCTGCAGGTCGGGCCACGCGCGGCCTGAGCGTTACAAATTTCCTGATCGATGCATTGCAGGTTTTTCTTCCTGGTACGGAAAGGCAGAGATAGAGACCTACGTACAAGGGAGTTTTTCGTGTCCGCTTCATCTTGCCCGCGCCTGGGCGCATCCTTGACCGCCGGCCGTCTGGCCGTGCTCGCCGCCACTTGCGCCGGCGCCTGGCTGGCCGCCGCGCCCGCCGCCTGGGCGCAAGCCTCGCCCGCCGCGGCCCAGGCGCCGCGCACCTATCAGATCGCCGCTGGCCCGCTGGGCGATGCGCTGACCCAATTCGCGCGCAGCGCGGGCGTGGTGCTGTCGTTCGATCCGGCGCAGGTGCGCGGCTTGCGGTCCGAAGGCCTGAACGGCGCCTATCCGGTGGGCGCCGGCTTCGCCCGCATCCTGGCTGGCAGTGGTCTGCAGGCGCGGGCCCAGGCCGGCAATTCCTGGACGCTGGTGGCGGCGCCCTCCGGCGACACGCTGACGTTGGCGCCGGTGACGGTGTCGGCCAATTCCCTGAGCGCCTTCGCGCCGACCGTGGGCTACGTGGCCGGCGCCAGCGTCAGCGCCACCAAGACCGACACTCCGCTGATCGAGACGCCGCAATCGGTGTCCGTGGTCACGCGCGAGCAGATCGCGGAGCAGGGCGCGCAGACGCTGAACCAGGTGTTGCGCTACACGCCCGGCGTGGCGACCGAAACGCGCGGCGCGACCGCCACGCGGCTGGACCAGTTCAGCGTGCGCGGCTTCTCCGCATCGACCTACCTGGACGGCCTGCGTGTGTTCGGCGGGCGCGATGCCTTGCCGCAGGTGGACGCCTATCGTCTGGAGCGGGTCGACGTGCTGAAAGGGCCGGCCTCGGTGATGTACGGGCAGGGCGGCCCCGGCGGCGTGGTCAACCAGGTCAGCAAGCGGCCGCTGGAAGAAGCGCTGCATGAAGTCGAGCTTCAGGTTGGCAACTACGATTACAGGCGCGCCAACTTCGACTTCGGCGGCCCGCTGGACGCAGAGGGCAAGTACCTGTACCGCCTGGTGGGATCGGGCTACATGTCAGACGGCCAGATCGACCACACCAAGGAGCGCCGCTACTTCGTCTCGCCGGCCTTCACCTGGAAGCCCAACGGCGACACCTCGCTCACCGTGCTGACGAACTTCCAACGCGATCCCGACATGGGGTCGTATGGCGCCGCGCCGCCGATGCGCACGCTGCTGTCAGCGCCGGACGGCATCCGCCTGTCGCCACGCTACTACGACGGCGACGCCAATTTCGAGAAGAGCGACCGCAAGAGCTATTCGCTCGGCTACGTGCTGGACCACCGCTTCAGCGATGCCCTGAAGGCGACGCAGAGCCTGCGCTGGACCCATTCCGACGCCAAATACCGCAGCATCTATGGCGCGTCCAGCCGCTTCTACGGCTACACCGACAGCCGTTACCTGTACCAGCAGCGTGCCGCGATCGCGACCGACGTCGAGGTCGGCGCGCTGACCATCGACAACAACCTGCAGGCGCGCTTCGATACCGGCGCCTTCGGCCACACGGTGCTGCTGGGCTTCGACTACCAGCATGTCAAGACCGACACGCTGTCCGGCTTTGGCAGCGCGCCCGCGCTGAACGTGATGAACCCGGACAACCACCAGGACATCCCGGTGCCGGCGTTCTCCACCGACGCCACCACCAAGCAGTACCAGACCGGCCTGTACTTCCAGGACCAGATCAAGATCGACCGCCTTTCGGTGCTGCTGGGCGGACGCTACGACTGGTCGCGCAACGTCGGCGAGAGCACCGCCATCGCCACCGGCCGCACCACGCCCTCGTCGTTGCGCGCGGAGGCCTTCACCGGCCGTTTCGGCGTGATCTACAACTTCGACAACGGCGTGGCGCCGTACTTCAGCTACTCCGAATCGTTCGAACCGCAGTCGGGCGCGGGCTGGAACAACGCGCCCTTCAAGCCGATCGAGGGCAACCAGTACGAGGTCGGCATCAAGTACCAGCCGCCGGGCAGCGCGACGTTGCTGTCGGTGGCCGCGTTCGACATCCGCCGCGAAAACATGCTGACCACCGATCCGGACCCGACGCATCTGTGCGGCACGTCCAACGCGCGCTGCCAGATCCAGTCCGGTGAATTGCGTACGCAGGGCATCGAGCTGGAAGCCAAGACCGAACCGCTGCGCGGGCTGACACTGATGGCGGGCTATTCGCTGCTCGATAACGCCTATTCCAAGGCCAATCCAAGCACCTCCGGGCTGAACCTGAAGGGCAAGGCGCCGGTGGGCGTGCCCTCGCAGCAGGCTTCGGCCTGGGCCCGCTACCAGTTGCAGGGCGGTGCGCTGGCCGGCCTGGGCGTGGGCGGCGGCGTGCGCTACATCGGGTCGTCGTACGGCGACGAGGCCAACACCATGAAGGTGCCGTCAGTCACGTTGTTCGACCTGATGCTGGACTACGACCTGGGCCGCGTGTCGCCGTCGCTCAAGGGCATGCAGGTGGCGCTGAACGTGCAGAACCTGTTCGACAAGGAATACATCGCTTCTTGCTCGGGCGATTCCTGGTGCTGGTACGGCTACCAGCGCTCGATCAAGGCCAGCCTGCGTTATCGCTGGTAGGCCGGACGGCCCGTTCGCGGCGTAGCCGTGGACGGGCAGGCACGCAAAGCCTCACATCGTAGTGAGAATGGTTATAATTCAGACCCTTGCCGAGAGAGAGCCGTCGCGGGGCGGTTCCAGATCGGCATTCACAACAGGAAGATCGACAATGAAATTCGCAAGGACTTTGGCAGCCATCGCGCTGCTGGGCAGCGCCGGCGCGGCGCAGGCGCACTTCGTCTGGCTCGAGCGGGCCGACCAGGGGGCGGCAAAGGCGTACTTCGGCGAATGGGCGGACGACCTGCGTGAAAAGCGCGACGGCCTGCTGGGCAAGGTCCTGGTGGCGCCGGTGGTGACCGGTGCCGATGGCAAGGCGCTCAAGGCGTCGGCCGAGGGCGCGGATTTCGTCGAGTTCGCCGCCAGCGGCAAGGGCGACGTGCGCCTGTCGCAGCCGATCCAGTTCAAGGACACGCTGATGCAGTACGGCGCCAAGGCCGGCCGCGAAGACACCCAGGGCAAGCTCGACCTGGAACTGGTGCCGGCCGCCGCGGGCAGCAACACCTTCGTGCTGCAGTTCAAGGGCAAGCCGCTGGCCAAGACCGAGGTCACCGTGTTCGGCCCGCCCAAGTGGGAAAAGCGCTTGCGCAGCGACGAGAACGGCCGCATCGAGATCACCACGCCGTGGCCGGGCCAGTACGTGCTGGAAGCCGCCCACGTCGAGGACAAGGCCGGCGAGGCCGATGGCAAGGCCTACGCCAGGATCCGCTACGTTTCCACCCTGACCTTCAACGTGACCAAGTGAAAGCTCCCGCAGCCGGCGCAGGCATGATGCGCTACCGTCTGGCCGTGGCCTCGCGGGCCCTGGCCGCCATCCTCGGCGGCTACGGCCTGGCCTCGGCGGCCGCGGCCTGCCTGGCCGTCTGGCTGCCCATGCAGCGCGCCGACGCCGTCGTCACGGCGCAGATGTCGGCCTTCGTGGTCTACACCTGTGGCGTCATCTGGGTGTTCGCCACCCGCAACGCCTGGCGCGCCTGGGCCGGCATCCTGTTGCCGGCGGCGCTGTTCGGCGGCCTGTTCCTGATCGGTCGCATGGTGGGTGGCGCATGAAACCCAGCACCGGAAAAGCGCAAGGCGAAGAGGGCCTGCGCCAATCCATGTCGTGGCTGCACACCTGGTCGGGCCTGATCTTCGGCTGGGTGCTGTTCGCGATGTTCCTGACCGGCACGCTGTCGTTCTTCCGTCCCGAGATCACCCGCTGGATGCAGCCCGAGATCCAGGCGCAGGCCGCGCCCACGCTCGAATCCGTGGCCATGGCGCAGCGCTACCTGGCCGAGCACGCGCCCGACGCCAAGCGCTGGTTCATCACGCCGCCAACCGATCGCGAACCGCTGATCCAGCTGCTGTACCAGGTGCCCAAGCCCAAGCCGGGCGAACGCGGCTTCGTGCGCGCCAAGCTTGATCCGCGGACCGGGCTGGCCGTCAGCGGGCGCGAAACGCGCGGCGGCGACTTCTTCTACCGCTTCCATTTCGAACTCGAGATGGCGTTCCCGTGGGGACGCTGGCTTGCCAGCATCGCCGGCATGTTCATGCTGGTGGCCATCATCAGCGGCATCATCACGCACAAGAAGATCTTCGCCGACTTCTTCACCTTCCGCCCCAAGAAGGGCGGCCAGCGGGCCTGGATGGACGGCCACAATGCGCTGTCGGTGCTGGGGTTGCCGTTTCACCTGATGATCACCTTCAGCGGCCTGGTGCTGTTCATGGCCATGCTGATGCCCGCCGGTATCATGGCGGTCTATGAAAACCCGCGGCAATATTCGGATGACGTGTTCGCGGCATTCAAGGTCACGCCGCCGCGCAACGAGGCGGCGCCCCTGACGGCGCTCGCACCGTTGGTGGAGCAGGCGCAGCAGCGCTGGCATGGCCGCGTGGGCCGCGTCACGGTCAACAATCCCGGCGATGCCGGCGCCACGGTCACCGTCACCCGCGATGCGGCCGATGGCGTGTCCTACGGCCGCCTGGCGCCCTACATGCGATTCGATGGCGTCAGCGGCGCCTACCAGGAAGGGCAGGACGAACTGAGCCCCACCGTGCGCACCGCCGGCGTGGTCGTCGGCCTGCACCTGGGCCTGTTCGCCGAGCCGCTGCTGCGCTGGTTCTATTTCCTGGTCAGCCTGGCGGGCACGGGCATGGTCGGTTCCGGCCTGGTGCTATGGATCGCCAAGCGCCGCCAGAAGGCGCGCCCCGGTGCGCGCGAGGCCTTCTCGCTGCGCCTGGTGGACGGTTTGAATGCCGGCACCATCGCCGGCCTGTTCATCGCGGTCGCCGCGTTCTTCTGGGCCAACCGGCTGTTGCCGGCCGAGCTCCCGGGTCGCCAGTTGTGGGAAGTGCGCGCGTTCTTCGCCGCCTGGGGCCTGTCGCTGGCATACGCGTTCCTGTTCCCGAAGCGCAAGTGGGTGGATCTGCTGAGACTGGCCGCTGTTTCGCTGGCGCTGGTGCCGGTGGTCAATGCCTTGACCACTTCGCGTCACCTTGGCGTGTCGCTGGCGGCGGGCGACTGGGTCATGGCGGGATTCGACCTGACCTGCCTGGCGGGCGCGTTGCTGCTGGGCTGGATAGCGCGCAAGGCTGCCCGGGCGCGCAAGGCGCCGGCCAGGGGCGCTGCCAAGACGCCCGTCCGTGCTCGCGCCGCCACGGCCGCTGAAGCGTCCGCGCCCGCCGCGGCGCAAGTGCAGGCCCGGACCCGTCCCGCCGAGTCATCCGTCCCGACGCCGCCGCATTCCCCTTCCGAAGCCGCCTATGAATCGAGGTGATACGCCATGACGCTCGCCGCCTTCTGCCTGGCCTATGCGGGGTTCTCCGCCCTGTGCCTGGGCATGGACCGTCACTACGAAGACCTGTTCGACCGCGCTTTGCCACGCCGCCATCGCGTGCCGTTGCGGGTCTTCGGCTGGCTGGCGCTGGCCCTGTCGCTGTGCGCCTCGGCCGCAGTCTGGGGCTGGAGCTATGGCACGGTCGAATGGATCGGCATCCTCAGCATCGCCGGCCTGCTGCTGATCTGGTTCCTGACCTTCCGGCCGCGCGCCGCGCTGACGGCCGGCGGGGTGTGCGCGCTGGCCGCGCCGCTGCTGGCCGTCCTGTAACCACGGCGTCGCCCGCGCGGCACGTTACACTGGGCGTTTCACCAAGCAAACGCCTGCATCGTCCATGAACACCCGCGTCCTTACTGGCATCACCACCTCCGGTACCCCCCACCTCGGCAACTACGCTGGCGCGATCCGCCCGGCGGTCCAGGCGAGCACGCAACCGGGCGTCGACGCGTTTTTCTTCCTGGCCGATTACCACGCCCTGATCAAGTGCGACGACCCGGCCCGCGTGGCCCGTTCGCGGCTTGAAATCGCCGCCACCTGGCTGGCGGTCGGGCTCGATCCCGAGCGCGTGACCTTCTACCGCCAGTCGGACATCCCGGAGATCCCCGAGCTGAGCTGGCTGCTGACCTGCGTCACGGCCAAGGGCCTGATGAACCGCGCGCACGCCTACAAGGCCTCGGTCGACCAGAACGTGGCCAAGGGTGTGGATCCCGATGACGGCGTGACCATGGGCCTGTTCTCGTATCCGGTGCTGATGGCGGCGGACATCGTCATGTTCAACGCCAACAAGGTGCCGGTGGGCCGCGACCAGATCCAGCACCTGGAAATGGCGCGCGACATCGCCCAGCGCTTCAACCACCTGTACGGCCGCGAATACTTCACGCTGCCCGAGGTCGCCATCGAAGAGGACGTGGCCACGTTGCCGGGCCTGGACGGCCGCAAGATGTCCAAGAGCTACAACAACACCATTCCGCTGTTCGAGGGCGGCGCCAAGGCGCTGCGCGCCTCGATCATGCGCATCGTCACCGACTCGCGCGAACCGGGCGAACCCAAGGACGCCGAAGGCTCGCACCTGTACACCATCTACCGCGCCTTCGCCACGCACGAACAGGCCGCGGCCTTCCGCAAGCAACTCGAGGAAGGCCTGGGCTGGGGCGAGGCCAAGCAGGCGCTCTACGATCACCTGGAGAACCTGCTGGCGCCGATGCGCGAGCGTTACTTCGACCTGATGGCCAACCCCGGCCGCATCGAGGACGTGCTGCAGGCCGGCGCCGCCAAGGCGCGCAAGCTGGCGGTGCCGATGATGCGCGAGCTGCGCGAGGCCGTGGGCCTGCGCAACCTGAACGCGCAGGCGCCGGGCAAGGACGCGCCGGCCAGGAAGGAAAAAGGCAAGGGCGCGCGTTTCGTCAGTTTCCGTGACGAGGACGGCGGCTTCCGTTTCCGCTTCCTGGCCGCCGATGGCGAGGAGCTGCTGTTGTCGCAACGCTTTGCCGATCCGAAGCAAGCCGGCGCGCTGATGCGCCGCCTGCAGGCGGAGTCTCCCGAGGCTCTGTTGCAAGCCACGGCTGAGGGCCTGACTGCGGTACTGGACGGCGTCACCGTGGCGACGGCGCCGGCCGGCGCCGTCGGCGACGCCCAGGCGCAATTGGCGAAGACGCGCGACGCGTTGCGCTCGATGGCTCAGGAATAACGCCGCGCAGGCGGCAAGACAAGGGCGGCGCCATTGCGCCGCCCTTGTCGTTTTTGTTCTCCAGGAAAGGCTTGCCGCGCGTCGCCGCCGCTAGCGCGCGTTGGCGGAAACGATGCGGCCGTCGCGCACCTGGAATCGTTGCGCGCTGCCCTGGCCCGCGATTTCCAGCATGTCGCCTTCGGAATAGCCTGTCACGTTGGGGCAGTCGAGCCACTCGGGGTTGATGAACGGAAAATACTTGAGCGTGCCGCTGCCCTGGCTGACGAAATCGAACGTGGTGTTGGCCACGACTTCCGGATCCCATTGGCTGGCATCGAAGGTCAGCGCACAGCCGGCGCCGATGCGGTAGGTGATGCTGGCGCCCATGCTGGCGAATCCCAGCGCGCCCACGTGCAGTTGCGCGCCGTTGGCCAGCTCGATGACCCGGTTGCCCAGGCGTTCCAGCGTGATGTGTTTGAAGGTGACTTCGGCGCCATCCACGGTCAGGTGGGCATATTGGCCGAGAGTGACCTCGTTGTAGGCGCCGCTCGGGCTGGCTTCCTTCTTGGTGATGATTGCCGTTTCGTTGGCGGCAAGCGTAATTGTGTTGCGCATGGCGGGACGGATCTCCGGTGTCTCTGGTATGGCGCTGTTTTTCTTGTGCTTCGACCTGATAGACGTTTGCGCCGCAGCTCGCCTGATCATGGGTTTGCTTCCGCCGTGCGTGCCCGATCCGCCGGCTTATTATTTAGACACAATTCGATATTTTCTCTTATTTTTGTTGCGTCCGGCTTGAGACAACGCAAGGAGGGGCGGACTTTGAGGGAAAGTCCTTAGTTGAATGACAACCGTGAATGACAACCGGCGCATGTGCGCCGGTTGGTGAGACTTGGGCAGGCCGCCTGGCCGGCTCCTGCGGGGAGCGGCCAGGGGAGGGGCTCAACGCTTGAGCTTGGCGAATGCGTCGGCCATGGCGCTGTTCATTGCGCCGCTGCCGCCGGCGTTGCCGCGGCCGCCGTCGCCCTGCGGGCGGCGGCCGCCACGATCGCCGCCCTTGGGGGCGTCAGCGCCGCGCCGGGCGGGCACGGCGGCGTCGTTCATGCGCATGGTCAGGGCCACGCGCTTGCGCGCCACGTCCACTTCCAGCACCTTCACGCTGACGGTCTGGCCCACGCGCACCACGTCGCGCGGATCCTTCACGAACTTCTCGGCCAGCGCCGAGATGTGGACCAGCCCGTCCTGGTGCACGCCGATGTCGACGAACGCGCCGAAGTTGGCGACGTTGGTCACCACGCCTTCGAGCACCATGCCGGGGTACAGGTCGTTGAGCGTCTCGACGCCTTCCTTGAACTGGGCGGTCTTGAACTCGGGACGCGGATCGCGGCCGGGCTTTTCCAGTTCGGCGAAGATGTCGCGCACCGTCGGCAGCCCGAAGCGCTCGTCCGTGAAATCAGAGGGCGACACGCCCTTGAGCGCGTCGCGCTGGCCGATGATCTGCTTCACCTCGGCCTTGATCTTGGCCACGATGCGCTCGACCACCGGATACGCCTCCGGGTGCACCGACGAGGCATCCAGCGGATTGTCGCCGTTGGGAATGCGCAGGAAGCCCGCGGCCTGCTCGAAAGCCTTGTCGCCGAAGCGCGGCACCTTGCGCAGTTGTTCGCGGGTGGGGAAGGCGCCGTTCTCGTCGCGCCAGGCCACGATGTTCTTGGCCAGCAGCGAGTTCAGGCCCGACACGCGCGCCAGCAGCGCGGCGGAGGCCGTGTTGACGTCCACGCCGACCGCGTTCACGCAGTCCTCGACCACCGCGTCCAGCGAACGCGCCAGTTCGCGCTGGTTGACGTCGTGCTGGTATTGGCCGACGCCGATGGCCTTGGGATCGATCTTGACCAGCTCGGCCAGCGGATCCTGCAGGCGGCGCGCGATCGACACGGCACCGCGCAACGTCACGTCGAGATCAGGGAATTCCTGCGCGGCGGTTTCCGATGCCGAGTACACCGAGGCGCCGGCCTCGGATACCACCACACGCGTGACCTTCAGGTCGGGGAAGCGTTCCTGCATGTCGCCTACCAGCTTCTCGCTTTCGCGCGATGCCGTGCCGTTGCCGATCGCGATCAGGTCGACCTTGTGGCGCGCGACCAGCGCGGCCAGGGTGTTGATGGTGCCCTCGCGGTCGCGGCGCGGCTCGAACGGGTAGACAGTGGTGGTGTCGACCACCTTGCCGGTACGGTCGATCACGGCCACCTTGCAACCGGTGCGGATGCCAGGGTCCAGGCCCAGCACGGCCTTGGGGCCGGCCGGCGCGGCCAGCAGCAGGTCTTTCAGGTTGGCGGCGAACACGCGGATGGCCTCGGCCTCGGCGGTCTCGCGCAGGCGGCCGATCAGTTCGCTTTCGAAAGCCGTCACCAGCTTGACGCGCCAGGTCCAGCGGCAGACTTCGCCCAGCCAGCGCGCGCGCGGCGAGGCGTCGAGGGCGAACAGGCCATTGCCCAGCTTCAGGAAGCTGGCGATGCGCGCCACGCAGGGATGCGGGGTTTGCGCTTCGAGTTCTGCTTCCAGTCCCAGGCGGATTTCCAGCACGCCTTGCTGGCGGCCGCGCAACAGCGCCAGGATGCGATGGGACGGCAGCGTGCGCAGCGGCTCGTTGAAGTCGAACCAGTCGCGGAAGTTGGCGCCTTCGGTTTCCTTGCCGTCGACCATCTTGGAATACAGATAGCCGGTGGACCAGAGGTGCTCGCGCATGTCGGCCAGCAGGTCGGCGTTCTCGGCGTAGCGCTCGGCCAGGATGTCGCGGGCGCCGTCCAGCGCCGCCTTGGCGTCGTTGATCGAGGCTTCGGGATTCAGGTACTGCGCGGCCAGCGCGGCCGGGTCGCAGGCCGGGTCGGCCAGGATGGCGTCGGCCAGCGGCTCCAGGCCGGCCTCGCGGGCGATCTGGGCGCGCGTGCGGCGCTTGGGCTTGTACGGCGCGTACAAGTCTTCCAGGCGCTGCTTGGTGTCGGCGCTGGCGATTTCCTGCTGCAGTTCGGGCGTCAGCTTGCCTTGCTGCGAGATCGATTCGAGGATCGCGCCGCGGCGTTCTTCGAGTTCGCGCAGGTAGCCCAGGCGCACTTCCAGGTTGCGCAGGACGGTGTCATCCAGGCCGCCGGTGGCTTCCTTGCGGTAGCGCGCGATGAACGGCACGGTGGCGCCGTCGTCAAGCAGTTCCACCGCCGCGGCGATCTGGGAGGCGCGTGCGCCGAGCTCGGTGGCGAGCTGGGCAACGATGCGGGCATTGTCGACGCCGGCGGCGACGTTCGTGATAACGGAAGTTTCAGACATCTCGATACGACGGCAAAAAAGGAAAAACAAGGGGCGGATTGTGCCATAAGCCGTTGTTACAGAACGTGCCAGGGTGGACACATCCGTCCCCATGGGACGGGACGTTTGCGACGCGTTGGGCGGAAAAGCGCAGCGCCAGCGGGTATCATTTGGTCCTTTCCCACCCATTCTGGGTCTGGCGCCCCGACCGTCCACCGGCACGGTCGCCTTCGACGCCAGGCTGTATCCATGCTGGACCTGGACATCTCCGAATTCTTCGCCGAGGACGGCCCGCTCGCGTCGGCCTTGCCCGGCTACAAGCCGCGCCCTTCCCAAGTGGAACTGGCCCAGGCCATCGGCCAGGCCATCCAGGACCGCGCCACGCTGGTGGCCGAGGCCGGCACCGGCATCGGCAAGACCTGGGCGTATCTTGTACCCGCCTTCATCCAGGGCGGCAAGGTGCTGATTTCCACCGGTACCCGCACGCTGCAGGACCAACTGTTCACGCGCGACCTGCCGCGGGTACGGGCGGCGCTGGCGGCTCCGGTGACGGCCGCGCTGCTCAAGGGGCGCGGCAACTACGTCTGTCACTACCATCTTGATCGCCTGCAGGGCGACGAACGCGCCTTGAAGTCGCGCACCGAAATCCAGCAACTGCGCCAGATCCAGGTGTTCGCCGGCATTTCCAAGACCGGCGACCGCGGCGACCTGGCCCAGGTGCCCGAAGACGCCGACATCTGGCAGCGTGTCACCTCGACCCGCGAGAACTGCCTGGGCCAGGAATGCCCGCGCATCCGCGACTGTTTCGTGGTCAAGGCTCGCCGTCAGGCGCAGGAAGCCGACGTGGTGGTGGTCAACCACGCCCTGTTCATGGCCGACCTGGTGCTGCGCGAAGAGGGCGTCACCGACCTGCTGCCCGAGGCCGACACCGTCATCTTCGACGAAGCGCACCAGTTGCCCGACACGGCCACCCGCTTCCTTGGCAGCAGCGTGTCGACGCACCAGTTGCTGGATTTCGGCCGCGCGCTCGAAGCCGCCGGCCTGGCCTATGCGCGCGAAGCCACCAAATGGAGCGACGTCGCGCGGCACCTGGAAACCGCCACGCGCGAATTGCGCCTGGTCTGTGCGCCGCTCGAGCGTCTGCCGGGCCGCAAGGCCACGTTCGAGGCCATTCCCAACGCCGATGAGTTCGATGCCGCGTTCGCGGTGTTGCGCGAGGCGGTGGACATCGCCACCAACGCGCTGGGTTCGGTCGCCGAGCGCCATCCCGACCTGGTGGCCGCCGCCCGCAGCGGCGCTGAAATCGCCGTGCGCCTCAAGCGCTGGGCCACGCCGGGCCGCGACGGCGCCGGCTTCGACGACGAGGGCTGGGGCCGCGACGACCAGGCGCCGGCATCGGCCCCGCAACCGGCGCTGGGCGATGGCCTGTCCACGCCTGCCGCGATCCTCGAAGGCGCGGCCGCGGCGGTGGAATGGACCGGCCCGGCGGTGCGCTGGGTCGAGCATGGCCAACACCATGTGCGGCTGCATTCGGCGCCGCTGTCGGTGGCGCAGGCATTCTCCAAATACCGCAAGCCGGGCCAGGCCTGGATCATGACTTCGGCCACATTGTCGGTGAATGGCGAGTTCACGCACTTCACCGGCCAACTGGGCCTGGATCGCGCCCGCACCGGCAAGTGGGAATCGCCCTTCGATTATCCCGAGCAGGCGCTGCTGTTCGTGCCGCGCGGCATGCCCGAGCCGCAATCGCCGCAGTTCCTGGACCGCTTCGTGCAGACGCTGCTGCCGCTGCTGGAAGCCAGCCCGGGCGGCACGCTGGTGTTGTGCACCACGCTGCGCGCCGTGGACAAGGTCGCCAACCTGCTGGCCGACGCCTTCGACGACGCCGGCCACGACTGGCCGCTGCTCAAGCAGGGCGAGGGCACGCGCCGCGACCTGCTGGACCGTTTCTGCAAGCTGACGCACCCGGTGCTGGTGGGCAGCGCCAGCTTCTGGGAGGGCATCGACCTGCCGGGCGACGTGCTGACGCTGGTGGCGATCGACAAGCTGCCGTTCGCTCCACCGGACGATCCGGTGATCGAGGCGCGGCTGCGGGCCTGTCGCGCCCACGGCGGCAATCCGTTCTCGGAATACCAGTTGCCCGAGGCCGCGATCTCGCTCAAGCAGGGCGCTGGCCGCCTGATCCGCACGGAATCGGACTGGGGCGTACTGATGGTGGGCGATGCCCGCCTGGTCGAGAAGCCCTATGGCAAGCGCCTGTGGCGCGGCTTGCCGCCATTCGCGCGGACGCGCGAACTGGAAGAGGTGCTGGCTTTCTACCGCCGCAAGCAGGAATAGGGCGGGCTGGCCAGGCAGAAGCGGACCGTCCTGACTCGCACCGCGCGAATAGGACCCAAGGACGTCGCCGGACAAAAAAAAGCCCCTCGAGAGATCGAGGGGCTTCCCATACTGTCGGTGTTCAGTTGAACGGATTCCACCAGCTCTTGTCGGCCTTCAGGCCCTTGTCCTTGAACGAGCTGTTGGGAAAGTTCTTGTCGAGCACGCGCTGCGCGTCGTTTTTCAGTTCGGTCATGCCGAGCTTGTCGTAGGACTGCACCATCAGGTAGAGCGCTTCCTCGGTGGCGGGGGCGCCCTCGAAGTCGGTGATGACGGTCTGCGCGCGGTTGGCGGCGGCGATGTAGGCGCCGCGCTCGTAGTAGTAGCGGGCCACGTGTACTTCGTTCATGGCGATGGTGTTGACCAGCCAGGCCACCCGCTTGATGGCATCCGGGGTGTACTTGCTGTCCGGGTAGCGCTTGATCAGGTCATTGAACGCGTCATACGAGGCGCGCAGGCCCTTGGGGTCGCGTTCGGCCGGATCCTGGCCGGTGATGTTGCTCATGAAGGCGCTGGCCGGCGTGAAGTTGATCAGGCCCTTCAGGTACAGCGCGTAGTCGGTGCCGGGATGGTTGGGGTAGAGCTGCTGGAAGCGGTCGATCGCGGCCAGCGCCTGTTCGTTTTCGCCATCCTTCCAGTTGACGTAGGCCAGCTCGAGCAGGGCCTGCTGGGCGTAGACGCCGAAGGGATAGCGGCTCTCGATGGCGGTCAGGCGCTCGCGCGCTTCTTTCCAGCCGCCCGAGGAGATTTCGGCCTTGGCGTCGGCGTAGAGCTGCTCGGCGCTCCAGTTCGTGGTCTTGTCGTACTTGCTGTTGGTCGAACCGCAACCGGCGATCGCGATGACGGCAAATAGCGCGATAACCACGCGCAAAACCGACCCGCTTCGGGAGGCGGGGTTCAAGGGAGCTGCGGAGTGGTGAATCACGAGAATCGTATCCTTGGTGTTAGCATGGCAGGCTGATTATATGATTTGTCTCCATGTCCGATACAGCCATCAGCGCAGATCTCGTTTCCGACGATGAGCTCCTGAGCCTTTCCGGCGAAAACCCGCGCGGCGAACCGCAATTTGTAACGGTGCCCGCGGGCACCCGCGCCGACCGGCTGGACAAGGTGCTGGCCGGACTGTTGACGGACCATTCCCGCAGCCGGCTGCAGGGCTGGATCGAGGCCGGCAACGTCCACGTCAACGGCGCGCCCGGCAAGGTCCGCCAGACGGTGGGGCCGGGCGACGAAATCACGGTCTGGGCCCAGCCGGCTCCCGAGACGCTGGCTTTCGCCCCCGAACCCATCGATTTCCCCGTGGTCGATGAAAGCGCCGACTGGATCGTGGTGAACAAACCCGCCGGCCTAGTGGTGCACCCCGGCGCCGGCAACTGGAGCGGCACGCTGCTCAACGGCCTGCTGCATCGCTATCCCGAACTGGCGCAGGTGGCCCGCGCCGGTATCGTTCACCGGCTGGACAAGGACACTTCGGGGCTGATGGTGGTGGCGCGCAATGAAATCGCGCAGACCCATCTGGTGCGCCAGTTGCAGGCGCGCAGCATGGGGCGTGAATACGTCGCCCTGGCGCACGGCTGGCTGGTCCGCGCCGGCAAGGTGGACCGCCCGATCGGCCGCGACCCGCGCGTGCCGGTGCGCATGAGCGTCGAGCGGCCCGTGGCGCCGAAACCCGCCATCACCCACTATGCCCCCGCGCGGTGCGGCCAGGTCGATCCCGGCGGCCGCGTCACCGAGGTGGTGTGCCGCCTGGAAACCGGCCGCACCCACCAGATCCGGGTGCACCTTGCCAGCCTCGGGCATCCGCTGCTGGCGGATGCGATCTACGGCGGCAAGAACATCGCGGGCGCGCAGCGGCAGATGCTGCACGCCCGCGCCCTGCATTTCGATGATCCGGGCGGTCGCGGCGAGGTTCAGTTCGCCGCCCCCGTGCCGGCGGACATGACCCTGGTCCAGGAAGCGATCGCATGGAACGCGTGATTGAAGGCTTGCCCGTGGTGACCGGCCCGGCGTGGGCCGGCGTCAACTATTTCTGCACCACCCGCGCCGGCGGCGTGGGCGTGGCGCCGCACGACACCTTCAACCTGGGCCGCCGCGCCGGAGACGATCCCGATACCGTGGCCGAGAACCGCCGCCGCTTGCGCGCGGCGCTTCCGGCCGAGCCGCTGTGGCTGCGGCAGGTGCATGGCAGCGACGTGGTCGACGCCGACGCCGCCGACCTGCCCGACGAGCCGGCGCTGGACGCCAGCGTCACCGCGCGCCCGGGCCGCGTGCTGGCCGTAATGGTGGCGGACTGTCTGCCGGTGGTCATCGCCGACGCCGACGGCAGCGTCCTGGGCGCGGCCCACGCTGGCTGGCGCGGCCTGTCCGGCGGCGTATTGGAAAACACCCTGGCCGCCATGCGCGCCAAGGCCCCGGCCGCTACCGCCTGGCGCGCCTGGGTCGGCCCGGGCATCGGGCCGGAAGCCTTCGAGGTCGGTCGCGACGTGCTGGACGCCTTCCTGGCGGACGATCCCGCCACGGAAACCTACTTCCGGCCGCGTCCGGGCGTTTCGGGCAAATGGCTGGCCGACCTGGCCGGCCTGGCCGAATTCCGCCTGCGCCGGGCCGGCGTACAGGATGTCACGCTGAGCGGCCTGTGCACCGTGGCGGACGCCGGACGCTTCTTTTCCTACCGTCGCGACAGCGAGACCGGCAGGATGGCTTTGCTGGCCTGGCTCGACCCGGTCTGATCCAGCGCAAAGCGGCCGCGCCCGCGGGCGGCTAGGCTTGCTGGCCTCATTGAATACCCGCATTGACAGTGCTGAACCCGACATGCAACATCAATCGGGAAGTCTCGATAACAAGGTGTCGAAGTGAATGCCAATCTCTCCGCCTCAGGGCCCCTTCCGGTGAGCGTGGCTCCGGACGTCCTGGCCGATATCCAGGCTGAATTCTCGCGCGAATGGCAGCGCCTGTGCGACGACGCCCGTCGCGGCGCGCTGGCTCCGCCGGCCGACCGGCGTTTCGCTGGCCAGGCCTGGGCCGCCAATGGCCAGCACCTGCTGATGGCCCATACCTATCTGCTGTCGGCCCGCGCCATGTCGCGCATGGTCGATGCCGCGCAGGTCAGCGAGCCGATGCGCGACCGGCTGCGTTTTTCGATCATGCAGTGGGTAGACGCGCTGTCTCCCTCGAACTTCCTGGCCCTGAACCCCGACGCCCAGCAGTCCATCGTCGAAAGCGCCGGCCGCGCCCTGAACGAGGGCCTGGCCAATCTGCTGGGCGACGTCAAGAAAGGCCGCATCACCCAGACCGACGAGACGCAGTTCGAGATCGGCCGCAACGTGGCGGTGACGCCCGGCGAAGTGGTGTTCGAGAACCGGCTGTTCCAGCTGATCCAGTATGCCCCCGCCACGGCCACGGTGCACGAGGTGCCGCTGGTGATCGTGCCGCCGAACATCAACAAGTTCTACATCCTCGACCTGCAGCCCGATAACTCGTTCGTGCGCCATGCGGTCGAACGGGGTTTCACCGTTTTCCTGATCTCCTGGCGCAACCCGCTGGCCAGCGATACCGACGGCGTCGATCGCGCCACCTGGTCCGACTATCTCGACGACGCGGTGCTGCAGGCGCTGCGCGTGGCCAGCGACATCACGCGCCAGCCGCAGGTCAACGCCCTCGGTTTCTGCGTCGGCGGCACCATGCTGGCCTCGGCGCTGGCGTTGGCCGAGGCGCGCGGCGAACATCCCGTCGCGGCGTTGACGCTGCTGACCTCGCTGCTCGATTTCCATGACACCGGCATCCTGAGCGTGTTCGTCGACGAGACCCACGCCTTGCTGCGCGACCACCAATTGGGCGCCGGCGGACTGATGCCGGGCCGCGACCTGGCCACCACCTTTTCGTTCCTGCGGCCAAATGAGCTGGTCTGGAACTACGTGGTCGGCAACTATCTCAAGGGCCAGAAGCCGCCGGCCTTCGATCTGCTGTTCTGGAACGGCGACAGCACCAACCTGCCGGGGCCGTTCTTTTCCTGGTACTTCCGCAACACGTATCTCGAGAACAATCTCAAGGTGCCGGGCCGCGCCCAGGCGGCGGGGCTGCCACTGGACCTCACGCGACTGTCGATGCCGGCGTATATTTTCGGTTCGCGCGAAGATCACATCGTGCCGTGGGTCTCGGCCTATGCCTCGACCCAGGTGCTGCGCGGTCCGCAGCGTTTCGTGCTGGGCGCGTCGGGCCACATCGCCGGGGTGGTCAACCCGCCGGCCAAGAAGCGCCGCAGCTATTGGGTGGCCGAAGGCGCCGGCGCCGAGGGCCGCCCCCTGCCGGGCGATCCCAACGCCTGGCTGGCGCAGGCGCAGGAAAAACCAGGAAGCTGGTGGCCCGACTGGGCGGACTGGCTGGCCGGGCATTCCGGCAAGCAGGTCAAGGCTCGGGCAAAATCAGGTAACGCCAGATACCGGCCGATCGAGCCGGCGCCTGGCAGGTATGTGAAGGTCAGGGCCACCTGAAACCGCGCTTGCGGTGGGTCCCGGGCCAATAAGAAGTAGAAGAAGTAGAAGTCAATCAACGAGGCGTCCGTCGCACACAGGAGGAAGTCCAATGAGCGGAAAACTGGCTTACGTTACAGGCGGGATGGGCGGGATCGGCACCTCTATTTGCCAGCGCCTGGCCAAAGAGGGCTTTCGCGTCGTGGCAGGCTGCGGCCCGAGCCGCAATTACCAGCAATGGCTGGATGAGCAGGCGGCGCAGGGATATACCTTCCATGCTTCCGTCGGCAATGTGTCCGACTGGGATTCCACCGTCGCCGCCTTCGAGCGCGTCACGGCGGAACTTGGCCAGGTCGATGTGCTGGTCAACAACGCGGGCATCACCCGCGATGGCCTGTTCCGGAAAATGACCGCCGACGATTGGCGCGCGGTCATCGACACCAACCTGAACAGCCTCTTCAACGTGACCAAGCAGGTCATCGATGGCATGGTCGAGCGGCAGTGGGGGCGCATCATCAACATCAGCTCGGTGAACGGCCAGAAGGGCCAGTTCGGCCAGACCAACTACTCCACGGCCAAGGCCGGCATCCATGGCTTCACCATGGCGCTGGCCCAGGAAGTCGCGAGCAAGGGCGTCACCGTCAACACCATCTCGCCCGGCTACATCGGGACCGACATGGTGCGCGCCATCCGCCCCGACGTGCTCGAGAAGATCGTCGCCACCATCCCGGTGCGTCGCCTCGGCACGCCCGAAGAAATCGCCTCGATGACGGCATGGCTGGCTTCCGATGAATCCGGCTTTTCCACCGGCGCGGACTTCTCGCTCAACGGCGGCCTGCACATGGGCTGACGCATCGCGGGCTGCCCTCGGGCGGCCGTTCCAGGCCGCGGCGCTTCGGGGAGAAGGCGCCGCGGCATTACACTTCACCCTATTCGAAGTCTTAGAGATCGCCCGATCCGGGGACAACCATGACGCAAGCACAAACCGGCGCCAGCCTGCGCCTGATTAAAAAGTACCCCAACCGTCGCCTGTACGACACCCGGACCAGCACCTACATCACCTTGGCGGATGTCAAGCAACTGGTCCTGGCCAACGAAGAATTCCAGGTTGTCGACGCCAAGAGCGCCGAGGACCTCACCCGCAGCATCCTGCTGCAGATCATCCTCGAAGAGGAGAGCGGCGGCATGCCCATGTTCTCGTCGAACATGCTGTCGCAGATCATCCGTTTCTACGGCCACGCGATGCAGGGCATCATGGGTTCCTACCTGGAAAAGAACATCCAGGCCTTCATGGAAATCCAGCAGCGCATGGCCGAGCAGTCCAAGGGGCTGTACGGCAGCCAGTTCGGCCCCGAGGCCTGGACCCAGTTCATGAACGTGCAGACGCCGATGCTGCAGAACATGATGAACAACTACATCGACCAGAGCAAAAACCTGTTCGTCCAGATGCAGGACCAGATGCAAGACCAGACCCGGGCCATGTTCTCGAACTTCCCGTTCACGCCGGGCGGTTCGCAAGGCGGCGGCCGCAAGCCGTAGCGGATCCTCCGGACTCGCGGCCTGGCCGCGGTCGAGAAAACCAGCCAGCCGGCGGCGCGATTGCCCGCCGGCTTTCTTTTGGCTTGACGGCACGCAAGCATCCTCTTGTTTCGGACCATTCCGATTCAGGGTGATGTCAGATTTTTTCGTTACATTAATGCAAACGGTTCTTGTTTATGTTTTGAACACCGTCGTTTCAATCGAGCTTTGAGGATGACCCACATGATGAAGAAAGCCTTGGCGCTGGCCATTGTCGCTTTGAGCGTGTCCGCCGCCCAAGCGGCCGAATACCCCATCGGCAAGCCCGTTGAAAAAGGCGGCATGGAAATCGGCGCGGTCTACCTGCAGCCGATCGAAATGGACCCGCCGGGCATGATGCGTCCCGCCAAGGATTCCGACGTCCACCTGGAAGCCGATATCCACGCCACCGCCGGCAACCCCACCGGATTCCCGGAAGGCGAGTGGATGCCCTACCTGGTCGTGAACTACGAGATCCAGAAGGTCGGCAGCCAGAACGTGCAAAAGGGTGAGCTCATGCCCATGGTGGCCAACGATGGCCCGCACTACGGCGAGAACATCAAGCTCGAAGGCCCGGGCAAGTACAAGCTCAAGTACACCATCCTGCCGCCGACGGCCAACAAGATGAACCACTTCGGTCGTCACATCGACAAGGAAACCGGGGTGGGCGACTGGTTCAAGCCGATCGAACTCGAATACGACTTCGTCTACGCCGGCACCGGCAAGAAGGGCGGTTACTGATCGTGCGTCGCCTGTCTCGCGTCATCTGCGTGCTGCTGGTTGGCCTGGCTGGCATGGCCGGCATGGCGCCCGCGCAGGCGGACGAACTGCCTACCTTCACGTTGACGTTCAAGCCCAATGGCACCTTTGAGCCGGCCACGCTGGAAGTGCCGGCCGGCCGCTTCAAGATCGAACTGATCAACGAAAGCAACGAGCCGGTGGAATTCGAGAGCATTCCGCTGCGCAAGGAGAAGGTGCTCGGCCCCGGGGTCAAGTCGTTCGTGGTCATCACCATCTCGCGCCCCGGCGAGTATCCGTTCTTCGATGATTTTCACCAGGCGGTCAAAGGCACCCTGATCGTCAAGCCCAAGGAATAGGCGGCCGCACCACATGGAACAGGTTCTTTTCATCGTCTGGCGCGAAAGCGTCGAAGCCATGCTGGTGGTGGGCATTCTGTACACTTGGCTGCGCGCGACGCCGGAAGGCAAGCGCGGACTGAAGTATCTGTGGGGTGGCGTTGGCGCGGGGCTGGCCCTGGCAATCGCGCTGGCGCTGGTGCTGCTGGGCGTATCGTCGTGGCTCAGCGACGAAGGCCAGGAATGGTTCCAGGCAATCATGTCGCTGGCGGCCTGCGTGCTGGTGGTGCAGATGGTCGTGTGGATGAAGAAGCACGGTCGCACCCTCAAGAGCGAGCTCGAAAGCGGCGCCCGCTCCTCGGTGGCCCACGACAACTGGTGGGGCCTGTTCGTCCTGGTGGCCATCGCGGTGGCCCGCGAAGGCAGCGAAACCGTGGTGTTCCTGTACGGCACCGTTGCGGCGGGCGATGGCGGCAGCGACATGCTGATGCTGGCGCTGGCCGGGGTGGCCGGTTTCTTGGTGGCGCTGCTGACCTTCTGGCTGCTGCAACTGGGTGGCAAGCTCATCACCTGGCGTCGTTTTTTCCGCGTGACCGAAATCCTGTTGCTCTTGCTGGCCGGCTCGTTGCTGGTGGGCGGCCTGGATCACCTGATTTCGCTGGACGTGCTGCCGACCCTCGTCGACCCGGTCTGGGACAGCTCGTGGCTGTTGAGCGACAGCACCGGCGTTGGCAAGATTCTGGCTGATTTCGCGGGCTATCGCGCCTTGCCCGCCCTGATTTCGGTACTGTTGTGGGTTGCGTACTGGATCGTGGTGTGGACGTTGCTGCGCTGGGTGGGCGGCAAGTCCGCGCCGGTCGCGGTCACCCGCGCCGCCTCTTGAGCGCCGATTCCAACGTGTCTATCGGACTGAATTAATGAAGGTTTGACCATGGCAGCTGCACTCGGGAGGGCAACCTCCCGTATCGCCGACTTTCTTCGAGACCATGCCCCTCTGTTGCGCAAGCTGCAGTGGGGCATTGTTGCGATATACGCGTTCCTGCTGATCGTGCCGGCCATCATGCCGCTGCCGGACAATTCGGCCTCGGTATTCAACAACCTGACCATCGTGGCGCAGTTCGCCTTCTGGGGCGTGTGGTGGCCGTTCGTGCTGATCTCCATGCCGATCCTGGGACGCGCCTGGTGCGGCTGGTTCTGTCCGGAGGGCATGCTCACCGAATGGGCCAGCGAACGCGGCCAGGGGCATGCCATTCCCAAGTGGATGCGCTGGGGCGGCTGGCCCTTCGTGGCCTTCGCGCTCACCACCATCTACGGCCAATTGGTCAGCGTCTACCAGTATCCGCTGGCGGTGCTGGCGGTGCTGGGCGGTTCGACGGTGGCGGCGATGATCGTCGGTTGGCGCTATGGCCGCAGCAAACGGGTCTGGTGCAAGTACCTCTGTCCGGTCAACGGCGTCTTCAACCTGCTGGCGAAGCTGGCGCCGTGGCACTTCAAGGTCGACGAGGAAAAGTGGCGCCATCCGGTCATCCGGATCGAACCCATCAACTGTGCGCCGCTGGTGCCTTTGCGTCACATGAAGGGTGCCGGCGATTGCCACGTGTGCGGCCGGTGCAGCGGCTATCGCGGCGCCATTGCGCTGACGCCGCGCTCGCCCGAGGAAGAGGTCGTCAGCGTCACCGATGGCGAACCGTGGCAGACCGCGCTGCTGTGCTTCGGCCTGATGGGCATTGCCATGGGCGCCTTCCTCTGGAGCGCCAGCCCCTGGTACGTGAGCGCCAAGCAGTGGGCCGCGACCTGGCTGGTCGAGCATGACATCATGTGGCCGCTGATGGACAACGCGCCGTGGTTCATCCTGACCCACTATCCGGAAGTGAACGACAGCTTCTCCTGGCTCGACGGCGCCGGCATCATGATGTTCGTGGTGGGCGCGACGATCTGCATCGGCGGCGCCAGCTTCCTGTCGCTGTGGATCGCCGACCGGTTGGCGCCGGCGGCGCCAGCGGAGGGACAGCCCGCGGGCGGCTGGTTCCGCCCCGGATTGCACAAGTTGGCGCAGGGCCTGATTCCCTCGGCCGGCATCGGCGTGTTCCTGGGCTTGTCGGCCACCACCATCAACCTGCTCAAGCACGAGGGCGTGCGCGCCGCGTGGGCGGCGCCGGTGCGCTTTACGCTGCTGACGCTGGCCGTGCTGTGGACCCTGCGCCTGTTCGCGCGGTTGCTCAACCAGCGCCCGGTAAGCCTGGCGCGCAAGGGCGCGGCGTGGCTGGTGCTGGCCGCCGGCCTGGCGCCGTTCTGCTGGGCCTGGGTGCTGTTCTTCGCCATCTGGTGACAGTGGCAGGGATGCGATGCGGCCGTTGGGGGGCCGGTGCCGGGGGCCGGCGCGACATTATCCCGGCTGCGGGAGCGTCCCTTGGCCCGGCGTGGTGCGATAAAGTAGAGGGTCTATTTTCCTCCTCACGGCAACCTTCCCTCCAGCCCATGGCCACCTACGCATTCCGTCTTCTCAACGTCTTCGCCTCCAGCACCTTCACCGGCAATCCCCTCTGTGTATTCGAAGACGCGCGTGGCATGGACGACGCCACCATGCGCGAGCTGGCGGCGCAGTTCAATCTTTCCGAAACCACTTTCATCCTGCCGTCCGACGTGGCCGATGCGCGGGTGCGCATTTTCACACCTGGCTTCGAGATGGGTTTCGCGGGCCATCCGACCATCGGCACGTCGCAAGTGGTGCGCGACCTGCTCAAGCGCGGCGATGCGTTGACGCTGGAATTCAAGGCCGGTGTCGTGCCGGTCACCGCGCAGGGTGACGCCTGGACTTTCACGGCGCCTTGCCCGAATGGCGTGCGCACGGCGGCGCCGACGCTGCCGGCCGCTGATATTGCCGCACTGATGGGGCTGGACCTGGATGACCTGGCGGATGATCCCCTCTGGGTGGATACGGGCGCGGACCAGCTACTGGTGCCGCTCAAGAACGTCGACGCGTTGCGGCGCGCGAATCCGGATGCCTCGCGGCTGGATCGCTGGCAGGCCAACAGCCTGGGGCGCAAGGTCTGCTATCTGTTCGCCTTCGACCCGAATCGCCAGCAGGACGGGCGCGATGTCGTGGTGACGCGTTATTTCTACGCCAAGCCCGGCGGCGGGGTGCAGGAAGATGCCGGGACCGGATCGGCCTGCGCCAACCTGGGCGGCTGGCTGCGGCATCGGCAGCATGCGCTGCCCGCCAGTTTCCTGGTGGAGCAGGGCGACCAGATGGGCCGTCCTTGCCGGTTGCTGCTGGATGTGCAGGCCGATGGCCGCATCCAGGTGGGCGGCCGCGCGCTGGAGATCGGGCGCGGCACGGTGGACGTCTGAGTGTGCGCGCGGGTCCGGCATGACGGGGCTGTGCCTGTCAGGCGGGCCGGGGTGCTGCTGGCGGCAAAGCGGTCCGGTGCGGACTCTGGACTGTCGGCTTCCCGCGCGCAATGAAAAACGGCGCCTGTGTGTGAGCACAGGCGCCGTTTTTCATTGCATGGCCATCAAGGCCCGGCGGGTTACTTCTTGTTCTTGGCCGGGTCGACCTTGATGTTGTTCATCACCTGCTTCACGCCTTCGACGCCGCGGGCGACGGTGGCGGCGTGGTCGGCTTCGGCGGCGGTGCCGACGGTGCCGGTCAGCTTGGCCACGCCATCGGTGGTTTCAACGGCGATGTCCAGCGCGCTCAGTTGCTTGTCGGCCACAAAGGCGGCCTTGACCTTGGTGGTCACGGTCGCGTCGGAGGCGTATTCGCCCACGGATTGCTTGGGCTTGCCGTCATTGGCGGCAAAGGCCATGGAAGTGAAGACAGCGCCCGTACCCAGTGCGGCGGCGGCGATCAGCTTGCGAAATTCCATAGTTGTGCTCCTTGTGTATGTGGTTTTCAGCGCGTTCAGGACGCAACGGCTAAGCGAAAGTTCTTTGGGTGCGATGTTCTTCTATTTCTTGCGGAATGCGCCGCCCAGAATGGACAGCAGCGCCAATACCAGGAAGACAAAGAACAGGATCTTGGCGATGCCCGCGGCGCCGGCGGCGATGCCGCCGAAGCCCAGGACCGCCGCGATGATCGCAATGACGAAGAAAACTACGGCGTAGTGCAACATGTCGGCTTCTCCTGGAGGTACGGGATCAGGGGTTGCGATCAAAGAAATCGCGCACTTCCTTTTCCGCCTGTTCCTTGGTCTTGCCGTAGCGCTCCTGGATCAGGCCAGCGAGGCGTTCGGCGTTGCCTTCGGTGCGGGTCAGCTCGTCGTCGGTGAGTTCACCCCAGGCCGCCTTGGCCTTACCGGTCAGTTGCTTCCACTTGCCAGCGATGATGTCGTTGTTCATGGTGACCTCTCTTCGTTAGTGGCGAACGCAGCGGCTTATGGCCGATAAGCTCTGTATTCGCGGTTGAGTTGGGCACTGATCAGCTTGGATTCAAGGTACAGGGCGGCGACGAGGGCTGTCAAAGGGGCGCTGTGGGTAAATGTAACGGCCGGGGACGGGGCAAACCGTGCGTCTTATGACGGTCAGGTAGCGCAGGCGTACCAGAGCGGGAGTTACATCTGAGCAACCTATTGAGCCCTTTTGAGCGGGGCTGGTAACGGGACCTGTACGGCCGATTCGCATAAAAGCGGTGGCGCGTGATGCCTCGCGACGGGTCACCGACGCTGGCCCCATGCCCGCTGGATCGGTATAGTCGGGGCAGGCTCCGCGGCCGGTTCCGAGACCGGCGCGGTCTGGCGACATCACTCACGAGAGGGCACGCATGACCCGACGATTCCTTGGCACGATTCTGCTGGCGCTGGCCACGATGGCCGCGCTGGGATGCGCCCATGTGACGGACCACTATCAGGCCGCGGCGCCCGTCTCGGCGCCGCACGGCTAGGGCCAGGGCTACGATCGGGCGCCAGGTCCGGTGGGGCGGCGACCCGCCGCGGCCATCCAAAAGAAACGGGGCGCTTTCGCGCCCCGTCTTCATGCGATTTCCGGATCGGGATCAGCTTTCGCGGATGCGTTGGGCGATGTGTTCCAGCGCCTCTTCCACCTGGTCCACGAGGATCAGGCAAAGGTCGCCCGCCTGCAGGCGAGCTAGCGCCGTGTCGATCGCCAGGAACTCGCCGTGAATCTCCTCGATGTGGCGGGCGCGGCTGGCGTTGACCAGGCCTTGCTGCAGTAGGGCCAGCACTTCGCCGTCGGCGCGGCCGCGTTGGCATTGGTCCTGATACAGCAGCACGTCGTCGAAGGCTTCCCCGAGGATCTCGGTCTGCATGCGGATGTCTTCGTCACGGCGGTCGCCGGCGCCGCTGATGACCACCGCGCGGCGCTTGGCGGGCATTGCATCGACCGCGCGTACCAGCGCCTGGATCGCATCAGGGTTGTGGCCGTAGTCGGCAATCACGGTGGCGCCGCGATAGTCGAACACGTTGAAGCGGCCGGGCGCGGTCTGGGCGTCGTTGACAAAGGTGGCCAGGCCGCGGCGGATGATGCTCCAGTCTAGATTCAGCGCCCAGGCCGCGGCGATCGAGGCCATGGCGTTCTCGACCTGGAACACGATGGTGCCGTTGCGCGTGAGCGGGATCTCGGCCAGCGGGAAACGGGTTTCCTCGCTGCCCTGGGCCGCGACGATCGCGTCGCCGTCGCGGTACACCACGCGCAGGCCCTGGGCCCGGTGCGTCGACATGATCGGGTGGTTGCGGTCTTCGGCGAAGTAAGTAATGGAGCCGGGGCAACTGGAGGCCATCTCCGCCACGATGGGGTCGGCCGCGTTTAGCACGGCGGTGCCGCTCGGATGCACATGCTGCACGATCACGCGCTTGACCACGGCCAGGTCCTCGACGGTGCTGATGTACCCCAGGCCGAGGTGGTCGCCCATGCCGATGTTGGTGACGATCGCGACGTTGCAGCGATCGAAGGCGAGGCCCTCGCGCAGGATGCCGCCCCGCGCGGTTTCGAACACCGCGGCATCGACGTCCGGATGCATCAGCACGCTGCGGGCGCTGCGCGGGCCGCTGCAGTCGCCGGTGTCGATGCGCAGGTTGTCGACGTAGACGCCGTCGGAGTTGGTCATGCCGACGCGGTTGCCGGCCACGCCGAGGATATGGGCGGTCAGGCGCACCGTGGTGGTCTTGCCGTTGGTGCCGGCCACCGCCACCAGCGGGATGCGGCCATCCTCGCCATCGGCGAACATATTGGCGATGATGGCTTCGCCCACCGCGCGGCCCTTGCCGAACGAGGGATTCAGGTGCATGCGCAGGCCGGGCGCGGCGTTGACTTCGACCACGCCGCCGTTCTGCTCTTCGAGCGGGTAGTGCACGCTTTCGGCCACTACGTCGACGCCGCAGATGTCCAGGCCGATCATGCGCGCGGCCGAAACGGCGCGCGCCGCCATCTCCGGATGGACCTCGTCCGTGACGTCCGTTGCCGATCCGCCCGTGCTCAGGTTGGCGTTATTGCGCAGGAAGATCAGGGTGCCCGGCGCCGGCACGGAGTCGGCGTCGAAGCCCTGCTTTTTCAGCGTCGCGAGCGCGATGTCATCGAAGCGGATCTTGGTCAGCGAAGTGGCATGGCCATCGCCACGCAGCGGGTCGGCGTTGACTTGCTCGACCAGTTGGCGGATGGTGTGCACGCCGTCGCCGGTGACCTGCGGCGGATCGCGGCGCGAGGCCGCGACCAGCGCGCCGCCCACCACCAGCAGGCGGAAGTCGTGACCGGGGATGTAGCGTTCGACGATGACTTCGGAACTGATTTCCTCGGCCACTTCAAAAGCCTGGATCACGCGTTCACGCGTCTCGATATTGACCGCCACCCCGCGGCCCTGGCTGCCGTCGCGCGGCTTGACCACCACCGGGCCGCCCAGCTCCTGGGCCGCGGCCCAGGCGTCTTCGGCGGTGGTGACCGAGCGGCCCAGCGGCACAGGCACGCCGGCGGCGTCCAACAGCATCTTGGTCAGGTCCTTGTCCTGCGCGATCGATTCGGAGATGGCGCTGGTCAGGTCGGTCTCGGCGGCCTGGATGCGGCGCTGCTTGCTGCCCCAGCCAAACTGCACCATGCTGCCTTGCGTCAGGCGACGGTACGGAATGTTGCGGGCGGTGGCGGCGTTGACGATGGAGCCGGTACTGGGACCGAGGCGCACGTCCTCGTCCAGCTCGCGCAGGCGCTTGAGGGCGTCGGCCAGGTCGAACGGCGTGTCGTCCAGCGCGGCCTGCACCAGTTGCTGCGCCAGGTCCATGGCGAGGCGGCCGACTTCTTCCTCGCTGTATTCCACCACGACCTGGAACACGCCGGGTTCGGTGGTGGGCGAGGCGCGGCCGAACGTGACCGGGCAGCCGGCGTAGGCCTGCAGCGTCAGCGAGACGATCTGCAGCACGTGCGCGATCGAGACCGCGCCCTGGTGGCCTTCGGGGCGCAGCAGGCCAGTCTGCGGCAGGCGCGCGCGCAGGCGGGCTTCGAAGTCGGGCAGGTTGTCGATCGAGCATTCGGCGTCGGCGCACGACACGATGGCCTCGATCGCCGTGTTCTTGCTCCACAGGTTGGGGCCGCGCAGCGCTCGGATACGGGAAACTTCCATGGCAGGTATTCCTGTCTAGCTTGCGCGCGCCGCGGCGGGCCGCCGCGGCGCGCGCGATGATGTCAGTGTTGCTGGATCCAGCGGCGGACGAGATCGATGGTGGGGCCGGAGAAGGCTTCGTCGGATTGCAGCAGCACGAAGTCGCCCGCCGCAATGCCGGCGAGCTGGCTCTCGATGGCCCTGCCGTGATCCGGCTCGTCCAGGATCTGCTTGACGCGGCTGCCTTGCTCCAGCCCCTGGCGCAGCAGCGCGCGGGCCTGGCCGGCGGGGCGCTTGCTGGTGACAGTGGTGTCGTCATACAGCACCACGCGGTCGAACGCATCGCCCAGCAGCTTGCCTTGCTCGATCAGGTCCACGTCGCGGCGGTCGGCGCCAGCCGAATAGACGGCGGCGCGGGTGGTCGCTGGGAACTGGTCGATGGCCGTGATGAGGGGGCGCAACGCGGAGGCGTTGTGGACGTCGTCCACCACCACGGTGCTGCCGTTGCGCTCGAACAGGGTGAACTGCCAGGGCGCGTCGGCCTGGTCGATGTCGAAGGTCTCGATGCCGGCGCGGATGAGTTCGACCGGGATGTCCAGCGCCCACGCGGCGCCGACGGCTGCCAGCACGTTCTCGACCTGGAAGGCGACGCGGCCGCCATGGGTCAGCGGGATCGCGGCGACGTCGGCCAGGCGCTCTTCGTGCGCGCCTTGCGCCAGCACGATGGCGCCGTCGCGCACGAACACCGCGCGGCCCTCCTGTTGCAGGTGGGCGGTGATGGCGGGCAGGGCGGGATCGATGCCGAAGAAGATCACGGCGCCGTCGGACAGCTCCGCCATTTCCACCACGCGCGGATCGCGCGCGTTGAGCACGGCGGCGCCGGTCGGCAGCACCACGTCGACCTGGGTGCGGAACACATTGAACATGCGCTCCGTTTCGTTGATGTCGAAGTCGCCGAGATGGTCCGCGTCGTCGATGTTGGTGACCACGCCGACCTGGCAGCGGTCATACGCCAGGCCCTGGCCGAGGATCACGCCGCTGTCGTTCTCGATGACGGCGGCGTCGACGTTGCGGTTCATCAGCACGCGGGTGCCGGACGCGAAATCGGCGCGGTCGCCCTTTTGCACCAGGCGGCGGTCGAGGTACAGGCCTTCGCTGCAGGCCAGGCCGGTGCGCTTGCCCGACAGGTGCAAGAGGCGCGCGATCAGGCGCGCGACCACGGTCTTGCCGTTGGTGCCGGTGACGCCGACGATGGGAATGCGGCCGGCATCGCCTTCGGGGAACAGGTGCTCGACGATGGCGTGGCCGACCGGGCGCGGGGCGCCGTCGGCCGGCTTCAGATGCATCAGGAGACCCGGGCCGGCGTTGACTTCGACGATGGCGCCGCGCTGCTCGTCGAGCGGGCGCGAGATGTCCTCGGCCACCAGGTCGACGCCGGCGATGTCCAGGCCGACCACGCGGGCCGCCAGGGTCACGGTAGCGGCGACGCTGGGGTGCACGCGGTCGGTGACGTCGAAGGCGACGTTGCCGCTGCGCTGCACCAGCACGCGCTGGCCGTCGGCCGGCACGCTGTCTTCGGACAGGCCCTGGCGGGCGATTTCGAGGCGCGCGGCCGAATCCAGCCGCACCGGATTGAGCGGGTGGTTTTCGGTGCGGCCGCGGCGCGGGTCGGTGTTGATCTGGTTGTCGATGAGTTCGGTGATGGTGGATTTGCCGTCGCCGGTGACCCAGGCCGGCTCGCCGGCCGCGGCGGCCACCATGCGGTTGCCGACCACCAGCAGGCGGTGTTCGTTGCCGAGCACGAAGCGCTCGACGATGACGCCGCTGCCCTCGTCGACGGCGACGCGGTAGGCGGAAACCACTTCCTCGCGCGTGTTCAGGTTGGTGAACACGCCGCGGCCGTGGTTACCGTCATACGGCTTGACCACCACCGGCAGGCCGATGTCCTCGGCGGCCGACCAGGCGTCGTCCTCGCTGTCGACCAGGCGACCCTCCGGCACCGGCACGCCGCAGGTCGAGAGCAGTTCCTTGGTCAGGTCCTTGTCGCGCGAAATGCCTTCGGCGATGGCGCTGGTGCGGTCGGTCTCGGCCGTCCAGATACGGCGCTGGCGCGAGCCGTAGCCGAATTGCACCAGGTTGCCTTCGAACAGGCGGATGTAGGGGATGTCGCGGTCGTCGGCGGCATCGACGATGCAGGCGGTGCTGGGGCCCAGGCAGTGCTTGTCGACCAGCCGGCGCAGGCGCGCCACGGCGGCGTCGACGTCGAACGGACGGTCTTCGATGGCGGCCATGACCAGATCGCGGCCTTCGTTCAGGGCGGTGCGGGTGACCTGTTCCTGCCAGGCGCGCACGACGACCTTGTAGACGCCGCGGGTGGAGGTTTCACGGGCCTTGCCGAAGCCGCCGCGCAGGCCGGCCAGGTTCTGCAGCTCAAGGGTGACATGTTCGAGAATGTGGCCGGGCCAGGTGCCTTCCTTGACGCGGGACAGGAAGCCGCCCCGCACGCCCGGGCTGCAGCGGTGCTCGATCAGGGTCGGCAGCCACGCGGTCAGGCGCTCGTAGAAGCCGGGGATCGTGTTGGAGGGATAGTCCTCCAGTTCGCCGATATCCACCCACGCCTCGAGTACCGGACGGTACGTCCAAATGTTCGGGCCGCGCAAAGCCACGACATCGAGAAATTCAATGTCTTTCTTTTTCATGTTTTAATTTACTTGAGAAGCAGGTTGGCACGCGCGGACGCCCCTATGCAAGACCGCGAATTTATTGGGGTTGCGCCTTAAGAATAATGCCAACGAGTGGGGGATCCCAGATATTCCTAATTAGAAAAATCGGCTGATACTATACGACGCCTTCAAAGGCGTGAACTCGTTGTGTTGTAAGGAAGGGACACGTTGCCAACCCGGGGTTGGCATGCCGTCGCCGCCTTGTAGGGCAGAGTCCTGGCCCGGTATGCGTTCTAATGAAAAAAACACACCTGCTTTCCGGCCTAGCCGAAGCCTTTCCTGCCCGCTGGCGGGATGACATCCGCGCGGAACTGGCGCAGGATGAGACCCTGCTGGCCTGGCTTGAAATAGACCTGGACCAGCGGCTGAAGTTCCAGCCCGGCCTGGTCGCCGTCACCGATCGCCGCCTGATCGCCCGCAATGCGGCCGATACCGGCTGGGAATCCTGGGCGTACGGCCCTCAACTGTCCCTGAATCTTTCCGACCACGCTGGCGCGGCCGTGCTGGAACTGCACGACGACACCGCGCGCCTGGGCATCTGGCGCTTCACGCTGGCCTGCAATCCGGCCGCGCTGCGGCTGCTGGGCCAGTTCGAGGCCCAACAGGCAATCCGCCTGTCCGGCCAGCCACAAGCCGAGGCGGGCGAACGCCAGTGCACGATCTGCAACAACGCCATCCCGGCTGGGCAGGACGAGTGTCCGGTCTGCAACCAGGAGCAGGCGGCGCCCTCGACCACCTGGGCGCTGCTGCGCCTGTGGCGCTTCGCGCGGCCGTATCGCGGGCCCTTGCTGGCCGGTTTCCTGCTGACCCTGCTGGGCACCGCGGCGACCCTGGTGCCGCCGTACCTGACCATGCCGCTGATGGACGACGTGCTGATTCCGTTCCAGAACGGCGCGCCCATCGATTACAGCAAGGTCCGCCTGTACCTGGGCGGGCTGCTCGGTTCCGCCATCCTGGCGTGGGGCCTGGGCTGGGCGCGGACCTACATCCTGGCCTGGGTCAGCGAGCGCATTGGCGCCGACCTGCGTACCACCACCTATGAGCACCTGCAGCAGTTGTCGCTGGAGTATTTCGGCGGCAAGCGCACCGGCGACCTGATTTCCCGCATCGGCAGCGAGACCGACCGCATCTGCGTGTTCCTGTCGCTGCACCTGCTGGACTTCGCCAACGACATCCTGATGATCACCATGACCGCGGTGATCCTGGTGTCGATCAATCCGTGGCTGGCGCTGGTCACGCTGGTGCCGCTGCCGTTCATCATCTGGATGATCCACGCGGTTCGCGACCGCCTGCGCCATGGCTTCGAGAAGGTCGATCGCATCTGGTCGGAGATCACCAACGTGCTGGCCGATACCATTCCCGGCATCCGCGTGGTCAAGGCCTTTGCCCAGGAGAAGCGCGAAGTGGCGCGTTTCCGCGAGGCCAACAACCGCAACCTGGAAGTGAACGACCGGGTCAACACCACCTGGTCGCTGTTCTCGCCCACCGTCACGCTGCTGACCGAGGTCGGGCTGCTGGTGGTGTGGATCTTCGGCATCTGGCAGGTCTCGCAGAAGCAGATCACGGTGGGGGTGCTGGCGGCGTTCCTGGCGTACATCGGGCGCTTCTACACCCGCCTGGATTCGATGAGCCGTATCGTGTCCGTGACGCAGAAGGCGGCCGCCGGCGCCAAGCGCATCTTCGACATCCTGGATCACGTCTCGAGCGTGCCGGAACCGCAGAACCCGGCCAAGCTGCCGCAGGTCAACGGCCGCATCGAGTTGCGCGACGTCGGTTTCCGCTACGGCAACCGCCAGGTCATCCGCGGCCTGGACCTGAGCATCGCGCCCGGCGAGATGATCGGCCTGGTCGGGCACAGCGGCTCGGGCAAGAGCACCCTGATCAACCTGATCTGCCGCTTTTACGACGTTTCGGAAGGCGCGATCCTGGTGGACGGCGCCGACATCCGTTCGGTGCGGGTGGCCGACTACCGCCGCAACATCGGGCTGGTGCTGCAGGAGCCCTTCCTGTTCTTCGGCACCATCGCCGAGAACATCGCCTACGGCAAGCCGGACGCTACCCGCGACGAGATCGTGGCGGCGGCCCGCGCCGCCCATGCCCATGAATTCATCCTGCGCTTGCCGCATGGCTACGATTCGCTGGTCGGCGAGCGCGGCCAGGCGCTGTCCGGCGGCGAGCGCCAGCGCATCTCGATCGCGCGCGCGCTGCTGATCGACCCGCGCATCCTGATCCTGGACGAAGCGACCTCGTCGGTCGACACCACCACCGAGAAGGAAATCCAGAAGGCGCTCGACAACCTGGTGCGCGGCCGCACCACCATCGCCATCGCCCATCGCCTGAGCACCTTGCGCAAGGCTGATCGGCTGGTGGTGCTGGACCGTGGCCAGATCGTGGAGCAGGGCCCGCACGAGGAACTGATGGCGCGTGAAGGCGCCTACTACCGGCTGTATCAGGCGCAGGCGCGCCAGAACGAGGCCGATGCACAGTCCTCCGGCGGCGAAGACATGGCCGCCGTGGCCTGAGCGAGATAACCGTCATGACGCTTCCCGTTTTTCAACTGCGACGCAATGCGTTCGGGCGTTTGGTGTTCCAGGGCGCCGACGGCGTCGCGCACGAAGGCGTGATTCCGGTGCGGGCCTTTCCGATCAGCGAGGCCGATCGCGGGCTGTCGCTGGTGACCGGAGAAGGCCGCGAGCTGCTGTGGATCGAAAGGCTGGCCGACGTGCCCGCCGCCGAGCGCGCGCTGATCGAAGAGGAACTGGCCGGGCGTGAATTCATGCCCGAGATCCGCAAGCTCGCCAGCGTGTCGACCTTCGCCACGCCCAGCGTCTGGAAGGTGGAGACCGACCGCGGGGCCACCAGCTTCACGTTGCGGGGCGAGGAGGACATCCGCCGCTTGAGCCCGCAGACGCTGCTGATCGCCGACAGCCACGGCATCTTCTATCTGGTGCGCGACATCCTGTCGCTCGATAAGCACAGCCGCAAGCTGCTGGATCGCTTCCTCTGACCGCTCAGTCCGGGGCCGCGCGCTTGAACGGCGTGTGGGTCTCGAGCTCGCCCAGGTAGTCATCCACCGCGGCGGTTTCCTCATCCAGAAATTGCTGGATCGCAGCCGCGAAACGCGGGTCGGCGACCCAGTGCGCCGACCAGGTGGGCGTGGGCAGCAGCCCGCGCGCCATCTTGTGTTCCCCTTGCGCGCCGCCCTCGAATCGCGCCATGCCGTGGGCGATGCAGTAAGCGATGGCCTGCAGATAGCAGGTCTCGAAATGCAGCCCCGGCACGTATTCCGTCGCCCCCCAATAGCGCCCGTACAGCGTGTCGCCGCCCGCCAGGTTCAGGGCCGCCGCCACCGGCTGGCCGTCGCGCTCGGCCAGGATGAGCACGAAGGCGTTGGGCTGGTCACGGTAGGCGCGCAGGAAGAATTCGCGGCTCAGGTACGGCGGGTTGCCGTGGTTGAAGTAGGTATGGCAATAGCACTGATAGAAGAAGTCGAGGTCGGCGGCGTCGATCTGCGCGCCGCGTAGCCAGCGGAACGTCAGCCCGGCCTGCGCCACCTTTTTGCGGTCCTGGCGGATCTTCTTGCGCTTGTCGTGGCTCATCGTGGCCAGGAAGGCGTCGAAATCGGAGTAGCCAGGATTGGTCCAGTGGAACTGCACGCTTTCGCGCACCATGAAGCCGGCCTCGCGCAGGGCTCGCAGGTCCGCGGTGGCCGGAAACAGCAGGTGCAGCGACGACACCTGGATCTCTTCGGCAAAGGCGACCAGCCCGCGCACCAGCGTGTCGCGGTCTTCGTCGCTGCCGGCCAGCAGGCGCGGGCCCGAGACCGGGGTGAACGGCACGGCCGCCAGCAGCTTGGGGTAGTAGCGCAGGCCGTGACGCTCGAAGGCGTCGGCCCAGGCGTAGTCGAACACGTACTCGCCGCGCGAATGCGATTTCAGGTAGAGCGGCACCGCGCCCGCCAGCGCGTCGTCGCGCCACAGCATCAGATAATGGGGCGACCAACCGGTGCGCGGCGCGGCACAGCCGGAATCGTGCAGCGCGTGCAGGAACGCATGCCGCAGGAACGGCTGGTCCCCGGCCAACGCATCCCATTGGCGGGCGTCGATGCGCGACAGGTCGGTCTCGATGGTCAGGCGTAGCGGCGAATCCATGAACGAATGATAAAGTCTTCAGTGGCGCATGGCGCACGGCGCGGGATGACCGCGCATGGTTATTGTCTTGCGGGCGGCGTTGTTCCGTCCCGCACCGGAAATCTTCATGGACAGCAATTCGATCCTTCCCGTGAACGGGAGCGATCCGCACGAACCCGGCACGCCCTGTCTGCGTGCCCAGGCCCTGCAGGCGCTGGCCGCCACCGGCTGGGCCGACAAGCTGGCGCGGGTGCGCGCCATCGGCGAAGATGCCCCGCTCGATAGCGTGCGGCGCTACGCGACGCCGGATGGATTGCCCGGGCGGCCCGCCGCGCCGGTGCTGGTGGCGCCGTCCGAGGTGCCGCAGCGTTCCATGGCGACGCTGGAGGGCCGCGCGGCGCTGCTGCACGCGCTGGCGCACATCGAATTCAACGCTGTGAACCTGGCGCTGGACATCCTCTGGCGTTTCGCCGGCATGCCGGATGCGTTCTACCGCGACTGGCTGCGCGTGGCGCGCGAAGAGGCTGCGCATTTCGACCTGCTCAATCAGCGGCTTGCCGACCTGGGCCATGCCTATGGCGACTTTCCTGGCCACAACGGCTTGTGGGAGATGGCCGAACGCACTTGCGGCGACCTGCTGGCGCGCCTGGCGCTGGTGCCGCGCACGCTGGAGGCGCGCGGCCTGGATGCGTCGCCGCTGATCCGCAACAAGCTGGCCGGCGCCGGCGATGCGCGGAGCGCGGCCATCGTCGACATCATCCTGCGCGACGAGATCGGCCACGTAGCCATCGGCAACTATTGGTACAAGCGGCTGTGCGCCGAGCAGGGCAGGGAGCCGGTCGCCTGCTATGCCGAGCTGGCCAGCCGCTACAACGCGCCGCGGCTGCGTGGCCCTTTCAACATGGAAGCGCGCCGCGCGGCGGGTTTCGACGAGGCCGAACTGGCCGCCTTGCTCGACAAACGCGCCGTCATGGGCGAAGCCGAAGACAGCCAGCGCCGCCCCGACGGCGGCGCGGCCAACGCATCCGCAGGAGCGCTTTCTCGATGACCTTTCGTCGCGCCATTCCCCTGGCCGCCATGCTGGCGTTGTCCGCGCCCGCCGCGCACGCCGCCGACACCTTCGCCGCTTGCCTGGCCGGATTGCGCGCCCCCGCCGCAAAGGCGGGCGTGTCGGGCGCCACGTTCGACCGGCATACCGCCAGCCTGTCGCCCGACATGGCGGTGATCGGCCTGCTGGATGCGCAGCCGGAATTCAAGACGCCGATCTGGGACTACATGGCGGCGCTGGTCGACGACGAGCGCGTCGCCGACGGCAAGGCCGGCATCGAGCGCTGGCGTGCCGAACTGGACCGCGCCGCGGCGCGCTACGGCGTGGACCCGGCCACCATCGCGGCCGTATGGGGCGTGGAGAGCAATTATGGCCGCACCCTGGGCGGACGGCCGCTTCTGACCTCGTTGTCGACGCTGTCCTGCTTCGGGCGCCGCCAGGCGTACTTCCGCGGCGAGTTCTTCGCCGCGCTCAAGATCGTGCAGGACGAGCGTATCGACCCGGACAAGCTCAAGGGTTCCTGGGCGGGGGCGTTCGGCCAGACCCAGTTCATGCCGTCGACCTATCTGCGGTTGGCCGTCGACTTTGACGGCGACGGCCGCCGCGACCTCATCGACAGCGTGCCCGACGCGCTCGCCTCCACGGCCAACTTCCTCAAGCGCGCCGGCTGGAACAGCGGCCTGGACTGGGGCTACGAGGTGATCCTGCCCGCTGGCGCGAACATCGCCGGCGCGGGACGCAAGAACAAGCGTCCGCTGTCGTTCTGGCGCGGCCAGGGCCTGACCCGCGCTGACGGCAAGCCGTTGCCCGGGGGCGATACGCCCGTCGGGCTGCTGTTGCCGGCCGGACCGAAGGGGCCGGCGTTCCTGCTGACCCGTAATTTCGATGCGCTGTATTCCTACAACGCCGCCGAAAGCTATGCGCTGGCGATTGCGCACCTCTCCGACCGCCTGCGTGGCGGCGGCCCGCTGGCGCAGGCCTGGCCGACCGATGATCCGGGGCTGTCGCGCGCCGAGCGGCGGGAATTGCAGCGGCTGCTGATCGCCCGCGGCTATGAGCTGGGCGAACCCGATGGCATGATCGGCGAGCGCACCCGCGAAGCCCTGCGCGCGGCGCAGCGCGAACTCGGCCTGCCTGCCGACGGCCGCGCCGGTCAGAAGGCGCTGAAAGCCCTCAAGGCCTCCCAGGCTCCCCTGGCCTCGCCAGCCCCGCGCGGCGCGGGCTGAGGGCCGGAACGACAAGCTTTGCAAAGATCGCCGGTTGCCGGCCTTTGGATGACCACATCGGCGCCGCCACGGGCCTATACTGGATTTCCGATTTTCCTGGAGAACGGCGATGAGTCTATTGGATACCTTGGCCTCGATGGCCGGCGGCGGCCAGCAAGGAGGTTCCGCCTCGCTGCTGCCCGCCCTGATCGAACAACTGAGCAAATACCCGGGCGGACTTTCCGGCCTGATCGCCAGCTTCCAGCAGGGCGGCCTGGGCGAGATCGTCGCGTCCTGGATCGGCAAGGGCCAGAACTTGCCGGTCAGCGCCGACCAGCTCGGCCAGGTGCTGGACCCGGGCGTGGTCAACGAACTGGCCGCCAAGACCGGCCAGGACACCGGCTCGGTGCTGGGCTCGCTGTCGTCGCTGCTGCCGCAACTGATTGACAAGGCCACTCCCGAAGGCGCTGTGCAACCCGGCCAGTCGCTCAATCCCGCCGACCTGCTGGCGTCGCTGTCGGGGCTGTTCGGCAATCGCGGCTGAATCCCGGCATGAGCCTGAACGCGGTGCGCGGCAGCACGCGTTGTTGACTCCCGCCGGTGGCGGCCGCTGCAAAAAAAATGGCCGACCCGTGAAGGTCGGCCATTTGGCGCTATGGCGGAAATTTGGTGGAGCCGGGGGGAATTGAACCCCCGTCCGCAAGCCCTCCGCAACCAGTTCTACATGCGTAGTCGATCTATTTGGTTTTAACCCTGGACTTAGCCAACCGACAGGCCGGACCAGAGCGATTCACGTAATTTAAATTTGAACCGTGTGACCCCAGTTCAAACCGATTCCTTGTGAATGTCGCTGCTGCGGTTCGAGGGTTGCCCCCCTAGGAAGTTGCCTTCCTCCGCCTGACCCAAGGACAGATCAGTGCAGCGGCTCACCGCTTAAGCGGCGAGAGCGAAACGCTCGTCGTTGGCGTTTGTAGTGTTCCAGTGGTTTAACGAGCGTACTGGTGCTCGGCATGCCCTGAGTTGTTTCGCGACCCACGTCGAATCCGGATCGGCCCCAAGAACTTCTATTGTACTGGTAAACGCGATAGCCCGCTGCGTTTCCGCGACCGCCCGCCCGGACGTGGCGCGAATACCGCAATGTGGCCTAGGCGTTGGCGCAGGCTGCCTTGCCGGCAGGACGGGCGCGCGAGGCCGCCATGAGCACGAACGCCAGGGCGACGGATACCGCGACGATGACCGCAGCCGCCCAGCCGAGCGAGGCCAGGCCGTACTGGTCGATTACGTGGCCGCCGACCACGGCGCCCAGTCCGATGCCGATGTTGGCGCCCGAAATGTTGAGCGACGCGGCGAAGGCGGGCGCTTCCGGCGCCGACTTCATCAGGCGCACGTGGCAGACGATGAACAGCGCCGCCTGGGCGATGCCCCAGATCGTCAGCGCTACGGCCAGCAGGCCGTGCGATTGCATCACCGGCGCCACGAAGGCCAGGCCGACCGCCATCAGCGACGAGAACAGCGCGGTGGCGCCCAACGGGCTACGGTCGACCATGCGCCCGCCCAGGGTGTTGCCGATCAGGCCAACGGCGCCGAACGCCATCATGGTCCAGCCGACGATCTGGCCATTGAAGCCGGCCAGGCGCTCCAGCATGTCCGCCAGGTAGGTGTAGGCGGTGAACATGCCCGTGAACACCAGCAACGACAGCAGCACGTGGCCCACCACGATCGGGTTGCGCAGGATGCGCAGTTGCGTCACCAGTTTCACGTTTTCGGCGCGGATGCGGGTGCTGGGGAAGGCCAGCAGCAGCAGCAGGGCCTTGGCGAACGCCACCGCCGAGAGCACGCCGAAGGCCGCGCGCCAGCCGAAGGCGTCGGAGATCAGCACGCCGATGGGAATGCCGAACACCGTCGCCGCGACGATGCCGAACGCCACCATCGAGATGGCGCGGCCGGCGCGGGCGGGGCCCACCAGTTCCACCGCGGTGGCGCTGGCCAGCGACCAGAACACCGGCAATGCCAGCGCCGGCACGAAACGGGCGACGGCCATGACCCAGATGTTCGGCGCTGCCGCCGCCAGGGCGTTGGACAGGCCGAACAGCGCCAGCACGCTGATGAACAGTCGTTTGCGCTCGATGTTGGCCATCAGCGCGGTCAGCAGGGGGCCGGTGGCAGCCACCGTGAAGGCGAAAAGTGTCACCAGCAGACCGGCCTGGGAAACCGTGACATCCAGATCGCGGGCCAGGCTGGGCAACAGGCCGACGATCAGGAATTCGGTGGTCAGGATGGTGAAACCGGCGGCCGAAAGTAGCAGGATGGGTAAAAGCATGGGCAATTCCAGGTGCGCACGAAGCCGTGAGGCAACGCGCGGTGGACGGATGGATGGTCTAAAAGGTCTAGGTTGCGCGCCGGGGAGACGTCGGCGCGCGGGCGCATGAGGGTGGCAAACCGTCGATGCGTAACGAGAGTCGCCGTGCGGGCTTCGCCGCGCGGCGCCCGGCTTTGGCCGGGAAAGGCAATCGGGAGGCACCCGCATTGCCTTGCATTGAAGACACTTTAATTCACCGGCGGCCGGGGATAAACCCTTTTCAGTCGGATAAATTGTTCGGTCAGGCCAACTAATCCGGCCGTGCCGATGTCATCCTGGCCCGCATGCCGCCAGGCTGGGCGGCGATGCGGGACATGGGAGATCAGCGAGGATGACGGCGCCTTAACGCAGATCGCGCGGCAGCAGCGGCTCGATTGCCGCCCACAGCTCGGCCGGGGTGTTGGCGCAGGTCTCGGCTTCCCAGGTGCTGATGTTGTCTTCTTCGCCGACGTATCCATAGGCGGCGGCGACCGCCGGCATCCCGGCCGCGTGCGCCGCCTGGATGTCGCGCAGGTCGTCGCCGACGTAGACGCAGCGGTCGGTGGCGAAACCGGCCTCGCGCGCGGCATGCTGCAGCGGCAGGGGATGCGGCTTGGCGTGGGCGGTGGTGTCGCCGCAGACCAGCACGGCGCTGTCGCGGGTCAGGTTCAGGTGTTCGACGATCGGCAGGGTCAGGTAGGTAACCTTGTTGGTCACGATGCCCCAAGACAGGCCGCGCTGGCGGATATCGGCCAGCAGCGCCTCGATGCCCGGGAACAGCTTGCTGTAGACGGTGGAGCTGGCGGCGTAGTCTTCGAGGAATTGCAGGCGGGTCGGCTCGTATTCTTCATCGCCCGGCTTCAGCCCCAGCGCCACGCGCAGCAGGCCGCGCGCGCCCTGTGACGCGACCGGGCGCAGCGTTTCGTAGGGCAGGGGTTCCAGTCCCCGGCGGGTGCGCTGCTGGTTGGCGGCGGCGGCCAGGTCGGGGGCGGTGTCGGCCAGCGTGCCGTCGAAATCAAACAGGATCAGGGCACTCATTTGCGGGTAGCCATCAGGTAGTTGACCGAGGTGTCGGACGTCAGCGAATAGATCTGCGTGATCGGGTTGTATTCCATGCCGCGCATGCCCACCGGTTCCAGGCCGGCGCCGCGGGCGGCTGATGCCAGTTCGCTCGGCTTGATGAACATATCGTAGGTGTGGGTGCCGCGCGGCAGCAGGCGCAGCACGTATTCGGCGCCGATGATGGCGAACAGGAACGACTTCGGATTGCGGTTCAGGGTCGAGAAGAACACCCAGCCGCCCGGCCTGGTCAGCGTCGCGCAGGCGCGCACAATGGAGGCCGGGTCCGGCACGTGTTCCAGCATTTCCATGCAGGTGACCACGTCGAATTGGCCCGGCTGCTCGGCCGCCAGTTGTTCCACCGGCACCTTGCGGTACTCGACCTTCACGCCCGATTCGAGGCCGTGGAGCTTGGCGATCTTGAGCGATTTGTCGGCCAGGTCGATGCCGGTGACCTCGGCGCCCGCGCGGGCCATGGCTTCCGACAGGATGCCGCCGCCGCAGCCGACGTCCAGCACCGTCTTGCCCGCCAGGCTGCCCACGCTTTCCTGGATCCATTCCAGACGCAGGGGGTTGATGGCGTGCAGGGGCTTGAATTCGCTTTCGGGGTCCCACCAGCGGCTGGCCAGCGCGGCGAACTTGTCCAGTTCGGCCTGGTCTGCGTTGATGGTGGCTTGGGCGGAATCGTGGGTTTGGGTGCTCATGGGTGGTCCAGCATAAGACGGCTCTATATATAGAGGGTCGGCGGCGCCCGCGGGCGCCGGAGCGTTTGCACCGGATTGGTGCAAGCCGGGCGAAAAAAAGGGCCTCGCGATGCGAGGCCCTTTATTGTAGCTAGTCCGGCAATTACTTGCGGCTACCCACGATTTCGATTTCAACGCGACGGTTCTGGGCGCGGCCTTCCTTCGTCTTGTTGGAAGCGATCGGGTTCTTCTTACCCTTGCCTTCCGTGTAGATACGGTTCGGATCGATGCCCTTGCTGACCAGGTAGGCCTTGACCGAAGCGGCACGGCGCTCGGACAGCTTCTGGTTGTAGGCGTCCGTACCGATCGAGTCGGTGTGGCCGACGGCGATGATGGTTTCCAGCTCGATACCGCGAGCTTGCTGGGCGACTTGGTCCAGCAGTTGACGGCCTTCGGGCTTCAGGGTCGACTTGTCGAAGTCGAAGAACGTGTCAGCGTTGAACACGACCTTGGCCGCCATCGGGGCCGGCTTCGCCTTCTGTTGTGCAACCGGAACGCCGTCGCAGCCGGGGATGCCGGTGGCCGGGGTCCAGAACGCATCGCGCCAGCACAGTTCGTTCGTACCGTTCTTCCAAACGTTACCGAACGGATTGCGCCAGTTGTCCACCGTCTGGGGATAGGTCTGGGCCGAGGCTACACCCGAGGCCGTGACGGCGGCGAAGGCGAGCGCCAGAGCGAATTTGGAGGGTTTGTTCATGTTTCTCCTCGTTGAGCTTGAAGCTGGATAAGTGACTCGCAGCGAACCCCCGCCGCATATCAGGAAAACGGGGCCAGTATAGCAACGCCAAGAGCTGGTTCAAAGGAATAGCTACTGGGTTTCCTGCGTGCTGGAAACAATCTTAAGGCATTTGGGGGGCTTTGGCTTCCCTGGACAGCCGCATTGGTGCTGGATATGACGTTTTCCGCGCTCCATCCGTTTGCCATGTTGGTTTTTGACAACAGGCTCGCGGGACCTTGGCGAACGCACCGGTGCCGCTTGCCGCCGACATCCGGTTGCGGGGCCGCGCCGATGGCCGCTCGGGGCCCTTGGGGCCGCGATCCCAATCGAATGATAGAATTTCCTGTTTACCCGGCCCGGGTTCCTCCTTACACGATTCTGTCGTTATATATATGGATTCCTTTGCCAAGGAGACGCTTCCGGTATCGCTGGAAGAAGAGATGCGCCGCAGTTACCTCGATTACGCGATGAGCGTGATCGTCGGGCGGGCGCTACCGGATGTGCGGGACGGGCTCAAGCCCGTCCACCGGCGCGTGCTCTACGCGATGCACGAGCTCAACAACGACTGGAACCGCGCCTATAAGAAGTCCGCGCGTATCGTCGGGGACGTCATCGGTAAGTACCATCCCCACGGCGACCAGTCCGTCTACGACACCATCGTCCGCATGGCGCAGGATTTCTCCATGCGCTACATGCTGGTCGACGGCCAGGGCAACTTCGGTTCCATCGACGGCGACAACGCCGCGGCGATGCGTTACACCGAAATCCGCCTGGCCAAGATCGCCCACGAGCTGCTGGCGGACATCGACCAGGAAACGGTCGACTTCGGTCCCAACTACGATGGCAGCGAGCAAGAACCCCTGCTGCTGCCCTCGCGCCTGCCGAACCTGCTGGTCAACGGCAGCTCGGGCATCGCCGTCGGCATGGCCACCAACATTCCGCCCCACAACCTCCAGGAAGTGGTCGACGGTTGCCTTTACTGCCTGCGCAATCCGGCGTGCTCGGTCGATGAACTCATGGAGATCATCCCGGCGCCGGACTTCCCCACGGGCGGCGTCATCTATGGCATGTCCGGGGTGCGCGAAGGCTACCGCACCGGCCGCGGCCGCGTCATCATGCGCGCCAAGACCCACTTCGAGGACATGGAGAAGGGCAACCGCCAGGCCATCGTGGTCGACGCGATCCCTTACCAGGTCAACAAGAAGACGCTGCAGGAACGCATCGCCGAGCTGGTCAACGACAAGAAGATCGAAGGTATCTCCGACATCCGCGACGAGTCCGACAAGGACGGCATGCGCCTGGTGATCGAGCTCAAGCGCGGCGAAGTGCCCGAGGTAGTGCTGAACAACCTCTACAAGAACACGCAACTGCAGGACACCTTCGGGATGAACCTGGTGGCGCTGGTCGACGGCCAGCCCCGCCTGCTCAACCTGAAGCAGATGATCGACTACTTCCTGCAGCATCGCCGCGAAGTGGTCACCCGCCGCACCGTGTTCCAGTTGCGCAAGGCCCGCGAGCGCGGCCACGTGCTGGAAGGCCTGGCCGTGGCGCTGGCCAACATCGACGACTTCATCGCCATCATCAAGGCCGCCCCGACGCCTCCCGTCGCGCGCCAGGAACTGATGGCCAAGTCGTGGGATTCCTCGCTGGTGCGCGAAATGCTGTCGCGCGCCGACGGCGACACGCCGGGCGGCCGCGCGGCCTTCCGTCCGGACGACCTGGGCGCCGAGTTCGGCCTGCAGGGCGACGGCCTGTACCGCCTGAGCGACACCCAGGCCCAGGAAATCCTGAACATGCGCCTGCAGCGCCTGACCGGCCTGGAGCAGGACAAGATCGTCGGCGAATACAAGGACGTCATGTCCGCCATCGCCGACCTGCTGGACATCCTGGCCCGTCCCGAGCGCATCACCACCATCATCGGCGAGGAACTGCAGGCCATCAAGGCCGAGTTCTCCACCGGCGCCAAGGACACGCGCCGTTCGGAAATCGAGCTGAACGCGACCGAACTCGACACCGAAGACCTGATCACGCCCACCGACATGGTCGTGACGCTGTCGCACGGCGGCTACATCAAGAGCCAGCCGCTGTCCGAGTACCGCTCGCAGAAGCGCGGAGGCCGCGGCAAGCAGGCCACGGCGATGAAGGAAAACGACTGGATCGACCAGTTGTTCATCGCCAACACCCATGACTTCCTGCTGTGCTTCTCGAACCGCGGCCGGGTCTACTGGCTCAAGGTCTGGGAAGTGCCGCAAGGCACGCGCAACTCGCGCGGCAAGCCGATCGTCAACATGTTCCCGCTGGCCGAAGGCGAGAAGATCACGGTGGTGCTGCCGGTCAAGGAATTCAGCGAAGACCACTACGTCTTCATGGCGACCTCGCGCGGCACGGTCAAGAAGACCCCGCTGTCCGACTTCTCCAACCCGCGCAAGGCCGGCATCATCGCGGTCGACCTGGACGATGGCGACTACCTGATCGGCGCCGATCTCACTGACGGCAAGCACGACGTCATGCTGTTCTCGGACGCCGGCAAGGCCGTGCGCTTCGACGAGAACGACGTGCGCCCGATGGGCCGCAATGCCCGCGGCGTGCGCGGCATGATGCTCGAGGACACGCAGAACGTGATCGCGCTGCTGGTGGCCGGAGACGAAACGCAGAGCGTGCTGACGGCCACCGAAAACGGCTACGGCAAGCGCACCCCGATCACCGAATACACGCGCCACGGCCGTGGCACCAAGGGCATGATCGCCATCCAGACCAGCTCGCGCAACGGCAAGGTGGTCGGCGCCGTGCTGGTGATGCCTTCGGATGAAATCATGCTGATCACCACCGGCGGCGTGCTGGTGCGTACCCGCGTCGCGGAAATCCGCGAAATGGGCCGCGCCACGCAAGGCGTCACCCTCATCAACGTCGACGACGGCAGTTCGCTGTCCGGCGTGCGCCGCGTGGTCGAGAGCGACGCGGACGATGACAGCGAAGACCTGGACGATGGCCAGGAAGAGGGCAACGGCGACGCCGCTGCAACGGATTCGACGGAACCTACGGAGCAATAATGGCCCGCCCCTGGAACTTCTCGGCAGGCCCCTCGGCCTTGCCCGAGGTGGTGCTGCAGCAAGCCGCTGCGGAAATGCTGGACTGGCACGGCAGTGGCATGTCCGTGATGGAAATGAGCCATCGCGGCAAGCACTTCGTGCAGATCTGCGACGAAGCGGAAAGCGACCTGCGCGATCTGCTCGGCCTGTCTCCCGACTACGCGGTGATGTTCATGCAGGGCGGAGGTTCCGGGGAGAACGCCATCGTTCCTATGAATCTCATGGGACGGCGCGGCACGCCGGCGGCCGACTTCGTCGTGACCGGCCACTGGTCGTCGCGTTCCCACAAGGAAGCCGGCCGCTACGGTGACGCGCAGGTCGCGGCCACCAGCGGTCAGGCGATACAGTTGGACGGCCGCGAGCAGGCGCCGTTCACCTGGGTGCCGCCGGTCGACACCTGGAAGGTACGCAAGGATTCAGCGTACCTGCACCTGTGCAGCAACGAGACCATCGGCGGCGTCGAGTTCCTGGATTGGCCCGACACGGCCGCGCTCGGCGCGCCCGACGTGCCGCTGGTGATCGACGCTTCCTCGCATTTCCTGTCGCGTCCGATGGACGTCAGCCGCTGCGGCATGATGTACGCCGGCGCCCAGAAGAACGCCGGCCCGGCCGGCGTGACCATGGCCATCTGCCGCCGCGACCTGATCGGCCACGCGCTGCCGATCTGCCCGTCGGCGTTCGACTACGCCAACGTGGCCGCCGAGCATTCGCGCTACAACACGCCGCCGACCTTCGCGATCTACATCGCCGGGCTGGTGTTCAAGTGGGTCAAGGCCAATGGCGGCGTGGCCGGCATGGAAGCGGCCAACAAGGCCAAGGCCGAACTGCTGTACGGCTACCTTGATAGCACCAGCTTCTATCGCAATCCGATCCACGCCCCCGTGCGCTCGCGCATGAACGTGCCGTTCGTGCTGCGCGACGAATCGCTCAACGACGCCTTCCTGCAAGGCGCCGACGCGGCCGGCCTGACCCAGCTCAAGGGCCACAAGAGCGTGGGCGGCATGCGCGCCTCGATCTACAACGCCGTGCCGCTGGCCGCCGTGGCCGCGCTGGTCGAGTACCTGAAGGAATTCGAGCGCCGCTATGGATGACGATCTGCAGCGCAAGCTGCGCCCCTTGCGCGACCGCATCGACGCGCTCGATGCGCAAATCCTGGATTTGCTGTCGCAGCGCGCCCGCGCCGCGCAGGAGGTGGGCGAGGTCAAGCACGCCGCGCACGCCGACGGTCCGGTGCTGCGTCCCGAACGTGAAGCCGAAGTGATCCGGCGCCTGCAGCAACTCAATCCCGGTCCGTTTCCGGCGGCCGGCGTGGCCTCGGTCTGGACCGAGATCATTTCGGCCTGTCGCGGCCTGGAGCGCGGCATGACCGTCGCCTACCTCGGGCCGCAGGGCTCGTTTTCCGAGCAGGCCGCGCTGGAGCATTTTGGCCACGCCGTGCAGAAGCTTCCCTGCGTGTCGTTCGACGAAGTCTTCCGCGCCGTCGAGGCGGGGCAGGCCGACGTCGGCATGGTGCCGGTCGAGAACTCGACCGAGGGCGCGGTCAACCGCAGCCTGGACCTGCTGCTGAACACGCCGCTGCGCATCCTGGGCGAGCGTTCGCTGGTCATCCGCCATTGCCTGATGTCGCAGTCCGGCAACATGGACGGCATCAAGACGATTTCCGCGCATCCGCAGGCGCTGGCCCAGTGCCAGGGCTGGCTGACACGCAATTACCCGGACCTGGAACGCGTGGCCGCGGCCAGCAATTCCGAGGCCGCGCGCGTGGCCGCGTCCGACCCGACCATCGCCGCCATCGCCGGCGAGGTGGCGGCGCCGGCCTGGAACCTGCAGGTCGTCAGCGCCGGCATCCAGGACGATCCGCACAATCGCACGCGCTTCCTGGCCATCGGCAACATCGAGCCGCTGGTCAGCGGCAAGGACAAGACCAGCCTGATCCTGGCGGTGCCGAATCGCGCGGGCGCGGTCTACGAGATGCTGGCGCCGCTGGCGGCCAACGGCGTGTCGATGACGCGCTTCGAATCCCGCCCGGCCCGCACCGGCGAGTGGGAATACTATTTCTACGTCGATGTCCTGGGACATCGCAACGATCCGAATGTCGCGCTCGCCCTGGATACCCTGCGGGCGCAGGTTGCCTACCTGAAAGTGCTGGGTTCCTACCCGGCGCCGTGAGTCCTCCATGACCAACACTTCCAAGCCTCTCGCCGCTCCCGCGCACGTCAGCGCCATCGCGCCTTACCAGGCAGGCAAGCCCATCGAGGAACTGGCCCGCGAATTCGGGCTGGATCCGGCCGGGATCGTCAAGCTGGCCTCCAATGAGAACCCGCTGGGCATGCCGCAGTCGGCGCGCGCCGCCATGCTGGCCGCCGCCGAGTCGCTGGCGCGCTATCCGGACCCCAACGGCTTCGACCTGAAGGCCGCGCTGGCCGCGCGCTACGAAGTGCCGATGAACTGGATCACGCTGGGCAACGGCTCCAACGACATCCTGGAAATCGCCGCGCTGGCATTGCTGGAGCCGGGTACGTCGGCGGTCTACGCGCAGCATTCGTTCGCGGTCTATCGCCTGGCCACGCAGGCCCGCGGTGCGCGCCACATCGTGGTGCCGGCCAAGGACTACGGCCATGACCTGAACGCCATGTTCGACGCCATCGCCGACGACACGCGCCTCCTGTTCATCGCCAACCCCAACAACCCCACCGGCACCTTCGTACCGGGCGAGCTGGTGGCCGCGTTCCTGGAGCGCGTCCACGCCGCCCATGGCGACCGCGTCACGGTGGTGCTGGACGAGGCCTACAACGAATACCTCGAGCCGCAATTCCGTTTCGACAGCACCGCGCTGGTGCGCCGCTATCCCAACCTGATTGTCTCGCGCACCTTCTCCAAGGCCTACGGCCTGGCCGGCCTGCGCGTGGGCTTCGCGGTGGCGCAGCCGACCCTGACCGACCTGCTCAACCGCGTGCGCCAGCCGTTCAACGTCAACACGCTGGCGCAGGCCGCCGCCGTGGCTGCGCTGGGCGATGCCGCCTACCTGGAACAGGCGTACACGTCCAACAAGGCCGGCAAGGCGCAGTTGTGCGAAGCCTTCGACCGCCTCAAGCTGCGCTACGTGCCCAGCTACGGCAACTTCGTGCTGGTGCACGTGGGCGATGCGCCGCGCATCAATCTGGCGCTGCTCAAGCGCGGCGTGATCGTGCGCCCCGTGGCTGGCGACGGCCTGCCCGAGTGGCTGCGCGTGTCCATCGGCCTGCCGCAGGAAAACGCCCGCTTCATCGACGCGCTGACCGCCATCCTGTCCGAATGAACGGCGCTTCCTCCAAGCCGAATCAGGGGGCCGCTGGCCCCCTGATTCCTGTGTTGGCCGTCGTCGGCGTGGGCCTGATTGGCGGTTCCTTCGCCGCGGCCTTGCGCCGGGCGGGGCAGGTGGGACGGGTGCTGGGCGTGGGCCGCAATGCCGCGTCGCTGGCGCGCGCGGTGGAGCTGGGCCTGATCGACGAGGCTGTCAGCGCCGAAGAGGCCGCCGCCCGCGCCGACCTGGTGTTCCTGGCCACGCCCGTGGGCGGCCTGCAGGACATGCTGGCGCGCATGCTGCCGCACCTGCGTGACGCGACGCTGCTGACCGACGGCGGCAGCACCAAGGCCGAGGTGGTCGATGCCGCCCGCCTGGCGCTGGGCGCGCGCATCGGCCAGTTCGTGCCGGGCCATCCCATCGCCGGCGCCGAGCGCAGCGGCCCCGATGCCGCCGATGCCGGCCTGTACCAGGGGCGTTGCGTCATCCTGACGCCGCTGGCCGAGAATAGTGCCGCCGCCATCGCCCTGGTGCGCGATGCGTGGCTGGCTTGTGGCGCGCAAGTCATCGACATGGACGCCGGCGCGCACGATCGGGTGCTGGCGTCGGTCAGCCACCTGCCGCACCTGCTGTCGTCCGTGTACATGGAGCAGGTCGCCACCGCCGAGGACGCCGCCACGCGGCTGGCGCTGGCGGGCAGCGGCTTCCGCGACTTCACCCGCATCGCGGCGGGTTCGCCCGAGATGTGGCGCGATATCTTTCTATCCAACCGCGACGCCATGCTGGCGGAGCTGGCGGCCGTGCGCGCCGTGCTGGACCGCGCCGAGCGCGCGATCGATGGCGGCGACGGCGCGGCCTTGCTGGCATTGCTGGACACGGCGGCGCAGGCGCGCCGCAACTGGCGCAAGGAGTAATCGACATGGGCGCGTTGCCTTTCCTGGATCTGCCGCGCGTGCGGCGCGCGCAGGGCGTCATGGCCTTGCCCGGCTCCAAGAGCATTTCCAACCGCGTGTTGCTGCTGGCAGCCATCGCCGAGGGCGAGACCGCCATCACGGGGCTGCTGGATTCGGATGACACCCGCGTGATGCTGGCTGCCCTGCGGCAGTTGGGCGTGGCGGTGTCCGAGCTGGCCGAGGGCCGCGTCACCGTGCGCGGCGTGAGCCGCTTTCCGGTCGACAGCGCCGACCTGTTCATGGGCAACGCCGGCACCGCCATCCGGCCGCTGACGGCGGCCTTGGCGCTGATGGGCGGCGACTACCGCCTGTCCGGCGTGCCGCGCATGCACGAGCGTCCCATTGGCGACCTGGTCGATGCGCTCAAGGCGCTCGGCGCCCGCATCGACTTCCTGGGGCAGCCTGGCTACCCGCCGCTGCATATCGGCCGCGGCGAGATCGCGACGCCGGCCGTGACGCAGGTGCAAGGTTCGGTCTCCAGCCAGTTCCTGACCGCCTTGCTGATGGCCGCGCCGCTGCAGGCCGGCCAGAGCGGCCAGCCGGTGGTGATCGAGGTGCTGGGTGAACTGATCTCCAAGCCCTACATCGAGATCACCCTGAACCTCATGGCGCGTTTCGGCGTGACCGTGCAGCGCGACGGCTGGAGCCGCTTCACCATCGCCGGCGGCGCCCGCTACCGCAGCCCGGGCCGGATCGCGGTCGAGGGCGATGCCTCCACCGCGTCGTATTTCCTGGCGCTGGGCGCCATCGGCGGCGGTCCGCTGCGGGTGACCGGCGTGGGCGCCGACAGCATCCAGGGCGACGTCAAATTCGCCGACACGCTGGCGGCCATGGGCGCCAGCGTGACCTACGGCGACGGCTGGATCGAAGTGACCGGCGTGCGCGTGGCCGAGGGCGGTCGCCTGAAGGCCTTTGACACCGATTTCAACCTGATTCCCGACGCCGCCATGACGGCCGCCGCGCTGGCGCTGTACGCCGATGGCCCCTGCCGCCTGCGCAACATCGGCAGTTGGCGCGTCAAGGAGACCGACCGCATCCACGCCATGCAGACCGAGCTGGAAAAGCTGGGCGCACGGGTGGAATCGGGGCCGGATTGGCTGAGCGTGACGCCACCCGCCGAGGGGGGCTGGCGCGATGCGCACATCGGCACCTGGGACGACCACCGCATGGCGATGTGCTTTTCGCTGGCCGCGTTCGGCCCGGCGGCGGTGCGCATTCTGGATCCGGGTTGCGTCAGCAAGACGTTCCCGGGTTACTTTGATGTCTACGCCGGCCTGGTGTCGGCGTAGCGACCACGGGCTCCGGCCCATTTTCCCTACATGACTTCGACTGATCCGATCGTGACTTCCGCTGCTCCCGTCATCACCATCGACGGCCCGACCGCCTCGGGCAAGGGCACCGTCGCCCACCGCGTCGCCAAGGCGCTGGGCTGGGCGGTGCTCGACAGCGGCGCGCTCTACCGGCTGACCGCCCTGGCTGCGATCAACCGGGGCGTCGACGCGGCCGACGAGCCCGCCGTGGCCCGCGTGGCCGAGACGCTGGACGTTCGTTTCGACGGCCCTCATGTCTACCTGGAAGGCGCCGATGTCGGCCATGAGATCCGCCGCGAGGCTGTTGGCAATTTCGCTTCGCGCGTGGCCGCGTTCCCCGGCGTGCGGCAGGCACTGCTCGAGCGCCAGCGCGCCTTTCGCCTGCCTCCCGGGCTGGTGGCGGACGGCCGCGACATGGGCACGGTGGTGTTCCCTGATGCGTCCCTGAAGGTGTTCCTGGTGGCCGACGTGGTCGCACGGGCTGAGCGGCGGCGTAAGCAGTTGATCGAAAAGGGAATTTCTGCTAATCTAGATGGCCTTTTGCGGGACATGCGTGAGCGGGATGCCCGCGACACGCAACGCGCCACGGCGCCGCTTGCTCCCGCAGCGGATGCACACGTGCTGGATTCGTCGAATCTGACGATTGCGGAAACCGTGCAGGCAATACTGGATCTCTGGCAGGCCCGCCCGACCGACTGATCGGGCAGCCCCCCGCCAATCGTTTTTTTTATCGGCCCTGTCCTGGCCAGGCGACACCCCCACGGGACACCCCGCAAGGGCAAACCGGCAGGCAGGTATTTTGACTCCACTGTGGCGGGCAATCCGCTGCGGTGTGTTTTTAACGGCCATTTCGGCCCAATGGATTTCAACCCCATGTCTTCCGTTTCCACTACCGCCACCGGCGGCGAAAGCTTCGCCGACCTTTTCGCCCAGAGCCTCAAGAGCCAGGACATGAAGTCCGGCGAGGTCATCAGCGCCGAAGTCGTGCGCGTCGACCACAACTTCGTCGTCGTCAACGCCGGCCTGAAGTCCGAAGCGCTGATCCCCCTGGAAGAGTTCCTGAATGACCAGGGCGAGCTCGAAGTGCAACCCGGCGATTTCGTCTCGGTGGCCATCGATTCCCTGGAAAACGGCTACGGCGACACCATCCTGTCGCGTGACCGCGCCAAGCGCCTGTCGGCCTGGCTGCAACTGGAAAAGGCCCTGGAAAACGGCGAGCTGGTCACCGGCACCATCACCGGCAAGGTCAAGGGCGGCCTGACCGTCATGACCAACGGCATCCGCGCGTTCCTGCCGGGTTCGCTGGTGGACCTGCGTCCGGTCAAGGACACCACCCCGTACGAAGGCAAGACCCTCGAATTCAAGGTCATCAAGCTCGACCGCAAGCGCAACAACGTCGTGCTGTCGCGTCGCCAAGTGCTGGAAGCCAGCATGGGCGAAGAGCGCCAGAAGCTGCTCGAAACCCTGCACGAAGGTGCGGTGGTCAAGGGCGTGGTCAAGAACATCACCGACTACGGCGCGTTCGTGGACCTGGGCGGCATCGACGGCCTGCTGCACATCACCGACATGGCCTGGCGCCGTGTGCGTCACCCGTCCGAAGTCCTGCAAGTGGGTCAGGAAGTCGAAGCCAAGGTCCTCAAGTTCGACCAGGAAAAGAGCCGCGTCTCGCTGGGCGTCAAGCAACTGGGCGAAGATCCGTGGGTGGGCCTGGCTCGCCGCTACCCGCAAGGCACCCGCCTGTTCGGCAAGGTCACCAACCTGACCGACTACGGCGCGTTCGTTGAAGTCGAAGCCGGCATCGAAGGCCTGGTGCACGTCTCCGAAATGGACTGGACCAACAAGAACGTCGATCCGCGCAAGGTCGTGACCCTGGGCGAAGAAGTCGAAGTCATGGTCCTGGAAATCGACGAAGACCGTCGTCGCATCTCGCTGGGCATGAAGCAGTGCCGCCAGAACCCGTGGGAAGAGTTCGCCACCAACTTCAAGCGTGGTGACAAGGTCCGCGGCGCCATCAAGTCGATCACCGACTTCGGCGTGTTCGTCGGCCTGCCCGGCGGCATCGATGGCCTGGTTCACCTGTCCGACCTGTCGTGGACGGAAACCGGCGAAGAAGCCGTGCGCAACTTCAAGAAGGGCGACGAGATCGAAGCCGTGGTCCTGGGCATCGATACCGACAAGGAACGCATCTCGCTGGGCATCAAGCAGCTAGAAGGCGACCCCTTCAACAATTTCGTTGCCACGTTCGACAAGGGCGCCGTGGTTCCGGGCACCATCAAGTCGGTCGAAGCCAAGGGCGCCGTCGTGACGTTGTCCGTGGACGTCGAAGGCTACCTGCGCGCTTCCGAGATCTCCTCGGGCCGCGTCGAAGATGCCACCACCGTGCTGACCGCCGGCGAGAACATCGAAGCCATGATCGTCAACATCGACCGCAAGACGCGTTCGATCCAACTGTCGATCAAGGCCCGCGACAACGCCGAAACCGCCGAAACGATCCAGCGCATGTCCGACGCCAGCGCTTCGTCCGGCACCACCAACCTCGGCGCGCTGCTGAAGGCCAAGCTGGACCAACAGCGCAACGACGGTTAATTCGTGACCAAGTCGGAGCTGATCGCCGCCTTGGCGGCCCGCTATCCTCAGCTGGCCGCCCGCGACACCGATTACGCGGTCAAGACCGTGCTCGATGCGATGACCCAGGCCCTGGCCTCGGGCCAACGCATCGAAATCCGCGGTTTTGGCAGCTTCTCGCTGTCGCAGCGGTCTCCCCGCATCGGCCGCAACCCGAAATCCGGCGAACAAGTGCTGGTGCCTGGTAAACAGGTGCCGCATTTCAAGGCGGGCAAGGAATTGCGCGAGCGGGTGGACTTGGTCGGCGGCAACGACGAGGACGCTCAATCCTCTGGATCGAGCGAACCGATGCCGTCCATGGCTGGCTTGCACGCCATGCATTGACGGCACGGCCAGCAGGCCGCCTTCGGGCGGATCGGACCGCGAGCAAAGCCCCTTGAGCAATCAAGGGGCTTTGTTTTTGGGCTTCCCGCCAGCAGGCTTGGCGACCATCGAAGGCGCGCCTTTGATGGTCGATACACGAGGTGTGGAGGTCGCTTACAATTGACCCTCTCGAATTCTTAGGAGCATGCGTCATGCGCTACCTTGTCTGGGCCCTGCGATTGCTCGTGTTCGTGGCGGTATTGATGTTCGCGTTGAAGAACACCGATCCCGTCGCCGTGAAGTTCTATGCCGATTACGTGGTGCAGGACGTGCCGCTGATCGTCGTCATGCTGGTGGTGTTCGTGGTCGGCGCCCTGTTCGGCCTGCTGCTGACCGTGCCCGCCGCCATGCGCCGCCGCCGCGAGGCCATCCGCCTGCGCCGCGAACTCGACCGCGTGCAGGCCGCCGCGGCCGGCACCACGCCGGCCGTGCCGCCGGAAGCCGTCGCCCCGATGTCGCCGCTGTGACGGCGCCGCGCCATCCGCAGGCCTTTCTTTTCCGCATTGAATCTACGCAAGAGCCCGCATAGTGGATTTTGAACCTTGGTGGTTGATATTCGTGCCGGTGTTGTTCGCGCTGGGCTGGTTGGCCGCGCGCTTCGACATCCGGCAGATGCTGCGGGAGACCCGCAGCCTGCCCGATTCGTATTTCCGGGGCCTGAACTTCCTGCTCAATGAGCAGCCCGACCGCGCCATCGACGCGTTCGTCGAGGTGGCCAAGCTCGATCCCGAGACGACCGAACTGCACTTCGCGCTGGGCAGCCTGTTCCGCCGCCGCGGTGAAATGGAGCGCGCCATCCGCGTGCACCAGAGCCTGCTGAACCGTTCCGACCTGCCCGCCGCCGAGCGCGAGCACGCCCAGCATGAACTGGCGCAGGATTTCCTCAAGGCCGGCATGCTCGACCGCGCCGAAAGCGGCTTCGAGCAGCTCAAGGACACCCGCTATGCCTTGCCGGCGCTGCGCTCGCTGATCCGCATCTACGAATCCGAGCACGACTGGCCGCGCGCCATCGAGGCCGTCAAGACGCTGCATGGCCTGGTCGACGAGCCGGTGCCGCAGATCGTGCATTACTACTGCGAGCAGGCCGCGACCGCGCTGGCCGCCAAGCCGCCCAATGTCGATGCCGCGCACGCCGCCCTGGATGCCGCCGATCACGCCCTGTCGACCGCGGATGCCGGCATGTCGAGCAAGGGCGCCATGGTGCGCACCGCGATGCTGCGCGCGCGCCTGGCGCTGATCGAGCAGGATCCCAAGCGCGAGCGCCTGTACCTGGAGTCGGTCATGACCGACGCCCCCGAGTACGCCGGCCTGGTGGCCGAGCAGTTGCTGGCCAACTACCGCGCCGCGGGCCAGGCCGAGGCCGGGCTGGAGTTGCTGCAGCGCCAGTACGCCCGCCATGCCTCGCTCGACCTGTTCAATGTCGTGTTCCGCGAGCTGCGCGTGCAGCAAGGCTCGGCGCCGGCCTGGGCGTTCGCCCGCGGCGCGCTGCGCAGCCATCCCTCGCTGCTCGGCCTGGACCGGCTGCTGGAGGCCGAACTGGCCAACGCGGAAGGCGCCACCGAACAGGGCCCCGTGCCCGGGGCCGACCTCACGCTGCTGCGCAGCCTGATCCACAAGCATACGCAACGACTGGACCGCTACGCGTGCCGGAGCTGCGGTTTTCAAGCGCGCCGTTTCTACTGGCAATGTCCTGGCTGCAATGCCTGGGAAACCTACGCGCCGCGTCGTCTGGAAGAACTTGAATGAGCCAATTTCCCGCCGAATCCATTTCGCATAGCCGCGTGCTCGTGGTGGGCGATGTCATGCTGGACCGTTACTGGTTTGGCGAGGTGGAGCGTATTTCGCCCGAGGCGCCGGTGCCGGTGGTGCGCGTCGCGCGCCGCGAGGACCGCCTGGGCGGCGCCGCCAACGTGGCGCGCAACGTCGCCGCGCTGGGCGGCCATGTCACGCTGGTGGGCGTGCTGGGCGAGGACGAGGCAGGCGACAGCGTGCGCCGCCTGGCCGCCGAGGCCGGCATCCAGGCCGACCTGATCACCGACCTGAGCCTGCACACCACGCTGAAGATGCGCGTGCTGGGCCGCCAGCAGCAGTTGCTGCGCGTCGACTTCGAGCAGCATCCGGCGCCGGAAGCGCTCGACAGCATCGATGCCGCCCTGGCGCGTCACCTGGCCAATCACGACATCGTGGTGCTGTCCGACTACGCCAAGGGCGTGCTGACGCGAGTCGAGTCGCTGATCGCGCTGGCCCGCAGCGCGGGCATTCCGGTGCTGGTCGACCCCAAGGGTGATGACTATTCGCGCTATCGCGGCGCCACGCTGGTCACGCCCAACCGTTCCGAAATGCAGCAGGCCGTCGGCCGCTGGAATTCCGAATCCGAACTGACCGATCGGGCGCAACGCCTGCGCGCCGATCTGGACCTGGAAGCCTTGCTGGTGACGCGTTCCGAGCAGGGCATGACTTTGTTTACCGACACGGGCCGCGAGCACATCGACGCGCAGGCGCATGAGGTGTTCGATGTGTCCGGCGCGGGCGATACCGTGTTGGCGACGCTGGCCGTCTCGCGCGCCATCGGCCTGCCGTGGGCGGATGCCATGGGCTGGGCCAACCGGGCCGGCGGCATCGCCGTGGGCAAGCTGGGCACGTCCGTCGTCACCGCCGCCGAACTGGCAGGAGAACTCTCATGATCGTCGTTACCGGAGCCGCGGGCTTCATTGGCAGCAACCTGGTTCGCGGCCTCAATCGTCGTGGCATCGAAGACATCATCGCGGTCGATGACCTGACCGAGGGCGACAAGTTCGTCAATCTCGTGGACTGCAAGATCGCCGACTACCTGGACAAGGACGACTTTCGCCGCCGCGTCGCCGATGGCAGCCTGCCGCAGATCCGCGCCGTTCTGCATCAGGGCGCCTGCTCGGACACCACCGAGCGCAACGGCCGCTACATGCTCGACAACAACTACCGCGTCACGCTGGAATTGTTCGAATTCTGTCAGGCGCGCCGCATTCCTTTCCTGTATGCCTCGTCGGCCGCTGTCTACGGCGGTTCGTCGATCTACGTGGAAGATCCGGCCAACGAAGGCCCTCTGAATGTCTACGGCTATTCCAAACTGCTGTTCGACCAGGTGCTGCGCAAGCGCATGGACTCCCTGACCGCCCAGGTTGTCGGCTTGCGCTACTTCAACGTCTACGGTCCGCACGAGCAGCACAAGGGCCGCATGGCCTCGGTGGCCTTCCACAACATGAACCAGTTCCTGGAACACGGCCATGTGCGCCTGTTCGCCGGCTGGGACGGCTATGTGGACGGCGGCCAGAGCCGCGACTTCATCTCGGTCGAGGACGTGGTGGCGGTCAATCTGCACTTCCTGGACCATCCGGAGCAGTCGGGCGTGTTCAATTGCGGCACGGGCCGGGCCCAGCCGTTCAACGACGTCGCCGCGGCGGTGGTGAATACGCTGCGCGCCGAACGCGGCGAGGCGCAGTTGACGCTGGCCCAGTTGGTCGAGCTGGACCTGATTCGTTACATCCCGTTCCCGGATGACCTCAAGGGCCGTTACCAGAGCTACACCCAGGCCGACGTCAGCCGCCTGCGCGCGGCGGGCTTTACCGCCCCCATGCGCGACGTGCAGACCGGCGTGGCCGAGTATGTGCGCTACTGGCGCGCGCGCAAGTAGGCCGATACGGCCGCCGCCGGCCTGTGGCCGTGCCGACTTGAAACAGAGCCGCCTTCCGAGGCGGCTTTTTTTGGCCTACGCAGTTGCCGAGGTGGATCAATCCATGCACAGCGCAACCGCCGGGCGCGGCGCGCGGGCCATGATCCGGAGGTGGCGCGGCAACCGTTGCGCCACGCCTTTTCCGGAGACCTGTCCATGAATCCCTTCCTCCATTCCACCGTTGCCCGCCGCCTGCCCGCGCTGCCGTGGCGCCGTCAACGACCCGTCGCCGCGCGGCGCGGTACGCCGGTGTTGCGCCAGGCGCTGGGTGCGGCCCTGCTGGTCGTCGGCGTGGCGCACGCGCCGGCGCAGGCGCTGGATCTGAACGATGCCACCGTGCAGCAGCTCGAGGGCATCCGCGGCATCGGGCCGCGCACGGCGCAGATCATCGTCAGCGAACGCGACCGCGCCGGCAAGTATGAATCGCTGCAGGACCTGGCCGACCGGGTACGCGGCATCAGCCAGAAGAAGGCGGAGGCCCTGGGGGCCGCCGGCCTGACGGTTGGCGCGGCCGGCGCCGAGCCGAAGGGCGCGGGCGCGAAACCGGCGGTCCCGGCGTCGGCCCGGTCCGCGGCAGGGGCGGGCGCCGCCAAGGGCGCCCC
>NZ_CADIJW010000035.1 GCF_902859745.1 Achromobacter dolens | reverse complement strand
AAAGCCGGGCGCGGCCTGGCACGCCAGCGTCTGGCTGAACGACTGGCCCGAGGGCGCCGCCGCGCCATCAAAGCGCGCGTGGTGCCGCGCCAGCAGCGCCAGCATGTCCGGCTGCCCGCTGGCCAGCGCCGCCCAGGCCGGACTGCGACCCTGCGCATCGGCGGCGTCCGGGCTCGCGCCGGCCGCCAGCAGGGCATCGGCCAGATCGGCGCGGCCCAGCAGGATGGCGGCGACCAGCGGCGTATCGCCGCTCTCGGTCTGGCGCGCGTCCAGATCGGCGCCCACGGCCTTCATGCGCGTGAGCACATCGATCACCGTGTCGCGGCGCGCGATCGCCAACTGGCGGTCGCGCAACAGCGCCGACAGCAGGCGCTGCGGCAAGGCGCCGTCCTTGCCGACGCACTCGGCGCGCGCGCCGGTGTAGCCCGCCGCCTGCAATTGCGCGAAGTACCCGGGCCGGTCGAGCAGCGCGTATTCGCCCCCCGACGGCAGGCAGGCGTCGGCCAGCGGCTGCTTGGCGCCCTGCTCCACACGTTTGACCAGCGCCAGGTCGCCGGAGGCAAGCGCGGCGTTCAACAAGGCATGAGCGGCCGGCGCGCGCGGCAAGCGCGGATCGTCGAGCCGCGCGCCGGCGGCCAGCAGGCGTTCGAGCATGGCCGCGTCGCCGCCGCCGATGGCCCAATACAGGGCGCTGCGGCCGTCCGGGGCCAGGCCGAGCGGATCGGCGCCCTTGGCCAGCAACGCATCGACCATGGCCGCCTGGCCCGAAGTCACCGCCACCAGCAAGGGCGGCACGCCCTTGTTGTCATAGGGATCGTCCGACGCCGCCGCGGCGGCCTGCGGATTGACCGGGACGCCCGCGTCAATCAGATACCTGGCCATCTCGCCGTCGCGGTTCTCCAGCGCCTGGCGAATGGCGCTGGCATCGAGCGTCTTCAGGTCGAGGCCGGCATCGACCAGGTGCCGCAGCATCGCGGCGCCCTGCTTGCCCGGCTGGCGCAGCGCCTGCGCCAATGGCGAGCGCGCGGGGTCGGCCAGCAGCGCCTGCAGCGCGGCCGGCGGCGTGGCCGCCAGCAGGTCGTGCAGCAATGGCGCGTCATCAGCCTCGATGGCGCGCTGCAGGGCGGACTTGCGGTCATAGCCCTCCCGCGTGGTGGTCGGATTGGCGCCGGCCGCCAGCAGCACGCGCACGGCCGCGGCCTGGCGGGCCCGCACCGCGTCCGCCAGGGGCGTGTCGCCATGCGGTTCGGTATCGTCGCCCTCAACCGTCGCGCCCAGCGCCAGCAAGCGCTGCAAGGTGACGACGTCGCCCTTGCCAGCCGCCAGATTCATGATGGGGCGCTCCTCGGCTTCCATGCGCACGAAGACCGCCGCGTCGGTGCCGGTCTGCGGTCCGCGCTGATTGAACGGCATGTCGGCGCGCAACAGCGGCACGGCGATGTCGCCGTGTCCGGCCGCCACGGCGGCCTGGGCCGCGTCCAGCCATAGGTCGCGGTCGCCGCTGGCGCCGTAGCCGGTGTCGGGCGCGGTGCGCGGCCCCAGCTCCGCCAGCGCCGTCACCGCGCCCGCGTTGCCGGTGTAGGCCGCCAGCGCCAGCGGACTGGCGCCCTCGCCGTACGCGGGCCGGGTGCCGGTGGCGGCCAGCGCGCGCACGACTTCGGCGCCTTCGGTCAATTCGACCAGCGGCCCCCAGGCCAGGTAGTCCGCGGCCCGGCGCGGTTGCCCCTGCGCGTCCGTGAAGGCCTGGCGCATGGCGTCATCGGCGTGTTCGTCGATATAGGCGAAGGGACGCGCGGCGCCGGCCTTGAGCAGGGCCAGCACCATGCGCGTGGTCTGCTGGCGGTCAACCAGTCGCGGCAGGTAGGTCATGCGCACCGCGAATTCGAAATCGCGGCTGAGCAGGAATTCGAGCGGAGTCTTGTTCTCGTCGCCGCGCTGGTCGGGGCGGGCGCCGGCCGCCAGCAGCATGTCCAGGATCTCGGGCGTGCCATACAGCAGCGCCAGTTGCAGCGACGGACGGCGCGATTCGTAGGTGATGTCGTCCAGCGCCGGCCTGGTGGCCAGCAGGGCCGCCAGCATGCGGGTGCGGGCCGGCAGCGCCGCGTGGCAGGCCTGGCGCAGGCGCGCCGCCTCGTCCGTCGGCATGTCCCAATACACGTGCTTGCCGCGCTTGCCCGCCGGCATCAGCAGCGCGTGCAGCAGCGGCACGCCTTCAAGCGCGTAGTCGCCCGGCTGCTTCACCTTGGCCAGCGCGGCGGCGAAGGCCGCCTCGTCGCCGGCGGCAACGGCGTTGAACAAGGCGCGGGTCTCGGCGGTCTCGGCCGCCCGATACTCGCGGTAGGGCGACGCGCAGTCGCAATCGGACGGCGGCTTGGGCTCGGCCCGGGGCGACGGCGCGGCCGGAGGCGGCGGCGCCACCGACAGCGGCGCGGCGGGCGGCGGCGGGTCGTTCTGAAATCCGGCCCGCGCCGGCGTCGTCGCGGCCAGCGTCATGGCGGCCAACAGCGCCGCCAGCATAGCGGCCTGGCGCATGCGGCGCTCAGGCTTGCGTGGTTCGTTCAACCGCATCGTTCCATCCCTGACGGCCGGCCCCGAGGGCCGCGTTGTCCCACTACCGCCTGTTCGCGGCGCTTCAGAGGTCGCGCGTCTCGCGCACCTGCGTGACCTCGACCCGGGCGCCGCCCTGCGCGAAGCTCAGGTCCAGGCCCTGCCCCGCCGCCAGGCTGGCGGCATCGCGCACGATGCGGCCGTCGGCGTCCCGCGCGATAGCATACCCGCGCGCCAGCGTGTTGCCGGGATCGAGCGCGCGCAGTTGCGCGCCGGCCGCGGCCAACTGGTCGCGGCGCCGCGCCAGCAGGCGCGCGTGTGTCTGGCCAAGCTGGCGCGTCACGGCGGCCAGGCGTTCCGCGCCCCGGCGCGTGTCGGGCGCGCGATGCGCCAGACGCTGCGCCAGCAGGTTGACGCGGGCGCCGCGCCGGGCCTGCGGACCGGCCCAGGCCGATGCCAGCCGGTAGCTCAGGCTGTTCAGGCGCTCGCGCTGGTGTTCCAGCCGCTGGGCCGGCGACACCAGTTGCGCGGCGGCGCGGTCGAGACGCTGCGCCGCGCGTTCCAGGCGGCGCTGCTGGCCGCGCACCAAGGTTTCGGCCGCGTACATGACGCGGCCCAGCAGTTCGGAGCGCGGCACGCAGGCCAATTCGGCGGCCGCTGTCGGCGTCGGCGCGCGCACGTCGGCGACGAAGTCGGCGATCGTGAAGTCGGTTTCGTGGCCAACGCCGCTGATGGTGGTGATGGCGCTTGCATCGATCTCGCGCGCCAGGGCTTCGTCGTTGAAGCTCCAGAGGTCCTCGATGCTGCCGCCGCCGCGCACCAGCAGCAGCGTATCGACCTCACCGCGGGCGTTCGCCTGGCGGACCTGCGCGGCCAGCCGGCCGGCCGCGTCGGCGCCTTGCACCGGCGCCGGGTAGATGATGACCGGCACCTGCGGCGCGCGCCGCGCCAGCGCCGACAGCACATCACGCAGCGCGGCGGCATGCAACGAGGTGATCACGCCGATGGCGCGCGGCAACGGCACGGGTTCGCGCTTGCGCGCCGGATCGAACAGGCCTTCCGCGTTCAACTGTTCCTTCAGGCGCAGGAAGGCTTCGTACAGATTGCCCAGGCCGGCGCGGCGCATGGCGTCGACCTGCAGTTGATAGTCGCCACGGGGTTCGTAAAGCGACACTCTGGCCCTGATTTCCACCTGGTCGCCGGCGCGCGGCACGAAGCCGACCGCGCTGGCGCGGCCCCGGAACATGACGGCGCGCACGGCGGCGCGGCTGTCCTTGAGCGTGAAGTACCAATGCCCGGAAGCCGCCTGCGTGAAGTTGGAAATCTCGCCGCGAACCCACAGTGCCGGGACGCTGCGCTCCAACAACTGCCCCACCGCTTGGTTCAGCTGGGCAACTGTCAGGATATCCCGCGCAAATACGTTGTTTGTGACTGCAAGTTCAATTGTCATAAGGCTTTCCGATGCGTACCTGTCCACAGGGCATACGTAGCGGGCCGCCATGATACCGCGTCCGGGCATTTTTGCCGCGGCAGGCCCCGAAAGCTAGCAAATTCGACCTAAGAACATGATTTTTATGGAATTTCTGACCATGCACGGTTGCTCGAATTTGAAGCAACCAAGCGCAAGCCCTGTGCCCGCAAGCGTTCCGGCGAAGTTTTGCACAGAATTATCCACAAATTCTGTGGATAGTTTTGCCGTCCGGCCGGCCTTGCCACATCCCGGCCGCGCCGTTACAGTTCCGGCTTGAGCAGATGCCGGCGCGTGGCCCTCCCCGTCCCCCGGCGCACCTGGAGTTGACCGCTTTGCTTTCCATCTTGCGCGAGGCCGGCTGGCCGATCTGGCCCCTGCTGGCGACTTCCGTGCTGGGTCTTGCGCTGATCTTCGAGCGCTTCCTGTCGCTGCGCCGCAGCCAGGTCATGCCGCGCGGCCTGAACGAACAAGTGGCCGAGATGCTGCGCAACCGCCAGGATTCTCCCGAATCCCTGAGCCGCCTGGAACGCAATTCGCCGCTCGGCCGCGTGTTGGCCGAGGTCATGCGCCACCGCCATCTGCCGCGCGAGGAATTGCGCAGCGTGGTCGAGGACACCGGCCGCGCCGTGGCCCATGACCTGAGCCGCTACATCCCCGCCATCGGCACCATCGCCGTGGTCGCGCCGCTGATGGGACTGTTCGGCACCGTGGTCGGCATGATCGAAATCTTCGGTTCGTACACGCCTGGCGGCGGCGACCCCGCCCAGTTGGCGCGGGGCATCTCGATCGCGCTTTACAACACCGGCTTCGGCATTCTCATCGCCATCCCCGCCATGATCGCGCACCGCTATCTGCGCGGCCGGGTCGACGGCTACCTGAACGCCATGGAACTGTCGGCCGCGCGGCTGGCGCGCGCGGTGTCGCCCGCCTCCGCCGCGCGCGAGGACCGTCCATGAATTTCCGGGGCTCCCGGGGCGACCGCGACGAGCTGGACATCAACCTGATTCCGCTCATCGACGTCCTGCTGGTCATCCTCATCTTCCTGGCGGCGACCACCTCGTTCGCCCGCTTCACGCAACTGAAGGTCACGCTGCCGCAGGCCTCGGCCGAGCAGGAAACCCCGCCGGCGCTGGAAGTGGCGATCAGCCAGGATGGGCGCTATGCGCTCAATGGCACGCTGATCGACGTCTCCACGCCGCCCGAGATCGCCGACGTGCTGCGCCAGGCCGCCGCCGGCAAGACCGAACCGCTGGTGGTCATCAACGCCGATGCGCAGGCCACCCACCAGTCCGTGATCAACGTCATGGAAGCGGCGCGCCTGGCCGGCATCGGCCGCGTCAACTTCGCCGCCCAGACCGCCCGGTGACTTCGTCCCGCCCCAAGGCCTCGCTGATTGCGCGCCAATGGCAGCGCGGCGGCTGGCTCTCCACCCTGCTGCGCCCGCTGTCCGCGCTGACCGCAAGCGTGGTGGCGCGCAAGCGCGCGCGCTACCGCGACGGCCGCGCGACGGCCTACCGGGCGCCGGTGCCCGTGGTGGTGATCGGCAACATCTACGTGGGCGGCACCGGCAAGACGCCCATGGTCATTGCCACCGTCGACGCGCTGCGCGCCCGCGGCTATACGCCCGGCGTGGTCAGCCGCGGCTACGGCGTGAAACTCGGACCGCAGGCACGCGTCGGCCAGGGCGAACTGGAAGCCGCGCAATTCGGCGACGAGCCCGCTTTGATCGCGCGCGCCACCGGCGCGCCCGTGGCGGTGCATCCGCGCCGCGCGCTGGCCGCCCAGGCACTGCTGCGCGCCCATCCCCAGGTGGACGTGATCGTTTCCGACGACGGCCTGCAACACCTGGCATTGGCGCGCGACCTGGAAATCGTCGTGCAGGACCAGCGCGGCGTCGGCAATGGCCGCCTGCTGCCGGCAGGCCCCTTGCGCGAACCGGCCAGCCGGCTGCGCGAGGTGGACGCGGTGATCACCAATATCGGCGTGCCCGGCGGACACGCGGCGGCGCCCTCCGGCCCGGGGCCGCGCCAGGTCGCCATGTGGCTGGAACCCGATGACGCCCGCCAGATCGAAGGCGGCGCGCGCCGCCCGCTGGCCGCCTTCGCCGGCCAGCCGGACGTGGCGGCGGCCGCCGGCATCGGCAACCCGGAGCGTTTCTTCGCCACGCTGCGAACCCAGGGGATCACGCTGGCGGCCACGCTGCCCCTGCCTGACCACCACGACTACGCCACCTCGCCCTTCCAGGCGCTGGCCGCTCGGACCATCCTGGTCACGTCCAAGGACGCCATCAAATGCGCCGCCCTGCATGACGCGCGCCTGTGGGAGGTGCCGGTGCGGGCCGGCTTTTCCGATCCGCGATTGTTCGACTGGCTGGCGCAGACGCTGCGCCAGCGCGCTGTGGGACAGCCTTCCTAGAAAAAGGCCGAACGCGCAGCGACCGGTCGCCGCGCGTATTCCGCCAGTCCACGCTTGCGGGCAGCCGCCGCGCGCAACCGCAGCACCGCCAGCGGCACATGCACCGCCAGCAGCAGCAACGCCAGCGCCAGCCAGATGACCCGCGCAAGCGACGGCCATGGATCGTCCAGCGAAAGCCGCGCATCGACGTCGACGACCGTTGTGCCGGACGCCTCGCGCCCGACCGCGGTGACCACGCCGCCAGCCTGGAATGGCCGGGCTCCATCGGCCGCCAGCATCGCGGTCTGGTGGCTCCACGACTGCAGCAGATCGGGCATTTCGTCGCGCGGCGGCAATTGCGGCATATCGGCGTAGCGGCCGGGCCACACCTGCAGGACGACACCGCCGCGCTGGCGCGCCATCAGGTCGTTGCCGGCGCGCGCCAACGCCTCGCGCAACTGCGGCTCCATGCTGCTCCTGGCCAGGCCGCGCAGCCGGTTGGCGACGTGCGCGATGATGACGCCCTCGTCGGCATTGCCCTGCTGCCTGAAGGCCCCGCCCTGCGCCAGCCGCAACAGTGCCAGCCAACTGTCCGGCTCGTCGCGCGCCAGCATCAGGCCATCGACCGTCTCGGCCTTGAGGCGGTCGCACTCGGCGATGGCCTGGCCCGTGGCGGCCTCGCAGGCCAGTTCGATCGTCAGCACCAGATCGGTCACGCGATTCACGGTCACCGCGGAGACATTGCGGGCGTTGTAAGCGGCCAGCGGATTGCCGGCCACGCTGCCATACACCTGGTTGCGGACCAGCATGTCCATCATCGGATTGGGCCGGGTCTTCAGGAAACCGCCCGAATACAACGCCAGCGCGGCCGGCGTGACCCGCAGTTCGCCAGCCTGGATCGCATCGCCCTGCCAACGGATGCGCTCGCAATCGAAGCGCACCTCGCCCTGACGGTAAGCGTCCGGCTGGAACTGGCAGCGGCCCGCGCCCTTCAGGGCCACCACGTCGCCGGGCGCGGGCGGGTCCTGGGCCAACGCCGTGGCCGAGTCGTAGACCCGCGGCTGGGCGCCACGCGCCCACGCCGACGCCAGCGCGACGTCGCCGCGCAGATCGCCGTCACCGATCAGGCCGAACGCCGCGCCCGCGATCAGCCCCGCAAGCGCCAGTGTCACGTGGCGCCCCCAGGCCACCTGGGGAAACAGGCGCTGCTCTTCATCCACGGAAAACCGGTTGCCCAGGCGCAGCACGGTGTAGTCCTCCACCCGCAGGTCCACGTCGACGCGGCCGTCATCCGGCAGCTCCAGGTTGGCGCGCCAATGATCGGGCAGCGTCACCGGCAGCTTGTCGCCCAGGAACAATTGGGTCGACACCGCCTGCGCGTTGGCCGGATTGGTCAGCACGATCGCGTTCAGTTCGCCTCGCACCCGGTTCACCTTCTGCGCCGCGCCCAACGGGCGCCGGCGCCATGTCAGCCAGACGGCCAGCAGCGCCGGCGCGGCGGCCGAGGCCAGCCACGCCAGGCCGCCGCCCGCCGCGGCCACGCCCAGGCAGACGAACGCCGCCAGCCACCACACGGCGGGCCAGAAGGCGACGCCTGCCGGACGGCGCCAGGCGATCTCGGCGGGCGTTTCCTCGCGCTGGCTCAGGATCTCGACCCGCATGGCGTCGGCGAACTCGCGTTCGGCCTGGGCGTCGGGCGCGTTGCCAGCGTCCTGCGCGGCGGGCGCGTCGGCATCGACCACGTCCTGCATCGCCCCCAGCTTGCCGCTGGACCATTGCTGGTTCTGCTTCTGCCGGCGCGCCTCGCGCTCGCGGCCGCCGGCCAGGTCGAACCCGCCGTTCAGCGCCACCACGATGGCGAATTTCTCCGTCAGCACCACTTCGGCCTGGTTGTCCTCGCGCAGATAGTCGCGCGCGTCGTAGGGCAGCACCACGTCGACGCCGCCCAGCGTGTCGTGCAGCGTGGCGGCGCCGTGGCTCGATTCCAGCCCGTGACGCACGAAGGCGCCGCGCAGCGGGAACACGCCGTCATTGAGCAGCGCGACGCTTTGCGTGGGCTTGGCGGGCCGCACCAGGAATGGCTGCACCAGCGCCTGCTCCTCGGCGCCAAGGCGGCGCAACGGCTGGCCTTCCCGCTTGAGCTGGCGCAGTGCGTCCTTGTTGCCGCTGCGGCGCGCCATGTAGGTGATGGCGCTGATGACCGTCCAGGCCAGGATGATGAGCATCAGTCCGATGCGGATGGTGTTGGAATCCATTGTCGTGTTTCCTCTTTCCTCACGTCGCGGCGGATCATAGCCATCATCCGTCCCGAAATTTCTGGCGCGGAGCGTCAAAACATGACAACAATTAACAAAACAAGTAATTCGACCCTCCCGCGCCCCTCATTTCCGGCGCGCGAGGCGGCCCGGCGCGGGCTGCGCCCGCCCAAACTGCTTTAGAATCCCGGTCATGGAATCCCGCCTTCTCGACATCCTCGTCTGCCCCCTGTGCAAGGGCCGCCTCGAACACGACCGCACCCGGGCCGAACTGGTCTGCCGCGCCGACCGCCTGGCATTCCCGCTGCGCGACGGCATTCCCGTCATGCTCGAATCGGAAGCGCGCTCGCTGGACGACGCCCCCGTTTCCTCCTGACCCGCCCGTATCGTGAGCTTCATCGCCCTGATCCCGGCGCGGACCGCCTCGACCCGCCTGCCCGACAAACCGCTCGCCGACATCGCCGGCAAGCCGATGGTGGTGCGCACGGCCGAACGCGCGGCGCAATCAGGCGCGTCGCAGGTCTACATCGCCACGGATGACGCGCGCGTCCAGGACGCCGCCCAGGCCCACGGCCTGCGCGCCCTGATGACCCGCGGCGACCATCCCACCGGCACCGACCGCCTGGCCGAGGCCGTGGAACAACTGGGCCTGCCCGACGACGCCATCGTCGTCAACGTGCAGGGCGACGAACCGCTGATCGAACCCGAACTCATCGACGCCGTGGCGGCCCGCCTGGCCGACAGCCCGCAGGCGGACATCGCCACCTGCGCCTGTCCGCTGGCGGACGCCCAGGCGCTGTTCAACCCCAATGTGGTCAAGCTGGTCTGCGCCGTCGACGGCCGCGCGCTGTATTTCTCGCGCGCGCCGATCCCCTGGGCGCGCGACGCGCTGGCCGGCGGCGAGCGCGTGCTGGCCGACGGCCTGCCCGCCTGGCATCACATCGGTCTGTACGCCTACCGCGTGTCGTTCCTGCGCCGCTACCCGACCCTGCCGCAAGGCGCGCTGGAACGGTTCGAGTCGCTGGAACAGTTGCGCGCGATGGAGCACGGCCACGTCATCGTCGTCCATCGGGCGTCGCACCCTCCGGCCGCCGGCGTAGATACGCCGGCCGACCTGGAACGCGTTCGCTTGATCTATAGCAAACGGATATAAGGGTTATTTCGCATGGCGCGGCCCCGCAGAGGCTGCTGCGTTGCGGCATAATCGCTCGGATCACAAAAATTAAACCCCATTCAGGAGCACTCATGCGTCTCATCTTGCTCGGACCTCCCGGCGCCGGCAAAGGCACCCAGGCCGCGTTTCTCACCCAGCATTTCGGCATTCCCCAGATTTCCACGGGCGACATGCTGCGCGCCGCGGTCAAGGCCGGCACGCCCCTGGGCATCGAAGCGAAGAAGGTCATGGATGCCGGCGGCCTGGTCTCGGATGAGATCATCATCGGCCTGGTCCAGGACCGCCTGAAGCAGCCCGACTGCGCCAACGGCTACCTGTTCGACGGTTTCCCGCGCACCATTCCGCAGGCCGACGCGCTCAAGAGCGCCGGCGTCAAGCTGGACTACGTGGTGGAAATCGAAGTCCCCGAAGAAGACATCATCGAACGCATGAGCGGTCGCCGCGTGCACCAGCCCAGCGGCCGCAGCTACCACGTGCGCTTCAACCCGCCCAAGGTCGAAGGCAAGGACGACGTCACCGGCGAAGACCTGATCCAGCGCGACGACGACCGCGAGGAAACGGTCCGCAATCGCCTGAACGTGTACCGCCAGCAGACCCGTCCGCTGGTCGACTACTACTCGTCGTGGGCCCAGCAGAACCCGGCCGAGGCGCCGAAGTACCGCAAGATCTCCGGCGTCGGCGCGGTCGAGGAAATCAAGTCGCGCCTGTTCGACGCCGTCAAGAGCTGATAGGCGCTTCGCAGGCCCAGGCCTTCGGCGCCGGCCGGACGCGACGCGTTCCGCCCCCGGCCCGAAGGCCTTTTCGCATCCGGCGCCCGGCGCGCCGTTTTCATCCCTTGAATTGATCTGGTGGTAGAGACATGGAAATCGCGAACAAGGTATTCATCGTTACCGGCGGCGCATCCGGCCTGGGCGCCGGCACCGTGCGCATGCTGGTGGCCAACGGCGCCAAGGTGGTCATCGCCGACCTGCAGGACGGCCCCGGCGAGGAACTGGCCAAGGAACTGGGCCAGCGCTACGTCCACTGCGACGTGACGCAAGAGGCCGACGGCCAGCGCGCCGTTGCCGCGGCCAAGGAACTGGGCACCCTGTTCGGCCTGGTCAACTGCGCCGGCGTGGCGCCGGCCGCCAAGATCGTCGGCAAGAACGGCGCGCACCCGCTGGATCTGTTCCAGAAGGTCGTGTCGATCAACCTGATCGGCAGCTTCAACATGATGCGGCTGGCCGCCGAGGCCATGAGCGGCAACACGCCCGAGCCCACCGGCGAGCGCGGCGTGATGATCAACACCGCGTCGGTCGCCGCGTTCGACGGCCAGATCGGCCAGGCGGCCTACGCCGCCTCCAAGGCCGGCGTGGCTGGCATGACCCTGCCGATCGCCCGCGACCTGGCCAAGACCGGCATCCGCTGCATGACGATCGCTCCCGGCATCTTCGGCACGCCGATGATCTTCGGCATGCCGCAGGAAGTGCAGGACTCGCTGGCCGCCAGCATCCCCTTCCCCGCCCGCCTGGGCCGTCCGGAGGACTACGCCAAGCTGGTGCACGCCATCATCACCAACGACATGCTGAACGGCGAGACGATCCGCCTGGACGGCGCCATCCGGATGCCCCCGAAGTAAAAATGCCCCCACGCTTCGCCCCCTACGGGGGCTCTCTGCCCCCCGAGGGGGCTTTTTCCCCTTGGGGCGGCCCGGCGGGGAATATGCCCCCACGCTTCGCCCCCTGCGGGGGCTCTCTGCCCCCCGAGGGGGCTTTTTCCCCTTGGGGCGGCCCAGCGGGGAATATGCCCCCACGCTTCGCCCCCTGCGGGGGCTCTCTGCCCCCCGAGGGGGCTTTTTCCCCTTGGGGCGGCCCGGCGGGGAAAAGCCATCCTTTGAAGCGCCCGGGCATGCAGCGGTCCTTCCCTTCGAGGAAGGCGATTTTCCATTGACGGCCGCCCGCCTCCATCCAGTCACTCCATGAGCCTGTTCCGTTCCGCGGCCACCGTCAGCAGCTTCACCCTGCTGTCCCGTATTTCCGGGCTGGTGCGCGACATCCTGGTGGCGCGCGCCTTCGGCGCCGGCCCCATCACCGACGCCTTCTGGGTCGCCTTCCGCATTCCCAACCTGTTGCGCCGGCTGTTCGCCGAAGGCGCCTTCGCCCAGGCCTTCGTGCCGATCCTGGGCCATGCCCGCAACAACCGCTCCGAAGCCGAGGTCCGCACCCTGCTGGACCGGGTGGCGCTGCTGCTGACCGCGGCCCTGATGGCGATCACGCTGATCGGCATCATCGCCGCGCCCTGGGTGGTGTCGGCCATGGCCAGCGGCCTGCGCGGCGCCGCGCGCGACACCGAATTTGGCGCCGCCGTCTGGATGACGCGGGTGATGTTTCCCTACATCTTCTGCATGTCGCTGATTGCGTTCGCCTCCGGCGTGCTCAACACCTGGCGGCGCTTTGCCGTGCCGGCCTTCACGCCAGTGCTGCTGAACCTGTCCATGATCGCCGCCTGCCTCTGGCTGGCCCCGCGCATGGACGTGCCGGTCTATGCCCTGGCCATCGGCGTGATGATCGGCGGCGTGGCGCAACTGGCGGTGCAATGGGTGGCGCTGGCGCGGCTGGGCCTGACGCCGCGCTTCTCGCTGCGCTTTCGCGAAGCCTGGGCCGACCCCACGGTGCAGCGCATCCTCAAGCAGATGGCGCCGGCCACGCTGGGCGTGTCGGTGGCGCAGATTTCGCTGCTGATCAACACCAACATCGCCACCTGGCTCGCGCCCGGCAGCGTCACCTGGCTGTCGTTCGCCGACCGCCTGATGGAATTCCCGACCGCCCTGCTGGGCGTGGCGCTGGGCACGGTGCTGCTGCCGAGCCTGTCGGCCGCCCACGCCCGCGACGACCATGGCGGCTACAGCGCGCTGCTCGACTGGGGCCTGCGACTGGTGCTGCTGCTGGGACTGCCGGCGGCGGTGGGCATGGCGCTGCTGTCGGACGGCCTGGTGGCGACGCTCTTCCACTATGGCGCGTTCTCGGCGCAAGACGTGCTGCAGACCCGGCTGGCCGTGATTTCCTATTCGGCCGGCCTGATCGGCCTGCTGGCGGTGAAGATCCTGGCGCCCGGCTTCTATGCCAAGCAGGACATCCGCACGCCCGTGAAAATCGCCATCGGCGTACTGATCCTGACCCAACTGATGAACCTGGCGCTGGTGCCGCTGCTGGCCCACGCCGGCCTGGCGCTCGCCATCGGCCTGGGCGCCTGCCTGAATGCGCTGGCGCTGCTGATCGGCCTGCGCCGCCGGGGCGTCTACCGGCCCGGCGACGGCTGGGGCCGCTTCTGCCTGCGCCTGGTGCCGGCCTTGGCGGCCCTGGCCGCGCTGCTGCTATACGCCGATGGTCGTATTGACTGGATCGGCCTGCAGGCCCATGCCGGCCATCGCGCGCTGTGGCTGACCGGCGTATTGGCGGCCAGCGCGGCGGCCTACTTCGGCATGTTGTTACTGTTTGGGTTCCGTCCCCGAGACTTCGGACGCCGATCCCCCCGTTAATTTCCAGGGTTCGCGCCTCAATCTCAGCAAAAAGCCGGCTACCCGCCGGCTTTTTTTGCATTTGATTCGTCAAGAATTGACAAGCGGCCGGTAATCTTTGGTAAAAAACCTTTATTATTTACAAATTGCCATCAAAAGGATTCCCGCCTGGCCTCCCAGGCGGCAGCTTGAAGTGAAGTACGCCCAAGGACAACCCATGGCGGACCAAGTCATCAATTGGTTGCTGCTGCTACGCTCCGGTAAAGCGACGGCGCAGGACTACAACGATTTCCTGGCGTGGCGCGCGGCCGACCCTCTGCATGAGAATGCCTGGCAACAATTGACGGGCACTCTGGCGGGATCGGGCTTTGGCCGGCTGGGCGACGCCTATCCTGCCGGTTACGCCACGACCGCCTCGCCGCCCTCGCCGCAGGCGGCGCCCGCGCCTGCCGTCACGCCGCCCGTCGTCGTGCCGCCGCGCCGGCGCTTCCTGGCGGGTTCGCTCGCCCTCGCCAGCGCGGGCGCCTGCGCCGCGTACGTGGGCAACGCCTTCTACCCGTTGAGCAACGTCGCGGCCGACGCCGCCACGGCCACCGGCGAACGCCGCCGCTACCTGCTTTCCGACGGCAGCCAACTGCTGCTGGACGCGCGCAGCCGCGTCAACCTGGACTTCACCCCCGCCTACCGCCAGGTGCGGCTGCTGGACGGCGCCGTCACCGTGTCGGTGGCGCCCGACGCGCGGCGGCCCTTCCTGGTGCAGACCGCCGAGGGCACCGTGCGCGCCCTGGGCACCCGCTACATGGTGCGCCAGCAAGCCCAGCGCACGGTGGTCGTGGTGCATGAGCACGAGGTGGTGGTGGAAACCATGGCGGGCGCCCACGGCATCGTGCGGGCCGGCACCGGAGCCCGCTTCGATGTCTCGCGCATCGACACCCCCCGTGCCGAACTGATGGCGGAAGCCGCCTGGGAGGCTGGCTGGATCGACGCCCGCGGTCGCCCGCTGGCCGAGGTCATCGCCGCCCTGCGCCCCTACCGCAGCGGCGCCCTGCGCGTCTCCATGGCCGCTGGCGGCCTGCCCGTTTCCGGCCATTTCCCGCTCGACGACACGGACGCGGCGCTGGCCGCGCTCGAAGACATGATGCCGATCCACGTGCGGCGTTACACACCCTGGTTCGTGTCGATCAACGTCGCGGCCTGACCACGTCCGCTGAAACGGGGCTGTAACGAAAGGCCGCTTCCGTTGTATACTCGGCACGGTGTTTTTATCCAGTAGGCGCAGCAGGGCCACCAGGCGTTGATTCCTTCGATGCCCGCGCGGTCTGAAGCCCAGGTCAAGCTACCCGGGTCCTGCAGTCCGAGGCTTTCCTCGCAGCGCCCCCCGCCCGGTTGACGGGCGCTCCATCGGCAGACACGGCATTTAAAGCTTGCAATCCCTCTGGGACTTGCTAAAATGTTCGACTTTGCCGAATTCAACTTACATAGCAACATGGCCAATACCGCCCAAGCCCGCAAGCGCGCTCGCCAATCCGTTGAGCGCAACAAGCACAATTCCAGCCTGCGCTCGATGCTGCGCACCGCCATCAAGCGCGTTCGCCAATCCATCGCCGCTGGCGATAAGGCTGCGGCTGGCGAAGTGTTCCAGAAGGCGTCGAGCGTGATCGATCGCGTGGCTGACAAGAACATCATCCACAAGAACAAGGCCGCTCGCCACAAGAGCCGCCTGGCTGCCGCCATCAAGGCGCTGGCCTAAGCCATTATGCCGCCCTGCCTTGCAGGGCGTCATGAATACGGCAAATGAAGAAGGATGCCCACGGGCATCCTTTTTTGTTGCCTGTTCCTGTTACCTGTTCCTGTCGCCTGCTCCTGTTGCCAGTTGCTCGTTGCGCTATTGCCGGCTGCTGCCACCTGCCCGTTCCCACCTATTGCCGACTGCCGTCTACGGACCCCAGCCGCATGGCCCGATGGCGGCAGCGCCCGTCAGTCCTGCCGGGCCGCGAGGCGGGCGCGGATCTGCTCGGCCTCGTCGCGCAGGGTGGCGGTGAAGGCGTCCACCAGCGGGTTCTTGGGCCGGTGCTCCGGAAACACCAGGTTGACCCGGAACGGGAACGATCGCCGCAATGGCCGGATATGCAGGCCGCGGCCGATGAAATCCAGCGCCGTCAATGGATTGACGATGGCCAGCCCCAGCCCCTGGCGCACGAAGGCGCATACCGAGACCGCCGTCGGCGTCTCGATGATCGCGCGCCGCAGCACGCCTTCGGCCGCGAAGGCCTCGTCGATCTGGATGCGGTAGGGGTCACTGGACGACAGGCTGACGAACGGTTCGCCGGCGAAATCGGCCAGTTCCAGCGCCGGCCGGGCCAACAGGCGATGACCATCGGGCAGCACGCAGACCTCGTCCACCTCCAGCAATAACGCCAGCCGGGTGCCGGCCGGCTCCAGCTCGTGCTCGGTCAGGCCCAGGTCGTAGCGCTGGGCCGTGAGCCATTCCTCCAGGAACGGCGATTCCTGCGCCTCCAGCGCCAGGCTCACGCCCGGGTAGTCCTGGCTGAAGCGCCGGAAGGCCCCCGGCAGCAGCGAATGTGAAAACGCCGGCAACGCGATTACCGCCAGTTGCCCGTCCTGGAAGGCGCGCAGGCGCGCCGCGGTGGACGCCACCCGCTCCAGCCCGGCGTATGACTGCCGCACCTCGTCGTACAGCGCCAGCGCGGGCATGGTGGGCCGCAGGCGGCCGCGCACCCGCTCGAACAGGGCGAAGCCGATGGTCTGCTCCATGCGCGCCAGCTCGCGGCTGACGGTGGGCTGCGAGGTGAACAGCAGGTCGGCAGCCTTGGTCACGCTGCCGGCGATCATGAGGGCGCGGAAGACTTCGATATGTCGGTGCGTCAGCATGACTGACCCATATCAGGAATGAATCGATGTGGAAAATCTAAGCATTTTACTGGATGACCTGGCGCAGGCATGATGCTGCCCTGATTCCCTACCCCATCACCGTAACAAGGTTCACCCCGCAATGGCTTTCGATCCGCGCCAACTCACCCGACTCGCCGCCGAGCACGGCACCCCGCTGTGGGTCTACGATGCCGCCGTCATCCGCGAGCGCATCGCCCAACTGCGCCGCTTCGACGTCATCCGCTACGCGCAGAAGGCCTGCTCCAACCTGCACATCCTGCGCCTGATGCGCGCCGAGGGCGTGATGGTGGACGCGGTGTCCCTGGGCGAGATCGAGCGCAGCCTGGCCGCCGGCTTCGAGCCCGCGGGCGAGCCGGCCGGCGTGGTGTTCACGGCCGATCTGATCGACCACGCCACCCTGGCCACCGTCATCAAGCACGGCATCACCGTGAACGCCGGCTCGCTCGACATGCTCGAACGCGTCGGCCAGCACGCGCCGGGCCACCGCGTTTGGCTGCGCATCAACCCGGGCTTCGGCCACGGCCACAGCAACAAGACCAACACCGGCGGCCCGCAAAGCAAGCACGGCATCTGGATCGACGACGTCGCGGCCGCCATCGGCATCGTGCGCCGCTACGGCCTGAAGCTGGTCGGCATCCACATGCACATCGGCTCGGGCGTGGACTACGGCCACCTGTCCAGCGTGTGCGACGCGATGGTCGACGTGGTCGCCTCGCTGGACCACGACATCGAGGCCATCTCGGCCGGCGGCGGCCTCTCGATTCCGTATCGCGAGGGCGAGCCGCGCATCGACTGCGACCACTACTTCGAGCAATGGGACGCGGCCCGCAAGCGCATCGAGCAGCGCCTGGGCCACGCGGTGCGCCTGGAGATCGAACCGGGCCGCTTCCTGGTGGCCGAGGCGGGCGCGCTGGTGGCCGAAGTGCACGCGATCAACCGCCGCCCCGAGCGCGATTTCGCGCTGGTGGACGCCGGCTTCAACGACCTGATGCGCCCGGCCATGTACGGCAGCTACCACCGCATCTCGGTGCACGCGCCGGACGGCGCCACGCCGCCGACGGCCGAGACCCGCATCGCCGTGGCCGGCCCGCTGTGCGAATCGGGCGACGTGTTCACGCAGGACGCGGGCGGCGTGGTCTCGGACCAGTCGCTGCCGCGGCCGCGCATCGGCGACTTCCTGGTGTTCCACAATGCCGGCGCCTATGGCGCGTCGATGTCCTCGAACTACAACACCCGGCCGCTGGCGGCCGAAGTGCTGCTGGAGCGCAACGAGGCGCGCCTGATCCGCCGCCGCCAGACGGTCGCCGACCTGCTGGCGCTGGAGCAGTAAGGCAAGGCGCGGCCGTGGCGAACGCGACGGCCGCGCGATCAGGCAGGATCAGGTGGGGAAGGCCTCGCGCAAGGCGAAGGTAGCCTGCTTGAACACGCCCAGGTCGGTGCCGACCGCGACGAAGTGCATGCCCATGTCCAGGTAGCGGCGCGCATCGGCCTGCACCGGCGCCAGGATGCCCACCGCCTTGCCCTGCGCGGTGACGCGCTGGTACAGGTGGCGAATCGCTTCCTGCACTTCCGGGTGGCCCGGGTTGCCCAGATGGCCCAGGGCCGCGGCCAGGTCCGACGGGCCGATGAAGACGCCGTCCACGCCCTCGACCGCGGCGATCGCATCGACCGCCTCGATGCCCGGCCGGCTCTCGATCTGCAGCAGCACGCAGATGTTGTCGTTGATGGTCTTCAAGTAATCCGGCACGGTGCCGTAGCGGTTGCTGCGCTGCATGCCGGCCACGCCGCGGATGCCCTGCGGCGGATAGCGCGTGGCGGCCACCGCGCGGCGCGCGTCATCCTCGGATTCGATGAAGGGGATCAGCAGGTTGTAGAAGCCGATGTCCAGCAGGCGCTTGATCTCGACCGGATCGTTCCAGGTCGGCCGGCCGATGGCGGCGCTGGCGCTGCCCTGCAGGGCCTGCAACTGCTGCAGGAACATCGGCACGGTGTTGGGCGAATGCTCGCCATCCAGCAGCAGCCAGTCGAAGTCGGCCAGGCCCGCGACTTCCGCGGTGATGTGGCTGGACATGCACATCCAGAAGCCGATCAGGCGCTCGCGCGCCAGGATGCGTTGGCGAAAGCGGTTGGGCAAGGGTGAAGTCATCGCTGCGTGTTTCCCATCGTATTGAACCCCGGGCGCCGCCCGGCGCGCGGGGAGTGTTGATACAGAACGCTAGTCCATGCGGGCGCCGGAGGCCTTGGCCGCCGCGCCCCATTTGGTGATTTCGGATTGGACGAAGGCCGAGAACGCCTTGGGGTCGTCGCCCACCACCACGAAGCCTACGCTTTCCAGCTTCTGCCGGATATCCGGTGAAGCCAGGGCTTTGACGGTGGCCTGATTCAGCCGCTGAATGACGGCCGGCGGCGTCTTGGCCGGCGCCGACAGGCCGAACCATGATTCGGCGGCGAAGCCCGGGTAGCCGGACTCCGCGACCGTGGGCGTATCCGGATAGGCGGGATTGCGCTTGGCGCTGGCCACCGCCAGCGCGCGCAGCTTGCCGGACTTGACCTGCGGCAGCAGCGTGTCCTGGTTCAGGAACATCACCGACACGCGGCCGCCGATCATGTCGGTGATGGCGGCGGCGCCGCCCTTGTAGGGCACGTGCACCAGGTCGATCTTGGCGGCCTGCTTGAGCATCTCCATGGCCAGGTGGCCCGACGACCCGTTGCCCGAGCTGGCGTGGGTGTACTTGCCCGGGTTGGCGCGCACCAGCTTGATGAAGTCGGCGAAGTTGGTGGCCGGGAAATCCATGTTGGCCACCAGCACGTTGGGCCCGGTGGCCAGCAGCGAGATGTGGGCGAAGTCGCTGTCGCGGTACGGCATGCTCTGATAGAGCGAATAGCTGATGGCGTTCGAGCCCACCCCCGACAGCAGCAGCGTGTAGCCGTCGGGCTCGGCCTTGGCGACCACATCGGAACCGATGTTGCCGTTGGCGCCGCCCTTGTTCTCGACCACGACGCTCTGTCCCAGTTCCTTGGACAGCTCGGCGGCCAGCAGGCGTCCGACCGCGTCGGTGCTGCCGCCCGCGGGGAACGGCACGATCAGCTTGACCGGCCGTGTCGGCCAGTCCTGCGCCAGCAGCAGCCCCGGCGCGATCGCCGCGGCCGCGCCCAATGCCAGCGCGGCCAGTCCCAGCCGGCGGCGCGCCGGCGATGTCTTGTGTTGCATGGTTGTCTCCTTGTCGTGTTTTTCTAATGCTTGCCGCCCGGTGACCGGGTCGGTGAATCAACGCGCGGGCAGGCCCGCGCGGCGGGGAAAACGTCATGCGACCGGGCGGAGGGCTCAGTCCAGCAGATACGGCACCGCGGCCCGCTGGCAGATCTCGCGCAGGCGCGTGGCAAGGGCGGGCGGGATCGGGATGCCCCGCTCGCGGCGGCGCGCGCGCTCGGCGGCCTCGGGTTCGCCGGCCACCAGCACCGGTTCGTCGGGCCGCGCCGGCGGGGTGTCGTGCAGCGTGTCGATCAGGTCGTCCATGTCCGACTCGAACGAGCCGCTGGCGCGGAAGGCGTCGGGATTGAGCGCCAGGAAGAAGTGGCCGACGTCGTCGGGTTCGCCGGGACGGCGCGTGACGTTGCGGCGCGCCGCCAGCGCGCTGCCGCTGAGCGTGCCGCCCAGGATCTGCGCCATCATCGCCAGGCCATAGCCCTTGTGGCTGCTCATGGCCGGCGTGCCGCCCAGCGGCGTCAGCCCGCCCTCGGGATGCTTGAAGATGAACTGCATGGCGCTGTCGGCCGCGGTGACCGGCTCGCCCTGCCCGTCCACCGCCCAGCCCGGCGGCAGCGGCTTGCCAAGGAAGTCATAGACCTTGACCTTGTTGGCCGCGACGGTGGTGGTGGCCATGTCGAGCACGAACGGCTCGTTATGCGCGGCCGGCGCGCCGAAGGCGATGGGGTTGGTGCCCAGCATGGGCATGGCGCCGCGCGTGGGCACCATGATGACGCCGTTGGCGCTGCTGGTGACCAGCCCGACCACGCCGCGCTCGACCGCGATGCGCGCATAGACGCCAGCCGCGCCGAAGTGATGCGAATTGCACACTGACACCGCGCCCACGCCATGCTCCAGCGCCTTGTCGACGGCCAGGTTCATGGCCTGCGCCGATACCGGATAGCCCAGTCCGCCCATGCCGTCCAGCAGCGCGCTGGCGCCGCCGTCGCGCACCACGCGCGGGCGCGCGTCGAGCTTGAGCGTGCCCGCGCGCAGCTTTTCCTCGTATGACGGCAGCATCGAGATGCCGTGCGAATCGATGCCCAGCAGATCCGTCTCGGCCATCAGGCCGGCGGTGATGGCGGCCAGGTCGGGCGCCATGCCCCAGGCCTGCAACACGATCAGAATCTGTTCACGCACCTGCCCCGCCGATGCCGCTGTTCCTGCCGAACCATTGCCTTGCACGCGATGTCTCCTGCTGTTGTCAGTGTGAAGCTCCCGGACGGCGCGAGCGGCCGGTCAATCGCGTTCGCGGTCGACCAGCCGGTGGCGGGCCTGGCCCAGGTGGAATTGCATGGCGACCCGGGCGCGCTCGCCGTCCTGGGCGCGGATCGCGTCGAGGATGGTGGCGTGCTCGTCGAGGACGCGCTGGGCGCGCTGGCGCGACCCGGTGCGGGTCAGGTTGAGCGTCAGGCGCATGAAGCCATTGATGGACTCGTGGATGCTTTCCAGCACCCCGAGATAGAAGTCGTTGCCGGTGGCCTCGGTGATGCTGGCGTGGAACGCCAGGTCGGCCTCGGCCGACATCTGGCCGCGCGCCAGGCTGTCGGCGAAGGCGGCATGCGCGGCCTCGATCTTGTGCAACTGCTCGTCGGTGCGGCGCAGCGCCGCCAGCCGCGCGGCATCGCCCTCGAGCGCCACGCGCAACTCCTGTGCGCGCAGATAGGCGCCGACGTTGCCAACGTCGCTGAAGGCCGTCAGGCGCGGCGCCGGCTGGTGGCTGACGAAGGTGCCCAGGCCCTGGTGCGCGGTGATGAGGCCGTCGGCGCGCAGGCGCAGCAGCGCTTCGCGCACCACCGGCCGCGACACGCCGAAGCGTTCGGAAATCTCGTTCTCGGAAGGCAGCTTGTCGCCGACGTTGAGATTGCCGGCGACGATCTGCTCGAAGATCTGGCCGTAAAGTTGGTCGGCCAGCCGGACGCGATGGCCGCGTTCCAGCACCAGCGCGCCCATGGCGTCCGGCTCGGCGGACGCGGGCGGCGCGGAGGGAGGCGATGCTTTGGGTCGGGCCACGAAATCTCCTGGTGCGTATCGGCAGCGCTCATCGTACCGCCGTTGCCGCGCGCGCGGCCATCAGGCCGCGACGGCTTCGCGGTCCCACTCGGCCAGCGCGCGCGCCACTGGCGCGACCCGCTCGCGCTCGGCGCTGGAAATGCCGGTCAGCAGCGGCAGCATCGGGCCCATGTCGGCCACGCCCGACAGGGTCACGGCGTCGTGCAGCACACGGATCGGGCTGATCGCGTCGCGGCAGTCCTCCAGGCCCAGGTATTGGGCGCGCACCGACTCGGCCTCGTCGTAGCGGCCTTCCTTGAGCAGGCGCAGCAGGCGCATCGAGCCGCGCGGCGCCACGCAGACCGAGCCGGAGGTGAAGCTCTTCAGGCCGAAGTCGCGATAGTGGACGATGGCCGGGCGCTCGCCGATGCCGCTGACCACGCGATTGGCGTCCACGCTTTGCAGCAGCGCCGACAGGTAGGCGTCGCGCGCCGGGTCCTCGCGCACCACCGCATACTTGAACGCCACGATGCGGCCTTCCTCGACCAGCCGCGCCGCAGTGGCCGGGGCCAGGTAGTCGGCCGACTTGATGTAGACAACCGCCGGCTTGCCCAGCGCATCGGTGAAGCGGCGCACGCCGTCGGCCAGGCCGGCGTCGGTGTAGGGAAACGACATCGGCAGCAGCATGGCCGTGGGGAAGGCGCGGCCGCGCAGGATCGCCGCCTGGTCCATCATCTTGCCGAAATCGGGGCCGACCGACGGCAGGATCCAGGTGTCCGGCCCGGCCAGCGCGGCCAGCATATCGACGATGCGCGCGTATTCGCCCACGCCGACGTTGTAGAAGTTGGCATTGCCGCCGTACATCACGTTGCGCACCCCGCCCGCCTCCAGGTGCCGCAGCAGGGCCTGGTTGGCGGCTTCGTTCAGCGACAGGTCGGCATGGCGCGCCAGCGGCGGGACCGCGATGACGGAACGCTGCAGGTCCTGCACGGTGACCGGGGAGGTTTTCATGGCGGGTCTCCTGGCGGATTCCGAGGGGGAATCCAGTTGTTAGATGAGTAGCTTGGAAAAAGTATACTTGGTTGACAAGTAGACCCTCAATACCTATATTCGTTTTACAAGTCATCGGGATTCACGACGGCAAGGCGCGACAGACGCCGGCAGCATTCAGATCCGGGCCCCGGCCTGGCAGGAACACCCCACAAACGATGCGCGGCCACGCGCACACGAGGAGACGACTTCCATGCTTGCAGCCCCCTTGCGCGGCCGCCTGGCCCTTGCCGCCTGTCTGGCGGCGGCAGCCCTGTTACCCGCCGCCGCGCGCGCCGCCGACTATCCGGCGCGCGACGTCAGGATCATCGTGCCCTTCCCCGCCGGCGGCACCGCCGACATCGCCGCGCGCGTGGTCGCGGCCGAACTGGGCAAGGCCTGGGGCAAGGCGGTGGTGGTGGACAACAAGGCGGGCGCGGGCGGCAACGTCGGCACCGCCGAAGCCGCCCGCGCCACGCCCGATGGCTACACGCTGCTGATGGGCACCGTCAGCACTCATGCGATCAACCAGTCCGTTTACGCCAAGCTGCCCTACGACCCGGTCAAGGACTTCACGCCGGTCACGCTGGTGATCCCGGTGCCCAACGTGCTGGAACTGAATCCGGCCTTTGCCGACAAGCACGGCATCCGCAGCGTGGCGGACCTGATCAAATACCTGAAGGCCAATCCCGGCAGCGTCAATATGGCCTCGACCGGCAACGGCACCTCGACCCACCTGTCGGGGGAACTATTCCAGACCATGACAGGCACCCGCATGACGCACGTGCCCTACAAGGGCAGCAGCCCGGCCCTGACGGATGTGATGGCGGGGTCGGCCGACCTGATCTTCGACAACCTGCCATCGTCGATGGGCTTCATCAAGGGCGGCAAGCTGCGGCCGCTGGCGGTCACCACCGCCACGCGCTCGCCGGCGCTGCCGGACGTGCCGACGCTGGCCGAGGCCGGCGTGCAAGGCTACGAGGCGTCCAGTTGGTTCGGCCTGCTGGCCCCGGCGGGCACGCCACAACAGATCGTCGACAAGGTCCAGCGCGATGTCGCCGCGGCGCTGCAGCAGGCGGCGGTGCGCGAACAATTGCAGGCCCAGGGCGCGACGCCCTCGGGCAACACGCCGGCGCAATTCACCCAGTTCATGGCGCGGGAAACCGTCAAATGGGCCGCGGTCGTGAAGCAATCGGGCGCCAAGGTCGACTGACCCGCGCCGATCCGGGCCCGGCCGCCACGCGTGGGCGCCGGGTTCTTCATCATCACGCGAACCAGGAGACATCATGAACAGATCGATCGGCGCGGTCGCGCTGTCCGCCGCCCTGCTTGCCGGGCCGGCGGTCCACGCCGCCGGCTATCCCACCAAGCCCGTCACGATGATCGTGCCGTTCGTGCCGGGCGGCTCGTCCGACATCACGGCGCGCAGCGTCACGCCGGGGCTGACGAAAGCGCTGGGCCAGACCTTCGTGGTCGAGAACAAGCCGGGCGCCAACAGCGCCATCGGCGCGCAGGCGCTGGCCCGCGCCACGCCCGACGGCTACACCATGATGGTCGGCTCGATCGGCACCTTCGCCATCAACGAGGCGCTGTACAAGAACCTCTCGTACAACCCGAGCAAGGACTTCGAGTACCTCACGCAGGCGGTGCGCAACCCCAACGTGCTGGTGGCCTCGCCGTCGTTCCCGGCCAGCACGGTGGCTGAGCTGGTGGACTATGCGAACAGGAATCCGGGCAAGGTTTCATACGCCTCGTCCGGCACGGGCTCGTCGGACCACCTGTCGGCGGTGATGTTCCGCCAGCGCACCCAGACCTCGGGCGTGGACGTGCCGTATCGCGGCGGCGGCGCCGCCATCGCCGACCTGATCGGCGGCCAGGTCAACGTGTCGTTCCAGAACCTGGGCGCGGTGCAGACGCACATCAAGGCCGGCAAGCTCAAGGCGCTGGCCATCACCGGCGACGCGCGCGCGGCGGACCTGCCGGACGTGCCGACGCTGGCCGAGGCCGGCATCAAGGACATGGTGGTGTATTCGTGGCAGGGCTTCGCGGTGCCCAAGGGCACCCCGCCGGCCGTGGTGCAGCAGTTGACCAAGGCCCTGCAGACCGCCCTGCGCGATCCGCAGACCGAGAAGACGCTGCAGGGCCTGGGCTTCGAGGTGGTGGCGAACACGCCGCAGCAGTTCAGCGCGTTCCAGCAGGCCGAGGTCAAGCGCTGGAAGGACGTGATCCAGAAGGCCGATATCCAACTGGAGTAAGGCTGCCCGGGGGCGGGCTGCTGGGGGTGGACTGCTTGGGGCGGGCCGCTTCGAGCCAGCCGCTCGAGGGCGCGGCCGCGGCGGGTCCCGCGGCCCGCGCCCTGTCAGCCGGATTCAAGGCCGGATCAAGTAGCATGAAGGTTTCGCCACCCACCTGTACGACAACATGACCACCAAGCATCGCATCATCCAGGTCGGCTCGCTGGCCGGCTCGCCCTCCGCCAACCAGCGCCTCGCCGAGCGCTACGACGTCATCGAGCTCTGGAAGCAGCCGGACCGCAAGGCCGCGCTGGCCGAACTCGGCAAGGGCGTCACGGCCGTCGTCACCTCGGCCAACTTCGGCGCCAACGCCGAACTCATCAACGCCCTGCCCGACCTGAAGGCCATCTGCAGTTGGGGCGTGGGCTACGAGACCATCGACGTGCAGGCGGCGCATGCGCGCGGCGTGCAGGTCAGCAACACGCCCGACGTGCTGACCGACTGCGTGGCGGACCTGGCCTGGGGCCTGATGATCGCAGGCGCCCGCCGCATGGGCCAGGGCGAACGCTTCGTGCGCGCCGGCCAGTGGGGCCAGGTGCACGGCAGCATTCCGCTGGGCCAGCGCGTCAGCGGCAAGAAGCTCGGCATCGTGGGCCTGGGCCGCATCGGCGAGGCCATCGCCCGCCGCGGCATCGGCTTCGATATGCAGGTGCGTTATCACAACCGCAGGAAGCGCGACGACGTCGATTACGGCTACGAGGCCTCGCTGACCGACCTGGCGGCCTGGGCCGACTTCCTGGTCGTGGCCACCGTGGGCGGCCCGGCCACGCGCCACCTGGTCAATCGCGAGGTGCTGGAAGCGCTCGGCCCGCGCGGCATCATCGTCAACATCGCGCGCGGCCCGGTCATCGACGAGGCCGCGCTGGTGGCCGCGCTGGAGGCCGGCAAGCTCGGCTGCGCCGCGCTCGACGTGTTCGAGCACGAGCCCAAGGTGCCCGAGGCCCTGATCAAGAGCGACCAGGCGGTGCTGCTGCCGCACATCGGCAGCGCCACGCTGGAAACGCGCCAGGCCATGGAAGACCTGATGCTGGAGAACCTGGCGGCGTATTTCGATACCGGCCGCGTGATCACGCCAGTGGATTGACACGGGCCTGCCCCGTGGCGCCGCCCGCGCCACGGGGCAGGCCGCACGCCGCGGGCGGAACACATGAAAAAAGCCTCTCGGCGCCCATACCGAGAGGCTTTCGACTTCCGGGCCCGAAGCCCGTCCGCCGTGCAAAGGAACTGCGCGGATCTCGCGATCCGGTACTGCGCGGCCGACTTACTTGGCGGGAACCGTGGCCCCCGATTGATCCACCTTGGCGGCGCCCGATTTCTCGGTGCCCTGCTTGGCGGACGTCTTGTCGGACTTGTGATGCTTGTGCTGCGCGTGGGTCTTGGTGTCGCCTGCCTTGGTCGTGGCGTCGGCGCCCGCCGCGAACGCCGAAGGCGCGGCAGCGAGACCGAGGCACAAGGCCGACGTGGACAGGAACGCAGCGATACGGGAGTGAGTCGTCATTACATGTACTCCTAATGGTGAAGACCCGAGGGCTGCCCCTCCGGCCTTGCCAACACGGGGCGGCAACATCGCCGCAAAACCCGTACTCCGTTGGAGCCCGCACCGCCACGAAGGTTCAGCGGGACGCGCGGAATTTTCGCGCCCTTTCCGACGTTAACGCTTGGTCATGGGATCGTGACAATCGAGCGGCCCCGCCGCGCCGCTCAGCTTTCAAATACCAGCAGCGCCACGGTGGCAAACAGCATCGCCGCGAAGCAGGCTCTCAGCTTGCGTTCAGGCAGACGGTAGGCCAGGCGCACGCCCACCGGCACGAACAACAGGCTGCCCGCCGCCAGGGGCAAGCCCACCCACCAGTCGGCCTTGCCCGCCCAGGAATACGTCACCAGCGCCACGGCCGAGCCGGGAATCACCATGCACAGGGCCAGCGCCTGCGCCGTGGTCTGCGACAGGCGAAAGACCGACGTGATGATGGGCACGGCGAGCACCGCGCCGCCGACACCGAAGAAGCCGCCCAGCGTGCCGCACAGCACGCCCAGCGCGGTCGCGCGACGCGGCGTGAACGCCGGCGCTTCCCCGGCGGGCAGGCCGCCTTTCCTGGTGGCCGGCCGGGCAGCGGGCGGGACGCTTCCGGCGCGCCAGGTCTGCCATGCATAGAACAGCGCGATGAAGAACAGGAACACGGCGAAGCTCAGGCGCAGCACGCCCGGCTCGATGCCCAGCGCCAGCCGCGCGCCGACCCAGGTGAACACCACCGCCCCGCCCGCGCCGGCCAGCGCCACGCGGCGGTCGATGCGGGTCTGCTGGTTGTACTTGCGCACCGCCATCATGATGGTGGGCAACACCATGATAAGCGCGGTGCCCTGCGCCAGTTGCTGCGGCATGTCCAGCAGCAGCACCAGCGCCGGAATCGCGATCAGGCCGCCGCCGATGCCCAGCACGCCGCCCATGAAGCCAATGAGGCATCCCGCGCCCAGGCACAGGGCGATCAGCAAAAGACTCACTCGGGGCTCCCGTCAGCGCAACTTGTCGAGCGCGGCGTCGAGCCGGTCCACCGCCCAGATCTCCAGCCCCTCGATGGGCTGGCGCGGGGCGTTGGCCTTGGGGATGAGCGCGATCGAGAAGCCCAGCTTGGCGGCTTCGCGCAGGCGTTCCTGGCCGCGCGGCGCGGGCCGGATCTCGCCCGCCAGCCCGACTTCGCCGAAGGCGATCAGGCCGCGCGGCAGGGGCCGGTCGCGCAGCGACGACATGATGGCCAGCAGCACCGGCAGGTCGGCCGCGGGCTCGGTGATGCGCACCCCGCCGACGGCGTTGACGAACACGTCCTGGTCGAAGGTCGACACGCCGGCATGGCGGTGCAGCACGGCCAGCAGCATCGCCAGGCGGTTGCCCTCCAGGCCGACCGTCAGGCGGCGCGGATTGGGCGCGTGGGAGCTGTCCACCAGCGCCTGGATCTCGACCAGCAGCGGGCGGGTGCCCTCCTGCGTGGCCATCACGCAGGAGCCGGCCACCTGCTGCTCGTGCTGCGACAGGAACAGCGCCGACGGGTTGGCCACGCCGCGCAGGCCGCGGTCGGTCATGGCGAACACGCCCAGCTCGTTGACCGCGCCGAAGCGGTTCTTGAAGGCGCGCACCAGCCGGAAAGACGAGTGCGTGTCGCCCTCGAAGTACAGCACCGTGTCGACGATGTGTTCGAGCACGCGTGGTCCCGCCAGCGCGCCGTCCTTGGTGACGTGGCCAATCATGACGATGGCGATGCCGGTCTGCTTGGCCAGGCGCGTCAATTGGGCGGCGCACTCGCGCACCTGCGACACCGAGCCGGGCGCCGCGGTCAGCTCGCCGCTGTAGAGCGTCTGGATGGAGTCGATCACGGCCACGCTGGGCTTCTGCTCGGACACGGCGGCCTGGATTGCCTCCAGGCGGATTTCCGCCAGCAGGTTGACGTTGCCGGTCTGCAGTCCCAGCCGGCGCGCGCGCAGCGCCACCTGCTCGGCCGATTCCTCGCCGGTGACGTAGAGCACGTTGGTGCTTTCGGACAGCGAGGCCAGCGCCTGCAGCAGCAGGGTCGACTTGCCGATGCCGGGGTCGCCGCCGATCAGCACCACGGCGCCGGCCACCAGGCCGCCGCCCAGCACGCGGTCGAATTCCTCCAGCCCGGTGGGGGTGCGCGGGGTTTCACGCGCCTCGATCTCGGACAGGCTGCGCACCGGGCTGCTGGAGGCCAGCGGCGCATAGCGGTGCGAGGCCGCGGCGGCCGGCGCGGCCGACTCCACGGTTTCTTCGAGGGTGTTCCAGGCATTGCAGTGCGGACACTTGCCTTGCCATTTCGGAGTGGTGCCGCCGCATTCGGCGCACACATAGACGGTTCGGGTTTTGGCCATGGGCGCAAGTTTACCGGCACTGGACAGTGCCGGGGGGGCCGCCACCGCGTCGCCACGGCGCGCATCCACGGCAGGTTTTGCCCCGCCCTGGTGCAGCCAGCTTTCAATTGGCTTGCACAAACAGGGACGCGTCATAGTTACACCATGCAAACAGAAGAAATTCGCTGGCAGATTTCTGCAAATCGCGCATAATCACCGGGTGATGCGCAATGTTGAACCGTCGGTTATTTGGCGGCATACCCGGCGCCGCCGCCCGCCAGGACGGCACGACGGGAATCGCGGCGCATCGCAAGACGCTTGGGCCGCAAACGCGGCCACCTAAACCGGAACAAGACCCGCCCCTGGACGAGACCGCCGGACCACCGGCGCGGCACAGGCCAAGGTCAGACGCGGATACGCCTTGCCACCAGGCGTATGCGCGAGGAGTACGCGCATGAGCATTACCTATCGCCCCCCCTTCGACGAAGACGACGAACTGGATTTGCGCGCCCTGTATCGCAAGCCCAGGGCCGGCGGCAGCCCCGAACTGGATGCGGCGGTGCGCCGCGCCTGGCATCCCGGCCGCAGTTGGCACCCGGGCTGGGCCGCAGCCGCCTGCGCGGCGCTGGTCGCCGGCCTGTTCGCCTGGACCGACATGCGTGAAAACGCGGAAATGGCCGACATGACGCCGCAACTGGCCGTGTCGCACGAACCGGCCATCAACATCGAACGCGGCCCGGCGCCGCGGCCAGAGGTCGCCGAAGCGCCCGCGCCGCAGCCGGCGTCCGCGCCGGTGCAGCGCGCCGCGGTGCAGACGCCCGCGGACGCCCCCGCCGCCGTCCCCGCCCAGCAGGCCAGCGTCGACGCCACGCCGGCTGCCGCCACGGCCGCGGCCGAACAGCCGGCCGAGGCGGCCAGCAGCGAGCCGGTCGCCTTCAGCGAACAGGACATCGAGACTCGCGTGGCGCACATCCGCGCCTTGATGCAGGACGACCAGCAGGAAGAGGCCGTGACGGCGCTGCGCGAATTGCAGCAGGGCGCCCCCGACCTGACCCTGCCCGACGACCTGCAGGAACTGGCGCAGCAGAACCCCGCGTCCTGACCCCGTTTCCGCGTTCCGTTTTACCCGTCCAGGCCCGCCATCGTTGCGGGCCTGGACGTTGATACCCCCGAGATCCGGTCAGAAACTGATCGGCTTCTTGCTAACATGGCCAACATGAGTCCGAGCTTCCACCACCGCAACCTTCCCCACCTGCTGCTTTACGCGCGTGAAACCCTGATGGCGCATTTCCGCCCGATCCTGCACGCGGCCGGCGTCACCGAACAGCAATGGCGGGTGTTGCGCACGCTGAGCGAAGTCGGCGCGATGGAACCCAACCAGATCGCCCGCAGTTGCCAGATCCTCAGCCCCAGCCTGACCCGCATGCTGGCGGGCATGGAAGAACAGGGCCTCATCAAGCGGGTTCGCTCGAACGCGGATCAACGGCGCCAGGAGATTTCGCTGACGCCCAAGAGCAATAAACTGATCGACCGCATGCGGCCGCAGGTGGATGCCAAGTACCAGGAAATCGAGGACCGGATCGGCAAGGAATTGCTCGACCGCCTGTACGCCGACGTCGACGCGATGGTCGACCTGATCAAGCGCGACCCGACCGAATGAATCAGTCCGGCACGGGCAGGATCGCGTTGATCTGGCCCGTGCCCGAACTGGTGAAGTAGTCCGTGACGATCTCGGCCGGCCGGTCGTAGGCATCCCAGCCCAGCAGCCCCAGCAACATGGCGGTGTCGTGCATGCCGCCCTCGCCCACGCACAGCTCGGCGTATTCCGGCAGCATGGCGCAGAACGTCTTCCAGTCGCCCTGGCGCCACAGGTCCACCACCCGCAGGTCGACCTGGCGGTAAAACTCGCGGCTGATGTTATGCATGGCGGCCTCGGGGCTGCCGTTGTCGTTGAAGCGGTGCGACAGCGAACCGCTGGCCAGCACCGCGACGCGGCTGTCGCTCTGCGCGATGGCCTGGCGCAGGGCCGCGCCGAAACGACGGCTGTCGTCCAGCGAATGCCAGGCGCACCAGGCCGCCACCGACACCACCTTGAAGCGGTCGTCGCCATTCATGTAGCGCATCGGCACCAGCGTGCCGTATTCCAGTTCCAGGCTGGCGATCTCGTGCGCGCGGGTGGGCACGCCGGCGGCGCCGGCGCATTCGGCGATGCGGCGGCCCAGCGCCGGGTCGCCGCGGTAGGCGTAATCCATGTCCTGGACGAAGTGCGGCAGCTCGTTGCTGGTGTAGCGGCCGGCGAAGCGTTCATTGCAGTTGATGTGGTAGCCGGCGTTCACCAGCCAATGCACGTCCAGCACCACCAGCGTATCCACGTCCAGGTCGCGGCAGCGCTGACCGATGATCCGATGGCCCTGGATCGCGGCTTCGCGGCAGCCGTGATGGCGGCCGGGCATTTCGGACAGGTACATCGACGGCACGTGCGTTACCTTGGCCGCCAGCGCGAGCTTGCCCATGATGCGTGTCTCCTGTTGTTTTCGGTATCCGGGCGCCTGTCAGACGCCCCACTTCGGAATGGGGTGGCTGCCCATCGAGACGCAGACGTTCTTGATCTCGGCGAACACTTCGTAGCTGTATTCCCCGCCCTCGCGGCCGGTGCCGGATTCCTTGGTGCCACCGAACGGCTGGCGCAGGTCGCGCACGTTCTGGCTGTTGATGAACACCATGCCGGCCTCGATGCCGCGCGCCAGCCGGTGGGCGCGGCCGATGTCGCGGGTCCAGATGTAGGAGGCCAGGCCATACTTGACGTCGTTGGCCAGCGCCAGGCCGTGGGCCTCGTCCTTGAACGGAATCAGGCAGGCGACGGGCCCGAAGATCTCTTCCTGGGCGCAGCGCATGCGGTTGTCGACGTCGGCCAGCACCGTGGGCCGCACGAAATTGCCGCCGGCCAGGTGCGCCGGCAGGCCCTGCGGCGCGTCGGCGCCGCCCGCCAGGATGCGCGCGCCCTCTTCCTTGGCCAGGCGGATGTAGCCGGTGACCTTTTCCCAGTGCTGGCGGGTGATCATCGCGCCCACATTGGTCTTGTCATCAGTCGGGTCGCCCACCACCAGGCGATTGGCGCGCTCGGCGAAGCGGCGCACGAAGTCATCGTAAATCGATTCCTGCACGAAGATGCGCGAGCCCGCGGTGCAGCGCTCGCCATTGAGCGAGAAGATGGTGAACAGCGCCGCGTCCAGCGCGCGCTCGACGTCGGCGTCGTCGAACACCAGCACCGGCGACTTGCCGCCCAGCTCCATCGAGAACTTCTTGATGCCGCCCGCGTTCGCCATGATCTTCTTGCCGGTGACGGTGCCGCCGGTGAACGAGATCGCGCGCACCCCGGGATGGCGCACCAGCGCGTCGCCGGCGGTGGCGCCATAACCCTGCACCACGTTGAGCACGCCGGGCGGGATGCCGGCTTCCAGCGCCAGCAGGCCGAGCTGGTCGGCGGTCAATGGCGACAGCTCCGACATCTTCAGCACGGCGGTATTGCCGAGCGCCAGGCAGGGCGCGGTCTTCCAGGTCGCGGTCATGAAGGGCACGTTCCAAGGCGACACCAGCGCGCACACCCCGACCGGCTGGTACAGCGTGTAGTTCAGCATCTGGTCGTCCACGGGATAAGTGTGGCCGTTCATGCGGGTGCAGACTTCGGCGAAGAAGGTGAAGTTCTCGGAGGCGCGCGGGATCAGTTGTTTGCGCGTCTGCGAGATGGGCAGGCCGGTATCGCGGGTTTCCAGCTCGGCCAACTGCGGCACGTTGCGGTCGATCAGTTCGCCCAGGCGGCGCATCAGCCGCGCGCGTTCCTTGGCGGGCGTGCCGGCCCACTTGGGAAAGGCCTCGGCCGCGGCGGCCACGGCGGCGTCGATCTCGGCCTGGCCGCCGGCGGCCACGTCGTCGATGGCCTCGCCCGTGGCCGGGTTGAAGGTGGTGAAGCGGTCGGCGCTGTCGACCTGCCTGCCGTTGATCCAGTGCTTGATGCTCACGTGCGTCTCCTCGCCTTGGGCGGACGGCCGGCGCCAATGCGGCGGGCGGCTCGACATTTTAGTTAACTCGTTAACTTTATGCGTCGGCGATGGCGCTGTCAACGACGGAAAACCCCTGTCGCGCGGCTGCGCGGACGATTGCGGCCGACGCCCTTTTTTCGCTATGATAATTAACATGATAACAATATGCCGGAGGGGGCTGGTCCCGCGCCTGTCATGCCACATATCTGGATCGAGTACTCCGCCAACCTGGACCTGGACACCCGCGCCCTGATGCGCGTGGTGCAGGACGCCGCCGTCGGCGACGGCAGCCTCTATCCGCTGGCCGGGGCCCGTACCCGCGCCGTGCGGATCGATGACTACCTGATCGCGGACGGTCATCCCGACAACGCCTTCGTGCACGTGCTGCTGCGCATCGGCCACGGCCGCAGCGCCGCGCAGCAGGCGGCATTGGGCGAACGCACGTTCCAGGCCCTGCGCGACGCGCTGGAGCCGGAAATGGCGCGCCTGCCGCTGGGCCTGTCGCTGCAGGTGGAAGAAGCCGACGCGGTGCTCAACTACAAGCACAGCAACTATCGCGAATACCTGGCGGCCCGCACCGCCGCGCTGCCGCGCACGGTGGCGGGCGCCGCGCTCAATACCCGCCAGGCGCTGGCCGCGCTGGGCGAGGCGGTGAACGCGCCGCCCTACCAGGCCGCGCCGCGCGCGCCGGTGCTGTACATCAAGCCGGCCAATACCTATGCCGCCCACGGCGACGCGATCACGCTGCCCGCCGACGTGCCCCAGGTGCGCATCGGCGCCACCCTGGGCATCGTGTTCGGCCGGCGCGCCAGCCGCGTCAGCGAAGCCGAGGCGCTGTCCCACGTGGCCGGCTATCGCGTGGTGGCCGATCTGTCGGCGCCGCACGACAGCTATTTCCGTCCAGCGCTCAAGCAGCAATGCCGCGACGGCTTCTGCCCGATCGGCCGCGCGCTGGCGCCGGTGTCGTCCGTGGCGGATCCGGACGCGCTCGCCATCGAGGTCTGGATCGACGGCGCACTGGCGCAGCGCGCCAGCACCGCCGACCTGGTGCGGCCGGTGGCCCGCCTGATCGCCGACGTCACCGCGTTCATGAGCTTCGAACCCGGCGACATCCTGCTGGCCGGCGCCCGCGCCGACGCGCCGCTGGCGCATGCGGGCCAACGCTACGAGATCCGCATCGACCAGGTCGGCACGCTCGGCAACACGCTCATCGCCGGCGCCTGAGGCGTCCCCACGGAACCCGCCATGAAACACGCACGCATCGCCCACGAAGGTGCCATCCACGCCGCCACCGACGCCGGCCACGGCCAGATCCGCCTGGCCGACGGCCGCCTGCTGGCCGAGGACGCGGTGACCTGGCTGCCGCCGATCGAGCCGCGCACCACTTTCACGCTGGCCATCAACTATGCCGACCATGCCAAGGAACTGGCGTTCAAGGCGCCGCCCGAACCGCTCGGCTTCCTGAAGGCAGCCAATACCTTTGTCGGCCATCGCGCGCAGACGCTGCGGCCGGCGGACGTGGGCTTCATGCACTACGAATGCGAGCTGGCCGTGGTGATCGGCAAGACCGCGCGCAACGTCACGCGCGAGCAGGCCTATGACTACGTGGCCGGCTACACCGTGGCCAACGACTACGCGCTGCGCGACTACCTGGAGAACTGGTATCGCCCCAACCTGCGCGTCAAGAGCCGCGACACCTGCACCCCGCTGGGGCCATGGCTGGTGGACCGCGACGACGTGGCCGACCCGATGAACCTGGACCTGCGCACCACCGTCAACGGCGTCGAGACCCAGCGCGGCAACACCCGCGACATGGTGTTCGACATCCCCGCCCTGATCGCGTACTTCAGCGGCTTCATGACGCTGTCGCCCGGCGACCTGATCCTGACCGGCACCCCGGATGGCATCGTCAACGTCCAGCCGGGCGACGAGGTCGTGACCGAGATCGACGGCATCGGCCGTCTGGTCAACACGCTGGTGCCCTGCCCCGCCTGATCCCCCCTACCTGGATACCCCGCATGCTCGATTCCACCACCGTGCGCGCGCTGGCCGCGCGCCTGCACGACGCCGAACGCACCCGCCAGCAGATCCGCCAGATCTCGCTGGAACACCCCGACATCACCATCGCCGACGCCTACGCCATCCAGCGCGCCTGGATGGACATCAAGCTGGCCGAGGGCCGCGTCAAGCGCGGCCACAAGATCGGCCTGACCTCGCGCGCCATGCAGTTGTCGTCACAGATCGACGAACCCGATTTCGGCATGTTGCTCGATGACATGTTCTTCGAGGATGGCGGCGACATTCCCGCCGGCCGCTTCATCCTGCCGCGGCTGGAAGTGGAGTTGGGCTTCGTGCTGGGCAAGCGCCTGCAAGGGCCGAACGTGACCCTGTTCCAGGTATACGACGCGGTCGACTACGTGATCCCGGCGCTGGAGATCATCGATGCCCGCTCGCACGGCATCGACCCCGACAGCAAGCATCCGCGCAAGGTGTTCGACACCATCGCCGACAACGCGGCCAACGCCGGCGTGGTGATGGGCGGGCGGCCGGTGAAGATCGGCGAGCTGGACCTGCGCTGGATCGGCGCGATCCTGTCGCGCAACGCGGTGATCGAGGAAACCGGCGTGGCCGCCGGCGTCTTGAACCATCCGGCCAATGGCGTAGTATGGCTGGCGAACAAGCTGGCCGCGCACGAGGTGGCGCTGGAAGCGGGCGAGATCATCCTGTCGGGTTCCTTTACCCGGCCGGTGGCCGCGCGCCCCGGCGACACCTTCAACGTCGACTACGGCGTGCTCGGCTCCGTCAACTGCCACTTCATCTGACCTCAACGCGGCCCATGGATATCCTGACCAATCAGTTCAAACGCGCGCTGCGCGCCGGCACGCCCCAGATCGGCCTGTGGGCCGGCCTGGCCAGCGCCTACACCTCCGAGATCATCGCCGGCGCCGGCTTCGACTGGCTGCTGATCGACGGCGAGCACGCCCCCAACACGCTGCAGACCACGCTGGCGCAACTGCAATCGGTGGCCGCCTATCCGGTGGCGCCGGTGGTGCGCCCGGCCTGGAACGATCCGGTGCAGATCAAGCAGATCCTCGACACCGGCGCGCAGACGCTGCTGGTGCCGATGGTGCAGTCGGCCGAAGAGGCCGCCGCCGCCGTGGCCGCGGTGCGCTATCCGCCCGCCGGCATCCGTGGCGTGGGCAGCGCGCTGGCGCGTTCGTCGCGCTGGAACCGCATCCCCGACTACCTGGAGCGCGCCAACGACGAGATGTGCGTGCTGGTGCAGATCGAGACGCCGCGCGGGGTGGAGGCGCTGGAGGCCATCCTGGCGGTGGACGGCGTGGACGGCGCCTTCGTCGGCCCGGCCGACCTGTCGGCCAGCATGGGCTACCTGGGCCAGCCCGAGCATCCCGAAGTCACCCGCACCATCGACGCGGCCATCGGCCGCATCGTCAAGTCGGGCAAGGCCGCCGGCATCCTGCACAGCGGCGTGGCGCAGGCCAGGCACTACCTGTCGCTGGGCGCGACCTTCGTGGCGGTGGGCGTGGACGCGGTGCTGCTGGCGCGCGCCGCCGAGAAGCTGGCCGGCGAGTTCAAGGACGTCAAGCCGGCCGCCAAGGCCGGCGGACCGTACTGAGCCGGACCGCAAACGGAAAAAAACCCCACGCTCCGCCGCTACGCGGGTCGCCGCCCCTGCGGAGGCGCGCTTTTGCCTTTGAGGGCAGCCCGGCGGCAAAAAAGGCGCCCGTGGGGCGCCTTCTTTATACCGTGCCACGGGCGGCGTGCCGGCCGTGGGGCGGGCGGGCGATCAGGAGCGGCCGCCCAGGCTGCCGCCGCCGTCCACGCCCAGCACCTGGCCGGTGATGAAGCCGGCGTCGTCCGACAGCAGGAAGGCGATGGCGGCGGCCACTTCGGCCGGCGTGCCCAGGCGCTTCATCGGCACCGAGGCCAGCGCGCGCTTTTCGCCTTCGCTGCCCGCCGGACGGGTGGCGCGGAACATTTCGGTTTCAATGGGGCCCGGCGCCACCGCGTTGGCGGTCACGCCGTATTCGGCCAGTTCCAGCGCCCACGTGCGGGTGCAGCCGACCAGCGCGCTCTTGGCGGCCGAATAGGCGGTGCGTTCCAGGCCGCCGTGGATGGCGCGGCTGCAGACGTTGACGATACGGCCGGCGCGGCGCGCTTTCATCGATTCGATGAAGGCCTGCGTCACCTGCACGGCGACGCGCACATTCAGGTCCAGCACGTTGTAGAGGGTGGCCAGATCGATCTCGCCCAGCGGCTGGGGCGAGGCGATGCCGACGTTGTTGACCACGGCATCGACCGGGAATTTCTCGCGGATCTCGCGCAGCACTTCCTCGGTGCGGCCGGCGTCGGCCAGGTCACAGGCATAGAGGTAGCCGGGAAAGTCCACATCACCGGTATTGCGCGCGATACCGACCACATGACAACCCATGTCGGACAGCCGCTGAGTAAGGGCCCAGCCTATGCCTTTGGTGGCGCCCGTGATGAGCACGCATTTGTCCTTCATGGATCGAAACCTCGTCGTTCGTTACTGGGGCGAAAACGGGCGCTTGGGCGCCCGGTTTTCAAGTAGACACCATCCGGCGTTGCCTGTCTTGTAAATTGCGTAGCAATTCTTGCATGCCGGACACCTGCCGCCGTGGGCGGAAGTACCCGGTGAAAAAGGACGCCGTCAGGCTTGCGACAGGCAAGAGTCGGAAAAGTGCCCGGGGTTGGTCAAAAAGGGATCAGGCGTCCCGGGTGACCGGCACGCGCGGCGCCAAGGCGCAAAGGAGCTCGTAGCCGATGGTGCCGGCCGCGAGCGCGACTTCGTCCACCGACGGCCCCTCCTCGCCCCACAGCGACACCGGGGCGCCGACGCCGGCGGCCGGAATCGGGTCCAGGTCGACGATCAGCATGTCCATCGACACCCGCCCGACCAGCCGGGTACGGACGCCGGCCACGACCACCGGGGTACCGGTGGCGGCATGGCGCGGATAGCCGTCGGCGTAGCCGCAGGCCACGATGCCGACGCGCATGGGGCGGTCGGCGCGGAACAGCGCGCCGTAGCCGACCGAGTCGCCGGCCTTCAATTCCTGCACCGCGATGATCTCGGAGCGCAGCGACATGGCTGGCTTGAGCCCGAAGGCGGCGGCCTCGGCGTCGGCGAAGGGCGAGGCGCCATACAGGCAGATGCCGGGACGGACCCAGTGCGCCTGGCTCTCGGAACCGACGGCGACCTCGGCGAAGCGCAGGGTGGCCGCCGAATTGCAGACGCTGACAGGCCCGGTCATCTTATGCGTCACCGAATTGAACACGGCCAGTTGCTCGGTGATGCCCTGGGGGCCGTCGGCGCAGGCGAAATGGGTCATCTTGCCGATCGAGCCGATCACGCCCTGCTGTTGCAGCAGCAGCGCGCGCTCGTGGGCGGCGGGATAGGCCGCGGGCGAAAAGCCCAGCCGGTTCATGCCGCTGTTGAGCTTGAGCATGACGTCCACGCGGCGCGACAGTCGGGCGCGCGCCAGCATGTCGAGCTGTTCGCGCTGATGCACGGTGATGCTCAGGTGGTAGCGGTCGACGATCTCGAGATCGGACGGATTGAAGAAGCCTTCGAGCAGCAGGATCGGACCGCCCCAGCCGGCCTCGCGGCAGCGCACGGCCTCGTCCAGGTCCAGCATGGCCAGCCCTTGCGCCTTGGAAAAACCGGCGACGGCCTGTTCGATGCCATGGCCGTAGGCGTTGGCCTTGATCACTGCCCAGATCGACGGCGGCACGCCGCCGGCCGCGGCGGCGGTCTGGTCGAGGTGGCTGCGCACGGCGGCCAGGTTGTGGGCCAGGGCGGAAACGGAAACGGTGGCTGAAATTGGGCGGGGCATGGTATGAGATCCTGTGGCGCTTAAGTCTAACTGATCGGCGTGTCGGCGGCGCGGGGCCGCGGCGCCGCACGTACTCTAAAATGACCGGGATCCGGCCCGCGCGGCCAGACCGCAGTCAGAAAGCAGGACCAGACCATGCCCATCGATCACTACGAGAATTTTCCCGTCGCCTCGCTGCTGCTGCCGCGCAGGCTGCGCGGCGCCGTGACCGATCTGTACCGGTTTGCCCGGGCGGCGGACGATATCGCCGACGAAGGCAGCGCCAGCGACGACGAGCGGCTGGCCCAACTGGCGGCCTTCCGCGCCGAACTGCACCGCATCGGCGCCGAACCGGGCGCCGTGCCCGCGCCCGGCGCGCCTCAACTGGCCGGCATTTTCGTGCCGCTGGCGGCCACCATCGCCCGCCACCAGTTGCCCATTACGCCGTTCTACGACCTGCTGTCGGCCTTCGAACAGGACATCAGCGTCAAGCGCTACGAGGACTACGCCACGCTGGCCGATTACTGCACCCGCTCGGCCAATCCGGTCGGGCGGCTGATGCTGCATCTGTTCGATGCCGCCGAACCCCACAACGTGGAGCAGTCGGACGCCATCTGCACCGGGCTGCAACTGGTGAACTTCTGGCAGGACGTGCGGGTCGACTGGCACAAGCACCGCGTCTACCTGCCGCAGGAAGACCTGGACCGCTTCGGCGTCTCGGAAGAGGACCTGGCGGCCTGCCGCCTGACGCCGGGCTGGCGCGCGCTGATGGCATTCCAAGTGGAACGCACCCGCGCGCTGCTACACTTCGGCGCTCCGCTGGCGCGCCGCCTGCCGGGCCGAATCGGCCTGGAACTGCGCCTGGTGGTGCAAGGCGGGCTGCGCGTGCTGGAGCGGATCGAGGCGAGCGGCTACGATGTATTCATGAACCGACCCGAATTGGGCGCCAAGGACTGGGCCATCATGCTCTGGCGCTCCATCAAGTAAGCAAACGGCCCTGCCAACTATGACCCCTGACGAGTACTGCCAGGAGAAAGCCGCCAAAAGCGGTTCCAGCTTCTACTATTCCTTCCTGTTCCTGCCGCCCGAGCGGCGGCGCGCCATCACGGCGCTGTACGCCTATTGCCGCGAAGTCGACGACGTGGTCGACGAATGCACCGACCCGTCGCTGGCGCGCATCAAGCTGGCCTGGTGGCGCACGCAGGTCGACCAGATGTTCGACGGCAAGCCCGACCATCCCGTGACCCGCGCGCTGCAACCGCACCTGCAGAGCTGTTCGATCACCCGCGAGCGCCTGCTGGCCGTGGTCGACGGCATGGAAATGGACCTGGACCAGACCCGCTACCTGGACTGGCCCGGCCTGCGCAAGTATTGCTGGCATGCCGCCGGCGTGGTCGGCGAACTGTCGGCCGGCGTCTTCGGCTACACCGATCCGGCCACGCTGGTGTACGCCGAGAAGCTCGGCCTGGCGTTCCAGATGACCAACATTATCCGCGACGTGGGCGACGACGCCCGCCGCGGCCGCATCTACATCCCGGTCAACGACATGCAGCAGTTCGAGGTCAAGGCCTCGGACATCCTGAATGGCGAGTATTCCGAGCGCTTTTCGGCCCTGATGAAGTTCCAGGCCGAGCGCGCGCGCGAGTTGTACCGCGAGGCGATGCGCAGCCTGCCCGAAGCCGACCGGCGCGCGCAGCGTCCCGGCCTGATGATGGCGGCGATCTATCACGCGCTGCTCGACGAGATCGAGCGCGACAACTGGCAGGTGCTGCATCAGCGCATCTCGCTGACGCCGCTGCGCAAGCTGTGGCTGGCGTGGAAGACCTGGGTAGGCGGCGGGCGCGGACTGGTCCGCCGGTTGGCACGGTGAAGGCGGCGGTCATCGGCGCCGGCTGGGCGGGCCTGGCGGCCAGCGTCGCCCTGCGCGAAGCCGGCGCCAAGGTCACCGTGTTCGAAGCCGGCCACACGCCCGGCGGCCGCGCCCGGCGGGTGTTCCACGATGGCTTCGAATCGCCGCTGGACAACGGCCAGCACCTGCTGTCGGGCGCCTACACGCACACGCTGGCGCTGATGCGCCGGGTGGGCCGCAACCCCGATGCCCTGTTGATGCGCCGATCGCTGCGGCTGGCGAGCCTGGACGGCCGCTTCCGGCTGTCGGCGCCGCGCCTGCCCGCGCCGCTGCACATGGCGGTGGCGATCCTGGGCGCGCGCGGCCTGTCGTGGGCCGACCGCTTTGCCACACTGCGCCTGATGCGCGGCCTGCGAGCCATGTCCTGGACGCCGCCGCGCGACTGGACCGTGTTGCAGCTCCTGCACTATCACGCGCAGTCCGACGCCCTGATCCGCCAGGTCTGGGAACCGCTGTGCCTGGCCGCGCTGAATACCCCCGTGGCCAGCGCCAGCGCCGGGTTGTTCGCCCGCGTGCTGCGCGACAGCCTGGCCGGCCGCCGCGAAGACAGCGACCTGCTGCTGCCCTGCACCGACCTGTCGGCGCTGTGGCCGGACGCCGCCGCGCGCCAGGTCACCATGCGCTACGGCAGCACGGTGCGCCAGTTGCGGCCGGCGGAGGACGGCATCGACATCAACCAGGAACGCTTCGACGCCGCCGTGCTGGCGGTGCCGCCGGCGTTCGCCGCGCGCCTGCTGGACGCGCCGCTGCGGGCGGCCGGCGCCACCGGGCTGCTGGACGCGCTGCGCGCCTTCGACTATCTGCCGATCGCCACGCTCAACCTGCGGCTGGCCGGCCCCTGGCGCCTGCCCGAGCCCATGATGATGCTGCGCGAAGAGCCGGCCCGTGGCCACGTCGGCCAATGGCTGTTCGACCGCGCGCAATTGGCCGGCGATGCCCTGGCCGGCGAACTGGCGGTGGTGGCGAGCGCCGCCACCAGCCTGGCCGACCGCAACCGCCAGCAGGCCATCGAGGCCCTGATCGACCAGGTGGCCGAACAGGCCGCCGCCCATCCGCAACGGCTGCCGCCGATGCCGGAAGTCGCGGCGGCGGAATTGTTCATCGAAAAACGCGCCACCTTCGCGGCGGTGCCGGGTCTGACGCGGCCCTTGAACAGCACGCCGTGGCCGACGCTGGCGCTGGCCGGCGACTGGACCGATACCGGCTATCCCGGCGTGCTGGAAGGCGCGGTGCGCAGCGGCCTGGAAGCGGCGCGGGTGCTGAATCCGCGGGCCGGCGACTGAAGCGTCGCCAAGGCGCCACGCAACCGCATGGCGGCCCGGCGCCGCCGCAACGCGGGCGCCTCAGCGCAACAGGCTGGCCGTTGCCAGGCCCAACCCCGTCAGCAGCAGGGATCCGAGCAAACTGAAGCCGGCGTAGCCGAGCGCGCCGCCGTACGCGCCGCGCTCGAGCATCGCCACGGTTTCGGCCGAGAAAGTCGAGAAGGTGGTCAGACCGCCCATGAAGCCGGTGATGGCCCCCAGCCGCACCCAGGCGGGCCATTCGGGATGGCCCGCCACCAGCGCCAGCACCAGCCCCACCAGATAGCCCCCGGCCAGGTTGACCGCGAGCGTGCCCCAGGGCCACGACTCGGTGTTGAGCCACAGGCTGACGAGCCAGCGGGCCCAGGCGCCGAACATGGCGCCCAGGCCCACGGCCAGGAAGTTCAGGGGAATCAGGGTCTGGTAGGCGGACATGGACTCAGGGCGCGCGGTGCTGCTTGAGGCGCAAGGAAAAGACCAGCAGCAGTATGCCAAAGAACACGGCATAGATACCGATGACCCACACCAGCGCCAGCGCGCCGGCCCCCGGCTGCATCACCAGCATCGCGCCGAACAGGACCGACACCAATCCGGACAGCCCCAGGAACCATTCGTTGCGGATTTCCTTGCGGAAACGGATCGCGGCAATGATCTGGAACACGCCGGCCACCAGCGCCCAGATGGCGATGATGTAGAGCAGGATCAGCGCCGTCAGCCCCGGCCACAGGAAAGTGACGATGCCGGCCGCCACGCCCAGCAGGCCGACGATGATCAATGCCCACAGCGGCTTGCCGTGGTCGCGGATGCGGATGCCGGCGATCAGCGCCAGCACGCCATCGGCCAGCGCGAACGCGCCCCACACCAGCACCAGCGCCGACAAGGTGATCGCCGGCATGAACACGGCCATCAGGCCGAACAGAATGGCGACGACGCCGCGCAACGCCACCCAACCCCAATGACGACCGATCTGATCCACGACTTGCGATTCAAGCATGACGACCTCCGGTAACACGTAACGGGTGACCTATCTTATTTGAATTTCCCCGCCCGTGGACCGCCTGGCCGCCGTGACCCGGCTGGCCGGAAAGACCGTGCCAGCCGGAGACGGCCGGCTCCCCCGCCTTACTGCAGCTTGATCTGCGCGCGCTCGATCACCGATTTCCACCGGTCGCGCTCGGCGCGGATCTGCTCACCGAACTCGGCCGGTGAATTGCCCAGCGGGAAGGCGCCCGTCTCTTCCATCTTGGCGGCGGTGGCGGGGTCGCGCACCGCCTTCGCGAAGGCCTGCGCCAGCTTGTCGCGCACGTCGGCCGGCATGCCCGCCGGCCCCACCACGCCGTACCAGGCCGTGACGTCGTAGTCCTTGTAGCCCTGCTCCGCGAAGGTCGGCACGTCCGGCAGGCGCGGATTGCGCGCGGTCCCGGTGATGGCCAGCGCGCGCAGGTGGTTGCTCTTGATGTAGGGCAGCGACGACGGGAAGTTGTCGAAGATCACGGGCACCACCCCGCCCACCGTGTCGGTCAGGGCCGGCGCCGAGCCGCGGTACGAGATGCTGTTCATCTTGCCGCCGGTGATCTGCAGGAACCAGATCATGCCCAGGTCGTTGACGCCGCCGGCGCCTGCGTTGGCGTAGCCGTCCTTGCCGGGATTGGCGCGCACGTGCGACACGAATTCCGCCAGCGTCCTGGCCGGATACTGCGGGTTGACGCTGAGGATGTTGGGGCTGGTCACCAGGTTGCTGATGGGCGTGAAGTCCTTGACCGGGTCATAGGCCAGCTTGGGGAACAGGTGCGGCGCGGTGCCGTGGGTGCTGACGGTCGCCAGCCCCACCGTGTAGCCATCGGGCTTGGCGCGCGCGGTGGCGGCCATGCCGATGGTGCCGGAGGCGCCGGTGCGGTTCTCCACCACGACCTGCTGCCCCAGGATCTCGCCCGCCTTGGCCGCGGCCAGCCGGCCGACGATGTCGGTGGGGCCGCCGGCCGGGAACGGCACGATCAGGGTGATGGGGCGGTCGGGGAATTCGGCATGGGCGGCCGGCAACAGGGCGGCCAGCGCCAGGGCGACGCAAGTCTTGCGGATCATGGGGTTGTCTCCTGTGGGGATCGGTTCTGCTTGTTATCGGGAAAGAACGGGCGCGGCGGCGATGCTGGCGTCGCGGCGCAATATCCTGCCGGGACGATGCGTGCCGGGCGCCGCCGGGAACACCGGGCAGCCGTTGACCAGCACATGCTCGATGCCGGCCGAGGCCAGCGTCGGCGCGTCCCAGGTAGCGCGGTCGCACACCGTGTCGGCGTCGAACACCACCACGTCGGCCCAGGCGCCCACGGCCAGCCGGCCGCGATCGGCCAGGCCGAAGACGCGCGCCGGCAACGAGGTCATCTTGGCCACCGCGGCCTCCAGCGTCAGCAGCTCGGCCTCGCGCACGTAGCGTCCCAGCACGCGCGTGAAACTGCCCCACAGGCGCGGGTGCGGATGGGCGTCGTTGGGCAGGCCGTCGGAGCCCACCATGCAGCATTCGTGCTGGAAGATGCGGCGCACCTCGTTTTCGTCCATGGCGAAGTAGATCGCGCCCGCCGGGCACAGGCGGCGCGCCGCCGTGACCGGATCGCAGCCCCAGCGCGCGGCGATCTCGGCCAGCGACTGGCCGCCGCATTCGGGATGCGGCGTCGACCAGGTGATGCGGATGTCGTCGATCTGGTCGGCGCGCTCGGGAATCAGGATGGTGGAGCTGCCAGGATACGGATAGATGTCCAGCGCCACGTCGACGCCGGCGGCGCGGGCACGGTCGATGTTGGCCAGCGTGGCGGCGCTCTTGCCCCAGTTGGCCGGCATCATGCATTTGTGGTGCGACAGCACCGTGGCGCAGCCGGTGCGGCGACCGATGCCCAGCACCTCGTCGACGGCGGCCTCGACCGCGTCGCCCTCGTTGCGGATGTGGCTGGTGTGCAGCGCGCCGTGCGAGGCCGCGACGCGCGCCAGGCCGTCGAGTTCGGCTTCCTCGGCGACGCCGCCGGGCTGGTAGGCCAGGCCCGTGCTGAACCCCACCGCACCAGCCTCCAACGCGTCGGCCAGCATGCGCTCCATCGCCCGCTGCTCCTCGGCGCTGGGCTGTGCCGCCGGATCAAGCATCGCGGCCAGGCGCAGGTTGGCGTGGCCCACCAGGGCGGCCACGTTGATCATCGGCCGCTGTTCCTGCAGCGCGCCGAAATACGCGGCCATGTCCGCGAACAGCGGCGAATCGCCCAGCAGCGCCAGCGCAGCGGCGGTGTTGCCCGGCAGCGGCGCGGGCGCGCCGCTGATGCCGCAGTTGCCAACCACCACCGAGGTGATGCCCTGGCTGGTCTTCCATTCCAGGCCCGGCCTTTCCACGAACATCAGGTCGTCGTGACCGTGGGTGTCGATGAATCCGGGCGCGACGATCCTGCCGGCGACATCGAGGCGTCGCGCGGCCGGGGTGGCCGACAGATCGCCAATGGCGGCGATGCGCTCGCCACGGATGCCGACGTCGGCGCGGCGGCGCGCGGCGCCCGTCCCGTCGATCACCCAGCCGCCTTCGATAACCAGATCCAGTTCTTCCTGCATGCCACTTCCGTCTCGATAGGGCCGGCATTGAGGCCGGCCGCTTGCGGGCCGTCCACCGACGGCTCCGATGCTTGATGAAGCCCCTAGTATCGTCCGCCCGATCAATCTGGAAAAATTGTTTTTATTGATCCATCCATCGTGATTTGAAATGAATCGCCTGCCCAAGCACGTCACCCTCAAGCATCTGACCGCGTTCGTCGCGGTGGCGCAGGAATCCAGCTTCACGCATGCCGGCAAGCGCCTGTTCCAGACCCAGTCGTCGGTGACCAGCCTGGTGCGCCAGTTGGAAGAGGCGCTGGCCACGCGCCTGTTCGCGCGCACCAGCCGGCGCGTGCTGCTGACGGCGGCGGGCGAGGAGTTCCTGCCGCGCGTGATGCGCCTGCTGGCCGATTTCGATGGCGCGATCGAGGACGTGGTGCGCTTCGGCGCGCTGGAACGCGGCCGGGTCGGCGTGGCGGCCGCGCCCTCGGCCATCACCGAGCTGATCGCGCCGGCGGCGGCGCGGTTCGCGGCGCAGTATCCCGCCATCCGCCTCTATCTGAGCGACGACAACTCCGGCCGCATCCAGCGCAAGGTGGCCGCGCGCGAAGTCGATTTCGGCCTGACCAGCCGTTGGGCCGATGCGCCCGGCCTGCAATTCGACGCGCTATTGGAAGACCGCTTCGGCGTGCTGTACCGGCGCGACGACGCCAGCCTGCGCCCGGGCCGCGACGGCGCCATGCGCTGGTCCGACCTGGCGGGCCGCAAGCTGGTGGGGGTGGTGGACGAGACCGGCATCATGGCGCTGCTGCGGGCCCGCGCGGACCTGCCGATCGAAGCCGCCGCGCCCTTCTACGAGGCCTCCAGCACCACTTCCCAGGCAGCGTTGGTGAAGGCCGGCATGGGCGTGGCGCTGCTGCCCGCGCTGGCGGCGCAGCGGGTGCTGGAACCGGGATTGGCGTTCGCGCTGCTGGCGCGGCCGACGGTGGTGCGCACGCTGTGCATCATCCGCCACAAGGAACATGCGCTGAGCCCGGCGGCCGAGGCGCTGATCCGCGCCATCCGCGACTACCTGCGCGGCGCGGCGCTGCCGGCCGGCTGCAAACTGTCGGCGGGCGCGACGCGCCGGCGCGCCTGACGCGGAGCGGCGTCGCCACGGCAACGCCAGCGGGGCATGCGCCCGCCCCGCCGCGACGATACGCGCCGCTCAGGCGCGCAGCTTCGCGTCCAGGGCCGCCAGTCCCGCGGCGAACACGCCCTGGCCCACGGCGGTCGCCACCGCCTGCAGGTCGGCGTCCGCCTCGACCCGGAAATCGGCCCACCATTCCACCAGCGTCGTGCCGCTCTCGGTGATGGCGCGCAGGTTGATGCCGGCGACGTAGTCACGCATCGGCAGATCGGTCTCGATGATGGAATAGCGCAGCGCGGTGCCCGGGTCGTCCAGCATCAGCAACTGCTCGCGCACGAAGCCCGAAGGCTTGAGCGACAGGTAGCGCACCGAGCCGATGGCGTCGTGGCGGCCGCCCTCTTCCAGGCGGCTGTGCGCAATGCCGGGATGCCACTCCGCCAGGCCGTTGAAATCACGAAACAGCGGCCAGACCTTGGCCAGCGGCGCCTGGACGATGGCGCTGGTATAGACGGTATGCGGCATGCGGACTCCTGACGGGCGCGCGGCGCCCCGGCGGAAACGGAGGAAGGGGAAATTTCAGAACGTCAGTTGCTTGAACTCGCGGGTGGCGGCGGTCAGCGCCTGCTCGGTGGGCAGGCGCTCCATCGAGCTGGCGCCGTAGAAACCGTGGCAATGCTGGCAATGGCGCAGGATGTGGGCGGCGTCCTCGGGCGTGGCGATGGGGCCGCCGTGGCACAGCACGATCACGTCGGGACGCACGGCCAGGGCGGCCGCCGCGATGCGGTCGATGGCGGCGACGCAGTCATCCAGCGTCAGCGCGGTCTCGGCGCCGATCGAACCGCCGGTGGTCAGGCCCATATGCGCCACGATGATGTCGGCGCCGGCCTGCGTCATGGCCACGGCGTCGTCCTTGTTGAAGACGTACGGCGTGGTCAGCATGCCCTTTTCGTGCGCCAGGCGGATCATGTCCACCTCCAGCGCGTAGCCCATGCCGGTCTCTTCCAGGTTGGCGCGGAAAGTGCCGTCGATCAGGCCCACGGTGGGGAAGTTCTGCACGCCAGCGAAGCCCTGGCGCTTGAGGTCGTCCAGGAACACGTCGAAGTCGCAGAACGGATCGGTGCCGTTGACGCCGGCCAGCACCGGCGTGCGCTTGACCACCGGCAACACTTCGCGGCCCATGTCGACCACGATCTCATTGGCGTTGCCGTAGGCCAGCAGGCCAGCCAGCGAGCCGCGCCCGGCCATGCGATAGCGGCCCGAGTTGTAGATCACGATCAGGTCGATGCCGCCCGCTTCCTCGCACTTGGCGGACAGTCCGGTCCCGGCGCCGCCGCCCACGATGGGGGTGCGGTCGCGCACCATGGCGCGGAACTTGTCCAGCAGTTGGTTACGGTCAAAGCGCGGCATGGCGGCAATCCTCAATGTTTGGCGATGGCTAGGAACTGCTCGACCGCGGTGCGGGCGAACAGGGGGTCGTTGATGTGGCACGGCACGCGCACCAGGCGCCGGTCTGCGGTCTGCACCAGGCGCGACTCCAGCGCCTCGAACAGCGCGGCGTCGGCCTGCGGATCCCAGAACGCCTGGCCCGGCGCGTCCAGCGCCGAGACGCCGCCTTCCGGGATCAGGAAGCGCACGGGGCCGTCGCAGCGGTTCAGCCGTTCAGCGATCCATTCGCCCTGGCGGCGGTTCTCTTCCGCCCTGGTGCGCATCAGCGTCACCTGCGGGTTGTGGGGATAGAAGGTGCGGCCGCGGTAGCGCTCGGGCACCGAATCCATGGCGCCGAAATTGACCATGTCGAGGGCGCCGCAGGAGCCCACGTAGGGCGCGCGCGTGCGGGCCACAGCGCCAAAGCGGTCCTCGGTGCAGGCCAGCACGCCGCCGAACAGGAAGTCGCAGACCTCGGTGGTGGTCAGGTCCAGCACGCCGGACAGCAGATGGCTGTCGAGCAGCTTTTCCATCGACTGGCCGCCGGTGCCGGTGGCGTGGAACACCAGGCAGTCATAGCGCGATTCGAGCAGCGGCGTGACCTGCTGCACGCAGGCGGTGGTGACGCCGAACATGGTGATGCCGACGGCGGGCCGGCTGTCATCGCCGGTGGCGCTGGCGGCCTGGCGGAAGGCGCCGCCGATGGCGCCGGCGGCATTGGCCAGCACGCGGCGCGAGATGCGGTTCAGGCCGGCCACGTCGGTCACGGAATACATCATGGCGATGTCCGACGGCCCGACATAGGGCGCGACGTTGCCCGACGCCATGGTCGAGACCATCAGCTTGGGCACGCCGATGGGCAGCGCGCGCATGGCCGGGGTGATCAATGCGGTGCCGCCGGAGCCGCCCAGGCCCAGCAAGGCGCCGATGTCGGGGTTGGCGGCGGCATAGTGTTCGAATGCCAACGCCATGGCAGCGATGGCGGTGCCCCGGTCGCCCGTGAACACGGCCTGCTCGCCCTGCGGGTGGCTGCGCGCAACTTCCCGCGCCTGCACTTGCGCCGCGCTGGCCGCGCCGGTGGTGGACACGTCAACCGAGACCACGTCCAGGCCGTCGCGCTTGAGCAGCTCGACCACGTACTCGGCCTCGTGACCCTTGGTGTCGTAGGTGGCGGCCACGAAAACCCGCCGATTCGAATGCGTCATGACTCCTCCGCGGGCGGCTACACTCGGTGCGCGCCTCGATATATGTCCGGGGCTAGTGGCCCTGTAGAATCAAGAAATGAGACGAAAGAATCATACTGAGACACCTGTCTCACGTCAAACCGCGACCACGGCGCGCAAGCCGGCCGCCGCCCCGGCGCGCCTGATCGCGCCCGCCAGCCGCCAGGCGGCCGCCAGCGGCGAACCGCCGCACGGACCGCGCGCGCGCATGCGCAAGATCCTGCTGGACGCCGCGCAGCGCCTGATGGCGCAAGGCATCACCCCGTCGGTGGCCGAGCTGGCCGAGCACGCGCAGGTGTCGCGCGCCACCGCCTACCGCTACTTCCCGAGCCAGAGCGCGCTGATCGCCGCCGTGGTCGACGAGAGCCTCGGGCCGATCCTGGCCTGGGACTCGACCGCGCCCGACGCCGCCACCCGCGTCGACGAACTGCTGCGCTTCGCCTACCCGCGCCTGGCCGCCCACGAGGCGCCGCTGCGCGCGGCCATCCAGGTGTCGCTGCAGCAGCACGCCGAAGCCAGCGCCGGTCGCGCCGGCAATGAACCGCGGCTGGTGCGCGGCCATCGGGTCGACATCCTCAAGCGCGCCATCGCGCCGCTGGCGGACCTGCTGCCGCCGGCGCAACAGGAACGCGTGGCGCAGGCGCTGTCGCTGGTCTACGGCACCGAGGTGTTCCTGGTGCTCAAGGACATATGGGGCCTGGAATTGCCGGCCGTCACCGAGGTCGCCCGCTGGACCGCGCAGGCCATCATCCGCCAGGCGCTGGCCGACGCGACGCAAGCCGCCCGCTAACAGCAAGCTGTCATTCCCACGTCACTCGCGGCCCGCATAGTGCGGGCCTTCGCGGCGCCGCGCCGGTGCGGGCCGCATGACGCTGGAGTATGGAATGCAGTTCGAAGTAACCCGCCTGCGGCGGGCCCTGATGCCGTTGTCGCTGGCTTGCGTAACATTGCTGAGCGCCTGCGGCGGCAGCGATGACGATGACGACGCGAGCGCGCCGCCGGTCGTGACCGAACCCACGCCGCCGGTGAAGACCGGCGCCTGGAGCGCGGGCGACCTGCACGTGCACACGATCCAGTCCGACGACGCCCAGACCACGCTGGAAAGCGTGCTGGACCAGGCCTTCGACCGCTACCAACTGGACTGGGCCGCGCTTTCGAACCACCTGCGCATGTCCGCGCGCGACAACACCGGCGCCAACATTCCCGGCGGCTCGATCCCGTTCTCGGCGGGCATGGCGCGCTATGAAGTGCCGTTCATCAAGCAGGCGCAGGCGGCGGGCCGCTACGCCGGCAAGATCATCTTCTCGTCGTTCGAATGGGACATGCCCACGCACGACCACGTCAACATCGGCATCGGCACCAACGACCCGCTGTCCGACAGGTCGCTGCGCGCCGTGGCCGAATTCGAATACCTGTACACCAACAAGGCCGCCAACCTGTTCGACGCGCAACTGGTCGCCGACCTGGCCGGCCAGACGCGCGCGTACACCACGCACGCCGACTCGCTGACGGCCCTGAAGTGGCTGCGCGACAAGCACCCCGACAGCTACATGCTGTTGAACCACCCGTCGCGCTACGCCGGCAAGTACACCATCGGCCAGTTGCGCGAGATGCACGACCTGGCGCCGTCGATCTTCTTCGCCATCGAAGGCATGGTCGGCAACCAGATGGAGCCGGACCGCGGCGGCTATGCCGAGGCCTACACGGCCGACAAGCTGCCCAACCGCACCTACGGCGGCGTCGACTACCTGGTGGCCAAGCTCGGGGGCACCTGGGACGCGCTGCTGGGCGAGGGCCGCCACATCTGGACCGTGGCCGATTCGGACTTCCATTTCCGCATCAACGCCACCGGCCAGTACAGCAGCGGCTACGCGCCGGGCGAATACGCCAAGACCTACGTCTGGAAGGATGGCAAGGACATGGCGGCGGTGGTCGCGGGCCTGAAGAGCGGCCGCATGTTCGGCGTCTTCGGCGACCTGATCGACGCGCTCGAATTCCAGGCGCAGGGCGCCTCGGGCGCAGCACAGATGGGCGGCGAACTGACGGCGGCCAAGGGCGAGCAGGTGGAGGTCACCATCCGCTTTCGCAGCCCCGCCAGCAACCACTACGAGTATCCGATCGAAAGCGGCAACCCCACCTACGTCAAGCCGACCGTGCACCACGTCGACCTGATCGTGGGCGATATCGGCGCCCGCGCCGCCGCCGGCACGCCGGCGTACGACAACGCGACCAATCCCAGCACCCGCGTGCTGGGCCGCTACACCAGCAAGGACTGGACCGTGGACAAAGACGGCTACAACGTCATCAAGGTCAAGCTGACCGCCGACAAGAGCCAGTATCTGCGCCTGCGCGGCACCAACCTGGCGCCGGACGTGGCGGGCGAAACCGCCAACGGCGAGCCGTTGCCAGACGCCAAGGTCGATCTGGCCGACAACGCGGCCCGCTTCAACGCCATCAACGCGCGCAATTACAACGACCTGTGGTTCTACTCGAACCCGGTGTTCGTCACCGTCAAACAGTAAGACGGCCTGCGCCGGCGCGGCATTTCGAGCCGCGCCGGCCCGATCCGAGACGCGACCGGCACGGATTCCCTTTTATAAGTCACAGTTATTTTGTTGACCGACCACCCCTCAATTGCTACATATGAGGGCGCAACTGCACTTGGTTCCTGATTATTCTCATCGGAGGATTTTTATGAGCAAGCGAATTGTTGTCGTGGGAGGCGGGGTCGGCGGCACCATGCTGGCCAACCAACTGGCCCACAAGCTGTACCCCGAAGTGGCGGCCGGCAAGGTCAGCATCATGTTGCTGTCCGATTCGCCGGATCATTACTACAAGCCGGCCTTCATGTACGTGGCGTTCAACCTGTTTTTCCAGGAAGAACTCAAGCGTCCCGAACGTTCCCTGCTGCGGCCCGAGATCGATTTCCGCGTCGACAAGGTGACGCGCTTCGATTTCGATGCCCAGCAACTGCACACCCGCGGCGGCAAGCGCCACGGCTACGACTATCTCGTGATCGCCACCGGCTGCGTGCCCGCGCCGGAGCGCATCGAAGGGCTGCGCGAAGCGGGCGACCATTTCTACCAGTACGAGCCGGCGCGGCAACTGGCCAGCCGCCTCTCCACGATCGAACGCGGCCGCGTGTTCGTCAGCGTCACCTTTCCCAAGACACCGAACGTGCCGCACCAGTGCGGCATCGCGCCGATCGAGACCACGCTGATGCTGGACGACTACCTGCGCCGACGCGGCGTGCGCGACCGTGTGGAGATCATCTACACCTACCCCACCACCTCGCAACTGCTGCGCAACTGCCTGTTCCTGCAAAAGCCCACCTGCGAGGTGCTGCCGGCCATCTTCGAGCAACGCGGCATCCGGTTCCAGCGCGGCTTCACGCTGGCGAAGGTGGACCCCGATCGCCGCATTGCCTACTCGGAGGAAGGCGTCGAGCAGCCGTTCGACATCCTCATGGCCACGCCGCCGATCCGCGCGGTCGACGCGGTGCTGGAATCGGGCGTTTCGCAGGCGCCCGACAACGAGGGCTGGCTGCCCACCGATCACGAAACCATGCAGGTCTATGGCCTGCGCAATGTGTACGTGATCGGCGACACCGTGGACCTGCCGGTGAGCAAGGCAGGCGGCTCGTGCCACAACCAGGCGCCCGTCATCGCCAACAACATCTCCGGCGAGATCCGGCTGGGCCATCCCTGCAGCGCCTACGACGGCCGCGTCCAGGCCGTGGCGCAGATGGGCCTGAACGCGGGCATGCCGCTCTGGTACGACTACACCCACGACGTGCGGCCGACACCGCCGACCAAGCTGGGCGGACTGCTGCGGCATGGTTTCAACCGGGGCCTGTACTGGTCCGTCGCCAGGGGAATGCTATGAACGCACCGCACGACAACAGCCTGTCCAACGCCGGCCAATGCGACGCCCTGCTCGATGCGCCGCCCGCGGCGGCCGGCAACGATGCGCTGGCGCAGCTCGCCGGCAAGCTGCAACCGCTGGCCGACAGCGGCCGGCTGGACAATCTGGTCGACCTGCTGGCGCTGGCGTCCGACCTGGTCGACCTGCTCGATGCCCCCATGGTGGAAAAGCTGGGCGCGCTGTCGGAGCAGGCCACGGGCGCGGCCTGGACCCTGTCCAACGCCTGGCGCGCGGCCCATGCGCAAGGGTTGCAAGAGGCGCGCCCGCCGGGCCTGGGCGGACTGTTCCAGCTCTCGCGCGACGAGGACACGCGGCGCGGGCTGGCGCTGGTGCTGCGGACGCTGCAAGGCCTGGGCCGTCAGGTGGGCGATCAACGGCGGGACTACGCCCCTTCCTGATGCCGTTGGCGGGGCCGCCCGCGCGGCCCCCGTTGTCCAAAACAAAGCCCCGCAAGCGATTGCCTGCGGGGCTTTTGGAGTGCGCGCCCGGGATGGGCGAGGCGACCGGGCTTACTGCAACGTACGCGTGAACACGAACTTGCCGTCGCGCCAATCCACCGGCACCACGTCGCGCGGACCGAACTGGCCTTCCAGGATCAGCCGGGCGACCGGGTTCTCGATCTGCTGCTGGATGGTGCGCTTGAGCGGACGCGCCCCGAACACCGGATCGAAACCGTCGCGGGCCAGTTCGGCCAGCGCGGGCTCGGTCACTTCCAGCCGCATCTCCTGCTTTTCCAGGCGCTCGGCCAGGCGGCGCAACTGGATGCGGGCAATCGACTCGATGTGCTGCGCTTCCAGTGCGTGGAACACCACCACTTCGTCGATGCGGTTCAGGAACTCGGGCCGCAGCGTCTGCTTGAGCTCGCCCCAGACCACTTCCTTGACCACGTCGTACGGCTGGCCGGCCAGCGTCTGGATATGCTGCGAACCGAGGTTCGACGTCATCACGATGACGGTGTTGCGGAAGTCCACCGTGCGGCCCTGGCCATCGGTCAGGCGGCCGTCGTCCAGCACCTGCAGCAGCACGTTGAAGACGTCCGGGTGCGCCTTCTCGACTTCATCGAGCAGCACCACGCTGTACGGCTTGCGGCGCACGGCCTCGGTCAGGTAGCCGCCCTCTTCGTAGCCCACGTATCCGGGCGGCGCGCCGATCAGCCGCGCCACCGAGTGCTTCTCCATGAATTCGCTCATGTCGATGCGGATCATGTGCTCTTCGGAGTCGAACAGGAACTCGGCCAGCGCGCGCGTCAGCTCGGTCTTGCCCACGCCTGTGGGGCCCAGGAACAGGAACGAACCGTACGGGCGCGAGGGATCCGCCAGGCCCGCGCGCGAACGGCGGATGGCATCGGACACCAGGCGCACGGCCTCGTCCTGGCCGACCACGCGCTTGTGCAGGTATTCCTCCATGTGCAGCAGCTTTTCGCGTTCGCCCTGCATCATCTTGGACACCGGGATGCCGGTGGCGCGCGACACGACCTCGGCGATTTCCTCGGCGCCGACACGGGTGCGCAACAGGCGCGGTCGGCCTTCGCCACCCTCGGCCTCCTCGGCCGCCTCGGCGGCGCCCACCTCGGCGGCCTTCAGGCGCGCTTCCAGGTCGGGCAGCTTGCCGTACTGCAGCTCGGCCAGCTTGTCGAACTGGCCCTTGCGTTGCAGCTCCGCCATTTCGGCGCGCACGCTGTCGATCTCTTCCTTGATGGCCTGGGTGCCCTGCACCGCGGCCTTCTCGGCCTTCCAGATTTCCTCGAAGTCGTTGTACTCGCGTTGCAGCTTCTCGAGCTCGTCCTCGATCACGCCCAGGCGGCGCTTGGAGGCGTCGTCGGTTTCCTTCTTGACGGCCTCGCGCTCGATCTTGAGCTGGATGATGCGGCGGTCGAGCTTGTCCATCACTTCCGGCTTGGAATCGATTTCCATGCGGATGCGGGCGCCGGCCTCGTCGATCAGGTCGATCGCCTTGTCGGGCAGGAAGCGGTCGGTGATGTAGCGGTGCGAGAGCTCGGCCGCGGCCACGATGGCCGGGTCGGTGATCTCGACGCCGTGGTGGATCTCATAGCGCTCCTGCAACCCGCGCAGGATGGCGATGGTGGACTCGACATCGGGTTCGTCGACCAGCACCTTCTGGAAGCGGCGCTCGAGCGCGGCGTCCTTTTCGATGTACTTGCGGTATTCGTCCAGCGTGGTGGCGCCGATGCAGTGCAGCTCGCCGCGCGCCAGCGCCGGCTTGAGCATGTTGCCGGCGTCCATCGCGCCCTCGGCCTTGCCGGCGCCGACCATGGTGTGCAGCTCGTCGATGAAGACGATGTTGCTGCCGTCGTCCTGCGACAGTTCCTTGAGCACGGCCTTCAGGCGCTCTTCGAATTCGCCGCGGAACTTGGCGCCGGCCAGCAGCGCGGCCAGGTCGAGCGACAGCACGCGCTTGCCGCGCAGGGTCTCGGGCACTTCGTCGTTGACGATGCGCTGCGCCAGGCCTTCGACGATGGCGGTCTTGCCCACGCCGGGTTCGCCGATCAGGACCGGGTTGTTCTTGGTGCGGCGCTGCAGAATCTGGATGGTGCGGCGGATTTCGTCGTCGCGGCCGATGACCGGGTCGAGCTTGCCCTGGCGGGCGCGCTCGGTCAGGTCGAGGGTGTACTTGGACAGCGCCTCGCGGTTGGATTCGCCTTCGGCGCCGGAGACGTTCTCGCCGCCGCGCACGGCGTCGATGGCGGCCTCCAGGGCCTTTTTCTGCAGGCCCGCGTCGCGCAGGATGCGGCCGGCCTCGCCCTTGTCGTCGGCCAGGGCCAGCAGGAACAGTTCGCTGGCGATGTAGGTGTCGCCGCGGCGCGCGGCTTCCTTGTCGGTGCGGGTCAGCACGCCCTGCAGGTCGCGGCCGACCTGGACGTTGTCATCGCCCTGCACCTGGGGCAGCGCCTTGAGCGCGGCGTCCAGGGCCGGCTGCAGCCGGTTGACGGCCACGCCGGCGCGCGCCAGCAGGCTGCCGGCCCCGCTGTCCGGGTCGGACAGCAGCGCCGCCAGCACGTGGACGGGCTCGATGTAGGGGTGATCGTTGCGGGCGGCCAGACTCTGAGCGTCGGCCAGGGCTTGCTGGAACTTGGTGGTCAGTTTGTCGAATCGCATAATGGTCGTTGGTGGCTTGTTGGTGAGCCTGACCGATACGCGCCGGCGGGCTCGATGACCTGAATATGCGGCCGGATGCGAGAATTTCAATACCTCGTCGGCCGCATGGATTTGGTCGGTAACGCATCCGCGTACAGCAACAATCTGTCCCATGAGCATAAACGTTTTTGTCTACGGCACGCTACGCGCGGGCGAAATCAATGACCTGGCGCAAGCCGCCGCGCGCCGCGGCCTGCCGCCGGCGCGCCACGTCGGCCCGGCCACGGTGCCCGGCATGCTGGTGGATTTCGGCGACTGGCCCGGATTGCTCCCGGTGACCGATGGCCGGCGGGTGCTGGGCGATATCTACGAGGTCGACCCGGCCCTGCTCGCCCTGATGGATGAGATCGAGGAATACGTCCCCGGCCGCCCCGGCTGCTTCGTGCGCCGGCCGGTGCTGGCCCGGCCGCTGGCGCCTGGCGCCGCGCCGGTGGCCTGCGACTACTACCCCATCGACCCGGCCTGGCGCGGGGCCGCGGCGGACATCGACGGGGACGACTGGATCGCCTATCGGCGGGCCCGCCCGGCCCGATCGCAGCCGTAGGAATGCGCTACAAAATGCCGCGTAAGACACCCGTAGTAACAACGGACTACAATGGGTACCTGTCTTCACGCTTTTAAGCCCGTCCAGGCTACCGGCCAGGTCTAGGCACTATAAAGGTCATCGTATGCAAAAACGGGTTCCCGTTGCCCCTGATGCCGCCCACTGTTCCACGTGTATGTTGGGCCACGTGTGTGTCCCGGTCGGGATGGCAGCCGCCGAAGTGGAAAAGCTGGACGAACTGGTGAAAGAACGCGTGCGCCTCGAAAAGGGCAAGACGCTGTATTCGCTGGATCATCCCCTGGACGCCGTCTACGGCGTGCGCTTCGGCAGCCTGAAAACGCAGCTCGAAGACGCCACCGGCCAGATCCAGATCACCGGTTTCCACCTGCCCGGCGAGATCGTCGGCATGGACGGCATGCTCGATGGCAAGCACGTCTCGGCCGCCGTGGCCCTGGAAGACTCCGAAGTCTGCGTGATCCGCCTGAACGAAGTCGACCGCGTGGCCACCCATCTGCCGTCGCTGCAGCAGCAGTTCCGCCGCCTGATGAGCCGCGAAATCACGCGCTCGCACCAGATGCTGGCGTCGCTGGGATCGATGCGTTCCGAACAGCGCCTGGCCGCGTTCCTGCTGAACCTGTCGCAGCGCTATGCGTCGCTGGGCTACTCCTCGACCGAGTTCGTGCTGCGCATGAGCCGCGAGGAAATCGGCAACTTCCTGGGCCTGACCCTGGAGACGGTCAGCCGGCTGTTCTCGCGCTTCGCGCGCGACGGCCTGATCCGCATCAACCAGCGCGAAGTCCGCATCCTGGACCAGCCCGCGCTCAAGCAACTGCTGGGCCACGAGGGCTGCTGACGCCCGCCCGCGCCATGCGCCGCACAGCCGCACCCGGCGCCGCGCAGCCCCATCCGGCTACGCGCGTGCCGCGCTCGCGCCGGGCGCGGGGCGTGGCGGCGCTGATCCTGGCGGCCCTGCTGCCCCTGGCGGCGCGCGCGCAGACGCCGCTGCCCGACCCCTACGATTACGACGAACCCGCGCCCGCTCCCAAGCGGGTGGTGGTGCCGCGCTGGCAGACGCTGGAACTGGGCAAGCCCGGCCATCGCTACAAGATACCGGTTTATGCTAACCGGAACCTGGCGCGCGGCGACCTGCGCGATATCAAGCAGATCGTGATCGTGTTCCATGGGGTCAAGCGCAACGCGGACGCCTATTACGAAACGGTCGCCACGGTGCTGGCCGCCAATCCGGCGCGGGCCAACGACACGCTGATCCTGGCGCCGCGCTTTGTCGGTTCGATCGACTCGGGCTTCGCCGGCATGGCCGCGTGGCGCAAGGCCGGCTGGGAAGACGGCGAGGACAGTGTGCAGGCCAACGGCCGGCCCGCGCCGGTCAGCTCGTTCCAGGTGATTGACGACCTGCTGCGCAGCCTGGACGATCGCAAGCGCCTGCCGATCCTGGCCGGCATCGTGCTGGCCGGGCATTCCGGCGGTGGCCAACTGGTGCAGCGCTACGCCGTGCTGAACCAGATCGACGGCCCGTTGCGCCGCGACGGCGTCGCGCTGCGCTACGTGATCGCCAACCCCTCGTCGTACCTGTATCTGACCGGCGAACGCCCGCGCCCGGACGGCAAGGGCTACGCGCCCTACGAGCGCGGCATCTGCCCGACCTACAACCAATACAAGTACGGCACCGACAAGCTGCCCGCGTACGCGCAGGAAACCGACGACACGCGCCTGTTCATCCGCTACGCGGCGCGCGACGTGACCTACCTGCTGGGCGGCGCCGACAACAACCCCGAGCACCGCCTGCTGGACAAGACCTGCGGCGCCGAGGCCCAGGGGGCGACGCGGCTGGCGCGCGGCACCGCCTACCTGCAGTACGAGCGCATCGTCGCCGCGCGCGGCAGCCGGCCGGTGACACTGCATCGCGCCGGCTTCGAAGTAACGGGCATCGGCCACGACAACAAGGGCATGTTCGGCTCGGTCTGCGGCGCGCGCGCCTTGCTCGGCGACGATGCCCAGGCGCCCGCCGGCGCGGCGGCCTGCACGGTGATCGAACCGCCGCGCAAGTAGACGCGCCCGGACCGCAACGCGGCGCGGAGTATCCCGCCGGCGATTATTGACACCAAGCTGAACGAATAACCCGGACGGGCGCAGGGGTGCATTTTGGCGCCAGCAGGCGCACCATAGGCGGGAACCGTCTCCGTGGAAGACAGATATGAGCCAAGCGTATCTCGACATGCCCGACGCCAAACGCCGCATCAAGGCGATCTTCGTCGGCTCCATGGGCAACCTGGTCGAATGGTATGACTTCTACGCCTATACCGCCTTCGCCCTGTACTTCGCCCCCGCCTTCTTCCCCTCGCACGATCCCGTCGTGCAGCAGTTGAACGCCGCCACGCTGTTCGCCGCCGGCTTCATCGTGCGGCCGCTGGGCGGCTGGCTGTTCGGCCACCTGGCCGACCGGCACGGGCGCCGATTGTCGCTGATGGTCTCGGTGGGCATGATGTGCGTGGGGTCGCTGATCATCGCGGTCACGCCCACCTATGCCTCCATCGGCCTGGCGGCGCCGGCGCTGCTGGCACTGGCGCGGGTCATCGAGGGCCTGAGCCTGGGCGGCGAATACGGCGCCAGCGCCACCTACCTCACCGAGATCGCCGATCCCGATCATCGCGGCTTCTATTCCAGCTTCCAGTACGTCACGCTGATCGGCGGCCAGCTCTGCGCGATCCTGGTGCTGCTGTTGCTGCAGAACGTATTCCTGACGCACGAGCAACTGGTGCAATGGGGCTGGCGCATTCCCTTCGTGATCGGCGCCATGCTGGCCATCATCACCGCCGTCATGCGGCGCGACATGCCGGAAACCGACTCCTACCGGCAGGCCAGCCAGACCAAGCCCAAGACCAGTTCCCTGCGCGGCCTGCTGCGCTATCCGCGCGAGGTCGCCATCGTGGTGGGCCTGACGGCCGGCGGCACGGCGGCGTTCTACACCTTCACCACCTACATGCAGACCTTCGTGCGGCAGACCGCCGGGTTCTCCGACATCGTCACCACCTACGTGATCGCCGCGTCGCTGATCTTCGCGCTGATCCTGCAGCCGCTGTATGGCGCGCTGTCCGACAGGATCGGGCGCAAGCCGCTGCTGGTGTTCTTCGGCATCGCCGGCGCGCTGCTTACCGTGCCGCTGCTGATGACGCTGTCGCAGACCCGCTCGCCGTTCATCGCCTTCCTGCTGATCTGCGCGGCCTGGATCTTCACGGCCGGCTACACCTCGATCAACGCCGTGGTGAAGGCCGAGCTGTTCCCCACCAATATCCGCGCCACCGGCGTGGCGGTGCCCTACGCCATCACCGTGTCGATCTTCGGCGGCACGGCGCCCGCCATCGCGCTCTGGTTCAAGCAGCAGGGCCACGAGCAGTGGTTCTACTACTACCTGGCGGGCGTGATCTTCATCTCGCTGCTGGTGTACGCGACCATGCGCGACACCAAGCATCAGTCGGCCATGCACCGGCACGACTGACGCCGCACGCGGGGAATGGCCGGCGCGCGCGGCCGCCCGTGCGACGACCGGCCGCGCGCGCCGGCGATGTGCGACCGTGCAAAGTCGCACGGGCCGTCAGCCCGGCTGATGCGCGCTGACGGCGTCCAGCACACGGGCCGAATACACCATCGCGGCGCCAGCGTTCAAGGCCACCGCCACGCCCAGCGCCTCGCCGATTTCCTCGCGGGTGGCGCCGTGCTTGAGCGCCTGCGCCGAATGCACCGTGATGCAGCCGTCGCAGCGGGTCGTGACCGCCACCGCCAGCGCGATCAATTCGCGCGTCTTGGCATCCAGGTGCGCGGTCCTGGCGCCGGCGGCCGACAACGCCTGGTAGCCCTTGAGCGTGTCGGGCGTGAGCGCGCCCAGTTCGCCGATGCGGCCCATCAGTTCCTTTTGGTAGTTCACCCAATCCAGCATGTCGTGCTCCTTAAAAAAGCGGCGTGGCTGAATGCCTGACGCCATGGAGGCAGTATGCGCGACCTGGCAGCGATTATTTAGCCGAAAAATCGCGTTTATATGCTGATTCGTATCAACCGCGCATCCGAGGGTTGCCGTGCCGGGCGGCTGGCGGCTGGCGGCTGGCAGCCGGCGGCGGGCAGCGAGCCGCGGGAAACGGGAAGCGGGCGGAGGTTGCTGGACCGCGGCCTAGCGCCGCGCGCCCGTCAGCGGCCGCGGTGGCGCCGGCGGCGCCGGTTCGAGAGGCGCGGCCTGCAACGACTGGATTTCCAGCGGTGACCGGGCCTGGGCCACGCAGGGCAGGATCCAGCCTTCTTCCTTCTCGTCGCGCGACAGGCCCGGCCATTCGATGCGGTAGGCGATCTCGCCTTCCAGCATCAGGCACATGCAGGCGCGGCAGGTGCCGTTGCGGCAGGAACTGGGCAGCTTGATGCCGGCGGCCTGCGCGGCCGCCAGCAGGGTCGAATCGGCGTCGGCCTCGAAACGCAGTCCGGACGGGTGCACCAGGACAGGAAAGGCGGGCATGGTCGGCGGGATCGTTCGTCTAGTGAGGGCGGCGGCGCGGGCCGGCCTTCAGGGCGGGGAAGGCCGCTGCCCGCTCAGGCGGGCTGGTCCTGCCAGTCCAGTTGCCAGGCGCCGGACAGCACGTTCTGCAGCCACAGCGTGCAGGTCAGGGTCTTGGCGTCGGTGACTTCGCCCTTGGCGCAGGCCGCGTACAGGTCTTCGGGCAGGGCGCTGAAGACGTCGAGGAATTCGTCCTGGTCCAGTTGCCGGGGGCCGGCGCGCAAGCCGCGCGCGAAGTAGATGTGGATGATCTCGGTGGAATAGGCGATGGCCAGGTGCAGCGCGCCGGCGCGGGCCCACTGGCTGGCGGTGTAGCCGGTTTCCTCGAGCAGTTCGCGCTTGCCGCAGGCCAGCGGGTCTTCACCCGGATCGAGCTTGCCGGCGGGGAATTCGGTCATGACGCGGCCGATCGGATAGCGGTACTGGCGCTCGAGCAGCACGCGGCCGTCGTCGAGCAACGGGATCACCACCACCGCGCCCGGGTGCACGACGTACTCGCGCGTGGAGGTGTTGCCGTTGGGCAGCCGCACGGTGTCGTTGCGGATCTTGAGGAAGCGGCCATCGTAGGCGGCCTCGGTGGAGACGCGTTCTTCGAACAGATGGGAATCGGACTTGTCGGTCATGGCGCGGCGTGGGAAGGTGCGAGCGCCGCCACGCAAGGCGGCCGGCGCGAAGAGCTTGCAGCTTACCATCGCGCCCGCCATGGCCGCGTCATGGAGCTGACGGGCGTGATGGGAATGACGGGCATCATGCCCCCCCGCGCAGGACCAAGCGCCGAGGATCTCGGGGCGGCAGGCTCGCCGCCCGTGTATCAGTCGAACTTGCGGCGGGCGTCCAGCGCCAGGCCGGCGCCGATGCTGCCGAACAGGTCGCCTTCGACGCTGCGCGCCTGCGGCACCAGCGCCGAGACGCAATCGCGCAGGCGCGGCACGCGGCTGGAACCGCCGGTGAAGAACACCGTGTCCACGTCGGCGGGGGCGACGCCCGCGTCGCGCAGCAGGACGCCGACGGTCTGCTCGATCTTCTCGATCAGCCGCGCCACGCTGGCGTCAAACGACGGCCGCGTCACGTCCACGCCCAGCTCGGGCGCGATGCGCGACAGGTCGATGCGCGCGGCCGGGCCTTCCGACAGCGCGATCTTGGCCTCTTCCACCTGCACCGCCACCCAGTGGCCGGCGCGCTGCTTGACCAGGTTCAGCAACAGGTCGATCTTGTCGCGGTCGCCGGCTTCGGCGCGGATGTAGGCGAAGTGTTCGGCCGCCTTGCGGGTGTAGGCCTGGTTGATGGTGTGCCAGCAGGCCAGGTTGCCGTATTGCGTGGACGGCACATCCTTGCCGCTGCGCAACTGGCTGCCCAGCCCCAGCAGCGGCATGACGTGCGCCAGGCTGAGCTGCTTGTCGAAGTCCACCCCGCCGATGTGCACGCCGCCGTAGGCCAGGATGTCGTCGCGGCGATCCGGCTTGGCGGCGCGGCCCGGCCCCAGGCGGATCAGCGAGAAGTCGGAGGTGCCGCCGCCGATGTCGATGACCAGCACCAGTTCCTCGCGGTCGATCTGCGACTCGTAGTCGAAGGCCGCCGCCAGCGGCTCGAACTGGAATTCGATGTCGGTGAAGCCGACGCTGCGCGCGATCTCGCCCAGCGTGTCCTGGGCGGTCTGGTCGGCGGCGGGGTTGTCGTCGACGAAGAACACCGGCCGGCCCAGCACGGCGCGGGTGAAGTCGCGGCCGGCGGCGGTCTCGGCGCGGCGCTTGAGTTCGGCGATGAAGCGCGTCAGCAGCACGCGGAACGGGATCGAGCGGCCCTGCACCTCGGTGGAGCCGTCGATCAGCGAACTGCCCAGCAGGCTTTTCATCGAGCGCATCAGGCGCCCGTCGTAGCCCGCCAGGTAGTCGGAGATGGCCGCGCGGCCGTAACTGACCTCGGCGTCTTCATCGTGGAAGAAGATGGCCGAGGGCAAGGTGGTCTTGCCGTCTTCGAGGGCCAGGAGCGCGCGCTGGTCGGGGCGGCTCCAGCCGACGGTGGAGTTGGAGGTGCCGAAGTCGACGCCGCATGCGGTGGAAATCATGGAAATTCGGGGCTTGAAAGCAAAACGGCGCACAAGTGTAGCCGCAACCGCCCGAAACGCCATGTCACCCTCGGCGGCGCAGCGCCAACGCCACGAATGCCAGGGTGGCAACGGCCGCCAGCAGCCCGCCGCCGAAACCGGCGGCATAGCCCAACCGCGCCGCCAGCGCCGTGATCAGCGACGAGGTCAGGATCTCGCCCAGGTCGCGCGCGCTCTGCACCGCCGTCATGTCGGTGCCGGCCTGCGTGCCGCGCGCGGCGAAGCGCATCGCCAGCGTCATCAGCGCAACCGAGGCCGCGCCCGCGCCGAACGAACCCAGCGCCTGGGCCAGATAGGCCGTCGGCGTGGGCTGCGCCGCCCAACCCTGCGCCTGCGCCAGCCAGGCCGCGGCGGCCGCGCCCGACGCC
>NZ_CADIJW010000034.1 GCF_902859745.1 Achromobacter dolens | reverse complement strand
CGCCTGGGCGCCCGCCGCCGGTTGCCCCGCGGCCGCGCCCAGTCCGGCCGCCATGGTCTGGCCCAGCGCCGCGCCGGCCGCCAGGCCCGCGCCGATGCCGGCGATGCCGCCTTCGTTCTGCGCCGCCAGCGGGATCGAGGTGGCGGTCTGGTACTGGGTGAACTTGCCCAGGTCGCCCGCCATGCCCATCGAGATCCGCGTGTCCAGCGCCTTTTGCAGTTCTTCCGGCAGCGACACGTTCTCGACCGTGAAGTTGTCGAGCTTGACGCCATAGCGCTCGAACACCGGGCCGAGCTGCTCGCCGATGCTCTGCGACATCAGGCCCTGGTTGCCGGCGATGTCCAGGAACGGCACCTTGGAGCCGCCCAGCGCGGTGGTCATGGCCGCGACCACCATGTTGCGCAACTGCGCTTCCAGGTCATCGACGGTGTAGACGTCGCGCGTGCCGCTGATCTCGCGGTAGAACTTGGCCGGATCGGTGATCTGGTACGAATACACGCCGAAGGCGCGCAGCCGCACCATGCCGAATTCGCTGTCGCGCAGCGTCACCGGCTGCGCCGTGCCCCAGCGCCGGCCCAGTTGCAGACGGGTGCTGAAGAAGATCACGTCCGACTTGAAGGGCGACTCGAACAGCTTGTCCCAGTTCTTCAGGTACGTCAGCACCGGCAGCGTCTGGGTGGTCAGCTTGTACATGCCGGGGCCGAACACGTCGGCCACCTTGCCTTCGTTGACGAACACCGCCATCTGCGACTCGCGCACGGTCAGGCTGGCGCCGTACTGGATTTCGAAATCCTGCATCGGATGACGCCAGGCCAGCACGCCGTCGCCGTCCTCGTTCCATTGCAGGATGTCGATGAACTGTTTGCGGATAAATGAACCGAGACTCATGGCTAGTTCTCCTGTGTCAGAGATGGGTCGACGCGCGCGGCCGCTCAGGTCAGGCAGGCGGCGTTGACCACGCCGGCGGCCAGCGAGATCGATCCGATCAGGCCGCCCATGGCGATGTTGTTTTCCTCGATGGCCTCGTGCAGGCCCTGGATGGCGCGCGACACGACGGCATAGACGACCAGTTGCACCACCATGGCGGCCACGCCCCAGACCAGGAACATGACGAAGCTCGCATGGATGGCGATGCTGGAGCAGAGCGTGAACGAAAAACCGACCAGCGCGCCGCTGTATGAGAGCACCGCGGCAATGTTGCCCTGGCGGATCAGTTCGAATTCCTTGTAGCGCGTCACCGTGGTGTAGACCGCGGTGAAAATGCCCAGCATGACCAGCGCCGAAACAATGTAGATCAGATAGGTCACCGCCGGATGCATCGCTTCTCCCATAATCGCCCCTCCAGGCCCTGATTGCGCGCAGTATATACGCCGCCTTCGATATACTGCGAACGCATTTTTCGAGTCGGAACCCTCATGCGCGACCGCGTCCTCATCCTGTCGGTATTGATCGTCGCTTCCTGCGGCCTGGGCTACGAGCTCATCAGCAGCGCGCTGGCCAGCTATTTGCTGGGCGATTCCATCCTCCAGTTCTCGTCCGTCATCGGCTGCTATCTGTTCGCGATGGGCATCGGATCGTGGTTGTCAAAATATGTAAGAGACGACGACGTTTTGAATCGATTCATCGACGTCGAACTGGCCGTCGCCTTGTTGGGCGGGGTTTCCGCCGCGGTGCTGTTCCTGGTGTTCGCCTGGCTGTCGGCGCCGTTTCGCGCGGCGCTGTACGCGGGCGTCTTCATCATCGGACTGATGGTCGGCATGGAGATCCCGCTCGTGATGCGCGTCTTCAACCAGCGCAAGGCCGAGTTCCGCGAGATCGTCAGCCGCGTGCTGACTTTCGATTATCTCGGCGCGCTGGCCGTGTCGCTGATCTTTCCGCTGCTGCTGGCGCCCAAGCTGGGCCTGCTGCGCACCAGTTTCCTGTTCGGCATGCTCAACGCCGGCGTGGCGCTGTGGACCACCTGGCTGTTCCGTGGCGAGATCCGGCGCCCTGCCGAACGCGCCATACGCGGCGGCGTGGTGCTGGGGCTGCTGGCGCTGGGCTTCCTGTTTTCCGGCCAGATGACGGCCTGGGCCGAGAAGGGCCTGTACGGCGACGACGTGGTGCACGCCGAGACCACGCCCTACCAGCGCCTGATCGTGACGCGCTGGCACGACGACCTGCGGCTGTACATCAACGGCAACCTGCAATTCTCGTCACGCGACGAACACCGCTACCACGAGTCGTTGGTGATCCCTGGCCTGCAGGCCCTGCCCTGGGCCCGCAACGTGCTGGTGCTGGGCGGCGGCGACGGTCTGGCGGTGCGCGAAATCCTCAAATTCAAGCACGTTGAGCACGTCACGCTGGTGGACCTGGACCCGGCCATGACCGGCCTGTTCTCGCGCTCCGAGCCGCTGACCAAGCTGAACCAGGGCTCGCTGACCGATCCGCGCGTCACCGTCATCAACGACGACGCCGGCCGCTGGCTCGAAAGCCACGCCGAGGTCTACGACTTCATCGTGGTGGACTTTCCGGATCCGTCCAACTTCGGCCTGGGCCGGCTGTACTCGGTGCCGGTCTACCACCTGATGGCGCGGCACCTGGCCGAGAACGGCTACATGGTGATCCAGTCGACCTCGCCCTACTTCGCGCCGCGCTCGTTCTGGAGCGTGGACGCCACGCTCAAGGAAGCCGGCCTGAACACCTGGCCGTACCACGCCTACGTGCCGTCGTTCGGCGACTGGGGCTTCATCCTGGCCGGCAAGCGCCGCGACTATACGCCGCCGGACGCCGTCACCGTGCCCACCCGCTACCTCGACCCCGCCACCCTGCGCGAGCTGTTCCACTTTCCCGCCGACATGCCGGCGCTGGCCATGCCACCGAACCGCCTGAACGAACAATCGCTCGTGCGGTACTTCGACGAGGACTGGCGCAAGGTCATCCGCTGATGCGGCGCCGCACCTTCCTGCTGGGCGTCGCCACCGCCGCCGCCGCCGGCACGGCGGGCTACTACCGTTCGCGCGTGGTCGAGACCACGCCCGAGGTGCGCTACCCGGGCATGCAGGCCGGCCATGCGCTGCGCGATGGCGCGGCGCTGCCGCCATCGTCCGGCGCCCGGCGCTGCCAGGTGGCGATCCTGGGGTCCGGCGTGGCCGGCCTGTCGTGCGCCTGGAAGCTGGCGCGCGAAGGCTTCACCGATTTCGTCGTGGTCCAGGGCCCCGAGTACGGTGGCAATGCCGCCGCCGGCGCCCGCGACGGGCTCGACTACCCGCTCGGCGCGCACTACCTGCCGCTGCCGTCGATGCAGTCCACCCACGTGCGCGAGATGCTGGCCGATTTCGGCATCGCCGAGCGCGACGCCTTCGGCGAGCGGCCCTATTACGACGAGGCCATCCTGGCGCACTCGCCGCAGGAACGGCTGCTGCGCGACGGCCGCTGGGAAGACGGTCTCTTGACGATGCACGGGCTGCCCGAGGCCGATATCGAACAGCACCGCAAGTTCCTGGCGCTGGTGGACCGGCTGCACGGCGCGATCGGCAACGACGGCCGCAAGGTCTTCTGTATTCCCATCGTGCTGTCCTCGCGCGACCCGGCCTGGCGGGCGCTGGACGCGCTCACATTCAAGCAGTGGCTGGACCGCGAAGGCTACACCTCCCCCGCCCTGCACTGGTACCTGAACTACTGCTGCCGCGACGACTACGGCGCGCCCTACGACCGGGTCTCGGCCTGGGCCGGGCTGCACTACTTCGCCAGCCGCGACGGCCATGCCGCCAACGCCGCCGAGGGCGCCGTGCTGACCTGGCCCGGCGGCCTGGCGCCGCTGGTGCAACGGCTGCGCAACGCCATCAGCGCCCGTCTCGGCCATGAGGGCTGGCTGCTGCCCGGCACCGCCGCGCGGTTGCAGGAAAGCGCGGCCGGCCCGCGCATCGATTGCCTGGCGCCGGGGCCCGCCGCCCGCGTCTTTACGCTGCAAGCGCAACGCGCGGTCTGCGCCATGCCGCTGTTCGTGGCCCAGCGCCTGCTGCCCGACATCCGCGCCTACGGCTACGATCCGGTCACGCACGCGTCGCCGCACGCGCCCTGGCTGGTGTCGAACTTCGTCATGGACGGCTATCCGCGCGAAGCGCCGGGCGAGCCGCTGTCGTGGGACAACGTGGTCTACCAGGGCCAGGCCCTGGGCTACGTGGTCTCGACCCACCAATTGCTGCGCGTGGCGCGTTCCCCGCGCACGGTGTTCACTGCCTATCACGCCCTCAGCAACCGGACGCCGCAGGCCGCGCGGCAATGGCTCGCCGACGCCCGCCCCGAGGCGCTGCGCGACGAGGCCGCCGCCGATCTGGTCGCCGCCTATGGCGACGAGTTCTGGCGTCGCGCCCGGCAGTTGGAGATCACGGTGCGCGGCCATGCCATGGCCTCGCCCTATTGCGGCTATCTATCCAACGCCGGCCTGGCGGCGTTGCGCGAGGTGGACGGCCCGGTGCTGTTCGCCCATGCCGACCTGTCCGGCTATTCGGTGTTCGAAGAAGCCGCGTGGTGGGGCGTGGCGGCGGCCGGCCGCATCCTGGGGCAACGGCCGCCCGCCTGACCGGCGCCGGCACACCCGCCTGGCGGCCGCCCGGTGCGGCGTCACAATCATGGATTGCCCGCTCTCGCTGGCGCCCGCCTGCTGCCCTACAATCGGCCGCTCACCTCCCTTGGTTCCATACCGACTCAAGCAGCGACAGCGACGATGGGAAAGCAAGTCATAGTGCTCGGCGCCGGCATCGTCGGCGTCTGCTGCGCGCTGGAACTGCAGCGGCGCGGCATGCAGGTCACCCTGGTCGACCGCCAGGATCCCGGCCGGGAAACCTCATCCGGCAACGCCGGCGTCCTGGCCCGCAGCTCCCTCATGCCCTTCAACCATCACGGCCTGTGGCGCCAGTTGCCCCGGCTGCTGCGCAACGACACCGTCCAATTCCGCTACCGCGCCGCGTACCTGGCCCGCAATCTGGGCTGGGCGGCGGGCTTCCTGGCGCGCGCCCGGCCGTCGGTGTTCGGCGAAACCACGGCGGCGCTTGACGGCCTGATCCGGCGCTCCGCCGCCGAACACCTGCGCCTGCTGGACGCGGCCGGCGCGCGCCACCGCCTGCGCGACAGCGGCTGGATCTTCCTGTTCCGCAGCGAACAGGCGTGGCAGGGCGGCGCCCTGGCGCGCCAGGCCTACGCCCGCCACCAGGTGCCGACCCAGGCGCTGGCCCCGGCCGAACTGGCGCAACTGGAGCCGGCCCTGGCGCCGATCTTCCCGCGCGCGCTGTGGATCCAGGGGTCCTATTCGGTGGACGATCCCGGCGCCGTGACCACGGCCTACGCCGACCTGTTCCAGCGCTCGGGCGGCGTCTTCCGCACACTGCAAGCCGCCGCCATCCGCCGCGATGGCGGACGCGGCTGGATCGTGCAAGGCGATGCCGGCACGGAAACGCTGACGGCGCCCGACCTGGTGGTGGCGCTGGGCCCGTGGTCCAAGGCCCTGCTCAAGACCACCGGCATCGACCTGCCGCTGGCGTTCGAGCGCGGCTATCACATGCATTACGGCGCCGCCGGCGGCCCGGCGCTGGGCCGCCCCATCTACGACACCGGCGGCGGCTACGTGCTGTCGCCGATGGCGCGCGGCCTGCGGCTGACCACCGGCGTCGAGCTGGACGACTGCGACGCGCCTGCCCGTCCCATCCAGTTGGACCTGGCGGAAACCCGGGCGCGCGAGGCCATCGACCTGGGCGAGCGGCTGGACCCGCGGGCCTGGCTCGGCCGCCGCCCGACGCTGCCGGACAGCCGCCCGATGATCGGCCAGGCGCCGCGCCATCCGGGCCTGTGGCTGGCGCTGGGACACCAGCACATCGGTTTCAGCACGGCGCCCGGCACCGCGCAGATACTAGGGGAATTGATGACCGACGGCGACGCCACCGGCCGCCACGACGCCTTCCGTCCGGGACGATTCCTCTAGGCGTATCGACATTCACGGGAGCCTCGCATGGCCACGAACGATGCAACCCTCCCGGCCGCGCCCGCGGCCCCCGGCGCCTTTCTCGGCCTGCTGATGCTGGACACGCGCTTTCCGCGCCCGCCCGGCGACGTCGGCAACCCCGAGACCTACGCCCGCGCCGGCATCCCGGCGCGCTTCGTCACGGTGCCGGGCGCCTCGCCGCGCAAGATCGTGCAGGAAGCCGACCCGGCCTTCCTGCGGCCGTTCATCGATGCCGCCGTGGGTCTGGCGCGCGACGGCGCGGCGCTGATCTCCACCAGTTGCGGTTTCCTGGCGCGCTACCAGGACGCCTTGCAGGCTGCAGTGCCGGTGCCAGTCGTGTCGTCCAGCCTGCTGCAATGCCATGGCCTGGCGCGGGTGGGCATCGTCACCTTCGATGCGGCCTCGCTCGATCGCGCCTTGCTGGACGCGGCCGGCGTGCCCGCCAACGCCGTGGTCGAAGGCCTGGCGCCCGGTTGCGAGATGCAGGCGCGCATCCTGGAAAACGCGCCGGACATGGATCTGGCGCGGGTCGAACGCGACGTGGTCGAGGCGGCCGAACGGCTGGCGCGGCGCGCCCCGGACCTGACCGACATCGTGCTCGAATGCACCAACATGCCGCCCTACCGCGAAGCCGTGGCGCGCGCCACCGGCCTGCCAGTGCACGACATCGAGACGCTGCTGCTGCGCACCTGGCGCGCGCTGGCGGCCTGACCGCCGATCCGCGCGGGCGCCGCGCGCCGGCATGAAAAAACCCGGCGCGATCCCGAGGGAGCCGCGCCGGGTCTTGCGCCTGGCGGCGCCCGGAGCGTCCGTTCAGCCCAGCAGCAAGGCGTCGTCCGACAGTTTCTCGCCGCGCACGCGCTCGAACATGGCCAGCAGGTCGGGCACGTCCATGCCGCGGCGCTCGTCGCCGGATACGTCCAGCACCACCTGGCCCTGGTGCAGCATCACCGTGCGGTCGCCCACGTCCAACGCCTGGCGCATGCTGTGCGTGACCATCATGGTGGTCAGCTTGCTTTCGGCCACGATGCGCGCCGTCAGTTGCAGCACGAAGTCGGCGGTGCGCGGGTCGAGCGCGGCGGTGTGCTCGTCCAGCAGCAGGATGCGCGACGGCTGCAGCGCCGCCATCAGCAGGCTCACGGCCTGGCGCTGGCCGCCCGAGAGCAGGCCGATGCGGTCGGTCAGGCGGTTTTCCAGGCCCAGCCCGAGCGTGGCCAGGCGTTCGCGGAAACCTTCCTTCATCGAAGTCTTGACCGCGCGGCCATAGCCGCGGCGCGCGCCGCGCAACTGCGCCAGCGCCATGTTCTCTTCGATGGTCAGGTCTTCGCAGGTGCCGGCCATCGGATCCTGGAACACGCGCGCCACGCGCGAGGCGCGGGCCCAGACCGGCTGGCGCGTGACGTCGGCGCCGTCGATCTCGATGCGGCCGGAATCGACCGGCAGGTCGCCCGACACGGCATTCAGGAAGGTCGACTTGCCCGCGCCGTTGGAACCGATGACGGTGACGAACTGGCCCGACGGGATGTCCAGCGACAGCCCGCGCAGCGCCCGCGTCTCGATCGGCGTGCCGGCGTTGAAAGTGATCTTGAGGTCTTTTGCGGACAACATATCAGCGCCCCTTCTTGCCGACCAGCCGGCGCTTGAGCATGGGAATGACCAGGGCGATCGTGACCAGCACCGCGGTGACGAGGTTCAGGTCCTGCGCCTTCAGGCCGATGAAATCGCTGTTCAGCGCCAGCGCGATGAAGAAGCGGTAGACGATGGCGCCGATGATGACGGCCAGCGTGGCCAGCACCAGCTTGCGCGACGGCAGGATGCTTTCGCCGACGATCACGGCGGCCAGGCCGATGACGATGGTGCCGATGCCCATGGAGATGTCGGAACCGCCCTGGGTCTGCGCGAACAGCGCGCCGGCCATCGCGACCAGCGCGTTCGACAGCGCCATGCCGCCCAGGATCATGCGGCCGGTGTTCACGCCCTGCGCGCGGGCCATGCGGCCGTTCGAGCCGGTGGCGCGCACCGCCAGGCCGGTCTGGGTGGCAAAGAACCAGTCCAGCGCCAGCTTGGCCAGGATCACGATGACCACCAGGATCAGCGGCCGCGCCACGTAGTCCGACAGCCAGCCCGGCTGCAGAATGGTGAAGACGGTGGGTTCGGTGATGAGCGGCACGTTGGGCTTGCCCATGATGCGCAGGTTCACGGAATACAGCGCGATCATCATCAGGATGCTGGCCAGCAGATCCATGATCTTGAGCTTGACGTTGAGCCAGCCGGTGACCAGCCCCGCGGCGGCGCCGGCGAAAGTGGCGGCGATGGTGGCCACGAACGGGTCGGTGCCCGAGGCGATCAGCGTGGCACAGACGGCGCCGCCCAGCGGGAAACTGCCGTCAACGGTCAGGTCCGGAAAGCGCAGCAGGCGAAAGGAGATAAATACGCCCAAGGCCACCAGGCTGAAGATCAGGCCGATCTCCAGTGCGCCTAACAACGAGAACAATGACATGGGTCAAATCCAATCAGGTAGGGAACGAGCATATTAGAGATTAGGAACGTCCAACTTCTTGCGTTTCGGGGTCAGTTTTACCCGAGCTTTCGCAATAAACGTTTCCTGCCGTGCGATTTTCTCTCGATTCCTGCCAAGGCGTTGCCGGGCTTGGCGGCCAGGGCCGCAAGCGGGCTGCTTGAGGGACGCTCCGGGGAGCAAAACGCGGCATGCGGTCCGTGACCAACCTGCCGTTCAAGGCCAACGCCATCGCGCCGGGCCGCGCGCACCTTGTGGATGCTGCCGCCCTGTGGACCCCGCGTACCGGCGCGGGGCAAACACAAGAAAACAAGATAAAACAAAACCCCGCTCATGCCGGGTAGGCACGGGCGGGGCCGAACGACTTGCGCTTTACTTTACCACCACCGCGGCCGACTTGATGATCGCGTCGGACAGCGTCACGCCTTGCTTGGCGGCGGCGCCCGGGTTCACGTAGAGCTCCAGCTTGGAGATGGTTTCGGACGGAATCGCGCCGGGCTTCTCGCCCTTGAGGATGCGCACCACGACCTTGCCGGTCTGCACGCCCAGGTCACGGTAATTGATGCCCAGGGCGGCGATGCCGCCGCGCTTGACGCTGTCGGTGTCCGAGGCGATCAGCGGGATCTTGGCGTCGTTGCCGACCTTCACCAGCGACTCGTAGGCCGAGACCACGTTGTTGTCGGTGTTGGTGTAGATGACGTCGACCTTGCCGATCAGGCTGCGCGCGGCGGACGCCACGTCGACCGAACGCGGGGCGGCGGCTTCGACCAGGCTCATGCCCGACTTGGGCAGGATTTCCTGCAGTTTCTTGACCACCACGACCGAGTTGGCCTCGCCCGGGTTGTAGACCATGCCGACGCGCTTGGCGTTGGGCACGATCTTCTTGATCAGCTCGACCTGCTTGTCCAGCGCCAGCAGGTCCGACACGCCGGTGACGTTGGTGCCCGAGGCGTCCATGCTGGCGACCAGTTGGGCGGCGACCGGGTCGGTCACGGCGGAATACACCACCGGCACGTCCTTGGTGGCGGCCACGACGGCCTGGGCCGACGGGGTGGCGATGGCGACGATGGCGTCGGGCTTGTCGCCGACGAACTTGCGCGCGATCTGGGCGGCGGTGCCGGTGTTGCCCTGGGCGCTCTGGTACTGCCACTTCAGGTTCTTGCCCGGCTCGTAGCCGGCTTGCTTGAGGGCGTCCTGCACCCCGTCACGCACGGCGTCCAGCGCCGGGTGCTCGACGATGGCGGTGACCGCCACCGACTTCTGCTGCGCCGCCACCGGCGCGGCGATCGCCATCGCCAGCGCCATTGCGCCAACCGTCAGAAAATGTTTTTTTCCGATCAGCATAGGTAAGCTCCTTGAACCCTTGGTATTTGTTCATTATTACGGCTGTTCCGCGGGCTTCCCCACGGTCCGGACAGCCGTAAAGCCGTATAGTCTAACGTGTCGCAACCCAAATTCACTTGGGGGGAATCCCTGAAATGGTGCATGCGTGGCGCGGCTGCCCCATGCCGGGGCGGGCGGCGCCAATATACTAAAAGCGCCGCGCCCGCGCGACACGACATCCGCGACATCCAAAGGGCCACATCATGATCAAACGCGCATTGGGCCGCTCCGGCCTGCAGATCCCTCCCCTCACCTTCGGCGGCAACGTCTTCGGCTGGACCGTCGACGAGGCCGGCACGTTCTCGCTGCTGGACGCGCTGGTCGACGCCGGCCTGAATTTCATCGACACCGCCGACGTCTATTCGCGCTGGGTGCCCGGCAACCAGGGCGGTGAATCCGAAACCCTGATCGGCAAGTGGCTCAAGCGCTCGGGCAAGCGCGATCGCGTGCTGATCGCCACCAAGGTCGGCATGGAGATGGGTCCGGACGCCAAGGGCCTGGCGCCGGCCTACATCCGGCGCGCGCTGGACGCGTCGCTGGCGCGGCTGCAGACCGACCACGTCGACCTGTACCAGTCACACAAGGACGACCCCGACACGCCGCTGACCGACACGCTGGGCGAATACGCCAAGCTGATCGAGGCCGGCAAGGTGCGCGCCATCGGCGCCTCCAACTACACCGCGGTGCGGCTGTCCGAAGCGCTGATCGCCAGCGAACGCCACAACCTGCCGCGCTACGAGAGCATCCAGCCGGAATACAACCTGTACAGCCGGGAGCCGTTCGAGGCGCACCTGCAGGCGCTGGTCAAGGCGCAGGATCTGGGCACCATCAACTACTACGCGCTGGCCAGCGGCTTTCTCAGCGGCAAGTACCGCGGCCCGGCCGACGTCGGCAAGAGCGCGCGCGGCAAGAAGATCGTCGACACGTACCTGAACGACCGCGGCTACCGCATCCTCAAGGCGCTGGATGAAGTCGCCGAGGACGCCAACTGTACGCCCGCCCAGGCCGCGCTGGCCTGGCAGATCGCGCAGCCCGGCATCACCTCGCCGATCGTCAGCGCCACGTCGCTGGCGCAGTTGGACGAACTGGTCAAGGCCGCCAGCCTGACGCTGACGCGCGACCAACTGGCCAGGCTCAGCCTGGCCAGCGACTGGCGTTGACACGCGCCCGCGCCAACGCCACGGGCGTCAATCCAGCTTGACGCCCGAGTCCGACACCACCTTGGCCCAGCGCGACACCTCGCTGTCGACGAACTTGCCGAAGGCCGGCCCGGTCAGGGTCGGAATGGCGGTGCCGTTGCTCTCCCAGGTCTCCTTGATCTTCGGCGTGTTCAGGGCCTTGGTGATTTCCGCCGTCATACGGTCCACCGCCTCCTGCGGCGTGCCCGCGGGCGCCCAGATCGCGTACCAGGTCGACACCACGTAGTTCGGCACCCCGGCCTCGGCCGCGGTCGGCACATCCGGCAGCGACGGCGAGCGCTTGTCGGCGGCCACCGCCAGCGGCTTGATCGCGCCCGAGCGGATATGGCCCGATGACGAGCCCAGGCCGTCGAACGCCAGGTCCACCTGCCCGCCGATCAACGCGGTCAGCATCGGCCCGGCGCCCTGGTACGGCACGTCGACCAGCTTGATGCCGGTCTGCATGGCGAACAGTTCGCCGGCCAGGTGGTGGGTGCTGCCCTTGCCGGCCGTGCCGAAGTTGATGTCGCCGGGATGCTGCTTGGCGTAGGCGATGAATTCCTGCAGCGTCTTGACGGGCAGCTTGGTGGCATTGATGACCACCACCTGCGGCGGCTGCGCCACCAGCGCCACCGGCACGAAGTCCTTCTGGATGTTGTAGTTCAGGCTCTTGTACAGCGACGGCGCCAGCGCATGGTGCGCGCCCCCCATGAAGAAGGTGTAGCCGTCCGGCCGCGCCTTGGCGGCCACGCCCGCGCCGACGGTGCCGCCGGCGCCGCCCTTGTTGTCGATCACCACCGACTGGCCCAGTTGCATCGTCAACTGCTGGGCCAGCGGCCGGGCGAAGGTATCGGTGCCGCCCCCGGCGGGAAAGGGCACGATGAGCGTGATGGGCCGTTCCGGCCAGGACGCGGCGCCGGCGGTGCCGGCGAAACCGGCGGCCAGCGTGGCCAGCAGGGTCGCGGCGAACATGCGGTATTTCATATTGTCTCCTCTTGCTGCAGCGTGGGGACGGCGCGTTTCCCGCGTCTCGTCTCTTGTGTTCTTGGGTTGGGATGCTGCCTGGTTCGGGAATCGTTCTGGAAAGGGGGCGGGCTCCTTGGAAAAAAATGGCCGGTCTGCGTGGACCGGCCTGGCATGACGACGCTACAGCGCCTGATAGGTTTCGCGCAGCACGTTCTTCTGCACCTTGCCCATGGTGTTGCGCGGCAGTTGGTCAACGATGTGCACGCGCTTGGGCACCTTGAAGTTGGCGATGCGCGCCTTCAGCTCGGCCTGCATCGCGGCGGCGTCCAGCGTGGCGCCGTCCTTGGGCACCACCACCGCCACCACCGCTTCGCCGAAATCGGCATGCGGCACGCCGATGACGGCCGATTCGGCCACGCCCGGCATGTCGTCGATCAGCGTCTCGATCTCTTTCGGATAGACATTGAAGCCACCGGAGATGATCAGGTCCTTGCTGCGGCCGACGATCGACAGATAGTCGGCAGGCACGTCGCGGCCAGCGGATTCGCCGCCCCAGCGGCCCACGTCGCCGGTCTTGAACCAGCCATCCTGCGTGAATTCCTCGCGCGTCTTTTCCGGCATGCGCCAGTAGCCCGAGAACACGTTGGGCCCGCGCACCTGCACGTTGCCGATCTCGCCCGGCGCCAGCGCGATGCCGGCATCGTCCACCACCCGCACCTGCACGCCCGGCAACGCCCGGCCCACAGTGCCGGCCAGGCGTTCGCCATCGGCCGCGTCATACGGATTGGAGGTCAGCATGACGGTCTCGCTCATGCCGTAGCGTTCCAGGATGGCGTGGCCGCTGCGCTCGCGGAAATCGTTGAAGGTCTCGGACAGCAGCGGCGCCGAGCCCGAGATGAACAGGCGCATGTTGGCGCAGACCTCGCGGTTGAAGCGCTTGTCGGCCAGCAGCCGCACGTAATAGGTCGGCACGCCCATCATCACGGTGCTTTGCGGCAGGTAGCGCAGCGCCTGGTCGGCGTCCAGCTTGGGCAGCCAGATCATCTTCGCGCCGGCCAGCAGCGCGCCGTGCGAGGCGACGAACAAACCGTGCACGTGGAAGATCGGCAGCATGTGCAGCAGCACGTCGTCCGAGCGCCAGCCCCAGTACTTGTGCAGCACCTGCGCGTTGGACGCCAGGTTGCCATGCGACAGCATCGCGCCCTTGCTGCGGCCGGTGGTGCCGGACGTGTAGAGAATCGCGGCCAGGTCGTCCGGCTTGCGCTTGACGGTCCTGAAGGTCTGCGACAGGCCGCCAGCGGCCTCAAGCAGCGTGCCGGTGCGGTCTTCGTCGAGCGTGTAGACATGCGCGCAGCCGGCCTTGTCGGCGGCGCGCTGGACCCAGTCGCGGTTCTTGCCGGCGCAGACCACCACGGCCGGCTCGGCGTTGCCCAGGAAATACTCGATTTCGGCTTCGCGATACGCGGTGTTCAGCGGCAGGTACACCAGGCCGGCGCGCAGCGTGGCCAGGTACAGCAACAGGGCTTCGGGCGATTTCTCGACCTGCACCGCGACCCGCGCGCCCTCGGGCAGCTTGAGCGAGGCCAGCAGGTTGGCCAGGCAGGCCGTGGCGCGGTCGATGTCGTCCCAGGTGTAGGCCAGCTCGGGGGTTTCGAGCGCGACCTGTTTGCGATCGGCGGGGAATCCGCCCTCCAGCACAGCGTATAGATTGGCGTTGCTCACCGTTTTCAGTCTCCGGAGAAGTGGGGGTCTACGCCGGCCAGGAAAGCGCGCACGCCCTCCTTGTGGTCCCGGCTGTCGGCGTAGGAGAAATAATCCTGGTATTCGGCTTCGGTCAAGGCGCCGCCCTGCGCCAGGCGCGCCGACAGGCGCTTGTTGATGCGGGCGGCCAGCGGCGCGCCCTGGCAGATGCGTTCGGCGCTGCGCCGGGCCTGCGCGGCCACCTCGGCATCGGCCACGATGCGCGTCAGCAATCCCAGGTCGCGCGCCTCGGCGGCGCCGAACACGCGGCCTTCGAGCAGGATGGCCAGCGTCGCGGCGCGGCCGGCCAATGCCAGCAGGCCGCGCATCTCGTCGGGCGCCATGGGAAAGCCCAGCCGGTTGATCGGCACGCCAAAGCGCGCCGATTCGCCAGCGATGCGCAGGTCGCACTGGCAGGCGATCTCCAGCCCGCCGCCGACACACACGCCTTCGATCTGCGCCACCACCGGCTGCGGGCATTGCGCCATGGCCATCAATGCGGGCGCCAGTATCTCGCGGTGGTAGCGCTGCACGCCCGCGGCGTCGGCGCGCTCGGCCGGAAACTCGCGGATGTCCGCGCCCGCGGCGAAATTTCCGCCCTCGCCGCGCACGATCACGCAGCGCAGCGCGTCGTCGGCGGCGATGCGCGTGAACACGTCGCGCAGTTCGCGCCACATGCACACGGTGATGGCGTTCAGGCGCCCCGGGTGCGACAGTGTCACCCAGGCCAGTTGCCCGTCGCGTTGCAGCAGCACACGGCCTGCCGTGTTGTCCGTCATGTCCCCTCGCTGGTTATCGGTTTTTATGTGGCGACGCGCCGCCGCTCAGGCCGCGCGTAACACGCTGCGGCTCACTTGCGGCTTGCCTTCATGCAGGCGCGCCAGGTTGCCGTCCAGTTCATCCAGGTCGTACAGATAATTGACCATCAGGCCGCAGGACTGCTTGAGTCCCTTGGCCGAGGTGTCCGCCGCCCAGTTCAGGCGCTCGATACGCGCGCCGTTGCCCAGGTGGAAGCGCGCCACCGCGTCCAGCGGCAGACCGTTCTTCATGGCCTGCAGATAGTGCGCGGCCAGGCGGAAGGCGGCGCGCTTGACCACGTCGGGCGTCGCCTTGCCCTGCGCGGCGCGCGCCAGCCGCGCTGCCCAGCGCTGGCCGTCCGGCACGCCGGCGCGCTGACGCGTCTTGGCGCGCGACTTGTCCTCGCGCACGATGGCCTCGACCGCGTCGGCGTCGAGCTTGCCAAGCCAATCGGCGAACCCCGGAATCGGCGACAGGGTCGCGAACGACTTGAGCTGCGGCAGTTCTTCCAGCAATTGCTCAACCACGCGCTTGAGCAGGAAATTGCCGAAGCTGATGCCCTTGAGCCCCGCCTGCGTGTTCGAGATCGAATAGAAGATCGCCCAGCGCGCCTTGCCCAAATCCTGCCGCGGCGCGGCGCTGTCCAGCACCGCCTGCACGTTGTCGGCCATGCTGCCGGCGAACGCCACCTCGACGAAGATCAGCGGCACGTCCGGCATCTGCGGATGGAAATAGGCGTAGCAGCGGCGATCCGGCGCCACCCGGTGGCGCAGGTCGTCCCACGACTGGATCTCGTGCACCGCCTCGTAGATGATCAGCTTCTCCAGCAGCGAGGCCGGCGAGTCCCAGGTCAGCGGCCGCAGCTCCAGCAGGCCGACGTCGAACCAGGCTGACAGCAGGCCCTCCAGGTCTTTGTCGAGCGCCTGGACGCCGGCCACCTGCTTGCGCCAGCGCAGCATGTCGGCGCGCAGTTCCACCAGGAAGCGCAGGCCCGCGGGCTGCGCGTTCAGGCGCTTGAAGAAGCGCACGCCCTCGCCGCCATCGCCGGCGAAGGTGCCGCGCACCTGCGTCAGCGCGGCCAGCATCAGCCGACGGTCCTTGCCGTCGGCCGCCGCATAGAGCTCGCGCCAGCGCCGCGCCAGCTTGTTGGCGGCCACGTCGGTCAGGCGGGCCTCGAACAGCCGCCGCACTTCGGATTCGCTCGGCAGCCGGCCGCGTTCCCACAGGCGGCCCAGGCGCGTGATCAGGCTGTCGCCGACCTGTGCGGCGGCATCGCCCGACTCGACGTCGGTGTCAGGCGTGCGTGCGCCGCGCGCGGACTCGAGATGGACGGGTGCGTTCATGGACGGGCTCCTCTGCAACGGGAAGATCGGAAAGCGATGGCGCCTGGTCATCGGCCGCCAGGGCGCGCAGCACTTCGAGCTGGCGCATCAGGTGATGGCGCGCCAGCGCCTCGGCGCGTTCGGGATCGCGCGCCTTCAGCGCTTCGAAGATGGCCAGGTGCTCGGCGCAGGATTCCTCGATGCGGCCGGGCCAGGCCAGGCTGCGGTGGCGCGACAGGCTCAGCACCTTGCGCAGGTTGCCCACCATGTCGACCAGCCACTGGTTACCGGCGAGCGCCTGCACCGCTTCGTGGATCAGGTAATTGGTCTGGTAATACGCATCGATGCGGCCGGCGGCGGCATGGCCGGCCAGCGCCTCGTGCAAGGGCGCCAGCGCCTCGAGTTGCGCATCCGACGCCTTGCGGGCGGCCTCGTGGGCGCAGCGGCCTTCCAGCATGGCCATCAACGGAAAGATGTCTTCCAGGTCCTGCGCCGACAGTTCATTGACGAAGCAGCCGCGGCGCGGCTCCAGCCGCACCAGGCCCTCGGTGGCCAGCACTTTCAGCGCCTCGCGCAAGGGCGTGCGCGAGATGCCCAGCTCGCCCGCCAGGCGCAGCTCGTCGATCCATTCGCCGTTGCGCAGCGCGCGCGCATGGATCATGGCGCGAAGACGGTCCGCGACTTCCAGGTACAGGGCTTGCCGGACGATGGGTGAGGTCATGGGCAGACGGCCTGACAGCGCCGTAATTCATAATTATGAATAAGCCCATCATAGCGCTGTCCCAATGAATCAGACTAGTCGGATGTCGTAGGGACTTGCCCCAGGGTCCCCTTCGCGCCTCGGCAGCGTGCGAACGGGCATGCCGCCGCGGCCACGTGGCCGCGGGAAAACAGGGACGCCTAAAAATGCAGGATGCCGTCGACCGCGTGGCGGGTCAGCGAACGGGCCCAGCGGCGCGCCGGCAGTCCATACCGGGATTCGACCGCCTCGGCCCGCGCCAGCAGGTCGGCCGGCGTGACGGCAAGGCGCGGACCGGAAAACGCCAGCACGATCTGGTTGCCGGCGTCGATCTCGGGCAGCAGCACGATGCGGTCGTCAAAGGCCTTGGACAGATTGTCGATATTCTTGCCGAAGCTCTCATGGCGGCCGAACAGGTTCACCGCCACCACCCCGACCTCGCCCAGCACGCGGCGGCAGTCGCGGTAGAACTTGACGCTGTCGCGCACCGGCCCCTGCGCCGAGGCGTCGTACAGGTCGACCATCAGCACCGGGCAGCGCCCCGCGTTGAGCGGATCGGCGGCCCATTCGGCGGCGTCGGCGTGCTCGACGAGCAGCCGGTTCTCGCCCGGCAGGCGGAAGAACATGTGGCAGGCGGCGGTGACGCGCGGGTTCCATTCCACCGCCAGCAGCGGCGCGCGCGTCTGCTTGGCGCAGAACCGCGCCAGCGAACCGGCGCCCAGGCCGAACATGCCGATGGCCTCGTCCTTGGGCGGCTCCAGGAACAGCAGCCAGGCCATCATCTGGCTGGTGTATTCCAGTACCAGTTCCGCCGGGTTCTTGATGCGCATGGCGCCCTGGACCCATTCGGTGTTGAAGTGCAGATAGCGCACGCCGTCCACTTCCGACAGGGTCGGCTGGTCGAGTTCGGAGGGGAATTTGGATTTGTACATGGCGCGATTGTAGGGCCGCCGCGGGCGGACCCTTGCGGCCCGCCCGCGGGGCATCGATGCGCCGTCGACGGCGCGTCGATGACGGCGCCTCGATGACGCGTCGCTCAGATGCGCTCGAAGATCGCCGCGATGCCCTGGCCGCCGCCGATGCACATGGTCACCAGCGCGTAGCGGCCCTGCACGCGCTGCAGTTCATGCAGCGCCTTGACCGTGATGATGGCGCCGGTGGCGCCGATCGGGTGGCCCAGGCCGATGCCGCTGCCGTTGGGGTTGACCTTGGCCGGGTCCAGCTTCAGTTCGCGGGTCACGGCGCACGCCTGCGCGGCGAAGGCCTCGTTGGCCTCGATCACGTCGAGTTGATCCACCGTCAGGCCGGCGCGCTTGAGCGCGGCCTGCGTGGCCGGCACGGGACCGATGCCCATGATGGTCGGATCAACGCCCGCATGGGCGTATGCCACCAGGCGCGCCAGCGGCTTGACGCCGCGCTTGGCCGCCACCGAGGCGTTCATCAGCACCAGCGCGCCGGCGCCGTCGTTCAGCCCCGAGGCATTGCCGGCGGTGACGGTGCCGTTTTCCTTCTGGAATACCGGCTTGAGCGCGGCCAGGCTGTCGGCCGTGACATCGCGGCGCACGTGCTCGTCGGTGTCGAACACCACTTCGCCCTTGCGGGTCTTCTGCACGATCGGCACGATCTGGTCGCGGAAATAGCCGGCCTCGATGGCGTTGGCGGCGCGACGGTGCGATTCGGCGGCCAGCGCGTCCTGGTCCTGGCGGCTGACGCCGAACCGGGCCGCGACGTTCTCGGCGGTCACGCCCATGTGCATGCGGCCGAACGGATCCGACAACGCGCCGGTCATCATGTCCTGCATCACGCTGTCGCCCATGCGCGCGCCCCAGCGCTGCGCCGGCGCGATGTAGGGCGCGCGGCTCATGCTCTCGGCGCCCGCGCCGATGGCGATCTCGGCGTCGCCCAGCAGGATGGTCTGCGCCGCCGAGACGATGGCCTGCAGTCCCGAGCCGCACAGGCGGTTGACGTTGAAGGCCGGCGTCTCCTTGGCAATGCCCGCGTTCATCGCGGCCACGCGCGACAGGTACATGTCGCGCGGTTCCGTATTGATGACGTGGCCCACGGCGACGTGGCCGACCTCGTCGCCCTTGACGCCCGCGCGCTCCAACGCCGCCTTGATGACCGTGGCGCCCAGATCGCAGGGCGGCACGTCTTTCAGCGCGCCGCCAAAGTCGCCGATGGCGGTACGGACGGCGGACGCGACGATGACTTCATTCATGATGTTTCCTCCTGGTTATCTGTCCATCATACTCGCGCGCCCGGCGCCTCCCGCCGCCCCTCGGCGCGCCCTTCTCGCCAGGCGAAAGTCGCCTTGCCGGCGCCGTAAAAAACCCCGCGCTCCCCGGGCAATCCCTAATCGCGACCACAATTGACAGCGCTGTCATTTTTGCAGACACTAGCTTCGCCGGTATCTGCCGGTCAACGAAAAACAAGCCGCGACGGCCCTCGGCACGGGCGGCATCAGGAGACAAAGTCATGGCAATACCTCCCTGCCTCGCGGCAGCGGCAGGGACCGGCGTGCACCTGCGGCCCCTGCGTTTCCCGTCCCACCCCGCGCGATCCAACCGCTGGCTGCCCTGGCTGCTGATGGCCGGCCTGCTGTCGGCCGCCGGCGCGGCCCGGGCCTACGACCTGCAGACCAGCCCCTACCTGCTGGGCGACTGGGGCGGCCCGCGCACCCGCCTGGCCGAAAGCGGCGTGACGCTGAATCTGGGCTACACCGGCGAGGCCGCGCACAACTTCAGCGGCGGCCAGGACAAACTGACGCGCTACACCGACCAGTGGGTCATCGGCGCCACGATGGATCTGGACAAGCTGCTCGGCTGGCATGGCGGCACGTTCCAGATGACCATCACCGACCGCAACGGCCGCAACCTGGGCGCCGACGCGGGCATGGGCAATAACATGCTGATCCAGGAGGTCTACGGCCGGGGCCAGACCTGGCACATGACGCAGTTCTGGTTGAACCAGGCCTTCCTGGACAACCGGGTGCAGTGGAAGATCGGCCGCCTCACCGTGGGCGAGGACTTCGCCAGCTTTTCCTGCGACTTCCAGAACCTGACCTTCTGCGGCTCGCAGCCCGGCAACCTGGTGGGCAGCTACTGGGTCAACTGGCCGACCAGCCAGTGGGCCACGCGCCTGAAGGTCAACACGTCCGAGCAGACCTACGTGCAGGCAGGCGTCTACCAGGTCAATCCGAACTACGTGGACGACGGCTATGCGCGCCGCCACGGCCTGTCGCTGGACAATCCCGACGGCACCACCGGCGCCCTGATCCCGCTCGAAGTCGGCTGGCTGCCGGCCTGGAACGGCCTGCCCGGTTCGTACAAGTTCGGCGCCTGGTACAACACCTCCGACGGCAAGGATCTGTACCAGGACATCAACCACGCGCCGCGCGGCCAGACCGGGCTGGCGCCGCGCGAACGCAACGGCCAGTACGGCTTCTACATCAACTTCGAGCAGCAGGTCAGCGGCGCCGCCGGCGGCCGCGGCGCCTCGGTGTTCCTGAACGTGTCGCAGGCCGACCGCGCCACCGCCGCGCAGGATCACCAGATCGCGCTCGGGCTGCAGTACAAAGGACCGTTCGGCCTGGCGCGCGACGTCATCGGCGTGGCGATCGGCGCGACCCACAACAACGGCCGCTATGCCGACTACGCGCGCCAGCAGGACCAGCGCCTGGGCACCAGCACCAAGGTGGGCGACGGCTACGAGTACGTGGCCGAGGCCTACTACAGTTGGTCGCCGATCCCGTCCGTTTACCTGCGCCCCAATCTGCAGTACATCAGGCATCCTGGCGGCACCAGCGCCAACCACGACGCCTTCATCGCAGGCTTGAAGACCGGCATCACATTCTGAGCGCGACGCGCCACTAGGAGACCGACATGACCCCATTCTTTCGCCGCCTGGCCTGCGCGCTGGCCCTGCCCGCGGCGCTGCTCGCCAGCCCCGCCGTCCACGCCAGCAAGGACGCGCCGGTGATCGGCTTTTCCATCGACGACTTGCGGGTCGAACGCTGGACCCGCGACCGCAACTATTTCGTCGAGGCCGCCACCGCGCTGGGCGCCAAGGTCAACGTGCAATCGGCCAACGCCAGCGAATCGCGCCAGATCGCCCAGGTCGAGAACCTGATCGCCGAGGGCGTGGACGCGCTGGTCATCGTGCCGTTCAATTCCAAGGTGCTGGGCAGCGCCATCGCCAAGGCGCACCGCAACGGCATCAAGGTGATCGCCTACGACCGCCTGATCCTTGGCGCGCCGCTGGACGGCTACGTGTCGTTCGACAACATCAAGGTGGGCGAAATGCAGGCCCAGGGCATGGTCGAGGCCGTGCCCAAGGGCCGCTACTACCTGCTGGGCGGCGCCTCGACCGACAACAACTCGCGCATGTTCCGCGAGGGCCAGATGAACGTGCTCAAGCCGCTGGTCGCCAAGGGCGACATCACCATCGTCGGCGAGCAATGGACGCCCGAATGGGATCCGTCCAAGGCCCAGACCATCATCGAGAACGCCCTGAACGCCAACGACAACGACATCCAGGCCATCGTCGCCTCCAACGACGGCACCGCCGGCGGTGCGATCCAGGCGCTGACGAGCCAGAAGCTGGCGGGCAAGGTCGCGGTATCCGGCCAGGACGCCGACCTGGCCGGCGTGCGCCGGGTGGCGGCGGGCACGCAGACCATGACGGTCTACAAGCCGATCAAGGCCATCGCCGAGGCGGCCGCGCAGATGGCGGTCAACCTGGTGCAGGGCAAGACGCCCGCTTTCAACGCCAAGCTCGACAACGGTAAGGGCGAGGTCAACGCCCTCCTCATCAAGCCCACGCTGGTCACGCGCGACAATCTGGATATCCTGGTCAAGGACGGGTTCTATACGGCAGACCAGATCGCGGGCAAGTAGCCGGGAGGCGCACCATGGACCAACAGCAACCGCTGTTCGAAATGCGCGGCATCGTCAAGGAATTCGCCGGCGTGCGCGCGCTCTCGGGCGTCAGCCTGAGCGTGCGGCCCAGCGAATGCCTCGGACTGTGCGGCGAAAACGGCGCCGGCAAATCGACCCTGATGAAGGTGCTGTCGGGGGTCTACCCCCACGGCAGCTACCAGGGCCAGATCCTGTGGCAAGGGCGCGAGCTGCGCGCACGCTCGATCCGGGACAGCGAGGAAGCCGGCATTGTCATCCTGCACCAGGAACTGATGCTGGTGCAGCAACTGAGCGTCACCGAGAACATCTTCCTGGGCAACGAAATGCGCCTGCCGGGCGGGCGCATGGACTACCCGTCCATGCACCGCCGCGCCGCCGAGCTGCTGGCCCGGCTCAAGCTCACCGATGTCAACGTGGCCGCGCCCGTCATGAACTACGGCAACGGCCACCAGCAGTTGTTCGAGATCGCCAAGGCGCTGGCCAAGGAAGCGCGCCTGCTGATCTTCGACGAGCCGACCTCCTCGCTCAGCGCCAGGGAGATCGAGGTGCTGCTGGCCATCATCGAAGACCTCAAGCGCGCCGGCGTGGCCTGCATCTACATCTCGCACAAGCTCGACGAGGTCAAGCGCCTCTGTGACACCATCACCGTGATCCGCGACGGCCAGCACATCGCCACCCAGCCGGCGGACGCGCTCGACGAAGACAGCATCATCGGCCTGATGGTGGGACGCGCGCTCGAATCGCGCTTTCCGCGCACCGAACGCCAACCGGGCGCGGTGGTGCTGCAAGCGCGCGGCGTGACCTGCTGGGACGTCACCAATCCGCGGCGCAAGCGGGTCGACGACGTCGCGCTGCAGGTGCGCGCCGGCGAGATCCTCGGCATCGCCGGCCTGGTGGGCGCGGGCCGCACCGAACTGGTCTTGGCCATCTACGGCGCCTACGCCGGCCGCTACCAGGCGCGGGTGCAGGTGGCCGGCCAGCCGGTGCGCATCACATCCCCGGCCGACGCCATCGCGCACGGCCTGTGCCTGGTGCCCGAGGACCGCAAGCGCCACGGCATCGTGCCGCTGATGAGCGTGGCCGAGAACATCACGCTGGCCAGCCTGGCCGACCATGCCCGCGCCACGCGGGTGGATGGCGATTCGGAACTGGCCACGGTCGAGCGCGAAATCGCGCGCCTGCGCATCAAGACGGCCAGCCCCGGCCTGCCGGTCGCCAGCCTGTCAGGCGGCAACCAGCAGAAAGTGGTGCTGGCGAAGATGGCGCTCAGGCAACCCAAAGTCCTGATCCTGGACGAACCGACGCGCGGCGTCGACATCGGCGCCAAGTACGACATCTACAAGATGATCTTCGATCTCGCCGACCGCGGCGTGGCCATCATCATGGTGTCGTCGGAACTGCCGGAGATCCTCGGCATGAGCGATCGCGTGCTGGTCATGAATGCCGGCCGCATCGCGGCAGACTTTCCCATCCAGGGCCTGACGCCGGAACGCGTGCTCGCCGCCGCCCTCAACACCGACCCGCTGCGGCACGCCGCCTGAACGCCATGACCCAGATACTCGCCTCCTCCTCTTCAGAACCGCGCCGGCGCGGCGGACATCCGCCGCTGCGGCAACTGTTCGCGCGCCACAAGCTGCTGGCCATGCTGCTGGCGCTCGCCCTGATCTGGCTGTTCTTCTGGCATCAGACCCATGGCAGCTTCCTGCGGCCCAACAGCATCTCCAACCTGCTGCTGCAGATGTCGGTGACCGGCATGCTGGCCTGCGGCATGGTGCTGGTCATCATCGCCGGAGAGATCGACCTGTCGGTCGGCTCGCTGCTCGGGCTGCTCGGCGGCCTGGTCGCCATCCTGACGGTCAACCTGGGCTGGAACACCTGGTTGTCGGTCGCCGTGGTACTGGCGGCCGGCGCCGCGCTCGGCCTGGTCAATGGCTATCTCACGACCCGGCTGCGGGTGCCGTCGTTCATCGTCGGCCTGGGCGGCATGCTGGCCTACCGCGGCCTGCTGCAGTTGAGCACCGACAGCGTCACCATCGCGCCCGTGCCCGACGACCTGGGCGCCATCGCCCAGGCGTTCGTGCCGCCCGCCCTGTCCTGGCTGTTCGCCGCGTTGATCGTCGCGCTGACCTGCGGCCTGACGCTGGCGCGCCGGCGGCGCCATCGCCGCCTGGGCCTGGCCGTGGCGCCGCGCTGGATCGACGCACTGCGCATCGGCGCCATCACCGCCACCGCCGTCGGCTTCGTCCTGGTGCTGAACCAGGCCCACGGCGTGCCGCTGCCGGTGCTGATCCTGCTGGCCCTGCTGGGCGCGTTCTCGTGGATCGCCACGCAGACCGTGTTCGGCCGCCACGTCTACGCGGTTGGCGGCAACGTCGAGGCCAGCCGCCTGTCCGGCGTCAACGTCCAGCGCGTCAAGCTGATGGTGTTCATGCTGATGGGGTTGATGTGCGCGTTCGCCGGCATTGTCACCACCGCGCGTTCGGCGGCCGGCTCGCCGTCGGCCGGCGTGGGCGGCGAACTCGACGCGATCGCCGCCTGCTTCATCGGCGGCACCTCGATGCGCGGCGGCTCCGGCACGGTGTACGGCGCGCTGATCGGCGCGCTGGTCATGGCCAGCCTGGACAACGGCATGCAGCAGATGAACGTCGACACCTCCTGGCAGATGATCGTCAAGGGCGCCGTGCTGGTGCTGGCGGTGTGGATCGACGTGGCGACGAGGTCCGAACGTGCATAACGACATCCTTTCCCGCGTACCCGGCGCCTGCGTGCTCGCCGTCGGCACCTATACCGAAATCCTGCCCCACGTGCAGGGCCGCGGCCAGGGCATCCACCTGCTCGCGTTCGATGGCGCGACGGCATCGTTCCGGCAACGCCAGGTGCTGTCCGGCCCGGTCAACCCCTCCTATTTATGCGCGACGGCCGGCCGCCTCTACAGCGTCAGCGAACAGGAGCGGGACGCGGCGCTGGAGGTTTTCGCGATCGAGGACGGCGCCGCGGCCCTGCGCCCCATCGGGCGCGTCGCCATACCCGGCGCCGCGCCCTGCCACGTCAGCATCAACCGGGCGGCGCGGCAACTGTACGTGTCGAACTACGGCTCCGGCGAACTGCTGTGCTACGCCCTCGACGCCGACGGCCTGCCAAGCGCCGCGCCCCAGGTCATCACGCGAAGCGGCTCCGGGCCGCGCGCCGACCGCCAGGAAGGTCCGCACGTGCATTACGCGGCCCCCGGGGCCGACGGCACGCGGGTCTACCTCTGCGATCTGGGCACCGACACGATTGCCTGCCACCGCGTCCTGCCCGACGGCCTGGAGGCCATGCCGATACGCCAATGGCGCACGCCGCCCGGCGCCGGACCGCGCCATCTCGTGCTGGCGGCCGGCGACACGCTGGCGGTGGTGGTGGAAGAACTGTCCAACACCCTGGCGCTGTACGCGCTGGACGGCGCCGGCAACGCGCTGGCCCGCGCCAGCACGCTGCCGCCCGATTGGCACGGCGCCAACACCACGTCGGCGCTGCGCCTGCATCCGCGCGGCGACCTGCTGTATGCCGCCAACCGGGGCCACGACAGCATCGCGGTCTTCCGGCTGCGCCGCGCGGCGCCGTGGCTCGAACCGCTCGGTTTCATCGCCGTCGGTGGCCGCACGCCGCGCGACATCGCCTTCACGCCCGATGGCGAATTCCTGCTGCTGGCCGCCCAGGACGATCACCTCCTTCGCGCCGTGCGCATCGATCCGGCCACCGGCCTGGCGCAGTCGCACGGCGCCCCCTACCCGCTGCGCTCTCCCGCCTGCCTGTGCCCTCTGCCTTGAACCGGAAACATCCACCGTGGCCTCTACCCTGCCCCCCGCCCGCATCATCGTCACCGGCGCCACCGGCCAGCTCGGCCGCAAGGCCCTGGCCATCCTGGCGCGCCAGCCCTGGTGCGAGCACCTGACCGGCATCGACCTGCAGGCGGACGCCAGCGTCTTCAGCCCGGAGCTGCGCGACCGCCTGACCCTGGTGGCCGCCGACCTGCAACGGCCCGATCCCGGCTGGACCCGCCACTTCGCCGGCGCCGACGCGGTATTGCACCTGGCGGCACGCCACTCGACGCCCGACGCCAGTTGGGAAGAGGCGCTGGGCTCTTACGACATGACGCTGAACGTCCTGACGGCCGCCGCCACGCAGGGCGTGCGCCGGCTGCTATTCTCGTCATCGAATCACGCCATGGGCGGCTACAAGGACCTGCCGCTGGCCGCCACGATCGGGCCGGGCAAGCTCACCGCGCGCACGGAGCCCGCGCCCGGCACCCGCTGGTTCGACGGCGAGCGCGAGGTGCATTCGCTGGCCTACGGCACCTCGAAGGTGATGGGCGAGCGGCTGTGCCGCGCCTTTTCCGCCGTCACGCACGGCAAGCTGTCCACCGTGATCGCGCGCATCGGCTGGATTCTGCCGGACGACAACGATCCGCGCGACATGACCTATTCCGGCGTGGCGCATCGGCGCGCGCCGGCGCCCCCCGCGCGGGACGAGCCGGCCCGCCGCGCGCTGGCGTGGTTCCACGATATGTGGTTGTCCAATGGGGATTTCGAACGGCTGTTGCTTGCCGCGCTGACCGCGGATGCGTCGAACTGGCCGGACGGCAGCGTCACCGTCAACGGCGTGTCGGCCAACCAGGGCAGCGCCTGGGACGTGGCCGAGGCCCGCGACAGCATTGGTTACGCGCCGCAGGATGACGTGCAGAAGCGCCTGCGCTGAGCGCCCACGCGCCGGGCTCAGCCGGGCGAGCGGGTCGAATCGCGCACCACCAGCTCATAGCCGAGCGTGCGCACCCGCGCCTGCGGTTCGCGCGAGGCCAACTGCTCGACCGCCGCGTAGGCCATCTCGCGGATGGGCTGGCGCAGCGTGGTCAGCTTGGGCCAGGTCTGGCGTGACAGCGGCGTATCGTCGTAGCCCGCGACCGACAACTCTTGCGGCACCTTGAGGCCGCGCGCGTGCGCCGTGTAAAGCACACCGGCCGCCATGTCGTCATTGGCCGCGAAGATCGCGGTCGGGCGCTGCGCGCGGTCCAGCAGACGCTGGCCGCACTGTATCCCCGAATCGAACGAATGCAGGCCCTGCTCCACCAGCGCCGGATCGTAGGCCACACCCAGCTCCGCCAGCGCATCGCGGTAGCCATGCAGGCGCTCGCCCACCGCGCCGTGGTCGGGATGCCCGGCCACGAAGCCGATCCGGCGATGGCCCAGGCCGAGCAGGTAACGGGTCATGTCGCGCGCCGCGGCGCGATCGTCGGTGCTGACTTCCAGCCCCCGGGCGCTGGGCGAACCCGGCGCCAGCCGCACGTAGGGCACGTCGCCATGGTCCAACGCCTCGATCAGCGCGCGCACGTCGGACAACGGCGGCGTCAGCACCAGCCCGGCGCAGGCGTGCTGCCGCGCCGCCTGCACGATCTGCGCCGCCAGGTCGGGCGCGCGATAGTCGCAGGGATGCAGCAGCAGGCTGTAGAAATAGCGCTTGCAGGCGTCGAGCGCGCCGTGCTGGATGTTGATCAGGTAGTTGTCGCTGGGGTTGTCGTAGACCAGCATGATCAGATCCGAGCGCTTGCTGGCCAGCCGGCGGGCCGAGGGATTGGGCTGGTACTTCAGCAACTCGATCGCGGCCATGACCTTGGCGCGCGTCTTCTCGCTGGTGTTCGGCTCGTTGTTCAGCACCCGCGAGACGGTCTTGATCGACACGCCCGCTTGGGCCGCCACGTCATCGACGGTGACGGATCCCCTGTCCTTGCCGGTCGCCATGCCGGGGCCCCGCTCAGCGGCCCGCGGCCTTGGCGCTCAGGCCGTTGGCCACGCCCATGTCGGTCTTGGGCACGTCGCGGATCAGCACCCGCACGTCTTCGCCCGAAATGCCGATGCTGTCGCAGACGGCCTGGTTCAGCGCCGCGATCAGCGCCGACTTCTTGGCTTCGTCACGGCCCTCGATCAGCGCCGCGTCGACGCGCGCCATGGCCTTGCCGATTTCGCCCGCCACGATGACGTGTTCGGCCGGGATTTCCTGCAGCACGATGCGCACGCTGGACAGCGGCGCGGCAATGCTTTCCACGACCGCCTGCGAGGCCGCCTTCAGCAACGTGGTCTTCTGGGCGGCCGAATGGCCCTGCATGATCTGGACATTCAAGATTGGCATGACGGATTCCGATATTCCGAATAGTGGCACGCCGGCAGTCGGCGCCGGCCAGCCATCATATCCGGACTGGCCCGAGGCGCAAGCCTGGCCGCGCCGGAATCGGCGCGTCATGACGGGCGGCACCCGCCGCCCGCCTTGCCTGACGGCGATCGGGCCTCAGGCCGCCTCGCCTCGCGGCGCCGGTTGCGGCTGGCCCTGCAATTCGGCCTGCGCCGCCTGGCCGTCCTCCGCAGGCGTCTCGGCGGAGGGGTCCGTCGGCGCCGTCTCGGCCAGCACCGGCGTAACCAGTTCGACCACCTTCTTGCGCGACAGCATGCCGATGAACTCGTCGTTCTCACCCGTCACCGCCACCGGCTGGTCGCTGTGCACCAGTTGCGCCAGCACCTCGCCCAGGCCCGCCGTGGCCGGCACCGAGGCCAGATCCTCGACGAAGCGCGACACGTCGCGCCCGCCCTCGCGCACGGCCTGCTCGGCCGCGACCAGCGTCAGCACGCCGGCCAGCCGCTTGCCGTCCAGCACCGGCGCGTATTCGTAGTTGAGCGCGCGCATGCGGTCCACCGCGTGGGCCGGACGCGACCGCATGGTCAGCGTCAGGCGCGCCGGGTTCACCGCATGGGTCGCGTTCAGCACCTTGGTGCGGTTCACGTCCTGCAGGAACGACTGCACGTAATCGTTGGCCGGGTTCAACAGGATGTCTTCCGGCGTGCCTTCCTGCACCAGCTCGCCGTCCTTCAGGATGGCGATGCGGTTGCCCAGACGCAACGCCTCGTCCAGGTCATGGGTGATGAAGACAATGGTCTTGTTGAGCTTGGATTGCAGTTGCAGCAACTGGTCCTGCATTTCGCGACGGATCAGCGGATCGAGCGCCGAGAAGGCCTCGTCCATCAGCAGGATCTCCGCGTCGGTGGCGAGCGCGCGCGCCAGGCCGACGCGCTGCTGCATGCCGCCCGACAACTGGTGCGGATACTGCTGTTCGAAGCCCGACAGGCCGACCTGCTCCAGCCATTCGCGGGCGCGCTGCTCGCGCTCGGCGCGGCCCACGCCCTGCACGGCCAGACCGTAGGCGGCGTTGTCCAGCACGGTGCGGTGCGGGAACAGGCCGAAGCGCTGGAACACCATGCTCATCTTCTTCTGGCGGAAGGTCTCCAGGTCGCGCTTGTTCAGGCTGACCACGTCGACGCCGTCGACCAGGATGTGGCCCGCGCTGGGCTCGATCAGGCGGTTGAAGTGGCGGATCAGCGTCGACTTGCCGGAACCCGACAGGCCCATGATGACGTAGATGCTGCCCTCTTCGATCGACAGGCTGATGTCGCGCAGGCCCAGCGTGTGGCCGCTTTCGGCCAGCAGCGCTTCCTTGCTCATGCCGCCCTGGGCGGCTTCCAGCCATTTCTTCGGATGCGGCCCGAAAATCTTGTAGATGTTCTTGACTTCGATCTTGCTCATCGCTGGCCTCCCATGCGCATGCGCTGTCCATACGATTGCGTGATCCGGTCGAACAGCACGGCCAGCACCACGATGCCCAGGCCCGCCAGCAGGCCGCGGCCCACTTCCAGGCGGTTGATCCCGAGCAGCACTTCATACCCCAGGCCGCGCGCGCCGATCATGGAGGCGATCACCACCATCGACAGCGCCATCATCGTGGTCTGGTTGATGCCGGCCATGATGTTGGGCAAGGCCAGCGGCAACTGAACGCCGAACAACTGCTGGCGCGGATTGGCGCCGAAGGCGCGCGACGCTTCCAGCACCTCGCGGTCGACCAGGCGGATGCCCAGGTCGGTCAGGCGGATCAGCGGCGGCACGGCGTAGATCACGGTGGCGATGATGGCCGGGATCTTGCCCAGGCCGAACAGCATCACGACCGGAATCAGGTACACGAAGCTGGGCATGGTCTGCATCACGTCCAGCACCGGCAGCATGATCGAGCGCAGCCAGTTGACGCGCGCCATCAGCACGCCCAGCGGAATGCCGATGATCACCGACAGCCCCGCCGCCATGATCATCAGCGCCAGCGTCTGCATGCCGGCGTCCCACAGGCCGAGCACGCCGATCACGCACAGCAGCGCGCCCATGGCCAGGCTCAGGCCGATGCGACGGCTGACCAGCCAGGCGATGACGATGGTGACGCCGACCACGGCCCACCAGGGCGAGCTGCGCAGCACCTGCTCCAGCCACACCAGGGCGTGCAGCACGGGCTGGGACAGCGTCTCCAGGGTATCGGCGTAATTGGTGACCAGATGATCGACGAATCCGTCGATGGCCCCGCGCACCTGACGCGCGGGAATAATTTCAGGAAACATGTTTTTGACTCCATTTCAGCGCGTTCGCCACGCGCCGCGCCGTGCGCCAGCACGGCATCCGGCACGGAGGCCGGCGGCGGCGCCCCTCGCGGGGAGCGGCCGTCGGCAAGGGCGAAACACGCTTACAGTCCGGCGCGGGAGCAATACCTCCCGCGCATTGCCCGCATGGCGGGCAGTCCGCCTGCCGGAGGGCTTTTTCCCCTTGGGGTCATCCCAAGGGGAAAAAGTCCAACCCGGCGGGCCGTCCCGGCAAGCCGGAGCGGCCCGCCGCCGGAAAGGCGGCGCGGGTTACAGCGCGCTTTGCACGCGCCCGGCGACGTCGGCGGGGACCCACTTGGTCCAGACGTCGGGCTTGTTCTTCAGGAACCACTTGGCCACGGCGCCGGACTCGTCGCCGGTTTCCTCCATGTGGGCCAGGGTCTCGTTCATCACGGGCAGCGGCACCGAGACCTTCGACAGGAACTCGGTCAGCACCGGCGCTTCCTGCGAGAACTTGGTGTTCACCGCGGTGAAGACGGGATTGTCGGGATAGGCGCTGGCCTCGGGCTTGGCGCACTTGGGCGACGTCAGGCACTTGTGCTTGTCGGCGTCGTAGGGCGGCATTTCCAGCTTGACCAGGTCCATGGCGCCCACCAGCGGCGTGGGCGACCAGTAGTAGAAGACCACGTTCTGCTTGCGCTTGTAGGCCGACATCAGGGCCGCCTTCTGCGCCGCGCCGGTGCCCGGCGAGTACAGCGTGTAGGTGTCGTCCAGCTTGAGGGCGTGGAACAGGTTGGTGCTGGTGACTTCGCAACCCCAGCCCGCCGGGCAGCCGTAGAAACGGCCCTTGCCGGGTTCCTCGGGGTCCTTGAACTTGTCCTTGAACTTCGGCAGGTCGGCCGCGGACTTCAGCTCGGGCAGGCGCTCGGCGGTGTAGCGCGGGATGTACCAGGCCTCGCCGCCCATGTAGAGATCGCCGATCCGTTTGACGCGGCCGGTCTTTTCGGCGCGTTCCCAGGGGTCGGCGACGCTGTTCAGCCAGATCTCGGTGTTGATGTCCAGGTCACCGCGCTCGAGCGCGGCCAGGGCCGGCAGGGTCTCGGTAGGCAGGGTTTCGGTCTTGCAACCGTAGCCCTTTTCCATGATGAAACGTTCGACATCGACCAGGACCAGATTGGATTCCCAGTTCATGGCGCCGAAGTTGATCGGACGCTTGAGTTCGCATTGCGGCGCATCGGCGGCTTGGGCCGAACCGGCGAAGGCGAACAAGATGGCCGCGGCGGCCAGGGTCTTGACGGGGGTGAAACGCATTGGCTTTTGCCTCCATAGGTTCAGGGACACGGCGGCGCTGGTCCGGCCGTGCCATGGAGCTAAGGGGGTTGTGCGGAAGACGGGCAGAACCGCCAATACAAACCGACACTAGCAACAAGAGGATCCGCAGGGTGCGGGGTCTTGCAAGACAGGAGCCTCGAAAAACGGAGTTTTCGAGAACCCACAGATAGTGAACAAACTGAAAGAAGAAGCCAGCATCTTAACCGAAATTAATGCATAGCCCAAGCCCGCACCTGAACGAATCAGATACATTCACGCCGAAAAGCGTTCGGAAAAACCCTTATTCCCAAGAGGCGATTCCCCGTTTTTCCCTGGGGAATCGCCCCTCGAAAACATAGATACATTTAGTTAATATTTTGTTCTTATAAATACATTTGACGCTTCCAAAACCCGGTTTCAGGGTCTTGGATCGGCGTCCCGGTACATGTAGTCGCGCCGCCACGGGTAGGCCAGGTCGGGCGGATTGTCGAGCTCGTCCGGACGCCCCGTGGCCGGGTATTGGCCCACGATCTGGTGCAACGCGATCCAGCCGTGCTCGAAGCCCATGGCGCAACCCGCCAGGTAGAGACGATAGGCGCGCAGCGAACGCTCGCCCTGCTCGCCGCCCAGGATCCGGGCGGCCTCGGCCAGGTTGGCCTCGAGCGCGTCGCTCCACGCCCACAGGGTTCGGGCATAGTGCGGCCGCAGATTCTCCACGTCCACTTCTTCCAGGCCGCCGTTGGTCATGGCCTCCATGACAACGCTGATGTGGGTCAGCTCGCCGCCAGGGAAGATGTACTTCTCGATGAATTCGCCCATGCCGCTGCCCAGTTCGGCGTTGTAGACGCCGGCCGCGGTGATGCCATGGTTCATGATCAGCCCGCCCGGCTTGAGCAGCCGGCGCAGCTTGGCGAAGTAGCCTTCCAACTGGGCCCGGCCGACGTGCTCGAACATGCCGACCGAGGCGATCTTGTCATAGGGCGTGGCCTCGTCGAGCTTGCGATAGTCCAGCAGCTCCACCCGCACGCGGTCGCCCAGGCCCTTTTCCTGGATCAGCCGGGTGACGTGCGCGTGCTGGTTGCGCGACAACGTGATGCCGGTGGCGTCCACGCCGTAGTGCTCGGCGGCCCACAGCAGCAGCCCACCCCAGCCCGCGCCCACATCGAGGAATCGCTCGCCCGGCCGCAGCCGCAGCTTGCGGCAGATGTGGTCGAGCTTGGCTTCCTGGGCCTGGGCCAGGTTCATGCCCGGCTCGCGGTAGTAGGCGCAGGAATAGACCCGGCGCGGATCGAGCCACAAGGCGTAGAAATCGTCGGACAGGTCGTAATGGAATTCGATCTGGCGGGCATCGCGCTCCATCGAGTGGCGCCACACCGACATCACCTTGCGCACCAGCTCGGTCAGCCAGCCGCCGCGCGCCGCGTCCACCGGCGAACCCGGCAACAGCGCCGCGGCCGCGGCCATCACGTCGCGCATCGAACCTTCGATATCGATGCGGCCCTCGACGTAGTCCTGCCCCAGCACGCCCACGGCGCCCTCGGCCAGGTGAGCCAGCGCGGTCTTGTCATGCGTCACGAACCGCACGCGGGGATCCGGCGGCCCGACCACGGTGCCATCGGGCAGCACCAACTGGACAGTGACGGGCAAAGCCTGGAGCTTGCGTTCCACAACAGACAGCAAAGGACTCACAGCATCTCCTCTGGAATACGTACGGACACGGACAGACTGTATCGGAAATCACTTGCAATTTGCGTGTAAGGCGACGCGTGATACAGTCATTGGCTTGGTGCAAAACGCGCAATGCCGCGCGACGCACCCTGTCAATTGCGCGATCCCGTCGCGATCCACATGCCCCCTACCCATTCTTCCCGCGGCGCGCTGCCGGGCTGGCTCATCCTCATGGGCGCGCTGACGGCGATCGGTCCTTTCGCCATCGACATGTACCTGCCGGCGTTCCCGACGATCGCCGCCAACCTCGGCGTGCCGCGCGGCGATGTCGAGCGCACGCTGGCCGCCTACCTGATCGGCCTGGCGCTGGCGCAGGTGTTCTATGGTCCGATGGCCGACCGCTTCGGCCGCAAGCCGCCGCTGCTGGTGGGCCTGGCGCTATTCATGATCGCGTCGCTGGGTTGCGCCCTGGCCGGCTCCGTCGAGGCGCTGACCGGCTGGCGCGTGGTGCAGGCGATGGGCGGCGCGGCCGGCATCGTGATCCCGCGCGCCGTCATCCGCGACCATTACGAAACCCACGAAGCGGCGCGCGCCATGTCGCTGCTGATGCTGATCATGGGTCTCGCGCCGATCCTCGCCCCGCTGGCCGGCGGGCAATTGCTGGGCATCGCCAGCTGGCGCAGCCTGTTCTGGGTGATGCTGACCGGCGGCGCCATGCTGATGACGGCCGTCGTGCTCATCATGAAGGAATCGCTGGCGCCCGAACGGGTGGTGCCGCTGCGCTGGCACACCATCTTGCAGAACTATCGCGCGCTGTTCGCGCACCGCGGGTTCATGGCGCACAGCCTGGCCGGCGGCTTCGGCCAGGCCGGCATGTTCGCCTACATCATCGGCTCGCCGCGGGTGTTCATCGAACTATACGGCGTTGACCCCAAGTATTACGGCCTGCTGTTCGGCACCAACGCGCTGTCGCTCATCGTCTGCTCGCAGATCAGCGCCCGCCTGCTGCGCACCTATACCCCGCGCCAACTGCAGCGCCGCGCCCTGACCGCGCTGGCCTGCGCCAGCCTGGCGGCGGTGGCGCTGACGCTGGGGGGCTGGATGACGCTGCCGCTGTTGATGGCCTGCCTGATCTGCTACATGGGCAGCCAGGGCTTCGTCAATCCCAACTCGGCGGCGCTGGCGCTGTCGGATCAGGGCAAGCGCCTGGGCGCGGCGTCGGCGCTATTGGGGACGCTTCAACTGTCGTGCGGCGCGCTGGCCGGTTTCGCCGTCAGCGCCTGGCAGACCGACAGCGCCCTGCCCCTGACGACCACGCTGGCGACCTGCGCCTGCCTGTCCTGGCTGTCGGGACGCGTGGCGCAATCGCACCCGGCCTGAGCGCAGGGACATAACGCCGCCGGCACGGGGACGGAAGCCGGCCCGCGCCGCGCAGCGGAATATGCCTGCCGAAATCGAGCCCGACGGGCGCCGCCCGCGGCGCCCGTCGCGGCTAGCGCGCCACGCTTTTCCATGTGTCGCCGCCTCGACACTTGATTTTCCTGGATTTTTCGTATTAGAATCTACGTCTTCACATGAAGTTTCCCGTGCTGGACTACTATGCTTTGTAGTTCAACACTCTGACCCCCAAGCGCATTTTTTTGCGGATGGCAGGCAGCGGGTATAAGCACTGGGCGGGATTCCAAAGATTCCCCCCTCATCCACTAAGACTGGGTGGCCGGCAAGATGGCAAGACCTCGTGGCAAGACCACGACGATCCCAGCCTCTGATATTTCTTAGCCCGGCGGCTGAAACCCTGTCTCCCCCCGGCGATGCGCAAGAATAAATGAGGTGCATCCATGGCACGCGTATGCCAAGTGACCGGCAAAGGCCCGATGGTGGGCAACAACGTTTCGCACGCGAACAACAAGACCAAGCGTCGCTTCCTGCCCAACCTGCAATCGCGCCGGTTCTGGGTTGAAAGCGAAAACCGCTGGGTGCGTCTGCGCGTCTCGGCCAAGGCCATCCGCACGATCGACAAGAACGGCATCGACGCCGTGCTGGCCGACCTGCGTGCCCGCGGCGAACTGGCCTAATCGGCCCCCCGCCAATCTGACATACTAGGAGCACGACATGGCCAAAGGTATCCGCGAAAAGATCAAGCTCGAGTCGACTGCCGGCACGGGTCATTTCTACACGACCACCAAGAACAAGCGCAACATGCCCGAGAAGATGCTGATCAAGAAGTTTGATCCGGTCGCTCGCAAGCACGTTGACTACAAGGAAACCAAGCTGAAGTAATTCAGCCGGTCTCCGGAAAGTCGAAAAGGCCCTGCTCTCGCGGGGCTTTTTCATTGATGGGCCCTGCATGACGGGGCCTTTTTCATTGGCGCGCCGGCCAGACGCACCGGACGCAAACCATTGGGGTCCGCCTGCAGGCCCGCGGCGGGCCATTTTTCCTGGCGCCAGGCAGGCGAGCATGCTTCAATTGGGCCGAACCGAACCCGTGTCCGACACGGCCCGGCCTGCCCGGGCCCTTTCCCGCCTGCGATATCCGCCATGCTCCGTCCCTGCCTGACCCTGCTGCGCCGCGCGCTCGCCCCCGCGCTCCTGGCCCTGGCGCTGACCCCCGTCGCGTCCGCCAAAGACACCAAAGACAAGGAACCGCCGATCCGCATCGGCGAGATCAACAGCTACAAGGCGATTCCCGCCTTCCTGGGCCCGTACAAGAAGGGCTGGCAACTGGCGCTGGAAGAAGTCAACGCGTCCGGCGGCGTGCTGGGCCGCAAGCTCGAGGTGATTTCGCGCGACGACAACGGCAACCCAGGCGATTCAGTCCGCGCCGCCCAGGAACTGCTGGCCCGCGAAAAGGTGGACCTGCTGTTCGGCGGCTTCCTGTCCAACACCGGCCTGGCGCTGACCGATTTCGCCAAGCAGCAGCAGGTGTTCTTCCTGGCCGCCGAGCCGCTGACAGACAAGATCACCTGGCAGGAAGGCAACCGCTATACCTGGCGCCTGCGGCCTTCGACCTGGATGCACGTGGCCGCGCTGGCGCCCAAGGCGCTGGCGCTGCGCAAGAAGCGCTGGGCCATCGTCTACCCCAATTACGAGTACGGCCAATCGGCCGTGGCCACCTTCAAGGCCATGATGAAGTCGTTCCAGTCCGACGTCGAATTCGTCGCCGAGCAGGCCGTGCCGCTGGGCAAGGTCGACGCCGGCGCGGTGGTCCAGGCCCTGGCCGACGCCAAGCCGGACGCCATCTTCAACGTGCTGTTCGCCGCCGACCTGACGCGCTTCGTGCGCGAGGGCAACACCCGCGGCCTGTTCGAGAACCGCGCCGTGGTCTCGGTGCTGTCCGGCGAACCGGAGTACCTGGAGCCGCTGGGCGCCGACACGCCGTCTGGCTGGATCGTCACCGGCTACCCCTGGTACGCCATCGACACCCCGGCCAACAAAACCTTCGTCGAGGCCTACCGCAAGCGCTACAACGAGACGCCCAAGGTCGGCTCGGTGGTCGGCTACGCGTCGCTCATGTCGATCGCCCAGGGCCTGAAGGCGGCCGGCGAGGTCGACACCGAAAAACTCGTCGACGCCTTCGCCGGGCTGAAAGTGGACACGCCCTACGGCCCGATCCAGTACCGCAAGATCGACCACCAGTCGACCATGGGCGTCTACATCGGCGTCACCGCGGTCGAGGACGGCAAGGGCATCATGAAGGACTTCGCCTACATCGACGGCGCGCGCCTGCAACCGCCGGACGAACAAGTTCGCAAGATGCGCCCGCACTGATGAGCCTGTCCGGGCTGCTGTCGCAGTTGCTCAATGGCCTGGCGGATGCCAGCGCGCTGTTCCTGGTGGCCGCCGGCCTGTCGCTGATCTTCGGCGTCACGCGGGTCGTCAATTTCGCGCACGGCTCCTTCTACATGCTGGGGATATACCTCGCCTGGAGCTTCACCCGGTATTTCGGTGACGGCCCGGGCTACTGGGCCGGGCTGCTGCTGGCGGCGCTGGCCACCGGCCTGATCGGCGCCGCGGCTGAACTGCTGGTGCTCAAGCGGCTATACCGCGCGCCGGAACTGTTCCAGTTGCTGGCGACCTTCGCGCTGGTGCTGATCATCGGCGACGCCGCTCTGGCGATCTGGGGCCCGGAAGACCTGTTCGCGGCCCGCGCGCCCGGCCTCTCCGGCGCGGTCGAAATCCTGGGCAGGCGCTTTCCCCAATATGACCTGCTGCTGATCGTGGCCGGCCCGGTGGTGCTGGGCCTGCTGTGGCTGCTGCTGATGCGCACCCGCTGGGGCCGGCTGCTGCGCGCCGCCGCCGAGAACCGCGACATGCTGGCCGCGCTCGGCGTCAACCAGGCCTGGCTGTTCACCTCGGCCTTCACGCTGGGCGCGTTCCTGGCCGGGCTCGGCGGCGCGCTGGCCGCGCCGCGCGTGCCCGCCACGCTCGGGCTCGATCTGGAGATCATCGCCAGCGCCTTCGTAGTCGTTGTCGTCGGCGGCCTGGGCTCGATTCCCGGCGCCTTCCTGGCGGCGGTGCTGATCTGCTGCGTCAAGGCCGTCTTCGTCTTCCTGGGGCAAGTGCAGATCGGCCCCTGGCTGTTCAACCTGTCCAAGCTCACCCTGCTGGCCGAATTCGCCGTGATGGCCGTCGTGCTGGTGGCGCGTCCCTGGGGCCTGCTGGGCCAGCCGCCGGCGCCCTCCTCGCATGCGCTGGCGGCCGAGGCGCCCATCGCCCCCGCCGGCCGCCGTCTGCGGCTGGCCTACGGCGCGTTGCTGGCATTGCTGGTCCTGGCGCCCCTGGCGACGGCGCAGTGGCCGTATCTGGGCATCCTGCTGACCGAAGTGCTGATCGCCGCCCTGTTCGCCGCGAGCCTGCATTTCCTGACCGGCCTGGCCGGCATGACCACATTCGGCCACGCCGCCTGGTTCGGCCTGGGCGCCTACGGCGCGGCGCTGCTGCTGAAACTGGCGGCCCTGCCGATGGAAGCCGCGTTGCTGCTGGGCCCGCTGGCCGCCGGGCTTGGCGCGGCGCTGTTCGGCTGGTTCTGCGTGCGCCTGTCCGGCGTGTACCTGGCGATGCTGACCCTGGCCGTGGCGCAGATCCTGTGGGCGCTGGCCTATCAATGGGATGCGATGACCGGCGGCAGCAACGGCCTGACCGGCCTGTGGCCGTCGCGCTGGCTGACGCAGGGTCCCTGGTTCTACTACCTGACGCTGGCGCTTTGCGCGCTCGGCATCGCCTGGCTGCGGCGCCTGGCGTTCTCGCCGCTGGGCTACGCACTGCGCGGCGCGCGCGATTCGGCCTTGCGGGCCGAAGCGCAGGGCATGGACATCCGCCGCATCCAGTGGGCCGGCTTCGTGGCGGCGTCGCTGGCCGCGGGCATGGCCGGGGCGCTGTACGCGTTCTCCAAGGGCAGCATCGCTCCCGACGTGCTCGGCGTGAGCCGGTCGGTGGATGGGCTGGTGATGGTGCTGCTGGGCGGTCTGCAGACGCTGGCCGGCCCGCTGGTCGGCGCGGCCGCCTACACCTGGCTGCAGGATGTCGCGGCACGCAGCACGGACTACTGGCACGCGGTGCTGGGGCTCGCCATCCTGGCGCTGGTGATGGCGTTCCCGTCGGGCCTGGCGGGCGCCGCCGCGCGCTGGACGCGGAGGCGCGCATGACCGCCAACGCCTTGCTGACGGTCGAGGGACTGCGCAAATCATTCGGCGGCATCGACGCGCTGGCGGATGTCTCGTTCCAGCTCGAGGCCGGCCAGATGCTGGCGTTGATCGGCCCGAACGGCGCCGGCAAGTCCACCTGCTTCAACGTGCTGGGCGGCCAGTTGCGACCCGATACCGGATCGGTGCGGCTGGACGGCCGCGAGCTGGTGGGCCTGACGGCGGGCAAGATCTGCCGCCTGGGCGTTGGGCGCACCTTCCAGACCGCCGCCACCTTCCGCTCGATGACGGTGCTTGAAAACGTGCAGACGGCCCTGCTGTCGCGCGACCGCCTGTTGTTCCGTCCCTGGCGCCGCGCCGCATTGCACCGCGCCGACGAGGCCATGGCGCTGCTGGACCAGGTGCGGATGGCCGCCCAGGCCGGCGCGCACTGCGGCGCCCTGGCCTACGGCGACGTCAAGCGGGTCGAGCTGGCCATGGCGTTGGCGCACCGGCCGAAGCTGCTGCTGATGGACGAACCCACCGCCGGCATGGCCACCAACGAACGCCACGCGCTCATGCGCCTGACGCGTGAACTGGCCGACACGCAGCGCATGGCCGTACTGTTCACCGAGCACAGCCTGGACGTGGTCTTCAAACATGCCGACCGCATCGCCGTGCTGGTGCGCGGCCGCCTGCTGGCCGAGGGCCCGCCAGACCGGATCGCGGCCGACGCACGCGTCCAGGCCGCCTATCTCGGCACCGACGCGCCGCCCCCCTGAGACCGGATCAGTGGCCGGCCTGCGGGCTATCCGGCTGGCATTCCCAGAACACCCTGGCCTGGCAGCCCGCGCAGATGCCCCGGTCCAGCCTGGCGTAGATGGCGTGCAGCGCGGTCGCCTTGTCAGGAAACACGTGGTCCGCGCCCAGCCGCTCCAGGAAGCCGGTGCGGCGCCACATCGCCAGCACCTCGGGACGCGGCCGGTGGAAATAAAGGTCGCCTCCCATGGCGCGGCGCGCTACCAGTTCGTCCTCCCAGACCTGGGCGCCGGCCAGGTCGATGAAGTTCATGCTCTTGGCCATCACCAGCAAATGGCGCGGCGCATCCGCACCCGCGCGCAGTTCCTGCAGGCGCTGCGCCACGTGCGCGGCTGCGCCGAAATACACCGACCCTTCCATGCGCAGCAGCTTGAGCTGGGGGCATTCCGGCAAAGCCTCGGGCTGCTGCGCCAGCACCACGAAGCGGCGGTCCAGGCCGCGCGAATCGAACCCCATGGTGCGCATCGCCGGCCGCGAGGTGCGATGCAGGTACGCCATCAGCGACAGCACGGTGCCCAGCAGGATCGCCACCTCCATGCGGATGGTGACGGTGGCCGCCAGCGTGGCCGCGGCGATCGCGCTTTCGCCCGGCTGGGTGCGGATCAACTGGCGCCAGCGGGGCACGTCCAGCAGGGTCCAGGCCACCAGCAGCAACAGGCCCGCGATGGCCGCTTGCGGAATCCGCGCCAGCAGGGGGCCGCTCAGCGCCACCAGCGCCATCAGCAGCAGCGCCGAGAACACCGCCGCCAGCGGCGTCTTTGCGCCCGCCTCGTAGTTGGGGATGGAACGGTTGAGCGAGCCGCAGGACAGATAACAGGAAAAGAAACCGCCCACGACGTTGGAGAGCCCCTGCCCGACGAATTCACGATTGGCGTCGATGCGCTGTCCCGAACGCGTCGCCACCGCCTTGGCGATGGAAATCGATTGCGCCAGCGCCACGATGGTCAATGCGAACGCCAGGCTGAGCAGATCGGGCAAGGCGCGCCAGTCGATGCTGGGCACGTGGAAGGGCGGCCACGGCTGCGCCAGATCTCCCAGGAGCGGCACCGGCGCGGCGCCAAGGCGCGCCGCCAGCGCATTGAACACCGCCGCGGCCAGCGCCCCCGCCACCAATCCGGCCAGCATGTAGGGCCTGCGCCTGTCCAGCCGCCTGAGCAACAGGGCCGCGGCGATCGTCACGGCAGTCACCAGCAGCGCGCCCGCCAGCGACTGGTCCCAATGGCCGGCCAGGCTGGCCAGCAACGCGCCGGCGCCATGCGAATCCGGCGCAGGCAGGCCCAGCGCATCCTTGAGCGCATGCACCGCGATCAGCAGGGCCGCGCCGCTAGTGAAGCCGAACAGCGCCGATGGTGAAATGAAGTGCGCCAGCGAACCCAGCCTCAGGGCGCCCACCAGCCATTGCATCAGGCCGACCAGCACCGTCACCGCCAGGGCCAGTTCGATGTAGCCCGGACTGCCCGCCACCGCCAGCGGCGTCAGCACCGCGAACAGCGCCAGCGAATTGGCATTGGTGGGGCCGGACATGACATGGCGGCTGGAACCGAACAGCGCCGCCACGATACAGGGCACGATGGCCGAATACAGGCCATATTGCGCCGGCAGCCCGGCCAGCGTGGCGAAGGCCACGCCCTGCGGCAGCACCAGCAGCGCGCCGAGCAGCCCGGCCGTCAGGTCCGCGCGCAGGGTCGCGGGCCCGACTTCCGGCACCCAATCGCCCAACACCCGCGCCAACCGCGCTTTCCATCCCGCCGCCATCGCTCCCCTGCCCCGTCTCTCTCTTCTGCATTCCCGCGCGCTCAGCGCAGGAACCTGCGTTCCAGCTCGCGCATGTCCGCGTCGCCCTGGAGACCGATGATATCGCGCACGGTCGGCAGGCCGGCATCGACGGCATGGATGCCGCCGTCCTCGCGGATGCGGGCGAAGACCTTGCGCATCGCGCCCACGGCTGCTCGGATCGCGTGGTTGCCGTAGATCACCAGCCCCACCTTGCCCAGCGCCTGGATGTCGCGCTCGCGCAGTTGCGGGTACGCGGTGGGCACCAGCACCAGCGGCACGCCGCCGGACCAGGCCGCGACGAAGGCCAGCACCTCGTCGGGGGTGGCCTGCCTGGAATGGATCAGGATGGCGTCGGCGCCGGCCGCCTCATAGGCCGCGGCGCGCGCCAGGGCCTCGGCCTGTCCAAGTCCCGCGATCAGCGCTTCGGTCCGCGCGATGACGCAGAAATCGGGATCGCGACGGGCGGCACAGGCCGCTTCGATCTTGCCCTGGAATTCCTCCACGCGCACCAGTTCCTGGCGGCCATCGGTCCGCAGGCTGGTGTCCTTGGGAAAGGTCTTGTCTTCCATCACGACCGCCGACACGCCCGCGGCCTCGTATTGCGGCACGACGTAGGAAACGTTGATGGCGTTGCCGAACCCGGTGTCGATATCGGCGATGACCGGCACGTCGACCGTGGCGGCCATGGCGCGCATCATGTCCAGGTGCACCCCGGCCGACAGGATATTCGCGTCCGGCACGGCGTAGCTGGCCGACAATTCAAAGCCACTGCCCCAGATCGCGTCGAACCCGGCCTCCATCGCCAGCCGGGCGGCCAGCGGATTGTGCGCCGACATGGCGTGCATCAGGGCGGGATCCTGCAGTTTCCGGCGAAAGCGTGCGTTGCGGTGCATGGCGTGGCGATCCGAGATCCGGCGCGGATTGCCCCGGCTGCGACCATTTAACACTAAAAGAAAGCGCCGGGCGGCCTCCAGGCGCGCGACGAGGTTCAGCCAGCCTCGCCGCCGCGCCGCGCCTTCATCGCCCGGCTGATCGCGGCCAGGGCGTCATCGCCGATCAGGCGCGCGGCCAGCGGCAGCAGTTCATCCTCTTCGCGCTGGATATGCGCCGCATAGGCCGCCGCGAACGCCTCAACCTGCGCCGGCGGCAGCGCCGCCGGGCGGCCCGCCGCGATCTCGCCCAGGATTTGCCGCAACGGCGCCCACAGCGCTGCCAGCCGGGCATGATCGGCAATCAATCCATCGACCAGCGCGCGCAGGCAGACGGCGTCGGAACCCGCCATGGACTCGATCAGAGCCGGGAACAGGTCCTCTTCCTCGTCTTCGTGGTGGTGGATCGCGGCCGTCTGGAAATAACGCGCGACGCCCGCCGCCGCGACCCGGGCCGCGTCATCGCTGCCATGCGCAGGCAGATGCGCGGCCAGGCGCCGCAAGGTTGCGCATTGCCGCGCAATGCGTCCATGACAGGCGGACAGCAGCCCAAGAGGATCATCGGTGGTCGGCGCCGCGGCCGGCCCACCCGGAAAACTCACCGCCATGTCCCCTCCCGTCGGATCAGGAATGCCCGCGCCACCACAAGCGGATGGAATCCCAGGCGCGGCCGGCGAATCCGGCCTCGGCCACCGGCTCCAGCGCCACCACCGGAAACTGCATGGCGGGCTTGCCGTCGACCATCACGCGCAGCGAGCCGACCGTGGCCTGGGCCGCGATCGGCGCCACCAGCGGATCCTGCGGGGTCCAGACCGGCTCGACCTTGGCGCCGGCCGGCACCGTGACGTAGGCGTCGCGCGCGAAACCGGCCTTGAGCGTGTCGGTCTGGCCCTTCCAGACCTCGGGCGTGGCCACCGCCTGGCCCTTCGCATATAACTTGATGGTATTGAACCCCTGGAAGCCCCATTCCAGCAACTCGCGGCTCTCCTGGGTGCGCAGTTTGTCCGAGGCCGTGCCGACCACCACCGTGATCAGGCGGCGCTGGTCGCGGCCGTTGGGCCGGTGCGCGGTCGCCACGATGCAGTAACCGGCCGCGTCGGTATGGCCCGTCTTCAGGCCGTCGACGCTGGGATCGAGCCACAGCAGCCGGTTGCGGTTGGGTTGCGTGATGTTGTTATAGGTGAAGGTCTTGGCCGAATCGTAGGCCTTGTACAGCTCGGGGTAATCGCGGATGAAGCGCGTGGCAAGGATCGACAGGTCGCTGACCGTGGAATACGTGCCCGGATCCGGCAGCCCGTGGGGACTGGCGAAGTGCGTGCCATGCAGGCCGAGTTGCACGGCGGTGTCATTCATGCGCGCCACGAACGCCTCGACGCTGCCCGACAGCGCTTCGGCGAGCGCGATCGCCGCGTCATTGCCGGACTGGATCATCAGGCCGCGCAGCAACTGGTCCACCGACACCTTGGAGCCCGGCTCCAGGAACATCTTGGAACTGCCGGGCGGCACTTTCCAGGCGCGCGTCGAGATGGTCACCTTCTGGTCCGGCGACAGCTCCTTGTTGTGGATAGCGCCGAACACCACGTACGCCGTCATGATCTTGGTGAGCGAGGCCGGCTCGATCCGGGCGGTGGCCGCGTGCGACGCGATCACCTGGCCGCTGGTCTCGTCCAGCAGCAACCAGGCCTTGGCCGACAGGTCTGGCTGGGGCATCGATTGCGCCAGGGCGCCTGACATACACGCGGTCGCAACGAGCAGGCTCGCCGCCAACTTCTTCATCAACATAGGGTGCTTCACTTCCATGCGGGGTAAGGATGGCACGCGGGCCAGCGCCGGCAGGCGGCCACACCGCCACCCGCCCGCGCCCGCCGACGCGCGGCGCGAAGCATTGGAACACGCTTGGCCCGGATGGTTCAAAACGGCCCGGCGCGCGCAACGTCTGCTGCCGCGCAATGGCCTGGCGCGCGCGTTCCGATGCCGCGCGTGCCACTGAAAAAATCGCAGCGATTGTCACTGCATTTTGCAGAACCCCTTGTAGAAGGGGTTTTTCTGCCTGGAAAACAACAAAGATTGCGCGAAAGGCCTTGCGAAACCGGCTACAACCGCCACTCTTCCGCTATCATCGGGCGCGTAGCGTTAAACGCCGATACCCGGCGCGCGCGCTGCCCCATGTCCTCAACATACGGATTTTGACCATGGCCACGAAAGCTAAAGCTCCTGCCAAGAAAGTCACCAAGCCCGCCGCCAAGGCGCCCGCAAAGAAGGCTACCGCCGCCAAACCCGCTGTGAAGCCGGCAGCCAAGAAGGCCGTCGCCGCCAAGAAGGTCGCTGCCGCCCCCAAGGCTATCAAGGCTGCTCTGAACAAGACCCAGCTGATCGCCTACATCGTCGAGCAGTCCGGCGTTGAAGCCAAGGCGGTCAAGGCCGTCCTGGCCAGCCTGGAAACCTCGGTGCTGAGCTCCGTGGACAAGAAGGGCGCTGGCGAATTCACGCTGCCCGGCCTGTTCAAGGTTGCCGTGCAGAAGGTCCCCGCCAAGGCCAAGCGCTTCGGCAAGGATCCGTTCACCGGCGAAGAGCGCTGGTTCCCCGCCAAGCCGGCTTCGGTCAAGGTGAAGGTTCGCCCGCTCAAGAAGCTGAAGGACGCCGCGCAGTAATTCCGCACGGTTATCCGGTCAAGCCGGAAAGGGCCTGCCCCGCAAGGGGCGGGCCCTTTCTTTTTTGCGCGCCCGCGCTTCCCGGCGCGGTCCGCGCCCGCCGGCGGGCGCGCCTTGCATGATCCCGGGACGGCCTGCTAGAATTTATCTTTATATAAAGATACTTCATATAAAAACATCATGAATGATCTGGTCGACCTGGTGCTGTCGCAGTGGGAGCAGGAATGTCCCAACCTGGATATCTCGCCGATGAGCGTCCTCAGCCGCGTGTTCCGCTTCCACGCCTTCGCCGCGCGTGACGTGGGCCAGGCGTTCAAGCGCCACCACCTGCACCAGGGCGAATTCGACGTGCTCGCGACGCTGTACCGCACCGGCGCACCATACGCCATGAATCCGCAGAAGCTGGTCGCGGCGCTGCTGCTGACCTCGGGCGCCATGACCAACCGGCTGGACCGCCTGGAACAGGCCGGCCTGCTGGCGCGCACGCCCAACCCCGACGACCGTCGCGGCGTCATCGTGGCGCTGACCGCCGAAGGCCTGCGCGTCATCAAGCAGGTGCTCAAGGATTACCTGCGCGAACTGGAATCGCTGCTCGCCCCCTTGAACGCCACCGAACGCCGCCAGATGGCCGGCCTGCTGAAGAAACTGCTGATTCCGCACGACCGGGAAACGCCCGGCGGCATCGCCGCCTGAGTCTTCCTTTCGCCACACTTCCACGCCCCGCCTCACATGAACGCCGCCCCTGCCCAACCCGCTCCGCTGACCGCGCCCGTCATCCTGCTGATGTCCGTCGCCACCGGCCTGGCGGTCGCCAGCAACTATTACGCGCAGCCGCTGCTGCACACCATCAGCCAGCAATTCACGCTGTCCAATGCCACCGCCGGCAGCATCGTCATGATCGCGCAGTTGAGCTACGCGCTCGGCCTGATCCTGCTGGTGCCGCTGGGCGATCTGTTCGAACGCCGCGGCCTGATCGTGCTGATGACCCTGTTGTCGTCCGGCGGCCTGCTGGTGTCGGCCTTCGCCCGCAACATCCAGATGCTGATGCTGGGCACCGCGGTGACCGGCATGCTGTCGGTGGTGGCACAGGTGCTGGTGCCGTTCGCGGCCACCCTGGCGGCGCCGCACGAGCGCGGCAAGGCGGTCGGCACCGTCATGAGCGGCCTGCTGCTGGGCATCCTGCTGGCCCGCACCGCGGCCGGCGTGCTGGCCGACCTGGGCAGCTGGCGCACCGTCTACTGGGTCGCCGCGATCCTGATGCTCTGCATGTCGTGCGCGCTCTGGCGGGTGCTGCCGCGCCACAAGAGCCAGGCCGCGATGAGCTATCCGCGTCTGCTCGGCTCGATCTTCCGCCTGTTCGCCGAGGAACCGTTGCTGCGCGGCCGCTCGCTGCTGGGCGGCCTGCTGTTCGCCGCCTTCAGCATGCTGTGGACGCCGCTGACCTTCCTGCTGTCGGGCCCGGACTACGGTTTCAACAACACCACCATCGGCCTGTTCGGGCTGGCCGGCGCGGCCGGCGCCTACGCCGCCAACCGGTTCGGCAGGCTGGCCGACCGCGGCCTGGGCAACCAGGCCACCCGCATCGGCCTGCTGCTGCTGCTGGCGTCGTGGGGCCTGATGGCCTTCGGCCAGGCCTCGGTCATCGCGCTGCTGGCCGGCATCCTGATCCAGGACCTGGCGATCCAGGGCGTCCATGTCACCAATACCAGCTCGCTGTACCGCACCCGTCCCGAGGCCCGCAGCCGCCTGACGGCCGGTTACATGACCAGCTACTTCATCGGCGGGGCGACCGGATCACTGGTATCGTCCTGGCTGTACTCCCATTACGGCTGGCCCGGCGTGGTCACCGCGGGCGCGGTTCTGGCGGCCATAACCCTGGCCTACGGCATGCTCGGGGCCAGCGCCCGCATCCCGGAAACCGCCCCGCCCCCTATCCGCGCCTAGCACCTCCTATAATCAGGGGTTTTGACCGCCCCCGCGCCTGGCGCGCGGGGGCGGTTCACCCATTTTTCGCCATCGCGCACGAGCCCATGCAGGAACGTTACCTCCCCACTACCGTCGAAGCGGCCGCCCACCAAGACTGGCAGGCACGCGACGCCTATCTGGTCCATGAACACGCGAAGAACCCGGACGGCTCCGAGAAGCCGAAGTTCTACGCCTGCTCGATGCTGCCCTATCCCAGCGGCAAGCTGCACATGGGCCACGTGCGCAACTACACCATCAACGACATGATGGCGCGCCAGTTGCGCATGCGGGGCTACAACGTGCTGATGCCGATGGGCTGGGATGCCTTCGGCATGCCGGCCGAGAACGCCGCCATCAAGTCCAAGGTGCCGCCCGCCAAGTGGACCTACGACAACATCGCCTACATGAAGAAGCAGATGAAGGCGATGGGCCTGGCGATCGACTGGTCGCGCGAAATGTGCGCCTGCGATCCCGAGTACTACAAGTGGAACCAGTGGCTGTTCCTGAAGATGCTCGAAAAGGGCGTCGCCTACCGCAAGACCCAGGTCGTGAACTGGGACCCGGTCGACCAGACCGTGCTGGCCAACGAACAGGTCATCGACGGCCGCGGCTGGCGCTCGGGCGCCCCGGTCGAAAAGCGCGAGATCCCCGGCTACTACCTGCGCATCACCGATTACGCCGACGAACTGCTGGGCGCGGTGCAGAACGACCTGCCCGGCTGGCCCGAGCGCGTGCGCCTGATGCAGGAAAACTGGATCGGCAAGTCCGAGGGCCTGCGCTTCGCCTTCCCGCACCAGATCGCCGGCCAGGACGGCCAGTTGATCCAGGACGGCAAGCTGTACGTCTTCACCACCCGCGCCGACACCATCATGGGCGTGACCTTCTGCGCCGTGGCGCCGGAACATCCCCTGGCCACCCACGCCGCGCAGTCGAACCCGGCCCTGGCCGCCTTCATCGAACAGTGCAAGCTGGGCGGCACCACCGAGGCCGAACTGGCCACGCGCGAAAAGGAAGGCCTGCCCACCGGCCTGTTCGTGACGCACCCGATCACCGGCGACCAGGTCGAAGTCTGGGTCGGCAACTACGTGCTCATGACCTACGGCGACGGCGCCGTGATGGGCGTGCCCGCGCACGACGAACGCGACTTCGCCTTCGCCAGGAAATACAACCTGCCGATCCGCCAGGTCGTGGATGTGGCCGGCAAGGCCTACTCCACCGACGCCTGGCAGGAATGGTACGGCGACAAGCAGAGCGGCCGCACCATCAACTCCGGCAAGTACGACGGCCTGTCGCACAAGGAAGCCGTGGACGCCATCGCCGCCGACCTGGGCGCGCAAGGCCTGGGCGAAAAGCAGACGACCTGGCGCCTGCGCGACTGGGGCATCTCGCGCCAGCGCTATTGGGGCACCCCGATCCCCATCATCCACTGCGCGGACTGCGGCCCGGTGCCGGTCCCCGAAAAGGACCTGCCGGTGGTGCTGCCGGACGACCTGATCCCGGACGGCAGCGGCAACCCGCTGGCCAAGAACGAAGCCTTCCTGTCGTGCGCCTGCCCCAGTTGCGGCAAGCCGGCGCGCCGCGAGACGGACACGATGGACACCTTCGTGGATTCGTCCTGGTACTTCATGCGCTACACCTCGCCGGGCAACAACACTGCCATGGTCGACGCGCGCAATGACTACTGGATGCCGATGGACCAGTACATCGGGGGCATCGAGCACGCGGTCCTGCACCTGCTGTACGCGCGCTTCTGGACCAAGGTCATGCGCGACATGGGCCTGCTCAACTTCGACGAGCCCTTCACCAAGCTGCTGTGCCAGGGCATGGTGCTGAACCACATCTACTCGCGCAAGAACGCCCAGGGCGGCATCGAGTATTTCTGGCCCGAGGAAGTCGAGAACGTCTACGACGCGCGCGGCGCCATCATCGGCGCCAAGCTCAAGTCCGACGGCTCGGACGTGACCTACGGCGGCGTGGGCACGATGTCCAAGTCCAAGAACAACGGCGTCGATCCGCAATCGCTGATCGACACGTTGGGCGCCGACACCGCGCGCCTGTTCGTGATGTTCGCCAGCCCGCCCGAGCAGACCCTCGAATGGTCCGATTCCGGCGTCGAAGGCTCGAACCGCTTCCTGCGCCGCCTGTGGTCGATCAGCTACGCGCAGCGCGACACCGTCGCCCGCGGCCTGGCCGCCGGCGCCGACTGGACCGACGCGCCCGCCGCCGTCAAGGATCTGCGCCGCGAGGTCTACAACCTGCTCAAGCAGGCCGACTACGACTACCAGCGCATCCAGTACAACACCGTCGTGTCGGCGTGCATGAAGATGCTCAATGCCATCGACGACGCCAAGCTGCCCGAAGGCAAGCACGCCGACGCCGCCTACGCCGAAACGCTGGGCGTGCTGCTGCGCGTGCTGTACCCGGTGGTGCCGCACATCACCTGGCACCTGTGGCGCGACCTCGGCTACGCGCACGAGCTGGGCGACCTGCTCGACGCGCCGTGGCCGCACGTCGACGAAGCCGCGCTGGTGGCGGACGAAATCGAACTGATGCTGCAGGTCAACGGCAAGCTGCGCGGCTCGATCCGCGTCGCCGCCAAGGCCGCCAAGGAAGACATCGAGAAACTCGCCGCCGCCCAGGATGAAGTCGCCCGCTACCTGGAAGGCCGCCCGCCCAAGCGGGTCATCGTGGTTCCGGGCAAACTGGTCAACGTCGTAGGCTGATGAGGTCAAGCATGTACTTCGCCGGGCAACACACGCAATCCCCCCGCCAATCCTGGCTGCTGCGCGGCGCCTGCCTGGCGCTGTTCATGCTGATCTCGGCTTGCGGCTTCACGCTGCGCGGGGTCACCCCGCTGCCGTTCGAAACGTTGTATGTCGGCATTGCCGACAACACCCAATTCGGCGCCGACGTGCGCCGCGCGCTGCGCGCGGCCTCGCCCGACACCAAGCTGGTCACCTCGCCCAAGGACGCGCAGGCGATCCTGCAGGAGGTCTCCAACACGCGCGCCTTGCGCGAGGTGTCGCTGAACGCCCAGGGCCGTGTCGAGGAATACGAACTGGGCATCAACTACACCTTCCGCCTGATCGATGCGAAGGGCCGCGCCCTGATCCCGGACACGACCCTCTCGATCTACCGCGAAATGCCGTACGACGACCAGATCGTCCAGGCCAAGCAAGGGCAGATCGAAACGCTGTACCTCGCCATGCAGCGTGATCTGGTTTCGCGCTTGCTCCGCCGCATGACGGCTCCGGAAGTGCGCAAGGCCTTCGAAAACCGCGAACAGCGGGCGGAAGACGGCGAGACGCCGCTATACGATCCCACCGCGCCGCAGCCTCGCCGCACGCCGACCCCGTGGCAGACGCCGTCCACCACCGACCCTGCCTACACGCGCTGACCGATGGCACAAGTCCTGGACGCGGATCGCCTGGCCGATCACCTGCAGCGGGCCGGCAGCCGCCTGGCCCCGCTGTATACGGTGTCCGGTGACGAGCCCCTCCTGGTGACCGAGGCCGTGGATGCGCTGCGCGCCGCCGGGCGCGGCGCCGGTTATACCGAACGCCTGTCGATGGTGATGGACGCGCGCAGCGACTGGAGCGCGGTCATCGCCGCGACCCAGAGCGTGTCGCTGTTCGGCGACCGCCGCATCCTCGAACTCAAGATTCCCACCGGCAAGCCCGGCAAGTCCGGCGCCGATACCTTGGCGCGCCTGGCCGAACAAGCCGAAAAGCAGGCAGACAACCCGGATACCCTCATCCTGGTGGCGCTGCCGCGCCTGGACAAGGCCACCCGCGAAAGCCGCTGGATGCAGGCCCTGGGCCGTGCCGGCACGACGGTCGACATCCCCAGCATCGAACGCGGCCGTCTCCCCGCCTGGGTCGGCCAGCGCCTGGCGCGCCAGAACCAGCGCACCGACAACGCCACCCTGCAATGGATGGCCGACAAGGTCGAAGGCAACCTGCTGGCCGCGCACCAGGAAATCCAGAAACTGGGCCTGCTCTATCCCGAGGGCCAGTTGGCGCCGGAAGACGTCGAGCGCGCCGTGCTCAACGTCGCCCGCTACGATGTATTCGGCCTGCGCGACGCGATGCTGGCCGGCGACATCGCCCGCACCATCCGCATGATCGACGGCCTGCGCGCCGAGGGCGAAGCCCTGCCGCTGGTGCTATGGGCGGTGGGCGAGGAAATCCGCCTGCTGGCGCGCGTGGCCGAAGCCCGCAGCCTGGGCCAGGACGCCAACGGCCTGATGCGCCGCCTGCGCATTTTCGGCGCGCACGAACGCCTCGCGCTGCAGGCGCTGGGCCGGGTCCGCCCCGACGTCTGGCCCGCCGCGGTGCAACACGCGCACGAGGTGGACCGCCTCATCAAGGGGCTGTCCGTCCCGGGTCGGCTGTCCGACCCCTGGGAAGAAATGACCCGCCTGGCCCTGCGCGTCGCCGCTGCCGGCAACCGACCGTGAAGGCGGCCCCGGCCGCCTCCTGATCCTCCCGGCCCTGGCCGGATAAACTATCCCAATCGCACGCGGCGCCCTGGCCGCCCCCTCACCATGATCGACGCCGCCATGTCCTCGTCCTCCATCGAACAAGCCATGCTGACCCTTGGCGACAATGCGCGCCGGGCTTCGCGCGCCATGATGCGCGCCAACAGCGCCGCCAAGAACCAGGCCCTGCTGGCCATGGCCGATGCGCTCGCCGCCAACCAGGCCGAACTGCTCGCCGCCAATGCCAAGGATGTTGCCGCCGCGCGCGCCAACGGCCTGGAGCCGGCCCTGCTCGACCGCCTGACCCTCTCGGAAAAGACGCTGGCGCACATGGCCGAGGGCCTGCGCCAGATCGCCGCCCTGCCCGACCCGATCGGCAGCGTCACCGCCACCAGCGTGCGCCCCAACGGCATGCGCGTGGCGCAGATGCGCGTGCCGCTCGGCGTCATCGGCATCATTTACGAATCGCGCCCCAACGTCACCATCGACGCCGCGGCGCTTTGCCTGAAGTCCGGCAACGCCGCCATCCTGCGCGGCGGCAGCGAGGCCCTGCATTCCAACGTGGCGCTGGGCCGCATCGTCCAGCAGGGACTGGCGGCCGCCGGCCTGCCGCAAGACGCCGTGCGGGTCGTCGCCACGGCCGATCGCGCCGCGGTCGGCAAGCTCATCACCATGACCGAGCACATCGACGTCATCGTGCCGCGCGGCGGCAAGGGACTGATCGCGCGCCTGGCGCAGGAAGCCCGCGTGCCGCTCATCAAGCATCTGGACGGCAACTGCCACATCTACATCGACGCCGCCGCCGATCCCGAGAAGGCCCACGCCATCGCCTTCAACGCCAAGACCTACCGCTACGGCATCTGCGGCGCCATGGAAACGCTGCTGGTCGACGCCGTCGCGGCCGTCTCGATCCTGCCGCGCCTGGCGGCCGCGCTGACCGAACACGGCGTCGAACTGCGCGGCTGCCCGCGCACGCTGGCGCTGCTGCCGCACGCCAAGCCGGCCACCGAGGAAGACTGGGGCACCGAATACCTCGGGCCGATCCTGGCGATCCGGATCGTCGACTCGCTCGACGACGCCATCGAGCATATTGCCCGCTGGGGCTCCGGCCACACCGACGCGATCGTCACCGAAGACCTGTCATCGGCCCAGCGCTTCCAGCGCGAAGTCGACTCCAGCTCGGTCTACGTCAACCTGCCGACCTGCTTCGCGGACGGCTTCGAATACGGCCTGGGCGCTGAAATCGGCATCTCCACCAACCGCCTGCACGCCCGCGGCCCGGTCGGCCTGGAAGGCCTGACCACGCTCAAATGGGTGCTGACCGGCGAAGGCCAGACCCGCGGCTGACCGCCTTTTCCTACAACCTTCTATTCGCGACCACACCGCGCCTTACCGGGATTTCCATGCATTCACCCGCCATGGCCATGGCCTTCAGCCTTTTCGTGCTGTGCTTCATCACCTGTTCGCTGAGCGGCCTGGTGCTGTTCTTCTTCAAGAGCAGGCAGATCAACGCCGCGCTCAAGCACCCCTATCTGCAGCATCGCCCCTTCGAGCGCTATCCGCTGGCGATCAAGGCCGCCATCATGCTGGATTATTTCTTCCGCCTGATGTTCCCCGGCACCCGTTTCTGGCTCATCGGCAACGCCAATGACCTGCTGGGCCACGTCGATCCCAAGAAGACGCCGCTGGCCCTCAAATGGCCGATCGTCGGTTTCTGGGGCTCGTGCTGGCTCGGCCTTATCGCCATGATCGTGCTGTGGACCCTGCTGTTCCTGGGAGCCTGACGCGCATGCAGATTCGGATCGAAGACTATCCCGGCTGCGTCGACGCGGCCCGCGCGCTGATCGCGGCCCGTGATTCCGGCGTGGCCGGACCGCGGCTGCCCGCGGCCAGCCGCCCGCAGACGCTGGGACAGGCGTTCGCCGTCCAGCAATGCACCGCTCGACTGCTGCGCGAGACGCGCCGCGACGGTATCGGCGCCTGGAAGAGCGCGCTGCCGTCGCCCGAAAAGACCGTGGTCGCGCCCATCTATGCCTCGACCGTGGCGCCGGCCGGCACGCTGCCGACGGCCGCGCCCGTGGTCCGCATCGAACCCGAGATCGCCTTCGAGCTGGCGCATGACCTGCCCGCGCGCGACGAGCCCTACACCCACGCCGAGATCGACGCCGCCATCGGCGGCGCGCGGCTGGCGCTGGAAGTGCTGGGTTGCCGCTACGCCGCGCCCGAGCACGCCAGCCTGCCCGAGCTGCTGGCCGACCACATGTTCAATGCCGGCCTGGTGCTCGGACCGCGCATCGCTTCGCCGGACGCCGCCCCCGCCAGCATGGCTATCACGCTGTCGGTCGACGCCGCCGAGGTCGAACAACATGCCGGCATCCATCCCAACGGCCACGCCAAGGCCGGTCTTTACTGGCTCGCCAATTTCCTGCGCGAGCAGGGCATGGGCCTGACCGCGGGCCAGCATGTCATCACCGGCTCGTACGCCGGATTCCTGGACGTACCGGCCGATCGCGACCTCGAACTCGCCTATGGCGATCTCGGCGTCCTCAAAGTGCGCTTCAGCCACAGCGCAAAGGCGCCTTGAAACGTCGCAGCCGCGCCGGTTAAGCTGGGGGCCGTTCACTGCCGCGGCCCTTTCCATGCTCACCCTGCGCCCCTTCTCGACCCCGGACTATCCGCTGCTCGCCAGCTGGTTCAACAGCCTGCCCGAGGTCGTGCAATGGGGCGGTTCGCATGTGTCGTATCCGCTGACCGCGGCCGACATGGACGCCATGCTGCGCGAGGGCCTGTCGCAACCGCCCTCGCGGCGCTGCTGGATGGCCTGCCGCGACGGCGCGCCAGTGGGCCACGCCCAACTGGCCTACGAATGGCGCGACGGCAACGCCCGCCTGGGCCGTGTCGCCATCGCACCCGACGCGCGCGGTCAGGGCCTGGCGCGGCCGATGGTGGCGCTGATGATCGACGAGGCCTTCCGCACGCCCGGCATCGAGCGCCTGGAGCTGAACGTCTACATGTTCAATACGCCCGCGATCCGCACCTACGAGGCGCTGGGCTTCACGCTCGAAGGCGTGCGCCGGTCGTCCACCCGTGCCGGCGAGGCGCGCTGGGATACCGGCATGATGGGACTGCTGCGGGCCGAATGGCGGCCGAACGCGGGGTGACTCGCCGCTGCCCGGCCCGGACCGTGATTCCGTTCACGATCCGGCCCTTCAGCCAGCCGGGCATCGGACCGCGCCGCGCCTAGCGCGCGACCGGCTCCGCGATCTCGACCGCGGGCCCTGCCGCTTCGATCACCTCGCCGGCCGCCAGGCAGAGGTCTTCACGATAACGTCCGGCCACGACCTGCACGCCGACGGGGCTGCCGCCCGCGCTGCCCATTGCCACCGTCAGCCCCGGCAGGCCCATGAAGGGCAGCCCGATCTGGGTCATCTGCGCGCGCCACACGCGGCGGTAGGCGGCCTCGCCCTGCAAGTCCAGGTTGTCCTCGAACGGCAGTTCCGCCGACACCGGCAGCAGCAGCACCGGATAGTCGGCCAGGAACAGCTCCCACAGGCGCGTCAGCGTGGCGCGGCGCGTCAGCACCGCCGAGAATTTCGCCAGGTCCATGCCGGCGACGTGCTCGCGCTGGCCTTCCAGCGCCGCCAGCGCGCCGCGGTCGCCCTCTTTACGCGCGGCCTCGACCATGCCCTCGTAGCCGTCGGCCATCCACATGCGGATCTGCAGGTCGGCGGCTTCGCGCAATGGTGGCAGGGTGTCGACCGTATCCACCGACCAGCCGGCCTCGCTCAGGCGTCGGGCGGCATCCTGCAGGGCCTTGACCACCGCGGGCTCGGTCTGCATGCCATCCGGGTTCAGGCACAGCGCCGCGCGGCGCGGCGCGGCCGGACCTTCCAATGGCGCCGGCACCCACCAAGGATCACGCGGATCGGGCGCGGCCATCGCCGCCAGGCCCAGCCGCAAGTCGGCGATGCTGCGGCCCAGCGGCCCCGACACCGCCGTGATCTGCCCGCCGATGGTGCGCTCGGGCAGGGACGCGTTGTAGGCCGGCACACGGCCCAGCGACGGCCGCAGACCGTGCACGCCGCAAGCATAGGCGGGATAGCGGATGGAACCGGCGATGTCGGTGCCGTGCGCCAGATGGCCAATGCCGGCCGCCACGGCCGACGCCGCGCCGCCGGAGGATCCACCGGGCGTCAACGCCGGATTGCGCGGGTTCAACGTATCGCCGTGCAGCAGATTGCCGGTGAACCAACGCAACGAAAACGCAGGCGTGTTGGTGCGCCCGACGATCACCGCGCCGGCCTTGCGCAGATTGGCCACCACCGGATTGTCGACGGCGGCTATCACGTCCTTCTGCAGCGTCACGCCGTTGGTGGTGGCAAAGCCCGCCTGGTCCACATTGACCTTGACCGTCACCGGCACGCCCGCCAGCGCGCCGGGATCCTCGCCGCGCGCCAGCGCCGCGTCGACGCGGGCGGCCTGCGCCAGCGCGTCTTCGGCGCGATGGTCGACCACGGCGTTGATGCGGGGATTCACCGCATCCAGGCGCGCCAGCGCGCTTTGCGCGGCCTCGACCGCGGATACCTCGCGCCGGCGGACACGCGCGGCAAGTTCAACTGCGGACAAACGCCAAAGATCGGACACGCGGAACTCCTCGTTCAGGTCATGGAACAGAGCCGGCGCGCCAGCGCCGCCGGACGGTCAACCTTAGCGCCGCCGGCCCGCCGCTACAAGCTGCGGTTTGCGCCAGGGCCCGCGTCTCAGTCCTCTTCAAACACCTCGACGATGGCGTCCGCCACCGCCCGCACCCGCGCCGTGCGGTTCAGGTCGCCGTGCATCACCAGCCACAGGTCATAGGGTTCGCTGCGATGCGGCCATATGCGCACCAGGTCGGGATATTTCGACGCCATGTGGACCGGCAATTCGCCGATGCCCAGGCCCGCCGCCACCGCCTCGATGATCATCAGCCCCGAATTCACTTCCATCGCGATATGGCCATTGCCCGTCGGCTCGCCGCAAAAGGTATCCGACCATCCCGGCAGCACCGATTGCTGATAGGTGACCAGCGTGTGGCCGGCAAACGCCGTGCCCTGCCGTGGCTCGCCGCGCGCGGCGATATACGACTTCGATGCAAACAAGCCGACATCCCTGCGGGCCAGGTGACGGAGGATCAGATCGGGGTTGTCCGGCTTGACGTTGCGGATCGCCAGGTCGGCCTCGCGCCGCGTCAGGTTGCTGATTTGAATTGAAGTCGACAGCGCGATGCGGATATCGGGATGCTGCCGATGCAGGCGGCGCACCGCTTCCATGATGAAATAGCTGGCGACCGTCTCCGACGTCGCCACCCGCACCACGCCCGACAACCGGTGATCCAGCCCCTGCATCTGCCGCTGCAGTTGGTCGGCGGCCTGCTCCATGCGCTCGGCGGCGGCGAAGGCCTGCTCGCCGGCGGCGGTCGGCACGTAACCCGACGGGGTGCGCAGGAACAGCCGGGCATCCAGCGAGGTTTCCAACGCCGCCAGCCGGCGGCCGGCCGTGGCCTGGTCAATCTGCAACAGCGCGGCGGCGCCGCGCAGGGTGCCGTTGCGGTAGATCGCCAGGAAAATGCGCGCGTTGTCCCAATCCATGGCCGCGAATGCCCTCAGGAAACCATCAGAGCGTAGCTCGTCGATGCGATGCAATTTTGCATCACTATAGAGCAGTTTCTCCTATTTTTTGCATCACGGAAACCTCCTAAGCTGTGCGCCTCGGATAGTCCCCGGAAGTCCCCGCCATGCGCACCGCCTGCCCCACCGCTCCCCTCCCGCCCGCCCCGGCGGATCCCGTCCCGCGTCCCGCCGTCACCGGCCTGCTGCCCCTCGTCACGCTGGCCATTGGCTTCGTCATGGCGATGCTGGACGTCACCGTCGTCAACGTCGCCCTGCCCAGCATCGCGCAGCAATTCACCGTGCCGCTCACCGATCTGGTCTGGATCGTCGACGGCTACACGCTGACTTTCGCCGCGCTGCTGCTGGTGGCTGGAGCCTTGGCCGACCGCTATGGCGCCAAGACCATCTACCTGGCCGGGCTGGGCGTCTTCACGCTGGCCTCGCTGCTTTGCGGCATCGCGCCCGGCGGCGACCTGCTGATCGCCGCCCGCATGCTGCAGGGATTGGGCGCGGCGCTGTTCATGCCAAGCTCGCTCAGCCTGCTGGCCCACGCCTACGAAGACGAGCAGGTGCGCAACCGCATGCTCGCCGCATGGTCGGCCATCGTGGCGGTGGCCGGCGCCGCGGGCCCCCTGCTGGGGGGCGTGCTGATCCATCAATTCGGCTGGCGCGGCATCTTCCTGATCAACCTGCCGCTGGGCCTGGCCGGCCTGTGGCTGGCGCGGCGCCGTATCCAGGCCGCGCCGCGCCGGCCGCGCGCGCTCAACCCGTTGAGCCACGCGCTCGGCGTGGTGGCGCTGTCCGCGCTGTGTTTCGCGCTGATACAGGGCAACGCCTACGGCTGGTCGTCGGCGCCCATCCTGGGCGCGATCGCCTTGTGTGCGGCGGCCACGCTGGCGCTGGTGCGGCGCGAGCGGCGCCATGCCGAGCCGATCCTGCCGCGTCCGCTGTTCCAGACCCCGCAATTCGCGGCCGCCAACGGCGTGGGCTTCCTGATCAACCTCGCGGCCTACGGCCAGCTATTCCTGCTCAGCCTGTTCCTGCAGCATGCGCGCGGCGCAGACGCGCTGCAGACCGGCATCCAGTTGGTGCCGATGCTGGCCGTGTTTTCGATCGGCAATCTGCTGTCGAGCCGCTTGTCGGCGCGCTGGAACGTCTCGGCCGCGTTGCTGGGCGGCATCTGCCTGGCCACCGCAATGAGCGCGGTCGGCCTGTTCAGCTTCGCGCCCGACATGCGCTATTGGCCATTCGCGGTGATCGTGGCGCTGGCCAACCTCGGCGTCGGCATCGCGGTGCCCGCCATGACCAGCGTGGTGATGCAGGTCTCGGGCAAGCACCACGCCAACAGCGCCGCCGCCGCGCTGAACGCCAACCGCCAATCGGGCGCGCTGGTCGGCGTGGCGTTGATGGGCACCGTCCTGCACCTGCTGCCCGACTGGCACGCCAGCCTGCCCGCCGCCTACGCCATCATCGCGGCGGGCTACCTCGGCGCCGCGGCGCTGGTGTGGCGCTATCTGCGCCGCGCGCGCAACGCCTGAGCCCCGGGGGCCCCTCAGGCCGCTCGCAGGATCGCAACGCCACGCCCGGCGAACGCGCGATCGAACGCCGCCATCGGCACACAAGCATCGGCCTGCGCGCCAGGCTCGCCGGAAGGATTGTGGAAGGTCACATGCTCCGGCGTGGCCCGCGTCACCAGCACCAGGTGCCCGCCCTTGGCCGGCGGCTCCCGGTCCGGCCAGCGGATCCACGGATGCACCGACGCCATGAAATAAGCCGCGTCGCCCAGCAGCGTCGGCAATTCGTCCGCGCGCAGGTCCACCCGCACTTGCGCCCGCAGCCCGAATTGCTCGCCCACGAAGCGCACGAACGGCGCATAGATCATTCCCTTGATGTGCCCCTCGGAATTCTCTGTATAGGCGCCATAAGGCAGGCTGCGGCGCGCCAGTTCCAGCGTCGGATGGACCTGCCCAGTCTCGGCGGCCAGCACCATCTTCAGGCAGGCCATGCCACAGACATGGCTGGCCCAGCGCGCATATTCCTCAACGTCACGCGCGCCCGATGCGCGCCACGCCGGGTCATCCTCGAGGCGCAGTTCCTTGCGGATGATCTCGCCCGCCCGATGCGCCGATTCCCATTGGCAGAAGTACGGCACCGCTCGCCGTTCGCCGGATCGGGACGACTCCATGAAGCTCTCCAATCAGCAGTGAGGATACGCGCGGCCAGTCCGCGCCGAGCTGCGATGCGGAAAAACAGGCCGCGCAGCGGCCTCGATGACGCAAGGCCTCGCTATCTTGCCCGCCGACCCCGCGCGTGGCAACCCCGCCCGCTTTGCTTCACAATGGGCCCTCCCATCGACATCCTCCGGAGCGCCGCATGACCGACTCGTCCCCCCATCCAGCCATCCGCCGCGTTGCGATTGTCGGCGCTGGCACCATCGGCGCTAGCTGGGCCGCGTTGTTCCTCGCGCATGGGCTCGACGTCGTGGTCTGCGATCCCGCCGCCGACGCCGAATCGCTGACGCGCGCGCGCGTCGCCGCTGCCTGGCCGGTGCTCGCGGAACTCGGACGCGTCGCCGCCGGCTCCACGCCCGATGCCCTGCGCTTCGAGCCCGATCTGGCCGCCGCGCTGCAAGGCGTGGATTTCGTCCAGGAAAACGCGCCCGAACGCGAGGACTTCAAGACCGACCTGTTCGCGCGCATGGATGCGCTGCTCGCGCCCCACGCCATCGTCGCCTCCAGCTCGTCCGGACTCATCATGACCCGGCTGCAATCGCGTTGCCAGCATGCATCGCGCTTCGTCATCGGCCACCCGTTCAATCCGCCGCACCTGATCCCGCTGGTGGAAGTGGTCGGCGGCAAGCAGACCTCGGCGGCCACCATCGAACGCTGCATCGCCTTCTACCGCCAGTTGGGCAAATACCCGATCCGCCTGAACAAAGAGGTCCCCGGCCACATCGCCAACCGCCTGCAGGCCGCTCTCTGGCGCGAAGCGATCCACCTGGCCGCCGACAACGTCGCCAGCGTGGCCGACATCGACGCCGCCGTATCGCAAGGCCCCGGCCTGCGCTGGGCCCTGTTCGGGCCCCACATGACCTTCAACCTGGGCGGTGGCGCCGGCGGCCTGGCCCATTTCATGGACCACCTGCTGGGCCCGGTGCAGACCTGGTGGGACGACCTCGGCTCGCCCGAGGTCACGCCCGAACTGCAACGCCGCCTGATCGACGGCGTCAACGCCGAGGCGGGCGCGCGCGGCATCGCCGACCTGGTCGAGACACGCGACGCGCAACTGACGGCGCTGCTGAAGATCCTGCAGCGCTGACCAGAAGCGCCTGCCGCCACTGGTATCCTATGTCGATAGCCTGCCGCGCAGGCTCTCCCCACTCATTCACGCAGGAATGCCCCCATGGTTTCCGTCATCCACGATACCGAGCACTCGCGCTACACCGCCACCGTCGACGGCGTGCTGTGCGTGCTCGACTACCATCTGCGCGACGGCGTGATGACCATTACGCACACCGGCGTGCCGGGTCAGGTCGGCGGCCGCGGCATCGCCGCCGAACTGACCCGCGTCGCGCTGGAGACGGCCCGCGCGCAGGGCTGGAAGGTGCGCCCGCAGTGCTCCTACGCCGATGTCTACATGCGCCGCCATCCCGAATACAACGACCTGCTCGCCTGATTGCCATCGTGACCACGCCAGACCCGATTGCCTGTCCCTGCGGCACGGCCAAGCCCTACGCCACCTGTTGCGGCCGCTGGCACCAGGGCTCGCAGGCCTTGCAGGCCCCTACCGCGCAAGACCTGATGCGCTCGCGCTACAGCGCCTTCGTGCTGGACAGGCTCGCCTACCTGCTCGACACCTGGCATCCCAGCACCCGGCCGGCTTCGCTCGACCCCAATCCGCCCGGGCTGAAATGGCTGGGGCTGACGGTCAAGCAGGCGCGCTTACAGGATGCCGATCACGCCACGGTCGAATTCGTCGCGCGCAGCCGCCTGGCCGGACGCGCCAGCCGCATGCACGAGGTCAGCCGTTTCGTGCGCGAAGGCGGACGCTGGTACTACCTGGACGGCGACCTAAGCTGACGCCAGCCGGCGGCGCGGCGTATCGCCGTCCTCGCCAACGGCCCGCTTGAGCACCGCGACCAGGCTTGCCACGGCCTCGCGGGCCGCGCCTCGCGCATCCCCCACGATCGCCAGCTCCGTGGTCGGCGCCGGCGCCAGGCCTTGCGCCTGTCCCAGCAGGCCATGCCCCGGCAGACAGGCAAACGCCGGCAGCAGCGAGATGCCCAGCCCCGCCGACACGGCCGCCTGCACGCCTGCCAGACTCTGGCTGTGATACGCCGCGCGCCAGGGCCGCCCGGCGCTTTCCAGCGCGTAGATCATCCGCTTGCGATAGATGCAGCCTTGCGGAAACAGCACCAGCGGAACCGGCTCCGAGCCCTTCAGTAGCGCCCGGTCTCCCACCCACGCCAGGCGTTCGGGCCATGACGCCAGGCACGGCCCGTCGCCCGGTTCGCGCTTGATCAGCGCCAAGTCCAATTCGCCCGCGGCCAGCCCCGCTTTGAGATCCGTGCTCATGCCGCTGCCGGTCTCCAGGCGGATATCCGGATGGCTGGCGGCGAAGCCGGCCAACAGCGTCGTCAGGCGCGCCACGTCAAAATCCTCCGGAATGCCCAGCCGGATCACCTGCACCCGACGCGGCGCCGACAATACCAACTCGGCTTCGTCCGCCATTGCCAGCAGCTTGCGCGCATAGGCCAGCATCAGCTCCCCCTCTTCGGTGGCCTGCACCTGGTTGCCGGCCCGGTCGCGCAGCAAGAGCGTCTTGCCGACCGTCTGCTCCAGCTTGCGCACCTGTTGGCTCACCGTTGACTGGGTCCGATGCACCCGTCCGGCAGCGCGCGTGAAGCTGCCCTCGTCAACCACGCAGACGAGAGTCTTCAACAGTTCGAGATCAAGCATGGCGTGTCCTGGGTTGTGTGACTGCGTGGTATGAACGTGGATATTTATTATTCCACTGAGTGGAGTTTAATTATTAATTTTACGACTCAGGTGGCTCAGTCCTAAGCTGGCTTCATCTCCCACGACTTCCGACAAGGAATCCCATGCCCCTGGACCACCTCCCACGCCCGCAATGGCTCACTTTCGACTGCTACGGCACGCTGATCCAATGGGACGAAGGCCTGCAAGCCGCGGTCGCCCGTATCCTGGCAGGGGACGAAGCGCGTCAGCATAAGCCGACACCCGCACAATTCCTGCGCGTCTACGACGAGCATGAACACCGGCTGGAACGCACGCCGCCCCATATGCGCTTTGTCGACGTCACCCGCGAGTCGTTGCGGCTTACCATGCGCGACCTCGACTTGGACTACCGGCCGCAGGACGCCGAGCTGCTGACCGGCAGTATTTCGGCGATGCCGCCATTTCCGGAAGTGGTCGATACCCTGGCCGCCCTCAAGCGCGCCGGATTCCGCCTTTGCATCATCTCCAACACCGACGACGCCATCATCGCGGGCAACGTGGCGCAGTTGGGTGGCCACATCGACCGCGTCATCACGGCCGAGCAGGCCGGCGCCTACAAGCCGTCACGGCGCATCTTCGCCCACGCCCACGACAGCTTGGGCGTCACGCCCGACGAGGTCGTGCACATCTGCGCCAGTCCGCATCTGGACCACGCCGCCGCCCGCGACATCGGTTTCCGTTGCGTCTGGATCGACCGCGGCACCGGGCGCCAGCCCTTGCCGGACTATCGCCCCGACGCTACTGTATCGAGTTTGGACAAAGTCCCCGGCCTGTTCCAACAGGCTGGCTGGATCTGAACGCTGACCTCTGACCTCGGGTTGCCCATGAACAAAGATCCCCACTTCGCGGATGCGCTCTTCCACGCCGATCGTGTTGCCGCCCTGCGCGCCGACCTGGCCCTGGCCCTGCGCGCGGCCGCCGCGCACGGCCTCGGCGAAGGCGTCTGCAACCACTTCAGCGTGGCGCTGCCCGGCGACAGCGATCATTTCCTGCTGAATCCCCGCGGCCTGATGTGGAACGAGGTCCAGGCAGACGACATCGTGCTGGTCGACGCCCAGGGCCAGAAGCTCGCCGGACGCCATGAAGTCGAGCCGACGGCCATGTTCATTCACGCCGCGATCCACCGCGTCGCCGGCAAGGCCTGTGTGCTGCACACCCACATGCCATACGCCACGGCCCTGACGCTGACGGTCGATCGGACGCTGGATACCACGCTGTCACAGAATGCCATGCGCTTTCACGGCCGCATCGCCGTCGATGCGGAATACAACGGGCTGGCCCTGGATGCCAGCGAAGGCGAACGCATCGCTCACGCCATGCAAGGCGCCGACATCGCATTTCTCGGCAATCACGGCGTGGTGGTCTGCGGCGAGCGCCTCGACTACGCCTACGATGACCTGTTCTTCCTCGAGCGCGCCTGTACCGCCCAGGTGCTGGCGCAATCCACTGGCCGACCAATGGCACCGGTGGATCCGAAAATCGCCGCCAAGGTCGCTGAGCAGATCCAGAGCGAACGCCTGCAGTCGGAATTGTTCTTCGCCGCACTGCGGCGCCAACTGCCCGATACCGCACAACGCCAGGCCAGTTGATGTCTGCATGCGCCGCCAGCGGCCTGACGCAGATGCTCCACCCGCGATGACGTCGCTGCCAAGATCTGCATCCACGCGTTGCACCAAGGCGCTGTAACCCCGGATAAAACAAAAAACCCCGCAGGCGCTAGCCTGCGGGGTTTTCTTTTCGAATAACTGCCTGATACTGACCTACTTTCACAGACGTCCGTCCACTATCATCGGCGCGAAGGCGTTTCACTGTCCTGTTCGGGATGGGAAGGAGTGGTACCACCTTGCTATGGGTATCAGGCTTGACCTGCCGAGCATTCCGCTACGAGGGCGAACGCTCCAATCCTGTGCACTGCAGGGACCGCATGGCTGGCCACGATCAGAGCCAGGCTCAATGATCGTGCCACGCGCAAAAGCGGGCCTTTCATACAAAGACAAAACCCCACAGGCGTAGCCTGCGGGGTTTTGAGCAATAAAAGCCTGACGATGACCTACTTTCACAGACGTCCGTCCACTATCATCGGCGCAAAGGCGTTTCACTGTCCTGTTCGGGATGGGAAGGAGTGGTACCACCTTG
>NZ_CADIJW010000033.1 GCF_902859745.1 Achromobacter dolens | reverse complement strand
GCCGTGCGGCGGCGTGGCCATGGCGCCGGCCACGCGCGCGCTGTTCGACGGCGCGGCCGCGGACCTGGCCGCGCGCCGCGCCATCATCGACCGCAGCACCGGCGGGCGCCTGCCGGCGGCATGGGTGGCGTGGAAGGCCGACTATTCCGCCGCGCATTCGTCGGCGGCCGCGTTCGCCGCGTACCTGCCCGCGTGGGTCGGCACCGATTTCAGCGACCGCATCGACGGCCGCCATCCGGTGCTGGCCCTGGTGGGCGAGCACGATCCGGTGTTCACGCCGGCGCTGATGGCCGCGACCTATGCGCGGCGCTATCCGCGCACGACAGTCGAGGTGCTGGCCAATGCCGGGCACTATCCGATGAATGAAACGCCGCTGGCGCTGGCGGCGGCCATCGAGCGCTTCCTGCGGACCTCCGCCGGGGACTGAGCGCGGCGCACGCGGCGCTGCGGTCAGCCCGTTGCCGTCACCCGGCGGCGCGCATCGCCGCCAGGCATTCCGCCAGCGGCGGCACGGCGCGCGCCAGCGCCTCGACGGCGGCCGCGTCGACCCGGTCCTGCGGCGGGATCTCGGCCAGCACGCGCACATTGCCGAAGCGTTCGATCGCCTCGCGGTTGCCGGCCGACAGCGGGCCGCTCATGATCACGCCCAGCACCGGGATGGCGCGGCGGCGCAGCGCCTCCAGGCTGAGCAGGGTGTGGTTGATGGTGCCCAGGCCGCTGCGCGCGGCCAGCACCACCGGCATGCCCAGGCGCGCGATCAGGTCGATCATCATGTGGCTGTCGTCGATCGGCACGTACAGGCCGCCGGCCCCTTCGACAATCAGGGGCGCGGTCGTGGCGGGCGGCACGATGGCGGTGGCGTCGATCACCGCGTCTTCCAGCGGCGCGGCGGCCCACGGCGACAGCGGCGCCTGCAGCACGTAGGCCGGCAGGTGCAGGCGCCCGGGCGGCAGTTGCGCCAGGCGCGCGACAGTCTCGGTGTCACCCGGTTCCTCGGCCACGCCGGTCTGCACCGGCTTCCAGTAGTCGGCCTGCCAGGCGCGCGCCAGGATGGCCGAGACCAGGGTCTTGCCGATGCCGGTGTCGGTGCCGGTGACGAATACGCCGTGGGCGCGGGAGTCAGTCATGTTTCTTCCAGATTCCATAGGCCAGGTGATAGGTCACCGTGGCGCCTTGTTTGTCGAACTGCGCCAGCACCCGCCGCAAGGCGGCCGGGCCCAGCGGCGCCGTGCCGGGCGCGGGCGTGGTGGCGCCGATGCCCTTGAGCGCCTTGAGGAAATGCAGGCCGTCAGGATGATCTTGTATCAGCCGTTCGCTGTGCACGCCACCGGCCAGATCGGCCATGGCCGGACGGATGGCGCCGCTCGGCGGATAGCGTGGCGTGGCGGCGGCCAGGCCGACGGCGTCATGGGCGGCGCGCCATTCCTCGAACGTGCCTTCGGCCAGCGTCGCCACCGCCAGGTGACCGCCGGGCGCGAGCAGGCCGGCGAGGCGGCCCAGGCCGCCGTTCAGGTCGGCGAACCACTGCACCGCCAGGCTGGAGCAGATCAGGTCATACCCGCCCGGCAGGTCCCGGGGGTGCTCGCCGTCCAGCACCTGGTAGCGGGCGGTGCCGGGCAGCGCCGGACCTTGTCGCGCCCGCGCCAGCATGGCGGGCGAGATGTCGGTCACGGTCCAGTCCGCCGGCCCCAGCCGGGCGGCCAGCGCCCGCGTCAGCAGGCCGGTGCCGCAGCCGATCTCCAGGATGCGCGGACGCGGCGGCAGCGGCAGCCGGCCGATCGCGTCGGCCAGCCGCCCGGCGGTGATGCGCTGGGCGGGGGCATGGTCGTCGTAGCGCGCGGCGGCGGCGCCGAAGCGCGCGCCGACCCGGGCATTGCGCAGGTGGGCGCTCATGCGGCGGGCGCCACGCGGGCCAGGAAGGCGCGGATGCGCCGCGCGCACCAGTCGGTGTCGGTCAGCGGCAGCAGGTGGCCGCCGTGCTCGCGCCAATGGATCTCGATGGCGGCGCCGAAGCCCGCCGTCGTCATCGGCGCGGTGGCGATCGGGTCGGCCGCGCCCGCCAGCGCCAGCAGCGGCATCGGCAGCGCCGCCAGCGCGGCGCGCTGGTCGGCGTCGCGCAGGAACCGCAGGTCGCGCGCCAGCGGTTCGACCTGGGGGACGCCGATGGCGCTGGTGTCGCCGCAGCGCTGGCGGAAATCGCGCAGCACGGTTTCCGGCTGCGCCGCCAGGCGGTTCAACATGCGGTCCAGCATGCGCGCCGGCACGCCTTCGGGGAAATCGTCGGCCGCGCCGAAGCGGGCAAAGCCGTTGATCGCCACCAGGCCCAGGCAGCCGGGCGGCGGTTCGCCCAGCAGCCGCAGGGCGCCCAGCGAGTGGCCGATGGCCAGCACCGGGCCGGTGGGCGCGGGCGTATGGGCCGGCCCGAAATAGCCGGCGTCGGCCACGGCCTGCGGCCAGTCGGCCAGCGCGGCGGCCAGCGGGCCCCAGAATGCGGCGTCGAAGGTCCAGCCATGCACGAACAGCAGGGTGGGGCGGACAGGAGCGGTGGCCAGCATCAGGCGAGCGCGGCCGTCAGGCCGTCGATCAGTTGGTCGACATCGGCGTCGCGGTGCGCCGCGCTCAGGGCGATGCGCAGGCGGCTGGTGCCGGCCGGCACGGTGGGCGGGCGGATCGCCACGGCCAGCAGGCCGCGTTGTTCCAGCGCCGCCGCCAGCGCCAGGGCGCGGGCCTCGTCGCCGACGATGGCGGGCACGATCTGCGTGGACGAGTCGCCGCTGTCCACGCCCAGGCCGCGGAGCGCCGCCCGCAGGCGTTCGCCCGAGGCGGCCAGCCGGGCGCGTTCGGCGTCCAGCGTCGGCACCAGGTCGAGCGCGGCGTCCATCGCGCCCAGCACGGCAGGCGGCAGGGCGGTGGTGTAAATGAAACCCGAACAGGCGTTGACCAGGTAGTCGCAGAGCGCGCGCGAGCCGGCCACGTAGGCGCCGAAGCCGCCCAGCGCCTTGCTGAAGGTGCCCATGGCCAGGTCGATGCCGCCCGGCGCCAGCCCGGCCAGCCCCATGCCGCCCGGTCCCAGCACGCCGGTGGCATGGGCTTCGTCCAGGTAGACAAAGGCCTGGTAGCGCTCGGCCAGCGCCGCCAGCCGCGCCACGTCGGTGCGGTCGCCGTCCATGCTGAAGACGCTTTCGGTGACGATGAAGCGCGCGGCGGGCGGCGCTGACGGGTCGGCGCGCGCCGCCAGCAAGGCTTCCAGGTGGTCCAGGTCATTGTGGCGGAAGCGGATCTGCCGCACGCCCGCCGCCTGGCAGCCGTGGTGCAGGCTGGCGTGGTTGAGCTTGTCGGCGTAGACCTGCACCTCGCCCTGGCCGGCGGCCGCGCGCAGCAGCGCGGGCAGCACGGCGGCGTTGGCCTGCCAGCCGGAGGCCAGCAGCAGCGCGGCCTCGGTGCCCTTCAGGCGGGCCAGCTTGGCCTCGACCTGCTCGTGCAGGTCGAGATTGCCGCACACCAGCCGCGAGGCCTGCGCGCCGGCGCCGTGGCGGGCGGCCCATTCGCGCGAGCGCTCGATCAGCAGCGGGTGCTTGGACAGGCCCAGGTAGTCGTTGCTGGAGAAGTTCAGCGCCGGGACGCCGTCCAGCGCGATGCGGCCGGCGGGCGCGGCGGCGGCGGTGCGCAGCCGGCGGCGCACGCGGCGCGATTCGGCTTGCGCCAGTTCGGAAGAAAAGAGGGGATCCAGCTTGGACATGACGATTTCCTGCGGCGGCCGTCGGCGGGGGCGTCCCGCAATCGGGCCGCGGCCGTTAACAGCGCCGTCAGGCCCCCGGCCGTAGAATGCGAGCCATTGTAGTGGAGGTGAAACATGCAGACGCCTGACTGGGTGGCCCGGGGCCAGCCGCATATCTGGCAGCCCTACGCCCAGATGAAGACCGCGACGCCGCCGTTGCCGGTGGTGCGCAGCCACGGCAGCCGCCTGGAGCTGGCCGACGGCCGCCAATTGATCGACGGCGTGGCGTCCTGGTGGACCGCCTGCCACGGCTACAACCACCCGCATATCGCCCAGGCGGTGCGGGCGCAGTTGGACGCCATGCCGCACGTCATGTTCGGCGGCCTGACGCACGAACCCGCGCTGACCCTGGCGCGGCGCCTGGCGGCCCTGCTGGGACCGGGGCTGGACCGCGTGTTCTACACGGACTCCGGCTCGGTGGCGGTGGAGGTCGCGATGAAGATGGCGGTGCAGTTCTGGCTCAACCAGGGCGAGCGCGGCCGCAGCCGCTTCCTGGCCTTCCGCGGCGGCTACCACGGCGACACCTTCGGCACCATGGCGGTGTGCGACCCCGACGAGGGCATGCACAGCCTGTTCCGCGGCATGCTGGCCGAGCACGACATCGTCGACCTGCCGCGCGACGACGCCGCCATGGCCCGGCTCGACGCCTTCCTGGAGACGCGCGGCCCGCAACTGGCCGGCATCCTGGTCGAACCGCTGGTGCAGGGCGCCGGCGGCATGCTGCTGCACGACCCCGAGGTGCTGCGGCGGCTGCGCCGGCTGGCCGACCGCCACGGCCTGCTGCTGATCTTCGACGAGATCTTCACCGGCTTCGGCCGCACCGGCACCCTGTTCGCGTTCGAGCAGGCCGGCATCCGCCCCGACATCATCACGCTGTCCAAGGCGCTGACCGGCGGCACGCTGCCGCTGGCCGCCACGGTGGCCAGCGGCCGGGTGTTCGACGCCTTCTGGTCGGACGATCCCTCGCACGCCCTGATGCACGGTCCCACCTTCATGGGCAACGCCCTGGCCTGCGCCGCCGCCAATGCCTCGCTCGATCTGTTCGAGAGCGAGCCGCGCCTGGCGCAGGCGCGGGCGCTGTCGTCCGCCCTGGCGGCGGGGCTGGCGCCATGCCGCGAGCTGGCCTGGGTGCGCGACGTGCGGGTGCTGGGCGCGATCGGCGTGGTCGAGCTGGACCGCATCGACGACCGCGAGGCCCTGAAGCGCCGCCTGGTCGAGGCCGGCGTCTGGGTGCGGCCGTTCGGCAATGTGGTGTATTTGACGCCGGCGCTGACCATCGCCCCGGACGAGCTGGACACGCTGATGCGGGCGGTGATCGCCGTGCTGCGCGCCCAACGGCCCTGAAGGCGGGCGCCAGCGGGCGGCCCCGCGGGCCAGAGGAGCTTTCGCGGATCCTCTGACAATGCCGCGCCTGCGCTTGTGGGACGGCAATTCTGCAAGGCCGCCGCGCGCCGTGCCCGGGCAAATCGCCCGGCGTGCCTTGATCCAGGTCAAGGCGAGCGCCGGCGGCGCTGGGTAGCATCGGCGCATGCGAGCAAAATCCATCTTCGCCGTCCCGCCATCCCTGTCCGACGCCGAGCGCCAGCAGCGCCGGCATGCGCTGGTGCGCCTGTCGCTGGCGTGGCTGGCGATGATGCAGGTGATGATGTTCGCCTGGCCCGGCTACCTGCGCCACGAGGGCATACCCAAGGACGCCCTGGACACGCTCGACTGGGCCATCGTGCTGATGAACTGGGCCAGCCTGGCCCTGACGGTGCCGGTGGTGCTGTATTCGGCCTGGCCGATCTGGCGCCACGCCGGCGCCAACCTGCGCCAGGGCCGCGCCGGCATGGACGTGCCGGTGGCGCTGGGCATCGTCGCCGCCTTCATTCCCAGCGTGCATGCCACCTACACCGGCCACGGCGAGGTCTATTTCGATTCGGTCACCATGTTCGTGGCCTTCCTGCTGACGGCGCGCTACCTGGAACTGTGCGCGCGCCAGTCGTTCGGCGGCAGCGCCGGCGGCCAGCGCCACGCCCGGGTCGAGGCGCAACGCCAACTGCTGGGCGCCGGCGCCGACCGGCTGGCCTCGCGCTTCGTCATGGCGCAGGTGGCGCTGGCGCTGGGCGCGGCGGCGGTCTGGGCCTGGATCGACCCGGCCCACAGTATCCCGGTGATGGTGGCGCTGCTGGTGATGAGCTGTCCCTGTGCCATGTCGATGGCGGTGCCCACCGCCATGGCGTCGGCCCATGCGGCGCTGGCGGCGCATCCGTCCATGCCCGACGCGGCGCTGGACGCGCTGCTGGCCGAGGCGCAACGCAAGGCGCGCCAGAACCTGCATGGCTCGCTGGCCTGGCACCTGTTGATGACGCCGCTGGCGCTGGTCGGCTGGGTCACGCCCTGGCTGGCGGCCATCACCATGCTGCTGTCGTCGCTGGCGGTGGCCTACAACTCGTGGCGGCTGTCGCGCCGCGACTGGTCCGGCAGCCCGGCGCCCGACGGCGCGCTGGAAGCCGCGCCATGACCATCCTCTACCTGTTGCTGCCCCTGTCGCTGCTGTTCGTGCTGGCGATCGGCGTGTCGCTGTGGTGGGCCGTGTTCAACGGCCAATACGACGACACTGACAACGCCGGCACCGCCATCCTGCGCGACGACGATAGCGGGCCGGCCTCGCGCGGCTAGGATCGCGCGATCCCTCAGGCGTCTCGCGGCGGCCATTCGCTGGCCGCCCGCCCGGCCTTGGCCGGCGTCCGCGCCAGCGACGTTGCCGCCGCGCCGCGGGTTCCCCTGCGCGAGCAATGGGGTTTGACGCACATCAACCCCGGTTTACCCGCGACCCCCCATCATTGAAACCTGGAGCTACTTGTTTCTTTTTGTTTGGGGGAAGGGTGATGAACGATTGCGCCGCAATCGCAAGCAAGGCCGACACCTTCAACTACAGGATCGTGAGGCAGTTCGCGCTCATGACCGTGGTCTGGGGCATCGTCGGCATGGCTGTGGGCGTTTTTCTCGCCGCGCAGCTGATTTGGCCTCAGTTGAATTTCGACACCGCCTGGCTCAGCTACGGCCGCCTGCGTCCGCTGCACACCAACGCCGTGATCTTCGCCTTCGGCGGCAGCGCGCTGTTCGCGACCTCGTACTACGTGGTCCAGCGCACCTGTCAGACCCGCATTTTCTGTGACAAGCTGGCCGCGTTCACGTTCTGGGGCTGGCAGGCGGTCATCGTGGCCGCCGCCATCACCCTGCCGCTGGGCTACACCAGCAGCAAGGAATACGCCGAACTCGAATGGCCCATCGACATCCTGATCACGCTGGTCTGGGTGGCCTATGCCATCGTGTTCTTCGGCACCATCATCAAGCGCCGCTCCAAGCACATCTACGTGGCCAACTGGTTCTTCGGCTCGTACATCCTCACCATCGCCATCCTGCACATCTTCAACAACATCGAGATGCCGGTGACGCTGTGGAAGTCCTACTCGGCCTACGCCGGCGTGCAGGACGCCATGGTGCAGTGGTGGTACGGCCACAACGCGGTCGGCTTCTTCCTGACCACCAGCTTCCTGGGCATGATGTATTACTTCGTGCCCAAGCAGGCCGGCCGTCCGATCTATTCGTACCGCCTGTCCATCGTCCACTTCTGGGCGCTGGCCTTCACCTACATGTGGGCCGGTCCGCACCACCTGCTGTACACCTCGCTGCCCGACTGGACCCAGTCGCTGGGCATGACGTTCTCGCTGATCCTGCTGGCGCCGTCGTGGGGCGGCATGATCAACGGCATCATGACGCTGCAGGGCGCCTGGTACAAGCTGCGCACCGATCCGATCCTGAAGTTCATGGTGACCGCGCTGTCGTTCTACGGCATGGCCACGTTCGAAGGCTCGATGATGTCGATCCGCACCGTGAACGCCCTGTCGCACTACACCGACTGGACCATCGGCCACGTGCACTCCGGCGCGCTGGGCTGGGTCGCGATGATCTCGTTCGGCTCGCTCTACTACCTGATCCCGCGCCTGTATGGCCGCGAGAAGATGTACAGCGTCAAGGCCATCGAGCTGCACTTCTGGATCGCCACCATCGGCGTGGTGCTGTACATCGCCGCGATGTGGATCGCCGGGGTGCAGCAGGGCCTGATGTGGCGCGACACCGCCGCCGACGGCACGCTGGTCTACAGCTTCGTCGAGGAACTCAAGACGCGGGTGCCGTACTACCTGATCCGTCTGCTGGGCGGGGCGCTGTTCCTGTCGGGCGTGCTGGTCATGGCCTGGAACGTGTGGAAGACGGTGCGCGGCGCGCAGGCGGTCAACCCCGCCATCCCGCAGGACGATCCCCACACCACCCGCGCGCCGGCTGTCGCCGCGCCCGCGCCGGCCACCGTTTGACGAGGACATCATGGCCAACAAGCAACAAGGCTTTTTCTCTCACCAGACACTCGAGAAGAACATCGGCTGGATGATCATCGCCAGCATCCTGGTGGTGTCCTTCGCCGGCCTGGTGCAGATCGTGCCCCTGTTCTTCCAGCACAGCACCACGCAGCCGGTGGCGGGGGTCGAACCCTACAGCCCGCTGCGCCTGATGGGGCGCGACGTCTACATCCGCGAAGGCTGTGTCGGCTGCCACTCGCAGCAGGTGCGCCTGCTGGCCGCCGAAGTGCAGCGCTACGGCTCGTACTCGCTGGCCTCGGAGTCGGTGTTCGACCATCCCTTCCTGTGGGGCTCCAAGCGCACCGGCCCGGATCTGGCGCGCGTGGGCGAGCGTTATTCCGACGACTGGCACCGCATCCACCTGCGCAATCCGCGCCAGGTGGTGCCGGAATCCAACATGCCGGCCTATCCGTGGCTGGAAAAGACCGTGATCACCGGCCAGAACGTCGAGCAGCGCATGCGCGCGCTGCGCGCCCTGGGCGTGCCCTACACCGACGAGGAGATCGCCGCGGCGCCCAAGGCCATCGAGGGCAAGACCGAAGAGGACGCGCTGGTGGCCTACCTGCAGGGGCTGGGCGTGGGCGTGCGCAAGGCGCAGCAGGCCAAAAAGGCGGAAGAAGCCAAGAAGGCCGAAGAAGCCCGCAAGGCCGCGCAGCCGGCGCCCGCCGCTGCGCAACCCGCGGCGTCGGGAGGCTGATCATGGCTTTGCTGAGCGCAATCGTCACCGCCATTTCGATGGCAACCTTTTTCGGCATCGTCTGGTGGGCCTGCTCGCGCGGCCGCCAGCATGCCAACAGCGAATCGGCCATGCTGCCGTTCGCGCTGCCCGATGAGTTCGGGCCGGCACAACAAGATGGAGCGGATCGGTCATGAGCGATTTCGTCAATGGCTTCTGGGGGTATTTCATCTCGATCGTCGCCGTGGGCGGCGTGGTGTGGTGTGTGTGGCTGCTGTACACGCAGCGCCGCTGGCTCAAAACCAAGCCGGCCAACGGCCAGGTCGAGGACACGGGCCACGTCTGGGACGGCGACCTCACCGAACTGAACAACCCGGTGCCCGGCTGGTGGACCTGGATGTACCTGCTGGCCTGCGCCTTCGCGCTGGGCTACCTGTTCTTCATGCCGGGCCTGGGTTCGTACAAGGGCCAATTGGGTTACAGCAGCGCCAACGAGGTGGCGCAGCAACAGGCCAAAATGGCCGAGGCCGTGCGCCCGATCTACGCGCGTTTCGAGACCATGACGGTGCCGCAGATCGCCGCGGATCCGGGCGCCCGTGAAATCGGCCAGCGCCTGTTCCTGAACACCTGCTCGCAGTGCCATGGTTCGGACGCCAAGGGCGGCCCCAGCTTCCCCAACCTGACCGACAGCGACTGGCTGCACGGCGGCTCGCCCGAGGCCATCATGCAGACCATCACCCATGGCCGCATCGGCGTGATGCCGCCCTGGAAAGCCGCCATCGACCCCAAGACCGCCGGCGACATCGCGCAGTACGTGCGTTCGCTGTCGGGCCTGACGGCCGACCCGGTCCGGGTGTTCCGCGGCAAGCGCGAGTTCGCCAATTTCTGCGTGGCCTGTCACGGTGTCGACGGCAAGGGCAACCAGGCGCTGGGCGCGCCCAACCTTACCGATGACGTCTGGCTCTATGGCAGTTCGGAAGCCACCATCGTCAAGACCATCCTGGATGGGCGCGAAAACCGCATGCCGGCGCACGGCGACATCCTGACCCCGGAACAGATCAAGATCCTGACGGCATGGGTCTGGGGCCTGTCGAACAAGCCGGACGCGCAACCGCAACCGGCCTCGGCCGCCGCCTCGGCCAACTAGGCATCGCCACATAGGTGGGGGCGCGCCGCGACGGCAGCCCCCATATCGCATGGACTTACCGCACGGAGCAGCACATGGATGATGGGTCAACCGCAAGCGTCAGCAGTCCGCCTGGCGGCGACCCGCCGCCCTGGCGGCCGCACGTGCGGCCGCCGCGTCCTGGCCAGGAAACGCTGGAGCAGACCCTGGCCGACGTGCGCGGCAAGATCTATCCGCGCTCGGTCAGCGGCATTTTCGCGCGCTGGCGCATCGCCTTCGTCTTCCTTACCCAACTGATCTTCTACGGCCTGCCGTGGCTGCAATGGAACGGCCGCCAGGCGGTGCTGTTCGACCTGGGCGCGCGCAAGTTCTACCTGTTCGGCCTGGTGCTGTGGCCGCAGGACGTGGTCTACCTGGCGGTGCTGCTGGTGATCTCGGCGCTGGCGCTGTTCCTGTTCACCGCGGTGGCGGGGCGGCTGTTCTGCGGCTACGCCTGTCCGCAGACGGTCTACACCGAGATCTTCATGTGGATCGAGCGCAAGGTCGAAGGCGACCGCGTCGCCCGCATCCGGCTCGATGAATCGCCCTGGACCTGGCGCAAGGCGCGCCTGAAGGTCACCAAGCACTTCCTGTGGATCGCGCTGGCCTGGTGGACGGGCTCCACCTTCATCGGCTACTTCGCGCCGATCCGCGAGCTGGGCCACGAGCTGTTCACGCTGCAGCTTGGGCCGTGGCAGTGGTTCTGGATGGTGTTCTACGGCTTCGCCACCTGGGGCAATGCCGGCTTCATGCGCGAGTCGGTGTGCAAGTACATGTGTCCGTACGCGCGCTTCCAGAGCGTGATGGTCGATCCCGATACCTTCGTCGTGACCTACGACAAGCGCCGCGGCGATCCGCGCGGCGGCCGTTCGCGCAAGGTCGACCACAAGGCCGCGGGGCTGGGCGACTGCGTCGATTGCAGCCTGTGCGTGCAGGTCTGTCCGACCGGCATCGACATCCGCGAGGGCCTGCAATACATGTGCATTGGCTGCGGCGCCTGTATCGATGCCTGCGAGCAGGTGATGGACAAGATGCAGTATCCGTCCGGGCTGATCCGCTACACGTCCGAGCGCGCCATGCTGGACGGACTGTCGACACAAAGCGCGCGCTCGCACCTGTTGCGGCCGCGGGTGCTGATCTACGGCTCGCTGATCCTGGTGCTGGCGGTGGCGTTCGTGACCTCGCTGGCGATGCGCAACCCGCTGCGGGTGGACGTGATCCGCGATCGCGGCGCGCTGGGTCGAGAGGTGGCGGGCGGCATGATCGAGAACGTGTACCGGCTGCAGATCATCAATACCTCGGATTCGCCGCTGCGGCTGCGGCTGTCGGCCGACGGCATGCCTGGGCTGGCGGTGCGCGCCGGGCAAAGCGAGTCGGACGTGGTGGACGTGGAGCCGGCGGCCAACAAGCTGGTGCCGATGGTGATCCGCGCCCCGGCCGGCGCCGAGCCGGGCGCGCACCCGATCACGCTGCGGGCCCGCGCCCACGATCAGGATAACCGGCCGGTCGAGACCGATGAAGCCGCGAGTTTTTATGTCCCCGAGTGATTCCGAATAAAGGATGCCGACGATGAATACTGCCCATGTAGCCGCGCCGATGCCGGTGAAACCCTGGTACCGCGAATTCTGGCCCTGGTTCCTGATGGCGGGGCCGTTCCTGGCGGTGATCGGTTGCGCCATCACGATCTACCTGGCCTATACGCAGTTCGCCAATCAGCCGATCCAGGAAGGCGTGGTCAAGCGCGGCCTGGTGATCGAGCCGGCGGACACGGTGCCGACGCCGCCGCCCGCGATCGGCGTTCGTTGACGATTCCCGGAGGCGCGGCATGGGGTTGAGATCGCTGATGTGGATACTGTGGCCGTCGTTCCTGGCGGCGGCCGTGGGCAGCGCGATTGTCTTTGCGCTGATCGATCCGTTGGACGTGGCGGTGTTCGGGTATGTGCCGACGGGGCGGGTGGGGTTTTATACGGTGTCGTTCTTTTTGCTTTGGGGGATGGCGGGGGCGTCGAGTGCGTTGACGGCTTATTTGATGCCTAAGGTGGAGGAGGATCCGGATCTTTAGGTGGGTTTTTTTTGGGTGCTTCATGGGTGCTTCGTGGGGGCGTTGTTGGGGATTCGCTTCGTAGGTCGCCCCTCGCGGCGGGCGAGTCGGTGGCGGGCGCCCACGATTGCGGTCCGGAGCGTTCGCTCCGGACTGCCCCGTTGTCATCCTCGTCCTCGCCTTCGGCGACTCCTTCGGATTCCCTCGGGCGCATCGAGGTTGCCCGCCACCGACTCGCCCGCCGCGAGGGGCTGCGAGCGTCTTGGAGTGTCGCGTTGTCAGATCGGCGGGGGCATGGAGAGGTTTGCGGGGCCCGCCCCAGGTCGGCCGCGCGGGCGGCCTTTTGGGGCTTACGCGGGGTCTTGCGTCGGGGCGGTGTTGGGGGGGCGGCTGGTGGGGGGCGCGCGCCCTGCGCCGGGGCTGGTGGTATTTGCCCTGGGTGTCTTGTGCGTTTATTCCGTGTCGTGCAGCAGGTCCACGAAGTGTCGGGCGGGCGCGCTTAGCGGGCGGTCCTTGGGGATGATGCTGCCGAAGGCGGTCAGGGTGTGCTGGAGTTGGTAGGGGATGATCGCGAGCAGGCCGTGGCGGGCGTAGCGGCTGGCGACGGAGTCGGGGATGACGCCGAGCATGTCGGACTTCATGGCCAGGTTGGTGGTGGTTAGGATCGAGGCCGATTCGATCAGGCCCTTGGGCAGGGCGGTGTCGTGGGCGCGGAATTCCTGTTCCAGGACGTCGCGCATGGGGCTGCCGTGGGGTTGCAGGATCCAGGGGTAGGCCTGCAGCGCGTCGAAGCTGATGCGCTTGCGGCGGGTCAGGGGGTGGTCGACGGCGGCGATGACGGAGAGGGCCTCGTCGCCGATGGGGCGGAAGACGTAATGGCGTTCGGACAGGGTCAGCATGCGGCCGATGACGACGTCGAGTTTGCCCTCGTTCAGCCGTTCGATCAGCAGGTCGCTGGTGCCGGTGGAGATCTCCACGGCCAGTAGCGGATAGGTCTGTTTCAGGCGCAGCAGGGCGTCGGTCAGGTGGCCCGGCGAGGCGGCCATGATGCTGCCGATGAAAAGTTTGCCGGCGCTGCCCAGGCGCAATTCCTCCAGCTCGCGCGCCAGCGACGAGACCGTGCCGCGCATGCCGCGGAAATACCCCATCACGCATTCCCCGGCGGCGGTCAGCGCCAGGCCGCGGCCGACCCGTTCGAACAGCGGCTGGCCGATGGCCAGTTCCAGTTCGTGCAGCATCTTGCTGGCGGCGGACTGGGTCATGTTGAGCTGGGCGGCGGCGGCGCGCAGGGTGCCGCGTTCCTCGATGGCCAGCAGCAGCACGATCTGCCGCATGCGCAGGCGCGACAGCAGCGCGGGGACGTTCGGGACGCGTTCCATGATTGATCGCCTGTAGTGAACGGTTGGTGCAAAAGTTTCATTTTACGGAAACAGCGGTTGTTTCTAAGATGCAGGCATAACAAAGCCCGCTACGGGCCATAAGCCCCCAAGGAGACAACCATGAAGACTCGGCTTTATGCCGCATTGGCGGCGGGCGTGCTGTGCCTGTCCGCCGCCGCACCCGCCCCGGCGCAGGGCGCCGACTGGCCGACCCGGCCGTTGCGCCTGCTGGTGGGCTCGGCCCCCGGCGGCGGCACCGACGCGATGGCGCGCGCCGTGGCCGACAAGCTTGGGCCGATGCTCAAGCAGACCGTGGTGGTGGAGAACAAGCCGGGCGCGTCCAACACGCTGGCGGCGGACCTGGCGGCCAAGTCGGGCGACGGCCACACCATGGTGATGGGCGTGTCCACCGCGCATGCGATCGCGCCGCACCTGCTCAAGCTGGGCTACGACAACGACCGCGACCTGACGCCGGTGGTGTTCGTGGGCGCGGTGCCGAACATCCTGGTGGTCAACAACCAGTTGCCGGCGCAATCGGTGCAGGAGCTGATCGCGCTGCTCAAGCGCAAGCCGGGCGAATACAACTTCGCCAGCAGCGGCTCGGGCAGCACCCAGCACATCGCCGCCGAGCTGTTCAAGGACGCCACTGGCGTGCAGATGACGCACATTCCCTATCGCGGCAGCGGCCCGGCCATGGTCGACCTGATGGGCGGCCAGGTGCAGATCGCCTTCGAGACCGCGTCCTCCGTCATCCCGCACGTCAAGAGCGGCAAGGTGCGCGCGCTGGCGGTGCTGAGCGCCAGGCGCAACCCGCAGTTGCCCGATGTGCCGACCATGGCCGAGGCCGGCGTCAGCGGCGTCGAGATGAGCGCCTGGTACGGCATCTACATGCCCAGCGGCACGCCGGCGGCGGTGCAGCAGCGCGTGCATGACTCGGTCAATGCGGTATTGGCCATGCCCGAGACCCAGACGCGCCTGCAGGCGATCGGCGCCGACATCAATCCGATGAGCCAGGCGCAATTCGCGCAGTTTCACCAGGCCGAGAACCAGCGCTACGCCGGCATCATCAAGAAGAACCATATCTCCGTGGAATGAAGCACAGCATGAGCAACGACCGCAACGCCGCCAAACCCGTCATCGCCCTCACGCTGGGCGATCCCGCCGGCATCGGCCCCGAACTGATCGCGCGCCTGTTGGCGCGGCCCGAGGCGGCGCAACTGGCCAACATCGTGCTGGTGGGCGATGAATGGTTGTGGCGCGAAGGCCAGCGGGTGGCCGGGGTGCAGGTGGCCACGCAGGCCGTGGCCGGCTTCGACGCCGTGCGGACGCGGCCGGATACCGGCGTGCCGGCGTGGCTGGCGATGGACACCGTGCGGCGCGAGGACGTCAACCTGGGCCAGGCGCAGGCGCCCGGCGGCGCCTCGGTGCTGCGGGTGCTGGACGCCTGCATGGACGCGGCGCTGGCCGGCCACATCGACGCCATCTGCTTCGCGCCGCTGAACAAGCACGCGATGAAGCAGGGCGGGCTGCGCCACGATGACGAGTTGCACCACTTCGCGCAGTACCTGGGCGTGACGGGCTACTTCTGCGAGTTCAACACGCTGGGCGAGCTGTGGACCTCGCGCGTGTCCTCGCACATTCCGCTCAAGGACGCCGCCGCCGCGCTCAGCATCGACGGCATCAAGGCCGCCACGCGGCTGATCTACCAGTCCTTGCAGGCCAACGGCGTGGCCGCGCCGCGTGTGGCGGTGGCGGCGTTCAATCCGCATGGCGGCGATGGCGGCACCTGCGGCCGCGAAGAGGTCGACATCATCGCCCCGGCCGTGCGCCAACTGAACCAGGAAGGGCTGCCGGTGCAGGGCCCGTTCCCGGCCGACACCATCTTCCTGAAGGCGCAGGCGGGCGAGTTCCAGGCCATCGTCACCATGTACCACGACCAGGGCCAGATCGCGATCAAGCTGCTGGGCTTCTCGCGCGGCGTGACGGTGCAGGGCGGCCTGCCGATCCCGATCACCACGCCGGCCCACGGCACCGCCTACGACATCGCCGGCCAGGGACGCGCCAGCGTCGACGCCACCTGGCAGGCTTTCCGCATCGCCTGCCGCATGGGCCTGTCGCACCGCGCCGCGCGCGCGGCGGCCTGAGGCGGCCTTTCCTTCCGATTCATCGCATCGTTCGATCCATTTTTTGCAGGAATCCCCATGAAGATCAAATCCGTCCGCGCGCGCGTCTTTGAATGGACCGGCAAGACCGTGCCGCCGCAAGGCAACTTCTGCTCCAACGCCATGGACCTGCTGTATTCGCCGCAGGAAACCATGAGCACCTTCCGCTTCCACGGCTGGACCGTGGTCGAGGTCGAGACCGACGACGGCATCGTCGGGCTGGGCAACGTGGCGCTGGCGCCGCGGGTGGCCAAGGCCATCATCGACCAGTACCTGGCGCCGCTGGTGATCGGCCAGGACCCGTGGGACTACGAATACCTGTGGCAGCGCATGTACCGCGCCACCCATGCCTGGGGCCGCAAGGGCGTGACCATGGCGGCGATCTCGGGCGTGGACCTGGCGATCTGGGACATCCTGGGCAAGTCGGTCGGCAAGCCGGTCTTCAAGCTGCTGGGCGGGCGCACCAAGGAGAAGATTCCGGTCTATTACTCCAAGCTCTACCGCACTGATCTCAAGGCCATGCAGGAAGAGGCCCAGACCTACCTGGACCAGGGCTTCACCGCCTTCAAGATGCGCTTCGGCTACGGCCCGGCGCACCTGCAGCGCGGCGTGTCGGAGAACCTGAAGTCGGTCGAGGCGGTGCGCGAGGTGATCGGCTACGACACCGACCTGATGCTCGAATGCTACATGGGCTGGAACCTGGAATACGCCAAGCGCATGCTGCCCAAGCTGGAGAAGTTCGAGCCGCGCTGGCTGGAGGAACCGGTCATCGCCGACGACATCGACGGCTATGCCGAACTGAACCAGCTCACCTCGATCCCGATCTCGGGCGGCGAGCACGAGTTCTCGCTGTATGGCTTCAAGCAACTGCTGGACCGCAAGGCGGTGTCGGTGGTGCAGTACGACACCAACCGCGTCGGCGGCATCACCGCCGCCCACAAGATCAATGCCCTGTGCGAAGCCTACAGCGTGCCGGTCATCCCGCACGCCGGCCAGATGCACAACTACCATCTGACCATGAGCACGCTGGCCTCGCCCATGAGCGAGTATTTCCCGATGTTCGACGTGGAAGTGGGCAACGAACTCTTCTACTACATCTTCGACGGCGAGCCGGTGGCCAGGGAAGGCTTCATCGACCTGGACGACAACCAGCCGGGCCTGGGCCTGAGCCTGAAGACCGAATACCTGAAAGACTTCAACATCATCGAGTGAGCGCCATGACCACGACGACTGTGCCGGCGCCGCGCTATCGCGGCATCTTTCCGGTGGTGCCCACCATCTTCACCGAAGCGGGCGAGCTGGACCTGGCGGGCCAGAAGCGCGCCGTCGATTTCATGATCGACAGCGGCGTGGACGGCCTGTGCATCCTGGCCAACTTCTCCGAGCAGTTCTCGCTGTCGGACGACGAGCGCGAGATCCTCACGCGCACGCTGCTGGAACACGTGGCGGGCCGGGTGCCGGTGATCGTCACCACCACGCACTACGGCACCCGGGTGTGCGCGGCGCGCAGCCGCCGGGCGCAGGAGCAGGGCGCGGCCATGGTGATGATCATGCCGCCGTACCACGGGGCCACCATCCGCGTTGCCGAGGAGCAGGTGGTCGGGTTCTTCCAGCAGGTGTCGGACGCCATCGACATCCCCATCATGATCCAGGACGCGCCGGTCGCCGGCACGCCGCTGCCCGCTGCGCTGCTGGCGCGCATGGCGCGCGAGATCGCGCAGGTGTCGTACTTCAAGATCGAGACCGCCGGCGCGGCCAGCAAGCTGCGCGACCTGATCGCGCTGGGCGGCGCGGCGGTGGAAGGGCCGTGGGATGGCGAAGAGGCCATCACGCTGCTGCCGGACCTGGACGCCGGCGCCACCGGCTCCATGACGGGCGGCGGCTTCGCCGACGGCATCCGGCCGATCATCGAGGCGCATCGCGCAGGCCGCGCCGACGACGCCTACCGCCTGTATGAGCGCTGGTTGCCGCTCATCAACTACGAGAACCGCCAGGGCGGCATCCTGACCGCCAAGGCGCTGATGAAGGCCGGCGGCGTGATCGCCTGCGACGCGCCGCGCCATCCGTTCCCGGCCATGCGGCCGGAAGTGCGGCAGGGCCTGCTGGAGGTGGCGCGGCGGCTGGATCCGCTGGTGCTGCGCTGGGGGCGCTAGGACGCCAGACCGACGGCGGCCTGTGCGTCAAGGCACCAGCGACAAGCCGATGCGGAACTGCGATTCGTTGCGCTGGTTGTAGCCCAGCAGCGTTTCGCCGTAGCCGTTGAAGTACTGCAGGTGCAGGTAGCCGTTCATGTTCAGCCAGGTGCGCTGCAGCGGCCAGGCGAAGTCGAGCTGCGTGGTGCGGCGGCGCTGGTCGCCCTGGCGGTACATGGCCGAGACCACCGCGCCGTTGTCCTGCGCCCAGCGCAGGTTCCAGTCCACGCGGCCGGCATAGTCGGCGTAGTCGGAGTTCTCGCTGGCCACGCCGAAGTAGGCCTTGACCTTGGGCGCGAAGGTCAGCGTGCTGCCGCCGTCGAAGCGGTAGTTGAACTGCGGCTGGATGTAGGCGTCGTTGACCGAGCGCGAGTCGTCGCCGGCCTTGCCGTTGGAGTTGTGCTCGACGCCGGTGTTCATGCCCAGTCGCCAGCTCTGGTTTGCCGACTGCCACATGTTGTCGGACAGCCAGAACAGGCTGGGGTTGAAGGTGGTGTCGATGAAGGGCATGGAATCGCCCTGCAGGTCCCACAGCGAGGTCTGGGTGTAGCCCAGGTAGAAATTCTCGCCCCAGGTCGCCGGGCGGTTGCCGGACGGGCTGAACAGGCGGTACTTGGCGCTGATCTGAAAGCGCGCGGTGGTCTGGCCGCGGGTGCCGATGTCGAAGTACACCGGCTTGTATTCCGAGATCGCGCTGCGGAAATGATCGAAGGCCGATTGCTGGTAGGACGAGACGGCCACGGCGTCCGGCGCCGGTCCGCCCTCGGGCGACGCGCCGGCCGCCGTGACCACGGCCGGCGGCACGGGCTGCCCGGTGCGCGGATCGACCACGGGGCCTTGCGCGGGCGTGCTGGCCAGTGTGCCGCTGTCGCGGCCGGTGGCGTCCAGCGCCATCATCGCCGGCTGGCCTTCGATGGCGATCGCCTGCAAGCCGCGCGCCGTGGCGGGCACGACGGCCGTCCACGCCATCCGCGCGAAATTGTTGACCGGCACGCTGTAATTGGCCTTGTCGCCCTGCAGCTTGGCCAGGCTGCGCACGATCTGGCCGTCCTGGCCGCGCCATTGCAGCACCAGCTCTGGCGGGGCCTCCCAGGTGGCGCGGGCATTGCCTTCGTTGAAATACACCGCTTCGATGGTCACGGTGTCGCCGGGGGCGGCCGAAGGACGGTCGAGCCGGTAGGACACGCCGGCGGCGGCGGTGCCGGCCAGGCCCAGCGCCAGGGCGGCGGTCAGGGTGCGCAGGGGAAGGGCGATGCGTCGGGACGAAGTCATGGGAGGCGGGTGGAATCTGTGACGATGCAATGTAGCATCGGCCCGGCCTACATTTTGTAAGCCAGGCTAATCGGATGTAGGACTTGCAACATGGGCGAGGCCCGCGCATCGCCGGCGACGCGCGGGCCTCATGTCACCCGCCTTGCGGCCTATTCGCCGAACTTGATGCCCTGCGCCAGCGGCAGGTTGCGCGAGTAGTTGATGGTGTTGGTGGCGCGGCGCATGTAGTTGCGCCAGGCGTCCGAGCCCGACTCGCGGCCGCCGCCGGTTTCCTTTTCCCCGCCGAAGGCGCCGCCGATCTCGGCGCCCGAGGTGCCGATGTTGACGTTGGCGATGCCGCAGTCGGACCCCGCGGCCGACAGGAAGGTCTCGGCCTCGCGCAGGTCGTTGGTGAAGATGGCCGACGACAGGCCCTGCGGCACGCCGTTCTGCAGCGCCAGCGCCTGGTTGAAATCGCTGTAGCGCATCACGTACAGGATCGGCGCGAAGGTCTCGTGGCAGACCACGTCGGTCTGGCCGGGCATCTCGGCGATGGCGGGGCGCACGTACCAGGCGTCCGGGTACTGGTCGGCCAGCACGCGTTCGCCACCCGTGACCTTGCCGCCCTGTTCGCCGGCGGCCTTGAGCGCGGCCTGCATGGCGTCGAACGAGGCGCGGTCGATCAGCGGGCCGACCAGGTTCTTGCCGTCCAGCGGGTTGCCGATGGGCGCGCTGGCATAGGCCTTGTGCAGGCGCTGCAGCAGGTCGTCGGCCACGCTTTCGTGCACGATCAGGCGGCGCGTGGTGGTGCAGCGCTGGCCGGCGGTGCCGATGGCGCCGAAGACGATGCCGCGCGCGGCCATGTCCAGGTCGGCGGTGGGGCCGACGATGATGGCGTTGTTGCCGCCCAGTTCCAGCAGCACGCGGCCGAAGCGTTGCGCCACGCGCGGGCCCACCTGGCGGCCCATGCGGGTCGAGCCGGTGGCCGACACCAGCGCCACGGTGTGCGAATCCACCAGCGCCTCGCCGATGTCGCGGCCGCCGATCAGCACTTCCGACAGGCCGGCCGGCGCGTCGCCGAAGCGCTGCAGCGCCTGCGCGAACAGCGCCTGGCAGGCCAGGGCTGTCAGCGGCGTCTTTTCCGACGGCTTCCAGACCACCGCGTTGCCGCACACCAGCGCCAGCGCGGCGTTCCACGACCACACCGCCACCGGGAAGTTGAAGGCGCTGATGACGCCCACCACGCCCAGCGGATGCCAGGTTTCCATCATGCGGTGGCCGGGGCGCTCGGAGGCGATGGTCAGGCCGTACAACTGGCGCGACAGGCCCACGGCGAAGTCGCAGATGTCGATCATTTCCTGGACCTCGCCTTCGCCCTCGGCCAGGATCTTGCCGGCTTCCAGGCTGACCAGGCGGCCCAGTTCGCGCTTGTGCTGGCGCAGCACTTCGCCGAACAGGCGCAGCAGCTCGCCGCGGCGCGGCGCGGGCACGTCGCGCCAGGCCACGCTGGCCTGGCGGGCGCGGGTGATGGCCGCGTGGGCCTGCGCCACCGTGTGCTCGTGGACCTGGGCCAGCTCGGCGCCGTCGATCGGGCTGCGGGCGACGAGCGTGCCGCCGGTCAGGGTCGCGGGGTTGAGGCCGAGTGCGCGCAGGATGTCTTGGGGCGTGTCCATACCGGTTCCTTGGAGATGCCGGCGAAGGGGCGAGCCTTCGCTTAAGGGTTATGCCTAAGTGGCGATTCTGGAAATAAATTTACTATACGAAACTCCAGCGCGAAATGCGAAACCTTTTTTGAAGGCAATGCGCGTGTCAGAACCCCTGCTGCTAGTCGAGTCGGTCACCAAGACCTACCAGCGCGAAGGCCAGCCCGATCATCTGGCGCTGGCGGGCATCGACTGCCGCCTGGAGCGTGGCGAGGTGCTGGTGGTGGTGGGGCCGTCGGGCTCGGGCAAGAGCACCTTCCTGCGCACCCTCAACGGGCTGGAGCGCATCGACAGCGGCACTATCCGCGTCGATGGCGTCTCGCTGACCGACCCGGCCACCGACGTCAACCGCTGGCGCACCGAGGTCGGCATGGTGTTCCAGCACTTCAACCTGTTCCAGCATCGCACCGCGCTCGACAATGTGGCCCTGCCGCAACGCGTAGTGCGCGGCCGCGACCGCGCCCAGGCCGAGCGCTACGCCCTGGAACTGCTGGACCGGGTCGGCATGGCCGACTTCGGCCCGCGCTATCCCACCCAGTTGTCCGGCGGCCAGCAGCAGCGCGTGGCGATCGCCCGCGCCCTGGCGATGGACCCGAAACTGATGCTGTTCGACGAGGCCACCTCGGCGCTCGACCCGGAAACCGTTGGCGGCATCCTGGAATTGATGCGCGCGCTGGCGCGCGACGGCATGACCATGGCGGTGGTGACGCACGAGATGGGCTTTGCCCGCGACGTGGGCGACCGCGCCCTGTTCATGGACGCCGGCCGCGTCGTCGAGTCCGGCACGCCGGCTGAAGTCTTCGGCCAGCCGAAAGAGGCGCGCACCCGGGCTTTCCTGGAAAAGATCCTGTAGCGGGCCGTCGGCGCCGGCCCGCATGGCCGTTCGTATTTGCGCATCACGCAGTCTTCGCTTCACGCAGCACGCCGCATCCGCATCACGCAGCAATCGCAGTACGCAGCAAGCAGGGCCGGCCCGGCCTGACCGGGCGCCGCCGGCACCAGGTGTACGCCCGGAACGACACATGTCATCCATCTTGAAGGGGAAGCAAATGCTGAAAATCAAACAATGGCTGGGCGCCGCCGGCGTCGCGCTGGCCGTTACCGCGATGGCGCAGCCTGCCCGCGCCGACGAACTGTCGGACATCATCAAGCGCGGCGAGCTGCGGGTGGCGGTGCAGACCTCCGGCCCGCTGATGAGCTTCATGGACAAGAGCGGCAAGCGCACCGGCCTGGCGGTCGAAGTCGCCAAGCGCATGGCCGACGACCTGGGCGTCAAGCTGGTGCTGCAGGACTACGAGTGGAAGGGCCTGATCCCGGCGCTGCTGTCCGGCAAGGCCGACATGGTGGCCGCCGACATGACGCCGACGCCGCAGCGCGCCGCCCAGGTGCTGTTCTCGGCGCCCATGTTCTACGCCGACACCGTGGCCGTGGTGCCCAAGGACTCGCCCTACAAGTCGTACGCGGAACTGGACAAGGACGGGGTGACCGTCGGCGCGCTGGGCGCCAGCACCTACGCCGAGGTCGGCAAGAAGATGCTGCCCAAGGCCACGCTCAAGGAATTCTCCGGCGGCAGCGCGCCGGTCGGCCAGGCGCTGTCCACCGGCCGCCTGGACGCCGGCATCATGTCCCTGTCCACCGCCAACCAGTTCCTGGTGGACTTCGGCAACCTGCGGGTGCTGGACGGCATCATGGTGCGCGAACCGCTGGCCTTCGCCGTCGGCCCCAATGCCTTCCGCCTGAAGTTCTGGCTCGACAACTGGCAGACGCTCAAGACCGCCGACAACACATTGCCGGAACAGGTCAAGTACTGGTATTCGACCGACTGGAAGAAAGACCACTGATCGCGCGCCTTCGCCACCACCGACCGACAGGACCCGCATGGACTGGCTGATCGACTACTACAACTGGCGCATCGTCAGCCAGTACACGGGCCAGTTCGCCACCGGCCTGGCCAATACCCTGATCGCGGCCGGCGCCAGCCTGGTGCTGTCGGTGCTGGCTGGCGTGCCGCTGGCGCTGGCGCGCATGTCGCCGCGCGCCGCGGTCTGGCGGCCGGTGGCGGGCTACGTGCAGTTCATCCGCTCGACCCCGCTGCTGGTGCAGATCTACCTGGTGTATTACGCCGTGCCGATGCTGGTGCCCGGCGCCAAGGGCTGGAGCGAGATGCTGCTGGGCATCCTGGCGATGACGCTGCACCACGCCGCCTACATGAGCGAGATCATCCGCGTCGGCATCGAGTCGGTGCCGCGCGGCCAGATCGAAGGCGCCAAGGCCTGCGGCATGAACTACCACCAGCGCCTGCGCTACGTGGTGCTGCCGCAGGCCTTCGCCAACACGCTGCCGCCGCTGCTGGGGCAGACCGCGGTGTTGATCAAGGACACCTCGCTGCTGTCGCTGATCACGGTGTTCGAACTGGTGGCCGCGGGCGTGCAGATGAACAGCGACCGTATCGTGCCTACCGAGAGCTTCCTGACCATCGCCGCCGGCTACCTGCTGATCTACGCCGTGATGCTGATGCTGTCGCGCGGCGTGAGCCTGTGGCTGGCCGGTCCGGCCTGGAACGCGAGGTAAGCATGCTGGATTCCTACCTGTCCACCGCCGGCGTCGTGCTGCCCTTCCTGCTCAAGGGCTTCTGGGAGACGCTCAAGATCTCGTTCCTGGCGATCATTGCCGGCTCGCTGCTGGGCTTCGTGATCGGCGTGATCCGCAGCTACCGCATCCGTGGCCTGCATCAACTGCTGGGGCTGTACATCCACGTGCTGCGCGGCACGCCGTTCCTGGTGCAGCTCTATATCTTCTATTTCGTGCTGCCCAGCACCGGCATCGAGCTGCTGCACTGGGACTCGGGCACGGCGGCGTTCGTGTCGCTGTCGGTCTACACATCCTGCTATGTGGCAGAGATCGTCACCGGCGCCATCCGCGCCGTGCCGCGCGGCCAGACCGAGGGCGCCATGACGCTGGGCCTGCGGCCCTTGCAGATCCTGAGGCTGGTGATCCTGCCGCAGGCCATGCGTTTGATCGTGCAGCCCATGAGCGGCGTCTACGTCATGCTGATCAAGAGCACCGCCATCCTTTCGGTGGTCGGCATCACCGAGCTGACGCGCCAGGGCGAGGTATTCATCATCACCTTCCCGGCGAAATCGCTGTTCATCTACGGCATGATCGCCGCCATCTACTTCCTGTACTGCTACCCGCTGCTGCGCCTGGCCACCTGGCTGGAGAAGCGCCTGACCGGCGGGCTGCAGGGCGCCGGGCTGAACTAGGCCCGCCCACACCGACGAGAGTCCCGCACGGGCCCTGACCCACGACCATGGCTACCGAGTACATCGACACCTATTACAAGCGCACGCTGGGCGATGCGCAGACCTGCTACCCGCCGCTGGCGGGCGCGGCCGAGACCGACGTCTGCGTCGTCGGCGGCGGGCTGGCCGGCCTGACCACCGCGCTGGAACTGGCCCGCCGCGGCCGCGCCGTGACGCTGCTGGAGGGGCGCCGCGTCGCCTGGGGCGCTTCGGGCCGCAACGGCGGCTCGGTGTCGCCGGCGTTCTCGGCGGGCGCCGACGCCATCCGCAAGCACGTCGACGAGGATCACTACCGCCAACTGTACCGGCTGTCGATGGAGGGCGTGGAGATCATCCGCGACAACATCCGCGACCTGCGCATCGATGACGCCCACAAGGTCGACGGCCGCCTGCGGGTGGTGCGCTACGGGGCCAGCGACGCGCTGCGGCGCTATTGCGAGGACCAGTGGCGCGACTTCGGCCGCGACGTGCGGCTATTGAGCCGCGCCGAGGTGCGGGAACGGCTGGTATCCGACGTCTACTTCCAGGGCATCGAGGACCTGTCCTCGTTCCACTTCCATCCGCTGAACTACGCCCGCGCCCTGGCGCGCGAGTGCGCGCGGCTGGGGGTGCGCATCCACGAGGATTCCGCGGTCACCCAGGCCCGCCTGGAAGGGGCCGCCAAGCAATTGCGCACCGCCGCTGGCGAGATCAACGCGCGCACCGTGGTGCTGGCCACCGGCGGCTATACCGATGGGGTGGTGCCGGCGTTGCGGCGCGCCATGCTGCCGATCGCCACCTACATCATGCTGACCGAGCCGCTGGGCGAACGGGTGCGCGAAGCCATCCGCACCCAGGCCGCCATCGGCGACGACCGCCGCGCCGGCAACTACTACCGGGTACTGGAAGGCGGACGCATCGGCTGGGGCAGTAGAATCACCACCCGTGTCGACGATCCGCCCGACCTGGCCGAGTCCCTGCGCCGCGAATTGCTCAGCGTCTATCCCCAGTTGCAGGGGTTGCGCGTCGAGACCGCGTGGTCCGGGCGCATGGCCTACGCGCGGCACCTGATGCCGCAGATCGGCAGGCTGGCGCCCGACGTCTGGTATTGCACGGCCTTTGGCGGGCACGGCATGAACACCACCGCCATCGGCGGCCGTGTCGTGGCCGAAGGGATCTCCGGTGACAGCCAGCGTTACCGGCTGTTCGAGCCCTTCGGACTGGCGTGGAACGGCGGGGCGCTGGGCACGGCGGCGGTTCAACTCACATATTGGTCTTACCAGGCGCGCGATTGGTGGCGGGAGCGGCAGTCGCGGGCATGACAGGGTGTACAGATGCAAGGCAACAAACAGAGCGTGTTGGCACAACGGCTGCGAGCCCTGCGCCAGGCGCGCGATTGGACGCTCAAGCAGGCGGCGCAGGCCACCGGCGTGTCCACCTCCACGCTCTCGAAAATCGAGAACGGCCTGCTCTCGCCCACCTATGACAACCTGATCAAGATCGCCGCGGGCCTGGAGCTGGACGTGGCCGAACTGTTCACCGCGTCGGACGCCCACATGGGCACCGGCCGCCGCAGCCTCAGCCGCCAGGGCGAGGGCCGCCAGTACGAAACCCCGTATTACGACCACCGCCTGCTCTGCACCGCGCTGTCGCACAAGCGCATGATGCCGTTCCATACCCGCGTCAAGGCGCGCTCCTTCGATGAATTCCAGGACTGGAGCCGGCATGGCGGGGAGGAGTTCGTCTACGTGCTGGAGGGCGAGGTCGAGCTGTACACCGAGTTCTACGAACCGGCCCGGCTGAAGGCGGGCGAAAGCTTCTATATCGACAGCCGCATGGGCCACCGGGTGATCAGCCTGAGCAAGCAGGACGCGCTGGTGCTGTGGGTGTCCACCCACGCCGATTTGGGCGAGGAATGAACCGTTCCCGCGACTGATAAACCGGAGCGCGCGGCCCGGCGGCGCCACGGGCCGTCCGCAACAGGGTAAAATGCGCCGCCCGGACCGGTTCCGGGCAGTCACACACCGCGCGGCAGTAGCTCAGCTGGATAGAGCACGGGCCTTCTAAGCCCGGGGTCGGGGGTTCGAGCCCCTCCTGCCGCGCCAGAAAGCCTAATAATTACAATAGCTTAGGGCATCTTCAAAAACGCTGCGATGTTAAGCGTTAGAACAAAAAAGCCCGCGTTAGAATTTCACTCGGTCGCCGAAGCCGTTTTTATGCGTCTGCGGTCGTAGTGTCGATGGGTCGTCGCGGGGTTCGCGTGGGCTGCAAAGTCGTATGCGTCGGCGTCTCGATTTTGAAGCTTCGCAGTGATTGCCGCCGGCCGGATATCTTGTAGGTTGAAGTACATGGGGTGGCTGGTCAGCGTCGATTCTTCCACCTTGTCGTCATAGGTGCTGATCCAGGCCAGCATGGCGTCCTTCCAACTGGAAGCCCAACCCCAGCGCGTGTAGCTCTTGGCCCGGCGTGTGGGCGCGAACAGGTACGGGCTGCTGCCCGCGTCCTCGCGTTCCAGGGCACGGCGAACCACGCAGCGGAGCCGCTTGGACCAAAGGCGCTCTTTCTCGGTTACCACTTCACCCTTTCGCCGCTTCGTTGCCACGACGCGCACCGCATCCTTGTGCAAACCCGATTTCAGGAAGGGGCGGGTTTCTGATGAGCGAAATCCGGTGAGATAGGTGAACATCGCAGCGCAACCCATCGTGCGGTAGTTCTGTCTTTGCTTCAAGCTCCACAAGTAGAAGCGCAGGATCAACCGGCGCGGTACAGCCTTCGATTCCGTGTTGCTGCGGTTCTTCATCATGTTGATGAAGGGGTTAGCCGCGAGCAGGCCCCAGCGGACACCATAGTGGCAGATGACAGAAAACTGGCTGATTTCCTTGTTTGCCTTGATGGGGGCGCCGCTGCTGGCGCGGTCTTCCAGGTACTGATAGCCATGTTGCGTTGTGAGCTGGGAAGGGTCCATTCGCCCGAAAAAGCTGGTGAGGTTGGAGTACATCGCCTTTCGGATTTTTCTGCCGTCCTTCGATTGGTCCGCGTAGTAGACCGGGTCCACCAGCAGTTCAAAGCGCTCAATCATTTCGCCTACCGAGTTGGCAACCACAACTCCCTGCTGGATTTCTATGGCCTCGCGCATCGCCTTGCGCTCGGCGTCGAACCTGCCTTCGCGGTCTCCGATTTCGCTGGAAGCGAGGGTTTGCGACCTCCCGTCAATATGTTTGTAGATCCAACTAATACGCTGCGCGCCGACGCGCTTGTAAAGTCTTTGAATGCGTGTTTTCTCCCAGGTGGGAAGGCGTCGCGGTTCGGCCCTTGCGAGAGGCGGGCTTTCTGGTTGCCATCGGATATTCCTAATTTCCGGTCTCGGTACGCCCGCATGACTCGCGGGATACCGGTATTGCCAATGACGAAGGGCCAGCCGTTGCGCGTGAGCCAACGCTCCATCATCTTTTTCTGATTCGGCTTGCATTCAACAAGCGCAGCGAGTTCAGACGCTGATAGGTACTCCTCCATTCAGGTCTCCAAAGCAAAGCCCGCATGGGGCGGGCTTTCGGCGTGGCGGTGATGACTGGGGCGCACGGTCATCATTGGAGGGGGCGCCTGGGCGGCGCTGTTCGGCTTGGTCATGTTTCCCTCGCATTGGGCAATAGAAGCCCCGCCCGCGCCATTTGGGCGGGTAGGGCATAGGGTGGTGTGGGGTTTACCGCTGGGCGCGGTGTGAAATGTGCTGGTTCAGCCGATCGAGGCAAGCGCGGCCGAGCTTCACCAGGTCGGCGTCAGTGGGCGTCAAGCCGTTGGGCGTGGCGATCATTCCTGCCAGGCGGTCCAGGGTGCCGATGACGGCGCCCCGTGGCAGGGCAGAGGCCCAAGGCTCGTAGCCGTGTTCCCCGCGCCCCGATGGCGCTTGACGCAGGCCGAACGTCCAGCGGCTGCCTTCGATATCCTCGGCGCCGGCCAGCACGGCTTGAAGCACGGTGCGGTAGGCGATGGCGGCGACCTCGGCGGCCATGGTCTGGGCCAGGGTGACGCGGGCGGGGGCGGCGTACATGGCCGTCCTGCGGATGCTGGGGAGCACTTCGTGCGTGACCCAGCGGCGGAAACGGTGCGGCAGTGTTCCTGGCTTGATCGCATCCCGGCAATGCAGAACCAGAGTGTCTAGACCGGGCCTGGAAATGATGGCGACGGTTTGGGGGCCGCCAAGGGTGTCAGTTGAACTTACACCCTTTTCATCGTCATCCAACGCCTTGAGAGCCATTCGGGAGTTCGTGAGTTTCAGTGCCCTGCAAACGTCGGCAGCGGCGAACCACGACTCGCCGTCGCGCACGAAGATGCGCACGGGGTGACCTTCGAAGGTGTAAGAGGACTGGCTGAGCGCAAGCGCGCCTTGAGATTGGGCCATTGGTGAACACCCTTTCTGTTCAAGCGGTGGAAAACCGCCTACCTGACGCCAATCGGGCGGGCGGAACCGTGCAGGTTGGCGTGCCGGGAACAGGACCGGTGAGCCTTGCGGCTCCCCACACGGCCCGCCCAAAGAGGACTTGCCATGCTGCGGACAAAAAAAGACGCCACAAAACTTCTGTGGCGGTTCATCCGCCTGTTCTGTCCGGGACGCCAATCCCGATATCTCTGCTATTGCAGCGATGAGCAGACGGTAAACCCGTGGCAGGCAGACGCGAAGGTCAAAGCGTCCGATTGATTCGGGTGCAATCTTGCATGTCAGCCGCTCAAAATGCTAGGACGGGTGGCTTATGGAAATGGCACATTGCGGTGTTTATGGGCCGGATAGCTGGGCCGTTCGATGTATTTGTTCATATCGCCCAAGTTGGGCGTGTCGGGGTAATGGTGGGCGAGGACAGCGCAGGGGAACGGCTCGATTTCGCTGAAGGCGACTGCCTTCCAGCCGAGAGGGTTCCAGGCCACGCTTGCCGCCTCGATGCCTGAACAAACCGACAGAAAGCACATTATTCGACCTCACTAGAGAGCTAGGTATCGTTGTAGTAAAGGGGAAAACAGACAGGTTCCCTGGCCGAACTTTGGAGATTATTTATCTTGCCGAGTGAGCTAATATGCGGACCAAATAATTCGAGCAGGGAGGTCAAAAGTGGGCTGGTGTGAATCGCTGGAAATTCGATCTAAGAAGATTCTCAAGGACTGCCGAAAACTTTTCCGGGATGAATGGAAGTTCTTTGTGTGTCTTGGTGCCGCGAGTTTTTCCGGTGCATTTGTTGCCAGTCTGCACGGTTGGCAATTCGCGACTACAGGAGAGAGCTGGTGGCAAATCGTCTCGGCAGTTGCTACAGCGGCGGCCGTAGGAGTCTCGCTATGGTTGGCCAGACGAGGGGAGCGGCTCAGCGAAATGAAGCAAGCGAAATTTGGTCGCGTCTTGGCTAGCCGTATTCATGCGCCGTTATCGAACTTAAAACGGGACCTTATGATGTTAGGACCGGCGATTGGAGCATTTGAAGCGGACCCTGCATCGCTGCGAGCTGCCATAGATCGAGGGGCATCTAGCGACAGAATGAGTCAAAGTCAGTTCGACGCTGCACATGCCTGGCGTACTGAAGTTTTGAATGCAATAGGGAGCTTGGACATAGATCAGTTTGATCGATACTTCGAGCACCTTTTCTGTTTGCCCGGAACTAGTGGTATCGAACTGGTCGATGTATTTGGGCGCATCGAGGTAATAAAAAAAGACTGCCGAGATGCTCTGAATTTGTTCGACAACAAAGGGCATCCCGACTTCGTAAGATTGCCCGCCGATAGAGCCTTTAAGGCCGTTATGACCGTTCTTCCCCTCCTTGAGAAGTGCTTGGCAGATATGAAAAGTCAAAGGGCTATCGAGAGTACGGGTTAGCACATCTGTTTTGAGTTTTCGCTTTGATATGGCCTAGTTTTCGCTGTTAGTTCAGTCTGGGTTGCGGGCATGTGGCGCCCCGTCCTCTTCGCCCAAGACCCAGCGCAGCGCCGCCGCATAGGCACCCTGCGCCTCTACCATGGCAGCCTGGATCTGCTTGCGAGATTTGACACGGGGCCGCTCGCCCATGACGGCGGCTTGCTTGCGGCTGCGCTGGTGGGGCGTGGCGTCCTTGCCAGCTGCGACCAGGTCGGCCACCTTGGCGCGCTGCTCTTCGGGCTTGAGTTTCGCCAGGGCTTTGGCATGGGTAAGGGTGATTTGCCCGGCCTCGATGGCATCCTGCACGACCTTGGGGCTATCCAGAAGGGCCAGCGTGTCGCGTACCGTGGCGACGCTGCAGTTGTAGATGACGGCAATCTGGTCTTCACCTTTGCCCAATGCCAGGTGCCGGCGCATCTTCTCGGCGCGGCCGAGCGGACTGTCGGCTGTGCGGGCCTCGTTCTCGCTAGCAATGGCGTCCAGAGCCGATTGCCGCTTGCCGGCGTACACAACTGCGGGAATCTGTCGCTCGGGCTCGCCGCGGTGGCGCCGCCATTCGTTGGCGAGACGGGCCGCCTTGACGCGTTGGCGCCCGAAGACCTCCTCGGTTTCGCCGGTCTTGGGGTTCTTGGAGACTGCGATGGGTTCCAGCACGCCCTGGTAGTCGATATTGCGGGCCAGCGCTTCGTCCACCGGCAGATGGACACGCGCGTCGTAGAGCGGGCTGTTTTCGTCTGTGACGAGGGTCAGCTTGGCTGGGTCGAAGTTGAGCAGGTTGCTTTGGCCTTCTGCGCCATAAACGTCTTTCGATTTTTTTGCCATGGTCTTCTCTGATTGAAGTGAGGGGACAAAAGGGGGGCTGGGCCGGCCGGCGGGGCGGCTGACACCTTGGAAGGGTTGGGATACGATGCGGCCCAGATCAGCCATTAACCGGGTGGGATATGTCAAACAGCAATTGGCCAGAGGCCCTGGCGGTTTCCTCAGTAGCCTCGGCCTCTGCCTGGATCTTCACTCCTTGGGAAAAAATTGGCCCCATCAATTGGGACGCCGTCGCTGCAATGGGCACGCTTGCAGCGGTTGTTGTTGCCCTTGCGGTGCCACTTTGGCAAAGCTGGGACCGGCGTCGCGAACAGGCACGGGAAGAAGCAGTCGCGGAGTGGGTCGCCCTGCAAGGTGCGTTGCGATTATTCGAAGAGGTGCGCAATTGCCTGGACACCTGGGCTGGAGATGGCAAAGTTCCATCGCCTCAGCACATACAGGCATTGATTGATGATCTGAAGGCGGCCAAATCAAACGTGAAGAGCCCTGCGGGCGGAGTTGTCTTTAACGAATTCGTTGGCGTCGCTCGCCGTCTTCGGACCTCAGCTGAGTCGTCGGCTAAGAGTCCTAGTGGCCTGATGCAAGGGCTCGACGGAAAGTTCGAGAGGATGGAACTGACGGAGACAATGCGCAATTGCGACCGACTTCAGAGCGTTTGGGGGGCAGAGGTTATGCGGCAGGTAATTCGGACGGGTGCTATCAAGGTCTTGCCAGATTGAGTGCCATGAGACCGATCGTCGACTACGTGACCAGTTGAATTGCCCAACGCAATACCTGGTGTCCAAAGAGAGAAAACGCCGCCATAGCCACGCCAGCTGGCCAGCCGATCCACGGTGGGATATCCGCGTCCTTGCTCCAGTTGCCTTTGCCGGCGTGGTCGCGGGGTGCGATGAAGTCGCCCAGCTTGCGGGCCGCCTTGGCGGCGATGCGCAGGGGGCGGATGCGTGCCGGGGGCGCGCTTGCGCTGATGGTGTTCATTGGTTGGCGCTCCAGGGATCGGCCGCGACATAGCGGCGGATGAAGTAGTTGCCGATGGGGACCAAAGCCACCGCCACTAGGGCGAGCAGCGCCAAGCCCCACCAGAAGGCGGGGATAGATGAGGTCATGGGAATTTGCGCGGATGCGCAGTGGTGAGGCTTCGTAGAGCTGGCCGGAAGGCCCGATCAGTTCACTTCCAGGAAGAAAGTCACTTTTTGCGCCGGTGACGAAGCGGCGCCGGCCCGCTCTCCGAAGCCGCCCCGGCGTGCGGGGCTTGCGGTGCTACTTGCTGACGTCGCGGCCGAAGTTGGCAATGTCGATCAGTTCTTCCAGGAATCGTATGAGGGCGGTAAGCATGCTGGGCCTCCGAGGTCTATATAAGGTTAAGGTGGATAAAGCCGGCGCAGAACTCTCGAGGCTGATGCTTCATTAAGATGTTCGTCATAGCCAAAGCCTCCGCGCGTGCGGGTACTTCGTGGCACCGGTTGTATCGGCTTTTGCAGGCGCTTGTCGTATACAGGGGGTGCTTATAAGTTCGCCGGCATTCTTTCGCACAGCACTCCTGGGCACGCGCCGGCGCAATGGATACGAGCGGCAATCTCTACAATTTGATACTCTGTGAATTGTTTTTAGAGTTTTCCCGCATTCGGTGGTCCTGCGGACCACCGGACAGATCGACTCATATGCTTGCTCGATGAACTCCAAGACGAAATCAGGTGTGAAACAGCCAAAGGCGCGAGTCGGCATCAGTAAGCCCGACGAGTTGGCGCTTTGCGCGCAGGTAGACGGCGCTTGCCCGCTTTGTGGCGCACCACTTTTCCTAAGAAAGGGTGGGCGGAACTATCGGCAGTTCGAGATCGCTCACATTTATCCTCTCAACCCAACGGCGCAGGAAGAAGCATTGCTTCTTGGGGAGGCGCGGCTTTTCAGCGATGTAAACGACTCGGAGAATTTGATTCCACTTTGCTTCTCTTGTCATGCGATATACGACAATGGAAAAACTATCGAGAAGTACCGTGAGCTCGTCGAGATTAAGAGAGCGTTGCTTATGGGGGATGAGCAGAAGCGGATATTTCTCCAGTACGAAATTGAGCGTGAACTAAATGAAATAATAGATTCACTCTGCGATGTTGCGGCCTATTTTCCTGCCGATGATAGTTTTGAAGCCAAACGCGTGGATGCTAAACTTGATCAATCTGTGCGGCCGCTCACAAAAAGAAAAATAAAGAGTGATGTGGCTGCTTTCTATATTTTTGTCCGCGATAGGTTTTCCGACTTGGAGCGATTGGATCCAAATAAAGCTGTACTCATTGCGCACCAAGTGAAGAGCTTCTACCTAAAGCAGAAGGCGCTAGGGCTGCCACAACAGCAGATTTACGAAAACGCTGTCCAATGGATACAGTCAAAGCGGCCGGCTGCGTCTCAGGAGGCTTCGGGGGTGATAGCAGCCTTTTTTGTGCAAAATTGCGAGTTGTTCGAATGATCACGCCTAGCAAATTCATATCGTTTGAGCAATCTATTCTTGCAAGATTGCCCTCGGTTGTTAGGCGAGGAGAAATGGTGCAGATTTCTGATCTCTATGAGGAAGTTCAGGATCAGTTTAAAGGCGTAGACGAATTCATATTCGCACTGGATGTGCTTTTCATCCTGAATCAAATCAGCGTCGATTTTTCAACGGGTGTCATACGTTATGTTGATTGAAATTCGATCCTCGGTGTTAAGGGAGGGCTCGATTCAGTTTCACTCGGGGCTGAATGTTGTTCTGGGCGATGAGAATGCCACGAACTCCATCGGGAAGTCGATGGCTCTTATGTTGGTCGATTTTGCATTCGGCGGCGATTCCTTCCTCGAGTTTAATCTCGACGCGATTCGCGCTCTCGGGCACCACAGTTACGAATTCACGTTCCAGTTTGACTCGGAATTGTTCCACTTTCGCCGCGATACGATTAACGAGAAAATTGTTTTTCGTTGTGATGCAGCATATGCGCCGGTGGATGAGCTAAGCACGAAAGAATTCACGGCTTGGCTGAAAACCATGTACCTGCCAGGCGTGAAATCGGTTTCCTTTAGGGGTGTGGTGGGCTTGTATTCGCGCATTTGGCCGAAGTCGAACATTAAAAATGTGCAATACCCGCTACATGCTGTAGCGGCAGAAAGTGGCGCTGACTGCGTGCTGGCGCTGATAAAGCTCTTCGACCGGTATGGTGAAATAGAGGAGGCCCAAACTGCCTTGACTGAAAAGGCGGCACAGCGAAAGGCACTGTACGGCGCAATCAGGCACTCAATTGTCGAGCCTATAACGAAGACTACTTACTCAAGTAATGTGGTCGAACTACAGTCAATAACCGACGAGGTTGATGCGATTCGAGCAGATCTCGCAAAGTTCGCATTGAATATTCGCGAGGTGGTGGATAAGGATCTTCTGGAATTGAAGAAAACCAAGGATGCCCTGCTTACGCATCGTCTAGATTTGCAATCTCGGCTGCAACGTACGGAGCGCAACTTAAAGGGCAGTAAGTATATTCAAAGTAAGCAGTTCGAGGCATTGCAAGATTTTTTTCCCTCGGTGAATTCCGAACGCATTGCCGAGATTGAACTTTTTCACAGTTCGATAGCGGGTGTGCTGAAGAAAGAGCTGCAGGAAAATCAGAAGAACCTGAGTGTTCAACTTCAAGAGATAGACGAAAAAATTCAAGGGCTTGATGTTGAAATTGCAGCGCGGTTGAAGAACTTTGAAAACCCGGTGGCCCTCGTAGACAGGGTGGCAACTCTGTCGGAACGGTGGAGCCGTCTGAGAAGCCAGAACTCGCTCTTTGAGAAAAAGACCGAGATGGACAGCGGGCTAAAGACTCTACAGGCTGTATTGTCTGGAGTGAAAGCCCGCGTCGTCGCGGATATAGAAAAGTACGTCAACGAAGAAATTGCGGCGATTGTCGTACGAGTCTACGGCGAGGGAGTGCGCGCGCCAACCCTTATTCTGAAGGAGGATGGTTATAAATTTAAGATCGTTGACGACACAGGTACTGGCACGGCGTATGCCAACCTCATTATCTTCGATTTGGCCATCCTTTCCCTAACTCAGCTTCCTATATTGATACACGATTCTCCTCTCTTCAAGAACGTGGAAAATAGCGCAGTAGCGCAATTCCTCTGGGAGTACCTGCGAAGCGATAAGCAGGTTTTCATCGCGCTCGACCAGATAGAAAAGTATGGAGCGGAAGTAGCGGCTGAACTCCGCCGTTTATGCGTATGCAAACTCGACGAGTCTAACGTTCTGTTTAGGAGGCGATGGGGTAAAGGTGAAACAGGCAGTAGTTAGAAGATTGGCAAACCAATCAACTTGCCTTGCCCTCCGGCTTATTCGTCGAAATGCGCGTTTAGTACAGGCTGAACGGTGCATCGTTGTCTGTCACCTTTCCCGAACTGCTTAGGGTGAAGTGAAACCGCCGGGGTTATCGTCGCCACGCCCGGCTGGGCGTTGCTTGGCTGAACTTCGCGCCAAGCACACAGGGGCCAGGCGTTGGCCTGGGTGATCCTGTTTCGCCCGTCCTCCCTCTCGGGGGCGGGCGGCCTCGGTTGTTAAAGAGCGGTGTCGCGATGTTGAATGAACTATACATATCGCTCGCCTTTGTAGTCAGGTCTACTATTCGTCTCATGTTTAGCAGGTTAGTCGGACGAAAAAACCGCCTAGAGGCGGCTTGGGTGGGGCGGGAGGGGGAAGCTAGCCGCGGCGGTAGTAGCGGCGGTGTTCCATCATGGTGCCAATGATGATGAGCGGTTCGCGTGCGCTGTAGAGCGTGGGGAAGTCATCGTTGAGTGGCACCAGCTCGAAAACCTCGTTGCCCTGTTCATCTATGCCGCGTGGGCGGTACTTCTTGAATGTGGCCTCGAAGCCGCCATTGCGCGCGACCACGAAGTCGCCGGGTTGGGGGCAGACCTCCTGATCCACAATGATGCGGTCCCCGGGCTTGAACTCCGGGGACATGGACAGCCCAGCGATCTCAAGCGCAAAGGCGTGATTCGACAGGTGCATGTCCGTAAGTAGGTACTCGAAGGCTTCTCCCGAGAAAGCGGCGCCGATCTCGGTCAATTCGCCCGCCTGGACGTAATTGATGAGCGGCACGCGCCGAGAGCCTACGGACGACGGTGCCACGTTGCTATCGAAAACGGGAGAAAGTGGGACCGAATCCGGGGACTTCGGCCCCCTGCCGGTGCCCAGCCAGGTCGGGTTGACTCCCAGCGCCTGGGCTGCGGCCACTAGGTTATCGCCGGCCAGTTCCTTGGTCGTTCCAGTGAACCAGAAGGACACGGCCCCGCGTGTCAAGCCAAGGCGGCGGGCCAATTCCGATTGAGATATGCGGGCCTCGGCAGCCGCTTCCCGGATTCGATCTTGCAGTGTGTTCATGTTTAGCAGATTAACCGCTTGGGAATCTAGTAGACTTGCCATACTATTTGCTTAGTTGACTAACCTAAAGTGGAGTGCTTGAGGCATGACTAAGCAAGATGCCATCAACGCGTTTGGAGCGGCGCGGCCTTCATATATGTCGTTGAGAAAATTGGGAAAGTCCCAGGTTTCGGCATGGCAGTTGCTTTCAGCGTTCCGGCCCGGCCAATGGAGGACGGGAAATCGGGAGATGACCATGTTTGCTCACAACAAACGCTTGCAGTACACCGTGCGCGTCGCGCAGACGAATCCTGGGCTGGCCAACTTGCTGTTGGAGCAGTTCGGGGGGCCGCAGGGGGAATTGGCGGCTGCCTGTCGATACTTCACTCAGGCCCTGGCGGAGGACGATCCGGGACGAAAAGACATGCTGCTTGATATCGCCACCGAGGAACTGAGCCATCTGGAAGTTATCGGTACGATGGTGGCCATGCTCAACAAGGGCGCGAAGGGCGTACTGGCCGAGGCCACCGAATCGGAAGCCGAGATCTATCGCCGCCTGAACGGGCCGGGCAACGATTCGCACGTGACGCAGCTTTTGTTCGGCGGTGGCCCGGCCCTGGTCAACTCCGGCGGCCAGCTATGGAACGCCGGCTATATCGATACCATCGGCGACCCTTCCGCAGACCTGCGTTCGAACATTGCCGCCGAGGCGCGGGCCAAGATCATCTACGAACGGCTGATCAATGCGACCGACGATCCAGGCGTCAAGGAGGCGCTGGGCTTTCTGATGACGCGTGAAGTGTCGCATCAGCGCTCGTTCGAGAAGGCGCTGTACTCGATGGAGCCGAACTTCCCTCCTGGCAAGCTGCCGGGCGATCCGAGCTTTGCGAACGTCTATTTCAATATGTCGCAGGGCGAGGGCGATATGCGTGGGTCGTGGAATAGCGACGAGAACTTCACCTACGTGTCTGAGCGCGAGGCGCAATGCGCAATCGACGGAGACGGGCTTGCATCGGTAGGTCTTACCGAGGATGAAACGATGGCGTTGCAGGCCATGGTCGCCCGTACCGCGTCGGATCCCGCTGCCGACCCGGTGACGGGTACTGAACTGGGCGACGGTAGCGTGATGACGGATCGCCGCGAGGAATGATCAGAGCCGTCATTGCTGCACGCCGCAGGCGCGGTGCCCGAATCCGCCAAGGCGGGAGGGCCCGGTGCCTGGGCCATGATCCGCCCAGCGACTCTTGGAGTTCGCCATGAAGAACAGAAAATTCCTGATGTGGCTATTGGCCGCCGTTTTACTGATCGGGCTGTTCCTGATGTTTCCGCCCTGGTAGTCCGGATCGTCAGGCGCCCGCGATACCCCGCACCACCGCCGCAAGCTGGCCTTCATGGGCGAGGTGAAGATCAGCGTTTTGCCAATGCGTCTGGATTGTTGGCGCGGGCCAGACGACCGCAGCTTTGACGCGGAAGCCGTGGGCGAAAACTCGGACGCCTGGACGTGGCGTATCCTTCGCAGCATGACGCCTGGTACAAAAATCAAGGAAACGCCGCGGGTTTGCCTGCGCTTGCGGCAGCGTTGGATCCGCCCGCTGCTATCGGCCGCCGCCGCCCTGGCCGCCTGCCTGCCCGTCCACGCCCAGTTGCTTGAGCAGGGCCGCTTGCCGCGCCCCGACGGCTCGTCGATCGCCTATTACCTGCAGCAGCGAGATCCGGCGCGGACCGCCGACAGCCTGCTGGTGGTGATGCAGGGATCCGACTGCAACAGCGTGCGCCACAACCGCGCGATCCGCGAGCAGTTGTGGCGGGCGCTGCCGGCGGCCGATGTGTTGACGGTCGACAAGTACGGCATCGATGCCGCCTTGCCGTATCAGCAGGACGACGGCGAGAACCGCGCCGATTGTCCGCGGGCGTATCTGCTGCATGACGACTTCGACCAGCGCGTGCGCGACTACGAAGCCGTGATCGCTTTGCTGCGCCGCCATGGCGCGTACCGGCGCGTGGTGGCGCTGGGCGGCAGCGAAGGCGCGGTGGTGGCCAACCTGCTGGCCGCGCGCGGCGGGTCGGTCGACGCCAGCATCGCCTTCAACGGCGGCGGGCGCTGGTTCCTCGACGACGTGCTGCACACCATCGAGGCCGCCGATACGCCCGCCGAGGCCAAGGCGGACTCGGCGGCGGGGTTCCGGGAGTTCGCCGCGTTCCTGCGCGAGACGCCGTCGTCTGACCTGGTCGCCAGCAGCCACGGCCATGCGTGGTGGAGGCAGGCGCTGGCGCTGGATCAACAGGCGGTGCTCGCGCGCGTGCGCACGCCGTTGCTGATCGTGCAGGGCGGACGGGACGCCTCGGTGTCGCCGGGGGCGGTCGAACGCATGGTCGAGGAGCTGCGGCGCGCGGGGCAGCGCCATATCGCCTATCGTGCCTATCCGCGGCTGGACCATGGCCTGCGCGACGCGGACGGCGTCAGCCGCATGGGCGAAGTGGCCGATGACATGGCGGCGTGGCTGGACGGCCTGCCCGCGCGCTGACGCAGGCTTCCTACAATAGCGGTTCGTTATTCAAGGACTCGCAATGCCCACGCCTGAAGACATCATGCGGCACTACGACTCGGATCCGGACGAGGATCCATGGGTGCGCGGCAAGCCGGCGCCGGAGGCGGTGACCGTGGCGCCGTACGACCCGGACTGGCCCGCGCGCTATGCGCGCCTTGCCGCCGAGATCTCGGCGACGCTGGGGCCGGCGGCGCTGCGCATCGATCATGTGGGCTCGACGGCGGTGCCGGGGTTGCCGGCCAAGCCGGTGGTGGATATCGACGTGGCGGTGGCCGACCCCGCCGACGAGGCCGCGTACGTGCCGGCGCTGGAGGCGCTGGGCTACGTGCTTACGATCCGCGAGCCGTCCTGGCACCAGCATCGCTGCCTGCAATTGGCGGCGCCGCGCGTCAACCTGCATGTGTTCGCCCCGGACTGCCCCGAGAACATCCGCCATCGCATGTTCCGCGACTGGCTGCGCGCGCATGACGAGGACCGTGACCGCTATGCCCAGGCCAAGCACGCCGCGGCGCGGGGCGTGGACCGGGTGGCCGACTACAACCTGCGCAAGCAGGCGGTCATCCGCGAGATCTACGAACGCATGTTCCGGGCGGCCGGCTTCATCTAGCGCGCCGCGCCAAGGGGGCGGACGCCGCTGCGGCCAGGCCGTAGCGGCCGGGATGGGCCAGATGCGCAGGCGGGAATGGCGGTTGCTGACCTTGTGTCGTTCATTGATGCGATACAAGGAGAAACGCCATGGATGACGCCATGAAAGAATGCATCGACGCCTGCCTGAACTGTTACCGAACCTGCCTGGAAGAGGCGATGGGGCACTGCCTGGAGGCGGGAGGACAACACATCGCGCCGGGCCATTTCCGTAGCATGATGGCCTGCGCGGAAATGTGCCGCACATCGGCGCACATGATGCTGTTGGGCGCGGAAAATCATGCGCAGGTGTGTAAGGTCTGCGCCGCCGTATGCCGGGACTGCGCGGCCAGTTGTGACGCCATCGACGGGATGCGGGCCTGCGCCGACACTTGCCGCGCGTGTGCCCAGGCCTGCGAAAGCATGAGAGGCTGAGGCGCTCGGCAGGCGCGCGGCTCAGCCGCCCGGACTGCGCGCCATGGCGCGCGCATAAACCTCCAGCGTGCGCTGCATCTGGCCGGCCAGGCGGAAGTGCGATTCGGCGTAGCCGCGCGCATGGGCGACGGCGGCGGCGGTGGCGGCGGGGTCGGCGCGGATCTGCATGATGCGGTCGGCGAAGCCGGCGATGTCGCCCGGCTCGGCCAGCCAGCCGGTGTCGCCGGGCCGCACGATCTCGGGCAGGCCGCCGACGTTGCTGGCCACCACCGGGCAGCGCACCGCGAACGATTCCGGCACCACCCGCGACCAGGCTTCGGTGGCGGAAGGCACCAGCACCACGTCAGAGGCATGGATCAGGTCTGGCACGTCGGCACGGTGGCCGGCGAACACCACGTGCTCGGCAATGCCGAGCCGCGCGGCCTGGATGCGCAGTTCGTTCGCGTACGCCTGGGTGTCGGCGGTGGCCGTGCCCACCACCAGCGCGGTGGCCGGCACGGCGTTGCGGCGCAGCCGCAGCACCACGCGCAGCAGGTCGGCCTGGCGTTTCTCGGGGCGCAGCATGCCGATTGTCGAGACCACGTAATCGTGCGGGCCCATTGCCAGCTCGCGCCGCACCTGGCGGCGCACGCCCTGCTTGTCGGTGGCGCGGAAGAATTCGTCGCCGGCCCACTCGCCCACCACGCTGATGCGGCAGGCCGGCGCCAGCCGGGCGTCCAGCAGCGCGTCGCGGCCGGCCGCGCTGGTGGCGATCACGTGGTCGCAGCCCAGTTTCCATTCCAGGCGACGGCGTGCGCTGCTGCGCATGGGCTTGGCGAAATGGCGTGTGCGCACCACCGCGCACAGATCGCGGCACAACGCGCCGGTCTTGCCGTCGGCGCGGCTGTGGCTGTCGATGACGTCGATGTGCAGGCGCCGCACGGCGCGCCGCAGCCGCAGCACGGTGACCGGCGAATAGGGCGCGTCGAAGTTGATGTCGACGGTGGCGATGCCGCGCTGCCGCGCCGCCAGGTTGATTGCGCTGCCGGCGGGGGCGGCGATGGCCGTGTCGTGGCCGTGGCGCGCCAGCCAGCAGGCCTGGTCGAGCGTGCGGAATTCGAGTCCGCCCAGGCTTTTTTCGCCGAGAGTATGCAGGATCCGCATGGTGTGACCTGATGGGTAAGGACGGCCGCGCGTCAGGCGCGGGCCGCGGGCGCGTGCGACAGCACGCGAGCACAGGCGTGCGCGACCTGGTCCGGGGTGATCGAGTTGATGCCGTCGCGCGGATGCCGCGGCACGACGTCGGTGGCGTTGCGACGGCGCCAGAACCATTCCGGATTGGTGCTGTTGAAGATGCCGACGTAGGGCACGCCGGTAGCCTGCGCCACGTGGGACGGGCCGCAGTCGTTGGCCACCACCAGGCGCGCGCGCAACATGATCGCGCTCAGCTCGGACAGCGGACGGCAATAGGCCACCTCGATGTCGGTGCGCCGCAGGGCGTCCAGCTCGGCGCGCTCGCGCGCTTCCTGCTGGCCCAGCACGAAGGTGTAGCGGGTGTCGGCGCCCAGCAGCGGCTTGAGCCGGTCGGCCAACCGCAGGTAGTGCGCCAGGCTCCAGCGCTTGAAGGGACCCGAGCCGCCGCCGGGAATGAACACCACGTCCGCGCCGAGCGGGGTGTGCCGGTGCGCGCGGGCCAGTTCGGTGAAGCAGCGGCGAGCCGCCTCCTCGGCGTTCAGCGGACGGTACGCGGCCAGCAGGCGCAGGTTGGCCAGGCCGATGTACTCGGCCTCGTCCTTGCGATGGCAATGGGTCCACACCAGGTCGCTGAAGCGGGCATTGCGAAAGCCCAGTCGGATGGCGGGCAGCCGCAGCAGGTTGATGAGGCCGAAGCGTTCGCTGCTGTGGTGCAGGCTGACCGACACCTGGGTCCGCGCGGTCAGGCTGCGGGCGTAATCCAGCAGGCTGCGGGCGCGCACGAATTCATCGACCCATGGCAGGCCGCGGTAGATGTGGCCGACGTCGTCACGCGCGACGACCTTGACCTGCCGCGCGGGCCACCAGGCCTTGAGCTGGTAGAGCGTCGCGAAGGCGACGATCTGGTCGCCCAACTGGGGCTGGCTTCTGACGTAGACGACGATGTCCGACACGCTTTGCCTCTCCTCGGTAGCCATGTGTGATGGCTACGCAATCTAAAGGAGCGGGCGGCCAAACCTTCTTCGATACATTTAAGGAATGTGAAAATTTAACGGGGGCGGCTTCATAGAAATACATATCTGTGCCGCCGGCCGGATTCACCCCATCTTCTGCCCGACGGTCAGGAAAGGCCGTACAAGCTTCCCGATGTATGGACGCAAGCGGAGTTTGTCGCCATACTGTCTGGCCCTTGTATCCCTATATGTTGCGGCATTTTGGCGCAATAGAACCAATGCATAACGACGACATGTATGCATCCTGGCCGCTGAAATTCGTCCGCGGCGCCGGCCCCCGCTACCGCCAGATCGCCGATTTCATCGAGACCTCGGTGGCCGCCAACCGCATGCAGCCGGGCGACCGCCTGCCGCCGCAGCGGGGCCTGGCGCGGCACCTGGGGGTGGACCTGACGACCGTGACGCGCGCCTACGCCGAGGCGGGGCAGCGCGGCCTGCTCGAGGCGCGCGGGCCGCTCGGCACGTTCATCGCGCGACCGGCCGAGCAGCCGCTCTTGCAGATGCTGGATCTGGGCATGAACATGCCGCCGCTGCCGCTCGACTGCGACCTGCAGGACCTGCTGCGGCGTGGCCTGGCCAAGGCCATGGAACGCCACGACGTGGGGGTGATGATGACCTATCACCAGGCCGGCGGCGGTCCCGCCGAGCGCGAGGCCGGGGCGCAATGGCTGTCGCAGTCGGTCGAGCGGGTCGATCCGGACCGCGTGCTGGTGTGTCCCGGCGCGCAGGCCGCGCTGGCCGCGGTGATGCTGGCCTACAGCCAGCCGGGCGACGGCATCGTCGCCGAGCCGTTGGTGTACCCGGGCCTCCTGACCGCCGCGCGGCAACTGGGCCGCCGCGTGCTGGTGGCCGAGACCGATGCCGACGGCATGACCCCCGCCGGGCTGGAGCGCGCCTGCCGCGAGGGCGGCCGGCTGGTCTACCTGAATCCCACGTTGCAGAACCCTACCGCCCACACCATGAGCGCGGCGCGCCGCCGCGACCTGGTGCGCGCGGCCGTGGCCTGTGGCGCCCGCATCATCGAGGACGATCCCTATTCGCTGTTCCTGGACGGCGCGCCGCCGGCGCTGGCCAGCCTGGCGCCGGCCTCGGTGTTCTACATCGCCACGCTGGCCAAGACGCTGACGCCGGGGCTGCGCACCGCGTTCGTGCTGAGTCCCGACCAGGACAGCCGCCGCAACGTGCTGGCGGCAATGCGGTCCTTCGCGGTGATGGCCGCGCCGCTTATGGGCGCGTTGACCACGCAGTGGATCACCAGCGGCGCCGCGCAGCAGATCCTGGACGGCGTGCGCGCCGAGTCCCTTGCGCGCCAGCGGCTGGCGCGCCGGCTGTTGCCGGGGCCCTTTCCGGCCGCGGCGGCCGGCATCCACCTGTGGCAGCCGCTGCCCGATCGTTGGACCGCGGCCGACCTGGAGCGGGTGGCGCGCGACGAGGGCTTGAGCGTGACCTCGTCGGAAGCCTTCCACCAGGGCCCCGGCACGCCCAATGCCATCCGTATTTCGCTCGGCAGCATTCCCGAGCGCGGGGCATTGGGGCTGGCGCTGGAGCGGCTGGCCGGCCTGGTGCTGCGGCGGCCGCGCGACCCGCGCGACCTCGTCGTCTGAGGCGCGGGCCGCATACTATGGACCTGATGCCTGTCTGGTGCTGACGCCGCATGCTGTTCGAGACGTTCCATTCCCTGCAGGAGACCCTGGTCGATTTCGCCCGGACCCACGCCGACTGGCTGGCGCCGCTGGGCTTCGCGTTCGCGTTCCTGAAGTCGCTGCCGCTGGTGGCGCTGGTGATTCCCGGGACCGCGCTGCTGCTGTCGATCGGCGCCATCCTGGGGCTGGGCGATAGCGGCTTCGTGCCGGTATGGCTGGCGATCGCGGTGGGCGCGGCGCTGGGCGACTGGGTGCAGTATGCCTGCGGCGTATGGTTCGGGCCGAGCCTGACGCAATCGAAGCCGCTGCGCAAACGTCCCGAACTGCTGCATCGCAGCGCGCGGTTCATCCAGAAGTGGGGCGTGCTGAGCATCGTGCTGTGCCGCTTCTTTGGCCCCCTGCGCGCCACCGTGCCGATGATCGCCGGCATCTGCGGCATGCGCGCCGCCGCGTTCCAGGTCGCCAATTGGGCCTCGGCATTCCTGTGGGCGGCGGCGCTACTGCTGCCCGGGTGGTGGGGCACGCGCACGTTCCTGTAGCGGTCAGAACTGATGCCGGATGCCGACCGAGCTTTGCAGCGTGTGCGACTCGCGGATATCCAGGCGATTGACGTAGGCATACAGGTTGGTGCGCCTGGACAGGTCGTACTGATAGCCCAGGGCCCAGCCGGTGATGTCCGAGCCGGTGCCGCGCTGGTACGAGGCCATCACCGAACCGGCCTTGCTCGTCGGCACCGTCACGCCCGCGATGTACGAATTGACCCGGCCATAGCCCGCCGACGGGCCGGTGTTGGCGTTGCGCAGGTTGCCGTAGGTGCCGTGCAGTTTGATCCAGTCGAAATCGTACGAGGCCGCCAACTGCAGGTTGCCCGCCGTCTTCTTGTTCGGCAGTTGCGAATTCGGATTGAGCCGTTCGTACGTTAGCGCCGCCGCCACCGGACCGCCGTTGTAGCGCAGGCCGGCGGTCAGCACGCGGTCATGGGCGTTGGTGGCGAAGGCCTCGCCGTCGTGGGCCTCGAAGCTGTAGCCCAGGCCCGCCTGCCAGCCGCCCAGGCGCGGCGTGGCGTAGAACACGGCGTTGTTGACGCGGCCGCCGGCGCCGAAGTCGCCGTCGTTGTAGCCCAGGCTGGCGTTGTTGGACGACTGGCCCCAGCCGGTGCCGAACGGCGAGCCGACGCCGGCCCACTCGAAGCCATAGACCCACTGCCGTCCCAGCCGCACTTCGCCGAAGCCGCCGGCCAGGCCGACGTAGGCCCAGCGGCCGAACAGGCGGCCCTGCGCCTGCGTGCCGTTGTTGGCGTTGAAGCCGCTTTCCAGGCGGAACACGGCCTTGTAGCCGTTGCCCAGGTCCTCCGAGCCACGCAGGCCCCAGCGCGAGCCCGACTGGTTGCCGCTCTTTTGCCGCAGGCTGGACTGGCCGTCCTTGCGTTCATAGGTGGTGCCCAGGTCGACGATCCCGTACAGCGTCACGCTGCTGGTCTCGGCCGCCTGCGCCGGATTCAGGCAGCTCAGGGCCAGCGCGGCGCCCAGGGTGCTGCGGTGGCGGATGATTCTTTTCATGGTGTGATCCCCTCGATTGGTATGGCGTTGGACAAAAGAAGCCCCTGCCGCCGGCTCGCCGGCGGCAAAGGATGAAGCAAGCGGAGGTGTCGGCGCGGGCGCTAGCGGGTCATGTCAGGGCCCCGTGCGCGGGCAGCGGCGTCAGGTCCCGTGGCCCGGCCACGCACAGCGTGACGCTGGACGGATGGGCGGCCGACAGATGCACTGTGTTCAGCGCAATGCGCTTTTCGCGGGCGTCGGCGGCCGATTCGCCGCTGTTCGGGTTGACGTCGTACTTCGGAAAGTTGCTGCTGGAGATGTCCAGGCGGATGCGGTGCCCGCGCTGGAACAGGTTGCAGGTGGCGAACGGCTCGATGGTGATCTCGTAGACCTTGCCCGGCGCCAGCGGCCGCGCCTCGTCCCAGGTCTCGTGGAAGCGGCAGCGGAAGATGCCGTCGGTCAGGTTCAGTGCATAGCCCTGCGGGTAGTCGGCGCTGGGCGGGTAGACGTCGATCAGCTTGGCGGTGAAGTCGGTGTCGGGGCAGTCTGACGAAATGTGCAGCCGGACCGTCACCGGCCCGGCCACCGCCAGGTCCTCTGGCAGCGGCTCGGTCTGGAACACCAGCACGTCGTCGCGCGCGGCCAGCGGCAGGCCGGGCTGGCGCACGCCGAAGAAGCGCGCGTCCTCGCGCTGGTCGAAGCCGCCGCCCTCGAACACCGGCTGGCCCGAGGTCAGCGCGCCGCCGATCGTCGGCACGGGATTGCGCGGGTCGTACTGGTAGCGCAGCCGGTCCGCCTCGCCCGTCGGCGCGCGTGGGTCCAGGCGGCCGTCGGCGTGCAGGTAGAAGACGGTGGCGCGGGCCTGCGGCACCGGCCAGGCGTCGGCCTGGATCCACGCGCCGCCGTGGTCGAAGCGGCCCTGCGCATCGCGCGCGCCGCTGCCGCCGCCCATCAGGAACAGGCGCGCGACCGGGTCCGGCGCGGCGCCCGCCGGCGCGTCCTGCAGCCAGCGCTGGAACCACGCCAGCCGGAAGTCCAGCCAGTGCCGCGCCAGGTTGCCGTCGAAGGCCGCGCGCGGGCCGAATTCGGCGTCGCCGCTGTGGGTGGTGTTGCGGTCGCCATGCAGCCACGGGCCCATGATGAGCCGCACCGGCGACCGCCGGCCCTGCGTCAGGCCGGCGTAGTTCTCCAGGGTGGTGCGCACGTAGGCGTCGTACCAACTGGACATCAGCGCCACCGGGATGTCGGGAATCGCGTCGTAGTAGCCCTGGGCGTAGATGCCCAGTTGCCGCCAGGATTCGTCGAAGGTGTCGGCGCGCCATTGCTCGAACAGGTAGTCCTCGTACTCGGGCACGCTGGCCAGCGGCGAATGGCCGGGACGCCACGGCATGCGCGTGAACCACTGGCGGATGTCCTCGGCCTCGAGCGCGGCCAGCACCAGCGGGTCCTGCTGCGCGGCCGGGCTCAGCTTGGCCTGCTTGTAGGCCCAGGTGGCCTGCTTCAGCTCGAACGCGCCCGACTGGCGGATGCCGCACTGGTAGCCGTTGGAAAACCCGCCCGAGTCCAGCACCATGCAGGCCAGGCCCGGCGGGTTCAGGCAGGCCAGCGCCATCTGCGTGTGCGCGGCATACGACAGGCCCATGGTGCCGATGCGGCCGTTGCTCCACGGCTGCTGCACGATCCAGGCCAGCGTGTCGAAGCCGTCCGGGCCTTCCGACAGGTACTTGGTGAAGTGGCCTTCCGAGCCGTAGCGGCCGCGGCAGTCCTGGAACACCACGGCAAAGCCGCGCGCGGTGAAATAGCGCGCCACCTCGGGTCGCGGCACGCCGAGCCGGCCGTCGATCTGTTCCGAGCGCGACACCTCGGCCTTGCCGTAGGGCGTGCGCTCCAGGATCACGGGCAGCGGCGCGTCCTGGCCGGGGCGATAGCCGGGCGGCAGGTGCACGTCGGTGGCCAGGCGCACGCCGTCGCGCATGCGCACCATCTGGTCCGCCAGCAGCACGGCGGGAGAAACTTCGGGGGCGGTCATTTTGCTTCCTGTATGTACAGCATTGAGGTGCGTTCGAGCTTGTTGGCGCGCATCACGGTGCCGTCGCGCGCGGCCCAGAAGGCCACCGGGAAATACAGCGGCACGATGCCGACGTCGTTGAAGGCGGTTTCCGCCGCCTGGCGCAGCAGGGCGTCGCGCTGCGCCGGGTCGAACTCCACCGCGGCCCGCGCCAGCAGGCGGTCCACGGCCGGGTTGGAATAGCGCGCGCGGTTGAAGGCGCCGGTGCCAGCGGCCTTGTCGTAGGTGGCCAGCACGTTGGTCAGGCCATTGGACGAATCGCCGGTGCTGTTGCCGTACGAGAAGATGAAGGCGCTGTACTGCTGCTTGCCGCTGGCGCCGGCGTAGACGTTGTAGGGCTGGGTCACCACGCCGTTGATGCGCAGGCCGGCGCGCGCCATCATCTGCGCCAGCGCCTGGGCCAGGTCGCTGTCGCCGGCGAAGCGGTCGTTCGATGAATGCAGGGTCAGGCCGAAGCCGTGCGGATAGCCGGCCTCGGCCAGCAGGGCGCGCGCGCCCGCCAGGTCGTAGGCGGGCGCCGGCAGGTTGGGGCTGTAGCCGCCCAGGCCCTCCGGGACCATCTGTCCGGCCGGCACGCCGGCGCCGCTGAGCAGGCGCTCGGTGATCGGGCCGCGCATGAACATCTTTGAGATCGCCAGGCGCACCCGCACGTCCTTGAGCGGGTTCACCGTCATCGGCTTGCCCTGCGCGTCGGTGACGAACGGGCTGACATCGCGCGCCGAGTCCAGCGCCAGGTAGATCAGGCGCGCCGACGGCGAGCGATAGAGCGTATAGCCGGCCTTGTCCGTGAGCGTCTTGGCGTCGGTCGGCGGCACGCTGTCGATCAGGTCGACCGTGCCCGACAGCAGCGCCGAGATGCGCGCCGCGTCGTTGGCGATGTAGCGGATCACCACGCGCTCGAAGTCCGGCCGCGCGCCCCAGTAGTCGTCGTTGCGCGCCAGCTCCAGGCTGTCGCCCGGCTGCCAGCGCACGAACTTGTAGGGGCCGGTGCCGATGGCCGCCACGCCGCTGTTGAAGTCTTCCGAGCGCTTGTCCTGCGCCGCGTGGCGCGACAGGATGTAGACCAGCCCGATCTGCTCCATGAAGTCGGGCGTGGGCTCCTTGGTGCGGATGCGCAGCGTCAGCGCATCGACCACCTCGACCGCGGCGATCGAGCGCACCGCGCCGCTGAAGGGCGCCGGGCTGTTCGGCACCTTGGGCGCGCGAGCCAGTGAAAAGACCACGTCGTCGGCGCTGAACGGCGTGCCGTCATGGAAGCGCACGCCGGGCCGCAGCTTGATCTCCCAGGTATCGGGCGTAACCACCCGCCACGACAGGGCCAGGCCCGGCCGCATCTGCATGTTCTCGTCGGTCGACACCAGCCGCTCGAAGATGTTCTCGGCGGCGGCCTGGTTGTTGCCGGTGCGCGAGAACAGCGGGTCCATCGACGATGGCTCGCTGGAATGGCCGATGGTCAGCAGCGGCCGCGCCAGGGCGGGCGCGGCGCCGGCCAGCAGCGCCAGCAGGGCCAGCGCGGCGACGCCGCGGCGGATCGGAGTGGAAAAGCGGTTCATGCGGCGGGAGTTCCTTGAAGGGGCGCGGCGCCATCGAGCAGGTGACAGGCGGCCTGGTGGCCGTCGGCCGTGACGCGCAGCAAGGGCTGCTCGGTCTTGCAGCGCGCCATGGCCTGCGGGCAGCGTGGATGGAAATGGCAGCCGGCCGGCGGGTTCAGTGGCGACGGGATCTCGCCTTTGATGGCGTGAAAGCGCCGCTTGCGGTTCGACAGCCGCGGCACTTCCTGCAGCAGGGCCTGGGTGTAGGGATGGCGCGGCGCGGCGAACACCTCGGCGGTGGGACCGGATTCGACCACGCGGCCCAGGTACATGATGACGGTGCGGTCGCTGATGCGCCGCACCACGCCCAGGTCGTGGCTGATGAAGAGATAGGTCAGGCCCAGATCCTGCCGCAGGTCCATGAAGAGGTTCAGGATCTGCGCCTGGATCGACACGTCCAATGCCGCGATCGACTCGTCGCAGATCAGGAAGCCCGGCTTGACCGCCAGCGCCCGCCCGATGCCCACGCGTTGGCGCTGGCCGCCCGAGAACTGGTGCGGAAAGCGGTTGCGGTAGTCGGGGTCCAGCCCCACGCGCCGCATCACCTGCACCACGTAGTCGTCGTAGTCGCGGCGCGCGATGATGCCGTTGGCCAGCGGCGCCTCGCCGATGATGTCGCGCACCCGCTTGCGCGGATTGAGCGAGGACATCGGGTCCTGGAAGATCATCTGCGTGGCCATGCGCTGTGCGTGCGCGGCGCGGCCGGTCAGGGTGGACAGCTCGCCGGCGGGCGTCTGGATGCTGCCCGAGGTGGCCGGCAGGATGCCCGCCAGCACCCGGCCCAGCGTCGACTTGCCGCAGCCGGATTCGCCCACCAGGCCGACCACTTCGCCCTGGTGGATGGTCAGGTCGACGCGGTCGACCGCGTGCACGGTGTGCGAGGCCACCTTGGCGCCCAGCAGGCCGGCCAGGCGTTCGGCGTAGTCGGGCCGCTTCACGAACAGGCGCGACACCTGGTTGGCCTGCATCAGGATCGTCGGGCTCACGAAAACACTCCAGTCTGGGGATGGAAGCAGCGCAGGCCACGGACGCCCGTGGTCTCCAGCGGCGGTTGCTCGGCGCGGCAGCGCTCGGTGGCGTGGGCGCAGCGCGGGTTGAAGGCGCAGCCGGCCGGCAGCGCCAGCGGCGACGGCGCCATGCCGGGGATCTGGTACAGGCGGTCGCCGGTGTGCTCATTGCTCGGCACCGAGCCGATCAGGCCGATGGTGTACGGGTGGCGTGGACGGTCGAGAATGTCGTCGGTGCTGCCGGACTCGACCACGCGGCCGGCGTACATCACACAGACGCGGTCGGCCAGGCCCGCCACCACCGCCAGGTCGTGGCTGACCCACACCATGGCGGTGCCGGTCTCGGCGCACAGCTTCTGCATTTCGGCCAGGATCTGCGCCTGGATGGTGACATCCAGCGCGGTGGTCGGTTCGTCGGCGATGATCAGGTCGGGCTTGTGCAGCATGGCGATGGCGATCGCCACGCGCTGACGCATGCCGCCCGACAGTTGGTGCGGGTAGGCCTTCAGGCGCTCGGCCGGTGACGGAATGCCGACCGCCGCCAGCGTGTCGCGGGCCCGGTCCCGGGCCGCCTTGCGGCTGCAGCGCTCGTGGCTCAGCACCGTCTCGACCATCTGGGTCTCGATGCGGAACACCGGGTTCAGCGTCATCATCGGGTCCTGGAACACCATGGCGATGCGGTTGCCGCGCAACTGACGCAGTTCCTCGCGCGACAGCGTCGCCAGGTCGGTGCCCTTGAACAGGATCTGGCCGCCGTCGATGCGCCCTGGCGGGTCGATCAGGCCGAGGATGGAAAAGCCGGTGATGGACTTGCCCGAGCCGGACTCGCCCACCAGGCCGAGGATCTCGCCCGGGTGGACGTCGAAGCTGACGTCGTCCACCGCCCGCACCAGGCCGGCGCGGGTGTGGAACCAGGTGCGCAGGTTGCGCACGGAAAGAGTGGGGGTTGCCGATTGCATGGCGCTTCCTATTTCTGCAGGCGCGGATTGAGCGCCTCGCGGACGCGGTCGCCGACGATGTTCATGGTGAAAACCACGGTCAGCAGCAGCACGCCGGGGAACACGCTGATCCAGTACAGGCCGGCCAGCATCTGCTGGTAGCCGTTGGCGATCAGCAGGCCCAGCGACGGCTCGGTGACCGGCAGGCCGATGCCCAGGAAGCTGAGCGTGGCCTCGGCGGCGATGGCGTTGGCGGTCTGGATCATGGCGATGACGATGACCGGCGGGATGCAGTTCGGCAGTAGCTGGCTGAACAGCGCGCGCCGGTGGCTCAGCCCCAGGCACAGCGCCGCTTCCATGTATTCCTTGCGGCGCTCGACCACGGCGGTGGCGCGCACCGCGCGGGCGAAGTAGGCCCACTGCACCACCACCAGCGCCAGGATCACCTTGTCCACGCCCTGGCCCAGGATGGCCAGCATCATCAGCGCCACCAGGATGGTGGGAAAGCCCAGCATCAGGTCCACCAGGCGCATGATCAGCGCGTCGATGCGGCCGCCGAAGTACGCCGCCGTCAGGCCCAGCACGGTGCCCACGGCCATGGCGAACAGGCCGCTCAGCACGCCCACGGAAAGGCTGGTGCGCAGGCCATACATCATGGCCGACAGCATGTCGCGGCCCTGGGCGTCGGTGCCGGCCCAGTAGATGTCGCCATAGATGCCCTGGCTGCCCGGCGGCATGCGGCCGTCCAGGATGGTGATGGCGGCCAGGTCATACGGGTTCTGCGGCGCGATCCACGGCGCCAGCAGCGCCGCCAGCACCAGCAGCAGGAAGACGATCGCGGCGAGGGTCGCGGGGCGGCTGTCCAGCACGCCGTGCAGCGCCTGGCCCAGGGTGGTGTCGCGGCCGGGCAGCCATTTGTTGGGAAGCAATGTCATTCGGAGGCTCCCACGCGGACACGGGGATCCAGCACGGAATAGATGATGTCCACCAGCAGGTTGAGCACGATGAACATGGTGACCACGATCAGCAGGTAGGCAACCACTACCGGGCGGTCCAGCTTCATGATGCTGTCGATGATCAGCTTGCCCACGCCGGGCCAGGCGAAGATGGTTTCGGTGACGGTGGCGAAGGCGATCAGCGAGCCGAACTCCATGCCGACCACGGTGACAATCGGGATCAGGATGTTTTTGAGCACGTGCATGTAGATCACGCGCGATTCGCGCAGACCCTTGGCGCGGGCGAATTTCACGTAGTCCAGCGGCATCGTCTCGCGCACGCCGCTGCGGGTCAGGCGCACGATCAGCGCGATCTTGAACAGCGCCAGGTTCAGCGCCGGCAGGATCAGGTGGCGGATGCCGTCCCACGACGCCAGGCTGGTGTGGATGCCGAAGATCTCGCCGGTCGGGCCGCGGCCGGTGGACGGCAGCCAGCCCAGCGTCACCGAGAAGATCAGCACCAGCATGATGCCCTGCCAGAAGTTGGGCAGGCTGAAACCCAGGATCGAGCCGGTCATGATGCCGCGATCCAGCGCCGAATCCGGCTTCAGGCCGGCCACCAGGCCGAGCGGCAGGCCGATGGCCAGGGCCAGCAGCAGCGCCACGCAGGCCAGCTCCAGCGTGGCCGGCAGGCGTTGCAGGATCAACTGGATGGCGGGCTGGTTGAAGACGAACGAGTTGCCCAGGTCGCCGTGCAGCGCGTTGCCGACAAACTTCAGGTACTGCTGGTACAGCGGCAGGTCCAGGCCCAGCGACTGCACCGCCTGCGCGATCTCGGCCTGCGTGGCGTCGGCCGGCACCAGGATCTCGATCGGGTCGCCGATGGCGTAGACGCCGGCGAACACGATCAGCGAGGTCAGCGCCAGGATCACCAGGCTCTGGCACAGCCGGCGGATAATGAACGCGGTCATGGCGCCTCGCGGCGACAGGAAGCGGGAAACGGAACGGCGCGCATCGGTGGGGCTCCTTGCCGGACAATATCGGCGATATCGCGTATTGATTGCGGATTCGTGAATGGCGAGAATCCGGATGGGCGGAATGTTCGATCCATCGCGCCCGGCTGGCAACCGTATGCGAAGGCGGCATATGGCTATGTGAATGACGAGAAATTTGGTGTTAACCCTAGGCCCCGCGCGTCGATTCGCCGCGCGGGGCCGGCATTTCGGACCTTGCGGGACAGGATGAACTTTAAGCAGCTAGAGGCGTTTCTCGCCTTCATGATCACCGGCTCGACCATCGAGGCCGCGCAGCGGCTGGGCTCGTCGCAGCCGGCCGTCAGCCGCCTGCTGAGCCAGTTCGAGACCGACCTGGGCGTGCCGCTGTTCGTGCGCCGCAAGGGCCGCCTGCATCCCACCGCCGAGGCCGAATCGCTGCTGCCCGACGTGCAGAACATGATCTCGGACGCCGAGTCGCTGCAGCGCCACGTCAACCAGTTGCGGCTGGGCGGACAGCGTCGCACGCTGATCCGCGTGCAGTTGCCCAGCACGGTGGCGCAGTCGGTCATGCCCGCCGTGGTCGAGTCGTTCCTGGCCGATCACCCCGACGTCGCGCTGGAAGTGCTGGTGGGCACCTACGAAACCAGCGAAGTGGCGGTGCTGGGGCGCGAGGCCGACCTGGCGCTGGTGCGTTCGCCGCCCATGAATTCGGGTCTGTCGATGATGCGGCGGCTGGCCACCGAGGCGGTCTGCATCATGCCGCCCGGCCATCCGTTGGAGGCGCTGGACGAGATCGGCCCGGCCGACCTGATCGGCGTCGACCTGGTGCTGCTGGGCCGGCAGCGATCGCTGCGCCTGCAGATCGACCAGGCGTTCCGCCAGGGCCGCATGATGCCGCAGATCAAGGCCGAGGTGCATTCGGTGGAAATGGCCTGCCGCCTGGCGGCGCAGGGCATCGGCGTGTCGATCGTCAACGGCCTGTTCGCGCGCCTGTGCCTGGACATGGGCATCGCCTGCCGGCCGTTCCGGCCGCGCATCGACTACTGCGTGGGCATGGCCACGCTGGCCGGCCAGCCGCCGCACCCGCTGGTGCCCGAACTGGTCCAGCGCATCCTCGACGCGATGGCGCGGCGGGCGGGACCGGACGCCTTCACGCTGCTGGCGCCGGACGACGCCGCCGCGCCTGCCGCGCCGGCCTGAGGCGCGCGCCGCCGCTGGCTCGGACGCGGGATACAGTACGACGCAAAAGCGGCGGTCTTGCGACACAGGCGGGATACAGCGCCTTGGTGCAATGCGGGTTCCTCAATTCCGATACCAGGAGCCATCATGTCCCAAGCGCTGGAAACCGTGCTGTACACCGCCCACACCCACACCACCGGGGGCCGCGACGGCGCCGGCCGCAGCGACGACGGCGCGCTGTTGCTGCCGCTCAGCCCGCCGGGCTCGGGGCGGCCCGGCACCAACCCCGAGCAACTGTTCGGCATCGGCTATTCCGCCTGCTTCATCGGCGCCATGCAACTGGCCGGCGCCAAGCTCGGCATCGCCGTGCCGCGCGACGTGGCGGTCGATGCCGAGGTGTCGCTGGGCAAGACCGACGGCGGCGCGCGCTACGCGCTGGCGGTCAGGCTGAACATTTCGCTGCCGGGACTGTCGGACGAACAGCGGCGCCAACTGGTCGACACCGCGCACCAGACCTGCCCCTACTCGGGGGCGATCCGGGGCAACATCGACGTGGAACTGGCGATCGTCTGAATCCCCCAACGCCAAGCGCAACGCCCCGCGATGACACATCGCGGGGCGTTTTTCGTGCAGCCGGGAACCGGGGCGGGCGGGAGCAGGGCGCGTCGATGCGCCGTCCGGCGCCTGGGCTCAGGCGCCGGGCCGCAACAGCACTTGCGCCTCCAGCCCGCCGCCCTCGCGGTTGCGCAGGCGCAGTTCGCCGTCGATCACATCGGCCAGTTGCCGCGCGATCGCCAGCCCCAGGCCGGTGCCGCCGCTGTCGCGGTTGCGCGAGCCTTCCAGCCGGTAGAACGGCTGCAGCACCGCCTGCAATTCCTGTTCGGGAATGCCGGGACCGCGGTCCAGTACGCGGATCGACACGCCGCGGCCATCGTCGGCCGCGCCGACCTCGACCTCGGCGGCGCCGCCGAATTTCAGCGCGTTGTCGATCAGGTTGCCGAGGATGCGCCGCAGCGCGCGCGGGCGTGTCTGCCAGGGACCGGGGCAGTGTCCTTGCAGCGTCACCGGCTTGCCGATGTCGGTGTAGTCGCACACCAGGCTGTCCAGGAACGCGTCCAGGTCGATGCGCGCCGGCGGCTCGGTGGCCGCGCCGGCGCTGCGCGCGTAGGCCAGGCCGTCGCGCACCAATTGTTCGACCTCTTGCAGGTCATGCGCCAGCTTGTCGCGGTCGGTCGAATCGTCCATGAATTCCGAGCGCAGCTTCATGCGCGTGATCGGCGTCTGCAGGTCGTGCGAAATCGCGCCCAGGATCTGCATGCGCTCGGCCAGGTGCGCGGCGATGCGGTCCTGCATGGCGTTGAAGGCGGCCGAGGCCTGCGCCACTTCGGCCGGCCCGTCCTCGGCCAGGCGCGGGCTGCGGCGGTCGGGGCTCATCGCGTCGGCCGCGCCGGCCAGCCGCGTCAGCGGGCGGATCGCCAGCCGCACCGCCAGCCAGGCGCACAGGATCAGCAGCGCCAGTTGCGCCAGCAGCACCACCGGCAGCCACATCGCCAGCGGCATCACGGTCATGTGGATGTCGAGCGTGACCGGCTGGCCATCGGCCAGCGTGGCGCGCGCCTGGATGTGCTTGGGATCGTCGCCGACGGTGCCGAACGCCAGCGGGTAGGCGTTGCCCAGCGCCGCCTGGATCGAGTCGCGCACCGCCTCGGCGGCGGGCGTCTGCAGCGGGCGGTCGATGTCGCCGGGGCCGAGCAGGTATTGACGGTTGTTGCCGCTCAGGCGCGGCAGCCAGGCCGCGCGTTCGTCGGCCGGCAGGCGGTTCAGGATCGCCAGCGCCACCACCACGTCGCGCTCCAGGTTGTCGAGCATGACGCTCTTGGCGGACTGGTAGCGTTCGTAGAACTGCAGCCCGAACGACAGCCCGTGCGCCAGCACCAGGCCCACCAGGAAGATCAGGAACAGCCGGCTCGCCAGGGTGCGCGGCCAGCGGCGCAGCGCCGGAACCAGCGTGGCCATCTACGTCGCCTCGGACACGTCGACCTGCGCGGCGAACACATAGCCTTCGCTGCGCACGGTCTTGATGTACATCGGCTCGCGCGCGTCCTCGCGCAGCCGCTGGCGCAGCCGGCTGACCAGCAGGTCGATCGAGCGGCCGAAGAAATCGGCGTCGCGGCCCTGCGTCAGGTTGAGCAACTGGTCGCGGTTCAGCACCCGCTGCGGGTGGTCCAGGAACACCCGCAGCAGCCGGTACTCGGCGCCGCTGAGCGACACGATGGTGCCTTCGGCGTCGACCAGGTGGCGCGCGGTGGTGTCCAGCGTCCAGGCGCCGAACCGCACGGCGCGGCCCGGTTCGGTGACCTGGAAGTTGGGCGGCAGCATGCGGGTGCGGCGCAGGATCGCCTTGATCCGCGCCAGCAGTTCGCGCGCCACGAACGGCTTGACCAGGTAGTCGTCGGCGCCCATCTCCAGTCCCAGCACGCGGTCCATGTCCTCGTCGCGCGCGGTCAGCAGCAGGATCGGGGTGCGGCGGTGCTTGCCGGCGCGCAGTTCGCGGCACAGCACCAGGCCGTCGTCGCCGGGCATCATGATGTCCAGCACGATCAGGTCGACGGTCAGCGTTTCGAGCAGCGTGCGCATCTGCCGGCCGTCGGCGGCCAGGGTGACGTTCAGGCCGTTCTTCTTGAGGAAGTTGCCGGCCAGTTCGCGGATCTCGCGGTCGTCGTCGACGATCAGGATGTGGTCTGGATTGTCCATGGCGCATTCTACTCAGCGGGCGGCGCGCGGCGGCGCGCCTGGCTGTTGACGATCAACTGGCAGGGGCCGGGCTGGACGGCTTCGGCGCCCAGCCCGCCGGCCAGCAGCGCCAGCACGGCCAGCAGGCGCCGCCAGGAAAGGCGGGGGCGGGGAAGGGGAACGGTGTTCATGCGCGGGCTCCGGCAACGGGTGTCCGGCAGGTTATAGCGCCGCCCGCGCCGCCAAGTGTGTCGTAGTGTATGCGGGGCCGGACACGATACAAAAGCCGGGTAAAAACCCGCTTTCCGGGCACAGGACGGATACCCGGCGCGCGTCCAATGCGGTCATCGAGACACAAACGGACCGCCGCGCCATGACCACCTTCATCGACACCCCCCTTGCCCTGGCCGCCGGCATGCTGACGGTGGCCTCGCCCTGCGTGCTGCCGCTGCTGCCCATCCTGCTGGGCAGCGCGGTCGAGCGCGGCGGCCGGCTGCGTCCCCTGTTCATTGTGCTGGGCTTCGTGGCGGCGTTTTCCGGGCTGGGCATCGCGCTCAGCCTGTTGTCGGGCGCGGTCGAGTCGGCCCACGAGGCAGTGCGTTCGGTGTCGGTGGCGGCGCTGGCGCTGTTCGGCCTGGCGCGCATCTGGCCGCGACCCTACGACTGGCTCGCGGCGCGCTTGAGCGGTCCGCTGCAAGGGGTGATCGGCCTGGGCGACAAAGGCGGTTCGGGCAATGCCGGCGGCTTCCTGCTGGGCATGTCGCTGGGCGCCGTCTGGACCCCCTGCGCCGGCCCGGTGCTGGCCTCGATCCTGATCCTGGCCGCGCGCGCCGACAACCTGGCCCATTCCAGCCTGCTGCTGCTCGTCTACGGGCTGGGCGCGGGCATCCCGATGCTGGCCATCGCCTACGGCGGCGGCTTCGCCGCGCGCCGGGTCGGCGCCATCGCCCGCCACGCCGTGCGCCTGCAGCGCGCCTTCGGCGTGCTGCTGGTGGCTTCGGCCGTCGCCATCCATTTCCAATACGACGTGCTGGCCTATGCCTGGATCAGCCGCCTGTTTTCCTGAGCCGTTTATCCGCAACCTGAAGGAGCGCACCATGCCATCCATCCGCCTGCCGGCCCGCCGGGCCCTCATCTCCGCCAAACTGGCCCTGGCCGGCCTGCTGCTCGGCGCCGCCGCGCACGCCGCCGCGCCCGCGCCGGCCCCCGCGCCGGAATTCACCGGCATCCAGACCTGGCTCAACAGCGAGCCGCTCACCCTGGCCGGCCTGCGCGGCAAGGTCGTGCTGGTCGATTTCTGGACCTACACCTGCATCAATTGCATCAACACCCTGCCGTACGTGAAGCAGTGGAACCAGAAGTACAAGGACCAGGGCCTGGTCGTGGTCGGCGTGCACACGCCGGAATTCCCGTTCGAGCGCACCACCCGGAACGTGGCGGACGCCATCAAGCGCTTCGGCATCGAATATCCGGTGGCGCAGGACAACCAGTACAAGACCTGGGACGCCTACCGCAACCAGTACTGGCCCGCGTTCTACCTGATCGACAAGGGCGGCAACATCGTCTACCGCCACTTCGGCGAGGGGCGCTATGCCGAGACCGAGGCCGAGATCCAGCGGCTGCTGGCGCAGCCCCAGTCTTGACCCCTGCGCGCGGCGCCGCCATCGCGACGGACCGCCGCTGGGTACGCCGGAGGGCGTGCGACAGCACGCGGGAGCGGCGCGTGACGCGGCCGCGGGCTGTCAGCCGCCGGCCAGCGCCAGCATCAGCAGCGCGCCCAGCAGGGCTGGCGGCATCACCCACGCGCCCAGCTTGAGAAAGCGCAGCGCGCCGACGTGCTGGCCCTCGCGCCGCACGGCGATCAGCCACAGCAGCGTCGCCAGCGAGCCGGTGATCGACAGGTTGGGGCCCAGGTCCACGCCGATCAGCAGCGCGCCGGCGGTCTGTGCCGGCAGGTCGGCGATCTGGCCGACCGAGCCGGCGATCAGGCCGGCCGGCAGGTTGTTGATGACATTGCTGGCCAATGCCGCCACGATGCCCGCGCCCCACAGCGCGCCGCCGGCCGAGTCGCCTGCCAGCCGCAGCAATGCCCGCGCCAGCGCGTCGATGGCGCCGCTGAGCGCCAGGCCCTCGACCAGCACGAACAGGCCGGCCACCATCGGCAGCACGCCCCAGGCCACGTGGCGCAGCACCGGCAGCGGACTGAGCCGCTGCTTCAGGTGGATCAGGCCGGCGGTGGCCAGCCCGGCGATGAAGGTCGGCAGGCCCAGGTCTGCGTGCAGCGCCGAGGCCAGCATCAGCACCGCCGCCGTCACCAGGATGCCGATGCCGGTCAGGCGCGCGCCCGCGGCCAGCGGTTGCGGCACGATGTCGGTGCGCAGCGGCTGGCGCAGCGCCTCGCGCTGGCTGAAGCGCAGGGCCAGATAGGTCAGGCCGATGGCCGCCAGCGACGGCAGCGTGAAGCGTTGCAGCCAGTCCAGCAGCGGCGGCATCTGGCTGCCGTACACCACCAGGTTCGCGGGGTTGGAGATCGGCAGCACGAAGCTGGCGGCGTTGGCGATGAATGCGCAGATGAACAAATAGGGCAGCGGCCGCGCGCCGGCGGCCCGCGCCGCGGCGTACACCGCCGGTGTCAGCACCACGGCGGTGGCGTCGTTCGACAGGAAGACGGTGACCAGGATACCCACCAGGAACACCAGGTCGAACAGCCGCCGCGCCGACCCGCGCGCATGGCGCGCCGCCACCATCGCCAGCCAGTCGAACAGCCCCTGCTGGCGCGCCAGCTCGGCCAGCACCATCATGCCGATCAGGAACAGGTACACGTCCAGCCCCTTGCCGACCGCGCCCAGCGCCGCCTGCCACGGGATCAGCCCGGTCGCCGTCAGCAGCAGCGCGGCGCCGCCGGCCCAGACGTATTCGGGCAGCTTCCAGGGGCGCAGCAGGATGCCGACGATCGCCAGGGCGGAAATGCCCCAGAGGGCGAGGGAGGGTGCGGGAAAGGACATGGGCGGCGACGGCGAGAATCCAGGGCGGGAAGCATTATCGCCGGTTCGGCGCGCCTACTGGATCTGCAAGGTATACATCGCCCGGCCGCGCACCAGCGTCAGCAGCAGCGGCTGCCCCGGCGCGGCGCCGGCCAGCAGGCCGCGCAGGTCGGCCAGCCGGCTGACCGGGCGCTGGTTGACGCCGATGATGACGTCGCCGCGCTGCATCCGCGCCGCCACCGCGCCGCGCTCGGGATAGGTGGCGCTGACCGCCACGCCATCGTTGCCCTTCAGGCGCTGTTCGCGGCCGATCTCGGCGAATTCCACGCCGTTCAGGCGCGCATCCAGCGAACCGCCGTGCAGCCGCTCGTTCTTCTCGGGTTCGATGCGCAGCGTCACCTCCGAGCGCTGGCCGCCGCGCGACAGCGTCAGCCGCACCTGCTTGCCCACCGGCAGCAGGCCCTCGGCGTTGCGCAGTTGCGCGCTGCTGCCGATCGGCTTGCCATCCAGCGCCACAATCAGGTCGCGCGCCTGCACCCCCGCCTGTTGCGCCGGCGAGCCGTCCGCCACGCGCGCCACCACCACCCCCGTGGCGTTGGGCGCCATGCCCAACTGGCGCGCGTTGCGCGGCGTGACGTCGATGGTGTCCAGTCCCAGGCCGCCGCGCTGCACCTGGCCGTGCTGCAGCAGTTGGCGCATGACCTCGCCCGCCAGGTTCGACGGAATCGCGAAACCGATGCCGACGTTGCCGCCCGAGGGCGTGTAGATCATGGTGTTGATGCCGACCAGCTCGCCATTCAGGTTGACCAGCGCGCCGCCCGAGTTGCCCGGATTGATGGAAGCGTCGGTCTGGATGAAGTTCTGGTAGCCGGCCGCGCGCAGGCTTGAGCGCTCCAGCGCTGACACAATGCCCGACGAGGCCGATTGCCCCAGGCCGTAGGGATCGCCGATGGCGACCACGAAGTCGCCCACCCGCAGGTCGCTGGAATCGGACAGGGTCAGGGCCTGCAGCCTGTCGGGCGGAATGCGCAGCACCGCCAGGTCGGTGTCCGGATCGCTGCCGACCACCGTCGCGGTGAAGCTGCGGCCGTCCTGCAGCGACACGCGGATGGAGGTGGCGCCGCGCACCACATGGTGATTGGTCAGGATGTTGCCCTGGGCCGCGTCGACGATCACGCCCGAGCCGATGCTCTGGCGTCCGCCGGCGCGGGCCGGGCCGAAGGCGGGCGCCTGCCCGCCGTCGCCCTGGGCGGAAATGTTGACCACCGCCGGCGTCACGCGTTCGAGCATCGGCGCCAGCGAGGGCAACGGCTGGCCGCCCACGGCCATCGGCAGCGCGGCCAGCGCGCGGCAGGGCAGGGCGGACGGGATTGCCAGGGAGGCGGCCAGGGCCGCGGCGGACAGGATTCGGTTCATGGGGGGCCTTGCTGAGTCTGCACGGCAGTATCGCCGCGCCCGGCGTCGCCCATATGACCGATCAAGCCCCTTTCCGGCGGCGTGTTCCGCCGCCGCGCCCGGCGCGCCTAGAAACCGACCGCCTGACCGTCGCGGCGAGAATCGGACGCCGCCACATAGCCGCCCTGCGGCAGCCGGCGGATCAGTTGCGCCGAACCGAACTCCAGGCTGTCGACCGGCGCCACAGCCACGTTGTGGCCGCGCTGGCGCAGCGTGTCGACCACGTCGGCGGGCAGGTGCGATTCGACGTTCACCACCGGACCCTTTTCCACCCGGAAGCGCGGCGCGTCGCTCATGGCCTGGGGATTCTGGCCGAAGGCCGCCAGCCGCGTCATCATCTGCAGGTGACCCTGCGCCTGCATCGAGCCGCCCATCACGCCGAACGACATCACCGGCTCGCCGCCGCGGGTGACGAAGGCCGGGATGATGGTGTGCATCGGCTTCTTGCGCGGCGCCACCTGATTGACGTGGCCGGGCGTCAGCACGAAGTTCAGGCCGCGGTTGTGCAGGCTGATGCCGGTGCCCGGCACCACCACGCCCGAACCGAAGCCGTGGTAGTTGGACTGGATGAACGACACCATGGTGCCGGCCGCGTCGGCGGCGGTCAGGTAGACCGTGCCGCCGGTCGCGGGCGTGCCGGCCACCGGCACGGCGGCGCGATCCATCGAGATCAGCCGCGCGCGCTCGGCCAGGTAGGCCGGGTCGAGCAGGGCGCGGGCGTCGGTGCGCATGTGGCGCGGGTCGGCCACGTGGTGATGCAGGTCGGCGAAGGCCAGCTTCATGGCCTCGATGCTGACGTGGTAGTAATCGGCGCTGTCGCGGCCCATCGATTCCAGGTCGAACTGTTCCAGCATGCCCAGCGCCATCAGCGCCGAGATGCCCTGGCCGCTCGGCGGGATTTCGTGCAGTTGGTAGCCGCGGAACGATTGCGAGATCGGCTCGACCCACTCGGGGCGATGCTGGTCCAGGTCGGCCGCGCTCAGCGCGCCGCCGGTGCGGGCGGCGAAATCGGCGATCCTGTTGGCCAGCGCGCCGCGGTAGAAGCTGTCGCCGCCGCTCTCGGCGATCTCGCGCAGGGTGCGCGCCTGGTCCGGAAAGCGCCACCATTCACCCGCCTGCGGCGCGCGGCCTTGCGGCAGGAAGGCCTGCGCGAAGCCCGGCTCCTGCGCCAGCTTGGACGCCTGGTTGGCCCATTGGCGCGCGATCGTCGGGCTCACCGCGAAGCCATTCTCGGCGTAGGCGATGGCCGGCTCGAACAACTGCGCGAACGGCAGCTTGCCGAAGCGGTCGGACAGCGCCTTCCAGCCCGCCACCTGGCCGGGCACGGTGACCGTGCCCCAGCCGGTGCCCGGCATCGCCTCGCGGCCGGCGAAGTACGCCGGCGTCCACGCCGCCGGCGAGCAGCCGCTGGAGTTCAGGCCATGCAGTCTTCCTTCGTGCCACACCAGCGCGAACATGTCGCCGCCGATGCCGTTCATCACGGGCTCGACCACGGTCAGCGCGATGGCGGTGGCGATGGCGCTGTCCACGGCATTGCCGCCGGCCAGCAGCATGCGCAGGCCGGCCTGCGCCGCCAGCGGCTGGCTGGTCGCGACCGCGTTGGCGGCCAGCACCGGCATTTTTCGGGAAGCGTACGGAAAAGACCAATCGAAGGAAGAAGACATGGTGGCGTGGAGACTCTGTGGAAAATTACTGCGGGGTGATGCCGGCCTGGTCGATCAACTGCTTGGTGCGGGGAATCTCGGCCTTGATGAAGGCGGCGAATTCCTCGCGGCTGCCGCCACGCGGCTCGGCGCCGGCTTCGGCCAGCTTACCGCGCAAGGCGGGATCGGCCAGCACCTTGTTGACGGCGCGGTTGAGCTTGTCCAGGATCGGCGCGGGCGTGCCTTCCGGCGCCACCAGCCCGTACCAGGGGGCGATGTCGTAGCCGGCATAGCCCTGCTCGGCGATGGTGGGGATGTCCGGCGCCAGCGACGAGCGCTGCGAATTGGACATGCCCAGCGCCAGCAGCGCGCCGCTCTTGACCTGCGGCAGGCCGGTCATGATGGTGTCGAAGTACATCGACACCTGGCCGCTCAGCAGCGCCGGAATCGCTTCGCCGGCGCCCTTGTAGGGCACGTGCAGGATATCGATGCCGGCCACCGACTTGAGCATTTCGCCCGCCATGTGCGAGGTGGTGCCGGTGCCGAACGAGGCGTAGGTCAGCTTGCCGGGATTGGCGCGGGCGTACGCGATCATCTCGGGCAGGGTCTTGAACGGCTGCTGCGGATTGGCCAGCAGAATGTTGGGCGTATACGCCACCATCGACACCAGCTCGAACTTGTCCGGATCGTAGGCCAGGCGCTTTTGCAGGAATCGGTTGGTGACGACGGCGGCCGGGCCGCCCATCAGCAGTGTGTAGCCATCGGGCGCCGAGCGCGCCACCGAGGCGCTGCCGATCGCGGCGGCGGCGCCCGGGCGGGCCTCCACCACGAAGGGCTGGCCCAGTTCGGTCGACAGCGCCGCGCCAAGCTGGCGCGAAATCAGGTCGGTGGCCGAACCAGCCTGGAACGGCACCACGATGCGCACCGGATGCTGCGGCCAATCGGTGGCCTGGGCGCCGGCTTGCGCGGCGAAGGCCACGGCGGCGGCGCCCGCCAGGGCGCGGATGAGACGGAAAGGCATGGATTCCCCTTGAATGCGTTGTATCGATGGAGCGCCAGGCGGGTCTATCGCCCGTTGCGGTCCCGGCGGACGCGCAAGGTCGGCGCGCCAGTCACGGATTTGACGCGAGCGCCGGCGATCCGAATATAGGTATTTGCATCCATGGATCACTGGATCCAATTTGTGTTATTTTTGCGTTTATCTATCATGGCGGCTTTGAAAACCCGGGGACGAGAATGCTGCAGTTTCAGAAGACAGCCGTCAGCGCCGAAGAAGAGGCCTACCAGCACCTGCAGCGCGAAATCAGGCTGGGCAACTACCCGCCCGGCCACCGCTTGGTGCCCGAGGTCATCGCCAGCGAGATCGGCACCAGCCGCATGCCGGTGCGCGGCGCGCTGCGCCGGCTCGCCTCCGAGGGCCTGGTCGAGATCCGCGCCAATCGCGGCGCCGTGGTGCGCGGCCTGAACCAGCAGGAAATGCGCGAAGTCTTCGAAATGCGCTCGGTGCTCGAAGGGCTGGCCGTGCGCAACGCCGTGCGCCACATGAGCGCCGAACACATCCGCCGCCTGGCCAACATGCTGGACCAGCTCGAACAGGGCTCCGGCGATTACCTGGACTGGACCAGCGCCCATCGCGACTTCCACGAATACCTTTGCAGTTTCTGCCAGCAGCCGCGCCTGTTGCGGCAGATCTCCGAACTGCACTCGGTGGTCGAGCCCTACATGCGCCTGTGGGCCGCCCAGCCGGGACGCGTGCTGCGGGTGCGCGAATCGCACCAGGAACTGATCGACGCGCTGCTCACCGGCGACGCCGACCGCTGCGAGGCGGCGATGCGCCAGCACGTGCTGAACACGGTGCCGGCGTTGCAGGCCTTCCTCGAACGGGCAAACTGAGGTCCGGCGGTCAGGCCTCGCGCGGCAGCGACTTCGGTTTGCGCTTGAACTTGATCTCGCTGGCCAGGACCCCGGCCACGATCAGCGCCGCGCCCACCAGCGCCACGCCCGGCAGGCGTTCCCCGGCCAGCCGGCCGACGATGCCGCCCCACACCGGCTCGCCGGCATAGATCACCGTGGCGCGGGTCGGCGACACCGACTTTTGCGCCCAGTTCATGGTCAACTGGATCACCGCGCTGGCCAGGCCCAGCCCGATCGCCCCGCCGGCCCATCGCCACGAGAACGCCGGCACGGGCTCGCCCAGCAGCGGCATCAGCGCGAACGACACCAGCCCCGCCGTCAGCAACTGCACCGCCGTGACACGGCGGCTGTCCACCGAGCTGGCGAAATGGCCGATCAGGATGATCTCGGCGGCAATCGCCGCCGCGCCCGCCAGCGTCGCGACCTCGCCCGGACTGAAATGCAGCGCGCCCGCCTCGGGCCCCGCCAACAGCACCAGCCCGGTGAACGCCAGCGCCACGCCGACCCAGCTCATCAGGCCCGGCGGGCGCTTGAGCACCGCCCATTGCAGCAACGGCACGATCGGCACATACAGCGCGGTGATGAAGGCCGACTGGCTGCTGGTGATGGTGCGCAGGCCGTAGGTCTGCAGGTAATACCCCAGGAACAGGGCGCAGCCGATCGCCACCCCCGCCCCGGTCTCGCGCCGCGTCAGCCCCGCCATGTGCCGGCGGAACAGCAGCATCGACCCCACCCCCGCCAGGGTGAACCGCACGCCCACGAAGAACAGCGGTCCGCTATGCTGCATGGCGATATGGATAATGAGGAAAGTGCTTCCCCACAGCATGGTGACCAGCACCAGGGCGATTTCCTGGCGCGACAAGGCAAACATCGATTCGGATTTCACGGCGGACTTCAGGTGTCACTAATTTGAGCAATATACTGCACATTACCAATTCCGACAGTGATGTCCTCACGCACGTGGGGGCCAATCTGAAACGCCTGCGCAAGCTGGCCGGCCTGAGCCAGTCGGCGCTGGCCGACGCCTCCGGCATCAGCCGCCGCATGATCGCCGGCCTGGAAGCGGGCAACGCCAACATCAGCCTGTCCAGCCTGGACAAGCTGGCGCAGGCGCTGGATGTGGGGTTTGTCGACCTGGTCAGCGATCCGGCGCGCGAACGGCGCCGCATCGAGGCCCGCGCCTGGCGCGGCAAGCGCCCCGGCAGTCAGGCCGTGCTGCTGGGCGCCGCGCCCGCCAGTTGCGAGGCGCAGCTCTGGATCTGGTCGCTGGGACCGGGCGAAACCTACGTGGCCGAGCCCGACCCGCAAGGCTGGCACGAGATGATCTACGTCATCGAGGGCACGCTGCTGCTGGAGCTGTCGGGCGTGACGCAGCCGGTGCGGGCCAACGACTTCGCCATCTACAGCAGCGCGCAGCCGTATTCCTATCGCAACGACGCCGACGCGCCGCTGCGCTTCGTGCGCAACGTGTTGCGCTAGGTCCGCATTGGCGGGGCGCCCGCCGCCCCGGGACGTCGGTTTGCCGCCACGGCCCGGATTTTCTTGCGCCACGGCGTCGCGGCGGTCGGCTAGAATCGAGAATAATATTCATTCCTAGGCCGCTCGGTTGCATGGGCGTCAAGTGCGTTCCATGTCCGACCAGGCTCCCGCTCCCACCCTCGAAGCGCTGTACAGCGACCACCATCCCTGGCTGGTGGGCATGTTGCGCCGCAAGCTCGGCGACGGCGACAGCGCCGCCGACCTGGCCCAGGACACCTTCCTGCGCGTGCTCGCCAACCGCAACGTCGAGGCGATCCTGCGGCCGCGCGAGTATCTCGCCACCATCGCCCGCGGCCTGGTCACCGATGCCTACCGCCGCCAGGCCATCGAGCGCGCCTACCTCGAAACCCTGGCGGCTCGGCCCGAGCCGGTCGCCATCTCGCCCGAGACCCGCGCCATCCTGCTCGAAACCGTGCTGGCCATCGACCGCATGCTGGATCAATTGGGCCCGCGCACCCGCGAGATCTTCCTGCTGGCGCAGTTCGAGGAATTGACCTACGCCCAGGTGGGCGCCCGGCTGGGCGTGTCCGTCACCACCGTCAAGAAGCACATGGTGCGCGCGCTGACGCAGTGCCTGTTGCTGGCCGCCGACTGATGCGGCCCGCGCCGGAACTGCTGGAGGCCGCCGCGCACTGGTACGTCGCCCTGCGCGACGCCGATGCCGACGATCCCGCGCGGACCGCCTGGCGCCGCTGGCTGGAGGCCGACGCGCGCCACCGCCAGGCCTGGGAGCGCATGCTGGCCCTGCAGCAACGGTTGGGCAGCGTGCCTGGCGACCTGCTGTTGCCGACCCTGCGCGGCGCGCGCCGGCAGCAGCGCCGCCGCCTGCT
>NZ_CADIJW010000032.1 GCF_902859745.1 Achromobacter dolens | reverse complement strand
CCGCGGCCGCGACGGGCGCGGGCGCCGCCTCTGCCGCGCTGGCCGGCGGCGCTTCACGGGCGATGTTGAGCTGGTCGGCGTCGACGATGAAGCAGCAGACGGCCTCGATGTCGTCCGGGGTGCAGGTGCTGTCGACCCAGACGGTCAGGACGCCGTTGGCACGCTGGCTGGCCTTGACCTGGCCGAGGTTGCCCATCTCTTCGAGCAGCGACTCGGCGTCCTTGTCCGACACCTTGGTGATGCGCACGCGCAGCGGCAGGCCGGCGGCATCGGCGGCAGGAGCCGCCTCGACCACGGGCGCGGGCTCGACCACGGGCGGGGCCTGCACCGGCGGCGGGGCGACCGGCGCAGGCGCGGCGGCCGGGGCTGCGGCAGCCGCGGGATCCTTGTGCTCGAGGGCGAGCTGCCTCAACACCGCGCAGATGCGCTCAAACACGGCTTCATCGGGCTCTTCGGAGGCCCGGTAGGCATCCAGTTGGCTTTTGAGCACGTCTTTCGTTTCCAAGAAAATATCAATCATGTCCGTACGCAGCGCCATTTCGCCGCGACGGATCGCGTCCAGAAGGTTTTCAAGCAGATGGGTGGTGCCCGCCAGCTGGTTGAAGCAGCCGAACGTCGCCGCGCCGCCCTTGATCGAGTGGGCCGCGCGGAAAATGGCATTGAGCTGCTCGATGTCGGGCGCGCCGACGTCGAGCTCGAGCAGCAACTGCTCCATTTGCGCGAGCAGTTCGTCCGCCTCGTCGAAAAAGGTCTCGTAAAACTGACTGAGGTCCAAACCAGAACTCATGACCCGTACGCCTTCATAAATGAACTTGCCTACGCGCCGGATTGCTCATCGAGCAATTCGGACGCCAATTCCACCAGCACATCGGGATCGACCGGCTTGGACAGCCAGCCGCATACGCCCAGATCCCGCGCCGCCATCTTGCTGTCCACGTCGTCTTCGGTGGTCAGCACCAGCACCGGCACGTCCAGGTACTGTTCCTGTTCGCGCAGGCCCTGGATCAGTTGCAGGCCGCCCATCACGGGCATGTTCCAGTCGCTCACCACCAGGTCCACCGGATGGTTTTTGGCCACCTCCAGCGCTTCCTGGCCGTTGCCGGCCGTCAATACCTTCCATCCCGCGCCCGTCAGCGTCGCCTGGACGATCATTCTCATCGTCGCCGAATCGTCCGCCACCAGAATCGTTGCCGCCATTGCTATCGAGCCCCTTCGGCGGGCGGCGTTGCCGCCGCGTCGCCCTGCTTGGTTGCCGTCGTGGCCTGGGCGGCGGCGTTCACCGCCTCCACGGCCGTTCCAACCTCGCGGGCATCCTTGGCGCTGACGTCCGCGGCCGCGGCGTTCTCGCTTTCGATGCGCCGCTGGGTGCTCTGGTTGAGCACCACTAGGCTGATACGTCTATTAACGGCCGCATATGGATCATCTTTAACGAGACTCATGCTCGAGGACAGACCCTGGATGCGCATGACCTTGCTTTCATTCATGCCGCCAGCCACCAGTTCCTGGCGCGAGGCGTTCGCACGATCGGCCGAAAGTTCCCAGTTGCTATAGGCGCGCTCGCCGCGGGCGTACTGCGACGCGTCGGTGTGGCCCGAGATGCTGACCTTGTTGGGCAGCTCGTTCAGAACCGGCCCCAATTCCCGCAGGATGTCGCGCATGTAGGGCTGCACCTCGGCGCGACCGGTGGCGAACATGGGGCGGTTCTGGTTGTCGATGATCTGGATCCGCAGACCTTCGGTGGTCAGGTCGATCAGCAATTGGGGCCGGAAGCTCTTGAGCACCGGACTGTTCTCGATGACGTTTTCCAGCCGCCTCTTGAGGTTTTCCAGGCGGTGCTGGTCGCGCCGTTCGGCATCACCCATCGGCTGGGCCTCGACCCGGTTGCCCTGGGCGCGGCGCTCGTCGCCGTCGCTGCGCAGCGGGTCGCGGCCGCCCCCGGGGACCGCGCTGGTCTCGGCCGAGCTGCTGGGACCGCCGGTCAGCGCCACGCGCAGGGGCATGCGGAAGTATTCGGCGATGCCCTTGAGTTCCTCGCGCGGCACGATGCTGATCAGCCACATCACCAGAAAGAACGCCATCATCGCCGTGATGAAGTCGGCGTAGGCGATCTTCCAGCTTCCGCCGTGGTGTCCGCCGCCGTGGACTTTCTTGCGGCGGATCACCACACGGTGGTTGTTTACCGTGCTCATGGCCCGCTCCGTCAGGCCTTGGCGGTGGACTTGGTCTGCCGGACGTGCTCTTCCAGCTCACCGAAAGTCGGCCGCACCGACGAATACAGCACCTTGCGGCCGAATTCGACCGCGAGCTGCGGCGGGTAGCCGTTCATGCTGGCCAGCAGCGTGGTCTTGATACATTCCAGCACCTTCATGGCCTCGTCCGTGCGGCGCTCGATGCGCGAGGCCAGCGGACCGACGAAGCCGTAGGCCAGCAGGATGCCCAGGAAGGTGCCCACCATGGCCTTGGAAATCAGGTCGCCGAGAATGGCGGGCGGCTGATCCACGGCGGCCAGTGCCTTGATCACGCCCAGCACCGCGGCCACGATACCGAACGCGGGCAGGCCGTCGGCCATCTGCCGGATCATGCTGGCAGGCACTTCGCGCTCGTGGCGGTAGGTTTCGATTTCCTCGTCCATGAGCGTTTCGATCTCGAACGAGCTCATGTTGCCGCTGATCATGATGCGCAGGTAGTCCGTGATGAACTCCATGAGCTTCTCGTCCTTTGCGATGCGCGGATACTCGCTGAAGATCGGACTGGAGGCAGGATCCTCGATGTGCGATTCGATCGCCATCAGGCCTTCGCGGCGCGCCTTGTTCAGCAGCACGTACAGGAGCGCCATGAGCTCCATGTAGACGTCCTTGCCGTAGCGCGAGCTTTTCAGCGTGTCGGGCAGCGCCTTCTTCACGAGCATCAGCGATTTCTTGCTGTTGCCGGCCAGGAAGGCGCCGAAGGCCGCGCCGAAGATCAGCGTCAACTCGAACGGCTGGTAAAGCGCGCCCATGTGGCCGCCCAGCGCTACGAAGCTGCCGATGACCGACACGATCACCACTAGAAAACCGATAACAATCAACACATCAGGCCCCTGCCAACGAAGTCTAAAACCGGCGTCAATGATCCCCTGTTCCCCCCGTCCCAAAAAGGCGGGTTACGGGGAGTTTTCCAGGGCTTTTGATGTATTTGGACGCGCCGCTCAGGAACGGGCGGCGTCTACGGCTGGCACGGATCGGCTGCCCGCGCGCGCCTTGGCGGCGGCACGGGTCTTGCCGGCCCGGGGTGGCGGACGGCAGATTGCGCACACGAAATCCGACTGCGGATCATGCGCGTGCGCAATGAAATGCCCGCCACACTGGCGGCAGGCGGAAAGCTGCAGCATGCCGCTATCGAAGAACCGCACCAGCATCCAGGCCCGGGTGAAGCTCAGCACGGGCTCGGCGGATTCGGCGTTGTCCACGCCGGCGTTCTCGAGATAGAGGCGGTACGCGTCGATGATGGCGCGGATGCCCTTGCTGCTGGTGCGCGTGTTCAGGAACGAATACACGTTGTAGAACAGCGAGGAATGGATGTTCGGCAACCAGGTCATGAACCAGTCGACCGAAAAAGGCAGCATGCCCTTCGGTGGCGAGCAACCGCGGATTTCGCGGTACAGACGTGCCAGGCGGTCGTGGCTGAGGCTGGTTTCAGCCTCCAACACCTGCAGCCGCGCGCCCAGAGTGATCATGGAGCTGGCTAGCAGGATGTCATCCGCTTCCTGCGAAACGCTCTTGGTGGCCATTACACGTGTCCGAGTGGGAATCGACAGGCCGTCAGGCCAGTTCTTCAACAGGTTGCTTGGCCAGCAGGATCGTCGCGTGCGCTTGCTGCAGCGCGCCGCCCAGCACGTCGTGGGTCAGGGCCGACAGCAGGCTGTAGTCGTCGAAACGGAAACGGCACAGGAGCGAACTGGAGCTGGCCAGCTTCACCAGCTGAGCCGGAGAAAGACGCATCAGGATATCGGCAACCTCGTTGCTGAAACCCAGACGGAACATCGATGCAGCATAGTCATCGCGCAGCATGCGCTGCGCGAGAAGCAGGTAGGACAGATTCACCTCACGGATATCTGCCAGCAAAGAATTTTCGACTTGTTGCACGCCCGACTCCCTATTCCCTATCCCACCGAAGGGGCTTGATAACCAAGGACAATGGCAACGTTTGTTGCACAGTGTCCGCTGCATCCTGTTTTAATGCGAAATGTATCATTTGTTCGCAATTTAAGTAAAATTTACCACAGGTCATGTCATTTTCTATGACTTATATGACAAATCTTTGTTGATATCGCGCAACTTGAGACTTTAGATACACCTTGACATAGAAAGTCCTGACAAATGTACGTCAATTTGGCAAATAAGCATTCAAAACGTTGCGTGCTTTAAGGAATGAAATACCGGCTTTTGCCGACAATGACACCTTTCGATCACAAAATATTGCTAGCTTTAGCGTAGCCGCGCGTTTGTCGACAATGTCGCAAATTGACAACAACCGACAATGCGTCACGATGGACACCGCCTGACACTCCCGCAATGCCCCACGCAGATGACAGCTTGGTCGAATATGCCCCGCTAGTGCGGAAGCTGGCCCTGCAATTGCTCGCCCGGCTGCCGGCCAGCGTCGAACTCGACGACCTGATCCAGGCCGGCATGATCGGCCTCTTGGATGCGGTGCGCCGCTACCAGGAGACCGCCGACGCCCAGTTCGAGACCTACGCCACCACCCGCATCCGCGGCGCCATGCTCGACGAACTGCGTGGCCAGGACTGGCTGCCGCGCAGCGTGCGCGCCAAGGCACGCAAGATCGAACAGGCCATCCAGCAACTCGAACAACGCCTGATGCGCGCACCCTCCGAAGCCGAGATCGCGCAGCAGATGGAGATGCCGCTGGCTGAATATCAGACGCTGTTACACGACGCCCAGGGCGTGCAGATCGTCCACTACGAAGACTTCGCCACCGAGCCCGACACCGCGTCGGGCCAGACCGACTGGACCGCCACGCTGAATCACGGCACCGCCGGCGGCAACCCGCTGGACTCGCTGCTGGCCGGCGATTTCCGCCAGGCGCTGATCCTGGCGATCGACACCCTGCCCGACCGCGAGAAACTGCTGTTGTCGCTGTGCTACGAGCAGGGCCTGAACCTGAAGGAAATCGGCGCGATCATGAACGTGACCGAGGCCCGCGTCTGCCAGCTCCGGTCGCAGGCCACGGCGCGCATCCGCGCCAAGCTGCGCGAACAGGCCTGGCAACACCTGCCCCAGGAAGGGCAGATCGCGCAGATTATCTAGACCGATGGCGCACTGCGGCCGGAATTCCAGGTAAATCGGACGTTATTCATCCCATTACGCCGCGCCCGCCCTTGTTAGCCTTGCAGGCTGACACCAATAGGTGCGCACGGCGATCACGCAGCCAGCCGCGCACCGCGATCCCTGGAATTTCGCCATGAGCGCACCCGACGTCCTGACGCAGGCCATTTCCGACGCCTACGACGAAACCCCATATATCTCGCTGCCGTTCTGCTATACGTCGCCGGGCAACCTGCGCGCGGTCGCCAGCCTCTACCAACTCGAGGCGCCGGCGCTGGAACGGGCGCGGGTGCTGGAGCTGGGTTGTGCCGCCGGGGGCAATCTGCTGCCATTCGCGCTGGCCCATCCCGAAGCCCGGGTCGTGGGCATCGACCTCTCGCCGCAACAGATCGAGGCGGGCCAGCGGACCGCCGAGGCGCTCGGCGTCCGCAACCTCGACCTGCGGGCGATGAGCCTGACCGAGATCACGGCCGACTTCGGCACCTTCGACTACATCATCTGCCATGGCGTGTTCAGTTGGGTGCCGCCGGAGGTGCGTGACGCGATCCTGCGCATCTGCCGCGAAAACCTGGCGCCGCAAGGCATCGCCTACGTCAGCTACAACACCTACCCGGGCTGGAAGGCGTCCGACGTGATCCGCGACGCCATGATCCTGAACAGCTTCGGCGCGGAAACGCCGCAGGACAAGCTGGTCCGCGCCAAGGCCATGCTGGAGCTGATCGAGGCAGGCCTGTGGCAGAACAATCCGCTGCGCTCGGCGCTGCAGGAAGCCGCCCGCAAGCTGCGCGGCCAGACCGACCACTACCTGCTGCACGAATACCTGGAGGCGATCAACACGCCCTGCTATTTCCTGGAATTCGCCGCCGCGGCGCAGCAGGCCGGATTGGCATACGTGACGGACGCCGAACCGCAACTGACGTTCCCCTCCACCTTCGGCAGCATGGTGGCGCTCGGCCTGAACGGGCTGTCGGTCAACGCCGGCCGGGAAATGCGCGAACAGTACCTGGACTTCGCCGTCGGCCGCTCGTTCCGCAAGAGCCTGCTGGTGCACGCCGAGCGCGCCAGCGAGATCCTGGACCAGCCAGAGGGCGGCGCCTTCACCGCCATGCATTTCGCCGCCGACCTGACGCCGTTGACGGGCGCGCCGGCCGGACAACGCCAATACCGCACCGCGGCCGGCACCGCCATCACCACCCAGGATCCGGCGATGATCGCGCTGATGGAAGCGCTGGCGCAGGCCTGGCCGCAATCGCTGCCGTTCGCCGCGCTGCTCGAGACCCAGCGCGGGCACGCGGCCGACGCGTCGGCGGACGCCCTGAGCAACGCGATGATCGGCCACCTGGTGACGCTGGTGCAGGCCGGCGCCCTGCACTACCGCCTGGAGCCGGCCCCCTATCAGCCGACGCAGGCCAGGCCGCGCCTGATCCCTGGCGCCTTGCAACTACTACAAGAAGTAACAAGACCGGGATGCCAGGTCGGGATGCATAACCTCTGGCACCACCCGGTCAACGCCCCCACTGACGCCCTGCACCTCTATCTCACGCGCCACATCGACGGCGACCACAGCGCCGCCGAGCTGCGCACCCTGGCGCGCGATGCGCTGACGGCAGGCCGCCACCCGCATCCGGATGGCAAATCCTACAAGGGCGCCCGCAACCTGGACCCCGTCGCCCAGGAAATCGTCAACAGCCTGTTGACCGCCCTGCGCCGGGTCGGCCTGCTGCTGCATTGAGGAGCGCGTCCGGCGGCCTGGATCGGCCGTCGGACCCGTCCGCCTCAAGCGGTGACGCGCTTGGCTCCCCGCCCGGGAAACCCCCAAGACTAGTCTGTAAGTGGTATCCAACAACATTTTGCGAATACCAAAAAAAAGCCCTAAAGATTGATTTGCGACTGCCGTAATCCTTGCAACGGAGAAATTCGAAGACGCAAGAAATCGAATTCTTCCCGTTACAACGATGGGCGGCCCCGCTGCCCGGTTTGAAGAAGCCTTTCTCTCTTGGGAGCCTAAACATGGCTGCAGTCATTAACACCAACTACTTGTCGCTGGTTGCTCAGAACAACCTGAACAAGTCGCAATCTTCCCTGGGTACCGCCATCGAACGCCTGTCGTCGGGCCTGCGCATCAACAGCGCCAAGGACGACGCCGCCGGTATGGCCATTGCCAACCGCTTCACCGCCAACGTGAAGGGTCTGACCCAAGCCGCTCGTAACGCCAACGACGGTATCTCGCTGGCCCAGACGACGGAAGGCGCCGCCTCCGAAATCAACACCCACCTGCAGCGCGTTCGCGAACTGACGGTGCAGGCCGGCAACGGCAGCTACTCGCAAGAGCAGCTGAACTCGATGCAAGATGAAATCAAGCAACGCCTTGACGACATCGACCGCATCTCGCAACAAACCGACTTCAACGGCGTGAAGGTCCTGTCGGGCAACGCCAAGCCCCTGACGCTGCAAGTCGGCGCCAACGACGGCGAAACCATCACCCTGAACCTGTCGGAAATCAGCGTCAAGACGCTGGGTCTGGACGGCTTCAACGTCAACGGCTCGGGCGTGACCCAGAACCGTACGGCCACCGTGTCCGACCTGCAAGCCGCTGGTGGCGTCGCCGCCGGCAACGACTGGACCGTGACCACCAACCACGCCAGCGCCACCGCTGACCAGGTGTTCGCCAAGCTGGAAGGCGGCAACAAGGTTACCGTCGGCACGGGCACCGGCGCCACCGTCTACACCTACGACGCCGCCAACAAGAACTTCACGTTCACCGACAAGTCGGCTTCGGACGCTGCTTCCGTGACCGCCCTGGCCAACTCGCTGCGCCCGGCCACCGGCACCACGACCGCCACCTACACCCACAGCAACGGTTCCGCTTCGACCTCGTTCGAAGTCGACGCCACGGGCAAGGTCACCATCGGCGGCCAAGCTGCCTACCTGGACGCCGCCGGCAACCTGACGACCAACAGCGCCAGCGCCACCGCTGCCACGCTCGACTCCGTCATGACCGCCGCGTCGAACAACACCGGCGCCGCCGGTTCGTCGTCGGTCGCCATCGGCGGCAAGACGTACTCCAACACGGGCACCGCCAACCAACTGTCGTTCACCAACACTATCGCCTCCGATGCGCTGCTGGCCAACGTCAAGGCCGCCGCCAACTCGTCGATCCAACTGGGTCAAGGCATCACCAGCGCCACGGTCACCCTGGCCAACGGCACCTCGACCGACACGTACGTCGACGACAAGGGCGCGTTCACGACCACCAAGACGTTCGATACCGTCTACACCGTCGATCCCAACACGGGCAAGGCCACGGTCAAGAGCGGCACGGGCACGGGCGACTACGCTCCCAAGGTTGGTTCCACCGCCTACGTCAGCGCCTCGGGCAAGCTGACCACGGACACGACCAGCAAGGGCACGCTGACCACCGATCCGCTGAAGACGCTGGATGCCGCCTTCACCAAGCTGGACAAGCTGACCGGTGAACTGGGTGCCGTGCAGAACCGCCTGGAATCGACCATCGCCAACCTGAACAACGTGGTCAACAACCTGTCCAACGCCCGTTCGCGTATCCAGGACGCCGACTACGCCACGGAAGTGTCGAACATGTCGAAGGCCCAGATCCTGCAACAGGCTGGCACCTCGGTTCTGGCGCAAGCCAACCAAGTGCCGCAAACCGTGCTGTCGCTGCTGCGTTAATTCACGGCAAGCAGAACGGACGGCGGGCAAGCTCCGGCTTGCCCTCCCGGCCAGCCGGCCAAGGCCCTTCGCGTCCTGGCCGGCCACCCCGAACCCGCCTCACGGCGGGTTTTTTCATTGGCGCCGACTACGCGTGGTTTCACCGAAACTGGCGGGGAATTGGCACGCTGATTCGCCGAATGAGCGAACCTCGGCATTCATAGAATTACCGCAATAGTCTCCCGGGGTTCGTCCCCTCTTCGCGAGTCACATGTCTTATCCGGCCCATACCCAACGACAAGCCGCCGCCGACCCCGGACGCCTGGCCCCGAGCCATTCCCCTGTCCGGCTGCGTGCCACCGCCCATCTGTACGGGGTCGACACCGTCCCCCTGGACAATGCCCGCGTGCTGGCCATCGGCTGCGGCGACGGTGCCGGCCTGCTGCCCTTCGCGCTGGCCCACCCGCAGGCGCAGGCAGTCGGCATCGACGGATCCGAGACACTGGTGGCGCAAGGCACGGCAGCCGCCCGGCAACTGGGCGCGGCCAACCTGACACTCTACGTGGGCGAGGCGGCCGACATCGGCACCCAATTGGGCCTGTTCGATTACGTCATCGTCACGGGCCTCTATAGTTACCTGCCCGCGCCGGCGCAACAGGCGTTGCTGCAGGCCTGCGGGCAACTGCTGTCGCCGCGCGGCATTCTCTACCTGGACAGCCACGTCTATCCGGGCGCCAAGTCGCTGGAAGTGGTGCGCGACGCCATCCTGCTGCACGGCCACGCCGCGCAGAACGACGCCGAACTGCGCCAGAGCGCCACGGCGGCGCTGTCCCTGTTCAAGGACGGCCTGGCGGCGTCCAACCCGCACGCCTCGACCCTGGCGGCCGCGGCGGAGCAATTCGCCCGCGCCCTCGGCGACACGACGGCCGGCGCCAATCCGCTGTCCTGCAACCCCAGCTATTTCGTCGAACTGGCTGGCGTGGCCGCCCAGGCCGGGCTTGCCTACCTGGGCGATGCGCAGCCGTTGAGCGAATTGCCGCTGTCGTTCGGCCAGGGGGTGTCGCTCAACCACAGCCTGCTCGCCATGGGGCAGCCGGTTACGGTGCGCCAGCAATACCTCGACTTCGCCACCGGGCGCGCGTTCCGCCAATGCCTCTGGCTGCGCAACGAACGGTCCGCCGAGGTCCAGCGTCCGGACCTGGCGCGGCTGCGCGACTTGCGTTTCGCGTCCGGCCCGATCCGGCTGGCCGCCAACGGCCAGGAACAAGGCGCCACCTATGTGAACCACCTGGGCCGCGCCCTGGTCACGCACGACGCCGACGTGGTGACGGTGGTGGACACACTGGCGCATGCCTGGCCCGGCTCGCTGCCGTACAGCACCCTGCAGGCGGTTCTGCTGTACCGCAATCAGATCGACAACGATGCGGGGACCAAGATCCTACAGCGCGTCCTGCAGACGTTGCTCGAGCACGACCTGGTGCACTACTGCCTCGACCGCGGCCCCTATGACACCGAGGGCGGCGACACCTTCCACCTGCTGCCGTTCATGACCGAAACGGTAGCGGACGGCGAACCCGCGCTGCCCCGCTTCAATCTCTGGCACGAGGCCGTCAACTACCTGCCGCCCCCCGAGCAGGCCGCGGTCGTGGCCAACCTGGCGGCGGGCCGCCTGCCCAGCGCGGCAGCCGACCTCACCCCTGCCCCCCAACCCGCGGACGTGGCGGAGACCCTGGCACTGCTCAAGCGCTATGCCTTGACCCAAGGCGGCCCCAAGGCCTGGGCCGACCTGCTGCGCCGCACGCTCGAGGCGGCCGGGGAAGCGTACATGCCGCTGGCGGGCATGTACGCCAGCGCGCGGGCCTGCATGAGCCTGAACTCCCGGGTGCTGCACGCCAGCGGACACCAGCCGAACCCGCCGGCCGGCATCGCGGCACCGGTCAAGCGCATGCACGAACTGATGGTGCAGAAGGCCTACCTCGAGGCGGAACCGGTGGCGCGCCAGCTGACCAAACTGTCGCCGCGGTTCTGGGATGCCTGGGAAGCGCTGACCGTCGCCTTGTTCAGCACCTTCCGCAGTCCCCAGGCCCTGCTGCCGGCGCTGACCATGCTGAACCTGGCGCCAGCCGACCCGCAGAGCCACATCGTGCTCGCCGCCGTCCTGACCCAGCTGGGACGCACCTCCGAGGCCATCGGCGTGGCCCGCCGCGCGATCGAACTGGAACCGCGCAGCGCCGAAACCCACTCCGCCCTGGCCGACGCGCTGGCCGCCGAACGCCGCTACAAGGAGGCCGAGGCCTGCAACCAGACGGCCCTGGACCTCGATCCGACCCATCGCAAGGCGCTCATCAACCTGAGCAAGATCTACATCGACTCGGGCGAGGTGACCAAGGCCGAGCTGATGACCCGCAGGACCCTGACGCACTACCCGACCGCCCCGGTGGCGCGCAACAACCTGTTGTTCGCCATGAACTATTCGGACGATCGCACGGCCGAAGAGGTGTTCCAGGCCTACCGCGACTATGACACCGACCTGTGCATGCCGCTGCGTTCGAGCTGGAAGCCGCACGCCAACACGCGGGACCCGGCGCGCAAGCTCAAGGTCGGGTATGTCTCGCCCGACTTCCGCCAGCACTCCGGCAACTACTTCATCGAGCCGGTGTTCGCGCACCATGACCGCGAGCGCTTCGAGCTGACCGCCTACGCGGAACTGGCGACCGAAGACGCGACCACGCCGCGCCTGAAGGCCTATTTCGACCACTGGGTGCCCACCGCGGCGCTGACTGACGCGCAGCTGGCCGAACGCATCCGCGCCGACGGCATCGACATCCTGATCGACGTCGCCGGCCACACCGCCGGCAACCGCCTGGGCGCGTTCGCGCGCAAGCCGGCGCCGGTATCGCTGACCTGGCTGGGCTTCGGCTACACCACCGGGCTGTCGGCGATCGACTACATCATGACGGACGGCGTCATGCTGCCCGAGGGCTACGAGCACCTGTTCTCGGAAAAGCCCTGGCGGCTGCCGCAAGGCAATTTCATCTACCGCCCTGGCGGCGGCATGGGCGATCCCGGCCCGTTGCCGGCCCTGAAGAATGGTTACGTGACCCTGGGCACGCTGACCCGCGCGATCCGCATGAACGACCGCACGGTCAAGGTCTGGTCCGAGATCCTGCGCCGCCTGCCGCAGGCGCACCTGGTGGTCAACAGCACCAGCTACCGCGACGGCCCGATGTGCGAGCAGTTGATCCGCCGCTTCGAGGCCCACGGCATCGAGCGCCAGCGCCTGGAGATCGGCTGCACCAGCCCGGCCTGGGACGTGCTGCGCGGCATGGACATCGGGCTGGACTGCTTCCCCCACAATTCCGGCGTCACGCTGGTCGAGACCCTCTACATGGGCGTGCCCTACGTGACGCTGGCCGACCGTCCCAGCGTCGGCCGCATCGGCGCCTCGGTGCTCCAGAGTGTCGGCCACCCCGAATGGATCGCCGACAACGAGGCCGCCTACATCGACAAAGTCGTGGCGCTGGCCGGCGACATCCCGGCGTTGCAAACCCTGCGCGGCACGCTGCGCGAGCAGATGCACGCCAGCCCCCTCATGGACGAGCCGGCCTTCGCCCGCAAGTTCGAAGCCGCCCTGCGCGGCATGTTCACGAATTGGTGCGAGAACCAAGCATGAAAGCAATCATTCTGGCCGGCGGCCTGGGCACCCGTATTTCCGAGGAAACGCATACGCGTCCCAAGCCGATGATCGAGATCGGCGGCCGCCCGATCCTGTGGCACATCATGAAAACCTACTCCGCCCACGGCGTGAACGAGTTCGTGATCTGCTGCGGCTACAAGGGCTACATGATCAAGGAGTATTTTGCCAACTACTTCCTGCACATGTCCGACGTCACCTTCGACATGGCCGACAACCGCATGGAAGTGCATCAGCGCAAGGCCGAACCCTGGCGCGTGACGCTGGTCGACACCGGCGAGAACACCATGACCGGCGGCCGCCTCAAGCGCGTGGCCGACTACGTCAAGGAAGAAGAGGCGTTCTGCTTCACCTACGGCGACGGCGTGGCGGATGTCGACATCAGCGCCCTCATCGCGTTCCACCGCCGCCATGGCGGCCAGGCCACCGTCACCGCGGTGCAACCGCCCGGCCGATACGGCGCGCTGCGGCGCGAAGGCGACCGGGTGACCGGTTTCACCGAGAAGCCGCGCGGCGACGGCGGCCTGATCAATGGCGGCTTCTTCGTGCTGTCGCCCAGCGTGCTGTCGCTGATCGAAGGCGACGACACCAGTTGGGAAGCGGCGCCGCTCGAGGCCCTGAGCCGCGACGGCCAGTTGCACGCATACGAACACCTGGGCTTCTGGCAACCGATGGACACGCTGCGCGAGAAGAACCTGCTGGAATCGTTGTGGAGCACGGGCAAGGCGCCATGGAAAGTCTGGTAAGCCCGACCGCCGCGTTCTGGCGCGGCAAGCGTGTGCTGCTGAGCGGCCACACCGGCTTCAAGGGTGGCTGGCTGGCGCTGTGGCTGCACCGACTGGGCGCCCAGGTCACTGGCGTGTCGTTGCCGCCGGCCACCACGCCCAGCCTGTTCGAGGCCGCTCGCGTCAGGCAGGCCGTCGACCATCATGAAGCCGATATCCGCGACGCCGCCGCGTTGCGGGCGCGGGTGCGCGACGCGCGGCCCCAGATCGTGCTGCACCTGGCCGCCCAGGCACTGGTGCGGCCCAGCTACGCCGAACCGGTGGACACGTTCGCCACCAATGTGATGGGCACCGCGCACCTGCTGGACGCGCTGCGCTCGGCGCCGGACGCCAGGGTGGCCGTCATGGTCACCACCGACAAGGTCTACCGCAACAACGAATGGCCCTACCCGTACCGCGAGCACGACACGCTGGGCGGCCACGATCCCTATAGCGCCAGCAAGGCGGCCAGCGAACTGGTCATCGCCTCGTACCGCGACGCCTTCCTGAAACAACAGGGCCTGGCGGTCGCCAGCGCGCGCGCCGGCAACGTGATCGGCGGCGGCGACTGGTCGGTCGACCGCCTGCTGCCCGACGCCGTGCGCGCCTGGCGCGATGGCGGCGAGCTGCACGTGCGCCGGCCCCAATCGGTGCGGCCGTGGCAACACGTGCTGGAACCCTTGGCCGGCTACCTGACCCTGGCGGAGACGCTATGGCGGGATCCGGCGCTGGCCGACGCCTACAACTTCGGACCGGATGCCGCCGAAGCCGCGCCGGTGCGCACGGTCATCGACCTGGCGCAGGCCGCCTATGGCCGCGGCCGCACGGTCTATGCCGAGCATCCGCAAGGACCGCACGAAGCCGGCCTGCTGACGCTGGATACCTCCAAGGCCCGCGCCGTGCTTGGCGTGGCGCCGCGCTGGCCGCTGGCCACGGCGGTGGCGCGCAGCATGGACTGGTATCGCCGCTTCGACGCTGGCGAGGACGCGCTGGCGCTTTGCCACGCCGACATCGACCGCTACACGGGGCCGCAATGAGCCTGGAAATCCATGACACGCCGCTGGCCGGCCTGAAGCGCGTGCGGCGCCACCCGCGGGGCGATACGCGCGGCTTCCTGGCGCGCCTGTTCGATGCCGAGGCCCTGCGGGCCGCCGGCTGGGACGGCGCCATCGCGCAGGTCAACCATACCCATACCGCCCGGGCCGGCACGGTGCGCGGCATGCATTACCAGTTGCCGCCGCACGCCGAGATGAAGCTGGTCAGTTGCATCCGCGGCGAAGTGTGGGACGTGGCGGTGGACCTGCGCCCCGGCTCGCCCACCTTCCTGCAATGGCACGCCGAGCGCCTGTCCGCCGACAACGGCTGCGGGCTGCTGATCCCGCAGGGTTTCGCCCATGGCTTCCAGACGCTCGGCGACAACGTCGACATGCTGTATTGCCATAGCGCGGCCTATGCTCCGCAGGCCGAGGCCGGCCTGCATTTCCAGGATGCCCGCCTGGGCATTGCCTGGCCCCTGCCCCCTACCCTGGTGTCCGAGCGCGACCTGAATCATCCGCGCCTGGATGCCGCTTTCCCGGGAGTCGCACTGTGAAGTGCCGCCACTGCCAGGCCGAACTGAGCCTGCCCTTTCTCGACCTGGGTCACGCGCCGCCGTCCAATGCCTACCTGAGCGCCGATGCGCTGCGCGGCCCGGAAACCTGGTTTCCGCTGCGCCTGCTGGTGTGCGAATCGTGCTGGCTGGTCCAGACCGAGGACCACGCCGGCCGCGAGGCCCTGTTCACCGACGACTACGCCTACTTCAGCTCGTTCTCGTCGTCCTGGCTGGCGCATTCGCGCCGCTACGTCGACGCCATGGCCAGCCGCTTTGGCCTGGGCCCGCAGAGCATGGTGTGCGAGATTGCCGCCAATGACGGCTACCTGCTGCAGTACGTCCAGGCCGCCGGCATCCCCTGCTACGGCGTCGAACCCACCGCCAGCACGGCGCAGGCGGCGCGCGAACGCGGTATCGAGATCGTGCAGCGCTTCTTTGGCGTCGAACTGGGCGACGAGCTGGCCAGCACTGGCCGCGCGGCCGACCTGATCGCCGCCAACAACGTGCTGGCGCACGTGCCTGACATCAACGATTTCGTCTCGGGCTTCGCCGCGCTGCTCAAGCCCCAGGGCGTGGCCACCTTCGAATTCCCGCACCTGCTGCGCATGGTGCGCGAGAACCAGTTCGACACGGCCTATCACGAACACTATTCCTACCTGTCGCTGACCGCGGTCGCGCGCATCTTCCGCGCCAACGGCCTGGCGGTGTTCGACGTCGAGCACCTGCCCACCCACGGCGGCAGCCTGCGCGTGTATGCCCAGCGGCTCGACACCGGCAAGCACGAGGTGACGGCGGAGGTGGCGCGCACGCTGGACGAGGAGCAACAGGCCGGCATGACCGGCGCGGCCTTCTACCAGCGCTTCCAGCAGCAGGCCGAGCGCATCAAGAACGACCTGCTGGCGCTGCTGGTGGAGCTACGCCGCAATGGCAAGCGGGTGGCCGCCTATGGCGCCGCCGCCAAGGGCAACACGCTGCTGAACTTCGCCGGCGTGCGGCCCGACCTGCTGCCCTACGTGGTGGACCTGAACCCGGCCAAGCAGGGCAAGTACCTGCCGGGCAGCCACATTCCCATCGTCGCCGAGGACGTGCTGCGCCAGGACCAGCCCGAATACATCGTGGTGCTGCCGTGGAACCTGAAGACGGAAGTCTCGCAGCAACTGGCCTACGCCCGCGAGGGCTGGCACGCCAAGCTGGTCACGGCCGTGCCCGGCCTGGCGATCGACGGCGGCCACGACGCATGAACACCGCGCCGGTCACCGTCCTGGGGGCAACGGGCTTCATCGGCCGCCACCTGCTGGCGCGCCTGCGCGCCGACGGCATCGCCTGCGAGGCGCCGGCGCGCGATGATGCCGGCCTGTTCGACCGCCCCCTGGGTCACGTGATCTACGCCATCGGCCTGACCTCGGATTTCCGCAGCCGGCCGCTGGACACGGTGCAAGCCCACGTCTGCCTGCTGCGTCGCCTGATCGAGGCGGACAACTTCGACAGCCTGACCTACCTGTCCAGCACCCGCGTATATGCCGGCGCCAGCGACACCCGCGAGCAGGCCGCGCTGACGGTCAACCCGAACCACGCCAGCGATCTCTACAACCTCTCAAAGCTGATGGGCGAGTCCCTGTGCCTGCACGGCGGCCATCCGCGGGCCCGGGTGGCGCGCCTGTCCAATATCGTGGGCCTGCGCGACGCGCCCGACAGTTTCATCGACCAACTGCTCGAGGAAGGCGCGCGCGACGGCCGGATCACGCTGCACACCACGCTGTCCTCGCGCAAGGACTACCTGTACATCGACGATGCCGTGGCCCAGATCCTGGCCCTGGCGCAATCGGACGCCACCGGCATTTTCAACGTCGCCCACGGCCAGGGCGTCGACAACCGCGCCATCGCCGACTGCCTGGAAGCCGCCCTGGGCTACCGCGTCACCGAAGCGCCCGACGCGCAGCCCTGGGCCTTCGCCGATATCGACACCCAACGCATGCGCACCCGCTTCGGCCTCGCGCCGCGCGCGTTCGCCGATTATTTCCCGCTTTTTCTGGCGCAGTACCGCCAACGCAAAGGAATCTGAATGTCCTACCTTGAAACCACGCCCGACGCGCATCCCGAATACCGCCAGGAAAAGGCCGCCCGCATCGGCTCGTTCGCGACCGACCAGGAATTCCGCGAACTGTCGATCGCCTGGCGCCAGATGGCGCTGGAGCGCAAGTACATGAACAACTTCTCGTGGGCTGGCCGGCCGCTGATCCAACTGCCCATGGACGCCATGGCCATGCAGGAACTGATCTGGGCGGTCAAGCCGGACCTCATCATCGAGACCGGCATCGCCCACGGCGGCTCGCTGATGCTGTCGGCCTCGATGCTGCAGTTGCTGGGCGCCGGCGAGGTGGTCGGCGTGGACATCGAGATCCGCGAGCACAACCGCCGCGCCATCGAGGCCCACCCGCTGGCCGGCCGCATCCACCTGATCGAAGGCTCCAGCATCGACCCGGCCACCATCGCCCAGGTCCGTGCGCATGCCGAGGGCAAGAAGAACATCATGGTGTGCCTGGATTCGAACCACACGCACGACCACGTGCTGGCCGAGCTGAACGCCTATGCCGACCTGGTCAGCGTGGGCAGCTACTGCGTGGTGTTCGACACCTTCGTCGAGGACATGCCGGCCGACTACGAATGGCCGGGCCGCCATTGGGGCAAGGGCAACAACCCCAAGACCGCCGTCTGGGAATGGATCAAGAGCCACCCGGAATTCGAGATCGACCGATCGGTCGAAGACCGGCTGCTGGTGACCTCCGCGCCCGACGGCTTCCTGCGCCGCAAGGCCTGACCGCACCCCAGGCGGCATCATGATCGAGATCGACCCGAGCGCCCGCGTATCGCCGCTGGCCGACATCGAGGATTCCACCCGCGGCACGCGGATCGTGATCGGCCCCGGCGCCGTGGTGGATTCGTTCGTCAAGATCAAGCCCGCCGGCGGCGCCGGGGACGTCCTGATCGGCCCCGACTGCGTCATCAATTCCGGCTGCGTGCTCTACACCGGCCACGGCATACGGATGGGCGCGCGCGTGGCCGTCGCGGCCAACTGCACCTTCGCCCCCGCCAACCACGAATTCCGCCGGCGCGACCTGCCGATCCGGCAACAGGGTTTCCGCCCCAGCAAGGGCGGCATCGTCATCGAGGACGACGTCTGGATCGGCGCCAACTGCGTGCTGCTGGACGGCGCCATCCTGCGCGAAGGCTGCGTCATCGCCGCCGGCAGCATCGTGCGCGGAGAAATCGCCGCCTTCTCGATCCAGGGCGGCAACCCCATGAAAGTCCTGGGCTGGCGCGAAGAAACCGGCGACTGAGACAGGCCGGCGACCAGCAACCCCTCCGTACAGACTGCAACAGAACAACGAGCGTACGCATATGCGCGAAAGATTTGAAGCCGACGGCTATCTGGTCCTGAAGGACTTCTGGAAGCACGGCGAACTCGACGAGCTGGAAGAACAACTCGGCGAATTGGGCCGTCGCATCGTCGGCCCGCAATTCGACATGCACGATTTCGGCCGCTACGAACTGGACCCGGCCACGCAGTCGCTGCTGTACGACCGCCTCAAGTACCTGCCCGCGCTGTCGCGCCTGTCGGGAAGTGCCGCCGTGGACCGGCTGTGCCGCGAACTGGGCCTGGCCCACCCCGGCCTGATGGGCTGCTGCAACATGCGCCTGGACAAGCCGGCCGACGCCCGCCACCTGTTCGCCTGGCATCAGGACACGCTCTACCTGCTGGGCTCCGAAAACGCGGTGACGCTCTGGGTCCCGCTCCAGGACGTCAACCTGGCGTCCGGCACCATCCAGGTCATCCCCGGCAGCCACAAGCGCGGTCTTTATCCCTTCAAGCGCATCAGCGACAAGGTGATCGCGCCCTACGTGCCGTTCCTGCAGCGCGACCTGAGCCTGGACTACGACGTAACGGAAACGCCCGAAACCATCACCGCCGAGCGCGGCGACGTGGTCATCTTCAAGCAATTGCTGCTCCATCGCAGCACGCCCAACCTGGGCCAACAGATCCGCTGGACCACGCAGTTGCGCATCACGGACCTGGCCGACGCCGAATACCGTCGCCAGCGCTACCCTACCGGCGATCGCAGCAACATCTTCTATGTCGACTACCCGGGGCATGACGCCCAGCGTCGTCGCGAGCAGGAATCCCAGAGAACCGCAGCATGAACGACACCACCGATCCCTCCCGCTTCCGCCAGGATGGCCGCAGCACCACCCGCGAAGTGGGCTATCGCGCGGAATTGGGCGCGTTCTTCGACGCGGCGGGCGGCAGCACCGTCGAAAAACTCGAGAACTTCGCCAATTTCGTGCCGCGCCAGAGCCTGGCGCGCTTCCTGTGCTTGACTGAACTGTTCAAGATGGCCTTGCACGTACAGGGCGACATCATGGAATGCGGCGTCAATTGGGGCGGCGGCCTGATGACCTTCGCCCAACTGAGCGCCACGCTGGAGCCGGTCAACCTGCAACGCCGCATCGTCGGCTTTGACACTTTTTCCGGCTTCACCGGCATCGCCGACCAGGATCGCCATGCCGTGGTGCAGACCACCGAGCGCCGCGAACACGGCTACCAGGCCGACAGCTACACGGATTTGCAGCGCGCCATTGCGCTGTTCGACGCCAACCGCTTCATCGGCCACATCCAGAAGGTCGAACTGGTCAAGGGGGATGTCGCCCAGAGCGTGCCCGAATACCTGGCGCGCGAACCGCAGACCGTGGTGTCGCTCCTGCATCTGGACCTGGACCTGTACGAACCCACCAAGATCTGCCTGGAGCATTTCCTGCCGCGCATGCCCAAGGGCGGCGTCATCGTCTTCGATGAGCTGAACAATCGGACCTGGCCCGGCGAGACGCTGGCCGTGATGGAGAAGCTGGGCCTGAACCGGCTGCGGATCCAGCGTTTCACCTACGAACCGCACATCAGCTACGCCATCCTCGAGTAGCCGGCCCACACGCGCCACGACATGATTGGTCGGAAGCCGGCATTTTTGCCGGCTTATTCCTTTTTTGCACGGTCTGGCTGGCGGTCATAATTGCACTCGTACAATTTTGTATCTATATTTTTCGTAACATGACCACCACGCCTCCCGATCCACTCGCTACGCGGCATGACGGCACCACGGATCCAGACGACCAGGCGCCGGTGGACGCGCACACTCAGCGCCTGCGCGACGAGAACCGCGCCCTGCGCGAGTTGCTGGCGGCGCAGGTGCAGGCCTCGCTCCCGCGGCCAAGCCTGTGCAAGCGGCTGGGCTGGGCGCTGATCAGCGCGCCCGGCGCCGCCCTGGTGCGCTGGCGCAGCCTGATCGGCCGCGAGGACGCCACCCCGATCACCGGCAAGCGCGTGGGCTACGCCACCCTGACCGTCCTCTACACGCTGGCGATCTATGGCGCGCTGGTGTTGCTGGTGGTGTCGTGGAGCACGCCGAATGCCGCGCGCACCGGCGTGAACGCCGCCGGGCCGGTGCGGGTGCCGCTGGACGGCCCGCCAAGCGCGGGCCAGAAAGCGGCGGGCGCCGCGGCCCCGACCGACTGGAACAGCAGCGACGGCGCCGCCGCTACGCCGCCCAGGGAAGCCGAACGGCCGCCCGTTCCAGAGCAGGCGCGGCAAGATACGTCCCAGGAGGACGACCCGGCAACCGCCACGCCGTCGGACCCGGCCGGCACGCCGGCCGCGCGTCCCGCCACCGCCGCCGGCGCCAATGCCGCGCCGCCTCCCGCCCGCGACCCCGCGCCAGACGCGCCCAAGCCGACGCTGCGGATCACCGAGATTCCCGCCGAGAATCCGCTGGCCTGGCTCGACAGCCTGAAAACCGAGCTGGCGCGCTGCGCCACCCTGGGCTTTTTCGACCGCCCCGATTGCGCCTGGGCGGCGCGCAAGCAATATTGCGGCCCCAACCAGGGTTGGGGTGCGGTCAAGGAATGCCCGCCGCAGCCCTGACGCCGACGCCGACGCCGACGCCGACGCCGGAAAATTCTGCCGCGATGCCGCAAACTTTGCGATAATCGCTGAACCCCGGGCTTCGGCCCGGACAGCCTTCCACAGGACACCCGCCATGGATCTTTCCATCAGCAACACCGTGAACACCGGCCTGGCCATGCGCGACGCGCAACTGATGCAGGAAGTCCAGGCCCGCGTCACCAAGAAGGCCATCAACGCCCAGGCCGACACCGTCGCCACGCTGATGCAGTCGCTGCCGGTGGTCGCCATCGACGGCAAGATCGGCACCCGCATCAATACCCAGGCGTAAGCCACGCCGGCGCACGCGGCAACGATTGCCGCGCCCGGTCCTCCCGGCCCCTCTCTTCGGCCCCCTTCTTCGCTCTTCCTCCGCGAGTCCCTGTTCCCGCCCGGGCTCCGGCCGTCAGGCCTCCAGGTGCCTGCGCATCAGTTCCTCGAACCACTCCAGAAAAACCGCCAGCCGTCTCGAGCGCTGCCGCCGGTGCGGATACAGCAGCGCCACCGGCATGGACGCGGCGCGATGCGCTGGCATGACTTCCACCAGTTCGCCGGCGTCCAGCAGGTGCTGCACGTCGAAGCGCGGAATCTGGATCAATCCCAGGCCCGCCAGGCAGCAGGCGATATAGCTTTCGGCATTGTTGACCACCACCCGGCTGGGCACCGTGATGGCCTGGCGGTCGCCGTCGCCGGCCGCCACCTCCCAGGGCAGTTCGCGGCCGGTGGTCGGCGAAGCGTATCCCACCATCCAGTGATCCGTCGGCAGCGTGTCCGGCGCCCGCGGCTCGCCCTGCTCACGCAGGTAGGCGGGGCTGGCGCAGTTGACCAGGGCGATGTTGCCCAATGGCCGCGACACCAGGCTGCTGTCATGCAGCGCGCCGATGCGCACCGCGCAATCGACGCCTTCCTGGATCAGGTCGATGGCGCGGTCGCTGGACCCCAATGCCAGTTGCAGCCGGGGATGACGCCGCAACAGGCCGGGCAACGCAGGCGCCACCAGGCGGCGCGCAATGCGGCTGGGCACGTCGACGTTGAGCCGCCCGGAAACCTGGCGCTGGCTCTGCTGGAACAGGTGGTCAATGTCCTCGACCTCGGCCAGCAACGGCCGGACCCGTTCCAGCAATTGGGCGCCGTCGGCGGTCAGGCGCACCTGGCGTGTGGTCCGGTGCAGCAGCCGCGCGCCCAACTGGGCCTCGAGCTGCTGCACGGCGGCCGAGACCGAGGCGCGCGGCAGCTCCAGCGCGTTGGCCGCCTTGATGAAGCTGCCCATCTCCGCCACCTGCGCGAAGACGCGGTACTGTTCGAATCTGTCCATGCTCCCCCGGGAGTCCCCCAGCGCCGGCGGCACGACGCCGCCCGTGACAGCATAGCCGGTTCGCGGGACATCGCAGACACGGGAAATGGCGCCCCCGCCAGGCAGGCCGGGCCAGACCCACGGGGCCTCGAATCGCGGGCGCCAGGCGCCCCCCGTGCGCCAGGCCGGTTACTTGGTGGTGTAGCCGCCGTTGATCAGAATGGTCTGGCCGGTGATCCACCAGCCGTCGCTGACCAGGTGGCGGATGAACGGCACCACGTCCTCGATGTCGGTCAGGCCGGTCTTGGAGAACGGCGACAGCGCGGCGGCGGTTTTGTGGTACGCCACGGCATCGGCGCCTTCGGCCGGATAGAAGAACGGCGTGTCCATCGGGCCGGGGCCGACGGCCGTCACCGAGATGCCGCGCGCGCCGAATTCCTTGGCGGCCGCGCGCGTGTAGTGCTCGACCGGCGCCTTGGAGCCGGCATAGGCGGCGTAGAACGGCGTGAACGCGCCCAGCAGCGAGGTCACCAGGGTGCAGACCTTGCCGTTGTCGTTGACGTGGCGGCCGGCCTCTTTCAGGAAGAAGAACGCCGACTTGGCGTTGACCGCGCTCATCTCGTCGTATTCGGCTTCGCTGATTTCGGTCAGCGGCTTCTTGAGCACCTTGCCGACGGTGTTGATGGCGATGTCGGGCCGGCCCACCGCCGCGACCGCGTCGGCGAACAGTTTCTCGACGGCGCCGGCCGTGGTCAGGTCGGCCTGGAACGCGACGCCCCTGGTGCCGGCGGCCTGGATCGCGGCCACGGTGGCGTCGGCGTCGGCCTTGGAGGCCGCGCTGTTGTAGTGGATGGCGACGGCCTTGGCGCCCTGTTGCGCCAGGTCACGCGCGATCAGGCCGCCCAGGTTCTTGGCCCCGCCGGCGATCAGGACGACTTTGCCCTTGATGGAATGGTCTGCCATGGAAAATCTCCCGCATGTGTGTCGATGGAGATTCGATTCTAGGCAGCGGCGGGGCCGGGATCAGCCGGGCATGGCCGGATGGATTATCCAGAAAAACGTCCCAATGAAAAACAGCCCGAAGGCCGGGAAGCGCTTCGGGCTGCGGTGCCTGCGTCCGGATGCAAGATCCGGCCAGCCAGGGTTTACTTCTTCTTCATCGGCGGCAGGTCGGTGCACACGCCTTCGGCCACTTCGGCCGCCATGCCCACCGATTCGCCCAGCGTCGGGTGCGGGTGGATGGTCTTGGCGATGTCGATGACGTCCGCGCCCATTTCCACGGCCAGCGCCACTTCGCTGATCAGGTCGCCGGCATGGGTGCCGACGATGCCGCCGCCCAGGATGCGGTGCGTCTCGGCGTCGAACAGCAGCTTGGTGAAGCCTTCGTCGCGGCCGTTGGCGATGGCGCGGCCGGAAGCGGCCCACGGGAACACGCCCTTCTCGACCTTGATGCCCTGCTTCTTGGCTTCGTCTTCGGTCAGGCCGACCCACGCCACTTCCGGATCGGTGTAGGCCACCGACGGAATCACGCGGGCGTCGAAGAACGACTTCTGGCCGGCGGCGGCTTCGGCCGCCACGTGGCCTTCATGCACCGCCTTGTGCGCCAGCATCGGCTGGCCGACGATATCGCCGATGGCGAAGATGTGCGGCACGTTGGTGCGCATCTGGCGATCGACCTCGATGAAGCCGCGGTCGGTCACGGCCACGCCCGCCTTGTCGGCGCCGATCTTCTTGCCGTTGGGGCTGCGGCCCACGGCCTGGAGCACCAGGTCGTAGCGCTGCGGTTCCTTCGGCGCGCCCTCGCCCTCGAAGGTGACGTAGATGCCGTCTTTCCGGGCTTCCGCGCCGACCGTCTTGGTCTTGAGCATGATGTTGTCGAAGCGGCCGGCGTTCTTCTTCTGCCAGACCTTGACCAGGTCGCGGTCGGCGCCCTGCATCAGGCCGTCCAGCATTTCCACCACGTCCAGGCGCGCGCCCAGCGTGGAGTACACCGTGCCCATTTCCAGGCCGATGATGCCGCCGCCGATGATCAGCATCTTCTTGGGGATTTCACGCAGCAGCAAGGCGCCGGTGGAATCGACGATGCGCTCGTCCTGCGGCAGGAACGGCAGCTTCACCGACTGGCTGCCGGCGGCGATGATGGCCTGCTTGAAGCGGATGGTCTGCGACTTGCCGTCGGCGCCCTTGACCGCCAGGTGGTTGGCATCCGCGAATTCGCCCACGCCCGTCACCACGGTCACCTTGCGCGCCTTGGCCATGCCGGCCAGGCCGCCGGTCAGCTTGGCGACCACGCTGTCCTTGTAGCCGCGCAGCTTGTCCAGGTCGATCTTGGGTTCGCCGAAGCTGATGCCGTGGGCGGCCAGTTCGCGCGCCTCGTCGATGATGGCGGCGTTGTGCAGCAGCGCCTTGGACGGGATGCAGCCCACGTTCAGGCAGACGCCGCCCAGCGTGGCGTAGCGTTCGACCAGCACCACGGACAGGCCGAGGTCGGCGGCGCGGAAGGCGGCCGAATAGCCGCCGGGGCCCGCGCCCAGCACCAGCATGTCGTACTCGGCGTCGGCCGAACCCTTGAAGGTCGCGGCGGCGGGGGCCGCGGCGGCCGGCTTGGCTTCGGCCTTGGGGGCCTCGGCCTTGGCGGTTTCGGCCTTGGGCGCCTCCTTGGCGGCCGGGGCAGCCTCGGCCGCCTCGACTTCCAGCACCACCGAGCCTTCGGCGACCTTGTCGCCGACCTTGATGCTGATGGACTTGACCACGCCGCCCGTGGAGGCGGGGATTTCCATCGAGGCCTTGTCGGACTCGACCGTGATCAGGCTCTGTTCGGCCTTGATGGTATCGCCCACGGCGACCAGCACTTCGATGACTTCGACTTCCTTGAAGTCACCGATGTCCGGCACTTTGATTTGAACGGTATTGCTCATAGGGCTCCCCGTTTACAGCGCGATGCGGCGGAAGTCGGCCAGCAAGGCGCCCAGATAGGCGTTGAAGCGGGCAGCGGCGGCGCCGTCGATGACGCGGTGGTCATAGGACAGCGACAGCGGCACGATCAGGCGCGGCACGAACTGCTTGCCGTCCCAGACCGGCTTGTGCGACGAACGCGACACGCCCAGGATGGCCACTTCGGGCGCATTGATGATGGGCGTGAACGAGGTGCCGCCGATGCCGCCCAGCGAGGAGATCGAGAAGCAGCCGCCCTGCATGTCGGCGGGCGAGATCTTGCCTTCGCGCGCCTTCTTGGACAGGTCGGTCATTTCCTGGGCGATCTGCAGAATGCCCTTCTTGTCGGCATCGCGGATCACCGGCACCACCAGCCCGTTGGGCGTGTCGGCGGCGAAGCCGATGTGGTAGTACTGCTTGAGCACCAGGTTGTCGCCATCCAGCGAGGCGTTGAATTCGGGGAACTTCTTCAGGGCCGCGACCACGGCCTTGATCAGGAAGGCCAGCATCGTAACCTTGATGCCCGACTTCTCGTTTTCCTTGTTCAGCGTGACGCGCAGCGCTTCCAGGTCGGTGATGTCCGCTTCGTCGTTGTTGGTGACGTGCGGGATCATGACCCAGTTGCGGTGCAGGTTCGCGCCGGAGATCTTCTTGATGCGCGACAGCGGCTTGGCTTCGACCGGGCCGAACTTGGTGAAGTCGACCTTGGGCCACGGCAGCAGGCCCAGCGCGGCGCCATCGGCCGAGCCACCGGCGGCGGCCACCGGGCCGGCGGCCAGCGCCTGCTTGACGAAACCGCGCACGTCGTCGGCGGTGATGCGGTCCTTGGGACCGGTGCCTTTGACCTTGCTCAGGTTCACGCCCAGTTCGCGGGCGAACTTGCGCACCGACGGCGAGGCGTGCGGCAGTTGGCCGGGCTTGAGGTTGGCGTCTTCCAGCGCGGCGGCGGGAGCCGGACGCGAGCCGGCGGCGGGCGTGGCCGGAACGGCGGGCGCTTCGGCCTTGGCGGCCGGGGCTTCCGACTTGGCCGGCGCGGCCTCGGCCTTGGCGGCCGGCGCGGCGGCGGGCGCGCTGCCTTCCACCACGACCACGACCGAGCCCTTGGCGACCTTGTCGCCGACCTTGACCTTCACTTCCTTGACCACCCCGCCCTGCGAGGCCGGGATCTCCATCGAGGCCTTGTCGGACTCGACGGTGATCAGGCTCTGCTCGGCCTTGATGGTGTCGCCGACGGCGACCATGACCTCGATGACTTCCACTTCCTTGAAGTCGCCGATGTCCGGCACTTCGATCTCGACCGGACCGCCGCTGGCGGCCGGTGCGGCGGCCTCGGCCTTGGCGGCGGGCGCGGCGGCGGCGGCCTGCTTGGGGGCTTCGGCCTTGGGGGCTTCCTTGGCGGTCGGGGCGGCGGCATCGGCCGCTTCGACCTCCAGCACCACCGAGCCTTCAGCGACCTTGTCGCCGACCTTGACGCTGATGGACTTGACCACGCCCCCGGTGGAGGCGGGAATTTCCATCGAGGCCTTGTCGGACTCGACGGTAATCAGGCTCTGCTCGGCCTTGATCGTGTCGCCCACCGCCACCAGCACTTCAATGACTTCCACTTCCTTGAAGTCGCCGATGTCGGGAACCTTGATTTGCACGACGTTGCTCATGTCTCTTTACCCTCAGGCGTATTGCGGGTTGGCTTTGTTCGGGTTGATGCCGTACTTCTTGATGGCTTCGGCCACCTTGGCAACCGGCACCTTGCCTTCGTCGGCCAGCGCGCGCAGCGCGGCGACCACGACGAAGTGGCGATCCACTTCGAAGTGCTCACGCAGCTTGGCGCGGAAATCCGAACGGCCGAAACCGTCGGTGCCCAGCACCTTGTATTCGCGGCCCTTGGGCACGAACGGACGGATCTGGTCCGCAAACAGCTTCATGTAGTCTGTCGACGCGATGATCGGGCCTTCCGTCTTGGCGAGCTGTTCCGTGACGTAGGCCACCTGCGGCTTCTTCTCGTCGGGGTGCAGCATGTTGTGGCGCTCGGCGTCCAGGCCGTTGCGGCGCAGTTCGGTGAAGCTGGTGACGCTCCACAGATCCGAGGCCACGCCCCAGTCGGCTTCCAGCAGTTCCTGGGCGGCCATGACTTCGCGCAGGATCGTGCCCGAGCCCATCAGTTGCACGCGGTTCTTGCCCTTGCCGTGCGACTTGAGCTTGTACATGCCCTTGATGATGCCTTCCTCGTCGCCGGCGGTCAGGCCAGGCTGCGGGTAGTTTTCGTTCATCACCGTCAGGTAGTAGTAGACGTTTTCCTGGTCTTCCACCATGCGCTTGAGGCCATGCTGGATGATCACGGCCAGTTCGTGGCCGAAGGTCGGGTCGTACGAGACGCAGTTGGGGATGGTCGAGGCCAGGATGTGGCTGTGACCGTCTTCGTGCTGCAGGCCTTCGCCGTTGAGCGTGGTGCGCCCGGCGGTGCCGCCCAAGAGGAAGCCGCGCGCCTGCATGTCGCCGGCGGCCCAGGCCAGGTCGCCGATGCGCTGGAACCCGAACATCGAGTAGTAGATGAAGAACGGGATCATGATGCGGTTGTTCGAGGAGTACGACGTGGCCGCCGCGATCCACGAGCTCATCGCGCCCGCTTCGTTGATGCCTTCCTGCAGGAGCTGGCCGTCGGCCGCTTCCTTGTAGTACATGACCTGGTCCTTGTCGACCGGCACGTACTTCTGGCCTTCCGGCGCGTAGATGCCGATCTGGCGGAACAGGCCTTCCATGCCGAAGGTGCGCGATTCGTCGGCCAGGATCGGCACGACGCGCGGACCCAGTTCCTTGTCGCGCAGCACCTGGTTCAGGATGCGCACGAAGGCTTGCGTGGTGGAGATCTCACGGCCTTCGGCGGTGGGTTCCAGCACGGCCTTGAAGGCATCCAGCGCCGGGGCCTTGAGCTGCTCGTCGGCCTTGGCGCGGCGGCGCGGCAGGTAGCCGCCCAGCGCGGCGCGGCGCTCGTGCAGGTACTTCATTTCGGGCGAGTCTTCCGCCGGCTTGAAGTACGGCAGGTCGGCCAGCTTGTCGTCCGGGATGGGGATGCCGAAGCGGTCGCGGAATTCGCGGATCGAGTCCAGTTCCAGCTTCTTCTGCTGGTGGGTCGGGTTCTTGGCCTGGCCCACGTGGCCCATGCCGTAGCCCTTGATGGTCTTGGCCAGGATCACGGTCGGCTGGCCTTCATGCTTGGAGGCGGCGTCGAACGCGGCGTAGACCTTGTGCGGATCGTGGCCGCCACGATTCAGGCGCCAGATGTCCTCGTCGCTCATGCGCGAGACGGCTTCCAGCAGCTTGGGGTGCTTGCCGAAGAAATGCTCGCGCACGAACTTGCCGTCGTTGGCCTTGTACGCCTGGTACTCGCCGTCGACGGTTTCTTCCATGATCTTGCGCAGGATGCCTTCCTTGTCGTGCGCCAGCAGCGGATCCCAGTAGCCGCCCCAGATCAGCTTGATCACGTTCCAGCCCGAACCGCGGAAGTCGCCTTCCAGTTCCTGGATGATCTTGCCGTTGCCGCGCACCGGACCGTCCAGGCGCTGCAGGTTGCAGTTGATGACGAAGATCAGGTTGTCGAGCTTTTCACGGGCCGCCAGGGCGATGGCGCCGAGCGACTCGGGTTCGTCCATTTCGCCGTCGCCGCAGAACACCCAGACCTTGCGCTTGCTGGTGTCGGCGATGCCGCGGGCGTGCAGGTACTTGAGGAAGCGGGCCTGGTAGATGGCCATCAACGGGCCCAGGCCCATCGACACGGTGGGGAACTGCCAGAAGTCCGGCATCAGCTTCGGATGCGGGTACGAGGACAGGCCCTTGCCGTCCACTTCCTGGCGGAAGTGGTTCAGTTGTTCTTCGGTCAGGCGGCCTTCGAGGTAGGCGCGGCCGTACATGCCGGGCGAGGTGTGGCCCTGGAAGTAGACCAGGTCGCCGCCGTGGTCTTCGGTTTCGGCATGCCAGAAGTGGTTCTGGCCGCAGCCGATCATGGTGGCCAGCGAGGCGAACGAGGCGATGTGGCCGCCCAGGTCGCCGCCGTCCGGCGGGTTGTGCTTGTTGGCCTTGACCACCATGGCCATGGCGTTCCAGCGCACGTACGAGCGGATGCGCGATTCCAGTTCCAGGTTGCCCGGATGCGCCGGCTCCAGGCCGGGCGGAATCGTATTGACGTAAGCGGTGTTGGGCGAGAACGGGATGTGGGCGCCGGAACGACGGGCTTCGTCGATCAGGCGTTCCAGCAGGTAGTGCGCGCGCTGCGGTCCTTCGCGATCAAGGACTGCCGCCAGGGCTTCGAGCCACTCCTGGGTTTCTAGGGTGTCTTCGTCGTTGGCAGCCTGCACGGCGCCAGCCTGGGCGAAAGAGGACATCGTGTGTCTCCTGTTGGGGTTCGTTCGTGACCGCACCCGCTTATTTATCTACTCGCGGACACGCCATGGTAGTCGGGATCATCCGGGCTACCATGCCATGCATGGGTCGGGGTGTTGTGCTAGAGACCAGCTACTCGGGAGCGGTTTCCCTATCAGCCGGCATTCTAAGAAAGAAGATTAACCGGTCGCAAGGAAAATTTCATGTTGCGGTACGGCATTTCATAATGCGAAAATATGAACAGAAGCTGAAAAGGATGGAAGGCACTTTTTTAGCCCATCTCCCTTCTGAAGGGCTTGATTCCCGGCAATTCCCGCCGACACGCACTAAAATGCCCCCCACGCCGCGCCTTCGGCTTGCTGCCCCGCGGGGGCGTTTTCATCTTGAGGCGGCCTGGCGATGAAAAATGCCCGGCCTATCCGGCCCAAATTACATGTCCAGCGCGCCCAAGTCCAATATACCCACGCCGTTCCACGACCACGCCCGCACGCGCCGCCGCGGGGTGTACTGGGTCACGCCCGCGATGGTGCTGATCCTCTATATCTGTGTGATGGGGGTGTTCTTCTGGTTGCAGCGCATCCATGACGACAGCGTCATGTTCGTGACCATCGACCAGGAAATGCGGCAGCAGCGCCTGATCTGGGTCGTGCTGGCGCTGTCGTGCGTGATCGTCATCAGCCTGCTGATGCTGTGGCGCTATACGCGCTTCCGTTCCGCCGCCGAGGCCGCCCTCATCGCCGAGACCGGTTTCCGCCGCGCCATGGAGAACTCCATGTCCACCGGCATGCGCGTGCTGGACATGGAAGGCCGCATCGCCTACGTCAATCCGGCCTTCTGCCGCATGATCGGCTGGAACGAGGCCGACCTGATCGGCCGCAGCCCGCCCTTCCCCTACTGGGTGCCGGGCCGCCATGAACAGCACCAGCACACCCTGGACGTGCTGATGTCCGGCAAGACGCCCAGCAGCGGCCTGGAAGTCGAGGCCCAGCGCCGCGACGGCTCGCGCTTCACGGCGCGCATGTACGTGTCGCCGCTGCTGGACCCCAACGGCAACCAGATCGGCTGGATGACGTCGATGACCGACATCACCGAGCCCAAGCGCATCCGCGAGGCCCTGACCGCCGCGCACGAGCGCTTCATGACGGTGCTGGAAGGCCTGGACGACGCCATCTCGGTCACCGCCGACACCCACGACGGCCTGGAGCTGCTGTTCGCCAACCGCACCTACCGCCGCGTGTTCGGCGCCCAGACCGGCGGCCACGACGAGCTGCTGGCGGGCCGCCGCGGCCGCTTCACGGATGAATCCGTGGAAGTCTTCGCGCCTTCGGTGCAGCGCTGGTTCGAAGTGCACCACCGCATGCTGGCCTGGACCGACGGCCGCCGCGTGCGCATGCAGGTGGCGCGCGACATCACCGAACGCCGCACCCACGAAGAGGCCTCGCGCGTGCAGCAGGAAAAGATCCAGCTCACCAGCCGCCTGACCACCATGGGCGAGATGGCCTCGTCGCTGGCGCACGAACTGAACCAGCCGCTGACCGCCATCGCCAACTACAGCATGGGCGCGGTGGCGCTGGTCAAGGCCGGCCACACCAGCCCCAACATGCTGCTGCCGGCGCTGGAAAAAGCCGCCTCGCAGGCCGAGCGCGCCGGCAAGATCATCAGCCGCATCCGCGAATTCGTGAAGCGCAGCGAGCCGCGCCGCCAGCGCGTGGCGATCGGCCGCATCGTCGACAACGCCATCGGTTTTGCCGAGATCGACGCCCGCAAGCGCCGCATCCGCATCGACAGCTTCGTGCCGTCGAACGCGCCGGACGTGCTGGCCGACCCGATCCTGATCGAACAGGTGCTGCTGAACCTGCTCAAAAACGGCCTGGAAGCCATGGAAAAGAGCGAGTCCGACGAGCTCAAGGTGGCCGTGATCCTGCACGAGCAGCACATCGAGGTCGCGGTGGTCGACCGCGGCCATGGCCTGGCCGAGCCGGAGCGCCTGTTCGAGCCCTTCTTCAGCACCAAGACCCAGGGCCTGGGCATGGGACTGAATATCTGCCGTACCATTATCGAATCGCACCACGGCCGCCTGTGGGCGGACCCGAATCCCGCCGGCGGTACTATTTTCCGCTTTACCCTGCCCTGCGCTGCGTCTCAGACGCAGGCCCAGAATGATCAGTCCGAGGAGTTGCACGCATGAACACGCCCCACCTGTCGAGCACGGTATTCATTGTTGACGACGACGAAGCGGTCCGCGATTCGCTGCGCTGGCTGCTGGAGGCCAATGGCTACCGGGTTCGCGCCTATGCCAGCGGCGAGTCGTTCCTGGAAGACTATGACCCCAGCCAGATCGGCGTGCTGATCGCCGACGTGCGCATGCCCGGCATGAGCGGCCTGGAGCTGCAGGAACAACTGATCGCCCGCAACGCCCCCCTGCCCATCGTCTTCATCACCGGCCACGGCGACGTGCCGATGGCCGTGTCGACCATGAAGAAGGGGGCCGTCGACTTCCTCGAGAAGCCGTTCAACGAATCCGATCTGCGCGAAATCGTGGCGCGCATGCTGGAGCAGGCCACGCAACGCGTGAGCAAGCACCAGGCCCAGAAAGACCACGAAGCCATGCTGGCGCGCCTGACCGCGCGCGAGCAGCAGGTGCTGGAGCGCATCGTCGCCGGCCGCTTGAACAAGCAGATCGCCGACGACCTCGGCATCAGCATCAAGACCGTCGAAGCGCACCGCGCCAACATCATGGAAAAACTTGAAGTGACCACCGTTGCCGACCTGATGAAAGTGGCCCTGGCCAAACCCGAGGCACACGCATGACCGCTAGGATCATCGACGGCGCCGCCCTGTCGCAGCGCATTCGCGAAGAAGTCGCCCAACGCGTCGCCGCCCTGGCCGCCAAGGGCACCCGCCCCGGCCTGGCCGTGGTGCTGGTGGGCGAAGACCCCGCCTCCCAGGTGTACGTGCGCAATAAAGTCGCGGCGTGCGAGAAGGCCGGCCTGCATTCCGTCAAGGAACAGTACCCCGCCGACATGACCGAGGCCGAACTGCTGGCCCGCATCGACAAGCTGAACCGCGATCCGTCCATCCACGGCATCCTGGTGCAGTTGCCGCTGCCCAAGCACATGGACGCGCACAAGGTCATCGAAGCCATCGCCGCCGAGAAGGACGTGGATGGCTTTCACGTCAGCAACGCCGGCCTGCTGATGACCGGCCAGCCGCTGTTCCGCCCCTGCACGCCCTACGGCGTGATGAAGATGCTGGAATCGGAAGGCGTGGCCCTGCGCGGCGCCGAGGCCGTGATCGTCGGCGCCAGCAACATCGTCGGCAAGCCCATGGCCATGCTGCTGCTGGCCGCGGGCGCCACCATCACGATCTGCAACTCCAAGACCCGCGACCTGGCGGCGCAGACCCGCCGCGCCGACGTGCTGGTGGTGGCCACCGGCAAGCCCGGCATGATCGACGGCTCGATGATCAAGCCCGGCGCGGTCGTCATCGACGTGGGCATCAACCGCGGCGCCGACGGCAAGCTGTGCGGCGACGTCGACTTCGCCTCCGCCAGCCAGGTGGCCGGCGCCATCACCCCCGTGCCGGGCGGTGTCGGCCCCATGACCATCGCCATGCTGCTGGTCAACACCGTCGAAGCGGCGGAACGGGCCGCGGCCTGAAGACCGGTCCCGCGCCCCGCCGTGGCACCCCTGTGGGTTTGTCCCGCGCCCTTCCGGGGGCCGGGGGCAAACCCACAGTCGTCTCCGGGCCTGCCGCGCGAAACCGGGCGCGCCCAGGGCCGGCCCTTGCTTTTCGGCCTGCCGCCCCAACCTGATCCTTATGCCTGCCGGCGCGCTCGCTTGCTGCCCGCCCTCCTCTCACGCTATTGGTAACACCATGACCCAGAATCCCTTGCTCGCCCCCGTTTCAGAACTGGTCGACTACCAGGCGGTCAAGCCCGCTCACGTGGTGCCCGCCATCGAGGAACTGCTGGGCATCGCCCGTCAGGCCGTGGACCGCGCCGCCGATCCGGCGCTGGCGCCCACCTGGGAAGCCGTGGTCGAGCCGCTGGATACCGCCTCCGAACGGCTGTGGCGCGCCTGGTCGGTGGCCGGCCACCTGAACGCCGTGGTCAACACGCCCGAACTGCGCGAGGCCTACAACGCCGCCCTGCCCCTGGTGACCGAGTTCTCGACCTGGGTCGGCCTGCACGAAGGCCTGTACCAGCAGTACCAGCGCCTGGCCGCCGCGCCCGATTTCGCCTCGTGGTCGCCGGTGCGCCGCCGCATCGTCGAGATGGCCCTGCGCGACTTCCGCCTGAGCGGCGTCGAACTGCGCGGCGCCGACCGCGAGCGCTACGCCGCGATTTCCGACCGCGAAGCGCAGGCCTCGCAGAAATTCTCCGAGAACGTACTGGACGCCATCGACGCCTGGTCGCTGCTGATCGAGGACGAGGCCCGCCTGGCCGGCATTCCCGCCGACGTGCGGGCCGCCGCGCGCGCCGCCGCCGAGGAAGACGGCAAGCCGGGCTGGAAGCTGACGCTGAAGATGCCCTGCTACCTGCCCGTCATGCAGTACGCGCAGGACCGCTCGCTGCGCGAGGCGCTGTATCGCGGCTACGGCACGGTGGCGTCCGAACAGGGCGATGCCCGGTTCGACAACTCGCCCCTGATCGAGGAACTGCTGTCGCTGCGCGCCGAGGAATCCACCCTGCTGGGCCTGGGCACCTTCGCCGCGCTGCGCCTGCAGACGCGCATGGCGCGCGACGCCAAGGAGGTCACCACCTTCCTGCGCGACCTGGCCGCCCGCGCCAAGCCCTACGCCCAGCGCGACCTGGCCGAGCTGAAGGCCTACGCCGCGGCCGAACTCGGCCTGGCCGAATTGCAGCCGTGGGACGTGGCCTATGCCTCCGAGCGCCTGCGCGAGTCGCGCTACGCCTACTCCGAAGACGAGGTGAAGCAGTACTTCACCGAGCCGCGCGTGCTGGCCGGCCTGTTCGAAGTGATCGAGACTCTGTTCGACGTGCGCCTGGCCGAAACGCCGGTGTCGTCGTGGCATGCCGATGTGCGCGGCGTGCGCGTCGAAAGCCCCCAGGGCGACCTGATCGGCTACCTCTACCTGGACCTGTACGCCCGCGCCGGCAAGCAGAGCGGCGCCTGGGTCGACAGCGAGCGCACGCGCCGCGTGGTCGCCGGCCGTGTGCAGACGCCGATCGCCTACCTGACCTGCAATTTCTCGCGCCCCAACGGCGACCGCGCCGCCGTGCTGACGCACGATGACGTCATCACCCTGTTCCACGAAACCGGCCATGCCCTGCACGCCCTGCTATCGGAAGTGGACGAGCCCGGCGCCGCCGCCTTCGCCAGCGTCGAATGGGACGCCATCGAACTGCCTTCGCAATTCATGGAGAACTTCTGCTGGGAATGGGCGGTGGTGCAGAAGCTGTCGGCCCACGTCGACAGCGGCGAACCGCTGCCGCGCGCGCTCTACGACCGCCTGGTCGCGGCCCGCAACTATCAGAGCGGCATGCAGACCGTGCGCCAGATCGAGTTCGCGCTGTTCGACATGTTGATGCACGACCGCGCCAAGGGCGCCAGCATCAGCGAAGTGCTGGCCCTGCTGCAGGAAGTGCGCGCCGAGGTCGCGGTGCTGTTCCCGCCGGCCTGGCACCGCCTGCCGCATGCCTTCTCGCACCTGTTCGCGGGCGGCTACGGCGCCGGCTACTACAGCTACAAGTGGGCCGAGGTGCTGTCCGCCGACGCCTACGAGGCGTTCGAGGAAGCCGCGGCCAGGCAGGCCGGCAACGCCCTGGGCACGCTCGATCCGGCCACCGGCGCGCGTTTCCGCCGCGAAGTGCTGGCCGTCGGCGGCTCGCGTCCCGCGGCCGAGTCGTTCGCGGCCTTCCGCGGCCGCGCCCCGCGCATCGATGCGCTGCTGCGCCACAGCGGCATGAGCGCGGGTTGATCGATTCGCGCATGATCCATGGCCCGCTTGCGAGCGGGCCATTTTTTTGGCTGGCCGCGCTAGCGCTCCCCCGGCCGGCGCGCCGATACCACCAGCCAGTTCCCATGCGCCGACGGTTCCGAGCCGGCCTGGCGCCAGAAGTGGCGGCTGTCCTCGTCCTGCGCGTGTTTCAGGCGCGCCCGGCAATAGCGCCGCGCGGGCCAGGCCAGCAGATGATCGAGCCAGCGCCCTTGCCTGGTTTCGGCCACGGAATGCAGGGTGATGTCGTGGAATCCATGGTGCGCCAGCAATTGATGCAGTTGGGCAAAGCCCAGGGGGAACAGCGCGCCTTCCGTGCGCGCCGCGGCGCTCCAGGGATCGACGTGCACACCGCGCAGCAGCGCCCGCAGGCGGACCCGCACGCGGCCCGCGTTGGGCGTGGTCAGAACCAGCGTGCCGCCCGGGCGCAGCGCGTCATGAAAGCCGCGCACCAGCAGTCCGGGGTTGGACGCCAGGTGGATCGCTTCGCTGCAGACCACGGCGTCGTAGGGCACGGCCGCGGGCAGCGGCGTTTCCAGGTCATGCACGGTCAGGCGCCGGTAGCCATTGGCCGAGGCCGGCAACCCGGCCGGACCGATGCCATCGAGTTCGACATCGCGTCCGGTCGCCGGGCGCACCATGTCGCCCAGCCAGCCGCGGTTGCAAGGCGCGTCCAGCACACGCCCCGCCAGGCGGCTGCGCAGGATGTCGAGCACCACGGGGTAATACGGAAAATAGGGATAGCCCAGCGCATGACTGGCCGCGGTGTTCATAGAGTGGCACCTCGCCGGTAACTGACAATATCCTGACTGTAGCTGTCAACAACCGTTCGCATGGCCCGATTTGCCACTTCTCCAACAATATTTCGACAAAGCTTCACAAGTGCGCCGCACGCGCCTTGCGGCGGGACAAACACCAGCGTTGGCGGCGCGCGGCCAACGCGCCGCCAACGGGTAGAATCGACGGGTTTATCCCTCCAACCGGCGATGGAACCCATGCGACACCTGCTTACCGGACGCGCCTGGCGCGGTCTTTTCCTGGCCCTGTGCATGCTGCTTGCCGCTTGCGGCGACCGCAATGTCGATTGGACGCTCTACAACGTCAAGGGCCACCTGCCCGATCTGAAGTTCTCGCTGCCGGGCGCCGGCGGCAAGACCGTCAGCAGCGACGACCTCAAGGGCAAGACCGTGCTGCTGTTCTTCGGCTACGCCAGTTGCCCGGACATCTGCCCCACCACCATGGCGCAGTTGACGGCGGTGCTGCAGAACCTGGGCGACAAGGCGCGCGACGTGCGCATCGTGTTCGTCAGCGTCGACCCGCACCGCGACACGCCGGATATCCTGCAGGCCTACGTCAACGCCTTCAACAGCAACGCCATTGGCGTCACCGGCAACGAAAAGCAGGTGGCCGACCTGGCGCGCCGCTACCGCGTGGCCTACCAGATCGAAAAGCCCCGTCCCGGCGATGACGCCGACCAGTACGAAGTGACCCACAGCCGCGGCGTGTACATTTTCGACAATCAGGGCCGCGCCCGCCTGCTGGCCTCGGACACCGACAGCATCGAGGCGATGACCAAGGACCTGCGCCAGTTGATCGACCTGACTTCGTAAGGCGAGGTGCAACATTGCTGCATGGGCCATGCGGCGCAGCATGTTGCGTCCAGGCCCCAAACACCAGTTGTTACAGCCCCGCTGGCGCGCGCGTGGGTAATATCAGGGCACATCGCCCTTTACCCTCGCAAGGAGTACGCGCATGAGCATCATCATCATGATCATCGTCGGCTTCATCGTCGGGCTGCTCGCCCGCGCGATCATGCCCGGAGACCAGAACATGGGGATCATCATGACCACCATACTGGGCATCGTGGGCGCGGTCGTGGCCGGCTTCCTCGGCCAGAAGCTGGGCTGGTACGCCCCGGGCGAACCGGCCGGCTGGATCGGCTCGGTGGTCGGCGCGATCATCGTCCTGTTCGTGGTCGGCCTGATCGCCAAGAAACGCACCTGACGCGCCGCGCGCGCACCACGCAAAGCGGGCCGATCTTTCGATCGGCCCGCTTTTTTTCGCTGTCGGACTGCCCGGGGATCAGCCCCGCTGGCCGTTGGCGGCGGGCGCGGCGTCCGGCGCCGGCTGCGCCGCCGTGACCGTGCGCTCGGTCCAGCCGCCGCCCAGCACCTTGTACAAGGTGACCAGGTTCGACAGCCGCGCCAGGCGCGTATCGACCAGCGCCTGCTGCGCGGTATAGAGCGAACGCTGCGAATCGAGCACCGTCAGGTAGTCGTCGATGCCCTGGCGGAAGCGCTGCTCGGACAGGTCATAGGCGCGCTGGTTGGCGGCCACCAGCAGTTGCTGCGCCTGGATCTGCTCGTCCAGCGTGCCGCGGCCGGCGAGCGCGTCGGCCACTTCGCGAAATCCCGTCTGGATCGTTTTCTCGTACTGCGCGATCTGGATGTTCTTCTGCACCTTGGCCAGGTCCAAGCCCGCCAGCAGCGAGCCGCCGGCGAAGATCGGCACCGTGATCTGCGGCACGAAGCTCCAGGCGCCCGAACCCGCGTTGAACAAGCCGCCCAGGCTGGCGCTGGCGGTGCCGGCGTTGCCCGTCAGGCTGATGGTCGGAAAGAATGCGGCGCGGGCCGCGCCGATGTTGGCATTGGCGCCCTTGAGCTGGTGCTCGGCGGCGCGGATGTCCGGACGGCGCGCCAGCAGCTCGGACGGCAGGCCGGCCGGCAGCGCGGTCGGCAGCATGCCGTCGTCAAGCTTGACGGCGTTGTCCAGCGCCGCCGAGATCTCCGGCGACAGCGGCTGGCCCACCAGCAGCACCAGCGCGTTGCGGTCCTGCGCGGCCTGGCGCGTGTACTGCGACAGGTTGCGCTGGGCGGTGCGCAGCGACACTTCGGCCTGGCTCAGGTCGAGCGCGGTGGACAGGCCCTGGTCGTAGCTCTGCTTGGTGAGCTTGTAGGAATCATCCTGGCTCTTGAGCGTGTCGCGCGTCAGGCTCAGCAGCTCCTGGTCGGCGCGCAGCGTCAGGTAGGCGTTGGCCACTTCGGCGATCAGCGTCAGTTGGGTCGCGGTGCGGGTTTCGTCCAGCGCCAGGTACGATTCCAGCGCCTTGTCGCTCAGGCTGCGGATGCGGCCGAACAGGTCCAGCTCCCACGAGGACAGCGCGGCGCCGACCTGGTAGTTGTGGCTGGTGGTGGCCTGGCCGCTGGGCGACAGGTCGGCCGGCGTGCGCTGGGCGGTTTCCTTGCCGGCGATGCCGACGCTGGGCAGCAGGTCGGCGCGCTGGATGCGGTACTGGGCCCGCGCGGCCTCGACGTTCAAGGCCGCCACGCGCAGGTCGCGGTTATTGGCCAGCGACTGCTCGATCAGTTGCTGGAGCAAGGGATCGGCGAAGAAGTCGCGCCAGCCGATGTCGGCGGTGGCCACCGGACCGGCGGCATCGGCCTTGTAGGCCGGGCCGGCCGGATAGGCCGCCGAGACCGGCGCGTCGGGCCGTTCGTAGGTCGGGGCCAGCGAGCAGCCCGCCAGGGCCGCCGCCAGGGAAAGGGAAACCAGGGTTCTCATCTGCAGCTTCATTGCGGTTTTCCTTCGACGGACACGTCCTGCGCGTCGTTGGCGCTGGGGTCGTGCGGATCGCGTCGCGCGCTCATGCGTTCCACCTTGAACAGGCGCAGCATGATCACGAAGAACGCGGGGACGAAGAAGATGGCCAGGAAGGTCGCGGTCAGCATGCCGCCGATCACGCCCGTGCCGATGGCGTTCTGGCTGCCCGAACCGGCGCCCGAGGAGATCGCGAGCGGCACCACGCCCAGGATGAACGCCAGCGACGTCATCAGGATCGGGCGCAGGCGCTGGCGGGCGGCGTGGATCGCCGATTCCGTCAGGCTCGCCCCGGCCTCGTAGTGCTCCTTGGCGAACTCCACGATCAGGATGGCGTTCTTGGCCGCCAGCCCGATCGTTGTCAGCAGGCCCACCTGGAAGTACACGTCGTTGGACAGGCCGCGCAGCAGCGTCGCGCCCAGCGCCCCGATGATGCCCAGGGGCACCACAAGCATGACCGCGGACGGAATCGTCCAGCTTTCATACAGCGCCGCCAGGCACAGGAACACCACGATCAGCGAGATCGCGTACAGCGCCGGCGCCTGGGCGCCCGACAGGCGTTCTTCGTACGACATGCCGGTCCACTCGAAGCCCACGCCGGTGGGCAGCTTGCTGGCGATGCGTTCCATCTCGTCCATGGCCGCGCCCGAGCTGTAGCCCGGCGCCGCGCCGCCCTGGATGTTGTACGAAGGCACGCCGTTGTAGCGGTTCAGCTTCTGCGGGCCGAAGCTCCAGGTGGCCTTGGCGAACGCCGAGAACGGCACCATGTCGCCATCCTTGTTGCGCACGTACCATTTGTCCAGGTCTTCGGGCAGCATGCGGGCCGAGGCCTCGCCCTGCGCGAACACCTTCTTGACGCGGCCGCGGTCGATGAAGTCGTTGACGTACGACGAACCCCAGGCGGTGGACAGCGTGCTGTTGATGTCCGACACGGCCACGCCCAGCGCGCGCGCCTTTTCGCGGTCGATGTCGAGCTGGTACTGCGGCGCGTCCTCGATGCCGTTGGGGCGCACGCCCTGCAGGATCTTGCTCTGCGCCGCCTCGCCCAGCAACTGGTTGCGCGCGGCCAGCAGTTTTTCATGGCCCACGCCGGCGCGGTCCATCAACTGGAAGTCGAAACCGTCGACGTTGCCCAGTTCCATCACCGAAGGCGGCGGCACCACGAACAGTTGGGCGTCGCGCTCGGTCTTGCGGAAGTGCGCATTGGCGCGCGCCGCCACGGCGGCCGCCTTGAGATTGGCGGCGCCGCGGTCTTCCCAGTCGCGCAGCTTGATGAACAGGATCGAGGCATTCTGGCCGCGGCCGCCGAAGTTGAAGCCGTTGACCGCGAACACCGAGGTGACGGCATCCTTCTCTTCGGTCAGCAGGTAGTTGGTGGCCTCGTCGATGACGGCCTTGGTGCGCTCGGCGGTGGCGCCGGCGGGCGTCTGGATCTGGGCGAACAGGATGCCCTGGTCCTCGGCCGGCAGGAACGCGGTCGGGATGCGGGTGAACAGCCAGCCCATGGCGATGACGATGGCCAGGTACACCACCATCAGGCGCTTGGTGCGGCCCAGGCCGCGCGCCACGGTATTGGCGTAGGCGTGGCTGCTGCGGTCGAAACTGCGGTTGAACCAGCCGAAGAAGCCGCGCTTGGTGCCATGGTGGCCCTTCGGGATGGGCTTGAGCAGCGTGGCGCACAGCGCCGGCGTGAAGACGATGGCGACGATCACCGACAGCACCATCGAGGACACGATGGTGATGGAGAACTGGCGATAGATCACGCCAGTCGAGCCGCCGAAGAACGCCATCGGGATGAACACCGCGGCCAGCACCATGGCGATGCCGATCAGCGCGCCGGTGATCTGGGTCATGGACTTGCGCGTGGCCTGCTTGGGCGTGAGGCCCTCCTCGGCCATCACCCGCTCGACGTTTTCCACCACCACGATGGCGTCGTCCACCAGCAGGCCGATGGCCAGCACCATGCCGAACATGGTCAGGGTGTTGATGGAATAGCCGAACGCGGCCAGCACGCCGAAGGTGCCCAGCAGCACCACCGGCACCGCCAGCGTCGGGATCAGTGTGGCGCGGAAGTTCTGCAGGAACAGGTACATCACCAGGAACACCAGGATGATGGCTTCCACCAGCGTCTTGAACACTTCCTCGATCGACAGGCTGACGAAAGGCGTGGTGTCGTACGGATAGACCACGTCCATGCCCGGCGGGAAGTACGGCTTCAGGTTGTTGATGGTGTCACGCACCGCCTGCGCCGTATCGAGCGCGTTGGCGCCGGGGGCCAGCTTGATCGCCAGGCCCGAGGCGGGCTTGCCGTTGTAGTAGCTGTCGATGGCGTAGGTCTGGCCGCCCAGTTCGATGCGGGCGACGTTGGCCAGGCGCACCTGGGAACCGTCGGCATTGACCTTGAGCAGGATGCGGCCGAAGTCTTCCGGCTTTTCCAGGCGCGAGGGGCCGATGATGGTGGCGTTGAGCTGCTGGCCGCGCACCGCGGGCAGGCCGCCCAACTGGCCGGACGACACCTGGACGTTCTGTTCCTTGATGGCGTTGACCACGTCGACCGTGGTCAGGCCGTAGTTCACCAGCTTGGCCGGATCCAGCCAGATGCGCATGGCGTACTGCGAGCCGAACAACTGGAAGTCACCCACGCCCTGCGTGCGGCTGATGGGATCCTGGACGTACGAGGCGACGTAGTCGGCCAGGTCGTCCTTGGTCATCGTGCCGTCGGTGGACACGAAGCCCGCCACGATCAGGAAGTTCTTGGTGGCCTTGGTGACGCGGATGCCCTGCTGCTGCACTTCCTGCGGCAAGAGCGGCTGCGCCAGCGACAGCTTGTTCTGCACCTGCACCTGCGCGGTGTCGGGGTTGGTGCCCTGGCGGAACGTCAGCGTGATGGACATGCTGCCGTCGGCGTTGCTTTCCGAGGAGATGTACTCCAGGCCGTCGAGGCCGTTCATCTGCTGCTCGATCACCTGCACCACGGTGTCCTGCACCGTCTGCGCCGAGGCGCCCGGGTAGGTCACCGCGATGCCGATGGCCGGCGGCGCGATGTTCGGATACTGCGAAACCGGCAGCTTCAGGATGGACAACGCGCCGGCCATCATCAGCACGATCGCGATCACCCATGCGAAAACCGGTCTATCGATAAAAAACTTTGCCATGCAAGGCTCCCTGACTACTGCTTGGCCGCCGCGGCGCCCGCCTGCGGTTGCTGCGCCGGCTTGGCGCTGGCTTCAGAGGCAACCACCTCGACGCCCGGGCGCACCATCTGCACGCCTTCCACGATGACCTTGTCACCGGCCTTCAGGCCGTCGGTGACCAGCCACTGGTCGCCAATGGCGCGGTCGGTCTTGATTTCACGCAGTTCCACTTTGTTCTCGGCATTGACCACCAGCGCCGTCGGCAGGCCGCGCTGGTTGCGCGTCACGCCGCGTTGCGGCACCAGCAGGCCGTCGGCGGCAACGCCGTCGACCAGGCGCGCGCGCACGAACATGCCGGGCAACAGGCGGCGGTCCGGGTTGGGGAACACCGCGCGCAGCGTGACCGAGCCGGTGCCCGGGTCGACGGTGACTTCGGAGAACTGCAGCTTGCCCTGCTGGGTGTATTGCGAGCCGTCTTCCAGCGTCAGCGTGACCAGCGCGGCCTGCTCGCCCTCGGCCTTCTTCAGTTGACCGCTGGAGAGCGCGTTCTGCAGGCGCAGCAATTGCACGCTGGACTGGGTCACGTCGACGTAGATGGGGTCGATCTGCTGCACGGCGGCCAGGGCCGTGGCCTGGTTGGCCGTGACCAGCGCGCCCTCGGTGACGGAGGAACGGCCGATGATGCCGCTGATCGGCGACAGCACCTTGGTGTAGACCAGGTTGATGCGCGCGGTGTCGAGCGCGGCCTTGGCCGACAGCACGTCGGCGACGGCCTGGTCGCGCGCCGCCACGGCGTTGTCGTAGGTCTGCTGGCTGACGGCGCGGGTGGCCACCAGCGGCTTGTAGCGTTCGGCCAGCAGCGCGGCGGTCTTCTGCTGCGCCTGGGCACGCGCCAGGGCGGCCTTCTGGCTGTCGAAGCTGGCCTGGTAGAGCGCGGGGTCGATCTGGTAGAGCTGGTCGCCGGCCTTGACCTCGCCGCCCTCGGTGAACAGGCGCTTCTGCACGATGCCGTTGACCTGCGGCCGCACTTCGGCGACGCGGAACGGCGAGGTGCGGCCCGGCAATTCAGTGGTCAGGGAAACCGGCTTGGTGGTGAGCGTGACGACCGTCACCTGCGGCTTGCCCGCCTGGGGTGCTTCCTGTTTCTTGCCGCAAGCGGCCAACGTCAGGGCCGATGCCGTCAGCGTAAGCACCGCCGCACCGCGCCACATCGCGCTTTTCTTGTTCATAGATTGCATTCCCGATTTCCAACTAAAAAGGTAGCGTCATACCCGCCCGCCGTGGCCTGCGCCCGCGGGGCGACCGCGGTGTCCGCCGGCAACCGGCGACAGCAACGGCGCCACCCGGACCGCGCATCGTTGCGGCTCGTGAGGATTGACTGGGGTGTGGTTTCGCCTCAGACATTCAGGCAGGGCTTCGACGCTTTGCTGCATTGCAGAATCGGCATTTTGCGTTATCCCGCCCGAGAAACAAAGAGGCATATTGAGAAAACATCATTCCAGATATGGGACAATAAATCGCCCCATCGTGTGACAGAATCCCTTCCATGAAACGTCTACAAGGCATGGAACTCTTCGTGGAAGTCGCCAAGACGCACAGTTTTAGCCGTGCGGCGGCCGCCCTGGGGGTGCCCAAATCGACATTGTCTCGCCAGGTGGCCGAACTGGAACGGTCGGTGGGCCTGCGCCTGCTCAGCCGCACCACCCGCAAGGTGGAGCTGACCGACGCCGGCCGGCTGTATTTCGAGCGCTGCCAGCGCATCGTCGCCGAGGCCCAGATCGCCCACGAGGAACTGCAGAAGCTGGTCGACACGCCGTCCGGCCCCCTGCGGGTGAACATGCCGGCCGATTTCGGCACCGATTTCCTGGCTGAATCGTTCATGGAATTCTCGCGCCGTTATCCCGACGTCACGTTTTTCCTGGATCTTGCCAATCCCGATCACGCGCAGCGCGTGTTCCAGACCTGCGATATTTCCATCGAGATCGGCGAACTGCCCGATTCGACGCAGATCGCGAGACTGCTGGGCATGCTGCCCGCCCATCTGTACGCCTCGCGCGAATACCTGGAGAAGCACGGGGAACCGAAGCACCCCAGCGACCTGACCCGCCACGAGTGCATCGAGTTCCGCGCCGAAGGCGCCGGCCGCGTCACCCGCTGGCCGCTGAACAGCGGCGACCAGCACATCCAGTTCACGCCCGGCAACCGCTTTTCCGTGAACGGCGTGGCCATGGCCCGGCGCCTGGCGATGCTGGGCGCCGGCATCACCGTGCTGGTCGGCGGCCAGACCGCCGAACAGAAATCGGGCCAGTTGCGGCGCGTGCTGCCGGACTGGCAACTGGGCCCGTTCCCGGTGTATGCCGTCACGGAAACCCGGCTGCTGCCCGCCAAGACCCGGATCTTCATCGAATTCCTGATGGAGCGCCTGGGCGGAGACGGGCAGGCGAAGGATACCGCGCCGTTCATGAAATGACGGCGGCTCGGAAACAGACTGAAAAACTTGCTCGCGGCCGGGCGGCGGCGGCCCGGCAAGCGCGCGCCGGCGCCGGGCCGGCGCCGCGTTCAGAAGCGTTCGTCGTCGCGCAGGTAGCGCCACTGGCCCAGCGGCAGGTCGCCCAGGGCCACGCGGCCGATGCGCACGCGTTTCAGGCCCACCACCTTCAGCCCGACCAGTTCGCACATGCGGCGGATCTGGCGTTTCTTGCCCTCGCGCAGCACGAAGCGCAACTGGTCGTGGTTCTGCCAGCGCACCTGGGCCGGCTTGAGCGCCTTGCCGTCCAGCGACAGGCCGTGGTTCAGCAGCGCGAGACCGTTCTCGGACAGTTCGCCCTGCACCCGCACCAGGTATTCCTTGTCGATGCTGGAATCTTCGCCGATCAGCAGCTTGGCCACGCGGCCGTCCTGCGTGAGCACCAGGAGCCCCTGCGAATCGATGTCCAGCCGCCCGGCCACGGCCAGGCCGTCCAGGTGGCCGCGCTCGAAGCGCTGCGGGCTGCGGTCGCCGGCAAAGCGCGAACGCGCGCCGATCAGCGCCACCGCGGGCGTGTAGCCCTTTTCGGCCTGCCCCGAGACGTAGCCCACCGGCTTGTTGATGAGGATGGTGACGCGCGATGTCTGGCGCGCCTGCGCGGCGCGTTCCAGCGTAATGACCTGGTGCGGGAAGGCGCGCGCGCCCAGCTCGGACACCACCTCGCCGTCGACCCGCACCCAGCCGCGCTCGATATAGCTGTCGGCCTCGCGGCGCGAACAGAGTCCACGCTCGGACATGAGCTTGGAGATTCGTACTTTTTCCATGGCCGGTATTGTATGCGCAGGCCCCGCCCGCGCCGCCGCCCTGCGGCCGCCGGCGCCCCTGCGGCAATCGGCCACAGGCCGCGACGGCCAGGCCGCGCGCCGGCCTTGGCATAATACGCAGCCATGATGACCTCAGCAGCAGCACATCGCCCTCCCCTGGCCGCCGGCTGGCTGGCCAGCGCCCCGCCCGTCCTGACCCTTGCCCAGCGCCATTGGCTGTTCCGTCCCGGCGCCCTGACCGCCGGCCTGCGCCAGGTCGGCCAGGTGCGCCTGCGGGTGCTGGCCGAGTACGCGGACGGCGCGCCCGCCGACGAAGCGCACGCCATGCGCATCGCGCCCGGCGCGCCCGTCTGGGTGCGCGAGGTGCTGATGTCGGTGGACGGCATCGACAGCGTGCCGGCGCGCAGCCTGACGCCGCTGCGCGCCTCGCACGGCGCCTGGCAGGGCATGCGGCGGCTGCTGACGCGGCCGTTGGCGGACATGCTGTATCACGACAGCACCGTGATCCGTTCGCCGTTCGCGTGCCGCCGGCTGGCCTGGCCGGTGCCGTTTCACGCCACCGCCGCTGGCGCGCTGGCCGCCAATGGCCGCCCGCGCGACGCCGAGCGGGTCTGGGCGCGACGCTCGGTGTTCTGGCGCCAAGGCCAGCCGCTGCTGGTGGCGGAATGCTTCCTGCCGGATTTCTGGCGCCTGGTGGCCGGCCGCGCGGCGCCGCCGCTGGTGCCGCACCAGCGCACGCCGCGCTAGCCGCGAGGCGCCGCCGGGCGCCGCGCCGCACGCCTCCGCCCAGCACATCCCCGCCTCGTTCCCGCCGCGCAGGCGCTTACGCATGCGCGGGGCGCGGCCGGGTGTCCACCGCCAGGCAGAGCAGGCCCGTCAGCAGCGCCAGCCCCACATGGCCGATATACAGCGGATCGAAGTCCGCGTGGCTCAGCGCCCCCTTGCCCAGCAACAGCACCGTCAACGCCACCCCCAGCACCGCGCCGATCTGGCGCGTGGCCTGGTTGACCGCGCTGCCGACCGCGTAGTGCTGCGGCGGCAGGCGGTTGACGGCGGCGCCGGCCAGCGACGGCAGCACCAGGCCCACGCCCAGCCCGCTCAGGATCAAGCCGGGCAGCCAATGCGCCAGGTAGGCGGGCTCGGCGCCCGGCACCAGCAGGAACCACAGTCCGCTGGCGGCGTACACCAGCGAGCCGCCCACCAGGAACGGGCGATGGCCCAGGCGCGCCGCCAGCTTCCCGGTGATGATCGCGGTGGGCATCACCAGCAGCGGGCCCGGCGTCACGGCCAGGCCCGCGCGCGGCAGACTGTAGTGCCAGACGCCGGTCATGTAGAAGAAGAAGGCGAAGAACATCATCGCGAAGGCGATGCCGAAGCTGAGCGTGGCCAGGTTCACGTAGCGATAGGTGCGATGCTTGAACAGCGCCAGATCGACCAGCGGATGCGGCGTGCTGCGGGCCCAGCCCACGAAGGCCGCCAGCGACACCAGCCCCATCGCCGCCACCATCCACAGCTCGCCACGGCTCCAGTGCGGGGATTCCGACTGCACGATGGCCAGCGCCACCGCGCCCACGCCCACCATCAGCAGCGCCATGCCGACGCCGTCGACGCGCCGCCGCGCTTCGGGCCGCACCGATTCCTTGAGGCGGCTGGCGCCGAACCAGAGCGACAACGCGCCCAACGGCAGGTTGATGTAGAAGGCCCACGGCCAGCCGGCGGCATCGACCACGAACGCGCCCAGGCTGGGACCGACCGCCGCCGCCAGCGCGGCCACCGCGCCCCACAGGCTCACCGCCACCGAGCGCTGCGAGGCCGGGAAGGCGGCAAGCACGATGGACAGCGAGGCCGGCGTCAGCAGCGCCGCGCCGACCGCCTGCGCCACGCGCGCCGCGATCAGCCAACCGACGCTGCCCGCCAGGCCGCAGGCAGCCGAGGCCGCCAGGAACAGCAGCACCCCGACCATGAACATGCGCTTGCGTCCATGCGTGTCGGCCAGCCCGCCGGACGGGATCAGCATGGCGGCGTAGACCACCGTGTAGGCGTTCAGCACCCAGGACATGTCGGCGGCCGAGGCCTGCGGAAAGCCGGCGCGCATGGCGCCGAACGCGGCGTAGAGCATGGTCGCGTCCAGGGAAACCAGGAACACGGCCACGCTGGCGATCCAGAAGATCGGCCAGGGAGATTGGGCCGCGAGCGGCGCGGCGGCGGCATGGGGAGCCGCGGAGGTGGCATTGGAATGCATGTCGATCGGACTCGGAAATGGCGTCGGAAAGGTCGCGAGGGCGTAGCGTCCGCGGCTCATGCCTGCAGGTAGACGGGCGGCTCGGCCGCGAGGCCCTGCTTGACCCGGCGCGTGGCGTCGTCGGCCAGCACTTCCTCGGCCCCGGCTTCGAGCGCGTCGAAGGCCTGGCGCACCACCGAGTCAGGAGTGCTCTTGGGCGCGTCCAGTCCCCGCGTCAGGTCGGTATCGACAAACCCCATGTGCAGGCCAAGCACCTGCGTGCCCTGCTCGCGCAGTTCGTGGCGCAGGCCGTTGGTCAGGGCCCAGGCGGCCGACTTGCTCATGCCGTACACGCCCAGCATCGGCCGGTTGATCCAACTGGCGATCGACAGCACGTTCAGCAGCGCGCCGCCGCCGTTGGCCGCGAGCACCGGCGCAAAGCCCTGCGCCACGCGCAGCGAGCCCAGCAGATTGGTTTCCAGGTGGCGGCGCGCCGATTCGATGCTGCCTTCGGCCAGGAAGCCGCCCATGGCGGCGATGCCGGCATTGTTGATGACCAGCGTGACGTCCTTGGCCAGCGCGGCCGCGGCGGCCACGTCCTGGTCGCTGGTGACGTCGAGCTGGATGGCCTGCACGCCCGGCAGCGTGACGCAGGCCGGATCGCGCGCGCCGGCGTAGACCTTGCGGGCGCCGCGAGCCAGCGCCTCGCGGGCGAAGGCCAGGCCGATGCCGCGGTTGGCGCCGGTGATGAGGACGGTGGCGTTCTTCAGTTGCATGATGTCTTTCCTTGGGTGCTGCGTTCTGGCGGGGGGCCGGAAACACCGGCCGGTTATATGAATATGACGATCATCATATTCATGGAGTGAAGAAAGGCCGCGCGCGGCGGCCCGGAAAAAGGGGTTCAGTGGGCGGCTTGACGGCCCTCGCTGTCGTACTGGTCCAGGATCGACTGGCGCGCGGCCGCCAGCATGGCCCGGCCCTGCTCGTTGTCGCCGAGCGCGCGGGCCAGTTGCATGGCGCCGACCAGGTTGCTGGTGATCGCCATCGCCGCATGCGGGCCGGCGTCGGCCGGCAGCGCCTGCCGCACCACGCCGACCAGGCCGGACACCCGGCTGGCCGAGATGTCGCGGACCTCCGGCGACTGGCGCGGCATCTCCGAGGCGAGCGCCGAAATCGGGCAACCGCTCTCGCACCCCAGCAGATGCTTCTCGGACAGATAGCTTTCGACCAGGGCCCGCAGCGGGCTGGCGCCTTCGGCGCGGCGCCGCGCCATGCCCTGCGCCATGCGCGCCGCGCCATCCCGGCCGGCGCGTTCCATCGCCGCCACCAGCATGGCATCGCGCGACGGGAAATGCGCGTAGAAGCCGCCGTGCGTGAGCCCGGCCTCTTTCATCACGTCGGCCACGCCGACGCCGGCGTAGCCTTCCCGACGAATGGCGCGCGCGGCCGCTTCCACGATGCGGTCATGGGATATCTCTTTGCGGGAAGCGGGGCCGGCCATGGTCGGGACTCCGAAATATGATGGCCATAATATAAACCTGCCCCGCACACTTTGCACGCTTTTTTTGTTGCGATGCAAGATTGGGCGCGGAACGTTCCCTGGGCGCGGCGGAGAAGCCCCTCAGGGCGCGCTGAAGCTGTCCAGCACCTTGCGGAACGTCCCGGCCGTGCGGTCGAACCCCTCCCGGGCGACGCCCGGGTGATAGGCTCCAGACGAGCACATGAGGGACCAGGTGTAGCCGTCCGCCAACCGCAGCCGCACCAGCGCCACCTGGCGGTCGTCACCCTGGGTGAGGGTCAGCAGGGCCTGGTGCGCCGGCAGCCCGGCCAGGGTCGACACCCCGTTCTCGAGCACATTCACCTGCTGGTCGGAATACATCATGCTCCAGGCGACTTCGGGCAGGACGGCATCCTGCTTGCCCAGCGGCTCCGGGGGATCGATGGTGCGCAGCGAGACCGAACACGTCTGGTTGTCGGCCGCGGTGGCGCCAGGCCTGGCGATCATGATCATTTCCTGGCCAGCCTGCGCCGGCCCCTGCGCCAGTTCCCACCCCGCCGGGACCAGCACCTTCTGGCCGCCGGCGAACACGTGCATGCGGTCCGTGGCGGCCGTGGCCGGCTCCCCGGCCGGCGCCGCGACCGCCCGCAGCGAAAATACCACCAGCGGCAATGCCGCCCATGCCAATGCTCGGGTCTTCCTCATCCCTACGCCTCCAGGAAAGGGCCTGGCGGTATCAGCGCCAGACTTCGGGTTCGATGCTGACTTCGCCCTTGTCGGCCGAGAAATACACCACGCCGTCCGAGATATTGGCATTCAACTGCATGGTGCGTTCGGCCAGATTGGCCAGCGCGCGCGTCTGCTCGGACGGCAGGTTGATGACCTTCAGGTTGCGGGTGCGTTCCAGCTTGTTGCGCACGCCGTCCCACCAGATCCTGCTGGCCGAGCCGCCGTAGCAGTAGACGATGACCTGCTCGGCGCGGCCGCAGGCGCGCAGGATGCGGCGCTCTTCGGGCTGCCCGACCTCGATCCACAGGGTGATGGCGCCGGTCAGGTCCTTGACCCACAGGTCCGGCTCGTCGGTGTCGCTCAGCCCCTTGGTGAAGGACAGCTCTTCCTGGGCCTGCAGCGCGTAGGCCACCAGGCGCACCATCATGCGCTCGTCGGTTTCGGAGGGATGGCGGGCGACCGTCAGCGCGTGGCTGCCGTAGTAGTGCCGATCGGTGTCGGCCACGTTGAGGTCGGCCTTGTAGATAGTGGCGCGCAGGGCCATGGCGAGAAAATCCGTTGAATGGGGCGAATGACTGAAGGCCGCCATGATACCGCCTGCGGCGCGACCGGCCCGCGCGGCCCGCGGCGAGGGCCCGCCGCTTTGCCGGCAGGCGCCCCCGCCACGGCTCAGTACACGCCGACGGAATGACGCGCGACGTAGTGCCCTTCCCCGACCCGCACCAGCGGCTCCACCAGGGGATCGTCGCCCAGCTTGCGCATCGGGCTGGGGATTTCGTCGACCAGCAGCGAGCGCTCGCGGTGGCGGCGCTGCGGATCGGCGATCGGCACCGCCGCCATCAGCTTCTTCGTGTAGGGATGCTGCGGGTTCTCGAAGATGGCGCGGCGCGGGCCGATCTCGACGATCTGGCCCAGGTACATCACCGCGACGCGGTGGCTGACCCGCTCGACCACCGCCATGTCGTGCGAGATGAACAGGAACGACACGCCCAGCTCGCGCTGCAGGTCGAGCAGCAGGTTGACGATCTGCGCCTGGATCGACACGTCCAGGGCCGACACCGATTCGTCGGCGATCACCACCTTGGGGTTCAGCGCCAGGGCGCGCGCGATGCAGATGCGCTGGCGCTGCCCGCCCGAGAACTCGTGCGGATAACGGTCGATCATCTCGGGCACGAGGCCGCACTTGTCCATCAGCCAGCGCACCCGTTCCTCGGCCTTCGCGCCGCTGGCGACGCGGTGGATCAGCAGCGGCTCCATGATGGAGTAGCCGACCGTCATGCGCGGATCGAGCGAGGCGAACGGATCCTGGAAGATGAACTGGATGTGCCGGCGCAGCGTCTGCATGGCGCTGCCGCGCAGCGCGCCGATGTTCTGGCCGTCGAATTCGATCGAGCCGCCGCGGCTCTTGACCAGTTGCAGCAGCGAGCGGCCGGTGGTGGTCTTGCCGCAGCCGGACTCGCCCACCAGGGACAGCGTCTCGCCGGGATACAGGTCGAAGCTGACCTTCTCCACGGCGTGGACGCGCTTTTGCACGCGGCCGAGAATGCCGCCGGTGATGTCGAAGGTGGTGGTCAGGTCGCGCACCTTCAGCACCGGGCCGTTCTCGCGGCGCACGGTGGACGGCGCCGCCATGGCCGGCTCGGCGGGCGCGGCCTGGCGCGCGGCGTCCTCGACCTTGAGCAGCGGGAACGGCGCCGGTTCGTCGGTGCCATGCATGGCGCCCAGGCGCGGCACGGCCGACAGCAAGGCGCGGGTGTAGGCATGTTGCGGCCGCGCGAAGACGTCGTCGGAACCGCCCTCCTCGACCTTGTCGCCGCGATACATCACCAGCACCCGGTCGGCCACTTCGGCCACCACGCCCATGTCATGGGTGATGAAGATGACGCCCATGTCCATTTCTTCCTGCAACTGGCGGATCAGTTGCAGGATCTGGGCCTGGATGGTGACATCCAGCGCCGTGGTCGGTTCGTCGGCGATCAGCAGTTGCGGCTTGCAGGACAGCGCCATGGCGATCATGACGCGCTGGCGCATGCCGCCGGACAACTGGTGCGGATAGCGGTCGAGAATGGCGCGGGCTTCCGGGATGCGCACCCGCTCCAGCATGCGCAGCGTTTCGGCGCGCGCCGCGGCCGCGTCCAGCCCCTGGTGCAGTTGCAGGGCCTCGGCGATCTGGTTGCCGGCCGTGAAGCTGGGGTTGAGCGAGGTCATCGGCTCCTGGAAGATCATCGCCACGTCGGCGCCGCGCACGCGCTGCAGCGTGCTGTCGGGCGCATTGACCAGGTCCAGCACGTCGCCGTTGCGCCGGCGCAGCAGCATGCCGCCGTTGACGATGCGGCCGCCGCCGTACTCCACCAGGCGCATCAGCGCCAGCGAGGTGACCGATTTGCCCGAGCCGGACTCGCCCACGATCGCCAGGGTCTCGCCGCGGTCGACGTGGAATGACACGTTGCGCACCGCTTCGACGACGCGCTCGGGGGTTTTGAAGCGCACGGTCAGGTCGTTGACCTGGACGACGCGTTTGGGATCCATGGTTGCCATGATGATTACTTGTCCTGACGGGGATCCAGCGCGTCGCGCAGCCCGTCGCCCAGCAGATTGAAGCCCAGCACCACCAGGAAAATGGCCGATCCGGGGAAGATCGACATCCAGGGCGCCTGGGTCATGAAGTTCTTGGCGGTGTTCAGCATCGAGCCCCACGACGGATTCGGCGGCTGCAGGCCCAGGCCCAGGAACGACAGGCTGGCCTCGGCGATGATGGCCGTGGCGATGGTGATGGTGGCCTGCACGATCAGCGGCGGCATGACGTTCGGGAACACGTGGCGGCAGATGATGCGCAGGTCCGAGGCGCCCAGCGCGCGGGCGCTCTGCACGTAGTCCTCGCTCTTGACGGCCAGCACCTGCCCGCGCGTGAGCCGGATGAACTTGGGCGCGGCCGACACGCCGATGGCGATCATGGCGTTGGTCAGGCTCGGGCCGAGGAAGGCGGCCAGCGCGATGGCCAGGATCAGGAACGGGATCGCCAGCAGCGCCTCGGTGGCGCGCGAGATGCAGCTATCGGTCCAGCCGCCGAAATAGCCGGCGGCCAGGCCGAACGGCACGCCCACCACCAGCGCGATCAGCACCGACACCAGGCCGGCCATGAGCGAGGCGCGCGCGCCATAGACCATGCGGCTGAAGATATCGCGGCCGAGCTCGTCGGTGCCCAGCCAGTAGGACGCCGACGGCGCCTTGCGGATGGTGGTGAAGCTGGTCTGGAACGGGTCGTGGTTGGCGATCAGCGGCGCCAGCAGCGCCAGCAGCACGAAGAACAGCACGATCCCCAGGCCCAGCATGGCGACGTGATTGCGTTTGAACTTGCCCCAGGCGCGGTTGCGGCTGCGGGGCGGCGTGACGGCAGCGGCCGTTGCGGGAATGGCGCTCATGCGTGCCTCAGGCGGGGATTGACCAGGATGTAGAGGATGTCGGCCAGCAGGTTCATCAGGATGAAACCCACCGCGACGCAGAGCACCACGCCCTGCACCACCGCGTAGTCGCGCGTGAAGACCGCGTCGACCACCAGCTTGCCGAAGCCCGGAATGGTGAAGACCTGTTCGGTCAGCACCGCGCCCGCCAGCAATTCGCCGAACAACAGCGTCACCAGCGTGACGATCGGCATCAGCGCATTGCGCAGCGCGTGCCGCAGCACCACGCGGCGCGGCGATACGCCCTTGGCGCGGGCGGTGCGCACGTAATCGGCCGACAGCGCCTCGAGCATGGCCGACCGGGTGTGGCGCATGAGATAGGCGGCAATCGCGGTGGACAGCACCAGCGACGGCATCAGCATGGTCTTGATCGACAGCCAGAAGTCCTCGGCCGGCGACACGTAGCCCGAGGCCGGCAGCAGCTTCCATTGCACCGACACCACCATGATGAGGATGATGCCGAGCCAGAAATTGGGAATCGACATGCCTGACAGCGCGGCGATGTTGGCCCCCATCTCGACCGGCCTGCCCTTGCGCACGGCGGCCACGATGCCCATGGGGATGCCCACCAGCAGCGCGAAGAACATGGCCATCGCCGCCAGTTGCAGGGTCACCGGCAGCTTCTGGGCGATCAGCGTGGTCACCGGCACGTCGGTGCGCAGCGACTTGCCCAGGTCGCCTTGCAGCACCTGCCCGGCCCAGGCGGCGTACTGCATCGGCAGCGGATCGTTGAGACGGTATTTGTCGCGCAGATAATCCAGCACGGCGGGATCGCGCTCTTCGCCGGCCAGGGTCAGCACCGGATCGCCGGGCAGGATTTTCTGCAGCATGAAGACGATCATCGACACCAGTATCAGGGTCGGTATCGCGACGATCATGCGGCGCAAGATGAGTTTAAGCATGGGGAAAAACCGTAGAAAACAAAAGGCCACGCGCGCGTGGCCGGCGGGCGCGGCGGCGAACCGCCGCGCACCGGTTTACTTCTGGGCGAACGTCACGCCCTTCAGGCGGATCATGCCGTCCGGATACGGCACGAAGCCCTTGACCTTCTTGGCCAGCGCGAACGGCCACGGCTGGTAGTAGTTGTACACGCCGGGCAGTTCGTCCTGGATGATCGTCTGCGCCTGGTCGTAGATGGCGCGGCGCTTGGTTTCATCCGGCACCGTGCGGGCCTCGTTGAGCAGCTTGTCGACTTCCGGGTTGCAATAGTGGCCGTCGTTGAGCGCGCCCTTGCAGGTCACGAAGCTGTGGATGTTGCCGTCCGGATCGACCCGTCCCGACCAGCCCAGCATCACCACCTGGAAGTTGCCGCCGGCCGATTCCTTCTGCAGGGCGGCGTACTCGGTGGGCCGCAGCGACAGGTCGAAGCCGGCCTCGGAGGCCATGGCCTGCACCATCTCGGCCACCGACGAGGTGGTGGTGTTGTTGCCGAACATGACCTCGGCCTTGACGCGGTCGAAGCCGGCCTGCTTGAGCAGCGCGCGGGCCTTGGCCACGTCGCGCTTGGTCACGGGGAACTTGTCGCTGTGGTAGGGGCTGGCGGGCGGGAACGGCTGCTGCGCCGGTTCGAAGATGCCGCCGCCGGCCACTTCGTTGATGGCGTTGCGGTCGATGGCGAGCTGGAACGCCTGGCGCACCAGCTTGTTCTTGAACGGATTGTCCTCGGCGCGCTTGCCGTTGGCGACGTTGAACATGAACTGCTGGAAGCCCAGGCCGGCCACCGGCGCGAAGGTCAGGCTGGCATCGTTCTTGACCTGCGGCGCGTCGGACGGATTCAGGCGCTCGAGCAGGTCCAGGTCGCCGGCGCGCAGGTTCGACAGGCGCACGGTGGTATCGGGGATCGGCAGGAAGGTGATGCGCTTGAAGGCGTAGTCCTTGGCGTCGTAGTACTGGTCGAATTTCTCCAGCACGACGCGGTCGTTCTGGATGCGCTCGACGAACTTGTACGGACCCGAGCAGATCGGCTTGCGGCCGACCGCGGCCACGTCGGCGTCGGCGAACGACTTGGGCGATAGCATCATGCCGGCGCGGTCGGACAGTTGCGCCAGCAGCGTGGCGTCGGGCTGCTTGAGGGTCAGCACCAGGGTGCTGGCGTCGGGCGCCTCGACTTTCTCGACCGAGGCCAGCTCGCCCTTGCGCAGGCTGTCGGGCAGCGTCATGGCGCGTTCCAGGTTGGCCTTGGCGGCGGCGGCGTCGAACTTGCTGCCGTCATGGAACAGCGCGTCTTCGCGCAGCTTGAAGGTAAGCACCTTGTTGTCCGGGCTGAACGACCACGAGGTGGCCAGTTGCGGCACGAAGTGCAGCTTGGGATCGATGTCCACCAGCTTGTCGCACAGCGAGGTGAAGACGATGCGGCCGACGTAGGTGCGGGCGCGGTGCGGGTCCAGCACGTCCGGATCTTCCTGCAGGCCGATGCGGATGTTCTGCGCGCAGGCGGCGCCGGCGGCCAGCGCCAGCACGCTGGCGCCGAAGGTCATGGTCAAGCGTTTCATTGTGTTTATTCCCCTTGTGGCTGCAATGCCTGGCTGCGATGCCAGGCGGCAAGGCGCTTATCAGAAGCCCACGGCCTGGCCGTCGCGGCGGCTGTCGCTGGCGGCGACGTAGCCAAGCTCGTTGTCGCTTTCGGACATGCGCCAGATGAATTGGCCGGCGCCGAAATCCATGTACGGATCGTCCACGGATTTCAAAGCATGCCCGAGGTCTTTCAGGCCCGCAATAGTGGAAGCCTTCATATTGGTCTCGATATCCAGCGTGAAATCGCGGTTGACCTTCCAGCGCGGCGCGCAGCAGGCGGCCTGCGGGTTCTGGTGGTAGTCGACCATGCGAATCACGGTCTGCAGGTGGCCCTGCGGCTGCATGTCGCCGCCCATCACGCCGAAGCTCATGACCGGCTTGCCGCCGCGCGTCAGGAAACCCGGGATGATGGTGTGGAACGGCCGCTTGCCGCCCTCGACCACGTTGGCCGACTTGGGATCCATCGAGAAGCCGACGCCGCGGTTCTGCAGGCTGATGCCCGTGCCCGGCACCACCACGCCCGAGCCGAAACCCATGTAGTTGGACTGGATGAACGAGATCATCATGCCGTTCTCGTCGGCGGCGGTCAGGTAGACGGTGCCGCCGGCGGCCGGGCGGCCCACGCCGAAATGGGTGGCGCCGTCCAGGCGGATCAGCTTGGCGCGGCTGTCCAGGTAGTCGTCCGACAGCATCTGCTCGGGCGTGACTTCCATCGAGCGCGGGTCGGCCACGTACTTGTAGAGGTCGGCGAAGGCCAGCTTCATGGCCTCGATCTGCAGGTGCTGCGACTGCACCGAGTCGACCGGCATGTCGGCAATGTTGAAGCGTTCGACGATGCCCAGGGCGATCAGGGCGGCGATGCCCTGTCCGTTCGGCGGGATCTCATGCAGCTCGTAGCCGCGGTAGGAACGGGAGATCGGCTTGACCCATTCCGGGCGGTAGGCGCGCAGGTCTTCCAGCGTCATGGCGGCGCCGCATTCCTGGCTGAAGGCGGCGATGCGCTCGGCCAGCTCGCCTTCGTAGAAATCGCGGCCCTTGGAGGCGGCGATGCGGCGCAGCGTATTGGCCGCGTCCGGAAAGCGGAAGTGCTCGCCGACCTTGGGCGCGCGGCCCTCGGGCATGAAGGCCTGGGCGTAGCCCGGCTGGTTGCTCAGTTCATTGGCGGCGGCGGCCCACTTGTGCGCCACCACCGGCGGCACGGCATAGCCGCGCTCGGCGATCTCGATGGCCGGTTCGAACAGTTGCTCGAACGGCAGCTTGCCGAGCTTTTCGTGCAGCGCGGACCAGCCGGCCACCACGCCCGGCACCGTGACCGCGTCCCAGCCGCGCTTGGGCTGGATCGCCAGGCCGTCGGCGCCGACGCCGTACTTGCGCTTGAAGTATTCGACATTCCACGCGGCGGGGGCCACGCCCGAGGAATTCAGGCCATGCAGTTCCTTGCCGTCCCAGACGATGGCAAAGCAGTCGCCCCCCAGGCCGCAGGAGACCGGCTCGACCAGCACGATGGCGGCGGCGGCGGCGATGGCGGCGTCGACCGCGTTACCGCCCTTGAGCAGCATGCGCAGGCCAGCCTGGGCCGCCAGGGGGTGCGACGTGGACACCACGTTACGCGCGAACAGCGGGATACGGATGGAGGGATACGGGTTGACCCAGTCGAAGGATTTCATGGCGCCTGTCTCATAGAGGTAAGCAGGCGAAGGTACTCCCGTGATCTAATTAAATCAATTTGATTTTTTGTTCAGTAATAAAAGAAATTTTTGTGAATTGACCCCATGAGCACCATCCGTTTCCTGCGCACCTTTCTGGCCGTCGCCCACCATGGATCCTTCTCCGAAGCGGCCGAGCAGGTGGCCCTGACGCAGGCCGCCGTCAGCTTCCAGATGCGCTCGCTGGAGGCCGAACTGGGGCGCGAGCTGTTCGACCGCAGCGGCCGGCTGGCCATCCTGAATGCGGCGGGCCGGGAATTGCTGCCGGAAATCAAGCACTTGCTGGATTTATACGACCGCATGCGGCTGCCGCGCACCGTGCCGGGCGAACTGGCGGGGTCGGTCTCGGTGGGCAGTATCGTCTCCTGCATGGGCACGCTGTCCAAGGTGGTGTCGGGCATGAAGAAGTCGCACCCGAGGCTGGACGTGCGCATCCTGTCGGGCAAGGCCAGCGAACTGGCCGGCAAGGTCGAGGACGGCGAACTGGACGCGGCCTTCCTGGTGGAGGCCGGCCGCAAGATGGCCAGCACCCGCTGGACCCCGCTGTATGAAGAACCGCTGGTGGTGATCGCCCCGCCCTCGGCCGCCGGCCACGACGCGCGCCAGGTGCTGGCGGGCAACCCCTTCCTGCGCTTTGACCGCACCCAGCGCACCGGCCTGCAGATCGACCGCCTGCTGCGGCGCCTGGCGGTGCCGCTGGACGAATTCCTGGAACTGAACGCGATCGAGACTCTGATCGAACTGGTGCGCCAGGAGGTCGGGGTGACGCTGCTGCCGCTCATCAACGGCTCGAATTGGCGCGACAGCCCGCAGTTGCGCATCCTGCCGTTGCCCGACGACCTGGGGCCGTCGGCCCGCGCCATCGGCATGCTGGAGCGGCGCGAGCATGCCCGCCAGGGCATCACCACGGCCATCTGCGAGGCATGCGCCGCCGCATTCCGGGCGCGCGAGCCGCAGGCCATCCCGTAACCGGCGCGCCGCACGCAAGCACGCCCCGCCTCGCGCCCCGGGCGGGAGCGAGGCGCGGCATTGCGCCCGGCGCGGCCGCTGCCGGCCCGCCGCGGGGGGCGCGCTTACAGGCCCATCGCCGGATCGGTGACCGACGGCTTGCCCGTCTCCACCCGGCCGGCGAAGCGGCGGAGATAGGCCGGATCCTCGTTCAGGCACGCGGTGAAGTCGAACCAGGCGCCGCTCGCCTTGAGCGACCACGACTGCTCGACCTGGCTGCCCGCCGGCACCGTCAACGTCCACTTCTCATTGTTGGTGTAGTAGGCATTGGGCGTGATGACGAAGGTGCAGGCCTTCTTGCCGTTGTTGATGAAGTTGGTATAGACGTCGCCGTTGGCGATGTCGTAGCAGACACGGATTTCCGCGCCCAACTGCTCGGTGCGGGCCAGCGCCAGGTCGCCGGCGAAATGGCGCAGGTAGCCGTTCGGGCCCATCACCCACAGGTCGTACTTGCCGCCGTCCGCGGCGGCGTCCCAGCTACCTTCCAATTGCTTGCCCGGCTCGACCGCGTAGCGGCGCGGCAGCCGATCCAGGTGCAGGCGGTCATAGACGTGGAACACCGCGGCCGCGCTGCCGGTGTTGGCGAACACCAGCCACATGGCGCTGGTGCCGGGCTGGGCGCGGCCGCTGGTGTGCAGTTCGTAGGGCAGCGCGCGCGAATAGCGCACGCCGGTTTCCTGCTTAGGCTTGACCTGGGTGCTGGCGTCCGGCAGCGGCACCTGCGCCAGGGCCTGCTGATCGGCGCGGGTCTGGTCGGCCTGGGCCTTGGTCAGCAGCGTCAGGTCGGGCAGTTGCTCATTGTTGGGCGTGGCGAAGTTGAAGGCCGAGGTCAGGTCGCCCAGCACCGCGCGGCGGTAGGCGCTGATGTTCTTTTCGGCCACGCCGAAACGCGCCTCCAGGAAACGCAGCACCGAGGTATGGTCGAAGGCCTGCGAGTTGACCCAGCCGCCGCGGCTCCAGGGCGAGACGACGTACATCGGCACGCGCGGACCGGGACCGTACACTCGGTTGTCGGCCGCGTCCTGCAGCGACGGTTTGACGTGGCGCTCCAGGTCGGTGTTGATGGTCGAGGCGCCCGCCATCGAACCGTCCGGATTGAGCGACGGCGCGGCCGGCGACGGCACATGGTCGAAGAAGCCGTCGTTCTCGTCGAAGTTGACCAGCAGCACGGTCTTGCTCCAGACGTCCGGATTGGCCGTCAGGGCGTTGAGCGTCTCCTGGATGTACCAGGCGCCCTGCACCGGGCTCGACGGGCCGGGGTGCTCAGAATAGGCCGCGGGCGCCACGATCCACGACACCTGCGGCAGCGCGCCGTTGGCCACGTCGTCGCGCAACGCCTGCAGGAAGCCGCCATCGGGCATGGTGTTGGCCGTGCCTTTGTACAACGGGTTGGCGGCCTCGGATGCCGGCGTCCAGGCCGGCGGGTTGGGGTCGACATTGGGATCATTGCCGGCCAGCTCATAGGCCTTGCGGAACTGGCGGAAGCCGGCCAACGGATTGTCGGTGAAATTGTCCGGCAGGTTCTGGTAGACCTTCCAGCTCACGCCGGCTTCCTGCAGGCGCTCGGGATACGTCTTCCAGGTCCAGCCGATCGTCGACGGGCCCAGGTCGTCCCATTGGTTGCGGGTCGAGGGGCCGTTGCCCTGCGCCAGCGGATCGTTGGTTCCGGTCCAATGGAACAGGCGATTGGTGTTGGTGCCGCCGTGCGAGGAACAGTGGTACGCGTCGCACAGCGTGAAGGCCTCGGCCAACGCATACTGGAACGCCAGTTCCTGCCGCGTGTAGTAGCCCATCGACTGGTTCTGCTTGTAGCGCGGCCATTGGTACAGGCGGCCGCCGTCCCAGGCGTTCTGGGCGTCGAGATAGTCGTGCGGGGTGCCTGACACGCGTTGGGCGTTGCCTTTGGTGCTGTCCAGGTGATACGGCAGCACTACGCGGGTGCCGTTGGTCTGTTCCCAGACCGAGCGGTTCTGGGGCAGCGGCACCGTGATGCGGTCGCCGAAGCCGCGCACGCCCTTGAACGAGCCGAAGTACATGTCGAACGAGCGGTTCTCCTGCATCAGGATGACCACGTGCTCGACGTCATTGATCGTGCCGGTGCGGTTGTTGGCGGGAATGGCGAGCGCCCGGCGGATGGCCGGCGGGAACATCGACAAGGCGGTCAGGCCGGCGCCGGAGGCGGCGGCGTTGCGCAGGAAGCGGCGCTTGCCGGCGTGGATCGGTTCTTTATGGGACGTCACGGATGCGTTTCCTTGAATGCTGAAAAATGGCGCGGCGTCAGGGCGCGCAACGCAGGAGGGGCTTGGCGGGCTGGGTCGGCGTGTCGGGCTGGCTGCCGGTGTCGTCGTCGTCCTTGTCGCCGCCGCAGGCGGTCAAGGTGGCGGCCAGCATCAGCATGGCGCCCAGGCGCAGGAAGGCGCGCAGGATCGGGGAAGCGGTATTCATGTCGTGTCTATCCTTGGGACATCAGGGGAACAATTCGGAAACCGATTTGCCGGACATGGCCAGCGACTTGACCTCGGTTTCGGTCAGGGCGCGCGACCAGAAGGCCAGGTCGTCGAAGTACATGGTGTAGGGGCCCTTGGTGCCGGCGCAGCACACGCCGTAGGTCCCCTTGCCGTCCTCGTTCAGGCCCAGGTGCGGGCCGAACACCCCGGCGATCTGGGCGAAGTTGACGGCGCCGGTGGAAATCGAGCGGCTGAACCAGCCCATTTCCGTGTCGTAGACATAGGCGGCCATGGTCTTGGCGGTCTTGTCGATGACCATCGCCACGTAGACCGGTTTGTTGGCCGTGAACTTCACGCCGTTGATGTCGACGCGGCTGCCGCCGGCCAGGTTGAAGCGCAGCTCGGGGCCAGCCCACTGGGCGATGGTGATGCCGGGGTTGCCGCCGGAGTTGTAGTCTTTGTTGCCCAGGATGGAGCGGTCGTTGGCGGTGCCATCGGACTGGTACCAGAAGCCGATGGTGAACGCCTGGACGCTGTCGAGCAGGCCCGCCGGATAGTCCAGCTTGAAGGCGCCGGTCGGATCGCCCGAGCGCTGGTTCTGGAACATCTTGCCGAACACCCCGCGGTCGCTGAACGCCGGCGCCTGGACGCCGTCGTACGGCGTGATGGCGCCGCCGCCGGCGGCCTTGTCGGTCAGGTTGCCCTCGAACGGGAACAGCATCGCCAGGCCGGTGCGCAGCGACGGCAGCAACGGCACCGGCGCCGTGTAGACCACGGTGGCGCGCACCGCCGTCACGGCGTTGCCAACCGAGATGGCGTAGTTCAGTTCATGCAGCCCTTCGGTGGTGAAGGTGAAGCCCGTATCGGCGTAGTCGGTGGCGGTGCCCGGCAGGCGCGCGATTTCCGTGCCGTCGCGGGTGATCACGATCTCGCCGGTGGGCGTGCCGACGCGCGTCCAGCTCAGCGCCACGCTCTTGTTGTCCATTGACGTGCGGCTGGTCGCGCGGCGCAGCGCCACCGGCTCGAACAGCGAGGCGCCCGCCAGGTCGTACTGGCCGGCCGCGGGCGAAGCGCCCAGGTGCGCCAGGATGGTCGGCGCGGCGTCGGCGCCGCTGGGCAGACCGTACCAGGCGATATTCCAGGCGCCGTCGAACGAGGCGTCGTCGGCGCTGCCGCCCAGCATCTGCGGGCGGTTCATGGCCAGCAGCGTGGTCTTGTTAAGCGACAGCGGCAGGCCGTCGCTGCCGCCGGTGCGATCCAGGCCATGGCTGGAGGCCACCACCACGAGCCAGTTCTCGTCCGGATGGGTATTGCGGCGATCGGCCACCTGCGCCAGCAGCGCGCCGATGGCGGCGTCGGTCTGGCGCAGGATCGCCTGGTAGCCGACGCCGAAACCGCCGCTCGCGGCGGCGCGCTCGGCCGCGCCGAACTGCGCCAGCACCACGTCATACCCTTCGGTGATGCGGTCGCGCGCCTGGCTGGCGACGCAATCGTCGACGCCGCCGCAGTCCGTCAGGCTCTGCAGGAAACCCGCGTCGCGGTCATTGCCCGTCAGGCTGGCCAGCAGCGACGAGTTGAATGCCGCCGCGGTGCGCGCGGCGGGCTTGGCCGTCCGCACGCGCTGGAACAGCGTCGGGGTCTTGGGCGCCTGGCCCAGCGCGTTGCTGCGCACGCCATGCTGGTCCGCCCACTGGCCGGTCAGCAGCGTGGCCCAGCCGGGCGCCGACAGCGTCGGCTGTTGCGTGACCGCGCCGGTGACGCCGCCGGTCCACGACCGGGTCGCCGTCAATTGCGCCAGGTTGGGCAGGGATTTGTCCGCCGCGCCCTGGCGATAGGCGTCATAGGTCAGGCCGTCCACGCCGATGAACAACACCTTGGCGGCCGAGCCGCCGCCCGCCTGCGCGGCCGGCGCCGGCGTGTCGTCGTCGCTCTTGTCGCCGCCGCAACCGGCCAACGCGCCCAGGGTCGCCAACGCGACGCCCCAGCGCTTCCAATTCGATACCTGCATGTCTTTCCCTTTCCAAACCCGCTTTGTGAGTGGCCCACATAGTGGCGTCGCAAGGTGAACGACCGATGAAGCAAAGAAAGGAATCGTTGATCGACGGATCAGCTTTTTTTCCCAGTGCGATACAGACGGCAACAAAGCCAGGGGACCAGCCAGCCGGTCCCCTGCAGGCGGCCCACGCGCTTTCGCGGACTTGTCACGATCGGCTGTTAGAGTCGCGCGCATCGTGGCGCTTGCGCGCCAATCCTCTTTCCGCCGTTTCATTGATGCCTTTGTCCCTGCGCCTGTCCCCGCCCGCGGCCCCCGCCGTCTGCCGTGTCGTTGCCATGCTGGCGTTGGCCGCCGGGCTGGGTGCCTGGGGCGCGGTGCTGCTCGCGCCCAAGCCCCCCGCCCTGCCCGCCGCCGTATCCGCGCCGCCCCCGCGCGGCGCCGACAACATGCCGGTGGCGCTATGGTTCGGCCGCGATGAAGTGCTGCGCACGCAGATCAGCGTGCTCGGCGTGATCGCCGCCGGCGCCGACGGCGCCGCGGTGTTCAGCGTCGACGGCGGCCCGCCCGCGGCCTGGCGCGTCGGCGACGAAGTCGCGCCGGGCATCGTGCTCAAGGAGGTCGGCGCCGACGCCGTCACGGTCGAGCAAGGCGGCCGGCCCAGCCGGCTGGCCGCGCCCGCCTCGCCGGCGCCGGAAGGCGGCATCACCCGCGCCGCCAAGTGATCCCCGCGCCTCATATTGCTGTCATATTTCATGTCCACAATCGCACGCTTCTCACTGAAATACCGGAGTCGTGAAGTGCGACAGTCATCGCGCGGGCTCGCCCGCCAGCAAGGTTTCACCCTGATCGAGATCATGGTGGTCATCGTGATCATGGGGATTCTTGCCGCCCTGATCGTGCCGCGCGTGCTGGACCGTCCCGACCAGGCCCGCCAGGTCGCGGCGCGCCAGGACATCGCCGGCATCATGCAGGCGCTCAAGCTGTACCGACTGGACAACGGCCGCTATCCCACCACCGCCCAGGGCCTGCGCGCGCTGGCGGAAAAGCCGGAAGGCGCCTCCAACTGGCGCGGTTACCTGGACAAGCTGCCCAATGACCCCTGGGGCCATCCGTACCAATACCTGAATCCCGGCGTCAAAGGCGACATCGATGTGTTCTCGTTCGGCGCCGACAACAAGCCCGGCGGGGAAGGCGGCGATGCCGACATCGGTTCGTGGGAACTCTGAGCGCGGTTTCACGCTAGTCGAAGTCCTGGTGGTGCTGGTGATCGTCGCCATCGCCGCCAGCATGGTGAGCCTGTCCATCGGCAAGCGCGCCGACCCGTTGCGCGACGACGCGCAGCGCCTGGTCGACGCCTTCACGGTGGCCGAAGGCGAAGCCCGCAGCGATGGCCGATCGATACGCTGGCAGCCCGCCAGCGGCGGCTGGTCGTTCGAGCGCCAGGGCCGCTCCAATGCCCCCTCCGCCCAGGACGACACGCCCTTGCCCGTCGACACGCTTGAGCGCGACGAGGCCCTGCGCCCGCAGGCCTGGCTGGCGCGCCAGGTGCGGTTGCGGCTGTCGCCCGACCGTCCGCTGGTCTTCAACACCGAATGGGTGGCCGACCCGTTCAGCGTGCAACTGCGCGCGGGCGATTCGCTCGTGACGGTGACGCGCGACGCCGCCGGACGCTATGAGATCCGCTGAATTTATTCCCATCCGCCCCCCGCGGCGCCAACGCCAGCGTGGCTTCACCCTGATCGAGGTGCTGGTGGCGCTGGCCATCATCGCCGTGGCGATGGGCGCGGCCTTGCGCGCCACCGGCGTCATGGCCGCCAACAACCGCGCGCTGCAGGACAAGACGCTGGCGCTGCTGGCCGCGCAGAACGCGCTGACCCAACTGCGGCTGGAGCAGACCCTGCCGCGCGCCGGTTCGCAGACCGTTCCCTGTCCGCAAGGCGGCCTGGCGCTGCAATGCGAACTGGTGTTCACCAATTCCCTGAACCGCAGCTTCCGCCAGGTGTCGGTCAAGGTCCGCGACGCGGGCAATGGCGCGGCCCTGCTGCAACTGGACGGCCTGCTGTCGAGCCTGCGATGACCGCCCGCCGCTGCCGCGCCCGCGCCCAGGCGGGCTTCACCCTGATCGAAGTGCTGGTGGCACTGGCGCTGATGGCGCTCGTCAGCCTGATGGCCTGGCGCGGCCTGGACAGCGTCTCCAGCGCGCGCGACTGGATCGCGCAGCAGGCCGACGACACCGACGCCATCGTGCGCACGCTCGGCCAGATGGGACGCGATGTCGAACTGGCCTACAACGGCCCGTCGTTCGCCGCGCCGGGCATCGACGCGCACGTCTTCACGACGGGCGTGCGCCTGTTGCGCGACGCCGCCGGCGCGCAGCGCCTGGAGATCCTGCGTCCCGCCGCGGATGGCGACGGCCGCTGGCAACGGGTGCAATGGTCGGTGCGCAAGGACGGTCTGTGGCGCGCCAGCGGCCCGCCGGCCGAACAGGGACCGCTGCCGCCCGTCGGCAATGGCGCGCTGCTGCTGCCCGGCGTGCGCGCGCTGACGCTGCGCGGCTGGGTGCCGGGCGCGGGCTGGATGGACACCCGCGCGCCATTTTCCGCCACGCCCAGCGGCATCGAGATCACGCTCGACCGGGGCCCGGCTGGCGACGCGCGGCGCTACAGCCGCATCCTGGAGCTGCCATGAAAACGCCCCCGCCGCGCGAACGCGGCGCCGCCGTCGTCAGCGCGCTGATCATCGTCGCCATTGTCGCGGCGCTGACCACCAGTCTGTTCCAGCGCCAGACCGCCAGCACGCGCCGCATCGAGAACGAAATGGCGCGGGTGCAGGCACGCATGCTGCTGGCCGGGGGCATCGACTGGGCCCGCCTGGTGGTGCGCGATCACGGCAAGCGCGAGTCGACCACCCGCGGCGACCAGATCTGGGCCACGCCGGTGCTGGACACCCGCATCGAGCGCCCCGGCGACGACCGCGTGGCGGTGTTCTCGGGCAAGGTGCAGGACGAACAGGGCAAGTACAACCTGACCAACCTGGCCAGCAACGGCGTGCCGCAACCGGAACAGGAGCGGGTGTTGCGGCGCTTGCTGGGCGCTCTGCGCCTGCCGGACACGCTGGCGGGACGCATCATCGAGGTCATCGCCGCCAGCCAGCCGCCGGCGCCGGCCGCGGGCGCGCCCACGCCGGCCCAGGGCGGCCAGGCGCCGGATGCGCGCGCGCCGCTGCCGCGCGGCATCGACGACGTGGCCGCGCTGCTGGGGCTGGAGCCCGCCGCTCGCGGCGAACTGCGGCGCACGATGACGGTGCTGCCCAGCGCCACCAACGTCAACGTCAATACCGCGCCGCCCGAAGTCATCGCCGCGCTGGTGACGGGCCTGTCGCTCAGCCAGGCCCGCGCCATCACCGGCGAACGCGACCGCGGCAACTGGTTCAACAACGCCGGCGACTTCGCCAACCGGCTGGCCGCCACCGGCGTCAAGACGCCCGCGCCCGCCGTCAGCACGACCAGCGGCTGGTTCCTGGCCAGCGGCGCCGTCGTCTACGAACGGGCGCGGGTCTCGATGCAGGCGCTGATACGCAGCGCGCCGCCCGCCGCGCCCGACACCATCTGGACAAGAGAAGCCCCTTGAAGAATTCCTTGCGTATCGCGCTTGCCCCGCTCGCCGAACTCGGCCCGGGCTCGCTGCTGCCCTTCGCCTGGTTCGATCGCCGCGGCCGCTGCGCGCGCCAGGGCGAGCTGACGCTGCACGCGCTGGGCCAGGCCTACCCGCAGGCCGCCTGCGAGGCCGTGCTGCACCCGGCCGACGTCATCGCCGCCACCGTCCAGGTGCCGGCGGTGGCCAAGGCCCGCTTCGCCGCCGCGGTGCGCGGCGCGCTGGAGCCGCTGGTGCTGAGCGACCTGGACGACCTGGCGATCGGCCATGGCCCGCGCGACGCCCACGGCAACGTGGCGCTGGCCTGGGCGCCGCGCGAACCGGTGCGTCGCGCGTGGGGCCTGCTGAACGCGCAGGGCTTGCGCGCCCACGCCCTGATCGCGCCGCAGACGCTGGCGCCGGACGAGACGACGCCTCTGCGCGATCCGGCCGACCCGCGCTGGCAGGCGCCGTCGCCTTCATGGTCGCTGGCGATGCCCCAACTGGCGCCGGCGCGCGTGTCGCGCTGGCGGCCGGCTTGGCGCTGGAGCGCCGTCGCGGCCGCGGTCTGGATCGGCGGCCTGAACCTGCATGCGGCGCAACTGCGCGGCGAGGCGCAGTCGCTGCGCGACGGCATGCGCCGCCAGGTGCTGACGGCGTTTCCCGAACTGCCGGTGGTGCTGGACCCCGCGCGCCAGGCGCAGCAAGGCCTGGACGCGCTGCAGACCCGCCGCGGCGGCGCCCACGCCGGCGACTTCCTGCCGCTGGCGCGCGCCGCCGCGCAGGCGCTGCCGTTCGCCGCCGACAACGTCGCCCGCCTGTCCTATGCCGACCAGGCGCTGACCCTGCAACTGGCCGATGCCGGCGCCCAGGCCCAGCGCGTGGCCGAAACGCCCGCGCTGATCCAGCAGGCAGCCTCCCAGGGCCTGAAGCTGGAACGCGGCGACACCGACAACACCTGGCGCATCACGCGCAGCCAACCATGACGCCCACTGAACGCCTGAACGCCGCCTGCCGCGCCGTCCTCACCCCGCTGGCGCCGGCCGCCGACCGCGCGCGCCAGCGCTACCAGGCCCTGGCGCCGCGCGAACGGCGGCTGGTCAACGGCGCCGGCGCCCTGCTGGGCGCGGTGCTGGTCTTCACCCTGCTGGTCGAACCCGCGCTGGACTCGGTGCGCAAGCTGCGCGAGGAACTGCCGCGCCTGCGCAGCCAGGCCGCCGCCGTGGCGGCCATCACCACGCAGGCGATGTCCCTGCGCGGCAGGGCCGCCGCGCCGGCCGCCGCCCTGCCGGCCGTCGCCGACATCGGCGCCAGCCTCGAACGCGCGGGCCTGCCGGCCGACCACTGGAAGCTGGATCATCCCGGCCAGGGCGACAGCGTCACGCTGGTCGTGACCGAAGTGCCCTCTTCGGCGCTGCTGCGATGGCTCGAGCATGCGGCCGGCGATTGGGGCCTGGCGGTCAGGCAGGTGGAGCTGACCCGCGCCGCCAACGTCAATGGCCGGCCATTGCCCGGCCTGGTCAACGGCAGCATCAAGCTGGCCTTGCCGGCCCCGCAGGCCCGCTCCTGATGCGTCTGCCGCGACGCCCCCGCCTCCTGCCCAGGCGCAGCGGCCTGGCGCTGGCCTGCGCCGCCTGCGCCCTCGCGGCCGCGGCCGCCGTGCTGCCG
>NZ_CADIJW010000031.1 GCF_902859745.1 Achromobacter dolens | reverse complement strand
GCCCAGCGGCGCCGGCCACGACGCCGTCTACATGGCGCCCACCGGCCCCATCGGCATGATCTTCATCCCCTGCCTGAACGGACGCAGCCACTGCCCCGAGGAGTGGATCGAACCGGCGCAGTTGCTGGACGGCACCCGCGTGCTGTACCAGACCGTGCTGGAACTGGATCGCAGGCTGTCCCGATAACCCCACCCTGATGCCGCCATGGAACAGATAGAACTGAACGACAGCACCGCCGACCGCTACCTGCTGGACACCCCCGGCCTGACGCTGCTGGTGTTCCACAGCCGCACCTGCGGCACTTGCCGCATCGCGCGCGAACAGTTGCCCAAGCTGGACCTGCCGGTGGAACGCGTGTGCTGGGTCGATGCGGGCGAGAACGGCGGCCTGGTCGAACGCTACGAGGTCTTCCACCTGCCGGCCATGTTCGTCACGCGCGACGGCGCCTTCTTCGGCCCGGTGCAGGCCAGCCTGGCCGAATGGGATCTGCGCCAGCAGATCGGACTGGCGCTGGACAGCTACCCGGCCGAACTGCCGTGAGCGCCGTCGCCGCACTCGCGGCCCCTACCCGCCGTCCGCTGGACTCGCTGGCCACCGGCGTGATGCTGCTGCTGTGCGTCTGCTGGGGTTTCCAGCAGATCGCCATCAAGCTGGTGGCCGCCGACATCTCGCCCATCATGCAGGTCGGCCTGCGCTCGGCCTTCGCGGCGCTGGTGCTGGGCGCGGTGGTGTGGCGCGCCGAAGGCTCGCGCGCGCTGCGCGATGGCACGCTGGGCGCGGGCGTGCTGGTGGGCCTGCTGTTCGGCTTCGAGTTCCTGGCGATCGCGCAGGGGCTGGTCTACACCACGGCCTCGCACATGTCGGTGTTCCTGTACACCGCGCCGATCTTCACCGCGCTGGGCCTGCACTGGCGCGTGCCGGAAGAACGCATGGCGCCGCTGCAATGGCTGGGCGTGGCGGTGGCCTTCGGCGGCATCGCCGTGGCCTTCCTGGGCAACGGACAGCCGCAGGCCGCGGCCGCCAGCAACATGCTGCTGGGCGACAGCCTCGGACTGCTGGGCGGGCTGCTGTGGGGCGCCACCACGGTGGCGATCCGCCGCACCGCGCTGTCGGAAGCGGCGCCGTCCAAGACGCTGTTCTACCAGATGGCGATCGCCGCGCTGGTGCTGCTGGTCTATGCCGCGGCCACCGGCAACGCCGGCATCCGCTACACCCCGTCGGCGATGCTGAGCGTGGCGTTCCAGTCGGTGGTGGTGGCGTTGTCGAGCTACCTGGCCTGGTTCTGGCTGCTGCGGCGCTACCTGGCCTCGCGCCTGTCGATCCTGTCGTTCATGACGCCGCTGTTCGGGGTGTCGTTCGGCGTGCTGATCCTGGACGAGCCGCTGGACGGCGCCTTCGTCCTGGGCGCGCTGATGGTGCTGGCCGGCATCTCGCTGGTGAGCGGCGCCGGCCTGCTGCGCGAGAAACTGCGGCGCGGCCGGCGCGCCTGAGCGGCGCGGGGTGACCGTAGTGGGATGGCAGGCGCGGGCCGGGTCGCGGGCTGACCCGCCGCCTGGCGCGCCGGTCCTTGCCGTGACCGGCGCGCGTTCGACGCGCCGGCCCTTCAGGCCCGGCGCGGGCCGCCCAGGTTCAAGACGATCAGCGCCGCGCCCGCCAGCACCAGCGCGAAGCCCCACCAGTCGGCCACGGCGGGGCGATCGCCCACCAGCGCCATCGCGCCCAGCACGCCGACCACCGGCACCATCAGCGTGGTCAGGGCCGCCACCGTGGCGCTGACCCGTTCGCTCAGCACGAACCACAGCCAATACGCCACCGCCGTGCCCAGCACGATGTGGAACGTCAGCGCCGCCGCCACCCGCGGACTCCAGCCCTGCGTTGGAAAGGTCTCGCCCGCCAGCAGCATGCCGGCCAGCGCGCAGGCCGCGCCCACCGCCAGTTGCCATGCCGTCACCACGATGCGGTGCCCCGTCACCGGCCAGCGCTTCAGGTAGACCGTGCCGGCGGCCCACCCGAAGGCGGCGGTGAGCGGAAACGCCAGGCCGCGCGCGGCGGCCAGGTCGTGATCGGCGAAGATGGCGCGCAGCACCGGCCAGGCCAGCACCGCCACGCCCAGCCCGCCCAACAGCAGCGCCAGGCCGCGGCGGCGGTCCAGCCGTTCGCCCAGCACGGCCCAGGCCAGCAGCGCCGACATCATCGGCATGGTGAAGGTCAGCACCGCGGCGCGCGAGGTGCTGGTGCTGAGCTGGGCCCAGGCCACCGCCAGGTTGAACACCGCCACGGCCAGGATGCCGCCGATGACGATGCCCCGCCACGAGGCGCGCGGCGGCAACAGCGCCAATCCCTTGGCGCGCGCCAGGATCAGCAGCAGCGCGGCGCCGCTGCCCAGTCCCAGCAGCCGCAAGGTGAACGGCGGGCAGATCGACAGCACGATCTTGACCGCCGGCCAGTTCAGGCCCCAGAACAGCGCCAGCGCAACCGGGATCAGGCGCACGCGGCCTTTTCCCGGGCGATCAGGTCCGCCAGGCCCTGGCGCTGACGGCCTTCGGCGTCGAAGTTGGCGGGATCGAGCCAGCTTTCGTAGGCGGCGCGCAACGCCGGCCATTCACTGTCGATGATCGAGAACCAGGCGGTGTCGCGGCTGCGGCCCTTGTAGACCGTGGCCTGGCGGAAGATGCCTTCAAACTGGAAACCCAGCCGCGCGGCGGCGGCGCGCGACGGCGCGTTCAGGCTGTCGCATTTCCATTCGTAGCGGCGGTAGCCCAGCTCGTCGAAGGCGCGGCGCATCAACAGGAACTGCGCCTCGGTGGCGATGCGGGTGCGCTTGAGCAACGGCGAAAATGCCACGAAGCCGACTTCGATCACGCCGCTGGCCGGGTCAATGCGCATCAGCGACAGCGAGCCGATCGCGCGGCCGCTGGCCAGGTCGATGACGGCATGATGCATCGGGTCGCTGGCGGCATGGGCCTGCGCCTGCTCGGCGAACTGGCGGTAGGCGGCGGCGTCCGCAAAGGGGCCGACGCTCATGTAGGTCCAGTCGCGGCCGTCGGGCGCCTGGCTGAAGGCGGCGTACAGGTCCGCCGCGTGGCGCTCGGCCGATAGCGGTTCGAGGCGGCAGTAGCGGCCCTGCGCGGGGGCCAGCGGCGGTCGCGGACGCGGTGTCCAGCCGGACAGGTCGGCGCCGATGGGTTGTTCGAATGCGTTGACGCGGGGTTGCATGCTGCGAGGCCTCATCCTGGTTGGAAGCGGGTTGGGGAAAGCGCCGCCGCCAGGGCGGACGCGCGCCAGGGTTTTTCGTCGTGACAGGCCCTGGCATGCTCCCACGATAGCCAAACCGTGGCATGATAAAAAGCACCACGATTCCTGAATTTAATAGAGCCATGACCGACCGAGCCGCCCTGCTCTCCAGTCCCCTGGCGCGTGGGCCGGGCGCCCCGCCGCGTCAGCGCCAGTTGATCCAGCGGCTCAAGCAGGCCATCCTGGCGGGGCAGTTGCCCGCTGGCGGCAAGCTGCCAGCCTCGCGCGTGCTGGCCGACGAGCTGGACATCTCGCGCAACACGGTGCTGATCGCCTACGAACAGTTGACCGCCGAAGGCTACGTCATCGCCGACCGCCAGGGCACCCGCGTGGCGCCGTTGTCGGCCGCCGCCGCCAGCGCCGCCCGGCAGGCCGTGCGACAAGCCGCCGCGCAAGCGGCCGGACAGTCCGGCGCCGCCGACGCGCCGGCCTTGCGCACCGCCACGCGGCTGTCGCGCATCGTCTCGACGCGCGCGCCCAATGACGGCTCGCTGCCGCTCACGCCCGGCACGCCCGCGCTGACCCAGTTTCCCATCAATGCCTGGCGCCGGGCCCAGGACCGGGCGCTGCAGGCCGCTCCCGCCGCCACGCTGGGCTACGGCCCCCCGGTGGGCGAACCGGCGCTGCGCGAAGCCATCGCCCAATATCTGCGGGTGTCGCGCGGGGTTCACTGCGACGCCTCGCGCATCGTCATCACGGAAGGCGCGCAGGGCGCGCTGGCGCTGTGCGTGCAACTGCTGACCAATCCCGGCGACACCGCCTGGCTGGAGGAACCCGGCTACCGGGGCGCCAAGTCGGCCTTCCACGCGGGCGACCTGAATGTGGTGGCGATGCGGGTCGACGCCGACGGCGTCGCCATCACCGACGAAGACTGGCGCACCCGGCCGCCGCGCCTGATCCAGACCACGCCGACGCACCAATACCCCACCGGCGCCGTGCTGTCGCTGGCGCGCCGCCTCGACCTGCTGGAGCGGGCGCGCCGCGCCGGCGCCTGGATCATCGAGGACGACTACGACAGCGAATTCCGCCACCAGGGCGAGCCGATCGCCGCCATGCAGGGCCTGCTGCCGGACGCGCCGGTGCTGTACGTGGGGACCTTCAGCAAGACCATGTTCCCCGCGCTGCGGCTGGGCTTCCTGGTGCTGCCGCAGTCCATCGCCGGGCCCGCGATGCCGTCGATCACGGAAATGCTGCGCGGCGGGCACCGGCTGGAACAACTGACCATGGCCGCCTTCATCGACAATGGCCAATTCTCGCGCCACCTGGGCCGCATGCGGCGGCTGTACCGCGACCGCCAGGCCGCCCTGCGCGACGCGCTGGCTCGGCACCTGGGCATCGATCACGAGGTGCTGGGCGGCCACAGCGGCCTGCATCTGACGGTGCGGCTGCCGCCGGACGTGCCCGACCGCGCCATCGTCGAACAGGCGCGCCGGTTGGGCATGAACCCCAACGCGCTATCGACCTTCGCCATCAACCCGCGGCCGCAGGACAACGGCCTGGTGATCGGCTACGGCAACACCAGCGCCGACCGCTTCCCGGCGCTGGTCCGGCAACTGGGCAAGCTGGCCGCGACGTTGCGGACCTGAATCGCGGCCGGCGGCGTTGCAGGATTCGCCTTCCGGCCGGCGGCGCGCATCCTGCCCCGGTCCGTCGACCGGGCGCGGCCAGGCGTGGCGCCGCGGCGCCCCGCATCAGCGCCGCGAATCGAGCGCCATGCGCACGGCCAGGCCGGCGAGCACCGTGCCCATCAGCCAGCGCTGGATCACCATCCACAGCGGCCGGCCGGCCAGGAAACCGGCAATGGACCCGGCCATGATGGCGATGACCGCGTTGACCGACAGGCTGATGGCCACCTGCGTCAGCCCCAGCGCGATCGACTGGGTGAACACGCTGCCATGGTCGGGCTGGATGAACTGCGGCAGCAGCGACACGTACAGCACGGCGATCTTGGGATTGAGCAGGTTGGTCACCAGCCCCATCGTGAACAGCGTGCGCGGGCTGCTGGCCGGCAGCTCGCGCACCTGGAACGGCGAGCGGCCGCCCGGACGCACCGCCTGCCAGGCCAGGTACAGCAGGTAGAGCGCGCCGCCGAAGCGCAGCGCGTCGTAGGCATAGGGCACCGACATCAGCAGCACGGTCAGGCCGAAGGCCGCGCACAGCACGTAGAAGATGAAACCCACCGCCACCCCGGACAGCGAAATCAGGCCGGCCTTGGGGCCCTGCGAAATCGAGCGCGACACCAGGTAGATCATGTTGGGCCCGGGCGTGAGCACCATGCCCAGGGCGACCAGGGCGAACGTCAGGAGATTGGCGATGTCAGGCATGATGCGCCGGCGCGGGCCGGTCGGTAGTGGCAGGATGATGCATCACATTATCTGAAATCTGTATCGGAACAGCGGGGTTTTTTGCGGCCGCGGCGCGCGTGTTGCGTGCCCGCCGCAGGCCTGGGCGCGCCGGCGGCGACGGCCGCGTTCAACGACCACGCCGCCGGGATACAACAACCGCACCACTTTTAAATGTGGCCGGATGGGAGCGGCGGCTGGACCGGGATACAGTGGTCGGATCGCCCCGCCCGCAGGACGCGCGGGCGGCGCCGTTGAATGTCGACTCGATCCAGGGAGGATCCGCCCATGCCGCCACGATCATCGTCTTCGTCCGCCGCCCGCGCCGGCGCCATCCGCGTCGGCGTCGGCGGCTGGACCTACGCGCCGTGGCGCGGCCCCTTTTACCCGGAAGGCCTGCCGCACGCGCGCGAGCTTGAATACGCCAGCCGGCAGCTCACCGCCATCGAGATCAACGGCACCTATTACAGCAGCCAGAAGCCGACCACCTTCGCCAAATGGCGCGACGAGACGCCCGACGATTTCGTGTTCTCGCTCAAGGCCTCGCGCTACGCCACCAACCGCCGCGAACTGGCCGGCGCCGGCGAGTCGGTCCATCGCTTCGTGCACGGCGGCATCGCCGAGCTTGGCCCCAAGCTGGGGCCGATCGTGTGGCAGTTCGCGCCCACCAAGGCGTTCGACGCCGAGGATTTCGGCGCCTTCCTGGCGCTGCTGCCCGACCAGGTCGACGGCCTGCCGCTGCGCCACGTGATCGACGTGCGTCACGCCAGTTTCGCCTGCCAGGCCTACCTGGACCTGGCGCGGCGCCACGGCGTGGCCACGGTCTACACAGACAGCGAGGACTATCCCTCGCTGGCCGACCGCACCGCCGATTTCGTCTACGCCCGGCTGATGCGCGCCAGCACCGCCTTCAAGGCCGGCTACGCGCCCAAGGCGTTGGACGCGTGGGCGGACCGCCTGCGCACCTGGGCAAGCGGCGGCGATCCGGCCGACCTGCCGCGGGTGGCCCCGCGCCAGCCGCCCGGCGTGGCGCATGCGCGCGACGTGTTCGCGTTCTTCATCAATGGCGCCAAGGAGCGCGCGCCGGCGGCGGCGCGCGCCATGATCGAACGGCTGTAGCCGAGGCGCCGCGCCGGCCCCTTGGCGGCAAGGCCGGCCCCCGGGAAAAGGCCGGCAACCGCCTCAATCGGCGACCGGCGTGCGCAGCGTCACGAACTCTTCGGCGGCGGTCGGGTGGATGCCGATGGTGTCGTCGAACACGCGCTTGGTGGCGCCGGCCTTGAGCGCGATGGCGATGCCCTGCACGATCTCGCCGGCCTCGGGGCCGACCATGTGCACGCCCAGCACTTTGTCGGTGTCGGCGTCGACGATCAGCTTCATCAGGGTCTTTTCCTGCGATTCGGTCAGCGTCAGCTTCATGGGGCGGAAGCGGCTTTCGAACAGTTTGATCTTGTGGCCGGCGGCGCGCGCCTCTTCGGTCGTCATGCCGACGGTGCCGATGTTGGGCAGGCTGAACACGGCGGTCGGGATCAGCTTGTAGTCGACCTTGCGGTATTCCTCGGGACGGAACAGGCGGCGCGCCACCGCCATGCCCTCGGCCAGCGCCACCGGCGTCAGCGGCACGCGGCCGATGACGTCGCCAATGGCCAGGATCGACGGTTCGCTGGTGCGGTATTCGTCGTCCACCGCGACAAAACCCTTGCCGTCAAGCTTGACGCCGGTGTTCTCCAGGCCCAGGTTGTCCAGCATCGGCCGGCGGCCGGTGGCGTAGAACACGCAATCGGTCTCGACCACGCTGCCATCCTTGAGGGTGGCGGCCAGGGTGCCGTCGGCGCGCTTGTCGATGCGCGCCACGTCGGCATCGAACTTCAGGTCGATGCCCTTCTTGACCAGTTCATCGCGCAGGTGCTCGCGCACCGCCTGGTCGAAACCGCGCAGGAACAGCGGGCCGCGGTAGACCTGGGTGGTCTGCGCGCCCATGCCGTTGAAGATGGAGGCGAATTCGACCGCGATGTAGCCGCCGCCCACCACCAGCACGCGGCGCGGCAGCGCCTTCAGGAAGAAGGCCTCGTTCGAGGTGATGGCGTGTTCCTTGCCGGGGATGTCCGGCACCTGCGGCCAGCCGCCGGTGGCCACCAGGATATGCGCGGCGGTGTAGGACTTGCCGTCCACCTCCACCGTGTGCGGATCCTTGATGCGGGCGTGGGCTTCCAGCAGCGTCACGCCGCTATTGACCAGCAAGTTGCGGTAAATGCCGTTAAGACGCTCGATCTCGCGGTTCTTGTTGGCGATCAGCGTGGGCCAGTCGAAGCGGGGTTCGTCCACGCTCCAGCCGAAGCCGTGGGCCTGCTCGAAGTCTTCGCTGTAGTGCGCGCCGTAGACCAGCAGCTTCTTGGGCACGCAGCCCACGTTGACGCAGGTGCCGCCCAGGTAGCGGCTTTCGGCCACCGCCACGCGCGCGCCGAAGCCGGCCGCGAAGCGGGCCGCGCGCACGCCGCCGGAGCCCGCGCCGATCACAAACAGGTCGAAATCGAATGCCATGGTGTTTCCTTCGCCGTCCCGCTGCCGGGACGCGTTCACTGTCGGGAGAAGCGCTATTTTGCACCAGTGCGCCGGCGACCGCCGGCTTGCCCCCACGGTCAACCGGCGGTCGCCGGCCGGTGGGGCAGCGCCGGAAGCGGGCCCGCGTTGCGCAGACGCGCCCGCTCGGCCGCCGCAATCCTCCCTGGCGCGCGCCACCTTGGGCTACAGTAATCGTCCGGGGCGCGGTCGCCGCCCCTCCCTCTGCCTGGAGTCGTCCCGATGTCGCTTGAAACCTGGCTGGCCTTCCTTGGCGCATCCGCCCTGCTGCTGATGCTGCCCGGCCCCACCATCCTGACCGTCATCAGCTATTCCCTGACCCATGGCAAGCGCGCCCGCCTGCCGTTGGTGCTGGCGGTGGCGCTGGGCGACTCCACCGCCCTGGCGCTGTCGCTGCTGGGCCTGGGCGCGCTGCTGTCGGCGTCGGCCTTCTGGTTCACCGTGGTCAAGACCGTGGGCGGCCTTTACCTGCTGTACCTGGGCTTCAAGCTGCTGCGCGCCGGCGTTTCGCCCGCCACGCTGCCGCAGGCCGGCGCGGCCGGATCGCGCTGGAAGCTGTTCGCCAACACCTACCTGGTGACGGCGCTGAACCCCAAGGGCATCATCTTCTTCGTGGCCTTCCTGCCGCAGTTCATCGACCCGGCCGGCGACGTCACGCGCCAGCTATGGATGCTGTCGGCCACCTTCGTGACCTGCGCCGGCATCAACGCCACCGCCTACGCGCTGTTCGCCGGCTCGGCGCGCCGTCTGCTGGCATCGCCGCGCGCGCAGCGCGGCTTCAACCTGGGCGGCGGCGCGCTGTTGTCGGCCGCCGGGGTCTGGGCATTGCTGGCGCGTCGCGCCTGACACCTGCTTCAAGGCAAGGCCGCCGACGCCGCTTCCGGATCCAGGCCGTAACGCCGGATCGCCTCGGCCGCCCGCTCGGCCGGCAATGCGCCCTCGTCCGCCAGCGCCTTGAGCGTGGCCAGCACGATATGGTGCCGGTCCACCTCGAAGAATGCCCGCAGCGCCTGGCGCGTGTCCGAGCGGCCGAAGCCGTCGGTGCCCAGCGTCACATAACGGCGCCCCACGAAAGGCCGGATCTGCTCGGCCACCGTCTTCATGTAGTCGGTGGCCGCGATCACCGGCCCCCGCGTATCGGCCAGGCTCGTCTGGACAAAGCCCTGGCGCGCCGCGTCCAGCGGATGCAGGCGACTCCAGCGCTCGGTCTCCTGGCCGTCGCGGCGCAGCTCGGAATAGCTGGTGACGCTCCAGACGTCGGCCGCCACGCCGAAGTCCTGTTGCAGCAGGTCGGCGGCGGCCAGGGTCTCGCCCAGGATGGCGCCGCTGCCCAGCAGTTGCGCGCGGACCTCGCCCGGCGCGCCCTCGCGCAGGCGGTACATGCCCTTCAGGATGCCGGCCTCGGCGCCTTCCGGCATCGGCGGATGGGCGGTCTTCTCGTTGATCAGCGTCAGGTAGTAGAAGACGTCCTCTTCCTCCTGGTACATGCGGCGCATGCCGTCCTGCACGATCACGGCGATCTCGTAGGCATAGGCCGGGTCGTAGGCGATGCACGACGGGATCACCGAGGCCAGCACGTGGCTGTGGCCGTCGTCATGCTGCAGGCCCTCGCCTTCCAGAGTGGTGCGGCCCGAGGTCGCGCCCAGCAGGAAGCCGCGCGCGCGGATGTCGCCGGCCGCCCAGGCCAGGTCGCCAACGCGCTGGAAGCCGAACATCGAATAGAAAATGTAGAACGGAATCGTCGCCACGCCGTGGGTGCTGTAGGCGGTGGCGGCGGCGATCCACGAGGCCATGGCGCCCGACTCGTTGATGCCTTCCTGCAGGATCTGGCCGCGCCGGTCCTCGCGGTAGACGCTGAGCTGGTCGGCGTCCTGCGGCGTGTACAGTTGGCCCACGTGCGAGTAGATGCCGACCTGGCGGAACATGCCGTCCATGCCGAAGGTGCGCGATTCATCCGGCACGATGGGCACCACGCGCGCGCCGATCTGCGGGTCCTTGAGCAGTTGCGCCAGGATGCGCACGAACGCCATGGTGGTGGAGAATTCGCGGCCGTCGCTGCCCTTCAGGTGCGCGGCAAAGGCTTCCAGGCCCGGCGTGGCCTGCGGGCCGGGGCCGGCCGGGCGCAGCGGCAGGTGGCCGCCGGCGCGGCGGATGGCGGCTTCCAGGTAGGCCTGTTCGGGGCTGCCGGGTTCCGGCTTGATGTAAGGGATCTCCTCCAGGCGCTCGTCCGGCACCGGCAGGTCGAAGCGGTCGCGGTAGGCGCGCACCGCCGGGTCGGCCATCTTCTTCTGCTGGTGGTTGGTGTTGGCGGCCTCGCCGGCCGCGCCCATGCCGTAGCCCTTGACCGTCTTGGCCAGGATCACCGTGGGCTGGCCGCGATGCGCCAGCGCCGCGGCGTAGGCGGCGTGCATCTTGACCGGATCGTGGCCGCCGCGGTTGAGCGCGCCGATCTCCTCGTCGCTCAGGTGCGCCACGCGTTCCAGCAGCACCGGGTCGGCGCCGAAGAAACGTTCGCGCACATAGGCGCCGCCGCGCGCCTTGAAGACCTGGTATTCGCCGTCCACGCATTCCATCATGCGGCGACGCAGGCGGCCGTCGTGGTCCTGCGCCAGCAGCGCGTCCCAGCCGCCGCCCCAGATCACCTTGATGACGTTCCAGCCGGCGCCGCGATAGACGCTTTCCAGCTCCTGGATGATCTTGGCGTTGCCGCGCACCGGGCCGTCCAGGCGCTGCAGGTTGCAGTTGACCACGAAGATCAGGTTGTCGAGCTTTTCGCGGCCGGCCATGGCGACGGCCGCCAGCGTCTCGGGCTGGTCCTGCTCGCCGTCGCCCAGGAAGCCCCACACGCGCCGGTCCTGCGCCGCGATCAGGCCGCGGTCTTCCAGGTAGCGCATGTAGCGCGCCTGGTAGGCCGCCATCAGCGGGCCCAGGCCCATCGACACGGTCGGGAACTGCCAGAAGCCGGGCATGGTGCGCGGGTGCGGATACGACGCCAGCCCGCCGCCGATCTCGCGGCGGAAGCGGTCCAGCTCGGCCTCGGACAGGCGCCCTTCCAGATAGGCGCGGGCGTAGATGCCGGGCGCCGAATGGCCCTGGATGTAGAGCATGTCGCCCAGGTAGTCCGGCGTGGCGGCGCGGAAGAAATGGCGGTAGCCGGTTTCGTACAGCGTGGTGGCCGAGGCGTAGGTGGCGATGTGCCCGCCCACGCCCGAATGCTTGCCGGCGCGCAGCACCATGGCCATGGCGTTCCAGCGCAGGTAGGCATCCAGCCGCGCCTCGATGCGGGTGTCGCCGGGGAACGGCGCCTGGGCCGGCAGGCCGATGGTGTTGACGTAGGGCGTGACGCCGGCCGCGGCATAGCCGCCGCTGCGGGCGCGGTCCTGCTCGATCAGGCGGTCCAGCAGGTAGTGCGTGCGCGGCAGGCCTTCGTGCGCCAGCACCGCCTGCATCGCGTCCAGCCACTCGCTGGTTTCTTCGGGGTCGATGTCGACGCAGTCGATCTCGGGTTCCATGGGCATCCTCCTTGTGGTGCGCAAGCGGCGCCTGGACACGGAAAGGCCGGCGCCATCATTTCACATCGTGAATTGCATTTGCATAATGTGCAATTGCAATCGTAGGGAGGTTTTCGAACAATTGCAAGTGCAACTATTAAGGAAAATGGCGGCTCGCGCGCGGCATGAATGCGCGTGACGGACCGCCCGCCGCGCGCCACGGCTGCAGGGCCTCTACAATCCCGGACAACGAAATCCCTGGAAAAGGAAGCGACCGCATGGCCACGGGCAAGCCCGACGCGTGGAGCCTCTTTCTCACCGCGCATGCGCTGGTGGTGGAAGAGATCGAAAAACGACTGTCCGCCGCCGGCCTGCCGCCGCTGGCGTGGTACGACGCGCTGTGGGCGCTGGAACGCGCGCCCGACGGCACCGCGCGCATGTTCGAGATGGCCGAGCGCATGGTCATCGCGCGCTACAACCTGACGCGCCTGATGGACCGCATCGAGTCCGCCGGGCTGGTCGAGCGCTTCCGTTCCGACGAGGACCGCCGCGCCACCTACGCCCGCATCACGCCTGAAGGCCTGGCGCTGCGGCGCAAGATGTGGAAGGTGTATGGCCCGGCCATCGACGAACTGTTCCTGTCGCAACTGCCGCCGGCGCAGCAGGACGCCATGGCCGAGCAGTTCCGCCAGATCGCCCGCCATGTGCGGGCCTTGTCCAGAACCCCGGCTTGACCTGACCGCCACGGAGTCCGCATGCCCGTCCGTCCGCCCCTGCACATCGGCATCGTCGCCTGCTCGGCCGAGGGCGCGGCGCTCTGCTACCGCACGATCTGCGCCGAAGGCGCGCAGCGCCTGGGGCCGCACGCGCACCCCGAGGTGTCGCTGCACAGCTTGTCGCTGGCGGATTACGTGGCCTGCCTGAAGCGCAATGACCTGGCCGGCGTCGGCGCGCTGATGCGGACCTCCGCCGACCGGCTGGCGCGCGCCGGCGCGGATTTCCTGATCTGCCCCGACAACACCATCCACCAGGCCCTGGGCCACGTGCTGCCGCAATCGCCGCTGCCGTGGCTGCACATCGCCGAGGAAGTCGCCGCCCAGGCCGCCGCGCGCGGGCGGCGCCGCATCGGCATCCTGGGGACGCGCTGGCTGGTCGACAGTCCGGTCTACCCCGACAAACTGCAGGCGCGCGGCCTGGACTACGTGCGTCCCGCGCCGGCCGACCGCGATCTGCTGGCGCGCGTCATCATGGACGAACTGGTCTACGGCGTCTTCAAGCCCGAATCGGTCTCGTTGCTGCAAGGCGTGGTCGCGCGGCTGCGCGATGCCGGCTGCGACGCGGTGGTGCTGGGCTGCACCGAACTGCCGCTCGTGCTGAACGACGCCAACTGCGTCTTGCCGACGCTCGATTCCACCCGCATCCTGGCGCGCGCCGCGCTGGACCGCGCCCTGGCTCAGGCCTGACCTGGCGTCCCGGCCCCGCCTGAACCCCGCCCGCGGTCAGAGCTGGTCCAGCCCGTACTGGCGCAGGCGATCCAGGTCCAGCACCTTGATCTGGTTGTACGACAGCGCCAGCACCCCTTGGTCCGCCAGCGTCTGCAGCGCCTGGTTGACGCGCTGGCGCGACAGGCCGGTCAGGTAGCCCAGTTCTTCCTGTGAAATCGCCAGCGTCAGGTCGGTGGACGGATAAAGTTGTGGATTGAACAATTGCGCCAGCGACTGCGCCACGCGCGCATCGGCGTCCAGCAGTCGATGGTTCTGGATCGAGGCGATGAACTCGCCCATGCGGTCATTCAACTGGCCGATGACGAAATGCGAGAACGGCAGGCTGGCCGCCAGCAGCGCATGGAAGGTGGCGGCCGGCACCAGCAGCACCAGCGACGGCTGGATCGCCACCACGTCGTACTTGCGCAGCTCGCGCTTGATGACGCTGCCCTCGCCGAACCAGCCGCCCGGCGGCACTCCCGAGAACGTGCAACTGCGTCCCGACTCGTTGTAGATCGCCAGCTTCAGCAGGCCGCTGTGCACCCCCAGCCAGTAATCCGACGGCGCGTTGCGGCGCGCGATCCAGGCGCCGCTGGCCACGTGTTCGGCGCGCGCCGTGGCCAGCACCAAGTCCTGGTGCGGCGCGTCCAGCGCGGTGAACCAGGCGCAGCCGCGCAGCAGCGCGGCCAGCTCGGTCTGGGAAACAATGTTTGAAACATCGGACATGGAAAGAACCGTGTAAAACTGCGGGTTGGGCGCCCGAAAAAAGGTCTGTCATGCAGGCGACAGACACCATTTTCCGGCGGCCGATAAGCTAGGGGGCACCAACCTTCACAGGAGCCTCGCACAGGCAGGTAATCGGCCGCCAGGCCAGGCGTGGTCGCCGCCGCGTGGCTTTGCCACGCAAGGTGAGCGCAACGACGCCTGGCGGCCGATTACCTGCCTGCCCGTAGGGTGAGCGCCAAAATGAGCGCCTCTCTACGTTGCGAATGCTCGCCGTGGTCCCGCCACGACTGCGCTTCGCGCCTTGATAGTCGCTCATTTTGGCACTCATGCGAGGCTCCTGTGAAGGTTGGTGCCCCCTGGCAAGCAGCGGGATTCCGGCTACAGATCAACCCCGGCGATCCAGATCAAGTTTCCCGCATAAAAGCATATCCGGGCGCCCCCGCGCCCCACAGGAGACAAGCATGAGCAGCCTGTTCGACCACGGCCTGGCACGCCGTGACGCCAACTACGAGCCCCTCACCCCGGTCGACTTCATCGCGCGCGCCGCGCAGGTCTATGGCAACCGCCTGGCCGTGGTGCATGGCGCCGTGCGCCGCACCTGGGCCCAGACCTACGAGCGCGCGCAACGCCTGGCCGGCGCGCTGGCCGCCGCCGGCATCCAGCGCGGCGACACGGTGGCGGTGATGCTGCCGAACATCCCCGCCATGGTCGAGGCGCACTTCGGCGTGCCGATGCTGGGCGCCGTGCTCAATACCCTCAACACGCGCCTGGATACGCCCAGCGTGCTGTTCATGCTGGGCCACGGCGAGGCCCGCGCGCTGATCGTCGACACCGAATACGCCGAGCTGGCGCAGCGCGCCCGCGCCGAATTCCCTCACCTGAAAGTGATTTCGGTGCACGACCTGGACGGCGCCCCGGCCGCCCTGCCCGGCGCCATCGACTACGAGGCCTTCCTGGCCGCCGCCCCCGCCACGTTCGACTGGCGCCCGCCGGCCGACGAATGGGACGCGATCGCGCTGAACTACACCTCCGGCACCACCGGCGATCCCAAGGGCGTGGTCTACCACTACCGCGGCGCGTATCTGAACGCCGTCAGCAACATCCTCGAATGGGACATGCCCAAGCACCCGGTCTACCTGTGGACGCTGCCGCTGTTCCACTGCAACGGCTGGTGCTTCGCGTGGACCGTGGCGGCGCGCGCCGGCGTCAACGTCTGCCTGCGCAAGTTCGACCCCAAGACCGTGTTCGACCTGATCCGCGCCGAGGGCGTGACCCACTACTGCGGCGCGCCCATCGTGCAAAGCGCGTTGGCCAACGCGCCGGCCGAGCTGCGCGCCGGCATCCGCCACACCGTGCGCACCATGGTGGCCGGCGCCGCGCCCGCGCCGGCGGTGATCGCCAAGATGAAGGAAATCGGCTTCGAGCTGACCCACGTCTACGGCCTGACCGAGGTCTACGGCCCGGCCGCCGTGTGCGCCCCGCAGGAAGCCTGGAACGACCTGGAGGACGAACAGCGCGCGCTGCTGACCGCGCGCCAGGGCGTGCGCTACCACCTGCAGGCCGGCGTCTCGGTGCGCAACCCCGACACCATGCAGGAAGTGCCGGCCGACGAGCAGACCGTGGGCGAGATCATGTTCCGCGGCAACATCTGCATGAAGGGCTACCTGAAGAACGAACGCGCCACTGACGAGGCCTTCGGCGGCGGCTGGTTCCACACCGGCGACCTGGGCGTGATGACGCCCGACGGCTACATCCGCATCAAGGACCGCAGCAAGGACATCATCATCTCGGGCGGCGAGAACATCTCCAGCATCGAGGTCGAGGACGCCCTCTATCGCCATCCGGCCGTGGCCGCCGTGGCGGTGGTGGCCATGCCCGACCCGAAATGGGGCGAAACGCCCTGCGCCTTCGTCGAGCTCAAGCCCGGCCACAGCGCCACCGCCGAAGAGATCATCGCGCACTGCAAGCTGCTGCTGCCCGGCTTCAAGGTGCCGCGCGCGGTGCGCTTCGGCGAACTGCCCAAGACCTCGACCGGCAAGATCCAGAAATTCGAACTGCGCGCCGCGGTGGGTTCCACCCGCGCCATCGACGCCACCTGATTCCCTTCCTACCCGGAGCTCCGACGCCATGACGTACCAAGCCCCCGTGAAAGACATGCTGTTCGTGCTGAACCACCTGGCCGGCCTGCCGCAGGTGGCGGCGCTGCCGCAATATGCCGAAGCCACGCCCGACACCGCCCAGGCCGTGCTGGAGGAAGCCGCCACCTTCGCCGGCGACGTGCTGGCGCCGCTGAACCACCCCGCCGACCGCGAGCCCAGCGCCTGGCGCGACGGCGCGGTCACCACCTCGCCCGGCTTCAAGCAGGCCTTCCGCCAATATGCCGAAGCCGGCTGGCAGGGCATGACGCACCCGGTCGAATACGGCGGCCAGGGCCTGCCCGGCCTGCTGGGCGCGCCCTGCTCCGAAATGCTCAACGCCGCCAACCTGTCGTTCGCCCTGTGTCCGCTCTTGACCAACGGCGCGGTCGAGGCGCTGCTGACGGCCGGCTCGCCCGAACTGCGCGAGCGCTTCATCGGCCCGATGCTGTCGGGCCGGTGGACCGGCACCATGAACCTGACCGAGCCGCAGGCCGGCTCCGACCTGGCGCTGCTGCGCACCCGCGCGCAGCCGGTCGGCGACGGCACCTACCGCATTTCCGGCACCAAGATCTTCATCACCTACGGCGAGCACGACCTGGCCGAGAACATCGTCCACCTGGTGCTGGCGCGCCTGCCCGATGCGCCCGAGGGCGTCAAGGGCATCTCGCTGTTCCTGGTGCCCAAGTTCCTGGTCAACGACGACGGCTCGCTGGGCGCGCGCAATGACGTCGCCTGCGTGTCGATCGAGCACAAGCTGGGCATCAAGGCCAGCCCCACCGCCACCCTGCAGTTCGGCGACGCGGGCGGCGCCATCGGCTACCTGGTGGGCCAGGAAAACCGCGGCCTGGACGCCATGTTCATCATGATGAACGCGGCCCGCTTCGCCGTCGGCGTGCAGGGCATCGCGGTGGCCGACCGCGCCTACCAGCACGCGCTGGCCTACGCCGCCGAACGCGTGCAGAGCCGCCCGGTGGACGGCTCCTCGCGCGAGGCCGTGCCGATCATTCAGCACCCGGACGTGCGCCGCATGCTGGGCACCATGCGCGCCCTGACCGAGGCCGGCCGCGCGCTGGCCTACTACACCGCCGGCCACGCCGACCTGGCGCACGCCAGTGCCGACCCGGCCGCCCGCGCCCGCCACCTGGCGGTGCAGGAATTCCTGGTGCCGATCGTCAAGGGCTGGTGCACCGAAGCCTCCATCGACGTCGCCAGCCTGGGCGTGCAGGTGCATGGCGGCATGGGCTTCATCGAGGAAACCGGCGCCGCCCAGTACTACCGCGACGCCCGCATCCTGACCATCTACGAAGGCACCACCGCCATCCAGGCCAACGACCTGGTCGGCCGCAAGACGCTGCGCGATGGCGGCGCGGTGGCGCAGGCGCTGATCGAGGAGATCCGCAAGACCGAGGAAGCGCTGCAGGCGCGCAGCGAACCGGCCGCGCGCCTGGTGCTGACGCCGCTGCGCCAGGGCCGCCTGGCGCTGGCCAACACGGTCGACTTCGTGGTGGCCAACGCCGCCGCCCATCCCAACGCGGTGTTCGGTTCGGCCGTGCCCTACCTGTTGCTGGCCGGCACGGTGCTGGCCGGCTGGCAGATGGCGCGCGCGCTGCTCGCATCGCTGGACCACCTGGACGAGGACCCGGCCTTCCACCAGGCCAAGATCGCCACGGCCCAGACCTACGCGCTGCACAAGCTGACCCAGGCGCCCGGCCTGGCGGCGGTGGTGGCGGGGTCGATCGAGTACGCCGTGCAGCCATGAGCGTGGTCGACGCCGGATCGCGCATCGACGCGCTGGTGGCGCTGGGCGCGTCGGCGCCGCTGGTCCGGCTGGCCAGCGGCGACTGCGTGCATCCGTTGCTGCGCGGCGCGTGCCTGGGTCCGCCGTTCCACTCCTATCACGGCGCCAGCGCGCCGCAAGGGGCGCCGCTGGCGCCGCTGTGGGACGATGGCGACCAGGTCTACGCCCTGCGAGGCACGGCGACCGGCCGCGAGTTCATCCGGTTCAGTATCGAAGCCCCGCAATCCGTCGACGTGCTGGCCCTGACGGAACAGGGATTCTGGGCGCACCGCTTCGACTTTCTCTATGAAACCGATGCGCCGCTGGACGACTTGCGGGCCGCCGCCGGCGCGGTGCAATTCCGCCACGTCGAGGCCTACCTGGCCGCGCGCGAGGCATTCGAAGACCCGCCGGGCCACGTCCCGACGCATCGGGATTGGCTGACGCGGACAATCGCCAGCATCGACCAGCGCGCGCGGTTAAACATATAACCAAAAAGAATAAATAAAAGAAATAAACATATCTAAAATTATTAAGCGGACACCGGAAATCCTGCCCGCAGGCAAGACGCCAGCCGTACCAAGGCGTAGTTCAGGACCCTTCCCCCATGCTTCGCAAGCTGCTTTCCGCCGCGCTCATCGCCACCGCTTTCGCTGTTGCCCCCGCCCACGCCGCGCCGCCCGCGCTGGAAATCGGCTACCTGCCGATCCTGCCGGACGCGCAATTGTTCGTGGCGCTGGAAGAAGGCACCTTGCAGGCCAAGGGCGCGCCCGCGCCCAAGCTGGTGCAGTTCCAGAGCGGCCCCGCGCTGACGCAGGCGCTCCTGGCCGGCCAGTTGGATGTGGCCTACGTCGGCATCGGCCCGGCGCTGGTGGCCAGCGCCAAGGGCGCCGGCATCAAGGTGGTGGCCTCCAACATCGTCGAGCAGGTCAACGTGGTCGCGCTGGGCGCGCTGGCGCCGTATTTCGCCTCGGGCGATCCGGCCACCGCGTTCGCCCGCTTTGCCAAGGACAAGGGCAGAAAGCCCGTCATCGCCAGCTACCCCAAGGGCGCCGTGCCCGAGGCCGCGCTGCAATACTGGCTGCGCAACCGCCTCAAGGCCGACCCGGCCAGCCTGGAACTGATCTACCAGGGCGAGGCGCAGATCCAGCAGTCGCTGCTGACCGGCGCCATCGACGGCGCCGCCATCCTCGAACCCACCGTCACCACCGTGCTGACCCGCGCGCCCGATTCGCGCGTGGTGGCGCGAGGCTCGCAACTATTCCCGAACCAGCCCGGCGCCGTGCTGCTGGTGCGCGACAAGCTGATCGCCGAGCACCCCGAGGCCGTGCAGCAACTGGTCGACGCCCAGCTCGCCGCCACCGCCCTGCTCAAGAACGATCCGGCCCGCGCCGCGGGCCACGTGCAGAAGTACGTCGGCGGCGGCCGCCTGGACCGCGCGCTGGTCGAAAAGGCCATCCGCAATTCGCATGACCAGTTCGTGGCCGATCCGCACGCCATCGTCGATGCCACCGCCGAGCTGCAGACCTTCCAGGCCAGCCTGGGCACGGTCGAGGCCGCCAAGGTCGACGTCAAGCAGTTGTTCGACACCCGCTTCTACGACAAGGCCGGGAAGCCATGAGCCAGACCGCCCCCGCCCTGGCCGCGCCCGCGCCGCAGGCCCGCAAGGGCGCGCCGCCGGGCTTCGCCGCCGCGCGCCGCGCGGCTTACGGCATCGGCGGACTGGCCCTCTTCATCGCCATCTGGAAGGCCGCGCTGATCTGGCAATGGGCCCCCGCGGGCACCCTGCCCGATCCCTTCGCGCTGCCCGCCACGCTGGTCCAGGAATGGCAGTCGGGCCGGCTGCTGCCGGCCATCGGCTCCAGCCTGGTGCATTACTTCTGGGGCCTGGCCGCGGGCACCGCGCTGGGCTTCGGCGTGGGCCTGGCGGCCGCGACGCTGCCGCGCTTCGACCTGGCGCAAGCCTATCTGGCGCGCATCCTGCGGCCGATCCCGCCGCTGGCCTGGGTGGTGTTCGCCATCGCCTGGTTCAAGGTCAGCCATGCCGGCGCCGCCTTCGTCATCGCCATCGGCGTGTTCTGGGTCAACTACTTCGCCACTTACAGCGCGGTGCGCAACGTCGATCCGCGCTATTACGAACTGGCGCGCGCCTTCGGCCACGGCGGCTACCTGGAGCGCGCGCTGGGCGTGACGCTGCCGGCCATCGCGCCCGGCGCGCTGTCGGGCGTGCGCACCGGCATCGGCCAGGCCTGGATGACGCTGATCGCCGCCGAACTGCTGGGCGTGCCCGGCATGGGCCAGGAAATGAATGCCGCCGCCGGCGTCGGCGCCTACGACGCGGTGGTGGTCTACATGCTGATCATCTCGCTGGTCTACACGCTGTGCGACCTGGCGTTCTCGATGGTCGAAAGCAAGGTGCTGCAATGGCGTCCGTGATCGAATTCTCGAAACTCTCGTACCAACATCCGGGCGCCGACGCGGCCGTGATCCAGGGCCTGTCGCTGGCGATCGAGGCGGGCAGTTTCGTGGCCGTGGTGGGCGGCTCGGGCGTGGGCAAATCCACGCTGCTGCGCGCGGCGGCCGGCCTGGCCGACCCCGCCAGCGGCGAAGTGCGCTTCCAGGCGCCCGCGCGCCCCGGGCGCCGCAGCCGCGCCGTGGTGTTCCAGGACAGCCGCCTGATGCCCTGGCGCACGGTCGGCGGCAACGTCGGCTATGGCCTGGAAGGATTGGGGCTGGACCGCCAGGAACGCCAACAGCGCATCGATGCCGCGCTGCAACTGACCGGCCTGGGCGACTACGGCCGCCGCTGGCCGCACCAGTTGTCCGGCGGCCAGGCGCAACGCGTCGGCATCGCCCGCGCCTTGGCCGTCAAGCCCGACCTGCTGCTGATGGACGAACCCTTCAGCGCGGTCGACGCCATCACCCGCCGCAACCTGCAGCAGGAGCTGATCCGCGTGTGGCAGGCCTCCGGCGCGGCGGTGCTGTTCGTCACCCACGACATCGAGGAAGCGGTGTTCCTGGCCGACAAGGTGGTGGTGCTGGGCGGCCGCCCGGCCAACATCGCAGGCCACTACGACATCGACCTGCCGCGGCCGCGCGACCGCACCGATCCGGCGTTCGCGCGGCAGGTGGCGGCCATCGCCCACACGCTCGAACATCACTGAGCGGACCGCGCCGGCGTTCCGTCACGCCCGCGGCGCAACCGCGCAGCCGGGCGCCGGCGCCGCCTTGCGCGGCAGCGTCAGCGCCCAGAACAGCGTCGCCGCCAGGCTCAGTCCCAGGCCCAGCGCGCACACGCCCAGCCAGCCCGCGCGCGCATAGACGAAGGTCGAGGCGATCGACCCGAGTCCGCTACCCACCGCATAAAACATCATGTAGCCGCCGACCAGCCGGCTGTGCGCCTGCGCGCTGATGGAAAAGATCATGGCCTGGTTGGTCACGTGCAGCGCCTGCGCCGCGATGTCCAGCACCAGCACGCCCAGCGCCAGCGCCCACAGGCTGCGGTCCAGGAAGGCGATCGGCACCCACGCCAGGCACAGCAGCGCCAGGCCCGCGCCGGTGGTCAGTTGCGCATGGCCGCGATCGGCCAGCCGCCCCGCCCGCGCCGCCACCAGCACCCCGGCCACGCCCACCAGCCCGAACGCGCCCACCGCGGTGTGCGTCAGTGAATACGGCGGCGCGCTCAGCGGCAGCACCAGCGCCGTCCAGAACGCGCTGAAGACGGCGAACATCAACAGCGCGATCATGCCGCGCACCCGCAGCACCCGCTCGTGCGCCAGCAGCGTGAACATCGAGCGCAGCAGCGCGCCGTAGCCCAGTCCCGCGGCCGGCAAGGCGCGGCGCGGCAGCCAGCGGGCCAGCGCCAGCGCCAGCGCCAGCAACGCGGCCAGGCTGGCGGACACCAGGTAGACCGCGCGCCATCCCCACAGGTCGGCCACGGCGCCCGCCAGAGTCCGCGCCAGCAGCAGGCCGATCACCACTCCGCCCTGCACCGCGCCGACGACCCGCCCGCGCTCGTGCGGCGCGGCCAGCGCCGCCGACAGCGCCAGCAAGCCCTGGGTCATCGCGGTGCCGAGCAGGCCCAGCGCCAGCATCCCGGCCAGCAGCCACGGCGCGGCGGACGCCAGCGCCACCGCGGCCAGCGCCAGCACCAGCAGCCCCAGTTGCGCCAGCATCAGGCGGCGCCGGTCGAGCAGGTCGCCCAGCGGCACCACCAGCACCAGCGCCAGCGCGCAGCCCAGTTGCGTCGCGGTGACGACGATGCCCACCGCGCCCTCGTCCAGGCGGAACTCGCGGCCCATGGCGTCCAGTAGCGGTTGCGCGTAGTAGACGTTGGCCACGCTCAAGGCGCAGGCCACGGCCAGCAGCAGCACCAGGGCGGCGGGCAGGCGATCGGCGGATGGCGTGGCGGGCGCAGATGCGGCAGATGCCGTGGATGCAGCGGATGCAGCAGATGCCGTGGATGCAGCGGATGCCCCGGCTGCCGCAGAGGCCGCGAATGCCGCGGATGCTGTGGATTCCTTGGACGCCGTGGACGCCGGCGATGAAGGAGATGAAGGCGATGAAGGAGATGGCGGAGCAGCAGGGGCAGGATCGGTCTGGTCTGGCATGATGGCCTCAAATGGTTTCATTACAAAACCAGAATGCTAGACCTTGAGGTTTTATAATGCAACCAAACATTCGACATCTTTCCCCGCCGCGATGCGCGGCAAAGGTCAGGACGACATGGTCAAACGCACCAGTCTCGAAGGCGCCGCCTGCCCGGTGGCGCGCGCGCTGGACGCCATCGGCGACTGGTGGTCGCTATTGATCGTGCGCGACGCCTTCGACGGCGTGCGCCGCTTCGGTGAATTCCAGAAAAGCCTCGGCGTGGCCAAGAACATCCTCAGCGACCGCCTGCGCACCCTGGTCGCGCACGACATCCTGGCGGCCGTGCCGGCGTCCGACGGCAGCGCCTACCAGGAATACGTACTGACGGAAAAAGGCCAGGCGCTGTTTCCCGTCATCGTCGGCCTGCGCCAATGGGGCGAAGACCATTACTACGGCCCCGCCGAGCCGCACTCCACACTCATCGACCGCAAGCGCGGCCAGCCGGTGCGGCGCCTGGAGATCCGCGCCCAGGACGGCCGCGCGCTGGCGCCGGACGACACCGTGGTGCGCAAGGTCGGCGCCGACCGCGCCTGACCCTGGCGCCCCCCCGCCATTGGCCGCTCAAGCAGTCGCCGCGCGCGGCGCCCGGCGAGCGGCCCCGCGTCAGGCCGTGGCGGCCTGCGGCCACTGCCCCGTGGCCAACGCGGTCGGCGAATAGCCGCCAAAGCGCCAACGCAGCGCCAGCGCGCCCGGCCTGGCCCGCACCCGCCGCACGTGGACGCGCCACAACCGCTCGGCCCCCGCGAAGGTGGCGATCTCCGGACTGTCCAGGATCACCTCGGCGCGCCCCGACACCTGCAACACGTCGCCGCGCTCGAAATCGATGAACAGCAGCCCGGCGCGCGGATTGAGCACCATGTTGCCCAGCGTATTGAAAAAGCGGTTGCCGGAGAAATCCGGGATCGTCAGCGTGTCGCCGTCGACGCGCACGAACCCCGGCATGCCGCCACGGTGCGAGACGTCGATCCGGCGGCCGGCCTCGTCGGTGTCGGCATAGGTCGCCACGAACAGCGTGTCGGCGCGCGCGATCAGCGCCCGGTCGGCCTCGGCCAGCCCCGCCCGCTCGCGCGCCGCCCCCGGAAAACGCAGGGACGGCGAGCGCGAGAAATGGAAATCGCGCGCCTGGATGTACTGCGGGCAGTTGCCGAACGACTCGGCCACCGTGACCGCGAAACGCCTGCCGTCCCAGGCGGTGATGCGGCCGTTCATGCGGTTGCGGCGGCGCGTGTGCAGTTCGATGCCCAGCAGGCCCACCGGCTGGTCCGGCCCCAGGCCGGCGCGCAGCGGATCATCGGCATCCGGCAGCGCGGCCACCTGCAGGGTCTGCGGGTCCGGCGACACGGCGAAGCCCGGCTCCCCCTCCAGCACGCCGGCCCAGGGATCGCCCTGGCCATCGACCGCGCCCGCCACCAGGAACGGCAGTTGCGCGAAGAAGGCGCGGTGCTGGTCCGGCATGTACGGCCGGATCACTTTCGCGCCCACCTGCGCCATGCGCTCGGCCATGCCGATATGCGCCTGCAACCGCAGTTCGCCCGCGTGCCAGGGCGTCGCGGGCGCGGCCGCGGCCGGCTGGCCGGTCGCCGTCGTGGCAGCCGTCGAACCGCCGGCCGGCGCGGCGCCAAGCGGACTCGTCGAGGTCGTATTCATGTCAGGCTCCTTGCGCGCGGGCGCTTGCGTTCACGCCGCCCGCAATCCCACGGGAGACGCCACCATCGGCACGAAGCGCGGCAGCGCCTCGATCCGCGCCAGCCAGTCGCGCACCCGCGGATAATCCGCCAGCGACACGTTGCCTTCCGGCGCATGCGCCACGTAGGTGTAGCAGGCCACGTCGGCCAGCGTCGGCGCGGCGCCGGCCAGGTAGCCGGTGGCCGCGAGCTCCCGCTCCATCACCGCCAGCAAGGCATGCGCGCGCGCCAGCGTGGCCGGCACGTCATACGGGGCGCCGAACACCGTCACCAGCCGCGCCGCGGCCGGGCCGGCCGCCAGCGGGCCGGAGGCGGCCGACAGCCAGCGCTGCACCGCCGCCGCGCCCACCGCGTCCTCGGGCAGCCAGGCCTGGCCGTTGTAGCGCTTGCACAGGTACACCAGGATCGCGGTGGAATCGGCCACCACCACGCCGTTGTCGTCGATCACCGGCACCTGGCCGAACGCGTTCAGCGCCAGGAACTCGGGCCGCTTCTGCGCGCCGCTGCGCAGATCGACTTCGACATTGCGGTGCGGCACATCCAGCAGCGACAGCATCAGGGCCACGCGGTGCGAATGGCCGGACAGGGGAAAACTGTAGAACGTCAGGGGAGCGGCGGACATGGGGTATCTCGGATAGAGGAAACAGGCCTCCATCTTGAACCGCACGCGCCCGCCGGGGAACGGCCACGGCGCGCAAGACACCATTGCCGCCAGTGAAAGGATCAAGCCGGCAGGGCCGCCAGGTCGCGGCGCAGCGCGTCGACGCAGAAGTCGACGAAGCTGCGCACCTTGGCCGAACTCTTGCGCCCTTCCGGATACACCACGTGCACCGGCAGCGGCGCCATTTCGTAGTCGCGCAGCACCACCTGCAAAGCGCCGCTGGCCAGGTCGCGCGCCACCTGGTAGGACACCACCTGGGTCAGCCCCCAGCCCTCGCAGGCCGCCGCCACCGCGGCCTGGAACGAGGTCACCGTCAACTGCGATGCCAGCGGCAGGCGCCGCGGCTGGCCATCCTGCAGGAAACGCCATTGCGCGCCGCGCCCTTCCATTGCCGCCGTGATGGTGCAAAAGCGCGCCAGCGCGTCGGGGCTGTCGGGCGTGCCGTGGCGCTGCAGGAAGTCGGGCGAGGCACACACCACCCGCCGCACCTGCCCCACCGGCACCGCCGTCAGGGTGGAGTCGGGCAAGGCGCCGATGCGCACCGCCACGTCCACGCCCTCGTCCAGCAGATTCACCACGCGGTCCACCAGCAGGGCGTTCACCGATACCTCGCGGTGCTGGCGCAGGTAGCCCAGCACCGCCGGCATCACGTGCAGTTCACCGAAGCGCGCCGGCGCGGTGATGCGCAGCGACCCGCGCGGCGCCGCCATCGCCCCCGCGGCGGCGTCGTCGGCCTGCTCCACGGCTTCAAGAATGGCGCGACAATCGGCCGCGTAGCGCTGGCCGGCTTCGTTCAGGCGCAGGCTGCGGGTGGTGCGCACCAGCAGCAGCGTGCCCAGCCGGCGCTCCAGCGCCGCGACGCTGCGCGTCACGCTCGGCGCCGACATCGCCAGCCGGCGGGCCGCGGCGGCGAAGCTCTGCGCCTCGGCCACCGCCAGGAAGACAGTCATCTCATGGAATCGGTTCAAGGCGCTCGGCCTCCTCGGAAGGGATGCGCGCCGGCAGGCCCGGCATGGCCGGCAGCGCCGCGACGCTGTCGCGCACGCAGCGCCGCACGATATCGGCCAGGGCCGCGGCCACCGGGCCGGGCCGGCCTTGCGCGTGATACAGCGACAGCGACAACGGCGGCAACGACGGCAGGCCCTGCTCGCCCGGCGCCATTACCCGCAACCCGGCGGGCAGCCCCAGCGGCGTGCGCACCATCAGCCCCAGCCCCGCGCTGACCGCCGCCCACAGGCCCGCCAGGCTGGGGCTGATGAAAGCCGAGGTCCAGGCGATGCCGGCGCGGTCCAGGGCATCGGTGGCGCGGCTGCGGAACAGGCAGGGCGCCTCGAACGCCACCAGCGGCCAGGCGCCGTCGGCATCGCGCGCCGGGCCCGTCGCGGCCGGACCGATCCAGCACAGCGGCAGTTCAGCCAGCCGCTGGCCATGCGGCCGCGCCGCGTCATGGTCCCAGGCCAGCGCCAGGTCCAGTTCGCCCGCCGCGACGCGTTTGAGCAGCTCGGCATTGCGCGCCACCCGCGCTTCGATCCGCACCTGCGGATGGGCGCGGGCGAACTGGCCCAGCACGCGCGGCAGCAGGATCTCGCCGAAATCCTCCTGCAGCCCCAGGCGCACCCGCCCCTGCAAGCGCGTGCCGCGCACCGCCACCGAAGCCTGATCGTTCAGATCCAGCAGCCGGCGCGCGTACGCCAGCATGATCTCGCCCGCGTCGGTCAGCGCCAGGCCGCGACCGGCCTTGCGCAGCAGCGGCACGCCAGCCTGTTCCTCGAGTTTTTTCAACTGCGCGCTGACGGCCGAAGTCGAGCGCCCGAGGCGGTCGGCCGCGCGGCCGAAGCTGCCCAGCTCCACCCCAGCGACGAAGCTGCGCAGCACGTCAAGGTCAAAGGTGACAGGCCTTATCATCCTGTTTTTCAAAACCTTTAGTTAAAAATTTCCCGATTTTCAGAATGATGTTACGGGCGCAGACTTTGCCGCGTCAATCCCATCTGGAACCGTCATGTCCCTGCCCGCCTCCGCGCTCTCCGCCCCAACCCCTGCCGTGCGCCCCACCCACCGCTGGAAGGTGCTGGCGGTGGGGGTGGCCGCCAATGCTGCCTTCTCCGCGGCGGCGGCCGGCCTGCCCGCCACCGCCGTCTTCCTGCGCGCGGACTATCAACTGGACAACGACGCCCTGGGCCTGGCGCTCGGCGTGCTCGGCCTGGGCGTGGCGTTGTTCGAGCTGCCCTGGGGCCTGCTGGCCGACCGCTGGGGCGACCGGCCGGTGCTGCTGGGCGGCCTGGGCGCGACGGCCGCGGCGCTGGCCTGGATGAGTCTGTTCGCCGCGCCGGCCCACGGCGTCGCGCCCGCCTTGTGGCTGCTGGCGCTGGGCCTGCTGCTGGTGGGCGTGATGGGCGGCAGCGTCAACGGCGCCAGCGGTCGCGCGGTGATGGCGTGGTTCGACGAAGGCGAGCGCGGCCTGGCGATGAGCATCCGCCAGACCGCCGTGCCGCTGGGCGGCGGACTGGGCGCGCTGGTGCTGCCCTGGCTGGCGTCGCGGGCCGGTTTCGGCGCGGTCTTCGGCCTGCTGGCCGGCCTGTGCGCGGGCGCCGCGCTGCTGACGCTGGGATGGCTGCGCGAGCCGGATCGGGCGCACCCCGCCACGGCGGCCGGCTCCACCGCAGCCTCCCACGCCGGCGACAACACCCCGACAACCTCCCCGCGCTCCCGAGCCGCCACCCACACGCCGATCGCCGCCGCGTCGAGCCCCCTGCGCGACGCCAGGGTATGGCGCGCGGCGGTGGCGATCGGCCTGCTCTGCTGCCCGCAATTCGCGGTGCTGACGTTCGCCACCGTATTCCTGCATGACTTCAGCGGCGCCGGCATCGCCACGCTGACCGCCGTGATGGTGGCGGTGCAACTGGGCGCCATGGTGGCGCGCATCGCCGGCGGCCGCTGGACCGACCGCCACGGCAATCGCCGCGCCTACCTGCGCGGCTGCGTCTGGCTGGGCTGTGTGTTGTTCGTGGCGCTGGCGGCCGCGGCCTGGCTCCAGGGCGCGGTTCCCGGCAACCGCGCGGCGCTGCTGGCCGTGCCGGTGCTGCTGGCCGCCGCCGGCATCTGCGCCTCGGCCTGGCACGGCGTGGCCTACACCGAATTGGTCACGCTGGCCGGCGCCGCCCGCGCCGGCACCGCGCTGGGGCTGGCCAACACCTGCGGCTACCTGGGATTGTTCCTGACGCCGCTGGCGCTGCCGCGGCTGGTGGCGGCCGCGTCCTGGCCGCTGGCCTGGCTGGCCGCCGGCGGCGCCATGCTGGCAATCTTGCCGCTGTTGCCGCGACCGGCACGGCCGTGAATGCGCGTCGACCGGCACGCATCGACCAACGCCGCCGCTAGTCCTTGAATTCCTGCCGCAGCCACGCCAGGAACGCCTTGACCGGCGGATGGCGCTCGCGCCCCGGCGCGCACAGCGCGGTGTAGGCCGCACCGGCCACGCTGACCTCGGGACGCAGCGGCACCAGCGTGCCGGCCGCGACACTATCCGAAACCATGACCGAACTGGCCAGCACCAGTCCCTGGCCCGCGATGGCCGCCTGCAACGCGTAGTGCTCTTCCGCATAGGCGTGCAGCGCCGCCGGTTTGCGCCAGGCCGGCAGCCCGGCCGCCTCGCACCACTGCAGCCAGCCCTCGTCATACAGTGCCGAATCGCGCCAGCGCACGGTCACCAGCGCGGGGCGCGCCCGCCGCGCCTGCGCCACCACCGCGGGGGCGCCGTAGACCCCGAACCGCTCCTGCAGCGTGCACGCCGCATGCAGCAGGGGATAGCGCTGGCGGCTGTAGCGGATCGCCACGTCGACGCTGGCGTCCTGCAGCAGGTCGATCGTCTCGGCCTGCGCCTGCAGGCGCAACTGGTACTGCGGATAGGCCTGGTAGAAGCGGCCCAGCCGCGGCACCAGCCACAGCGCCGCGAACGAATGCGTGGTGGACAGCGTCAGCGCGCCGGCCGCGCTGGCCGGCCGCAGCGCATCCAGCGTCTGGGCGATGTCCAACAAGGCGCCGTGCGCGCTGGCGAACAGCCGCGCGCCGGCGTCGGTCAGGCGCACGCCCTGCGGCACCCGGTCGAACAAGGCCACGCCGGCGTGGCGCTCCAGCGCCTTGATCTGATGCGAAACCGCCGTGGGCGTCACGGCCAGCTCGGCCGCGGCCGCCTTGAAGCTGCGCAAGCGCGCGGCGGCCTCGAAGGCGCGCAGGGCGGTGACGGGCAGGGAAGCAAACATGGCGTGCCATTCAGATGAATTCAACTCATCTTAGCCAAGAAATCCTCGTTTGTCCTGATACACGCCGCTGCGTAAATTTTGCCTCGTATCTTCCCTTTTCGTTTCACTCATCGAGGCATCCAAACATGAATCCAGCTCATCAATCCAAGCGCCTGCTGATCCTGGCCGGCAGCCCTCGCCGCGACGGCAACAGCGCCGCGCTCGGCGCCGCGGCGCAACGCGGCGCGCAGGCCGCCGGCAGCCACGCCAGCCTGCTGTTCCTGGACGACTACATCAAAGGCTTCCTGCCAGACCTGCGCCATGCCTCGGCGCCGGACGACCGCTACGCCGAGCTGTTCCTGGAACACTTTCTGCCCGCCGACGGCGTGCTGTTCTGCACCCCGCTCTACTGGTACGGCATGTCGGCGCAGACCAAGGCATTCTTCGACCGCTCGTTCACGCATTACGCCGGCACCGGCCCCGAACCCGAGGCGGTCAAGGCGCGCATGGCCGGCAAGCGCCTGGCCCTGGCGGTGGCGTCCGAGGAAACCTATCCCGGCGCGATCCTGGGCGTGGTGCACCAGGTGCAGGAATTCGCGCGCTACACCCACGCCGATTTCGTCGGGGTGGTCCACGGCGCCGGCAACAGCCGCGGCGAGATCGCGGCGGATCCCCGCAATCCGTTGCTGGCGGCCGAAACACTGGGCGCCGAATTCTTCACGCGGAAATACTCGGACTATCGGCTAGAGACGCCACGCAGTCACAACGTATGGGCGTCGCCCCCGCCAGCCGCCGCTCCCCGCGGCTGAGCCAGCCCAGGGCGATCGGCCACAGCGTATCGCGAAAGCGGTCATGGAAAAAGGCGAAATGGCCGATCGCGTCCAACCCCAGCGAGGCCGGCGCCAGGCGCAGGTGGGTGCGGGCGCTGCCGGTGAAATACGCCAGCAGCCGGGCGATGGCGGCCTCGGTGCCGAATTCGTCATCGGTGACGCTGAGCGCCAGGATCGGGGCGGTCACCGCCGCCATCGCGGCGACGCGGCGATCCGGCCCGCCACGCCCCTCGAAGCGCGCGCCCATGAAACTCCAGTCACGCACCACCCCGCGCGGCGTGTCCTCCAGCCAGCCCAGCCGACGCCCGGGGAAGTAACCCAGGCAGGCGGCCAGCAGCGGCATCGCCACATGCCACTTGGCCAGCATGCGCAGGCGCTGGCCGGCGGCGTAATCGCGCCAGTAGGCGTATTGCGCCCCCATGGTGAAAATGCGCCGCAACCCGCTGGCCGACGGCGCCAGCCCGGTGACGAAGCCGCCGATGCTGTGCGCCACCACGTCCACCGGCTGGCCCGGAAAATGGTGGCGCACATACTCCAGCACCGCCTCGAAATCCTTCTCGCCCCAATCCATCCAGGACGCCCGGAAACCGCGCAGCGACGCTGGACGCGACTCGCCGATGCCGCGATAGTCGTAGGTCAGCACATCGAAACCGTGTTGGTGCAGGTAGGCCGCGAAGCGCGCGTAATAGCGGCAGCGCACCGAGGTGGCGGCATTGATGACCACCACCGGACGCGGGCCGGCCGGATCGGGGTCGGCGTGGCGCCACACGTAGCCTCCCAGCGGCACGCCGTCCGCGGCGCGCAGCGTGATGCGTTGCGAGTCCATCTTCACATTCCCTTGAATCAATCAATACGGCGTCGAAGGACGCCATATGAAGCGATTAAATCCGGTAAAAACCCCTGATTCAACCGATCATTCATCGCTCATTACATGAGCCATGGGAATGTCATTCGGCGGCTTTGCGGGCCGCCGATCGACGCAGCACGCCGGGCGGACTGCCATAGACCTGCTTGAACACCCGCGTCAGGTGCGCCTGGTCGGCAAAGCCCACCGCCAGCGCCGCCTCGGCCAGCGGCAGCCCGCCGCGCAGCAGCGCGCGGGCGCGCGCCACCCGCCAATTGCGCAGCCAGGCCTGCGGCGGCAGACCGTAGCGGCGCGCGAACTGCTTGACCAGGGTGCTGCGGTGGCGGCCATCGGCCCGCGCCAGCGCCTCCAGGTCGGGCGCGCAGGCAGGATCGGCGCGCATCCTTTGCCACAGCAGTTCGCACACGTCGGCGCCATCTCGCGCCGCCTCGGCGGGCGCCCGCCCATGCGCCGCCAACAGCCGGAACAGCGCCGCCGACAGGTCGCCGCGGCGCGCCGCGTCATCGGTATGGTCAGGCGCCAGCGCGGCCAGCCATTGCGCGCACAGGGGCGCGTCGCGGATCACCGGCCCGGGCAGGTCCAGTCCGCCCTCGCGCAGCGCCAGGGCGTGCTGCAGGAACCAGGCCGGCTCGATGTACGCCATGCGGTAGGCGAGCAGGCCGGCCGACGTGCCGCCGGTATGCACCTGGCCCGGCGCGATCACCACCAGATCGCCCTCGCCCGCCTCGAAGGGGCGGCCGTGCACCGTGAAGGCGCAGCGCCCGCGCGCGATGGCGCCGATCGACCAGGCGTCGTGGAAATGCGCGTCGTACCGGTAGGCGCGCAGGTCGGCGATCAGCACATCGCCGGGCAGGCCGGCGCCGCAATGCCAGATATGTTGGGAAACCGCCATCGGAAAACCGCCAGTGAAAAACGCTCGGGCGCGGCCTCGGCAAGCCCGGCCACTGGCGACAGGCTACCCGAAATAGTCCCCTTCCGCGGCCAACGACCGCGCCAGCAGCCATGCATTGCGCGGATGCTCGCCCACCCGCCGGACCGCATAGGGCCACCAGTCCGCCCCGAATGGCAGGTACACCCGGACGGCGTAGCCCAGGCGCCGCAGCGCCAGTTGCCAGTCGGGCCGCACGCCATAGAGCATCTCGAACTCGAACTCGTCCGCCCCCCACCCCCGCTCGCGCGCCAAGGCCATGATGGCGCCGGCCAGGCGGTCGTCATGGGTGCCGAAGACCGGAAGGAAGCCGGCCGCGCGCGCCTGGGGCGACAGCATGATGGCGGCCGCGTCCAGGTAGGCCTGGTCGATATGGGCGCGGCCGGCATGATCCAGCGCGCGTTCCGGGAACGCCCCCTTGACCAGCCGCAGCGAGGTGCGCTGGCCGATGGCCCACGCCAGGTCGACCGGCGTGCGGCGCCGGCGCGCCTGCAGCGTCAGGCCGGCGGGCAGGCCGGCGCCCAGCAGTTCCGCGTGCAAGGCGCAGGTGCGTTCGCGCAGGCCCGAGTCCTCCATGTCCAGCACCACCCAGTCGCGCCCGCCGCCCGCGGCCTGGCGCGCCGCCGCCGCGATGCGCCGGGCATTGCCGCGCCCCAGCGCATCGTCGCGCATGTAGCCAATGGCGGTGGGATCGATCGACACGTGCACGTCCAGCCCCGCCCGGCCCAGCGCGGCGCAGGCCTGCATGGCCTGTTGCGTGTTGTGTTCGATCGCCGCCGGGTCGGCCACGTATTCGCCCAGGTAGAACAGCGAAGCGCGGATGCCGTGCGCCTCGCGCAGCCGCGCGGCGGTGCGCACCGCCGCCTCGACATCGGCGCCGCCGACGAAGCGGCGCGCCAGCGAGGTGCGCGCGGCCAGCGCGCGCATGGCGCGCCCGGCGCCCGGGCTGCGCGCCAGGGCGATGGCGGTTTTCTGGAAAAGGCTCATGGGCTCTCCGTTCAAAGAGAGCCACTATGCGGCGCCGGCCCCCGTCCCGTCTTGAACGGGAGTGAACCGCGCCGGCGCCCGTCACGCCTTGCCGGCGGCCAGCGCGGCGGCCCGGGCGCGGCCGAACAGCGGCCGCTGCACCGTCTGCGCCAGCAGCACGCCCAGCAAGGTCACCGCGCCGCCCAGCAGGTGGTAGGAATGCAGTTGCTCGCGCAGCAACACGAACGCGGCCAGCGCGGTGAACAACGGCAGCAGGTTGATGAAGATGCTGCAGCGGTTCGGCCCCAGGCGGTGCACGCCCTCGATCCACAGGAACGACAGCAGCACCGAAGAGAAAATGCCGGCATACAGGATCAGCGGAATCGTCTTCATGTCCAGCGCCGCCTGCGCGGCCGGCACCCGCAGATACAGCGGCAGCATGTACAGCAGCGCGAAAATCGACTGCACGAAGGTCGACTGCCACGCCGGCAGCGGCACTTTCCAGTGGCGCAGCAGCACGCCGTACAGCGCGTAGGAAAACGCCGCCATCAGCATCAGGCCGTCGCCCACGTGGATGCCGTGCTGGAACACGCTCAGCATCTCGCCCTGCCCCACCAGGTACAGCAGGCCCAGGAATGACAGCGCGCCGCCGACCGCCATGCCCAGGGTCAGCGGATCGCGCAGGATGACCACGCTCAGCAGCATGCTCAGCAGCGGGATCAACGCGGTCAGGATCGCCATGTTGGTGGCGGTGGTGGTCTCGGCGGCGCGGTACGACAGCGCCTGGAACAGCGCCGACGACAGTCCGCCGTACAGCGCCAGCTTGGGCCAGTGGCGCAGGATCACATGGCGGTTGCGCCAGGCCGGCACGGCCGTGAACAGGCCCATGATCGCCAGCGCCAGGATCAGCCGGTAGAACGTGATGGCGGTGGGCGAAATGGCGCTGGCCGCCATCTTGGAGACGATGACATTGCCCGCCCAGAACAGGATGGCGAACAATGGAAACAGGTAGGACATGATGGGTTCACTCGCGGAAGGGAAATCGGCTCTCCGCCGCGGCGCTCGGCGCCGCGCAGGTGGCGGATGACCGGTATCCTATTGAGCGCGCGAGCGCCCGTCTGCCGATGAACAGGCAGGGACTACCTTGAAATGGACATTCCCGAGGCCGCCATATCCCAGGCCGTCGTGGGCGGGGAACGCAGGCCTGGGACGCAGAGACCCAGGCAGCGGAGGCCCGGGAAATACCAGCCCGCGAAGTGCCGGCCCGCGAGTTGCAGCCCCCCGCGGCGCGGCCCCACCCTCACGGTCTGAACGGCAGCGGGTCCAGCGGCGTATCCAGCCCCGCCATCTGCGCCGTCAGCAGCGCCGCGCTGCCGCAGGCCAGGGTGAAGCCAAGCGCGCCCTGGCCAATGTTCAGCCACAGGTTGTCGGCGGCGGAACTGCGTCCGATCAGCGGTTTGCCGGTGGGCGTGGCCGGGCGCAGCCCGGCCCAGGGAATCGCCTGCGCCAGGTCCAGCGCCGGAAACGCCTCGCGCACCTGGCGCTTGAGCAGCGCGATGCGGGCCGGATCGATGTCGGCATTGGCGCTGCCGATGTCCACCATGGCCGCGATCCGCAGTACCCCGCCGACCCGCGCATAGACGATGCGGCGCTCGTAGTCGGTGACGCTGATGCGCGGCGCCACGGTATCGTCGTCCGCCAGCGGCACGGTCAGGCTGTAGCCCTTGAGCGGATACAGCGGCACATCGTGGCCCAGCGGTCGCAGCAAGGCGCGCGTGCCGATGCCCGTGGCCAGCACCACCGCGTCGGCGCCGATGTCGCCGTCCTGGGCGTGCACCGCGACGATGCGCCTGCCCTCGCGCTGCAGGCCGGCGACGGGATTGGACATGGCGCAATGCACGTTGGGCAGCGCTTGCAGCCGCTCGAACAGCGCCTGCGTGAATTGGCGGCAGTCGCCCGCCTCTTCGCTCGGGGTGTAGATGGCGCCGGCCAGGCTGGCGCCCATGCCGGCCAGCGCCGGCTCGCGCTGCAACGTCTGGGCGGCGTCCAGCACCTGCTGCTCGGCGCCGTGGGCCGCCTGGTAGGCGACCAGCGCGCGCGCCTTGTCCAGCAGGGCCGCGCTGCGGTAGGCGATCAGCTTGCCGTTGCGCAGATGGCCGAATTCCAGGTTTTCCTGTTCCAGCAAGGCATGCATGGCGTCGCGGCTGAGAAAGGACAGCGCCTGCAATTGCGCGGTGGACTCGCGCGCCACCGAGGCGCGACAGGCCAGCGCGAAGCGCAGGCACCAGCGCCACTGATGCGGGTCCAGCCGCGGCCGGAAACGCAGCGGCGAATCCTCGCGCAGCAGCCAGCCCGGCACGCTCGGCAACACGCCCGGCCCGGCCAGCGGCGCGACGTAGCTGTAGCTGAGCTGGCCGCCGTTGGCGTAGCTGGAAACCTCGGCCGGATGGGCGTGGCTGTCGACCAGCACGACCTCGTGGCCCTGGCGGGCAAGGAAATAAGCCGAGGTCACGCCCACGACCCCGGCGCCGATCACGCATACCCGCATAGCCTGCATCCCGATAAGAAAATGGCGACGGTCTTATTCTGAAGCGGGGGACGGATGACCGCAAATCACCAAAGCCCCAGCACCCATAACCGCGGCTCATGGACGGCGCTCATGGCCCGGCCTCGCCGCCAAACGTCACGCCCACGGCCACCGGCGAGCCGCCGGCGCCGCCGTCAGGCGGCGCGATGCAGCCTGATGATGGCCGCGGCGGTCGGATCGCGCACCAGGTCCGCCAGGGTATAGCCATTGAGCGCGTCGTAGAACGCCTGCAGGGTCTGCGCCAGCACCCCCGCCAGGCGGCAGGCGCCGTCCAGCGCACAGGGCGGCTCGCGGCAGTCGATCAGCGGGCCCTGCTGTTCCAGTTCGCGCACCAGGTCGCCCAGCCGGTACTCGCCGGCCGGGCGCGCCAGCGCCAGGCCGCCGCCCTTGCCGCGCGCCGTGCTGACCCAGCCGCGCTGCGACATGAAATGCACCACCTTGACCAGGTGGTTGCGCGACAGGTCGAAGCGCGTGGCGATCTCCGGAATGGTGACCGCCGCGGGCCGGTCGCGGCACTGCGTCAGATACATCAGCACGCGCAGGCCGAAGTCGGTGAATCGGGTCAGTTGCATGGGCGCCAGGATACACCGCTCAGGCCGGCGCGCCGCCGCTGCCGAAGGCCTCGGCGTGGATGCGGTCCGGCGCCACGCCCAGCGCCAGCAGCGTTTCGCGCTGCGCCCGCATGAAACCGGACGGGCCGCACAGGTAGTAATCGGCATCCGGCACGATGGCCTCGTCGCGGATGGCGCGCAGGTCGACCCGGCCATGATGGTCGTAGTCGCGGCCCGGGCGGTCGGCGTCGCCGACTTGCTCGTAGAACACCGCCTTGCGCACGTTGCCGCGGCGCGCGGCGATGTCGTTGACGTGGTCTTTCATGGCGTGCACCGCCTGGTTGCGACAGCCATGCACAAAGCGGATCTGGCGCGCATCGCCGGTGGCCACCAAGTGGTTCAGGATCGACACCATGGGCGTCAGCCCGACCCCGCCGCTCAGCAGCACCACCGGCGCGTCGCCGTCCTCGCGCAGGTGGAAGTCTCCCTGCGGCGGCGCCACGTCCAGCACGCCGCCTTCCTCCAGGCGGTCGTGCAGCGCATTGGACACGCGTCCGGCCGGACCGTGCGCGCCGCCCGCTTCGCGCTTGACCGAGATCCGCAGGCGGTCCTGGCCCGGCGCGTCCGACAGGCTGTACTGACGCGGCTGCATCAATCCCAGCTCCGGCACGTAGACGCGCACCGACACATACTGACCGGGGAGATAGGCCGGCACCGCGCCGCCATCGGCCGGCGCCAGGTAGAACGAGGTGATCTCGGCGCTTTCGGGCTGCTTGCCGACCACGCGGAACGCGCGCCAGCCGGTCCAGCCGCCCGGTTTGGCGGCCGACTCGGCGTACAACCGCGCCTCGGCGGCGATCAGCATGTCGGCCAACTGGCCATAGGCGGCGGCCCAGGCGTCGACCAGTTCATCGGTGGCGGCCTCGCCCAGCACTTCGCGGATCGAGGCCAGCAGGTGCTTGCCGACAATGGCGTAGTGCTCGGGCCGGATGCCCAGGCTGACGTGCTTGTGGACGATGCGCGTCACCACCGGCGCCAGCACCGACGGGTCGTCGATATGCTCGGCGTAGGCCGCGACCGCGCCGGCCAACGCCTGCTGCTGCTCGCCGCCCGCCTGGTGCCCCTGGTTGAAGATGTGCTTGAGTTCCGGATTGTGCTGGAACATGCGGGCGTAGAAATGGCGCGTCAGGGCCTCGCCATGGGTTTTCAGGACGGGGGCCGTGGCCTTGACCAGGACGCGGATCTGCGGGCTCAACATTGACTGCTCCTTGCGCTGCGGACGGCGCCTGGGCCATCCTTTTTAAAGATGCATTAATAATACATGTTTAAAAAGGAGGCGCAAAATCCGCGCCCGCCGGGGCCGCCCCACGGATCACCGCCCCACGGTTACACTGCGTCTTTGACGCAACACCACAAAGGTTCCCCCATGAGCACCGCTACGCTCAAGACCCGCCTCTCCGACGCCGTCAAGGACGCCATGCGCGCCAAGGCGGTCGAGCGCCTCGCCACCCTGCGTTTCCTGCTGGCCGCCGTCAAGCAGAAGGAAGTCGACGAACGCCGCGACCTGACCGACGCCGAGATCACCGCCATCATCGAGAAGCAGGTCAAGCAGCGCCGCGAATCCATCGCCGCGTTCGAGCAGGCCGGCCGCACCGAGACCGCCGAGCAGGAAAAGGCCGAACTGGTCGTGCTGCAGGAATTCCTGCCGCAGGCCGCCACGCCCGAGGAAGTGTCTGCCGCCATCGACGCCGCGCTGGCCGAAGTGGCCGCGCAGGGCGTCACCGGCGCCCCGGCCATGGGCAAGGTCATGGCGCTGCTCAAGCAGTCGCTGGCCGGCCGCGCCGACATGACCGCGTTGTCGCAGCAGGTCAAGGGCCGGCTCGCCTGAGCATGGCCGGCGCCGCCGACACGCTGGACGCCCTGGCCCCGCCGCTGCGCGGGGCGATCGGCGACTGCGTGGCGGCGATCAACCTGGCGCGGCAGCATTTCGAGTCGCGCTATGACGCCACCCTGTCCGATCCACTGCGGGCCGACCCGGCGGCCCTGCGCCGCCTGTCGGACGCCATCGCGCCCGTGATCGAACGCCTGGCCGCCGAGCCGGACAACGGCCACGGCTGGGGCGCGGGCGGCGGCTCGGCGCTGGGCTACCGCGAGCCGCGCCCAGTGACGTTGGGCCTGTGGCGCGGCAGCCATGGCCGCCCCGGCGACGCCGATGGCACGCTGGATTACACCCGCTGCCTGTACCTGCTGTTCCAGGCCACCTGCCTGGCGCCCGCCGCGATGGCGCAGGCCATCGCGCCGCTGCGCGACGACATCGTCTTCAATCACATCACCCTGCACATCATCGAAGACGCGCTGGCACTGGCCCTGCACTCGGGCGCCAGCCAGGCGGCGCGCGCCGCCGCGGCCGAACCCTACATCCAGCAGTTGCGCGTCACCCATATCTTCCGCGAGGAAGACAACCGCTACCAGGGCTACCGCATCCTGCTGCGCGACGCGGCCGACCATGGCGACGCCGCCGCCGCGCTCAAGCTGCTGCCCCAGTGCAACACGCGCAGCGAGCGCCACGAGATCGATACGATCAAGAGTCGGCTGGTGGCCGCCGTCAGCGCCCGCGACGGCCTGCAGGCCGCGCTCGATCTGTGCGCCAACAAGCGCATCGGCCCGGCCTGCCGCGAATATGCGCTGCAGCCGATCATCGACGCCGGCGACTACGACGCGCTGCGGGCCGCGCTGGCGCAACACCCCGATCTGGCCACGCCCGACAACGGCGACGGCCTGAGTGTCCTGGTGCCCGCCTTCTGCGTCCGAGAAAAAGGCGCCGGCGCCTCGCGCGATAGCCAGGAATTCGACGCCCTGTTCGCGCGCGTCGATGCCATGGATCCCAGGCTCAAGCACGGCGACGCGCGGCTGCGCGACTGGCTGCTGCTGGAACTGGGACTGGCCTGCGCCAACGACCCGGCCTACGTCGCCCGCTGCCGCAAGGCCATCAAGAACGCCTCGATCAAGCGCGAACTCGACGCCGCCTGACAGCGCGCGCTGCCCCCGCCCCTCAGAACGCGCCGCCGAACAGATCCGGCTGGCGCGTCTGCTCCTGCGGGTCGGCGAAATTGCTCATGCCCACGCCGGCCAGCCGGTACAGCGTCTGCGCCGGCAGGTCGACACGCTCGCACAGCAGCCGCGCCAGCGCCGCCAGTTCGGCGGCCGACGCCGGCGGATGCGGGCTGGTCTGGCTGCGCGTCAGGATGCGGAAACGGTCGGTCTTGAGCTTGAGCACCACCGTGCGGCCCAGCGCGCCTTTTTTCAGCGCCTGGCTCCAGACCTTCTCGGCCATGCGGTCCAGGGCCTCGCCGATCGCGTCCAGCCGCACGTCTTCGGAAAACGTGGTCTCGGCCGACACCTGCTGCAGCGGCTGGTCGGTCTGCACCTCGCGCTCGTCGATGCCGCGCGCCAGCTCATACAGGCGGCGGCCGTAGCGGCCAAAGTAGTGTTCCAGTTCCTGGACCCCATGCGTGGCGAGGTCGCCCACCGTCTGGATGCCCAGTTGCTCCAGGCGCGCCTGCGTCACCTTGCCCACGCCCGGCACCTTGCGCACCGGCAGCGGCTGCAGGAATTCCAGCACCCGGTTCGGACGGATCACGAACTGGCCGTCCGGCTTGTTCCAGTCGGATGCGATCTTGGCCAGGAACTTGTTGGGCGCCACCCCGGCCGACGCGGTCAGGCCGGTCTCGGCGCGGATCTGCTGGCGGATCACCTGCGCCACCTCGGTGGCCGACGGCAGCCCCAGCTTGTTGACGGTGACGTCCAGGTAGGCTTCGTCCAGCGACAGCGGCTCGATCAGGTCGGTATGGCGGGCGAATATCTGGCGGATCTGGCGCGAGACCTCGCGGTAGCGGTTGAAGTCGGGCGGCACGTAGACCGCCTGCGGACAGAGCCGCTGCGCGCGCACCGCCGACATGGCCGAATGCACGCCGAAGCGGCGCGCCTCGTAGGACGCCGCGCACACCACCGAGCGCGGCCCGGTCCACGCCACCACCACCGGCTGGCCGCGCAGTTCGGGGTTGTCGCGCTGTTCCACGGAGGCGTAGAACGCGTCCATGTCGATATGTACGATCTTGCGGGTGACGTCGCTCATGTCGGCGGAAAACGGATCGGCGACCGCATGGCGCGCACACGGGCGCGAAAAGTACGGTCACCGAAAAAAACGGCCATGGCCGCCGCATCCTCGCGGGCCGGCGGCGTAAAAGTGGATATTATGACCGCCAAATTCCCGTCGTTCCCTTTCCCTGCGTGCCCATCTCCATGACTGCAACCGCAACCCCCGCCACCGGCGAATATTTCGGCCTGGCCATCCCGTTCATGAGCTTCATCGGCCTGGTGCCCGAAAGCATCGCGCCGGCCTACGCCCGCACCTCGCTGCCCTGGCGCCAGGACCTGACCAACAGCCGCGGCGACGTGCACGGCGGCACCCTGATGAGCGTGCTGGACTTCACCCTGAGCGCGGCCGCGCGTGGTTCGGCCGATGCCACCGAGGGCATGGCCACCATCGACATGAACACCACCTTCCTGTCGCCCGGCACCGGCGACCTGGTGATCGAGGCGCGCTGCCTGCGCCGCGGCGGATCCATCGCCTTCTGTGAGGGCGACATCCGCCGCGCCGACGGCGAACTGGTGGCGCGCGCCACCGCCACCTTCAAGATCATCCGCCGCCGTCCCGGCGGCGACTGAAGCGGCGGCCCGGTCTGCGGCGGGGTCCGGACACCACATTATCGGACTCGCCGTGAGACGCCAATCCATGACAATGAGCGCTCCCGAATGCCTCATTGAAAGCGCCGCATGGATTGCAAACACAAGCCGCCCAGCATCCGCCACGTCACCGCTAAGGCCCCCGGCGGCCGCTTCCGCGACAGCCTCGGCCCGTTCCTGGGCCGCGCGTCGATCGTGATGGCGGCGCTGGGCGCCACGCCGCTCCATGCTTCCGTCGTCGGCACCGACCTCCCCTATCAGACCTATCGCGACTTCGCTGAAAACAAGGGCGCCTTCCAGCCGGGCGCCCAGGACATCCCGCTGTACGACAAGGCGGGCAAGCCGTATGCCAGCTTGAATCGCGCTCCCATGATCGATTTCGGTTCCGTGGACCGGACCGGCGTCGCCACCCTGGTGTCGCCCGGACACATCATCAGCGTCAAGCACAACCGCGGCTATCGGCGCGTGATCTTTGGCAATCGCGACGACACCACCTACACGATCGTCAACCGCAACGAACATGCGCGGCTCGATTTCCATACGCCCAGGCTTAACAAGATCGTGACCGAGGCAGCGCCCCTGGACATGACCCGCGCCGGCAGATTGCCCGTCTATGGCGACCAGACCCGCTTTCCCGTCTTCTATCGCGTGGGGGCCGGCCACCAATACCTTCGGGACCGGGCCGGCAAGATCACCGACCTCCAGCGCGCCTACTTCTACCGCACGGGCGGCACGGTCGGAAGCCCTTTTTTTTCGTTCTGGACATTCCTTTCCCATTCCGGCGACCTCTACGACCCGGCCCAGGGACCGATGGCGTCCTACGGCGTGCCCGGCGATAGCGGATCGCCGCTCTTCGCCTGGGACGCCCGCGACGGCAAATGGGTCGTGCTGGGCGTGTTGAGCGGCTATACCGAGATAACCGGAATCACCACCCACCATACGGTGATCCCCCTCGAAGACATCCTCGACGTCATGCAGCAGCGGACCGCGGCGCCCGTCATCACGGCCCCCGCCGATGGCGACCTCCTCTGGACCCACGACGAGGCCACCGGCGCCGGCGCGCTGACCCAGGGCCCGGCCTCGTGGGACGTGCGCGGCCGGCTCGACGCCGCCGGCCCCGACGCCCTGGACAACGGCCAGGACGTGACGTTTCAGGGCGGCGGCACTATCGTCCTGGCGCAGCCGGTGGACCAGGGGGCCGGCGCGCTCACCTTCGACGGCGACTACACCGTCAAGCCCGCCGATATCCAGACCTGGCGGGGCGGCGGCATCGTCGTGAACGAAGGCAGCACGGTCAACTGGCAAGTCAACGGCGTCGAGGCGGACAGCCTCCACAAGCTGGGCGCCGGCACCCTCAGGATCGCCGCCACCGGGGCCAACCCCGGCAAGTTGAATGTCGGCGACGGCACGGTCATCCTGGCGCAACAGGCGGATGCGGCCGGAACGCAGCAAGCGTTCAGCGCCGCCCGCATCGTCAGCGGTCGCCCCACCCTGGTGCTGACCGACGGCCGGCAAATCGATCCCGACAACATCAGTTGGGGTTACCGCGGGGGCAAGCTCGACATCAACGGCAACGACCTCGTCTTCCATCAATTGAACGGCGCCGACGAAGGCGCCATCCTCGCCAACAGCGGCCCGCTGGCCACCGTGAACCTGGACTTCAGCCGGCCCGGCGTCACCCACGCCGCCACCATGTGGCATGGCCATTTCGCCGGCAACATCAACATCGCCAATACCGTCGATGCGAGCGCCCAAGACAGCTTCGCCATCGATGGCGGTATCGACACCACCGGGACGGTCGTCCAGCACAACGGCCAGCTTTACCTGCAGGGACACCCGGTCACCCATGCCGCCAGCACGGTCGCCATCGCGAACAAGCTCAAGGCCACGGGCGATGATTCGGTGTTGACCCAACCCGTGTCCTTAACGCAACCCGACTGGCAGACACGCCGGTTCCGCATGGCGTCGCTCGAACTGCGGGACGCGGACTTCCATCTTGGCCGGAATGCCGACCTCGCCACCGATATCCATGCCGACCGCTCCTCCGTCACCCTCGGCAGCAGCTTCGTGTACATCGACCTGAACGACGGCAATGGCATCAAGACCACGCCGACTGCCGGTGAATCGAAGGCCGGCGACGATGCGGATCGCAGCCGGTTCAAGGGGCGGGTGACGCTGGCGAACCACTCCACGCTCCACATCGCGGATTACTTCAGCGGCGGCATCGATGGCAGCGACAGCGAAACGTACATCGCTTCGGCCCACACGGTGCTGGACCGCCCCAGCCGGTTCGCCGGTTCCCGGGTGCGCCTGCAGGACAACGCCAGGGTGACCAGCCATGCCGGCATCATTTCCGATGGCGTGGTGCAAGTGGAAACCGCTGCCGCGCTGTCGATGCTGGCCGCGGCCGCCGCCGATGCGCCCTGGACGACCTACTCGGCCGCATCCTGGGCCCTGACCGGCCACGACAGCCGCCTCGATACCGGGTCCCGTACCCGCCTGTTCGGCGACATTCTGTCCAGCCACGCCGCGCACATCGACCTGGGCGGCAGCGAACCCGCCGCCCAGGACGGGCCGCGCGCGGCCTATGCCGGTGACATCGCGGCGCCGGCCTCCGACGTGGCCATGCGAAACCTGTTCTGGCAGGTGAAGTCGGCATCGTCGGCAAAATCGGCGCAGCTCGACCGCGTCCAGGTGGATATGGCCAGCGGACCTGGCTTCACATCCCTCAGCGTCGATTCGCTTGCCCTGGACGACAGTCGGGTGTTCATGGCCACCGACGGCCAGTCCGCCGACCGCATCACGGTATCGCAGTCCCTGACCGGCCAGAACAACGCGCTGCATGTCCGGCTGGCCCCCTCGCTGGCTCCCGCCCTGACCCGCTCCTCGGCCAATCCCGCCGCGCCCGTCGTCCTGGTCGCCGCGCCCAAGGGCTCCCGCAACGACGTCTTCACCATCAGCGCGCCCGAGCGGGAGTTCGCCTTCCATCGCCTGATCCCGCTGGTGGGCGTCGTCGAGACCGACACCGCCACGCAATGGGTGCTGCAAGGCGTCGACAGGCGGCGGGTCGAAAAAAACGTCGACAACGGCCGCAACTTCATGGACGTCCACTATCGCAATTTCCTGACCGAAGTGAATCACCTGAACCGCCGCATGGGGGACCTGCGCGACGCCCCTGGCGAGACCGGCGGCTGGGCCCGCGTGATGAGCGATTCCGGTTCGGCCCGGACCGGCTATTCGAACCGCTATACGCTTCTGCAGATCGGCGCCGACCGCAAATTCACGTTCAGCGGGGCCAGCGTCTTCGCCGGCGCCACCTTGACCCACACCGACAACCGCTACAGCGGCGACGCCTTCTCCGGCCAGACCCGATCCACCGGCGGCGGCCTCTACGCCTCGACCCTGTTCCGCTCCGGGCTGTATATCGACGTGATCGGCAAATACCTGCGCAACCTCGACCGCTACGCCATGCCGGCGATGGGCCTGTCGCGTCAGGAGCGCAGCTCGCATTCCTGGTATCTCGGCGCCGAAACCGGATGGCGCCTCGCCGTCGCCAAGGGCATGTACGTCGAACCCCAGGTCGAACTGGTGTACGGCGCAGTGCCCGGCCACCGCTTCGACTGGCAGCACAACGCGTCCAACGTCAGCGTGCGGCATGGGCGGGACAACCCGTTGATCGGGCGCGTCGGCGTGGCGGCCGGCAAGACGTTCCAGGGCGCGCACTGGGAACTGACCTCGTTCGCGGGGCTCAGCTACCAATACGACCTGCGCGCCCCCGGCGTGACAGTATTGCGTGACGATGCCGGCGAAACCCGCGTCAGCCACGGCAAGGATGGCCGGATGCTGATGGAGCTTGGCGTGAACGCCAGGATCAGGAAACACACCCGGCTCAGCCTGGGCTTCGAACGCTCCGCCTTCGGCAAGTACAACGTCGACAAGGCGGTCAACGCGAACATGCGCTACGCCTTCTGAGACGCGGGCATGCAAAATCATTCCTCGCCCCGCCCCCTGGGGCGGGCGACTGGCCGAACAAGCGAGCAGCAACAATATAGGACTCGCGCGCCACATTATCAGACCCGCGGTGGGACGCTATTCCCCGACAATGAGGACTCTTCATCAAGCCTCATTGACAGCGTCCCATGGATTGGACACACCCGCCACTCGCCGCCGCCGCGGCACCTCCCGCCCCGGGTAGGCGCACCCCGTCCCATGCGGGCGGCCCACGCCCCTGCCCCGTGACGCCCCCGCGCGAAGGGCAACTCCGAGCGATGCCGGCCAAGCCGGGCTGACGTCTGCGCCCTTGCCGGCGCCCGCGCATCCCCAACCTCCGCAATCCGCTTCAACACTCCCGACGCTCAACGGCGCCGGGGCGAGCGCGTGCGCCCATTTTTCCTCGCGTCCGCGCCCAGGAGAGGCGCAATAACCGGAAAGCAGTATGAACAAGATCTACGCACTGAAGAAAAACGCCAGGCAACAAGTCGTTCCGGTCGCCGAGATTCGGCGCGGCGTGAAAAAGACCGGCCGTTCAAGGCGCCAGCGAAAAGCGCTTGCGCTGTGCGGCGTGTCGATCCTGGCCAGCATGTTGGGCTCCCTCCCGCTTCACGCATCCATCGTCGGCACCGATCTCCCCTACCAGACCTATCGCGATTTCAGCGAGAACAAGGGCGCATTCCAGCCCGGGGCGACAAATATCACCCTGTACGACAAGACCGGCGTTCCTTATGCCGTCCTGGATCGCGCGCCCATGATCGATTTCAGCGGCGTCGACCGCAAGGCCATCGCGACGCTGGCATCGCCGCAGTACATCGTCAGCGTCAAGCACAATACCGCTTACGGCAGCGTCAACTTCGGTTATGCGGACGATACGCTCTATCGATTCGCAAACCGCAATAATGACGATTACGCACGCGATTTCCATAGTCCCCGGCTGGTCAAGATCGTGACCGAAGTGGCGCCGATGCCCCTGACAGCCGCCGGCACCGCGCAGGGCACCTACCAGAACAAGAATCGCTTTCCGGTGTTCTACCGGGTAGGGACGGGGTACCAGTATGTCAAGAACCGGGACGGCACGCTGACGAATCTCCAGGGCGCCTACCAGTATCGGACCGGCGGGACGATTGGTTCGCCCAGTATTTCCGATTGGAGTATTGTGTCGAGCCCCGGCAACACCTACAACCCCGCTCAAGGCCCGATGGCGTCATACGGGGCCCCCGGAGACAGCGGCTCCCCGCTATTCGCCTGGGACGCCAAGGAGAACAGATGGGTGCTGGTCGCTGTCACCAGAACGTACAGCGAGCCCCAGGGAGCCGCCAATTCGTTCGTGGTCATCCTCGTCGACGAGTTCAACGCCGTCATGGCAAAGAACCGCGATGCCCCCGTCGTCACCCAACCCACCCTGGGCGACATCCTCTGGTCCTATGACGCCGCCCAGGGCACCGGCAGCCTGACGCAGGCAGACAATGCATGGGCGATGCATGGCAAGCATGGCGCCACCATCACGGCGGCGCTCGACCACGGCAAGGACCTGATCTTCAGCGGCGGTGGCACCGTGATCCTGCAGAACTCGGTGGACCAGGGCGCCGGCTCGCTGACCTTCGATGACGACTACACCGTCAAGCCCGTCGATAGCCAGACCTGGATGGGCGCCGGCATTTTCGTCAACGACAATCACGTCGTCGATTGGGGCATCAACGGCGTGCCCGCCGACAGCCTGCACAAACTCGGAACCGGCACGCTGCGGATCAATGGCGTGGGGATGAATCCCGGGAAACTGAGCGTCGGCGACGGCACCGTCATTCTGGCGCAACGCGCCGATGCCGAAGGGCGGGTCCAGGCCTTCGATGCAATCCATATCGCCAGCGGCCGTCCGACCGTCGTTCTTGGCGATGCCGGGCAGGTCGACCCCGACAACATCAACTGGGGCTATCGCGGCGGCCAGCTCGATGTCAACGGCAACGATATCACCGCTCACCGTCTCAACGGCGCCGACAAGGGCGCGATCCTGACGAACCGCGGCGCGCAGGCGACGCTCAACCTTGACTTCAATCGCACGGATACCGTTGCAACCGATACCGCGGCAACCGATACCGAGGCAACGGCCACCGCTGCCATCGCCAATATCTGGCACGGCCATTTCACTGGCAATCTGAACGTGGTGAACCGCGTCGAAGCGGGCACGAAGAACGATTTCGCGATCGACGGCGGCACCCGGATCGCCGGCGCCCTGCACCAGACCAATGGACAACTCTTCCTGCAGGGCCATCCCGTCATCCATGCCGTCAACCAGAAGCCGATCGTCGCCAAGCTCAGCAAGATGGGGGACGACTCACTGTTGACCCAACCCGTCTCCTTCGACCAGGACGACTGGGAAACGCGGCATTTCACGATGGAATCCCTCGTCCTGAAGGACGCGGGGCTGCACCTTGGGAGAAATGCCACGCTCGCCGCAAACATCCTGGCGCAGAACGCCAACGTGACCTTGGGCAGTGACGAACTCTACATCGATCTCGAAGACGGCAACGGCGTGCAGACCCGGCCCGTACTGGGCAAGTCGAAGGCGCTCGCCCCGGCTGACCAAAGCCGTTTCGAAGGCAGGGTGCACCTGACGGACGGATCCACGCTCAGCATCAACCACTCGTTCATTGGCGGCATCGACAGCGTCGACAGCGCCATCCGCGTGGCCTCGACCCAGGCCGAGCTGACGCAGCCCAGCGAGTTCACCCGCTCCTTGCTGGAGCTGGCCGACGACGCCAGGCTGACGAGCCGCGCCGCCCTCCATTCCGACGGCGACGTGCAGGTTGGCTCGGACGCACTCCTGTCAATGCAGGCAGCGCCGCAAGATGCCGCGTCGTGGACCACCTACAGCGCCGCCGCTTGGCGATTGCAAGGCGCCCATGGCGCCCTCGACGCCGGCGCGGGCACCCGCCTGTTTGGCGACATCGTCGCGGATGACGACGCCAGCATCAACCTGGGCGGCGGCGATGCCGCCATCACGTCCGAGTCCACCGCTGCCGCGGTCTACGCTGGCGCTGTCAGCGCCAACCAGGCGGGCATGCGGATCCACGATGACGGCCACTGGTTCATCACCGGGGACTCGGCCTTGAATCGGCTACAGGCAAGCAACGCGCTACTGAGTTTCGGTGACAGCCGCCTGCTCGACCGCGATTTCCCGCCGCAGGCGAATTCCGCCAAGGCGTTGGCCATGGGCCTGATCGAGGCCACGCCCGCGAATCCGCCTCATGCCCTGACGGTCGACACGCTTGCCGCATCCGACAGTGTCTTTGTCTTTCGCGTGGATCCCTATAGCGGCGCCCATGACGAAATGACCGTCACCGCGCTGCTCGAGGGCAGCGGCAACCGCTTGCGGGCCGCCTATTCCGGCCAGGCGCAAGCCAGCGGTCCGGCACAAGCCAGGGAAACCCTGGTGTTCAGCGCACCCGCCGCCACGCCCGCGGATCGCTTTGCGCCGGAAAAGTACTTCGTCAAGAGCGATGCCTCCGACACCCCTGCGTCAAGCGATCCCTGGCGCAGCGGCCTGGCGGTCAGCCATGCGGCCGATCAACGGCAATGGTGGCTCATCAGCATGAGCGACGAAGCGCCGTGGAAGCTGACGGAGAATCGCGAGTTCGACTTGTTGCACCTGCCGACGGCGGAAAGGGTGGAGTTGTCGCAACCCGGACCGGCATGGACCCCGCATGCACTGCGGGTCGACACGCTGATTGCCAGCGGCGTGCGCTTCGCCATGACCGCCAGGCCGCAGACCCACGAAAGCGACAGTATCCATATCGCCTCCTTGGCGCAGGGCGACGACAACCGACTGGACCTTACTCTCCTCGTGCACGATCCGGTCCCCGCCGACGACAGCGGTGTCTTGCTGTTGGCGACAGCGCCCGCGGCCACGTTGGACAGCTACTTCAAGTCGGGTCCCGTCACGCAGGGACTCACGCTCTACGTGCCCAACCTTGAGATCGTCAGCACCGACACGGAGAAAAGATGGCAATTGACGTACAGGACGGTCGAACCGGTCGTCACGCCCGACCAGACGCCGCCCCCCGACGACGCGCCTGATGCGGCCACGCCTGACGAGGGCGATTCTGCCGAAAAACCGGCGGAGCCGCCGGTCGAAAAGCCCGTCGACCCGCCCGCCGAAAAACCGGCGGAGCCGCCAGTCGAAAAGCCCGCTGACCCGCCCGCCGAAAAACCGGCGGAGCCGCCAGTCGAAAAGCCCGCGGACCCGCCCGCCGAAAAACCGGCGGAACCGCCAGTCGAAAAACCCGCTGACCCGCCAGTCCAAACCCACAGGCCACACGCCGGGGGACTGTCGCTGTTCACGCCGTATTCATTGAGGCTGTCCGAACTGGGCATCCTGCGGTCGCGCGACGAGATCATCGGCCGCTTGCGCCAAGCCGGCATCGCCGCGGACGACGACATCGTCAACCAGATCAACGCGGTACGCCAGCAAATCAACCGCACCGCCGCGTTGGCCAGCCTGCCGAAGATCGCGTTCGTGCTGGAAACCAACCAGCTCAACAAACGCCTGGGCGACGTGCGTCAATTGCACGAAGCAGCCGGACTATGGATCAAGACCAGCCATGGACAGGCCGATTATCAGCAAGTGCGCCTGAAGCACGATACGCTGCAGTTGGGCGTGGACCGCAAGGATGGCATGCAGTTGTACGGCGTCATGGGAAGCTATACCCAAGGCTCGGGGCATGGCGATGCGGGCCTGTCGGAAAAGCACACCACCGGCGGCATCGGTGTCTACTATGCCTTGATCAACGAGGACGGCCCCTTCGTCGACTTCATCGCCAAGTACCTGAGGACCAACCATACCTACCACATGCCCGCCAATCTTCGCATCGAAGGGCATGGCGCGCACTCGAATTCGGTGCTGGCCAGCGTGCAAGCGGGATGGCGGATGAACCTGTTCAATGATCGCGCCTTCATTGAACCGTCAGTGGAAGTGGTCACGGGCTATACGAGCGGCTACACGCTGCATGGCGACAAGAGCACCGTCGACGTACGGGTCAATGCCAGCACGCCGGTCTATGCCAAGATCGGCGCCGCCGCCGGGCTGAATTTCCAGTCGGACGAACAACGCGGACTGACGCTTTCAGCCGGGCTGTTCCGGCTTCAGAATCTGCGGCGCGGCGGCAGCGTCGATGTCCTGAACAACAGCGTCCGAGGAGATATGCTGCGCACACCGATGGCTGACGACAGCCGCTATCTGGTCAATGTATCGCTCAATGCCAGGCTGTCGCCCAACTGGCGTTTCTATAGCCAGGTGGAAAGCAGCTTTGCCGGCAAACTGAAACACGACTACAGCGGCCAGGTGGGCGTGCGCTATCAGTTTTGAGGCGGAAAGGTTGGCCGGTCGGCCGGTCGGCCGGTCGGTCGGGCGCGGGCCCTGCGGCATCCCATTATCAGACCTGGGTTCGGACCCTGATCCATGACAATGGGCGCTTTCGCTTATCGTGTTGAAAGCGCCGCATGGGCTGGAAATCTCTGTCACCTGGCCGCAACGCCCTCCCCTCCCTCCCGGCCAGCCCGGCAAGACCTGATCCACGCAACAAGCCGGGCCGCCATGGCGCGCCCCGCCTGACCTTCCGGCCGATCTGCCACGGGCTGTCGATCCTGGCGGGTCTGCTGGCAGCGGCGCCGTTGCAGGCCGCCATGGTCGGCACGGATCTGCCTTACCAGACCTATCGCGACTTCGCGGAGAACAAAGGGGAGTTCCGGCCCGGCGCGCAGGGCATCCCGCTGCATGACAAGGCCGGAGCGCCCTACGCGATCCTGGACCGCGCGCCCATGATCGATTTCAGCGTGGCCGACACCTCGGGCATCGCAACGCTGGTGGCGCCGCAATACGTCGTCAGCGTCAAACACAACGGCGGCTACGCCGGCGTGGCCTTTGGCTATCGCGGTGATACCCGCTATACCCTGGTCAACCGCAACAACCACCGTTGGGAGGACTTCCATTCCCCGCGCCTGAACAAGGTCGTGACCGAAGTGTCGCCCATCGCCATGACCGACGCCGGCGATGCCGCCGGAACCTATACTGACCTGTCCCGCTTCCCGGTGTTCTACCGGGTCGGCTCCGGCGTGCAGCGGGTCCAGGACCGGGCCGGCGTGCGCACACGCATCGCGGGCGGCTACGCCTACCTGACCGGCGGCACGGTGGGATCGCCCGAGGATTCCTACTGGTTCCTGAGGGCGCTGCCGGGCGCCACCTACTCGCCCAAGCAGGGTCCAATGGCCTCATACGGCGGGCCCGGTGACAGCGGCTCTCCGCTGTTTGCCTGGGACGCGCAACGCGGGCGGTGGACCCTGGTAGCGGTGCAGACCGGCTGGTCTGGCGAGGCCGCGACGCTCAGCGCGTTCAATGTGATTCCGGTCCCGGACGTCATGGATGTCATCGACGGCAAGACCGATGCGCCGGTGGTCACCCAAAGGCCCGATGACGAGATTCATTGGACCTACGACAGGGCCAGCGGAACCGGCGCATTGAGCCAGGCGGAGAACGCCTGGACCATGCATGGCAGGTTCGGGGCGAATCAGGCCGCCGCGCTGGATCACGGCAAGGATCTGGCCTTTCGCGGCGGCGGCATCGTCACGCTGGAAAGCACGGTCGACCAAGGCGCCGGCGCCCTCACATTCGACGGCCGCTACGCCGTCAGGCCCACGGATACCCAGACCTGGCGAGGCGGCGGCATCACGGTGAACGCGGAAGCGTTCGTCGACTGGCAGGTCAACGGCGTGGAGGCCGACAGCCTGCACAAGCTGGGCGCCGGCACACTGAAGATCAGCGCTTCAGGGATCAACCCGGGCACGTTGAACATTGGCGATGGCACCGTCATCCTGGCGCAACGCGCCGATGCCAGCGACCGGGTTCAGGCCTTCGCGGCGGTCCGCATCGTCAGCGGCCGCCCAACCCTGGTGCTGGCCGACAGCCGCCAGATCGATCCGGACAACATCCAGTGGGGATTCCGTGGGGGCAAGCTCGACATCAACGGCAACGATCTCACCTTCCATCGATTGAACGGCGCCGACGCCGGCGCCGTGCTCACCAATAGCGGTTCCCCCGCCACCGTGAACCTGGCCTTCGACCCACCCGGCGGCGCCAATGCCACGACCCTCTGGCACGGCCATTTCACCGGCAATCTCGACATCGCCAACACCGCCACGCCGCAGGGCCGCTTCGCCATCGACGGAGGTATCGACAGCACTGGCGCGTTCATCCAGCAGAACGGCCTGCTGTACCTGCAAGGGCACCCGCTTGTCCACGCCGCCAATACCGCCGCCGTCGCGGACAAGCTCAAGTCCATGGGCGATGACTCGCTGCGGACCCGCCCCGTCTCCTTCGCTCAGCCCGACTGGGAAACGCGCCACTTCCGCATGGCATCGCTGCAACTGCGCAACGCGCGCCTCCATCTCGGCCGCAACGCCGTGCTCGCCACCGATATCCTCGCCGATAATTCCATCGTCACCCTGGGCAGCGCCTCTGTCTTCATCGACCTGAACGACGGCACCGCCATCAATACGGCGCCGGCCGCCGGCGAATCGAGGGCTGGCACAGACGCCGGGACAAGCAGATTCGAGGGAGGGGTGACCCTGGCGAACCACTCCACCCTGCACATCGCGGAGCGCTTCAACGGGGGCATCGACAGCGCCGATAGCGAAACGCATGTCTCTTCCCCCCACGCGGTGCTCGACCGCCACAGCGTATTCACCCGCTCGCTGCTGAACCTGCGCGAGGACGCCAGGGTGACAAGCCATGCCGGCCTCGCCTCGGATGGCGAAGTGCGCGTGGGGGCCCGCGCCATCCTGTCGATGCGGGCGGCGGCGGTCCCCGCCCTTCCCGCAACGACCTACTCGGCCGAATCCTGGAGACTGAATGGTCCGGATGCCAGCCTCGAGGCGGAAGCCGGCACCCGCCTTGCCGGCAATATTGTGTCCGACGATGCCGCGCACATCCGCCTTGGCGGTGGCGAATCCGTCGGCCCGACCGCGCCGCGCGCCGCTTACCTCGGCGACATCGCCGCGCCCGCGTCCGACGTGACCATGCAAGACCTGTCCTGGCAGGTGAGGTCCACGTCGTCGGCGAAATCGTTGCGGCTCGATCGTGCCGACCTGGCTCTCGCTGGTGCGTCCGACTTCAGATCGCTGGACGTCGACGTCCTGACCATGGACGACAGCCAAGTGTTCATGCGGACCGACGGGCTGTCCGCCGACCGCATCACGGTCAGGCAGTCCCTGGCCGGCCGGAACAATGCGCTGCACGTCCTGCTGGCCCGGTCGCCGGCCAGCCTCACCCCCTCGCCCACGCCCCTGGTGACAGCCCCGCCCGGCACCCGTGGCGACGTTTTCACCCTGGACACGCCCACGCGCGAACTCGGCTTTCATCGCCTCACCCCGCAAGTCGCAGTCGTCGCCACCGACACCGCGACACAATGGGTGTTGCAAGGCTTCGCGCTGAAGCGGGACGAAGCCGCGCTCCAGGGCGGCACGGGACTGACGGACGTCGGCCGCCAGAACTTCCTGACCGAAGTGAACAACCTCAACCGGCGCATGGGGGATCTGCGTCACGCCCAGGGCAATGCCGGCGGCTGGGCGCGCCTGATGAACGGCTCAGGCAGCTCGGCGCGCGGGGGATCCACGAGCCGCTATACCCATTTGCAACTCGGCGCCGACCGGAAGTTCGCTTTTGCCGGGGCCGACGTCTACGCCGGCGCCACCATGACATTCACCGACAACCGCCATAACGGCCGGGCCTTCTCGGGCAAGACCCGATCCTCGGGCGGCGGTCTTTATGCCTCCGCCCTGTTCGATGCCGGATGGTATGTCGACGTGATCGGCAAATACGTGCTCAACCGCAACCACTATGGGATGCCGGCCATGGGCCTGGCGGCGCAGGATTACGGCGGGCATTCCTGGTATCTGGGCGCGGAAGCCGGACGGCGCATCACCCTGGTCGACCGCGCGTTCGTCGAACCCCAGGTCGAGCTGGTGTACGGCACGGTGCCCGGCCATCGGTTCGATTGGCAATACCACGGCGCCAACGTCAGCGTACGGCAGGGACGCTTCACCCCCCTGATCGGGCGCGTGGGTTTGGCGGCCGGCAAGTCCTTCGAGGGCACGGCGTGGCAACTGACCTCGCTGGCCGCCCTGAGTTACCAATTTGACCTGCGCGCCCCCGGCGCGACGTCGTTGCGCGACGATCTGGGGCAGATCCACGCCAGCCACGGCAAGGATGGCAGGATGTTGATGGAGTTGGGAGTGAACGCCAGGATCAGGGGCGGCACCCGCCTCAGCTTGAGCATGGAACGTTCCGCCTTCGGCAGATACAACACCGACAAGGCGATCAACGCGAATATCCGCCACGCATTCTGATTGGCGCCAGGCCGGGCGGCGGCCTGACCGCGGCCGCCGCGATCGGGCCGCCGCCCGCCGCGTTACTTCGGCAGGTCGCGCGACGGCTTGACCGGCGGCCGCGGATCCAGCGGCATGTAGCTGGCGCACGAGCTCATGCCGTAGTAGATCGCGTCCTGCATGGCGCGCATCGCCGCGGCGTCCCAGGTGCCCTTGCCCCACATCACGATGCGGGTTTCGGTGGTCTTGGGACCGGCGGCCTTCAGGTCGACCCGCGTCATTTCATTGTCGCTGTACGGGGCCAGCACCCGCACCACGGCGGACTGGGCGCCCTCGTCCAGGCTCGAGACCACGCGATAGGCGTTGTCGGTGCTGCGCAGGCAGGCGTTGGCCTGGCGCACCGTGGTGGCATAGGCGTCCTTGAAGGCAACGGGCGCCTTGAACTCGCTGTGCGGCGACGAGCCATCCTGCGAAATGCCCAGCGAGCAGCCCGCCAGCCCCAGGGCCAGCGCCGACGCCACGACCAGATTCCGAACCATGTGTTTCTCCAGATTGATAGCCGCGATTATCCCGCAAACCGGCCACCGGCATAAGTGGCCGGGGCGGTTCGACACCCCGGCCGAGGCTATGGCATTATCGATCAGTAGTCCGGCGGCGCCCGCGGCCGGGTGGAATCGTCGGAGGTATGCCTTGCTCTCATTCATGAAACACACCATCCTGGCCGCCGGTATCGTCGGCGCCTCCCTGGGCGCCAGCGCCGCCGCGCAGCCGCCCCGGGCCTACCCCCTGAAAGACTTTTTCCGCAATCCGGAACGCGGCTTCTTCCGCCTGGCCGACGACGGCAAGACCCTGGGCTTCATGCAGCCCACCAGCGTCGACGGCAAGCCGCCGCGCATGAACATCTACGTCCAGGCACTGGAAGGCAGCAAGCCGGTGGGCGAACCGCGCAAGCTGACCAGCGAGTCGGCCCGCGACATCAGCAACTTCTTCTGGAAAGGCCCCGACGTGGTGCTGTACCAGAAGGACTTCGGCGGCGACGAGAACTTCCACGTCCTGGCGGTGGACGCCAAGACCGGCAAGGTCACCGACCTGACCCCCTACGACGGCGTGCGCGCCAGCATCGAGGACGACCTCGAAGACGACCCCGACCACATCCTGATCAGTCACAACCAGCGCGATCCGCAGGTGTTCGACGTCTACCGCGTCAACGTGCACACCGGCGCCGGCGTGCTGGTGGCGCAGAACCCCGGCAATATCGTCGGCTGGCAGACCGACCACGCCGGCAAGGTGCGCGCGGCCGTCACCAGCGACGGCCTGAACACCACCCTGCTCTACCGCGACAACGAGGCCTCGGAGTTCCGCCCGCTGTTCACCACCGACTACCGCACCAGCGTCAGCCCGGCTTTCTTCACCTTCGACGACAAGAAGTTCTACGCTCTGTCCAACCGCGGCCGCGACAAGCTCGCGCTGGTGGTGATCGACCCGGCCAGCCCCGACAAGGAAGACGAGATCTTCACCCCGGACACGGTCGACCTGGACGCGGCCGGTTTCTCGCGCAAGCGCCGCGTGCTGACGGTGGCCTCCTACCAGACCGACAAGCCGCAGTACAAGTTCTTCGACGCCGAGACCGAAACCCTGTTCAAGAAACTGTCAGCCCAGCTCGAGGGCTACCAGTTCGCCATCCAGGGCGCCAACCGCGACGAAGACAAGTTCATCGTCGCCGCCTACAACGACCGCACGCCCGGCTCGCGCTACATCTACGACGCCCGCGCCGACACCCTCAGCAAGCTGGCCGACATCAACCCGGCCATCCCCGAGGCCGACATGTCGCGGGTGCAGCCCATCAGCTACCAGAGCCGCGACGGCCTCACCATCCATGGCTACCTGACGCTGCCGGCCGGGCGCGACCCCAAGAACCTGCCATGCATCGTCAACCCGCACGGCGGCCCGTGGGCGCGCGACGGCTGGGGCTACAACCCCGAGGTGCAGTTCCTGGCCAACCGCGGTTTCTGCGTGCTGCAGATGAACTTCCGCGGCTCCACCGGCTATGGCCGCGCCTTCTGGGAAGCCAGTTTCGGCCAATGGGGCCTGAAGATGCAGGACGACATCACCGATGGCGTCCAATGGCTGGTCAAGCAGGGCATCGCCGATCCCAAGCGCATCGGCATCTACGGCGCCAGTTACGGCGGCTACGCGACGCTGGCCGGCGTGACCTTCACACCCGACCTGTACGCGGCCGCCGTCGACTACGTCGGCGTGTCCAACCTGTTCACGTTCATGAAGTCGATTCCGCCCTACTGGAAGCCGATGCTCGACAAGATGCAGGACATGGTCGGCGACCCGGTGCGCGACAAGGACCGCCTGGCCGCCACCTCGCCGGCCCTGCACGCCGACAAGATCAAGACGCCGCTGTTCATCGCCCAGGGCGCCAAGGACCCGCGCGTCAACAAGGACGAGAGCGACCAGATGGTCAAGGCGTTGAAGGCCCGCGGCGTCGAGGTGGAATACATGGTCAAGGACAACGAAGGCCACGGCTTCCACAACGACGAAAACAAGTTCGAGTTCTACGCGGCCATGGAAAAGTTCTTCACCGAGCACCTCAAGCCGTAAGGTTGGAGCCCTCCGCGGCCAACGCGCCCCCCTCGGGGCTGGCGCCTTCCCGCGCGGCGCCTTCCTCCCCCTGCTCCCGGGCCGCCTGCGGGCGGCCCGTGGCGCGTCCGCTCCAGGCCATCTCGACGCGATCGCGGCCCAGCTCCTTGGCCTTGTACAACGCCAGGTCGGCGCGGGCCAGAATGCCGTCGGCGGTGTCGCCTGGCTGGAATGTCGCCACGCCGCCGCTGACGGTCATGCGCAACGCCTGCCCCTGCAGGTACAGCGGCGAATCGCGCAGGGCATCGCAGACGCGCTGCGCCTGCACTAGCGCATAGGCGGCGTCGCAGCCGTACATCAGCAGCACGAATTCCTCGCCGCCCAGGCGGCCGAAACGGTCGCTGGCGCGCACGGCCTTGGGCACCGCCTGCGCAAAATGCCGCAGGGCGGCGTCGCCGGTCGCATGGCCGTGACGGTCGTTGATCGACTTGAAGTGGTCGATGTCCAGCACCAGCACCGCCAGCCGGCCGTCGCCGCGCTCGCAACGCAGCAGTTCATGCTCCAGCTCGTCGAGGATGCTGCGGCGGGAATAGGCGCCCGTCAGGCTGTCGAAGGTCAGCGCCGCCTGCATTCTTTCCGACAGCGCGGTCTGGATCAGCAACAGCAAGGCCAGGAACAGCGCCGGCACCGTCACCGACCCACAGACGATGAAGAACAGGCCCCAGGGCGCCGGATCCAGCAGCGACGACACCGGCACCCACCCACTGCCATACACCGCCACGCGCAGGGCATGCAGCAGCGCCAGGCCGGTCATCGCCAGCAGCACGTAGAGCACCACCCCGGGGGTCTGGATCTGCTTGCGCTGGCGATACACCACGCCGCCCGTGGCGAGCATCAGCACACAGGTGAAGGTGGAGAACACCACCATGCGGCCCACCAGGTAGTCCTGCCGGTACAGCATGGCCGCCATCGCCACGATACACAGCGCCGCCGCCAGGCCCACGCGCGCGCCCTGCGGCCGCAGGCCGAAGAACTGCCGCACGCCCACGTACACCAGGCTTACGGACGCCAGCCAGGCGGCGTTGGACACCATCACATAGGCGCCGGGCGGCATGATTTCGGACGACGCGTAAGCCAGCATCGACAGCACCGCCAGGCCGTTGGCGATTGTGAACGCCTGCACGCCGCCGACGCCACGCGTCCGCAGCGGCAGCAGCAAGGGTAGCGCCAGGGCCGTCGCCAGCCCCCACACCAGGAAAAATAAGGAAGTCGTCATGTTGTTTACCGGCTCGCGCGTTCGCATGCGCTCGCCGTCGCTAGGTGTTGCACCGGAGGCAGTGTCGTAGTCACGTTACAGACCTGCACTTTTGACGTTTTTTGTTACTTTCAGGGCGAACCATGTGAACCCATTCCGTCGCGCGCACAACGTTCCGTGCCCGGGTTGCCCCAATACCGGCATACCGCCACGACGGTTGCGCGGTATGCGACAGAGAATACGTCAAGCTTCGTAACAACGGCGCCGCCCTTTGCACTAATTGACAGTTGGATTGACCGAAAACCCATAAAGTTCGGGCTGTTGACGGCGCCGCCAGAAGCGTCGCAACCACGCCCCACGGGCGTGGCGCGTACTAGCCATGCACTCCCTCGTGCGAGTGCGAAGGTCCCCGCAGCGGGCGCCGCGCAGTCACTACCCAACGCTCTCCCATCCGCCGCCGGCGCCCTTGCTTGCGTCCGTGCCGCGCCTTCGGCGACGCGCCCTGCGCGTCCGGCCGGCGGAGCCGTGAGCGCCCTCGTCGCAACTGCGGAAGTACTACGGATGCTGAAAGGAACAATGCCCCCCCGGGGCCACGCGGGCCCCGACATGGCGACCGCCACGCAGGCGGCCCCGCGACAGCGCGCCGCCGCCACGGCCGTGCGCGCCTTCACGGCCGGCGCGCTGCTGGCTCCCGCCCTGGCGCTGGCCGCCCCTGGCGCCGACTATGACGCCCTGATCACGCGCGCCCGCGCCGGCGACTACGAGCCGGCGCTGGCCATGCTGCGCCAACAAGGCGCGGGCGCCGGCCGCCAGGCGATCTACGACCACATCGTCATCGCCGGCTGGGCCGGCCGGCCCGGCGAGGCGGTCGCCGCCTACGAATCCCTGCCCCGGGCCGCCGCCGTGCCCGCCGACATCCAGTTGGCGGCGGCTCGCGCCTACCGCGACCTGCGTCGCTGGCCCGAGGCCCTGGCGGCCTACCGCGCCGGCCTGAGCCGCCATCCCGGCCAGACCGCCTTCGCCGCCGGCGAGATCATGACCCTCGCCGACGCCGACCAGACCGAGGCCGCGCTCGCCGCCGGCCAGGCCTGGGTCAAGCGCGCGCCGCGCGACGCCGACGCGCGCCTGGCGTTGGCCTATGTCCATGCGCGGCTGCGCCAGCCGTATGAGGCCCTGCACCAGGCCGACCAGGCGCTGTCGATCGCGCCCGGCACGCCCTACGTGCTGCGCGAATATATCGACGCCCTCAGCCGCGCCCGCCTGGCGCAGCCGGCGCTGGATCTGGCCCGCCAGCATTCCGACCTGTTCGACGCCGCGCAGTTGCGCCGGATGGAGGGTGACGCGCTGGCCCAGCAGGTCCGGCTGGCCGCCATGCCCACCCGCACCGAGGCCGGGCGCTTCGCCATCGCCGACCGCGCGCTGGCCCGCTACGACGCGCTGATCCCCGCCTGGCAAGCCCTGGGCGAGCCGGCGCGCCAGGACGTGCTGCGCGCCCGCATCGACCGTCTGCACGCGCTGCATGCGCGGGTCCGCATGGCCGACGTGGTGCGTGAATACGAGGCCCTGCGCGCCCAGGACGTGGCGGTGCCACGCTATGCGCTGAATGACGTCGCCTCGGCCTACCTGTACCTGCGCCAGCCGGAAAAGGCCCGCGACCTCTACCGCCAGGTCGGCGCCGACGGCGCCAGCCGCGACGACGATGCCGAAGACCGACTCAACACCGAGACCGGCCTGTACTACGCGCTGGCCGAAGCCGAGGAATTCGACCGCACCGATGCCGTCACCGACGCCATCGAATCCGGCTACGCGCCCTGGCTGTACTTCAAGGGCCAGGCCACCCGCAACCCCAACGACCTCAAGCTCGAAAGCGCCCAGACCGTGGCGGCCGCGCGCCAGTTGGCCGACGACACGGTCGCCGCCGAGCAGCGCCTGCGCGGCATGGTCGAGAACGCGCCCAACAACTCGACGCTGCGCGCCGACCTGGCCTCGCTGTATCGCCGCCGCGACCTGCCGCGCGCCTCGGAACGCGAACTGAAGATGGCCGAAACCCTGGCGCCGCGCGCGCTGCAGGTCGAAAACGGCCAGGGCTTCACCGCCATGGACCTGCAGGAATGGCGCCAGGCCGAGGCGTTGTCGGCCGACACCCTGGCGCGCGCCCCCGAGAACCTGACCAGCCGCCGCCTGGCGCGCGAATGGGAAGTGCACAACAAGGCCGAGCTGCGCATCAGCGGCTACCGCGGCCTGGCCTCGGACAGCCCGGTCAACGGCAATGGCGACTTCGGCATCGACGCGGTGCTGTATTCGCCGCCCATCGACTACAACTGGCGCGCCTTTGGCGGCGGCGGCTACGCCACCGGCGACTTCGAGGAAGGACGCGGCAACTACCGCTGGTTGCGCACCGGCGTGCAATGGCGCGGCCGCGACCTGACGGTCGAGGGCGAAGTCTCGACCCACAGCTACGGCCACGGCGTCAAACCGGGCCTGCGCCTGTCGGCCGCCTATGACATCGACGACCACTGGCAGGTGGGCGGCTCGGGCGAGCTGTTGTCGCGCGAGACCCCGCTGCGGGCCTTGACCAACGACATCACCGCCAACCGCCTGACCGGCTTCGTGCGCTGGCGCGCCAACGAGCGGCGCGAATGGACCCTGTCGCTGTCGCCGTCGCGCTTTTCCGACGGCAACCAGCGTTGGGAACTGGGACTGGACGGGCGCGAGCGCGTCTACACCGCGCCGCACCTGAAGGCCGACCTGACGCTGGACCTGTCGACCCAGCGCAACAGCCGCGACGACGCGCCCTACTACAACCCGCGCTCGGACCTGATGGCGCTGCCCGGCGCGCGCCTCACGCACACGCTGTACCGCCGCTACGAAACCGCCTGGGAACAGATCGGCACCATCGGCGCTGGCACCTACACCCAGCAGGGCCACGGCACCGGCGGCGTCATCGCCCTCGGCTATGGCCAGCGCTTTCGCGCCAACGACGTGCTCGACATGGGCGCGATGGTCACCGGCATCAGCCGCCCGTACGACGGCCAGCGCGAGCGCGAACTGCGCATCGTGTTCGACCTTGCCTACCGCTTCTGAGACCGCCATGTTGCTCAAGCTATCCACCCGACTCCTGCTGGCGGCCCTGCTGCTGCTGGCCATCCTGGCGCTGACCGCCTGCGCCAAGGACATCCCGGTCTACACGCCGCCGTCCGAACGGCCCGTGGCGGCCGCCGAACAACCCTGGGTCCAGGGAAATTTCCTGGCCCTGGCCTACCACGACGTCGAGGACGACGACCCCGACCAGGGCTTTCTGAGCGTGCGCACCGACCGCCTGGTCGACCAACTGGCCTGGCTGCGCGAAAACGGCTACCAGGCCGTCTCCGTCGACCAGATCCTGGCCGCGCGCCAGGGCGGCAAGCCGCTGCCCGAGCGCGCGGTGCTGCTGTCGTTCGATGACGGCTACCGCAGCTTCTACACCCGCGTGCTGCCGATCCTGAAGGCCTACCGCTGGCCGGCGTTGCTGGCGCCGGTGGGCACCTGGATGGATACTCCCGCGGACAAGCGCGTGGACTTCGGCGGCAGCCCCGAGCCGCGCCAGCGCTTCCTGAACTGGGACGAAGTGCGCGCCATCTCGCAGTCCGGGCTGGTCGAGATCGCCGCCCATACCGACGCCTCGCACTACGGCGCGCTGGCCAACCCGCAGGGCAACACCGAGCCGGCCGCCGCGATCCGCGCCTACGACGCCAAGACCGGCCGCTACGAGACCGAGGCGCAATTCGAGGCCCGCATGGGCGGCGACGTGCGCGCCATCAGCCGCAAGATTGAACAGGTCACCGGCAAAAAGCCGCGCGTCTGGGTCTGGCCCTACGGCGCCGAGGGCGGCAGCACGCTGCGCATCGCCGCCGACAACGGCTACCAGTTGGCGCTGACGCTGGAAGACGGCCCCGGCCGCCTCGGCCGCCTGATGTCCACGCCGCGCATGCTGCTGGCCAGCGACCCGCCGCTCAAGCCGTTCGCCAACAGCATCGTCGGCATGGAAGCCACCCCCTTCATGCGGGTCGCCCACGTCGACCTGGACTACGTCTACGACCCCGATCCGGCGCAGACCGACCGCAATCTTGGCGAACTGGTGCAGCGCATCCTCGACCTGCAGATCAACACCGTGTTCCTGCAGGCGTATTCGGACCCCACCGGCGACGGCCTGGTGCGCTCGGTGTACTTCCCAAACCGCTGGCTGCCGGTGCGCGCCGACCTGTTCAACCGCGCCGCCTGGCAGTTGCACAACCGCGCCAACGTCATGGTGTACGCCTGGATGCCGGTGCTGGCCTACGACCTGGACGCCTCGATCCCGCGCGTCACGCGCTGGCAGCCCGGCCAGGCCGAGGCGCGGCCCGATCCGGACCAGTACCGCCGCCTGTCGCCGTTCGACGCCACCGCGCGCGCCCGCATCGGCGACCTGTACGAGGACCTGGCGCGCCACGCCATTTTCGACGGCATCCTGTTCCACGACGACGCCGTGCTGTCCGACTTCGAGGACGCAAGCCCCGGCGCGCTGGCGGCCTACCGCGCCGCCGGCCTGCCCGGCGACATCGGCCAGTTGCGCGCCGACCCGGACACGCTGCAACGCTGGACGCGCGTCAAGAGCCGCGCCCTGGTCGACTTCACCGCCGAGCTGACCGACCGCGTGCGCGCCGTGCGCGGCCCGCAGATCAAGACCGCCCGCAACATCTTCGCCATGCCGATCCTGGAACCGCAATCGGAGACCTGGTTCGCGCAGAACCTGGACGACTTCCTGGGCGCCTACGACTGGACCGCGCCCATGGCCATGCCGCTGATGGAGAACGTGCCCAAGGGCCAGGAAAACGCCTGGCTCGACCGGTTGGTCGACGCCGTGGCGCGGCGCCCCGGCGCGCTCGACCGGACCGTGTTCGAGTTGCAGGCGCGCGACTGGCGCACCGGCCCCGGCCGCCCCGAGGCCACGCCCGTCGACACCGCGGTGCTGGCCGGCTGGATGCAACGCCTGCAACTGCGCGGCGCCCGCAGCTTCGGCTACTACCCCGACGATTTCTCGCAAGACCAGCCCCGGTTGCAAGGCATCCGGCCCGCCATCTCCGAAGCCTGGTATCCCCTCCGATGATCGACCGTCTGATTGCCCTGATTATCCTGCTGGCGGTGCTGGGCGCGCCGTTCGGCTTCACCATGATGCTGACCGGCCAGGCGCTGCTGGGCTTCGTCTTCTTCTACCCGCTGTTCATGTCCGGCATGTGGATGGCCGGCGGCCTGTACTTCTGGTGGCATTGGGAACGGCGCTGGCAGTGGGGGCCCGGATCGGCGCCGCCGGCGCTGGCCGGCGATCCGCTGGTGTCGATCCTGGTGCCCTGCTACAACGAAGCCGACAACGGCGAAGAGACCCTGCTGGCCGCCCTCAACCAACGCTATCCGAACATCGAGGTCATCGCCGTCAACGATGGTTCCAGCGATGGCACCGGGGCCATGCTGGACCGTCTGGCTGAACAGCACCCCCGCCTGCGCGTGGTGCACCTGGCGCAGAACCAGGGCAAGGCCATGGCGCTGCGCATGGGCGCGCTGGCCGCGCGCAGCGAATACCTGGTCTGCATCGACGGCGACGCGGTGCTCGATCCGGACGCCGCCGCCTACCTGGTGGCGCCGCTGATCGACAACCCGCGCGTGGGCGCCGTCACCGGCAACCCGCGCATCCGCACCCGCTCGACCCTGATCGGCCGCGTCCAGGTGGGCGAGTTCTCCTCCATCATCGGCCTGATCAAGCGTACCCAGCGCGTCTACGGCCAGGTCTTCACCGTGTCGGGCGTGGTCGCCGCCTTCCGCCGCGCCGCGCTCGACCGGGTCGGTTACTGGAGCCTGGACATGATCACCGAAGACATCGACATCAGTTGGAAGCTGCAGCGCGACCACTGGTCGATCTTCTACGAACCGCGCGGCCTGTGCTGGATCCTGATGCCCGAGACGCTGCGCGGGATCTGGAAGCAGCGCCTGCGCTGGGCGCAGGGCGGCGCCGAGGTGTTCCTGAAGAACCTGCGCTCGATCTGGAGCTGGCGCCACCGCCGCCTGTGGCCGCTGATGCTGGAATTCTGCCTGTCGACCGCCTGGGCCTTCGCCTTCGGCATCTCGGTGCTGCTGTGGCTCATCAGCCAGATCGTGACCCTGCCCAACAACATGCACATCGCCAGCCTGATGCCGCCCGCCTTCACCGGCATGATGCTGGCGATGGTGTGCCTGCTGCAATTCGCCATCAGCATCCTGATCGACCGCCGCTACGAGCCGTGCCTGTGGCGCGCGCTCTACTGGGTCATCTGGTATCCCCTGGCCTACTGGATGGTGAGCCTGCTCACCACCCTGGTCAGTTTCCCCAAAGTCATGCTGCGCAAGCAGGCCGAGCGCGCGCGCTGGACCAGCCCCGACCGCGGCATCAAATCACCGGACGCATCATGATCATCACGACCAAACGCTCGCGCGCGGGCTATCTGTTCGACCTGCTGCTGACCGCGGTCGGCTGGCTCGCCTTCGTCTACCTGTTCGGCGCCGGCATCGTCGCCATCCTGCGTGGCGCGGCCAGCGGGCCGCAGGCGCCGCTCTGGCCGACCTTCCTGCCGACGCTGCAGACGCTCGGCAGCTACGCCGTGCTGGCCCTGCTGAATGCGGCGGTGCTGGTGCTGTGGGCGGCCTACAACCACCTGCGCTTCGGCGGCAAGGACCGCCGCCAGCCCATCGCGCCGCTGGACGATCACCGGCTGGCGCTGAGCTTCGCCGTCACGCCGCGCCAGATCGCCCAACTGCGCGCCGCCCGCGTCGCCGTCATCCATCATGGCGGCGACGGCGAGATCCAGGCCATCGAGGCGGCCCGCCCGCGCCTGGCCGCCGTGCCGGCGGCCTGAGGGCGGATAGCGCCCGGAGCGCGCGGGCGGCCGTCACGGGCCGTCGCGCGCCCCCGCTCCTCAGGCGCGCTTGCGCTCCACGTCCGGCAGCAGCACCGCCACGATGCCCAGCAGCGGCAGATAGGCGCACACCTGGTACACATAGCCGATGCTGGTGGCATCGGCCAGCTTGCCCAGCGCCGCCGCGCCCAGCCCGCCCATGCCGAAGGCGAAGCCGAAGAACAGGCCGGCGATCATGCCGACCTTGCCCGGCACCAGTTCCTGCGCGTACACCACGATGGCCGAAAAGGCCGACGCCAGCACCACGCCGATGATCACCACCAGCACGCCGGTCCAGAACAGGTTGGCATGCGGCAACAGCAGCGTGAACGGCGCCACGCCCAGGATCGACACCCAGATCACGATCTTGCGGCCGATGCGGTCGCCCACCGGCCCGCCCACCACCGTGCCCACCGCCACCGCGGCCAGGAACAGGAACAGGTACAACTGCGCCTCGCGCACCGACAGCGCGAACTTGTCGATCAGGTAGAAGGTGAAATAGCTGTTCAGGCTGGCCAGGTAGAAGTACTTCGAGAACACCAGCAGGCCCAGCACGCCCAGCGCGCCCAGCACCTGGTTGCGCGTCAGGCCGTGGCCGCTGCCCTCGCGCCGGGCGCGCGGCTTCAGGCGCACGCGGTTGGCGCTGTACCAGCGGCCGATGCCGGTCAGCACCACGATGCCGAACAGCGCCGCCAGCGAGAACCAGGCCACGCTGCGCTGGCCGTGCGGAATGATGAACAGCGCGGCCAGCAGCGGCCCCAGCGCCGAGCCGACGTTGCCGCCCACCTGGAACAGCGACTGCGCCAGCCCGTGGCGCCCGCCCGAGGCCATGCGCGCCACCCGCGACGACTCGGGGTGGAACACCGACGAGCCCGTGCCCACCAGCACCGCCGCCACCAGCAGCCAGCCGAACGACGGCGCCACCGACAGCAACAGCAGCCCCGCCAGCGTGAAGCCCATGCCCACCGGCAGCGAATATGGCTTGGGATTGCGGTCGGTGTAGAAGCCGATGAACGGCTGCAGCAGCGAGGCCGCCAACTGGTACACCAGGGTAATCAGGCCGATCTGCGCGAAGGACAGGCTGAACGAATCCTTGAGCATGGGATAGATGGCCAACAGGATCGACTGGATCATGTCGTTCATCAGGTGCGCCACGCTGATCGCGCCCAATACCGCGAACGCGGTGGAAGGATCGGCAACGGCGGGACTCGGCGCGGGCGCGGCGGACGCGGTGCGGTCCGGCAACGCGGCGGCGGGATTCTGGGCGGAGTTCATGGATAGGGAACGAAAAAAGAAAACGGGAATGCGTCCGACCTCACGCCGGGGCCTGGCCAGTGTAGGAACGGCGCGCTTCCAGCGTCTGACATTTTTCGTCGAGAAAGTGACAAAATAGCGTTTCCCCCACCATGAAATCGGCTTCCTCCTTTTGTCGGAAGTGACACCATGCCCACCCGGCCCGCGCGCCTCGACCCGGCTCGCAGCATCGACGCCCAGGACTACCAGGACCGCCCCCGCGACGTGACGGCGATGGCCAAGGAATTCGCCGCCGGCGCCCGCACCGGCGCCCACTCCCATCCGCGCGCCCAACTCATCTACGCCGTCGAAGGCGTGATGCGCGTCACCACGCCAAGCGGCTTCTGGGCCCTGCCGCCGCTGCGCGCGCTGTGGGTGCCGGCCGGCGTGCCGCATGGCGTCGACATGATCGGCGCGGTCTCGATGCGCTCGCTGTACATCCATGCCGACGCCGCGCGGGCCTATTGGCCGCAATGCCAGGTGATCGAGGTCAGCGGCCTGCTGCGCGAACTGATCCTGGCGCTGACCGCCGAGCCCATCGACTATCCGCTGGGCGGACGGGCCGGGCAGGTGGCCGCGCTGATCCTGTCCGAACTGACCGCCGCCCGCGTGGTGCCCATCCAGATCCCCTGGCCGCGCGACCGCCGCCTGCAGACGATCTGCGAGGCCATCCTCGACCGGCCCGGCCTGCAACGCGGCATCGAGGGCTGGGCCGGCGAGGTCGGCGCCAGCGCGCGCACGCTGATCCGGCTGTTCCAGGCTGAATTGGGACTGAATTATCGGCAATGGGTGCAGCAGGTCCGCCTGGCCGACGCCGTCTGCCGCCTGTCGCTGGGCGTACCCGTGGCGCGCATCGCCGCCGACCTGGGCTATCGCAGCCCCAGCGCCTTCAGCGCCATGTTCCACCGCGCCCTGGGCGCGCCGCCGCAACGCTATCTGCGGGCGAATGTCGCATGACACTGCAACCGGCCTTGCCGTTTGTCACGGCGCGCAATACATTTCAGCGCGCGCTTGCAGCCGGCCGCTGCGCGAAACCCGCGCGGCGCGTATGCTCAAACCCGTCCCCATATGCCTTGCCCGTGGCGCGAACCGTCCCCGCGGGCAAGTTTGGTTACCGAAACCTTCCGGCCCCGTCGCCGGTCTATAGCGTTCTGCCCTAGAATCGCCAGCAATGAGCACCCCCCAGCAATCCTCCGCCAACCCGGGCGGCAAATCGGGCTTTCCCTGGAAACGACTCCTGATCAAGGCCGGCGTCGCCGTCGCCGGCCTCGGCGTCTGCGGGGCGCTGCTGGTCGGCCTGGCGCTGGCGATCGCCTGGCCCAGCCTGCCGGACCTGCACGCCATGACCGACTACCGGCCGCGGGTGCCGCTGCGCATCTACACCGCCGACAAGGTCCTGATCGGCGAATACGGCGAAGAACACCGCAACGTGCTGCGCTTCGACGAAATCCCGGCGGTGATGCGCCAGGCCGTGCTGGCGGCCGAGGACGACCGCTTCTACCAGCACGGCGGCGTCGACTGGATGGGCATGGTGCGCGCCGTGCTCGTGAACCTCGTCAAGCAATCCAAGACCCAGGGCGGCAGCACGATCACCATGCAGGTGGCGCGCAACTTCTACCTGTCGTCCGAAAAGACCTATTCGCGCAAGTTCTACGAACTGCTGCTGACCTACAAGATTGAATCCGAGCTCACCAAGGACCAGATCCTCGAGCTCTACATGAACCAGATCTACCTGGGCCACCGCGCCTACGGCTTCGCCGCCGCCTCGCGCACCTACCTCGGCAAGCCGCTGTCCGAGGTCACGCCGGCCGAGGCCGCGATGCTGGCCGGCATTCCCAAGGCGCCTTCGCGCTTCAACCCCATCACCAACTTCCCGCGCGCCGAGATCCGCCAGCACTACGTGCTGGGCCGCATGAAGACGCTGGGCTACCTGACGCCGGAACAGACCGAAGAAGCCCTCAAGCAGCATGTGGTGATCCGCGGCGCCGACGGCGCCAGCCTGCGCGGCTTCGCCATCCACGGCGAATACCCGGCCGAACTGGCGCGCCAGTTGATGTACGGCGTGTTCCAGGAGCAGACCTACTCCAAGGGCATCGACGTCTACACCACGATCGACTCCAAGGACCAGGAAGCCGCCTACCGCGCCGTGCGCGACGGCGTGCTGGACTACACCCGCCGCGCGCCCTACCCCGGGCCGGAAGACCAGATCGAGCTGCCCGACGGCGTCGAAAAGGATGCCGCGGCATTCGACGACATCCTCGACGGCGTGCAGGACAAGACGCCCGACAGCGAAGACCTGCTCACCGCCGTGGTGCTGGCCGCCAGCCCGCAGGAAGTGACCGTGGCGCGCAGCGCGCGCGAGATCATCACCATTTCCGACAAGAAGGCGCTGGCCGTGGTGGCGCGCGCCCTCAACCCCAAGGCCGGCGACAGCCAGCGCATCCAGCGCGGCTCGGTGGTCTACATCCACAAGAACGGCAACGGCTGGGAAATCATCAACATGCCGGCGCTGCAGGCGGCGCTGGTGTCGATGGTGCCGCAGGACGGCGCCATCCGCGCCATGATCGGCGGCTTCGACTACAACCGCGGCACCTTCAACCGCGTCACGCAGGCCTGGCGCCAGCCGGGCTCGAACATCAAGCCGTTCGTCTACGCCGCCGCCCTGGAGCGCGGCCTGACGCCCGCCACGCAGATCTCCGACCAGCCCTTCATGCTGACCGCCGCGCAGACCGGCTCGAAGGACTGGCAGCCCAAGAACGACGGCAACCGCTACGAGCCGATGCTGACGCTGCGGCAGGGCCTGTACAAGTCCAAGAACATGGTCACCATCCGCATCCTGCAGGCCATCGGCCCGCAGTACGCGCAGGACTACCTGACCCGTTTCGGCTTCGACAAGGCGCGCTGGCCGGCGGTGCTGCCGCTGGGTCTGGGCGCCGGCGGCGCCACGCCGCTGCAGGTGGTCAACGGCTACAGCGTGTTCGCCAACGGCGGCTACCGCGTCACGCCCTACCTGATCGACAAAGTCACCGACCGCTCGGGCAATGTGCTGATGCAGGCGCAGCCGGTGGTGGCGGGCGACGCCGCCGCGCGCGCCATCGACCCGCGCACCGCCTGGGTCATGGACGACATCCTGCGCGGCGTCACCACCAGCGGCACCGCGGCGCGCGCGCACCAGGTGCTCAAGCGCAACGACATCGGCGGCAAGACCGGCACCACCAACGAAGCGGTCGACGTCTGGTTCTCCGGCTTCACCCCCACCCTGGCCACCACGGTCTGGATGGGCTTTGACCAGCCCAAGTCGCTGGGCACCAACGAATTCGGCAGCGGCCTGGCCCTGACCACCTGGCTCGACTACATGCAGCCGGCGCTCAAGGGCGTGCCCGAGGCCAAGCCGGCGCCGCGTCCCGACGGCCTGCTGGTGGACAACGGCGAATACTATTTCAACGAATTCCCGCCGGGCCAGGCGGTGGCCTCGCTCGACCTGTCCAGCGGCGACCCGCTGACCGACTTCCTCAACAACAACCGCTCCACCGACGGCGTCGACAACTCGGTGCGGCCCCTGCCCGCGCCGGGCGCGACGCTGCCGCCGGCGACTCAGCCCCAGGCGGGCGCGCCGCAGCAGACGCCCGCACAGCCGGCGCCG
>NZ_CADIJW010000030.1 GCF_902859745.1 Achromobacter dolens | reverse complement strand
CGTGGCGGCCTATGCCGCCGCCAGCGACACCGCCGTCGCGACCGCCGCCGACACGGCCGAAGCGGCGGATCCCGCCCCCGCGGCGCAAGCCGCGCCCCCGGCGCCGCGCGACGCCGCCAAGGACGTCTCGGTGCCCGGCGAGCAAGACAAACCCAATGCCGCCAGCGGCGACGACGACAAGTCGACGTCCGCCGCCGAATCCCGCCAGGAACGGCAGGTCGAGCAGAAGCGCCGCCAGGACGATGCCCAGGCGGTGCGCGACGCCATCCGCGCCATGAAGGAACTGCTCGCCATGCTCAAGAGCAAGCTGCGCATGCAGGACAAGGCCACCCAGAAACAGGTCGCCGAGGTGCAGGACGCCCTGGCCGACGCCGAAAAATCGGCCCATGCGATCGAAGGCGGCGGCCCGACCGGCGCCGGCCTGGACAGTGGCGGCGTGGGCGCCGCCAGCATGGAGGCCGGCGGCGGCATGACGGCGTCGGCCTGAGCGGCCGGCGGAATACCGCCACTCGCGGCGCCCGCGGTCGCCCCCTGACATTGCGCCCCGGCGGCGCGCACCCCGCGGCAAACGGCCTATGATGACGCTCCGTCCCTCTTGCCATGGCGGCCGCCGCCACCCACCGCGATGTCCCTCATCCGCCCGCTCCTGCTCATCCTGCTGGCCCTGCCGCTTCCGGCCATGGCCCAAGCAGACCTCGATGACACCGCCGCACAGGCCCGTGCCACCCTGAAGCAGCGGTCGCTGGAACCCGAATGGATAGACGAGTGCTTCCTTGCCAGCAATCCATTCCGCTACTGCATCTATCTCGATAAACAGGCCGGCGGATTCCGTGTCGCCGACGTGCAATTGCGCGAACCCTACCAGGTCTACCTGTTCGACAACGGGCCTGACTATCCACAGGACGGGCGCTACCGCATCCGCCTGAACGGCAAGATCGGCTATGCCGACGAAGAAACCGGCGCCATCGTCGTCGCCCCCGTCTACGACTGCGCCTTTCCGTTCAAGGACGGCAGGGCCAGCGTGGGCTTCGGCTGCAAGGAAGAAAGCGATGGCGAGCATCGCTGGTGGTCGGGCGGAAACTGGCAGGTCATTGATAAGAACGGAAAGACCGTCAAATAAGAACCCGGTTACACGCCCGCGCCTTCATGATCCGGCGCGCCCCACGACATCATCGCGTCCAGCAGAACCACCGCAGGCGCGCCTGCGAATCGTGCGCGTCCGGGTCGTCATGCTCGAACCCCACCTCCACCCCACCGGCGGTGGTCACAACGAAGTGGAACTCGATATCGCCACAGGCGGTGATCAACGGAAAGCAGCGCGGATCGTCCCGCCGATAGGCGCGGTCCAGATCGCTGGGGTTGTAGAGCTCGTCCGCCATGCCCAAGGCGACGAACACGGCTTCGGGCGTGTTCGGGCCGCGCGGCATCCGGCGCGGCAATCATTCCATCCGTAGCGTATCGATGGTCGTCGTCGTCCTGGCCCTGGGCGTCGTGCTCTCGACGACCAGCGCGACTCCAAGCTGACGCAGGAAGGCATAGCGCAGCTTGCGCACCGACAAACCGCTTTCATTGGTCTCCACGCAATCCAAATCGATGGCTTGCCCGGGAATTCGCTCATGCACTTGATTCGCGGGATAATCCGTGCCGCTGGCGCAGGCGAGCGTTTGCCTGGGCCCGGTTCGCCGCCCTTCCCATCCGCCCTCGCTCTCGAGCGTGAACCGGGCATTTTCCGGCGGATTGGCCAACACATCGCCCGGCCATTGCTGGATGTCGCGCGCCATCCAGCGCGGCGGCACCTGCGCGGCCTTGAATCCGCCGGCCTGATGGATCAGCAGCGCCAGGCTGCGATAGTTGAGCGCCAACACGTAGTTGACCGGCAGGCCATTGAGCTTGCCGATATAGATACTGCGCAACGTGCCGTCGTCGCGATCATTGTGGAACGTCAATTCGTACTCGCTGTCCACCGCGACGTGGTCGATGCCGACGGTATGCTGGGTGCCCGTCATGCGCAAGGCGCGAAACCCCATGGGCTGCGTGCCCGCCGCCGGCAGCCTGGCCCGCACCGCGGGCGGCAGGGCATCGGGCAACAGGGTGCGCGCGGTGTAGGCATCGGCATTGAGCGCGACTTCGCGGGTCGACACGGGTTGCGCGCAGCCCGCCAGCACGGTAACGGCGGCCAGCACGGCCAATCTGGAAATCGTCTCGATACGCATGGGATGGGCTCCACGTCAGGCAACAGGCAGGCAAACGCCAAGGCGTGGTGCATTCTGAGGGAGCGTCGAGGTATCAACCAGACTTTGGCAACGATTGGCAATCATTGCCCCGCGTCGGATCCTCCGGCTTGAACCATTCGGGCCACGAGCTGCGATGCCGGTCGCCCGCCTCGATACAGGGAATCAACGTCTGCGCCAGCGCAGGCAACCGATCCGCGGACTTGGCGATCCGATACTTGACGCTGTGCACGCATTCCCGGTCGCCGAATTCGCATCGATTGAGCCGGGTGCCGCCGCAGGGGCCGTTCGCCAGGCCTTTGGGACAGGTCTCGGGGCAGACGTAGAGTGTGTCCTGCAAGCGGCAGGTGCCACAGGTGTCACAACCCACCAGCGGCCGCTTGAATGTCCGTTCGACCGCGAGCAGCGCCCGCGCCGCCACGCCGGTCTTCCAGAACGGCCGCGTCACACTCCAGCCAAAGGCGCTGCCGAGCCATCCCGTGCGATCGAAGAGCTGTTCATGCACCGTGGAAAGCAGCGTATAGCGCAAACGCTCCCCGGGAGTGGCCGCGACATCGGACTGCCCCAGCTCCCACGCGTCAATGCCAGGGGCGAAGCCTGTCTGGGGCATCCCGGGCATCCGCCAACTCGCCTGCCATCGATCCATCCAGTCGGACAGCGAGGCCACCGCATCCCGTTGCTCGGCGATCGCCTGCTCCAGCAACAACAATTCGTCCAGCGTGTGCACTCCGGACAGATGCACACCGGCATAACCCATCCATTGCAGACCCACGATCTGCAGCGCCAGCCGCTCGAGGCTGCGCGCGCTGGCATCGGCGGGCGAAATCTCTTGCTCCCTGCCCAGCAATTCGCGCATGGCGTCGGTGATGACGATGCCGGGCACATCCTGCAACGCCGCCGCGCGCCTGTGGGTCAGCCGCATCACACAGGCCAGCATGGGTTTGACGCGGCCCTGGGCGCGCATCCAGGCCTGGGCTTCGAGATGCTTGGCGGCGTCGAAGCCCAGTTGCAGGGTCAGGAAATCCGCGCCGGCCAGCAGTTTCTTCTGCGCCTTCAGGTACTGCGCGGCGCCTTCTTCCTCACGGTATTTGAACGGGTTCAACGCCGCGCCCAGCAGCCAGTCCGGGCCGTGCTCGCGGGCAATCTGCAGCGCGGGCACCGACTCCAGATAGCGCACGGGCGCCCGTCCCGGATCATGGCCAGGCAGGCGGTCGCCACTGAGCAGCAGCAGTTGCGACAGGCCCCGCGCCTGCATCGCGTCCATCTGGCCCAGCAGGTCGGCGCGCGCGCGATCCTTGCCCGAGAAATGCAACAGCGATGAAGCCGGATCGCCCAGCGCCCCGGCCCCCTGCAGGGGGCTCAGGTCGGAATGCAGGCCGACGCGGTCGGCGAAGGCAGGCAGCAACGGCCAGCCGGCCAAGTGCCCGCGTTGCACGATACGCTCGAGCGCGGCCCGGCGCGCGGGAGACTGTTGAGGAATGATCTCCAGCACGCAGGCGAAGCGTCTCGCGTTCAACGCCTGTTTCAATGCACTCAAGACAGCTCGATACCAAGTCGTTCAGGGGCGCCGCGCCACCTCGCGCCGCAACGGATTCGGCCAGCGGCGATTGGCGCTCAAGCCGCGCCGTGCGCGGCGATGTTGCGATATTGCCCTTTGAAATACAGCAATGGCTGCGTGGCCGCCGCTTCCTGCAGATTCAGCGCCTTCACTTCGCCAATCACGATCACGTGGTCACCGGCGGCGTATTCCGCGTGGATCTCGCAATCGATCCAGTGCAGGCTGCCGGCAATGAGCGGATTGCCCAGCGGCGATTCCTTCCAGTCGATGCCGCGCCACTTGTCTGTGCCACGCCGGGCGAACTGGTTGGACACCTCGACTTGCGCATCCGACAGGATGTTCACGGCGAAGCGGCCCGCCTGGCGGATCTTGGGATAACTGGCCGAATTGGACATCACGCTGAACGACACCAGCGGCGGGCTCATCGACACGCTGTGGAACGACTGGCAGGTAAAGCCGATCGGCTCGCCATCGATGTGGGTGGTGACCACCGTGATACCGGACGCGTAGTGCCCGAGCGCTTCACGAAAGCGCAACGGCTCGATGGCGGGACTGGGGAGTGACATGGTAGGGACTGCCAAAACTGGCGACTGGGTGCAGCGCGAATGCTATGTAAGGCCTTGCGGGCAGGTCCGTCGCAAGCAGCTTGCGACGGCCATTTCCCGTCTCGAAATCAGTTCGAGAGTTCGTTGCGGACGATCTCCGCGCCTGCGCTCAGCGAGCTCAGCTTGGCGCGCGCGATCGCACGCGACAGCGGAGCCATGCCGCAGTTGGTGCACGGATAGAGCTTGTCGGCGTCCACGAACTGCAGCGCCTTGCGCAAGGTGTTGGCCACTTCCTCGGGCGTCTCGATGGTATTGCTCGCCACGTCAATGGCGCCCACCATCACCTTCTTGCCGCGAATCAGCTCAATGAGCTCCATCGGCACGTGGGAGTTGTGGCACTCCAGCGAAACGATGTCGATATTGGACTTCTGCAGCTTGGGGAAGGCTTCCTCGTATTGCCGCCATTCCGAACCCAGCGTCTTCTTCCAATCCGTATTGGCCTTGATGCCGTAGCCATAGCAGATGTGGACGGCGGTTTCGCACTTCAGCCCTTCGATGGCCCGTTCCAGCGTGGCGACGCCCCAGTCATTGACCTCGTCGAAAAAGACATTGAAGGCGGGCTCGTCGAACTGGATGATGTCGACGCCGGCCGCTTCCAGCTCCTTGGCTTCCTGGTTGAGGATCGTGGCGAATTCCCAAGCCAGCTTCTCGCGGCTCTTGTAGTGATCGTCATACAGCGTGTCGATCATCGTCATCGGACCGGGCAGGGCCCACTTGATCGGCTGCTTGGTCTGCTGGCGCAGGAACTTGGCATCCTCGACGAAGACCGGTTTCTTGCGCGCCACCGCGCCCACCACCGTCGGCACGCTCGCGTCATAGCGGTCGCGGATACGGACGGTCTTGCGGTTCTCGAAATCGACGCCGTCCAGGTGCTCGATGAACGTCGTCACGAAATGCTGGCGCGTCTGTTCGCCATCGCTGACGATGTCGATGCCCGCGTGCTGCTGTTCCTGCAGCGACAGGCGCAGGGCATCCTGTTTGCCCTCGATCAGTCCGCCATCCTGCAATTTCCAGGGCGACCACAGGGTCTCGGGCTCTGCCAGCCAGGAAGGTTTGGGCAGGCTGCCGGCGGTGGAGGTGGGAAGCAGTTTTTTCACAATAAGACCTGATGCTCTTTATTAATCAATGTGGGGTGGCCGCGGACCACTGCTCAAGAACCGTCTGATACGGCTTGATGAAGTTTTCCTCGACGAACTTGCCCTGCTCGACAGCCAGCCGGCTACGCTCTTCCCGATCGTAGACAATGCGGGTCAGGGAATAATCCTGGTGCTTCAGGCTCGGCTGGTAGGACTTCCCGGCAGCCGAGTTGGCGTTGTAGATCTCGGGCCGATAGATCTTCTGGAAGGTATCCATCGTGCTGATGGTGCTGATCAGCTCGAGATTGGTGTAATCGCCCAGCAGATCGCCGGTGAAATAGAACGCCAGCGGCGCGGCGCTGTTGGGCGGCATGAAGTAGCGCACCTTCATGCCCATTTTCTTGAAATACTCGTCCGTCAACGAATACTCGTCCTGCAGGTATTCGACGCCCAGCACGGGATGCTGGTTTTCGGTGCGCTGATAGACCTTGCTGCTCGAAACGCTCAGGCAGATGACGGGCGCCTTGTGGAAGTTTTCCTTATAGGTGCTCGAATTCACGAAGCTCTTGAAGAGCTTGCCGTGCAGGTCGCCAAAATTCTCCGGCGTGCTGAAGGCGGTCGTATTCTTGTTGTGCTCCAGCAGCAGCACGCTGAAGTCGTAATCCCGCACGTACGAGGAAAAGTTATTGCCTACGATGCCCTCGAAGCGTTCATTGGTATGCCGGTCGAAAATGCTCGTCTTCAGCACTTCGATCAGCGGCAGGCCGTTACCGCTGCTTTGGCCTTCGATATTCAATTCGACGGAAATGATCTCGAGCTTTACGGAATAGCGATCGCCCTTGGGATTATCCCAGTGCGCCAAGGCGTTGAAGCGATTGTCGATCATCCTGAGCGTATTGCGCAGATTCTCCTGACGGCTCTCCCCCCGGGCCAAATTGGCGAAGTTGGTCGTGATTCGCGTATTGTCCGCGGGACGATAATCCTCATCGAAACAAATGCTCTTGATGGCAAATGTAAACTCTTTACTCATTCTGATCCGGCGCTCAAATTTCTGACAAAAAGCTCGCGTCTATTTTCCGCCGTCATTTATTTCCAAATTTCTTCGGATTTTTGATTTGGCAGTCTTGACACTTTCAATATTGGAGCCGTATTTTATGTTGCGCCTTCCATGAATAAAAATGATTTTATTTGGATCAAATCATTAGTTCCGCTCATGCTGCGGCCGAGGCCGGGCGCCCCCATGCCAGCGGGACATGGTCCGGCAGGGCAACGTCCGGCCGCGCGGCGCGCCAGGGCGTCGCGCTAACATGGCCGTCATGGGGTCGTTCAATCGCCGTCAATTCACCGGTATCGAGGTCGCGCACATCGCGGACGGCACGCGCGGCTTTGCGCCCCATTTCCACGACGAATTCGTGATCAGCGTCAATGTGCGGGGCTGGGAAAAAATCACGCTCGACAGGAAATGCTTCGACGCCGCCGAGGGTGACGTCACGCTCTACAACCCGGCGCAGGTCCAAAGCTCCCATGTCATCAGTGAGTCGTGGCAATTCGCGAGCATGTATGTGGACCCGGCCGCCCTCCCGGTCCTGCTCGGCATCAACCCGGAAACCGTTTTCGACAAGCCCCTGCTGCAAGCGCCAGGCATTGCAGCCAGGCTGCGCGGCGCCATCCTGTCAGCGCTGAACCGGAACACGCCCGAGAGCGTGGCGCAGGAAGGGCTGGTCCACGTTTTCGACGAACTGTTGCAGATGGCGGGATCGGGCGGACCCGCGACATCCAGGCACGTGCCGGCGTCCATCGGCGGCATCGCCGACCGCCTGCGCGACGACCCTGCCTTGCCGACGCTGACGGACCTGGCGGCATCGGCGGGGATGACGCCCGTGCAGCTCGTTCGGGCCTTTTCCAGGGTCTATGGCATGCCCCCGCTGGCGTGGCGCTGGAACCAACGGGTTGCCGAAGCGCGCAAGAGAATCGCCCAAGGCGAGAACATTGCGGCGGTGGCGCTGGACCTGGGATTTGCCGACCAGTCCCACCTGACGCGCAGGTTCCGGGCCGTCGTCGGCGTCCCGCCCGGCCAATGGCGCGACGGCTGAAATAGCGTTCAAGACAGGGCCGCGCGCCCGAGGGCATAGTGCTGCCGTTACTGAACGAGCAGACTATGACCGCCGCCTCTTCGCCCATCCCCATCGGCTACACCGCCATCCCCCGCGGACACATTGCCAGTGTCGTCACCGACCTCGAAATGCTGTCCAGGCCCGACTTGCCCGGCGCTTCCTTGCCCCAAGGTTTCGAGCTGGCCCCGGTTGCCGAAATCGGCCTGGATGCCTACCGCGCGCTGTTCCGCAAGGTCGGGGCCGACTGGCTGTGGTTTTCGCGCCTTTTCATGGAGGACGGCGAGTTGGCCGCCATCCTCGCGCACCCCGACGTCGACATCCACATTGTCCGGAACGGACTTGGGGACGTTGGCATTCTGGAGTTGGACTTCCGCACGGAAGGGGAATGCGAGTTGGCGTTCCTGGGGCTCACCGCGGACTGCACGGGCCGGGGCGTGGGCCGCGCGCTGATGAGCAAGGCAGTGGAACTGGCCTGGGCGCGGCCCATCACCCGGATGTGGGTCCACACCTGCACCTACGACCATCCTTCGGCACTGCGCTTCTACATGAAAGCGGGCTTCACACCGTACGCAATCCGGGTGGAAGTGCAGAGAGATCCGAGGTTGAGCGGCGACTTGCCGAAAACTGCCGCCGCGCACGTCCCGATTATCGACTAGCCGCCGGGGCCGGCTCGGGTCGGCGCCGACCGGCAATGGAAAGGGGCCGCCACGGCGGCGGCCCCGCGTCCTCGCCGCGATATCACTCCACCGTCACGCTCTTGGCCAGGTTGCGCGGCTTGTCCACATCGGTGCCGCGGGCGCAGGCCGTGTGGTACGACAGCAGTTGCAGCGGCACCGTGTGCAGGATCGGCGACAGCTTGCCGTAGTGCTCGGGCATGCGGATCACGTGCATGCCTTCGGCGCTCTGGATCTTGCTGTCGGCGTCGGCGAACACGTACAGCTCGCCGCCGCGCGCGCGCACTTCCTGCATGTTGGACTTCAGCTTTTCCAGCAGCTCGTCCTTGGGCGCGATGGTGACAACGGGCATGTGCTCGGTCACCAGGGCCAGCGGGCCGTGCTTGAGTTCGCCGGCCGGGTAGGCCTCGGCGTGGATGTAGCTGATTTCCTTGAGCTTGAGCGCGCCTTCCAGCGCGATCGGGTAATGCATGCCGCGGCCCAGGAACAGCGCGTTTTCCTTCGAGGCAAAGCGGTCGGCCCAGGCCATGATCTGCGGTTCCAGCGCCAGCACCGAACCGATGGCCACGGGCAGGTGGCGCAGCGCCTTCAGGTGTTCGGCCTCCTGCTCGTCGGTGAGGCGGCCGCGCACCTGCGCCAGCGCCAGCGTCAGCAGGAACAGCGCGGTCAACTGCGTGGTGAAGGCCTTGGTCGAGGCCACGCCGATTTCGACGCCGGCGCGGGTGATGTACGACAGCTTGCACTCGCGCACCATGGCGCTGGTGGACACGTTGCAGATGGTCAGCGTGTTTTCCATGCCCAGCGAGCGGGCGTGCTTGAGCGCGGCCAGGGTGTCGGCGGTTTCGCCCGACTGGGAGATCGTGACGACCAGCGAACGCGGGTTCGGCACGCTGTCGCGGTAGCGGTATTCGCTGGCGATTTCGACGGCCACGGGGATCTTGGCGATCGATTCGATCCAATACTTGGCGGTCAGGCCGGCGTAATAGCTGGTGCCGCACGCCAGGATCAAGAGCGAATCGATGTCCTTGAAGATCTTGTAGGCGTCATCGCCGAACAGCTCGGGCGTGATGGACTCGATGTCCTGCAGCGTGTCGCCGACGGCGCGCGGCTGCTCGAAGATCTCTTTCTGCATGTAGTGGCGATAGGGGCCGAGCTCGGCCGCGCCCGTATGCACGTGCACCGTGTGCACTTCGCGCTTCACATCCTTGCCATTGGCGTCCACGATCCAGACGCGCGCCAGTTGCAGATCGACGACGTCGCCGTCTTCCAGGTAGATGATCTGGTCGGTGGTGCCGGCCAGCGCCAGCGCATCCGATGCCAGGAAATTCTCGTTCTGGCCCACGCCCACCACCAGCGGCGAACCCTGCCGCGCGCCGACCACGCGGTGCGGCTCGTCGCGGCAGAACACGGCGATGGCGTAGGCGCCGTGCAGGCGGCGCACGGCGTTCTGCACGGCCTCGAACAGGTCGCCGGCGTACAGATGGTTGACCAGGTGCGCGATCACTTCGGTGTCGGTCTGGCTTTCGAAGACGTAGCCCACGGCCTGCAGCTCGGCGCGCAGTTCGTCGTGGTTCTCGATGATGCCGTTGTGCACCAGCGCGATGCGCGGTTCGTCGTTGCCCAGGCGCGAGAAGTGCGGATGAGCATTGTGCGTGGCCGGCACGCCGTGCGTGGCCCAGCGGGTGTGGGCAATGCCGGTGAAGCCTTGCAGATGGTCCTGCGCGACCTGCTCGGCCAGCTCGGCCACGCGCTGGGTGCTGCGCGTGCGGCGCAGGTGGCCGTCGGCGTACACGGCGACGCCGCAGGAGTCATAGCCGCGGTATTCCAGCCGCTTCAGGCCTTCGACCAGGATCGGGGTGATGTCGCGCTGGGCGACGGCGCCAACAATGCCGCACATAGGAGAGACTCCTGAAAGTTCGAGTACGGAACGCATTGTGCGCGTCCCGACAAGAAATTTGATTTCTTTATCTGGTCATATTTGACAGTTTATTCACTTACATATTTGTGATTAAATAATATTTCATAAATAATCCATTCATGAATTAATCATGCAAAACCAGCCGATGACCCTGCCGGAATTGGACGATCTGGACCTGCGCATCCTGGAACAGTTGCAAGACGACAACTCGCTGACCAACCAGGAGCTGGCCGCGCGCGTGCACGCCTCGCCGCCGACCTGCCTGCGGCGGGTGCGGCGCCTGGTGGAAGAAGGCGTGATCGCGCGCCAGGTGGCCATCCTGGCGGCCGGGAAGCTGGGCAGCACGCTGACGGCCATCGTCGAGATCACGCTGGACGTGCAGGCGGCCGAAAGCCTGGACGCCTTCGAACAGATCATGTTGGCGGAACCGGCGGTGCTGCAGTGCTACCGCGTGTCGCCGGGGCCGGACTTCGTGGTGATCGCGCAGGTCAAGGACATGCCGGCCTATCACGCGCTGGCGCACCGCGCCTTCACCGCGCACGCCAACGTGCGCAACGTGCGCACGTTCTTCTCGGTGCACCGCGCCAAGTTCGAGACCCGTATCGATCCGCGCGGATAGGAGCCGGGCGGTCGGGCCGCGACGCCGCTAGCGCGCCGCCAGCAGCCGCTCGAACTGCGCCAGATAGCGATTGCCCATCTTCTGCACGTCGTGCTCGTCGCGCACGTACTGATACGCGCGCTCGGTGATCTCCTGGCGGAACGCGGCATCATCCAGGCAACGCGCCATGCCCTGGGCCATGGCATGGAAATCGGCCACCGCGCACAGCACGCCGCGCCCGTCGGCCAGGCTTTCCTTCAAGCCGCCAGCGTCAGTGGACACCACCGGCACCCGCTGCAGGAAGGCGTCCAGCACGCTGCTGCCCAGCGCCTCTTCCTCGGAACTCATGACGAACACGTCGAGGATGCTGTAGAAATCCTCTACGCCCTTGCGAAAGCCCGCGAAACGGTAGACGTCCTCGACGCCCAGCGCGCGCGCCTCGTCGCGCGCCTGCTGTTCGCGGTCGCCGCCGGCGCCGAAATGCAGGAAGACGAAATCGCGCCGCGTCCTGGCCAGTTCGGCCACCGCGCGCACCAGCGTCACCGGGTCCTTGTCGCGGATCAGCGCGGCCGACGTGGCCATGACCTTCTTGCCTTCCAGATCGAACTCGCGCACCAGCGCGGCGACGTTCTCCTGGTTGATCTGGTGCGGCTCGACCGCGCTGCGGATGATGACCGGGTCCAGCCCCAGGCGCCGCGGCTCGCTCGCGGCCATGTCGCTGATCGCCACGAACAGGTCGGTGTGGCGCCACTTGAAGCCGGTCTTCCATTCCTCGTTGGGCTTGACCACGAACGAGGTGCGGCGCGAAAACGCCACCGGGCGCCGGTGCAGCCACTTGGTCAGCACCGCCCAGGTGATGGTGTTGGCGGTCTGGGCGTGGATGATGTCGTAGCCGCTGCCCGCGCGCGCCAGGAACGCCAGTTGCGCCGGCACGTTGCGGACGGTGTGCGCCACGAAGCCCTCCTGGCGCACGCGCTCGGCCAGCGGGCCGCCTTCGCGGCACAGCACTTCGACCTGGTGGCCGGCGTTGCGAAACGCGCGCATGCAGTACAGCGTCTGGCGTTCGCCCCCGCGCCAACCCTTTTCGAAGTTGAGCTGCAGGATCTTCATGCGCGGCCGATGCCCGAGTACTCAAAGCCCTGCGCGCGCACGTCGGCCGGCGTGTAGAGATTGCGGCCGTCGATGATCAGCGGCGTCTTGAGCAGCGCCTTGACGCGGTCGAAGTCAGGCGCGCGGAAGACCTTCCACTCGGTGGCGATCAGCAGCGCGTCGGCGCCGTCCAGCGCATCGTACATGTCGGTGGCGAAGCTCACGCCGGGTTTGCCATCGAGGACGCGGGCGGCCTCGTGCATGGCCACCGGATCGTAGGCGCGCACGGTGGCGCCGCGGCGCGTCAGCTCGGCGATCACGGTCAGGCTGGGCGCCTCGCGCATGTCATCGGTATTGGGCTTGAAAGACAGGCCCCACAGCGCGATCCTGCGGCCGCTCAGGTCCTCGCCGTAGCGGGCCACCAGCTTCTCCGACAGGCGGAACTTCTGCGCGTGGTTGGCAGCCTCGGCCGCCTCGATGACGCGCATCGGCAGCGCATTCTCGGCGGCGGTGTTGACCAGCGCCTGCACGTCCTTGGGGAAACACGAACCGCCATAGCCGGCGCCCGGATAGAGGAAGTGATAGCCGATGCGCGGATCGGCGCCGATGCCGCGGCGCACCTGCTCGATGTCGGCGCCCAGCGCCTCGGCCAGGTTGGCCATCTCGTTCATGAACGAGATGCGGGTGGCCAGCATGGCGTTGGCGGCGTACTTGGTCAGCTCGGCCGAGCGCACGTCCATCACCATCAGGCGATCGTGGGTGCGCTGGAACGGCTCGTAGATGCGGCGCATGACGCCGATGGTGTAGTCGTCGTCGGCGCCGACGATGACCCGGTCCGGGCTCATGAAATCGTTGATCGCAGCGCCTTCCTTCAGGAATTCCGGGTTGGAGGCGACGCTGAACGGCACCTCGACGCCGCGCCTGGCCAATTCCTCGGCCACCGCGGCGCGCACCTTGTCGGCGGTGCCGACCGGCACGGTGGACTTGTCCACGATCAGCTTGCGGGTGGTCATGTGGCGGGCGATGTTGCGGGCCGCGGCCAACACGTACTTCAGGTCGGCCGAGCCGTCCTCGCCCGGCGGCGTGCCGACGGCGATGAACTGCACGTCGCCGAAGGCCACGCTCTGGGCCACGTCGTCGGTGAAATGCAGGCGGCCGGCCTGCACGTTGCGCCGCACCAGGTCTTCCAGGCCGGGCTCATAGATGGGGATCCCGCCCTGACGCAGCAGGGCGATCTTGGCCGCGTCCACGTCCAGGCACATGACGTCGTTGCCCATGTCGGCCAGGCACGCTCCCGACACCAACCCTACGTAACCGGTACCCACGACCGTGATCTTCATGCCTGAACGCCTTAAAAATAGGTAATCGTCGCGCCGGGACGAACCGTCACCGCGCCGGCCGCCATTATAGAAGCCGTGCGGCCCACGGGTTTGGCGGCGGCCGGCGGTCCCGCGCCGCCTCCGCCCCGGCCGCTATGGTTCCGACGGCGCCCGCAGCTTGCTGAACCGCACGGTGTTCACGACAACCGCCAGGCCGGCGCAGATCGTGCCCAGCACCAGCGCCAGCCCGGGGCCGTGCGCTGCGCTGACGCTGAAGGCGATCGCCACCAGCGCGGTGCCGAAGCTCTGCCCGAACACCCGGGTGGTGGCTTGCAGGCCGCCTGCCGCGCCGCTGCGGGCGCGCGGCGCGGCCGACAGCATGGCGCGGTTGTTGGGCGTCTGGAAGAAGCCGAAGCCCACGCCGGCCACGAACATGCCGGCAATGATCGGCACGTTGCCCACGGCCGCCGGCAGCGCCGCCAGCCACAGCATGCCCGCCACCATGGTGGCCGCGCCGACGCCGCTCAGGGTGGCGGCGGAGTAACGGTCCGACAGGCGGCCCGCCACCGGCGCGATCAGCGCCGTGCCCACCGGCCAGGCGCCCATCAGCAGGCCGACCTCGAGATAAGGCCGGCCCAGCACCTGCTGGAAATAGAACGGCAGCGACACATACGACGCCATCTGCGCCGCGAAGGTGCAGGCCGACGCGCCCACCGCGAATGCCAGCGGCCGGATGCGCAGCAGGTCGACCGGCACCAGCGGCGCGGGCTGGCGGCTGGCGCGGCGCACCAGCACCAGGCCGGCCACGGCCGCGATCGCCACCAGGCCGATGCCGCGCAGCAGGTCCTGGCCCATCATGTCGATGCCGGAGATGAACACGCCCAGCGTTGCCATGCAGAGCAGGGCGCTGATCCAGTCCAGCTTGACGTCGTTGCGCGGCACCTCAGGCAGATGGCGCAGGCCGAACATGGCCAGCACGCAGATCGGCAGATTGACCGCGAAGATCCACGGCCAAGGCGCCACCGACAGGATCGCCGAGCCGATGGTCGGCCCCAGCACCGACATCACCGCCACCGTGGTGGCGTTCAGGCTGATTCCGCGGCCCAGCATCTTGAGCGGATAGATATTGCGCACCAGGCCGCCGAACAGGCACATCAGCGTTGCGGCACCCACGCCCTGGAATACCCGCGCCGCCGTCAGTTGCACCAGCGAGCCGGCCAGCGCGCAGCCCAGCGAGGCCAGCGTGAACAGCACCAAGCCGAAAGTGAACATGCGGCGAAAGCCGATGCGCTCGGCCAGCGCCGACAGCGGCAGCAGCATCATCACCACCGCCAGGTTGTAGGCATTGACCACCCACACCGCCTGCGCCGGTGACGCGTTCAGGTCGGCCGCGATGGTCGGCAGGGCGACGTTGGCGATGGTGGTGTCCAGCACTGACAGGCTGATGCCTGTCATGACGGTCGCCGCGGCCCAGTAGCGGCGCGGGACCGGCAGGCCGTCCGGCGCGGCGGGCTTGGCGCCGCCGGCCGGGGTTTGCGACGCCGGCGGCGTCACGACTTCTTGACCGGCCGTTGCCAACCGTCGATGGTGAGCTGCTTGACGCGCGACACCGTCAGTTTCTCGGCCGGCGCATCGCGGGTCAGCGTGGTGCCAGCGCCCAGCGTCGCGCCGCGGCCCACGCGCACCGGGGCCACCAGTTGCGTATCCGAGCCGATGAAGGCGTCGTCCTCGATGACGGTGCGGTGCTTGTTGACGCCGTCGTAGTTGCAGGTGATGGTGCCCGCCCCCACGTTCACGCGCGCGCCGATATCGGCATCGCCGATGTAGGCGAGGTGGTTGGCCTTGCTGTCGGCGCCCAGCACGCTCTTCTTGATCTCGACGAAGTTGCCCACATGGGTGCGGTCGCCCAGCTCGGCGCCCGGACGCAGGCGCGCATACGGGCCGATGCGCGCGTCGCCGCCCACCTGGGCCTGCTGCAGATGGCTGAAAGCCTCGATCTGCGTGCCCGCGCCGATGCTCACATCGCGCAGCACGCAATGCGGGCCGACGCGCACCCCGTCGGCCAGCGTCACGCGGCCCTCGAACACGCAGCCCACGTCGATGAAGACATCACGACCGCAAGTCAGCGTGCCGCGCACATCGAAACGCGCGGGGTCGGCCAGCGTCACGCCTGCCTCGAGCTGGCGACGCGCCTGCTCGGCCTGCCAGCGGCGCTCCAGTTCGGCCTGCTGCACGCGGCTGTTCACGCCCAGCGTCTCCCACGAGGCGCCCGGCTGGGCCGCGCCCACCGGCACACCATCGACCACGGCCAGGCCGACCACGTCGGTCAGGTAGTACTCGCCCTGGGCATTGTTGTTGTCGATGCGCGAGAGCCAGTCCTTGAGCCGGGCAGTCGGCGCGGCCAGGATGCCGGTGTTCACTTCCTTGATGGCGCGCTCGGCTTCGGAGGCATCCTTGTGCTCGACGATACGGCAGACATTGCCGCCGGCGTCGCGCACGATTCGTCCATAACCGGTGGAATCGGCCAGCACTTCCGTCAGCACCGCGGCGCCGGCGCCACGCGCCTGCAGCAGGCGGCGCAACGTCTCGGGTTGCACCAGCGGCACGTCGCCGTACAGCACCAGCGTCACGTCGTCCTCGCCGTCGCCTTCGCGCAGCAGCGGCACGGCCTGCTGGACCGCGTGGCCGGTGCCTTGCTGCGGCTGCTGCAACGCGAATTGCAGATCGTCCTGGCCCGCGAAAGCCTGCTTGACGCGGTCGGCGCCATGGCCGACCACCACGATGACGCGGGCCGGCTCGAGCTGGCGGGCGCTGTCCAGCACGTGTGCCAGCATCGGTTTGCCGGCCAGGGTATGCAGCACCTTGGGCAGGTCGGACTGCATGCGCTTGCCGAGTCCGGCGGCGAGAATCACTACATTAAGCATAGGTTCCGGTATTTGAATGCGCCCGCTACCGCCATCCGGCGGTCCGGGACGGGATTGAAAAAATCAGGGCTTGCCGTCGGCAGGCCCGTTGTTCTTGGTGGCCGACTTGGTGGCCGTCTTGGCCGCCGGCTTGCGCGCGGCCTTGCGAGCGGGCTTGGCGACCGTCTTGGCGGCCTTGGCCGCCGGGGCGGCCGCGGCTTGCGGGCCGCCCGGCTTGGCCTTGGACTTGTCGGCCTCGGGCGCCGGCTGGCTGCCCGGCATCGATGCGGCCGTGGCCGCCGCGATCTGGTTGAACTGCTGTTGCAGCAGATCCCACCAGGCCTTGGAGGCCGATTGCGCCGCCGCGCCCATCTGCTCGCTCATGCCGGGCTGGGCGCCAGCCGCGCCGCCCTCGGCCTCGGACGCCTTGGCCTCGGCCTTCGCGGCGTCGGCGGCATCTTGCGACGCGCCTTTCGACGTGTTCCTGGCGACCGGCGCGGGTTTCAGGCCCAGCACCACTTCCAGCGGCGACGCCGCGCCGCTTTCGCGCACCGCGCCCAGGTCCAGATTGGCGGCCGAGTCGACAAAGGCGCGCAACGTGCTGATGGTGGAGCGCTGCACTTCCATGCCCTGGATCGTGCTGGACAGCATCGACAGGTTCATGCGCAGCCAGTTTTCGACCGAGCGCAGTTCGGTGATACGGCGGTCCAGGTCTTCCAGGTTCATGGGCGGCGCCATCGGCAGGCTGCTCGCCAGCCCGCCCGGCCCGGTCAGGCCGGCCCAGGCCTGGCGCATCATTTCCATGCTGGCCAGCAGCGGATTGCCCGACAGGTCGGAATTCTGGCCCATGCCGGGCAGGACGAACGGGTTGCTGTGTTGGTCGCTCATTCCTGTCTTCCCATAGATCGCAAAGCGCCGCCGGCCTGACTGGTCACCCCGGCAGCAGCTGATTATTCTCCACGCGCACATGGTCGCCGGACGCAAACGCGAACGGTTGCGCGCTGCGGAACTGCCGCGTGCTGCCGTCGTTCATGCGAACCGTGAGCTCATAGTGCGTCACCGTTTGTTGCTGCCTGATATTACGCTCAACTTCACGGCCTGCCAAAGCGCCGCCCACCGCGCCCAGCACGGTCAGCGCCGTCTTGCCGTTGCCGCCGCCGAACTGGTTGCCGACCACGCCCCCGGCGACGCCGCCGGCGATCGTGCCGACCAGGTGGTCGCTATTGTCCTTGACCGGCACCTGCACCTGGCGAATGGTTTCCACCACGCCGCAGGTGCGGCAGGCCTGTGCCGCCGGCGCGGGAGCGGGCGCCGGCGCGGGACGGCCCTGGGCCTGGGCCTGTGGTCGTGCGCCCGGGGCTTGCGGCTGGGCGGGCGCGGGCTGCGCCGGAGCCAGGTTGGCGGCCTCGGGTCCGGCCTGCGCGAGCGCCGGGTCCTCGGCGTGCGGCGTGGCCGATGGCGTCGGCAGCCAGCCCATCACGGCGGCGACACCGACCGAGCACATGACGATCACCGCGATGGCGGCGGCCGCGACCAGCGGATGCAGGCCGCGGCGGGAAGATTCGGTTGGGACGGGGTAATTCATGACGATGCTCCATCGTTACTAACCGGCAGTGGTATAGCACCCGGATGCGGTTTCGGCATGTTGCGATGGTGACGCTTCATTGCTGCGCCAGGGCGGGTGCACAGCCCGCGGCATTCGTGGACAATAGGACCATGAATGCCATCACCTTGCCTCAGATCGAAGCGGCCATCAACTATTGGCGCAATGTGTCGCCGTCGACCGGCGACGAATCACGCCTGTGCCCCGAAGCCGCCGCGCTGGCCGCCCCCTATGCCCTGATGATCATGTCGCACCGCCGCGAAATCCCCGCCGCCGAACTCAGCGACCAGGCCCGTGCCGCGCTGTCCGGCTGGACGGCGGCGGGCGGCGTGTAAAGCCGGCCGGCACGCGCCAGGCCTGGGATAAGCAGCCGGTGCGCCGCGGACCGCCTGAGGGCGGACCAGGCAAGCGCGTCCCGGATCAGCCCTTGAGCAGGGCCTGGATATCGTGCACCAGGGCGTCGACCCCGATGTTGTTGTTGGCCAGCACGCGCGATTCGCCCTTGCCGTCCAGCAGGTAGAAAGCCGCGGTGTGGTCCATGGTGTAGTTGCCGTCCTTGGTCGGCGCCTTGGCGTAATAGGCCTTGAACGAGGCCGCCGCCTTCTTCACCTGGTCGGGCGTGCCGGTCAAACCCAGAAAACGCGGGTCGAACGCGGTTACGTATTGCTTGAGCACTTCCGGCGTGTCGCGCTCGGGATCCACCGTGATCAACAGCACCTGGACGCGCTCGGCGTCCGGGCCCAGCTTTTTCATGACCTCCGTCAGCTCGGCCAGCGAGGTCGGGCAGACATCCGGGCACTGCGTGAAGCCGAAGAACACCACCACCGCCTTGCCGGCGAAGTCCTGCAGCGTGCGCGTCTTGCCGTTGTAGTCCGACAGCTCCAGGCCGCGGCCCAGTTGGGTGCCGCTGATGTCGCTGCCCTTGAACTGCGGAGCGTTGTCGCCGCAGGCGGCCAGGGCGACGGTGAAAGCGGCGGCCGTGGCCAGGCGCAGGGCCAGGCGCCGGCTGGCGGAAAATACGGACATCGACTTATCTCCAGGGGGTCAGATCAGCGCGACCCAGTGGTCCACCAGCAGGGCGCCGAACAGCAGCGCCAGGTAGAGAATGGAAAAACGGAACATGCTGCGCGCCAGCTCGTCGCTGTAGTTGCGGTACAGCCGCCAGGCGTACGACACGAACATGCCGCCCAGCACCAGCGCCGACGCCAGGTACAGCGCGCCGCTCATGCGGATCGCGGTGGGCAGCAGCGTGGTGGCGACCAGCGCGATGCTGTAGAGCAGGATCTGCAGGCGCGTGAACTGCTGGCCATGCGTCACCGGCAGCATCGGCAGGCCGGCCTTGACGTAGTCATGGTTGCGATACAGGGCCAGCGCCCAGAAATGCGGCGGCGTCCAGATGAAGATGATCAGCACCAGCAGCCAGGCCTCGGCCGGCACGGAATCGGCCACCGCCGCCCAGCCCAGCGCCGGCGGCATGGCGCCCGACAGGCCGCCGATGACGATGTTCTGCGGCGTGCGCGGCTTCAGGATGATGGTGTAGATGACGGCGTAGCCGACGAAGGTGGCGAAGGTCAGCCACATGGTCAGGGGGTTGACCAGCGTGTACAGCACGAACATGCCGGCGCCGCCCAGCAGGCCGGACAGGCTCAGCACCTGGAACGCGGAAATGGTGCCGCGCGCGGTGGCGCGCCGCGCTGTGCGCAGCATGCGGGCGTCGACTTCCTGCTCGATCAGGCAGTTGATGGCGAAGGCGGCGGCCGCCAGCAGCCAGATGCCGAGCGTGCCGAACAGCACGCGGCGCATGTCCGGCACGCCCGGCACGGCCAGGAACATGCCGATCACCGCGCAGAACACCGCCAATTGGGTGACGCGCGGCTTGGTGAGAACGAAATACTGGCGGAGCAATCCGGATTGGGGAGCGGCAAGACTGGTCATCATGCACCCTATTTTAAACGCGCACCGAATTGGGGCCGTAGCCCCCGGCCGGCGCCCCGCCCGCGGTGGACAGGCGCACCATCAGGACCACCGCGGCCAGCGTCAGGCCGGCGGCTCCACCATTGTGCAACACCGCGATCAACAAAGGCCACTGGAAGAAGATCGTCGTCAGGCCGGTCAGCAACTGCGCGCCCAGCAGCGCCAGCATGAGCGTGGCCGGTCCCCGCAGGCCGCGGTCGGCCCGCAGGCGCCAGGCCAGCACGCCCAGGTAGGCAAACACGACGAAGGCGAAATTGCGGTGCACCCAGTGGATCGCCGTCAGCGCCGGCTGCGAGATCATTTCGCCGGACGGCAGTTCGCCCAGCCCGCGGATGATGGAATAGCCGCCATGGAAGTCCATGTCCGGCACCCACTTGCCGTGGCACATGGGGAAATCCATGCAGGCCAGCGCCGCGTAGTTGGTGCTGACCCAGCCGCCCAGCGTCACCTGGATCAGCAGCAGGATGAAGCCGCCGACCACCCACGGTTTGAAGCGCCGCGCCGCGGCGGCCACCGCATGGTGCGGGCGTTCACGCGCCGACAGCCAGGTCATCAGCGCCAGCACCGACAGGCCGAACACCAGGTGCGCCGTGACCACGGCGGGCATGAGCTTGTGGGTCACGGTCCAGGCGCCGAACGCACCCTGCACGCACACCGCCACCAGCGTCGTCACCGCCAGGGCCGGCGAGCGGCCCAGTTCGCGGCGGTAGCGCCAGGCCATGTAGACGATGCCGATGATCAACATGCCCAGAATCGAGCCGACATAGCGATGGATCATCTCGATCCAGGCCTTGGACAGCGTCACCGGCCCGAACGGCATGGCCTGCGAGGCCTCGTGGATATCGCCCATCGCCCCCAGCGGCGTGACGCTGCCGTAGCAGCCGGGCCAGTCCGGGCAGCCCAGGCCCGAGTCCGTCAGGCGCACGAAGGCGCCGAACATGATCAGGTCCAGCGTCAGGAACCAGGTGAAGAAGACGAGTTTGCGATACCGCGCTTTGATGCGTTCCATGGAAATCAACTAAATACCGATTCAACCGATGCGCGAGTTATAGACCAGCTTGCTGATGTCCTTGCGCACCTTCACGCCGTCGGCATCGGCGGGATACTGCATCATCAGGTTGCCCAGGGGGTCGATCACCCAGATCGGCTGCGCCAGGCCGGGCTGTCCGGCCGCGGCATCGCGCGCCAGCAGGAAGCGCGCCAACTGGTCCGGATCGGCGCGCAGCATGATCGTGCCCTGGTAGGCCTCCAACACCTTGTCCGGCACCGGGCCATCGTCGGTGATGAACCAGACGCGCGCCAGGCGATCGACGTTCTTGCCCTGGCTGGCGTGGGTATTGCGGGTGATGTAGAGCTTGCGGGCGCAACTTTCCGGGCAGGCTGCACCGTCGGCCGCGACCAGCAGCCACTTGCCCTTCAGGCTCTGCAGGTCGAACGGCTTGCCGTCCAGCGTGGTCAGCTTGAGCGCCCCTGGCGCCGGCACGGGCCGCTGCGGCTCCACCAGTTGGCCGTAGTTGCTGGCGTCCGCCGGCCACCATTGCGGGTTCATGTAGACCACGAAGGCCGCCACGATAGGCGCCAGCGTGCACAGGAACACCAGCACCATCGGCGTCAGCGAGCGCCGGGCGGGTTTGGAAGCAGTCATGTCGCGAGCCACGTGGGTCATGGATTCTATTGTCGGGAGAGGCGGTCAGGCCGCCGGATCGTCGGCCGCGCGCTGGCGCATGCGCTTGATGGCGCCCCCCAGCACCACCAGCCAGGCGATGGCGGCAAACAAGGCGAAGGAAAACCACTCGACGGCGTACACCGTGTTCTGCTGGAAATTCACCGACGGCTGCGGCCAGTCGTGCACCAGCCCGTCGTCCTCGCCCAGGCCGAACTGGCTCACCACCGTGGGCAGCAGGGTCAGTCCGGTGGCCTTTGCGTAGGCCTCCAGCGGCAGGTTCTGCACCTGCGGCACGACGCCACCGGCGGCCGGCAGCGTGGCAGGCAGGCTGGAGGCGTCCTGGCCGCCCAGCGACCACAGCTCGAACATGCGCGGCACGCGCGGCGACAGCTCGCCCTTGATGGTCTGTACGCCTTCAGGCGCGACGGGCAGCACCGGGGCGCCCTGGCCCTGGATCACCCGCGGCAGCCAGCCGCGCAGCACCAGCACCGCCGTGCGCTTTTCCGCATCCAGCAGCAGCGGCGTGGCCAGCCAGTAGCCCGGCTTGCCATCGTGGTTGCGGTTGTCCAGCAGTACACTGAATTCAGGCAGCCAGGTGCCGCTGGCCTGCGCCACGCGCCACGGCTTCAGGTCGGCCGGCGCGGTCGACGGCGCCAGCACCAGCGGCGCTTGCTTGCGGCCGGCCTCGATAGCCGCCAGAATGTCGCGTCGCTCGTCGGCCCGCCGCAGTTGCCATTGGCCCAGCGAGGCCAGGATCACCACGGCGATCCCCAGCAGGAGCAAAGCGGCTACCGTGTAGCGGGTTGAATGCGGTCGGGCCATCTGTATTGAATCAATCGATTTTGTCCGGAGACCATCATGCGCGTTTTCGTCGTACTGGCCTTCATCGGTATCCTGGCCAGTCTGGCATCCGCCCTGGTCTACCTGATGCGGGACAAAGGCAGCACCAACCGCACGGTCAACGCGCTGACGGTGCGCATCGGCCTGTCGGTGGCGCTGTTCCTGTTCGTGCTGTTCGCCCACCACATGGGCTGGATCGAAAGCACCGGGCTTAGATAGCCCCGCTGGCCGCCGGTTCCCGGCGCGCGTCCAGCCGCCTATTGGAACACGGACCGCCATCGAGCGAAGGGCGAGGCCGGCGGCGCCGGTTTCCCGGCGGCCCGCCAGCCTCGCCCCGTCCAGCCGCCGGCCCGGCAGCGCCGGGCCCGCGCCTCAGAACCAGTAGACGAACAGGTACAGGCCCAGCCACACCACGTCCACGAAGTGCCAGTACCAGGCGGCGCCTTCGAAGCCGAAGTGGTGATCGGGCCGGAAATGGCCGCGCATCAGGCGGATCAGGATGACCGTCAGCATCGTGGCGCCCAGGATCACGTGGAAGCCGTGAAAGCCCGTCAGCATATAGAACAGCGAACCGTAGGCGCCCGAATTGAACTTCAGGTTCAGCTCGGTGTACGCATGGTGGTATTCGGCGGCCTGGCAGGCCACGAAGATGAAACCCAGGATGACCGTGGCGGCCAGCCAGAACATGGTCTTGCCGCGATGGTTCTCGCGCAGCGCGTGGTGGGCGATGGTCAGCGTCACGCCCGAGCTCAGCAGCAGCGCGGTGTTGATCGTCGGCAGCCAGAAGGGGCCCACGGTCTGGAAGTGCTCGACCACGCCGGCCGGACCGAAGTTGGGCCACACCGCCTGGAAGTCGGGCCACAGCATCAGGCGGTGGTCCATGTCGCCCAGCCACGGCGTGGTGATGGTGCGCACGTACCACAGGGCGCCGAAGAACGCCGCGAAGAACATCACTTCCGAGAAGATGAACCAGCTCATGCCCCAACGGTACGACCCGTCGATGCGCTTGCTGTTCATGCCGGCCTCGGATTCCTGGATGGCGTCGCCGAACCAGTAGTACAGCACCACGATCAGCGCGATGAAGCCGACCAGCACCGACCACTTGGCCCAGCTCACGCCGTTGATCCAGCCGGCGGCGCCCAGGCCCATGAGCAGCAGCGCCACCGCCGTGCGCACGGGATGACCCGAATCGGCGGGCACGTAGTAATAGGGTGCCTCTTTACCTTGAACCGAGTGGCTTGCACTCATGGCTTTCTCCCTGGTACTGATTTATAGAATTAAGTGATTCAAGTCAGGCTGGAAACCGCCCAACGCACAATTAACACCAGCACGGTCACGAAGATCGCCGCCGCCAACAGTCCCGCCACGATCACGTGCACGGGATTGAGCCTGGCGCTGTCCTCGCGGTAGCCCGCGCCCTTGCGGACGCCGAAAAACCCCCACGCCACCGCCTTCATCGTCTGAAGAAAACTCAGCTTGCGCTGGGCGGATTCACGCAGGTCGTCGCTCATGGTTCGCTAGCCGCCGATGGCTTTGCCCGCCAGCAGCGCCGAACCGCGGAACACGGTCCAGGCGAACACGGCGATGACGAATACCAGCAGAACCAGTCCTGCGATCTTGTTGCGTCGGCGCTGCTCGGGGGTCATGGCCATGCTGCCTGTTGCGGGTTTCGGATCGGCGCTCACTTGACTTCGGGCGGCGTCTCGAAGGTGTGGAACGGCGCGGGCGACGGCACCGTCCATTCCAGGCCTTCGGCGCCTTCCCACGGCTTGGCGGTGGCCTTCTCGCCCTTGCCCATGTAGCAGCGCAGCACCGCCCACAGGAAGATCAGTTGCGACAGGCCGAACCAGAACGCGCCGATGGTGGCGATCTGGTGGAACGTCGTGAACTGCGCGGCGTAGTCGGCGTAACGGCGCGGCATGCCGGCCAGGCCCAGGAAGTGCATCGGAAAGAAGGTCACGTTGAACGAGATCAGCGTCGACCAGAAGTGCAGCTTGCCCAGCTTTTCGCTGTACATGCGGCCGGTCCACTTGGGCAGCCAGTAGTAGGTGCCGGCGAACAGCGCGAACAGCGAGCCGGCCACCAGCACATAGTGGAAGTGGGCCACCACGTAATACGTGTCGTGCACCTGGATGTCGATCGGCGCCACCGAGAGGATCAGGCCGGTGAAGCCGCCCATGGTGAACACGAAGATGAAGCCGATCGAGAACAGCATCGGCGTCTCGAACGTCATCGAGCCGCGCCACATGGTGGCGACCCAGTTGAACACCTTCACCCCGGTCGGGATGGAGATGAGCATGGTGGCGTACATGAAGTAGAGCTGGCCGGTCACCGGCATGCCCGTCGTGAACATGTGGTGGGCCCACACGATGAACGACAGCACGGCGATCGAGGCGGTGGCATACACCATCGAGGCGTAGCCGAACAGCTTCTTGCGGGCGAACGCGGGCACGATGGCCGACACGATACCGAACGCCGGCAGGATCATGATGTAGACCTCGGGATGCCCGAAGAACCAGAACACGTGCTGGTACAGCACCGGGTCGCCGCCGGCGGCGGCGTTGAAGAAGCCGGTGCCGAAGTGGCGGTCGGTCAGCACCATGGTGATGGCGGCGGCCAGCACCGGCATCACGGCCAGCAGCAGGAACGCGGTGATCAGCCAGGTCCAGCAGAACAGCGGCATCTTCATCAGCGTCATGCCCGGCGCGCGCATGTTCAGCACGGTCACGATGATGTTGATGGCGCCCATGATGGAGGACGCGCCCATGATGTGCATGGCGAAGATGGCCAGGTCCATGCCCGGGCCCATCTGCAGCGACAGCGGCGCGTACAGCGTCCAGCCGGCGGCGGTGGCGCCGCCCGGCACGAAGAACGAGGCCGTCAGCATGATCGCGGCCACCGGCAGCAGCCAGAAGCTGAAGTTGTTCATGCGGGCGAACGCCATGTCGGACGCGCCGATCTGCATCGGGATCATCCAGTTCGCGAAGCCCACGAACGCCGGCATGATGGCGCCGAACACCATGATCAGGCCGTGCATGGTGGTGAACTGGTTGAACAGTTCGGGGCGGAAGAACTGCAGGCCCGGCTCGAACAGCTCGGTACGCAGCAGCAGCGCCAGCGTGCCGCCTTCGAGCAGCATGACGAACGAGAAGATGAGATACATCGTCCCGATGTCTTTGTGGTTGGTGGCGAAAAGCCAGCGGCGCCAGCCGGTGGGGGTGGCGTGGTGGTGGTCATCGTGACCGTGGCCGTGGCCCGGCGACACGTGGTCTACAGTGACGCTGCTCATGATGGACTCCTTCCTGCTGAGTGCCGGCTCCGTTCCACGGAACCGGCAGGGTATCTCTGACTAAACGGAACCAGCTCTGCGTTGGGAAGCGGGCGCGATCAACGCGCGGCCGCCACGTCCTTCGGCATCACTGTCGGGTCCTGCCCCTTGCCGGCGTTGCTCCAGGCATGGCGCGTATAGCTGATGACCGCGGCGATCTCGACATCATTGAGCTGGGGACCGAACGCCGCCATGGCGGTGCCGGGCTTGCCCTTCAGCACGGTGTTGATCTGGGCGGCTTTGGGGCCCAGCACAACCTTGTCTCCATCGAGGGCGGGGAAGCTGCCCGGGATGCCCTTGCCGTTGGCCTGGTGACAGGCCACGCAATTGGCGGCGAAGACCTTCTCGCCACGGGCAACCAGTTCGGCTTCCGTCCACTCTTTATTGGGATCGTCGGCGTTTGCCGCCATCTTCTTCTTTTGGTCCTCAACCCACTTATCGTAGTCCGCTTGCGCCAGGACTTCCACGACGATGGGCATGAAGGCGTGGTCCTTGCCGCACAGTTCGGCGCACTGGCCACGGTAGATACCGGGCTTTTCGGCGCGGAACCAGGCGTCGCGCAGGAAACCGGGGATCGCGTCCTGCTTGACGCCGAAGTCCGGGATCATCCAGGAGTGGATGACGTCGGCGGCGGTCAGGACGACGCGCACCTTCTTGTCCACGGGCACCACCATGTGGTTGTCCGTTTCCATCAGGTAGAACTGGCCCTTGGGCTCGCGGCCTTCGATCTGGGCGCGCGGCGTGGACAGGGTGGCGAGGAACTTGACGCCAGCGGCGGGGCCGTCGAGGTATTCGTAGCCCCACTTCCACTGGTAGCCGGTGACCTTGATGGTCAGGTCGGCGCTGGAAGTGTCTTTCATGGCGACGACCGTCTTGGTGGCCGGCAGCGCCATGGCGATGACGATGATGAAGGGGATGACCGTCCAGGCCACTTCCACGCCGAGGTGTTCGTGGAAGGTCGCGGCCTTGTGTCCGCGGGATTTCCGGTGCGCCCAGATGGAGTAGAACATCACTCCGAAGACGCCCACGAAAATCACAATACAGATCGTGAGCAGTAGCCAGTGCAACCACATGACATCACGCGTGATCTGCGTAACGCCCTCATGCAGGTTCAGCTGATTGACCTTCGGGCCGCCGGGCATGTCTTGCACCTGGGCAATGGCCGCGCTGCCAATCAGCAGCGCACAAGCGCCCAGTATCCCTCTCCACTTCTTCATGCTTACCTCGAAACACGGCGCGAGGGCCCTTGTCGCCTGTTGGCACGGATGTCACTGCAACAGGACTACGCGCAATTATTAGATGGCAGGGTTAGGCAGGGGGAGATAGAGCGGCCCCCGCGTTCCCACTCGAAATCACAAAGAAACTGGCGGATTATAGCGGACGCGCAAATGGATGTAAGTTTGTGCTCTTGAATTCATACCGCCCGCCCCCATCTGCGCGCGTTCGTTCACGACCCAGGGTAAACAGGGGTGGCATAAAATCGCGGACAGTCTTATTAACACCGCCTCACGATGCCCAAACAGTTGTCCGATCTGTATGCCGCCCTGAGCGCACGGGCCCAGGAGCCTGCCCCGGTTGGCGCGCACGCGCTCTATATAGCGGGGCGCCGCTGCGGCTGGGCCACGCATGCCGCCTGCGATGCCTTGCGGGGCGCCGCCCATATCGAGTCCGATGCCGACGCCTTGCACATCGGCGCGAGGCTGTCGCCCGGCCCGGCCCTCGACGCGGCGCTCGAACAGGTCGCGCAACTGTTGCGCCAAGCCAACTGCCTGCGCGGTTGGCGCGATGAATTACTCGACGTGCTGGATGGCGACACCGCGCTCGGCGTCATCGAACGCGCGGCGATGCGGCCGCTGGGCCTGTTGACCAAGGCCGTCCACCTGAACGCCTGGACGCCCGATGGCCGCATCTGGATCGCCCGGCGCGCGCTCAGCAAATCCACCGACCCCGGCATGTGGGACACCCTGGTGGGCGGCCTGGCCGGCCGCGGCGAAGACCTGGACGTTGCACTGGTGCGCGAATGCGGCGAGGAAGCCGGCCTGGACGCGCCGGACCTGGCGCAGCGCTCGCCGCTGCGCACCATCCTGCGCATCCACCGCCGCCTGCCCGAGGGCTACCAGGTCGAGGACGTGCTGACCAGCACCTGCGTGCTGGCGGCGGACGCGCGGCCCGCCAACCGCGATGGCGAAGTGATGGAAATCGCGGCCGCCGACGTCGACACCGTGGTGCGGCGCGTGGCCGACGGAGAGTTCACGCTCGAAGCGGCGCTGGTGATCATCGAAGACATCATGCAGCGCCGGGCGGCCGGCGAAATCTGAACCGGCGCTCCCGCGCGGCGGGCCGATGCGCCCAGCGGCGCGGGGCTCAGACAGCGCGCGGCACGACCGCGCCGGCCTGCCGGCGCGCACCTGCCCGCATCAGGCGCTGGCGCCTCCCGGCGCCGCATCCGTCTCGCGCGCATCGGCCTTGTGCGCGTCGGCCTGGCGCGTCTCCACTTGTTGCAACGGCGCGGCGTGCGTCTCGACCTGTAGCGGCTGCGCGGGATGCGCCTCGACAGGCCGTGTCTCGACCTGCCGCGGACGTTGTTGCTGCGGCTCCGACCCGCTTCCCACTGCCGGCAGCGCCACCGCTGCGCCCGGCTCGGCCGCCCTCAACGCCTGCACCGCCCGCGTATCGAGGCCGCTCTGCACCCCCGCGGCCTCGGCCGCTTCCGCCGCCTGTGAGGGCGAAGGCGCCGACGCCGGCGCGGGAGCGGGCGCGGGCGTCGCGTTGGCCTGCGAGAACTGCTTCCAGACCTCGATCGCCCGCAGGCGCTGCTTGGCCACCACCTGGATGCGTTCGCGCAGGTTTTCGTCGCGGGCAAGCAGGGCGTGGAAATCGCGCGACGACAGCATCAGCAGCTTGCTGTAGCCCAGCGAGGTCACCTCGGGCGCGATCTGCTGTTCGCCCAGCAGGCCGAGTTCGCCGAAGAACTCGCCGCTGCCCAGTTCGATCATGGTGTTGTCCGGCAGGTGCACCGCCACCGCGCCCGACGCCACGAAGCACATCTCTTCGCCATGCCGCCCCTTGGTCAGCACGCGCTGGTCGGGCAACGACAGGCGCGGCTTGAGCAGCTTGCTGATGGCGCGCAACGAATCGGCCGACAGCCCCTCGAACAGCGGCACGCGCTTGATCAGGTCGGCCGCGCTCATTTCGATGTCCAGCGGCGGATGCGTGTCGATGTGCGCCCAGCGGCTCTTCAACTGCGCCATCAGGTCGGCGTAGACCTCGCCGCTGATCAGGAACTGCTCCAGCATGTCGCGATAGCGGATCCGTTCCAGCTCGCGCGCCACCCGGCCGAGGTAGCTCTCCTGCAGCCACTGCGCGTACGACGGATATTGCAGGTTCAGCGCCTGCATCGCGTTTTCGATCAGGTCCAGGCGGCGCTGGTGCAGCGACACGATGCGCTGCGTGGCGGTTTCGCCCAGCAGCGGCGTGATCTGCTCGCGCGCGAACACGATCAGGCGCTGGGCCACCGATCGCTTGCTCATCAGGTTGGCGAAACGCTGGCCCAGTTCGCGCGCCAGCCAGCCCTGGAAACCGAACAGGTAGTGCAGCCGCAAGGCCAGCCGGAAGCCGGTGGAATAGCGCACGTCGGCAATGATGGCGCGCTCGAAGCCCGGCACCCCGCCCATGCGGATCGCGTCCTCCAGCCGTTCGGCCCGCGCCAGCAGCGTTTCCGCCATGCGCCAGTCGACGATCTGCGCCTTGAGGATGTCGAAGAACATTTCCTCCTCGCGCTGCGCCACGATCGCCAGCCCGACGGCCACCCGCTGCTCGTCGCTCATCTGGCTGACCTGGCCATCGTGCACGCTGGTCAGGCTGGCGTCGAACACCGCGCGGATACGGTCGCGCACCTCGCTGCCGATGTGCTCGGTCTTGGCCACTTCTTCGGTCTTGCCCTGCAGGTCCTCCAGCGCCACCGCCAGCGCCTGGTTGCGGATGGTGCGCTCGACCGGCGACAACTGGTTCAGCCCCAGCATGCGGATCAGCGGCCGCAGGCTGATGCCGTTGACGAACAGCGTCAACAGCACGAAACCGGTGGTGGCCACGGCGATGAACTGGCGCGCCTCCTCGGGCACGCCGGTCTGCTCGGTCACGGCCAGGGCCAGGGCCAGCGACACCGCGCCGCGCAGGCCGCCCCACAGCATCACCACCTTGTAGGGATTGCTGACCTTGGTGCCCAGCTTGGTCAGCCCCAGCAACGGCAGCAGCCCGAACACCACGATGGCCCGCGCCACCAGCGTCGCCACGAACACCACCGCCACCAGCACCAGTTCCTGCCAGTCGGCGGCCGCCATCAGCTTGGGAATCAGCATGGCCGCGAACAGGAAGATGAGGGAGTTGGCCCAGAAGCCGAATTGTTCCCAGGCGCTCGACAGGTATTCGAAGGTGGTCGGCGACATGCGGGTGCGGCCGGTCGACCCCACCACCAGGCCGGCGATCACCGTGGCGACCACGCCCGACACGTTCAGGTAGTGCTCGGAAATGAAGAAGGACAGGTAGGCCAGCGTCAGCGTCAGCGTGATCTCGGCCGTGGGAAAGCCGCGCAGCCAGGCGAACAGGAAACAGGCCAGCCGCCCCATGGCGAAACCGGCGATGCCGCCGCCGATGAAGTGCACAATGAAGTCATTGAAGATGCCGCTGGCGGTCAACTCGCCATGGCCGCCCAGCACGGCCAGCAGCACCGAGTACAGGGCGATCGACGCGGCGTCGTTGAACAGGCTTTCGCCTTCGACCAGCGTGGTCAGGCGCTTGGGCGCGCCCACTTCGCGGAAGATGCCCACCACCGCCACCGGGTCGGTGGTCGCCACGATGGCCCCCAGCAGCAGGCAGACCACCAGGCCATAGGGCGAGATCGCGTCCAGCGTCACGCCCACCACCACCGTGCACACCACCACGGCGACGATCGCCATCATCAGGATCGGGCCGATGTCGTCCATCAGCCGCCGTACGTTCATGGACAGCGCGGTTTCGAACAGCAGCACCGGCAGGAACACCATCAGGAAGGTCTCGGAGGAAATCTCGAACCGCTCCAGCGAATCCAGGAAGTCGCCGATCCAGCTCGGCGCCCAGCCATGGACGTGCACGATGATGCCCAGCAGGCAGCCGACGATTGCCAGCAGCACCGAGTAGGGCAGCTTGAGGCGGCCAGCCAGCGGCGGCATGAAGCACACCAGGGTCAACAGCCCGGCCAGGCCGAATACGAGAAAACCTACATCCATGGATAACGCCGCGTCCCGATCATGAAGCTTGTGAGAAGTTCCACAAGAATAGCGGGTTTTCCAGTCGATTCCGGCGAACGGCTATTTCCGGCGCACGTTTCGTTACCCCGATCGGGTGGGGCGATACGCGCCAGGACATGTTTTTTAGGTAAGGTAGGAGCCCGTGCAGAAACTTCGCAGGAGCCGCACTTGGCACGCGTCCATACCCTGGCCCGGCGCACCGACGCCCCAGCCATGCTCGTCCAGTTGACCGATTGCCACCTGTTCGGCGAACCGGGCACCGCGATGCTCGGCGTCAACACCGATGCCAGCCTGCGCGCCGTGCTGCGCCAGATCGAGGCCGACGGCAAGCACCCCGACCTGCTGCTGGCCACGGGCGACCTGTCCCAGGACGGCGAGCCCGCCGCCTACCAGCGCCTGGCCGCCATCCTGGGCGCCGCGCCGGCGCTGGAGGGCGCCCGGATCCGTTGCCTGCCGGGCAACCACGACCTGCCTGTGGCGATGCGCCATGAACTGCCCGAATGGTCGGTGCCCGTGACGGACGTGGGCGCCTGGCGCGTGGTTTCGCTGGACACCACCGTGCCCGGCTCGAACGCCGGCCACCTGCCCGACAGCCAGCTCGATCTGCTGGAAGCGGCGCTGGCCGAGGCGCCCGGACGACACACGCTGCTGGCCATGCACCACAACCCGATGCAGATCGACAGCCACTGGCATGATTCGATGATGATCGACAACCCGCAGGCGCTGTTCAAGCTGTTGGCGCGCTGGCCGCAGGTGCGTGTGCTGCTGTGGGGCCACGTGCACCATGAGTTCGACCGCCGCCGCCACAACCTGCGCATGCTGGCCACGCCCTCCACCTGCTTCCAGTTCAGCATCCGCGACGGCAAGCATGTGGTCGACAACCTCGCCCCCGGGTATCGCTGGATCAAGCTCTACCAGGATGGCTCGATGGCCACCGGCGTGCGGCGCGTGCAGGACGCCCTGTGGCATGCAACGCAGCCCGGTCCGGCCAGCGCGCAGGCGGCCTGAACGGCCCGACGCGTTTGGCGCGCGCAATAAAAAACGGGGCACCATATGCGTGGTGCCCCGCAAGCATCCGTCTCATAGGGGAGGGGAAAGAGGAGAAGCCGAGACGGATGACAAGACTGCCAACCAAAGTTTGCGGTCTACGTGAAGTTAGGCGGGGCGCACTGCATTAAGTTTCTGAAATCGGCGGTTATTTCGCGGCGAATTTGTATCAATTTATTGGTGCGACGCGACAATGGCCGCCACGGCCCCTTCCCTGGGTCTGGGCGGTCGGCGGGGCAAATGGAAAGGGCCGCGAATCGCGGCCCTGGGCATGGATGCGGCGGGAAATCAGGCGGCCAGGTTGCCGCGCATCTTCTTCAACGCGGCGGCCTCGATCTGGCGGATGCGTTCGGCCGACACGCCGAATTCCTGCGCCAGCTCGTGCAGCGTGGCGCCGCCGTCGTCCTGCAGCCAGCGGGCCTCGACGATGCGGCGCGAACGCGGGTCGAGTGCTTCCAGCGCGCTCGACAGGCCCGAGCTCTGCAACTGGTCGCGGGCGGCGCGTTCCAGCACGCGGGTCGGCTCCTGGCGGCCTTCGTCGGACAGGTAGGCGATGGGCGCGTAGCTGTCGTCATCGTCGTCCTGGTTCTCGAGCGACATGTCGCGGCCGGACAGGCGCACTTCCATTTCGCTGACATCCTCGCGGCGCACGTTGAGTTCGCGCGCGATGTGATCGACCTGTTCCGGATCCAGCGTCTGGCCGTCCGGCCGCATGCTGCGCAGGTTGAAGAACAGCTTGCGCTGCGCCTTGGTGGTCGCCACCTTGACCAGCCGCCAGTTGCGGATGATGTATTCGTGGATTTCGGCCTTGATCCAGTGCACGGCGAACGACACCAGGCGCACGCCGCGCTCGGGGTCGAACCGCTTGACGGCCTTCATCAGGCCGACATTGCCTTCCTGGATCAGGTCGGCGTGGGGCAATCCATAGCCCAGGTACTGGCGCGCGACCGACACCACCAGGCGCAGGTGCGACAACACCAGCTCGCGCGCGGCGCCCAGGTCTTCGCTGTCGCGCAGGCGGCGGCCGAGTTCGGTTTCGCGTTCGGCCGACAGGACCGGCAGGCGGTTCACGGCCGAGATGTAGGCATCGATCGTGCCGAGCGCGCCCGGATTGGCGATGGCCAACGCCAGAGCGTTGCCGGACGTGGCCAACGAGGTACTGGGTTGCTTCATTGCGGCGGTCTCCGGAAAGCGAAGGGGTAAAGACATGGATTCGATGTTAGCACTCTAGTAAAGGGAGTGCTAATTCGACTATTGCGACGCGTCAAAGTTTCCTCCACGCGATGCGACCCCATTTTAAATTCCGACCTGCCCGCAGGGCCATCCGCCTTGCCGGGCAGGCCATCGCACGGCTCCGGACGCGTTGGCTACCACCCCAGCCGCTTCAGTCCCGCCGCGGTGGCCTCGCCATCCGGGCGTACGAACAACGCGCCGCGGGGATCCATATAGACCTGGTATTTCGCGCCATCGAACAGCGGCATGTAGGCCGCGCTGCCAAATTGGACATCGACGAAGGGAAACCAGTTCGGGAAGCTCTGTTTGAGCGACCCCAGGTCCGGCGCCGGCCAGTCGTCCAGCGCATGCACCGAACGCGTCGCCGAGGCCTCGCGCGCGGCGTCGCTGTAGCGGCCGGACAGGCGCTCCAGGCGATACAGCGGCGACACGCCCGCCATCAGGGCCGGCAGGCGCCAGCGCACCACGCGGGCGTCGATCTGCCATTGGTCGCCATACAGCACATATTGCTTGGCGCCCACGCCCGGCGCGGCGGCGCTGACCTGGAACTGGCCTTCCGCCTGCTGGCGGACCTCGATCCGGGCCACCGGTTCGTCGGTGGTCAGCTTGAAGAACTGGACCAGCGACAGCGCCAGCAGCCCCGACACGCCGCCCAGCAACAGCAGCAACAGGCCGAACACGCGCCGCACGGGGCGGAACTGGAAGGTGCGCCGGCCGCGCTCGTCGCGCGGGCCGCCCTTGCCCAGCAGCATCGCCAGGCCCGGCAGGAAGACGACCACCGCGGCCAGCAGAATCCAGACGAAGGGAGCGATTCCGTTGATCAAATCAGCCGATCCTATGCAAAGGGCGCCGCGGCCAGGGGCCGGGCGGGAGCCGCCGCGGGCCTGCCACGGCAGGCCGCCCAGTATAGAAGCGAGGGGTCAGGCGACCGGCTTTCCAAGCCGCTCGACGTGAAACCGGATGTGATCCTCGATGAAGGTCGAGATGAAGTAATAGCCATGGTCGTAGCCGTCCTGGCGGCGCAGCACCAGGGGCTGGCCGGCGCTGGCGCAGGCGGCCTCGAATACCTCGGGATACAACTGCTCGGCCAGGAACTGGTCGGCGGTGCCCTGGTCGACCAGGATGCCGCCGGGGAATGGCTGGCGCAAGCCGCGCATCAGGGCCGAGGCGTCGTAGGCGGCCCAGTCGTCACGGTTCTCGCCCAGGTAGGCGCCGAACGCCTTCTGGCCCCACGGGCACTGGCTGGGCGCGGCGATCGGGGCGAACGCCGAGACCGACCGGAACTTGCCCGGGTGACGCAGCGCCAGCACCAGCGCGCCGTGACCGCCCATCGAATGGCCGAAGATGCCGACGCGCGCGGCGTCGCCGGGCAGGGCGGTGGTGACGATGCCATGCAGCTCGCGGGTCACGTAGCTATCCATGCGGTAGTGGGCGCGCCAGGCCGTGGTGGTCGCGTCCAGGTAGAACCCAGCGCCGGTGCCCAGGTCCCAGCTCTCGTCTTCGCCCGGCACGTTGGCGCCGCGCGGACTGGTGTCGGGCGCCACCAGCATCACGCCCAGTTCGGCGGCCAGGCGCTGGGCGCCCGCCTTGATCATGAAGGTTTCCTCGGTGCAGGTCAGGCCGGCCAGGTAGAACAGCACCGGCACCGGGCCGTGCTCGGCCTGCGGCGGGACGAACACCGAAAACCGCATCGGCAGGCCGATCTCGGCCGACTCATGGCGGTAATAGCGCTGCGAACCCCCGAAACAACGATGCTGGGAAATGAGTTCCAGGGAGGCGGGCATGGGAGGTCTCCGGGTCTGAGGCTGAAGAAAATTCGGTCGGAATTAGGGTATATCCACGGTACGAGGATCCGTCGCCGAATGTTAACCTGCCCGAATCGGAGTCCTTTCCACAAAAAGTAGCGATTCCGCGCCCATATTGTGATCGCGGGGCTTGACCAGCGTTCACCGTGGCACTATTTATATACGTGAGAGAAGACAACCCGTTCTTCTGGAAGCGCAAGCCCTGACACTATGGCCCGTCTGCCCCGTCTGTACGCCCCTGGGCTGCCCCAACTGGTGCAGGCCAATTTCATTCAGCCGCTGGCGGCGGCATCGCAGCCCGCCCCGGCCGATATCCTCAATCAGCTTGCCACGTGGCTGGGCGAATCGGCCCAGCGCCACCGCGTGTCGGTGCATGGCTGGCTGCTCGCCAACGACCGCATCCTGCTGCTGGCCACCCCCGCCGACGAGGAAGGCCTGCCGCGCCTGATGCAGACGCTGGGCCGCAACCTGGCGGCGCGCCTGCGCGGCGGTCGGGTGTTCGCGGGCCGCTATCGATCCGCCCTGCTCGAGCCCGGCGCCTGGGTTCTGCCCGCGCTGGTCTGGCTGGAAACCTATCCGGTGCGCAGCGGCGCGTCGCAGGATCCCGATTCCTGGCCTTGGTCCTCGGCCTCCAGCCATACCGGCAATACCACGGCCGCGCCGGCGCAGTGGCAGTCCGACCATGCCGACTACTGGGCCTGCGGCAACACGCCCTTCGACCGCCAGGCCAACTACCGCAAGCGCCTGCAGGACGGCCTGTCGCGCGAGGAAAGCCAGCGCATCGAACAGGCTGTTTCTGGCCAGTGGGCGCTGGGCGGCCCGAGCTTCATCGCCAGCCTGGCCCATACCGCCAGCCGCCGCGTGGCCCCGGGCCAACGCGGACGGCCGCGCAAAAAGCCGGCCGCGCCGGCCGCCGCCGAGTCCGGCAGCGATGCCGGGGGGGCCGCGACGCCGGCGTCACCGCCATCCAACGGAACCTCCGGAAGCGGATCATCCTCCTGACCAGGCGCCTTCGGGCGCTTTTTTCATACCGCCGCAATCTCCGAGGCGGCAGGATCGCGTGCGTTCGCACGCCAGCCGAGAGGCGCCGACCGGCCTCCGAATTCGCCAAAAAGCATCACAATAATTGGGGACAAAATATGGCGAAATCGAGGGATTCACCCCCTTGAGGCCCGTGCGGGTCGGCGCACCGTCGCCGCAAGCCTTGATTGGTGCGGGCCTTGTTATGTCCCCATATTAATGCTCTATGACGGTGCAATGAATAAATTAGGGTCGCACCCCTTATGTTTCTATTGCACCCTACTGCCTACGGGGGTATTGTCCGTTCCTGCACTGCAACATTAGAACGCAGTCTTACTGCGGAGCGCGCCATGCCCCAAATCACCCCGAACGAATCCTGTCCCACCCCCAAGGCGACCCCGATCGATGCCAGCCGCATCGGCCTGCCGCCGGCCCAGGGCCTGTACAACCCCAATAACGAGCATGACGCCTGTGGCGTGGGCTTCGTGGCGCACATCAAGGGCAAGAAAAGCCACGCCATCATCCAGCAGGGCCTGAAGATCCTGGAAAACCTCGATCACCGCGGCGCGGTGGGCGCGGACAAGCTGATGGGCGACGGCGCCGGCATCCTGATCCAGATCCCGGACACGCTTTATCGCGACGAGTTCGCCCAGCACGGCATCACCCTGCCGCCGCCCGGCGAATACGGCGTGGCCATGGTGTTCCTGCCCAAGGAAACCGCCTCGCGCCTGGCCTGCGAACAGGAACTGGAGCGCTCGGTGCGCGCCGAGGGCCAGGTCGTGCTGGGCTGGCGCAACGTGCCCGTGGACGTCGACATGCCGATGTCGCCCACCGTGCGCGACTGCGAACCCGTGATCCGCCAGTTGTTCATCGGCCGCGGCGCCGATGTGATGGTGCCCGACGCGCTCGAACGCAAGCTGTACGTGATCCGCAAGACCGCCAGCCACGCCATTCAGAACATGCACCTGGCGCACGGCAAGGAATACTTCGTGCCCTCGGCCTCGGTGCGCACCGTGGTCTACAAGGGCCTGCTGCTGGCCGACCAGGTCGGCCGCTACTACCGCGACCTGGCCGATCCGCGCACCGTGTCGGCGCTGGCGCTGGTGCACCAACGCTTCTCGACCAACACCTTCCCGGCCTGGCCGCTGGCCCACCCGTACCGCATGATCGCCCACAACGGCGAAATCAACACGGTCAAGGGCAACTTCAACTGGCTGCGCGCCCGCGAAGGCATGATGCAGTCGGCCGTGCTGGGCGACGACCTGAAGAAGCTGTACCCCATCGTCTATGAAGGCCAGTCGGACACCGCCACGTTCGACAACTGCCTGGAACTGCTGGTGAACTCGGGCTACTCGCTGGCCCACGCCATGATGATGATGATCCCGGAAGCCTGGGAACAGCACACGCAGATGGACGAAAGCCGGCGCGCCTTCTACGAATACCACGCCGCCATGATGGAGCCGTGGGACGGCCCCGCCGCGGTCGCGTTCACCGACGGCCGCCAGATCGGCGCCACGCTCGACCGCAACGGCCTGCGCCCGGCGCGCTACCTGGTGACCGACGACGACATGGTCATCCTGGCCTCGGAAGCCGGCACCCTGTCGATCCCCGAGAACCGCATCGTCAAGAAGTGGCGCCTGCAGCCGGGCAAGATGTTCCTGATCGACCTGGAACAGGGCCGCATCATCGACGACGCCGAGATCAAGCTGCAACTGGCCAACAGCCGTCCGTACCGCCAGTGGATCGAACGCCTGCAGATCAAGCTGGAATCGCTGCCGGCCCCGCGCCAGGCCGCCGTCGCCACGCAATCGTCGGTGTCGCTGCTGGATCGCCAGCAGGCCTTCGGCTGGACCCAGGAAGACTACAAGTTCATCCTCGAACCCATGGCCTCGACCGGCGAGGAAGTGATCGGCTCGATGGGCAACGACGCCCCGCTGGCCGTGCTGTCCGACCGCGCCAAGCCGTTCTACAACTATTTCCGCCAGTTGTTCGCCCAGGTCACCAACCCGCCGATCGACCCGATCCGCGAGCAGATGGTGATGTCGCTGGTGTCGTTCATCGGCCCCAAGCCCAACCTGCTGGACATCAACAACGTCAACCCGCCGCTGCGCCTGGAAGTGTCGCAGCCGGTGCTGGACTTCGCCGCCATGGCGCAGATCCGCGACATCGAGCAGGTGACGGGCAAGAAATTCCGCAGCTTCGAGCTGGACATCACCTACCCGGCCGCCTGGGGCCCCGAGGGCATCGAAGCCCGCGTGGCCGCGCTGTGCGCGCGCGCCGTGGACGCGGTGCAAAGCGGCTACAACATCCTGATCGTATCGGACCGCCTGGTCGACAGCGAGCGCGTGGCCATCCCCGCCCTGCTGGCCACCTCGGCGGTGCACCAGCACCTGATCCGAGCCGGCCTGCGCACCAACACCGGCCTGGTGGTGGAAACCGGCTCGGCCCGCGAAGTGCACCACTTCGCGCTGCTGGGCGGCTATGGCGCCGAAGCCATCCACCCCTACCTGGCGCTGGAATCGCTGGGCAAGATGAGCGACCCGGAAAAGGCCGTCAAGAACTTCATCAAGGCAATCGGCAAGGGTCTGAACAAGGTGATGTCCAAGATGGGCATCTCCACCTACATGTCCTACACCGGCGCCCAGATCTTCGAAGCGGTCGGCCTGCAGAGCAGCCTGGTGAACAAGTACTTCACCGGCACCGCCTCCAACATCGAAGGCATCGGCATCTTCCAGGTGGCCGAGGAAGCGCTGCGCCAGCACCGCGCCGCCTTCGGCAGCGACCCGGTCCTGGCGAACGACCTCGAAGCGGGCGGCGAGTACGCCTACCGCGTGCGCGGCGAAGAGCACATGTGGACGCCGGATTCCATCGCCAAGCTGCAGCACGCCTCGCGCGCCAACAACTACCGCACGTACAAGGAGTACGCGCAGATCATCAACGACCAGAGCCGCCGCCACATGACGCTGCGCGGCCTGTTCGAGTTCCGCTTCGATCCGTCGCGCGCCATCCCGCTCGATGACGTCGAGCCGGCCAAGGACATCGTCAAGCGCTTCGCCACCGGCGCCATGTCGCTGGGCTCGATCTCGACCGAGGCCCACTCGGTGCTGGCCGTGGCCATGAACCGCATCGGCGGCAAGTCCAACACCGGCGAAGGCGGCGAAGACGAACTGCGCTACCGCGCCGAAATGCGCGAAGGCCGCAGCACCATCAAGGACGGCGACACGCTGGCCTCGGTGCTCGGCTCCGAACGCATCGAAGCCGACGTCGCGCTCAAGAAGGGCGACTCGCTGCGCTCGAAGATCAAGCAGGTGGCCTCCGGCCGCTTCGGCGTCACCGCCGAGTACCTGTCGTCGGCCGACCAGATCCAGATCAAGATGGCGCAGGGCGCCAAGCCCGGCGAAGGCGGCCAGTTGCCGGGCCACAAGGTCTCGGAGTACATCGCCAAGCTGCGCTACTCGGTGCCGGGCGTGGGCCTGATCTCGCCGCCGCCGCACCACGACATCTACTCGATCGAAGACCTGGCGCAACTGATCCACGACCTGAAGAACGTCAACGCCAAGGCCTCGATCTCGGTCAAGCTGGTGTCGGAAGTCGGCGTCGGCACGGTGGCCGCGGGCGTGGCCAAGGCCAAGGCCGACCACGTCGTGATCGCCGGCCATGACGGCGGCACGGGCGCCTCGCCGGTCTCGTCCATCAAGCACGTCGGCACGCCCTGGGAACTGGGCCTGGCCGAAACCCAGCAGACGCTGGTGCTGAACCGCCTGCGCAGCCGCATCCGCGTGCAGGCCGACGGCCAGATGAAGACCGGCCGCGACGTCGTCATCGGCGCGCTGCTGGGCGCCGACGAATTCGGTTTCGCCACGGCGCCGCTAGTCGTCGAAGGCTGCATCATGATGCGCAAGTGCCACCTGAACACCTGCCCGGTGGGCGTGGCCACGCAGGATCCGGTGCTGCGCAAGAAGTTCCAGGGCAAGCCCGAGCACGTCGTCAACTTCTTCTTCTTCATCGCCGAGGAAGTGCGCGAGATCATGGCCCAGTTGGGCATCCGCAAGTTCGACGACCTGATCGGCCGCGCCGACCTGCTGGACATGCGCTCGGGCGTCGAGCACTGGAAGGCGCAGGGCCTGGACTTCACCCGCGTGTTCCACCAGACGCAGTCCGATGCCGAAGTGCGCCAGACCGAAGAACAGGATCATGGCCTGGCCGGCGCGCTGGACCACCAGTTGATCGAGCGCAGCAAGCCGGCGCTGGAGCGCGGTGAGAAGGTCTCGTTCATCGTGCCGGTGCGCAACCGCAACCGCACCATCGGCGCCATGCTGTCGGGCGCCGTGGCCGCGCGCTACGGCCACGACGGCCTGCCGGACGACACCATCCACATCCAGTGCAACGGCACCGCCGGCCAGAGTTTCGGCGCGTTCCTGGCCCATGGCATCACCATGGACCTGGTGGGCGAAGGCAACGACTACGTCGGCAAGGGCCTGTCGGGCGGCCGCATCATCGTGCGCTCGCCCAATGACTTCCGCGGCTTCGGCCCCGACCACATCATTGCCGGCAACACCGTCCTGTACGGCGCGCTGGCGGGCGAGGCCTTCTTCAACGGCGTGGCCGGCGAACGCTTCGCGGTGCGCAACTCGGGCGCCGCCACGGTCGTGGAAGGCACCGGCGACCACGGCTGCGAATACATGACGGGCGGCACCGTGGTAGTGCTGGGCGCCACCGGCCGCAACTTCGCCGCCGGCATGTCGGGCGGCGTGGCGTACGTGTGGGATCCGGAACGCACGCTCAAGCAGCGCGCCAACCTGTCGATGGTCGAACTGGAAGCCGTGCTGCCGCACGCGGAACAGCAGGCCCAGAACAACATCGACGTCTGGCACAGCGCGCAGCGCGGCGGCGAGCGCGAGACGGATGAAGCCATCCTGCGCCGCCTGGTGGAAGACCACTTCCGCTACACCGGCAGCTTCCGCGCCCGCGAAATCCTGGGCGACTGGGAAGCCTCGCGCGGCAAATTCGTAAAGGTCATGCCGACGGACTACCGCCGCGCATTGGGTGAAATGTGGCGTGCAGCCAACCCGCAACAACTGGCTGCGTGAGGGATACCATGGGAAAGATTACCGGCTTTATGGAATACCAGCGCCTGCAGGAGGCCTCCGAGGCCCCGCAGAAGCGGCTGAAGAACTGGCGCGAATTCGTGCTGCACCTGACCGACGACCAGGCCAAGCAGCAGGCGGCGCGCTGCATGGACTGCGGCATCCCGTTCTGCAACAACGGCTGCCCGGTCAACAACATCATCCCCGACTGGAATGACCTGGTGTACAAGCAGGACTGGCGCCGCGCGCTGGACGTGCTGCACTCCACCAACAACTTCCCGGAATTCACCGGCCGCATCTGCCCGGCGCCGTGCGAGGCTGCCTGTACCTTGAACATCAACAGCGACGCCGTGGGCATCAAGTCCATCGAGCACGCCATCATCGACAAGGGCTGGGCCGAGGGCTGGGTGACGCCGCAAGTGCCGGCGCGCAAGACCGGCAAGAAGGTCGCCGTGGTGGGCTCCGGCCCCGCCGGCCTGGCCTGCGCGCAGCAACTGGCGCGCGCCGGCCACTCGGTGACGCTGTTCGAGAAGAGCGACCGCATCGGCGGCCTGCTGCGCTACGGCATCCCCGACTTCAAGCTGGAAAAGCACCAGATCGACCGCCGCATCTCGCAGATGGAAGCCGAAGGCGTGGAATTCGCGCCCTCGACCTACGTCGGCAAGCCGACCGACCCGGTGGCCGACGGCCTGACCGTGCGCACCCCGGACTCGCTGCTGGCCGAATTCGACGCCGTGGTGATGAGCGGCGGTTCGGAAACCCCGCGCGACCTGCCGGTGCCGGGCCGCGAGCTGTCGGGCGTCTATTTCGCCATGGACTTCCTGCGCCAGCAGAACAAGGCCGTGGCGGGCGACCGCCTCACCAACCAGACGCTGGCCAAGGGCAAGCACGTGGTGGTGATCGGCGGCGGCGACACCGGTTCCGACTGCGTCGGCACCAGCAACCGCCATGGCGCCGCCTCGGTCACCCAGTTCGAACTGCTGCCGCAGCCGCCCGAGTCCGAGAACAAGGCCATGACCTGGCCCTACTGGCCGCTGAAGATGCGCACCTCGTCCTCGCACGAGGAAGGCTGCGAACGCGACTGGTCGGTGACCACCAAGCTGCTCAAGGGCAGCAACGGCAAGGTCGAGAAGCTGGTCGGCGCCCGCGTCGAGTGGTTCAAGGATGAATCGACCGGCCAGATGAAGATGCGCGAGGTCGAAGGCTCGGAATTCGAGATCAAGGCCGACCTGGTGCTGCTTGCCATGGGCTTCGTGTCGCCCGTGCAGGCCGTGCTGGATGCCTTCGGCGTCGACCGCGACGCGCGCGGCAACGTGCGCGCCAACACCGACGACTACCGCACCAACGTGGAAAAGGTCTTCACCGCCGGCGACATGCGTCGCGGCCAGTCGCTGGTGGTCTGGGCCATCCGCGAAGGCCGCCAGTGCGCGCGCTCGGTGGACGCCTACCTGATGGGGTCGAGCGACTTGCCGCGCTGAGCGCGCCGCGCTGCCGCGCCGGTCACCGACCCGGCCCCCGCTTTCGCCGCCCGGCACGTCGTGCCCGGCGGCGAAATTCTTTCAGCCAGCCGACATTTCGCATTGCGTAAGATGCGGTCATTGACCCCATCGCGCCGCCCGCCATGTCCTCCGCTGACCCCGCCGTTGCCGCCCCGCCGACACTGCCGCAGATTTTCCTGGCCTTCGCCAAGGTCGGCCTGACCAGTTTCGGCGGCGGCCTGAGCGGCTGGATGATGCGCGAATTCGTGCAGCAGCGGCGCTGGCTGTCCGAAGCCGATTTCCTCAGCGGCCTGGCGCTGGCGCAGTCGTTCCCGGGCGTGAACGTGGTGAACCTGGCCATCTGGATCGGCTTTCGCCTGCGCGGCGGCGCCGGCGCGCTGCTGGGCGGCCTGGGCATCACCGTGCCGCCGATGCTGGTGGCCATCGGCGCGGCCGCGCTGTTCGCCAGCATGGCGCAGTCGCAGGGCCTGCACGTGGCCATGGCGGGCGTGGCGGCGGCGGCGGTCGGGGTGTCGCTGCAGACCGGCCTGCGCGCCGCCCGGCGCGCGCTGCAGGGCTGGGTGCCGGCCGCCGTCATGGGCGCGACCTTCGCCGCCATCTTCCTGCTGCGCCTGCCGCTGCTGTGGGTGGTGGGCGCGATGGCGCCCCTGTCGATCGGCATCGCCTACGCGCGGCTGCGGCGCCGGGAGCGGCAACCATGAACCTGGCCACGCTGCACGACCTGTTCTCGGTGTTCACGCCGCTGTCGTTCCTGACGGTCGGAGGCGGCCAGAGCATCCTGCCCGACATCCACCGCCAGGCGGTGGACAGCTATGGCTGGATCAGCGAATCGCAGTTCCTGGATTACTTTGCGCTGTCCCGCATCACGCCGGGCCCGGCGTCGCTGCTGGTGACGCTGATCGGCTGGCAGGTGGGCGGGTGGCTGGGCGCGATTGCCGCGTCGATCGCGATCTTCCTGCCCTGCTCGCTGTTGATCTACGCGCTGGCGCGGGTCTGGGCGCGCTACCGCCAGGCCACCTGCGTCCGCGCCATCGAGGCGGGCCTGGTGCCGGTGGCCGCCGGCATGATCCTGGCCTCGTCGTGCACGGTACTGCGGGCCGCCGAAGGCGGCGCCTGGGCCTGGGGCGTGGCCGCGGTCTCCACGCTGGCGCTGGTCTACACGCGCATCAGCCCCTTCCTCATGCTGGCGCTGGGCGCGCTCGTGTTCCTGGCCGCGCTGGCCTGAGCCGGCGCCCCGACCAGCGAGGGACGCCGCGCGACTAGGCGCCGCCGCGCTGCATGCGCGGCCCCGAGACCGCCGCCTGCCCCAGCCAGTACACCGCGCCCGCCACCACAAAGCTGGCCGGCGCCGCGAAGGTCGCCGCAACGCCGTTCAGGTGCATCAGCACCAGGCCGCTGGCCGCGCCCGCGAACCAGGCGCCGAGGCCGCGGCGGTTGTAGGCGCTGCCCCCGCCTGGCGTCGGCGCGGCTTCGTCCACCGCCAGGATGTGCACCAGCGCCACGGCGACCCACGCCACCACGAAGATGCCCTGGTAGGCCAGCGCCTGCAGCAGATAGGCGAACACGTCGAACAGCATCAGCGCGTATGACACCGCGCCCACGATCACCGCCCAGGCGGCCTTGGACAGGCGCGCTCGGCCGAAGCGCGCGAAGAAGGCCTGCATGTTGATGGTGGCCAGGTAGTAGTTGGCGGTATTGATGCGGGTCTGCGTCACCCAGACGAAGAACAGGCCGCCCAGCCCCATCAGCTTGAGCAGCGCCAGCACCACCGACACTTCGCTCAGGGCGCCATCGCCGGGAATGATGGCGACCAGGTAGATGCCGGCCACGCCGTTTAGCAGGAAGGTCACCAGGTAGAACGGCATGCCGAAGTTGTAGCGGCCGTGGTAGCGCGCGTCTTCGCGGCGGCCGAAGCGCGCGTAGTCGAAGGTGAACATCATCAGGATCCACACGCCCATGTAGTACACGTAGGCGTCCCACCAGCCGCCCGCCACCGGCCCTCCGGCCGGGCCGAATGCCAGCCAGGCGTCGCTGTAGCCGTACTCGCGCGTGGCCAGCGCCACTGCCAGCAGCAGGCCGCCCAGGTAGAAGGGCAGCAGCACGCCGTTGAACTTGTCGAGCCAGCGCTGCACGCTGCCGAAGATCAGCAGCACGCTGTAGACGACCACCAGCAGCGCGAAGGCCCAGTAGGGCACGGCCGGGAACATGTGGTGCGCGGCGACCGCCATCACCGAGCCCTCGAACACGGCGTAATAGATGGCGGTGGCAAAGAAGATCAGGGTGGCCAGCGCCGCGCCCGAGGTGCCGAACACGCTGCGAGAGAACAGCGCCACCGACTGGCCGGTGCGGATGGCGTAACGCGAGATCACGGCGTTGATCAGGCCATAGGAAATCACCGACAGCACCATGCCGATGATGGCGTTGCGGGCGCCGTAGTTGAGCGCCAGCGTGGCGCCGACCACGATGTAGAAGATGGCGCTGCACACGGCCCACCAGGCCATGGTGAGCGGGAATCGGCCCATGCGGTCGGCATCGGCCACGGTGGCTAGGGAAGTGTCCCGGTCGGAGGACGAGGAGCTGGAAGCAAGGTTGGCCATGGAGGCTCTCCTGACGTGCTGAAGAACCGCGGAATGCGGACGGGTACGGCGTGCAGCGTGTGAAACTCAAATGCACAGGCGCGAGCGCGCCCGTCCGGCCCGTCGGAACGGGCCGGAAGGAAAGCGGCAATCAACGGGAAAGCGGGGCGGAGATCAGCCCAGGGCGGCGCGCAGCCGCTCGAGGCGGGCGCGGTAGTCCTTGCGGGCCTGCAAGGCCGTCTCCAGCGTGACCCGCTCGAAGCGGGCCTGCTGGTTGGGCTGCATCTGGCCGACCTTGTCGAGGTCCGCGCTGATCACGGTGCCGATCATGGCGTAGCCGCCGCCGGACACGGCATCGCGATGCAGGATGATGGGTTCCACCCCCGCCGGCACCTGGATCGAACCAATGGGATAGCAGGCGTCGACGATGTTGGACGGATCGGCGCCGGCGCCGAACGGCTGTTCGCGCGGCTGGAACTTCAGCGCGCGGCCCTTCTTGTAGCGGTAGCCGATGCGGTCCGCCTCGGAGGTCACGCTCCAGGCGTCTTCGTAGAACGATGCGGCCGATTCCGGCATCAGGCGATGGTCGTACAGGCCCGGCACCACGCGCAGCACCTGTTCCTTCGGACACTCGCTGGCGAGCGCCGCCGGCAGCGCGCGGCCGACCCGCGTCCCGGGGCGCGGCGCGCCCACGCGCAAGCGGTCGCCGGCCTGCAGGCGGCGGCCCTCGAAGCCGCCGATGGCGCCCAGCGTGTAGGTCGAGCGGCTACCCAGCACCTCGGGCACGTCGATGCCGCCGGCGATCGCCAGGCAGGCGCGCGCGCCGGCCTGCACGAAATCGAATGACAGCCTGGCGCCGGCCGGCACCGCCAGCGCGGTGTTGCAGGCCTGTGCCTGGCCATCGATCTTGGGCGTCATGGTGGCGCCGGTGACGGCGATCACCGCCGCGCGGGTGAAGCGCAGTTCGGGCCCCATCAGCGTGCATTCCAGCACCGCCGCGTCCTCGGGGTTGCCCACCAGCAGGTTGGCGGCGGCCAGCGCGTACTGGTCCAGCGCGCCCGAGGGTGGAATGCCCAGGTGGTAGTAGCCCTGGCGGCCACGATCCTGGACCGACGTCGCCAGCCCGGGCTTGATCACTTCGATGAGCGGTTCGTCATGCGACATGGAGCGTCTCCAGAAGGCGGGCGTTGTACTGTTCGGGCGCCGCCATGAATTCGGACAGCGAGAACGACACGGGACGGATGTCGAGCTGGAAGGTGCCGGCCTCGACCCGCGCCACCGCGGCGTCGTACTCGCCGCGGCTGATCGGCTTGAACTTGACGATGTCCCCGGGACGGAAGAACACCATCGAGTCGCGCAGGTGCGCCTGGCGCTGCGCGGGCTCGAAGATCGGCGCCGGCGTCACGCCGAACATCTGGTAGCCGCCCGCGCCGCGCACGGAATAGATGCAGGCGAAGCAACCGCCATGTCCCACCGTGTGCTTGGGCGTGTCGGTGCGCGGCCGCAGGTACTTGGGCACTTCCAACTGGCGTTCGCGTTCGACCATCTGGAACATGAACGGCAGCCCGGCCACGAAGCCGACCATCGACACGAACCACGGCGCGCTGGAATGCGCGGCGATGAATGCATCGGTATCGGCAAAGCCGTTGATGCGCGCCGCGTATTCCAGGTCGGTCGAGTCGGGGTCCTGGTGGCGCTCGCGAAAGCGCATCAGCGTCTCGTGGGTCCAGGGGTCGTTGTAGAGCACCGGCACCTGGATGACGCGGGTGTCGAGCCGCAGGTTGTCCAGGTCGATGGTGGCCTCGATATCGCGCAGGATGGCCAGCATGGCCTCGGGCGCGACCTGCTCGGGGTCGTAGCGGATCTGGTACGAGGCGTTGGCCGGGCAGATCTCGGTGACGCCGGGCACGGCGCGTTCGCGCAGCGCGCGCGTGATCGCCATGCCCTTGAAGAACGCGGCCAGCGACATCGATTCGCTGATCTCGGCGAAGATGAACTCATCGCCGCCATGGGTGTAGCGCACCGTCATTGGGTCCCCTCCCGCTGCTGCATCCAGCTTTCCAGATAGTTGGTGTGATAGTCGCCCGCCAGCACGCCCGCGTCGGCCACCAGGGCGCGATGCAGGGACAGCGTCGACGGCACGCCTTCGAATTCGGTTTCGTCCAGCGCGCGCGCCATGCGAGCCAGCGCGGCGTCGCGGTCCTCGTCCCACACGATCAACTTGGCCAGCAGCGAATCGTAATAGGGCGGCACCACGCTGCCGGCATACACCATCGAGTCAATGCGCACGCCCGGACCGGCCGGCCAGCGCACGTGCGACACGGTGCCGGGGCCCGGCGCGAAGTTGCGCGCCGGGTCTTCGGCGTTCAGGCGGCATTCGATGGCGGCGCCGCGCATGACGATGTCCGCTTGCTTGAAACGCAGCGGCTCGCCATCGGCGATGCGCAGCATCTCGCGCACCAGGTCGATGCCGGTGATGGCCTCGGTGATGGGATGCTCGACCTGGATGCGCGTGTTCATCTCGATGAAGTAGAACTCGCCGCGGGTCTCGTCGTACAGGTATTCCAGCGTGCCGGCGCCACGATAGCCCACCGATTCGGTCAGGCGCAGCGCCGATTCGCACAGCGCCTGGCGCAGCGCGGGGCTCAGCGCCGGCGACGGCGCTTCCTCGAACACCTTCTGGCGGCGGCGCTGCAGCGAGCATTCGCGCTCGAACAGGTGCACCGCGCGCTCGCCGTCGCCCAGCACCTGCACCTCGATATGACGGGCGCGCGGCAGGTAGCGCTCCAGGTAAACGCCACCATCGCCAAACGCGGCGCGCGCCTCGGCCTGGGCCAGGGGAATGGCTTCGCGCAGTTGCGCCTCGTCGGCGGCCACGCGGATGCCGCGGCCGCCGCCGCCGGCACTGGCTTTGATCATCAGGGGATAGCCGATCTGCGCCGCATGGCTCAGGGCCTCGTCCAGCGAGCCCACCACGCCCTCGCTGCCCGGCACCGTCGGCACGCCCGCCGCCTTGGCGCAGGCGCGCGCGGCAGCCTTGTCGCCCATGCTGCGGATGGTGCGCGCATCGGGACCAACGAACACCAGGCCGGCGTCGGTCACGGCCTGCGAGAAGTCGGCGTTCTCGGCCAGGAAGCCGTAGCCCGGGTGGATCGCGTCGGCGCCGCTCTCGCGCGCCGCCGCCAGCAGGGCCTCGGCGTTGAGATAGCTGCGCGTGGCGTGCGCCGGTCCGATGTGCACCGCCGCGTCGGCCAGGCGCACCGCCAGCGCGTCGCGGTCGGCGTCGCTATAGACCGCCACTGTGCGCATGCCCAGCTCGCGCGCGGCGCGAATGACCCGCAGCGCGATCTCGCCGCGGTTGGCGACCAGCAGGGTATGGATGCGGCGCGGCCGGTAGAAGGAATGCACGCCCATGCCTCAGCCCTCGATCCGCAGCAGCGCCTGGCCGGGTTCGACCGGGTCGCCGTCGGCCACCAGGATCTCGGCGACCACGCCGCCGATCTCGGCCTCGATCTGGTTGAACTGCTTCATCACCTCGACGATGCCGACCACGTCGCCGGGCTGGATGGCGGCGCCCACCTCGACGAACGGCGCGGCGTCGGGACTGGGACGGCGGTAGAAGGTGCCGGGCAGGGGGCTCTGGATTTCTTGCTGCGACATGGGGTTTTCTCCTTGGAATGTATGGGAATGATGGGCGGATCAGGACAGCCGCGGCGGCGCGATGCGGATGCCGTGCGCCTCCAGGCGGGCGCGGGTGGCCTGCACCAGCGCCAGCGCGCCGGGGGTGTCGCTGTGGATGCAGACAGAGTCGAAGCCGATCGGAATGTCGCGGCCATCCACGGTGCGCACCTTGCCGTCGGTGCACGCGCGCAGCACCTTGTCGGCCACCTGCTCCGGATCGAGCGCCTGGGTGTAGCGCGTGAACACGATCGAGCCGCTGGCGTCGTAGTCGCGGTCCGCGTAGAACTCGCGCACCACCGGCAGGCCCAGCTCGCGCGCCACCTTGCAGGTCAGCGAGTTCTCCATGCAATACAGCATCAGCGTGGGCTCCAGGTCGCGCAGCGTCTGCACCAGGCGGCGCGACAGGGTTTCGTCGCGCGCGGCGCGCATGTAGAGCGCGCCATGCGGCTTGACGTGCTGCAGCCGCAGGCCATAGAGGCGGGCAAATTCGCGCAGCGCGCCGACCTGGTAGACGATGTCGTTGACCAGGCCCTCGGCGTTCTCGTTCAGATCGCGGCGGCCGAAGCCGACCAGGTCGCGAAAGCCGGGATGCGCGCCGATGCCGATGCCATGCTCGCGCGCCATCACCACGGTGCGGTTCATGATGTTGGGATCGCCGGCGTGAAAGCCCGTGGCGATGTTGGCCGAGCTGATCAGCGGCATGATGGCGTCGTCGACGTCATCGCCGATCTTCCAGGAACCAAATCCCTCGCCCATGTCGGAGTTCAGGTCTATCGTCGCCTTGCTCATGAAACAGGATCTCCTTCCATCTGCGGGCCGGTGGCCCGCGCAATGCCTGCACAGTAGCGAAGCGCCCGAGGGATAAAAAGTTCTTTTTTCGGATCAACGGTTATCTGAATTTTTGATGCCCTGCATTACGCACCAAATCAGGGCGATTACCGGATTCCTATGAAATTTCAGGGATTTCCCTGAGATTCGGCGCACCCCCATGGCGCGGATAAACAGATATTCTGGTGGCTGACTATCTATTAATCAGATATTGCCGCCATGTCGCTTACCCTCCGGCAGCTCAAGTATTTCGTCGCGGCCGCCGAACTCGGGCAGATCTCGCAGGCGGCGATCCAGTTGGCGATCTCGCAATCCGCCGTCACCACCGCCATCCGCGAACTCGAGGAGATCGTGGGCTCGCCGCTGTTCCAGCGCAGTGCCAGCGGCGTGGCGTTGACCGAGACCGGGCGCGGCTTCCTCAACCACGCCTACAACATCCTGTCGTCGGTCGACGAGGCGCTGCGCATGCCCAGCGCCGACGGTCGCGAGAGCGGGAGGTTGCTGCTGGCTGCGTCCTATACCGTGATCGGCTACTTCCTGCCGTACCACCTGCAGCGCCTGTCGCAGCTCTATCCCAACCTGGACATCCAACTTCACGAACTGAACCGCAACGCCATCGAGGAAGGCTTGATCGCACACCGCTACGACATGGCGGTGCTGCTGACCTCGAACGTGGTGAACCCGGAACTGGCCGTCGAGCATTTCTTCGGCTCGCCGCGGCGGCTGTGGGTGCCGGCGCGCCATCCGCTGCTGGCGCGCGACACTGTCACGCTGGAAGACGTGGCGCATGAACCGTTCATCATGCTGACCGTCGACGAGGCCGCGCACACCGCACTGCGGTACTGGAGCGAGACGCCGTTCCGCCCCGACGTGCGCCTGCGCACCTCTTCGGTGGAAGCGGTGCGCAGCATGGTGGCCAATGGCGGCGGCGTGGCGGTGCTGTCGGACATGGTCTATCGGCCGTGGTCGCTGGAAGGCCGGCGCATCGAGACCATCCAGTTGAAGGATCCGATCCCGCCGATGAACGTGGGGCTGGCGTGGCGCAAGGGCGCGGACATCACCGGCCCGATGCGCGCGGTGCGCGACTATTTCCGCCACGCGTATGCCGTGCCGCGTGGCACCGACAACTTGCGTTGAGTCCGATTCGTACGTATTTGTGGCGCCGCTACCACGCGCCGCGTTGCCGCTTGATACACGTCAAGGCCCGCTTTTCCCGCCTCTGCGAACCTGAATGCCTGCATTCACGCAATACACGGAGAGAGGAAAATGTTCGCGATGTCTCGGCGCCTGCGCGCCCTTGCCCTGGCCACTGCCTGCGGCGCCCCCCTGATGCTTGCCGCCCCCGCCCATGCCCACGAAGCCGGCGACATCCTGTTCCGGGTCGGCGCGACCCAGGTACGCCCCGCGTCCAACAACGGCACGGTGCTCGATGGCACCGTCAAGCTCGACGCCAACAACAACGTGCGCCCCAGCTTCACGCTGGCCTACATGGCCACGCGCAACATCGGCATCGAACTGCTGGGCGCCTGGCCGTTCCAGCATGACGTGCGCGGCAGCGGCCTGGGCAAGATCGGTTCCAGCAAGCAATTGCCGCCGACCCTCAGCCTGCAATGGCACATCCTGCCCGACAGCATGGTGCAACCCTACATCGGCGTCGGCGTCAACTACACCAAGTTCTTCGACACCAAGGCCGAGGGCGCGCTCAAGGGTTCCGACCTGAAGATGGGCGATTCCTGGGGCGTGGCCGCGCAACTGGGCGCGGACATCAAGATCAGCGAACGCTGGTTCATGAACGCCGACATCCGCTACATCGACATCAAGTCCAAGGTGAAGCTCAACGGCGAACACATCGGCACCGCCCGCATCAACCCGTGGGTCGCCACGCTGGGCGTCGGCTACCGCTTCTGATACCCACGTCCCATCGGCTACTGGCGCCGCTGCGCCAGTAGCTGCCGCAACGCCTGCAATGCAGGCGTTTCGTCGTCCGCGCGCCAGATCAATCGCGTCTGCGCGCGGCCGTGCCTGCCAGCCAGCGGCGTCACGCGCAGCGACGGCTCCGCGCCCAGCAGCGCCAGCACCGAGCGCGGCACGATCGCCACGCCCGAGCCTGCCGCCACGCACGCGACGATGGCGTGGTACGACGCGAATTCCATCACCTTGCCCGGCGCCACGCCTTCCTGGCCGAACCACGATTCCAGGATGCGTCGATACGAACAGCCCGCCGCGAACGCGATGACACTGCGATCGCCGACATCCTTGGGGCCATGGATCTCGGGCCAGGCCAGCGGCGAGATCAGCGCCAATTCTTCCTCGAAAGCCGGTTGCTGCGCCAGGCCCTGCGCGTCGAAGGGCTGCGCCACGAAGGCGGCCTCGATCTCGTAGTTGCGCACCATGGCCGCCAACGCGCCCGACGTGCCCGTAACCAGTTCGATCCGCACCTTCGGCCAGGCCGCGTGATACGTCGCGAGGATAGGGGGCAGGCGCGCCGCGGCCGTGCTTTCCATGGTGCCGATGCGCAGCAGGCCCTGCGGCGCGCCGTCGCGCACGGCCGCCTGGGCCTCGGCCGACAGGCGCAGCATGCGGTCGGCGTAGGACAGCAGCACGCGCCCCTGTTCCGACAGCACCAGGCGCCGGTTCTGGCGGCGAAACAGCGGCGCCTCCAGCGTCGCTTCAAGCTGCTTGAGGCGGGTCGAGACGTTCGACTGCACCCGGTTCAGGTGGGCCGCGGCGCGCGCCACGCCCCCGTGGTCGGCCACCGCCTTGAAGATCTGCAGCGCGTCGAGATCCAAATTTCTCATTTCAAGAACTCATGTTCTTAATAATTCACTATTCAAGATATTAGTACAGCCGTAGAGTGGGAGCCATGTCAATAGCCGCCCACCCCGATCCCGCGTCCCCGCGCGGCGCCATCCGCCTGGCCTTGCCGGCCGCGCTGGCGCTGGCCGCCGCCATGGGCATCGGCCGCTTCGCCTTCACGCCGGTCTGGCCGTTGATGGCGCAGGAGGCCGGCTTGTCGCTGGCTCAGGGCAGTTGGCTGGCGTCGGCCAATTACGCGGGTTACCTGCTGGGCGCACTGGCGGCGGCGGTGCGGCCGCCGCGCCATCCGCGCGCCATGCTGGCGATCAGCCTGCTGGCCGTGGCCGTGCTGACGCTGGCCATGCCGGCGTTCCACGGCGTCCTGGCCTGGAGCCTGCTGCGGCTGGCGGCGGGCTATGGCAGCGCCAGCGCCTTCATCTGCGTGGCCGCGTCGCGCGCGGTCGCCCCGGGCGACCCGCGCGCGCCAGCCGTGTCGGCCATCACCTACGCCGGCGTCGGCGCGGGCATCGCGCTGACCGGCCTGGCCTGTCTGGGATTGATGGCCGCCGGCGTCGGCGCCAATGCAAACTGGATCGCGCTGGGCGCGCTGGCGCTGCTGCTGTCGGTCCTGGCCTGGCCCGGGCTGAAGCGCCCCGGGCCGGCCCGCCACCTGGCCGCCGCGCCCGCGCCCGGGCGCCTGCCGCCGGGTATCGGCCGCCTGGCGCTGCATTACGGCGTGTTCGGCGCCGGCTACATCATTCCCGCCACCTTCCTGCCCGCCATGGCGCGCGAGATCATTCCCGATCCCGCCGTGTTCGGCTGGGCCTGGCCATTGTTCGGCCTGGCCGCCGCGCTCTCCTGCCTGGTGGCGCCGCGCGTGGCGCAAGCCCGCGAGGACAAGACGGTGTGGCGCGGGGCGCAGGCGTTGATGGCGCTGGGCATGCTGGCGGCGGCGCTATGGCACGACATCGCCGCGATCATCGTCGCCGCGCTGCTGGTGGGCGGCACCTTCATGGTCATCACGCAATCGGGCATGCTGGTGGCGCAACGACTGGCCGGCAGCGCCGCGCCACGGGCCGCGGCCGTCATGACCTCGGCCTTCGCCGCCGGCCAGATCGTGGGGCCGCTGCTGGCCTCCGCCGCCGCGCGCTGGGGCGCCACGCTGCCGCAAGTGCTGGCGGCAGGCGCGGCATTGCTGGCGCTGTCGGCCTGGCGCTTGGGGAAAATCAGCACCACGGGCGGCAACGCTGGGCATAATGCGATCGGTTCCCGGGAACCATCACATTAAGAGAAAGAGGAGTCACCCAGCATGAAATCGCTACGCCCCCTGGTCGCCGCCCTGGCCACCTTCGCCGCCCTGAGCGGCACCGCCCACGCCCAGGCCGCCGACTGGCCCGCCAAGCCCATCACCATGATCGTGCCCTACGCCCCGGGCGGCTTTGCCGATACCCGTGTGCGCCTGCTGGCGCGCAAGCTGGGCGAATCGCTGGGCCAGCCGATCGTGGTCGAGAACAAGGCGGGCGCGGGCGGCGTGGTCGGCACCAACCTGATCGCCAAGGCGGCGCCCGACGGCTACACCATCGGCACCGGCAACCTGGCGCCGATGGCGGTCAACCCGTCGCTGATGAAGGACATGCCGTACAACCCGCAGAAGGATCTGGCGCCCGTCATCCTGATCGAGAACAGCCCCCTGGTGCTGAGCGTGAACAATGAGCTGCCGGTCAAGACCCTGGCCGACCTGATCGCCATGGCCAAAAAGCAGCCGGGCAAGCTGTCGTTCGGTTCGTCCGGCGTGGGCGGCGCCCATCACCTGTCCGGCGAGATGTTCCGCGAGCAAGCCAAGATCGACATCGTGCACGTGCCCTACAAGGGCGGCAGCCTGGCCGCGACCGACCTGATGGGCGGCCATATCTCGATGATGTTCGAGATGGGCTACTCGGCGCTGCCGGCCATCCAGGGCCAGAAGATCCACCCGATCGCGGTGACCTCGGCCAAGCGCCTGGCGGTGCTGCCGGACGTGCCCACCATGGCCGAATCCGGCCTGCCGGGCTTCGAGTCGTACAACTGGCAGGGCATCGTCGCCCCCGCCGGAACCCCCGCGCCCATCATTGCCAAGCTCAATGCCGAGTTCAACCGCATCCTGAAGGAACCCGACGTGCAGAAGGCCATCGCCGACACCGGCAGCCAGGCCGGCGGCGGCACGCCCGAGGAATTCGGCGCGTTCATCAAGAGCGAAACGGACAAGTGGGCGCACGTCATCCAGGCTGGAAACATCCAGCTGCAATAAGCCAACCAGGAGGTTTCCCCATGACATCCCGCCTATCCGATCTGCTCAAGCTTGACCACCCCATCATCCAGGCGCCCATGGCGGGCGGCGCGACGACGGTGGAACTAGTGTCGGAGGCTTCCAAGGCGGGTGTCCTGGGTTCGCTGGGCGCGGCCTACCTGTCGCCCGATCAGATCGAGACGGCGGCCGCCGGGATCCGCGCGCGCACCGACCGGGCGTTCGGCATCAACCTGTTCGCGGCGGTGCCGGAGCAACCGTACCAGGGCGACGCCAGCCGCATGCTGGCGCTGCTGGCGCGCTACCACGCCCAACTGGGCCTGCCGGCGCCCGTCGCGCCCGGCCCGCAGGCCGACCCGCTGCCCGGCCAGATCGAGGCCGTGCTGCGCGTGAAACCGGCGGTCCTGAGCTTCACCTTCGGCCGCCTGCCCGCGGACGTGCTGGCGCGCTGCCGCGAACTGGGCATCCTGACGATCGGCACCGCCACCACCGTGCGCGAAGCGGTGGTCCTGGAGCAGGATGGCGTCGATGCCGTCGTGGCGCAGGGAGCGGAGGCGGGCGGGCATCGCGGCACCTTCCTGGACGATTTCGAGCATTCGCTGGTCGGCACCATGGCCCTGGTGCCCCAGGTGGCCGACGCGGTATCGATCCCGGTGATCGCCTCCGGCGGCATCATGGACGGCCGCGGCATCGCCGCGGCGCTGGCCCTGGGCGCGGATGTCGCACAAATGGGGACGGCCTTCCTGACCACGGACGAAGCCGGCATCGGCGATGCCTACAAGGCGGTGCTGCCGGCCTCGCGTTCCGAACAGTCGCGGGTGACCCGGGCCTTTTCCGGACGCCCGGCGCGCGGCATCGCGAATTCGTTCATGCGCGACGCCGATCAACTTTCAGACGATATCCTGCCTTACCCGCTGCAGAACGCGCTGACCCGCCCCATGCGCACCGCCGGCGGCCAGGCCGGCAACGTCGCCGTCCTGTCTTTGTGGGCCGGCCAGGGCGCGCCGCTGGCGCGGCGCGAAAGCACGGCCGCGCTGGTGGCGCGGCTGGCCCGCGAAACCGCCGCGGCGCGCGGCCGCGGCCGGGCCTGAACGGGGCCGGCGCAAGGGATTCCGGGGGGCCGACAGGCCCCGCCGATTGTTCCCAATGCCGAAAACACTGTTCCATAGACAACCCTAACGCACTGCGATGACAGTTCGTCGGGCTACAATGGCCCCTCGCCGCCGGGTGCGACGGGTCTTCCCTCGTCCCCGGCATATGAGTAACAGGGCGCTTCCCGACGCAGCCCGTCTCGCTCGCGCCGGCCGGATGATCCGCCCAGGCACGAACGTGGCGGCAGGGCATTCGCCACCGAAACACCCTTTTGTTGCCCATGCCCGATCAAACCCGCAGCACCCCGGAATTCGCCCTGCGCCTGCAAGGTGTGGCGCTAGGCTACGGTGATTTCACCGTCTTGCGCGACATTTCCATGGAAGCGCGTTCGGGCCAGGTGGTCGCCATCATGGGCGGCTCGGGTTCAGGCAAGACCACGTTGCTGCGGGCCGCCACCGGCCAGCTCACTGCGCAACAAGGCACCGTGCTGGCGTTCGGCCAGGACATCGCCCGCGCCACCCCCGCCGAACTGCAGTCGCTGCGCAAGCGCATGGGCGTGCTGTTCCAGCAGGGCGCGCTGTTCACCGACCTGAACGTGTTCGAGAACGTCGCCTTCCCGCTGCGCGAACACACCACGCTGGCCGAATCCGAAATCACGGCGCGCGTGCTCGACAAGCTCGACGCCGTCGGCCTGCGCGCCGCCGCCCACCTGAAGGTGGCCGAGATCTCCGGCGGCATGTCGCGCCGGGTGGCGCTGGCCCGCGCGGTCGTGCTGGAACCCGAACTGATCCTGTACGACGAACCCTTCGCCGGCCTCGATCCGATTTCACTGGGTATCACCGCCCGCCTGATCCGCAGCCTGGCCGACCGCCTGGGATGCGCCTCGGTGCTGATCACCCACGACGTGCACGAATCGTTCGCGATTGCCGACCAGGTCTATCTCGTGGGCCAGGGCCAACTCAAGGCCGCCGGCACGCCCGAGAGCCTCTCGGCATCGCAGGACCCCTACGTGCAGCAATTCCTCAAAGGCGAGCCCGACGGCCCGGTCGCGTTCCAGTATCCCGAAACGCCGGCTTTCCAGAAGTGGCTGTCGCAACAACAAGGGCGCAAGGCATGAGCGGATCCAACAACGCCGTGAGCGCGCTGGGCGGCTGGGTGCGCACCCGCATCGCCGGCATCGGCTACTTCACCCGTTTCTTCGGCGCCATGCTGGCCCGCAGCGGCATCGCGCTGTCGCGGCCGCGGTTGGTGTCGCAGCAAATTCATTTCATCGGCAACTTTTCGCTGCTGATCATCGCCGTGTCCGGCATGTTCGTGGGCTTCGTGCTGGGCCTGCAGGGCTATTACACGCTGAACCGCTACGGCGCCGAGGAATCGCTTGGCCTGCTGGTGGCGCTGTCGCTGGTGCGCGAACTGGGGCCGGTCGTGACCGCGCTGCTGTTCGCCGGCCGTGCCGGCACCTCGCTGACCGCCGAGATCGGCCTGATGAAGGCGGGCGAACAACTGTCGGCCATGGAAGTCATGGCCGTCGACCCGATGCGCCGCGTGCTGGTGCCGCGCCTGTGGGGCGGCATCATCGCCATGCCGATCCTGGCCGCCGTGTTCTCCATGGTGGGCATCCTGGGCGGCTGGGTGGTCGGCGTGCTGATGATCGGGGTCGATGCCGGCGCCTTCTGGTCGCAGATGCAGGGCGGCGTCGATGTCTGGAACGACGTCCTGAACGGCGTCATCAAAAGCCTGGTCTTCGGCGTCACGGTGACGCTGGTGGCGCTTTACGAAGGCTGGCAGGCCAAGCCCACCCCCGAAGGCGTCGCCCGCGCCACCACCCGCACGGTGGTGGTGGGCTCGCTGGCGGTGCTGGGGCTGGACTTCCTGCTGACCGCCTTGATGTTTGGAAACTGATTACGGATCGATCATGTCTCGCGAAAAAACCGATTTCTGGGTAGGCCTGTTCGTCTTGCTGGGCGCGGCCGCGCTGGCGTTCCTGGCGTTGCGCGCCGGCAACTTGAGCACCTTTTCTTTTGCCCCCACCTATACGCTGACGGCCAATTTCGATAACGTAGGCGGCCTCAAAGTGCGCGCGCCCGTGAAAAGCGCCGGGGTCGTGGTGGGCCGGATCTCCAAGATCTCCTTCGACGACAAGACCTTCCAGGCGGTCGTCGCGATGAACCTGGAAACCGCCTACCAGTTCCCCAAGGACTCTTCCGCGGCCATTCTCACCTCGGGCCTGCTCGGCGAGCAGTACCTGGGCCTGACGCCGGGCAGCGAAGACGACAATCTGGCCGAGGGTGGCAAAATCCGCTATACCCAAAGCGCCGTGGTGCTGGAACAGCTCATCAGCAAGTTCCTGTACGGCTCGGCCGAGAAGGAAGGCACGAACGCGGCTGGCGCGCCCGACGCGAAAGCCCCGAATTGAAGAGGACCCGTCACGCCCGGCAACAACCCGAAGCTTGACGCGCCGCACGCTGCAATAAAAATAGAAATCTGCTGATAGGGATGCCCTGATCATGAACACGAAAGCTCTTTCCCGCATTGCCACCGTCGCCGCCGCCGGCGCACTGATGGCGGGCTGCGCCGCGCCGCAGCACCCGGATCCGCGCGATCCCTGGGAAGGCTTCAACCGCGGCGTGTACAAGTTCAACGACACGGTCGACCGCGCGGTCTTCAAGCCGGTGGCGCAGGCCTACACCTACGTCACGCCGGAACCCGTGCGCAGTTGCGTCCACAACATCTTCAGCAACGTCGGCGATCTCTGGTCGGGCACCAACAGCTTCCTGCAGGGTCGCGGCCACGACTTCGTCAACACGCTCGGCCGCTTCCTGTTCAACACCACCATGGGCGTGGGCGGCTGCTTCGACGTCGCCTCGGCCAACGGCGCGCGCAAGATCCCGAACGACTTCGGCACCACGCTGGGCGTCTGGGGCTTCAGCCAGGGGCCGTACCTGGTGCTGCCGTTCTTCGGCTCGGCGAGCGTGCGTGATGGCGTCGGCCTGGTCGGCGACTGGCAGGGCCGCATGCGCGGCTACATGGGCGTGAGCGCCATCGACAACGTGGCCCTGCGCAATTCGCTGTGGGGCCTGGAAGTGGTCGACACGCGCGCCAGCCTGCTCAACGCCACCGACACCATCGACCGCGTGGCGCTCGACCCGTACAGCTTCGTGCGCGACGCCTACCTGCAGCGCCGCGCCGCGATGGTCAACGGCCAGCGCGTCGATGACGAATCCAGCCTGCCCAACTACGAGGACGACGAGGACGACGCCGCCAAGGCCAAGGGCGCGGCCGCGCCGGTCGCCAACCCCGCAACCAAGTAAGCTGTCGGATTGCGTTTTCAGTACAGCAAGGAGTTTCCATGCGGTTTTCTTTTTTTCCCCTGCTCCAACGCCTGGCCTTTGCCGGCCTGCTGGGGCTCGCGGCAACGCCCGCCGTGCAGGCGCAACCCAACGCCAACGGCGCGCCCAACGATTTCGTGCTGGCGGCCGCCAATGAGGCGCTGGACGTCCTGAAGGCCGACGGCGCCGTCAAGGCCGGCAACACGGCCCGCATCAACCAGGTCGTGAACGAGCACATCCTGCCTTACGTCAACTTCCAGAAGACGACGCGGCTGGCCGCCGGGCGCTACTGGCGCCAGGCCACCGAACAGCAGCGGACCGCCCTGGCCGACGCCTTCCGCGGCACCCTGGTGCGCACCTACAGCGGCGCGCTGACGCGCGTCACGTCGGGCACCACCATTACGGCCCTGCCGTTCCGCGGCGACCCCAAGGCCGACGACGCGGTCGTGCGCACGCTCATCAGCCAGCCCAACGGCCAGCCGGTCGGCGTCGACTACCGCCTGGAAAAGACGCCCCAGGGCTGGAAGATCTACGACATGAACGTCGAAGGCATCTGGCTGATCGAGAACTACCGCAACCAGTTCGCCCAGCAGATCAACCAGAATGGCATCGACGGCCTGATCCAGGCGCTGAACCAGCGCAACCAGTAACGATCCCGTCCGGCTTGTCCCGGCCCGGCGCGCCCCTGCGGTCCGCCGGGCCTGTCATTTTGGGGACGGACCATTGCGCCACGCCCCCACGGCCGCCGGGGCTATCGGCGCCTCGCGTAGCGGGGCGCTTATATAATGATCAATTCGCTCTTTGCCGGGCACCCTCGCCGCCGTCATGTCTGCCGTCAGTCTTGAGAACGTCTCCAAAATCTACTCGCCGCGCCGCAGCGGCTGGGGCAAGCTCACCGGGCGCGCGCCTGGCGCCGGCTTCCAGGCCCTCGACAATGTCAGCCTGAACATCGAGCACGGCGAGTTCTTCGGCCTGCTCGGGCCCAACGGCGCCGGCAAGACCACCCTGATCTCCATCCTGGCCGGGCTGGCGCATGCCACCGCCGGCCGCGCCACCGTCTGTGGCTACGACGTCGTGGCCGACTACAAGTCGGCACGGCGGGCGCTGGGCGTCGTGCCCCAGGAACTGGTCTATGACCCGTTCTTCACGGTGCGCGAGACGCTGCGCATCCAGTCAGGCTATTTCGGCCTGCGCAAGAATGACGACTGGATCGACGAGATCCTGTTCAACCTGGGGCTGGCCGACAAGGCCAACTCGAACATGCGCGCGCTGTCCGGCGGCATGAAGCGCCGCGTGCTGGTGGCGCAGGCGCTGGTGCACCGCCCGCCCGTGATCGTGCTGGACGAGCCCACCGCGGGCGTCGACGTCGACCTGCGCCGCACCCTGTGGGAATTCATCTCGCGCCTGAACAAGGCCGGCCACACCATCATGCTGACCACCCACTACCTGGAAGAAGCGGAAGCCCTGTGCGGCCGCATCGCCATGCTCAAGGGCGGCCACATCGTGGCTTTGGACACCACCCAGGCGCTGCTGGCCCGCGTCGGCGGCGTCGACCTCGAGGACGCCTTCGTGCGCATCATGCACCAGGACGACGCCCCGCAACCCGAAGAGATTCCGCAATGACGCAGCCCGCCGCCAATGCCAGCCAGCCGCTGGTGCAGCCCCGCCTGGACGCGGGCTCGGGCTTTCCGACCCTGCTGCGCAAGGAATTGCTGCGCTTCTGGAAGGTCAGCTTCCAGACCATCGCCGCGCCCGTCATCACCGCGCTGCTGTACCTGCTGGTGTTCGCCCACGTGCTGGAAGGACGCGTCATGGTCTACGGCAGCGTGCCGTACACCGCGTTCCTGATCCCCGGGCTCATGATGATGAGCATGCTGCAGAACGCCTTCGCCAACCCGTCGTCGTCGCTGATCCAGAGCCGCATCACCGGCAACCTGGTGTTCATGCTGCTGCCGCCGCTGTCGCACCGCGACATTTTCGCCGCCTACGTGCTGGCGGCCGTGGTGCGCGGCCTGGCCGTGGGCCTGTGCGTGTGGGTGGTGGCGCTGTTCTTCGTCTCGCTGGTGCCGTCCAACCCGCTGTGGCTGCTGGTGTTCGCGGTGCTGGCCTGCGGCATCATGGGCGTGCTGGGCCTCATCGCCGGCCTGTGGTCCGAGAAATTCGACCAGTTGGCGGCGTTCCAGAACTTCCTCATCATGCCGGCCACCTTCCTGTCCGGCGTGTTCTATTCCATCCATACGCTCCCGGCCTTCTGGCAGGGCGTGTCCCACTGGAACCCCATCTTCTACACCATCGACGGCTTCCGCTACGGATTCTTCTCGGTGTCGGACGTCTCCCCCTGGCGCAGCCTGGCGGTGGTGACGGGGGTGTTCCTCGCGCTTTCGATCTATGCGCTGCGGCTCCTGGCCAGCGGCTACAAACTCAGGAACTGACGTCCATGCTTCCCACTCCCGCGCAAGTCCGCCAATACATCGCGGACGGCCTGCCCTGTGAACACCTCGACGTACAGGGCGACGGCTCGCATTTCGACGCGGTCATCGTCAGCGCCGCCTTCGAAGGCAAGCGCCTGATCCAGCGCCACCAACTGGTCTACGCGGCGCTGGGCGACCGCATGAAAGCCGAGATCCACGCTTTGTCGATGCGCACCCTGACCCCGGCCGAATACACCCAGGCGGGCAAGTGACCATGGACAAGCTACGCATTACCGGCGGTGCGCGCCTGCATGGCGAAGTCACCATCTCCGGCGCCAAGAACTCGGCCCTGCCGATCCTGTGCGCCGGCCTGCTGACGGCGGACCCGCTGACCATCGCCAACGTGCCGCACCTGAACGACACCGCCACCATGCTGCGCCTCCTGGGCCGCATGGGCGTGCGCGCCGAACGCGCCAACGACGGCATCGTGACCCTGCAGGCCGACCGCGTCGACAGCCTCGAAGCGCCGTACGACCTGGTCAAGACCATGCGCGCCTCGATCCTGGTGCTGGGCCCGCTGGTGGCGCGCTTCGGCGAAGCCCGCGTCAGCCTGCCGGGCGGCTGCACCATCGGCCAGCGGCCGGTGGACCAGCACATCAAGGGCCTGGCGGCGCTGGGCGCCGACATCAGCATCGAGCACGGCTTCGTGGTGGCGCGCGCCAAACGCCTGAAGGGCGCCTCGATCCGCACCGACATGGTCACCGTCACCGGCACCGAGAACCTGCTGATGGCCGCCGTGCTGGCCGAAGGCCAGACCGTGCTGGAAAACGCCGCGCGCGAGCCCGAGGTGGTGGACCTGGCCGAGCTGCTCATCAAAATGGGCGCCCGCATCCAGGGCCACGGCACCGACCGCATCGTGATCGACGGCGTCGAACGCCTGCACGGCGCCGAGCACCGCGTGATTTCCGACCGCATCGAGGCCGGCACCTTCCTGTGCGCCGTGGGCGCGGCGGGCGGCGACATCGTGCTGCGCAACACCGACGCCGGCATCCTCGGCGCCACGCTCGACAAGCTGACCGAGGCCGGCCTGGCCATCGAGACTGGCCCCGACTGGATCCGCGGCGCCATGTCGAAGCGCCCCAAGGCCGTGGGCTTTCGCACCCATGAGTACCCCGGCTTCGCCACCGACATGCAGGCCCAGTTGATGACGCTGAACACGGTGGCCGAAGGCACCTCGGTGATCGTCGAGAACATCTTCGAGAACCGCTACATGCACGTGCAGGAACTGCGCCGCATGGGCGCGGACATCGACATCGACGGCCACACCGCGGTGGTGCGCGGCATTGCCCGCCTGTCGGGCGCGACGGTCATGGCCACCGACCTGCGGGCCTCGGCCAGCCTGGTGATCGCCGGCCTGGCCGCCGATGGCGACACGCTGGTCGACCGCATCTACCATCTGGATCGCGGCTACGATCGGATGGAAGTCAAACTGCGCGCCCTGGGCGCCAATATTCAACGCGTCGTTGAACGCACTAGCGGCAAGGAATCGGCATGAGCAATGCCCCGCTCGCCCCGCTGACCCTGGCTCTGTCCAAGGGGCGGATCTTCGAAGAAACCATGCCTTTGCTGGCGGAAGCCGGCATCGAGGTGCCCGAGAACCCCGAAAGTTCGCGCAAGCTGATCCTGCCGACCAGCGATCCCGGCCTGCGCCTGATCATCGTGCGCGCTTCCGACGTGCCGACCTACGTGCAGTACGGCGCGGCCGACCTCGGCATCGCCGGCAAGGACGTGCTGATCGAGCACGCCGCGCAGCAGCCCGGCGGCCTGTACCAGCCGATCGACCTGAACATCGCCAAGTGCCGCCTGGCCGTGGCCGTGCGCAACGGCTTCGACTACGAGGCCGCGGTGCACCAGGGCGCGCGCCTGCGCGTGGCCACCAAGTACGTGCAGTCAGCCCGTGAACACTTCGCCTCCAAGGGTGTGTACGTCGACATCATCAAGCTGTATGGTTCGATGGAACTGGCGCCGCTGGTGGGCCTGGCCGACTGCATCGTGGACCTGGTGTCCACCGGCGGCACGCTGCGCGCCAACGACCTGGTCGCGGTCGAGGACATCATGCCGATTTCCTCGCGCCTGATCGTCAACCAGGCCGCGCTGAAGACCCGCGGCGAACGCCTACAACCGCTGCTGGACGCTTTCGAGCGCGCCGCCTCCCGCAACGCCTGACCCAGGCCGCCGCCCCGCGCGGCGGCCGCCACCCGCCTGAACGCCATGGCCCTGATCAATCGTCTCGACTCCCGCGATCCCGGATTCGCATCCGCCCTGTCCAAGCTGCTGGCCTTCGAAGCCACCGAGGACGAGTCCATCGACCGCGCCGCCGCCGGCATCCTGGCCGACGTGCGCGCCCGCGGCGACGCCGCGCTGGTGGAATACACCCAGCGCTTCGACCGCATGCCGCACGCGTCCGCGGACACGCTCGAAATCCCCAAGGCCGACTGGCACGCCGCCCTGGCCGCGCTGCCGGCCGCCCAGCGCGACGCGCTGCAGGCCGCCGCCGAGCGCGTGCGCCGCTACCACGAACGCCAGCGCGCCGAGACCTGGACCTACACAGAAGCCGACGGCACGGTGCTGGGCCAGCAGGTCACGCCGCTGGACCGCGTCGGCCTGTACGTGCCGGGCGGCAAGGCCGCGTATCCGTCGTCCGTGCTGATGAACGCCATCCCGGCCAAGGTCGCCGGCGTGCAGGAATTGGTCATGGTCACGCCCACGCCGGACGGCACGCGCAACCCCATCGTGCTGGCCGCAGCCGCCATCAGCGGCGTCGACCGCGTGTTCGCCATCGGCGGCGCGCAGGCCGTGGGCGCGCTGGCCTACGGCACCGCCACCGTGCCGGCCGTGGACAAGATCGTCGGCCCGGGCAACGCCTACGTGGCCGCCGCCAAGCGCCGCGTGTTCGGCGTGGTCGGCATCGACATGATCGCCGGCCCCAGCGAAATCCTGGTGATCTGCGACGGCAAGACGCCGGCCGACTGGATCGCCATGGACCTGTTCTCGCAGGCCGAACACGACGAACTGGCCCAATCCATCCTGCTGTGCCCGGACGCCGCCTTCATCGCCGAGGTCGAGGCCGCCATCGCGCGCCTGCTGCCGACCATGCCGCGCGCCGACATCCTGCGTACCAGCCTGGCCAACCGCGGCGCGCTGATCCAGGTGCGCGACCTGGACGAAGCCTGCCGCATCGCCAACGACATCGCCCCGGAACACCTGGAGATCTCCACCGAGCAACCGGAAATCTGGACCGCCAGGATCCGCCACGCCGGCGCCATCTTCATGGGCCGCTTCAGCTCGGAAGCCCTGGGCGACTACTGCGCCGGCCCCAACCACGTGCTGCCGACCTCGCGCACGGCGCGTTTCTCGTCGCCGCTGGGCGTCTATGACTTCCAGAAGCGCTCCAGCCTGATCCAGGTCTCGCACCAGGGCGCCCAGACGCTCGGCCGTATCGCCGCCGAACTGGCGCTGGGCGAAGGCCTGCAGGCCCACGCCGCCAGCGCCCAGTACCGGATCGACCAGCCATGAGCGAGGTCGCCGGCCGCATCGCCGGCACCATCCGGCCCGATATCCGCAAACTGACCGCGTATCCGGTGGCGCACGCCGAAGGCTGCATCAAACTGGATGCGATGGAATCGCCCTACGAACTGCCCGAGGCGGTGCGCGACGACCTCGCCCGGGTGCTGCGCGATACGCCGCTGAACCGCTACCCGGCCGCCGACCTGTCCGAACTGCGCCAGGCCGTGAAGGCGGCCTTCGGCGTGCCCGCCGGCGCGGGCGTGCTGTTCGGCAATGGTTCGGACGAGCTGATCCACATCGTGGTGCAGGCCTGCTGCAACCCGGGCGAGGTGGTGCTGGCGCCGTGGCCGTCGTTCGTCTATTTCGACATGGCGGCGCGCTTCGACCACGCCCGCTTCGTCGGCGTGCCGCTCGCCGAAGATCTGTCCCTTGATCTTCCCGCCATGCTGGCCGCGATCCGCGAACACCAGCCCAAGGTGGTGTTCCTGGCCGTGCCCAACAATCCCACCGGCGGCGCCTGGTCGGACGCCGACATGGCCGCCATCATCGCCGCCGCCCCCGGCCTGGTGGTGGTGGACGAGGCCTACCAGCCGTTCACCGACCGCAGTTGGATGCCGCGCCTGCTGGACGCGCCCAACGTGGTGGTGATGCGCACGGTGTCCAAGATCGGCTTGGCGGGCCTGCGTTTCGGCTACCTGGCCGGCCACCCGGACTGGGTTGCCGAACTGGACAAAGTGCGCCCGCCCTACAACCTGGACGTGCTGACCCAGGCCGCGCTGCTGACGGTGCTGCGCCACAAAGCGGTGCTGGACGAGCAGGCGGCCCGCCTGCGCGCCGACCGTGAACCGCTGGCGGCGGCGCTGGCGGCGCTGCCCGGCGTCAGGGTATTCCCTTCCGCGGCCAACTTCATACTCGCGCGCTTTTCCGGCAAGCTGGACGGCAACGCCGTGCATCTTGCCCTGAAACAGCGCAAAATATTGGTTCGAAACTTCTCCAACGCCCATCCGCTCCTGGCCGGCTGCCTCCGCATCTCGGTAGGTTCCCCGGACGAGAACGCCGCTTTGCTATCGGCACTGCAAGACATCCTGAGTGCCTAATCGAGTCCTGACATGCGTACCGCAGAGATCACCCGCAACACCAACGAAACCCGCATCCGCGTGGCCATCAATCTGGATGGCACCGGCAAGCAGACGATCGACACGGGCGTGCCCTTCCTGGACCACATGCTGGACCAGATCGCGCGCCACGGCCTGATCGACCTCGACATCAAAGCCGAGGGCGACCTGCACATCGATGCGCATCACACGGTGGAAGACGTGGGCATCACGCTGGGCATGGCCATCGCCAAGGCGGTCGGCACCAAGGCCGGCCTGCGCCGCTACGGCCACGCCTACGTGCCGCTGGACGAGGCGCTGTCGCGCGTGGTGGTCGATTTCTCGGGCCGTCCCGGCCTGGAATACCACATCCCGTTCACCCGTTCGCACATCGGCGCCTTCGACGTCGACCTGACGCGCGAATTCTTCCAGGGCCTGGTCAACCACGCGCTGATCACGCTGCACATCGACAACCTGCGCGGCACCAACGCCCACCACCAATGCGAAACGGTCTTCAAGGCCTGTGGCCGCGCGCTGCGCATGGCCATCGAAGTCGACCCGCGCATGGGCGACGTCGTCCCCTCGACCAAGGGCGTGCTGTAAGCTGCGCGACCTCCCGCCACGCATCAGGTAAACCGAAGTGACCACTATCGCCATCGTCGACTACGGAATGGGCAACTTCCACTCCGTCGCGCGCGCGCTCAAGTACGCCGCCCCGGACGCGGACATCCGCATCTGCAACCAGCCCCATGAAATCGACGCGGCCGACCGCGTGGTGTTCCCGGGCCAGGGCGCCATGGCCGACTGCATGCGCACCCTGAACGAATCCGGCCTGCGCGAAGCGGTCGTCAAGGCCGCCCGCAGCAAGCCGCTGCTGGGCGTCTGCGTGGGCGAACAGATGCTGTTCGATTCCAGCGAAGAGGGCGCCACCCCGTGCCTGGGCCTGTTCCCCGGCGTGGTGCGCCGCTTTGCCGGTCCGCGCTTCGCCGACCCGGTCGCGGCCGACGACGCGGCCTGCGAGGCCGACACCGGCACGGCCGGCCCGGTCGATGTCCGCCCCGAGCGCCTGAAAGTCCCGCACATGGGATGGAACAAAGTGCGCCAGACGCGCTCTCACCCTATCTGGGACGGCATTCCGGACGACACGCATTTCTATTTCGTCCATAGTTATTACGCCGACCCAGCCGATACGAGCCTGACTGTTGGTGAAACCGATTACGGCGTCGCCTTTACCTGCGCGGTGGCGGCAGCTAACATTTTCGCGGTGCAGTTCCACCCCGAGAAGAGCGCCGAGCACGGTTTGCGCCTGTATCGCAATTTTGTAGACTGGCAGCCGTAAGCCCACCCGGCCGACGCGCGCCAGCCCGTTCAACCCCATATTTTCCCGCTGCCCACCATGCTGCTGATCCCCGCCATCGATCTCAAAGACGGACGCTGCGTGCGTCTGCGCCAGGGCGACCTGGACGATGCAACGGTGTTCTCCGAAGACCCCGCCTCCATGGCCTCGCAATGGCTCGACCAGGGCGCCCGCCGCCTGCATCTGGTCGACCTGAACGGCGCCGTCGCCGGCAAACCGAAGAACGAAGCGCCCATCAAGGCCATCCTGGACGCCGTCGGCGACGACATCCCCGTCCAGATCGGCGGCGGCATCCGCGATCTCGACACTATCGAACGCTACCTCGACGCCGGCATCTCCTACGTGATCATCGGCACCGCCGCGGTCAAGAACCCGGGCTTCCTGCAGGATGCCTGCGGCGCCTTCCCCGGCCAGATCATTGTTGGCCTGGACGCCCGCGACGGCAAGATCGCCACCGACGGCTGGAGCAAGCTGACCCGCCACGACGTGCTCGACCTGGCCAAGAAGTTCGAGGACTACGGCTGCGAAGCCATCATCTATACCGACATCGGCCGCGACGGCATGCTGTCGGGCGTGAACGTCGAGGCCACCGTGCGCCTGGCGCAGCACGTGCGCATTCCCGTGTTCGCCTCGGGCGGCATCGCCGGCATCCAGGACATCGAGGCGCTGTGCGCCGTCGAGGAAGAGGGCGTCGAAGGCGCCATCCTGGGCCGCAGCATCTACGAAGGCACGCTCAACTTCCAGGCGGCGCAGGCCCGCGCCGACGAATTGGCCAAATGACCACCTCCAGCAGTACCTCCGGGGCGGGCGCGCCCGCCCAGAGCGCGCTGACCCGCCGCATCATTCCCTGCCTTGACGTCACCGCCGGCCGGGTCGTCAAGGGCGTGAACTTCGTCAACCTGGCCGACGCCGGCGACCCCGTCGAGATCGCCCGCCGCTACAACGAGCAGGGCGCCGACGAGCTCACCTTCCTGGACATCACCGCCACCAGCGATGGCCGCGACCTGATCCTGCCCATCATCGAGCAGGTCGCCTCGCAGGTCTTCATCCCCCTGACGGTGGGCGGCGGCGTGCGCCAGGTGTCCGACATCCAGCGCCTGCTGAACGCCGGCGCCGACAAGATCAGCATCAACAGCGCCGCCGTGGCCAATCCGGAACTGGTGCGCGCGGCCTCCGACTACCACGGCTCGCAATGCGTGGTGGTGGCGATCGACGCGCGCCGGGTCTCGGCCGCGGGCGAAGCACCGCGCTGGGAAGTCTTCACCCACGGTGGCCGCAAGGCCACCGGCCTGGACGCCGTGGCCTGGGCCCGCCGCATGGCCGCCTACGGCGCCGGCGAGATCCTGCTGACCAGCATGGACCGCGACGGCACCAAATCCGGCTTCGACCTGGAACTGACCCGCACCGTGTCGGATGCCGTGCCGGTGCCGGTCATCGCCTCGGGCGGCGTCGGCACCCTGCAGCACCTGGCCGACGGCGTCACCACCGGCCGCGCCAGCGCCGTGCTGGCCGCCAGCATCTTCCACTTCGGCCAGCACACGGTCGGGGAATGCAAGCGCTTCATGGCCGAGCAGGGCATCGAAGTAAGGATATGACGATGAGCAACGAACCCAGTTGGATGGCCGACGTCGTCTTCGACGAGAACGGCCTGATCCCCGCCATCGCGCAGGACGCCGACAACGGCCAAATCATGATGGTGGCCTGGATGAACCGCGAATCGCTGGCCGAGACCGCCGCCACCGGCCGCGCGGTGTACTGGTCGCGCTCGCGCCAGCGCCTGTGGCGCAAGGGCGAGGAATCCGGCCACGTGCAGCAGGTGCACGAGCTGCGCCTGGACTGCGATGGCGACGTGGTGCTGCTCAAGGTGCACCAGGAAGGCGGCATCGCCTGCCACACGGGCCGAGCCAGTTGCTTCTACCGCCGCCTGGAAGGGCAGACCGACCAGGCCGCCTGGGTTACCGTGGACCCGGTGCTGAAAGACCCCGAACTGATCTACAAATGACCAACTCGCCCCTGACCGCCCACGACGTCCTGGCCCGCATCGCCGACACGCTGGAGACCCGCCGCCCCGAGAATGGCGGCGACCCCAAGGCCTCGTACGCGGCCAAGCTGCTGTCCAAGGGCCCCGACGCCTTCCTCAAGAAGATCGGCGAGGAAGCCACCGAGCTGGTCATGGCCGCCAAGGACGGCGTGCCCGAACGCATCGTCAGCGAAACCGCCGACCTGTGGTTTCATTGCCTGGTGGCGCTGACGCACTTCAACCTGCGCCCCGACGACGTGCTGGCCGAACTGGCCCGCCGCGAAGGGCTGTCGGGCCTGGCCGAAAAGGCCAGCCGTCCCCAGGACTGACACGGAACCGGAAAAATGAGCGCCAACTGTATTTTCTGCAAGATCGCCGCCGGCGAGATCCCGTCCAAGAAGGTCTACGAGGACGAGGACTTTGTTGCATTCCACGATATCAACCCGGCCGCGCCGGTGCATTTATTGCTGATCCCTCGACGTCATGTCACATCCATGCAGGATATTACGGCCGAGGACGCAGGTTGGTTGGGTAGAATGATGGCATTGGCGCCGCGGCTTGCCGCTGAAAACGGTTGCACCCCGGGCCCTGATGGCGGGTTTCGCATCATGATCAATTCTGGCGTCGAAGGCGGCCAGGAAGTCCCGCATCTGCATTTCCACATCATCGGCGGTCAGCGACCCTGGAAAGGGCGCATGGCCCCCACTGCGTAATACGGAGAACCATCATGGGTAGCTTTAGCATTTGGCATTGGCTGGTCGTTCTGGTCATTGTGGCGCTGATCTTCGGCACCAAGAAACTGCGCAACATCGGCTCGGACCTGGGCGGCGCCGTCAAGGGCTTCAAGGAAGGCATGAAGGACGCCAACAGCGACAAGCCGGCCGAACCCATCGCCCAGCAGCGCGTGGCCGGCGACACCATCGACGTGCAGGCCAAGGAAAAGTCCAACTCCTGAGCGCCTGCGCGTCCCCGGGCCCGGCCTGCACCGGCCGGCCCTCATAGCCTCAATTCCCGAGCGGCCGTCGAATGTTTGATGTCAGCCTCACTGAACTGATGGTGATCGGCGTCGTCGCGCTGATCGTCATCGGCCCCGAACGCCTGCCCAAGGTCGCCCGCACGGTCGGCCACCTGCTGGGCCGCGCGCAGCGTTACGTCAATGACGTGAAATCCGATATCCAGCGCGAGATCGAGCTGGACGAGCTGCGCAAATTCAAGAGCGAAATGGAGACCGCGGCACAGGATGTGCACCAGTCGCTGAACGATACGCACAACGCGCTGCAGGAGCCGGTGCAGCAATTCCGCGCCGAGCTCGACGAAGTCGCCCGGGAAGCCAGCGGCAAGCCCGCGCTGACGGCCGGCGCCGAAACCACCGCCCCCGCGGACCCGCACGCCGCGCCGGCCGCGTCGGCCGACCCGCTGATGACGCCGCACGCGGCCCAGCCGGCCGAGCCGCCGCGCACCATCGCGCCGCCCAGCCCGAACCTGAGCCT
>NZ_CADIJW010000029.1 GCF_902859745.1 Achromobacter dolens | reverse complement strand
CACCGCGCCGGCGGGCAAGTCGGACGACCTGGGCGCGCTGATCGCCACCCTGCCGACCTCCAACAACACGCCCGCTGCCGCCCCCGCGCCGGCCGCCAGCGCCCCGCCCACGCCCATCGCCAAGGTGGCGCCTACCCCGGCGCCCGCGGCCAAGGCGCCGGTCGCCAGCGCCGCCCCGACCGCGTCGGCCAATGGCTCGTACTACCTGCAGGCCGGCGCCTTCCGCGGCCAGGACGACGCCGAATCGCTCAAGGCCCGCATCATCCTGCTGGGCCTGCCGGTGGCGGTGCAGAAGGCCGAGGTCAACGGCAAGCCGATCAACCGCGTGCGCGTCGGTCCGTTCGCCCGCCTGGACGACATGAACCGCGCTCGTGGCCGCCTCGGCGAAAACAAGATCGAAACGGCGGTGGTGCGCCAGTAACACGGCGCCCGCATCATGGTTTTTGATTGAACTAATCCGGGCCTGGCCCTGTCTGTAACCTCTTTGTTCAGGAACCTCACCCCATCATGCTGTCCCCCAAGCTCATCCGCATCCTGGCAGCCGCCGCGCTGACCGCCACCGCGTTCTTCAGCCCGGTCAGCCACGCCCAGGGCACCCAGGCCTATGTGCCGATCAATCCGCCGCTGCCGTCGGATACCCCGGGCAAGATCGAGGTCCTGGAATTCTTCGCCTACACCTGCCCGCACTGCGCCGCCATGGAACCCATGGTCGAGGACTGGGCCAAGACCAAGCCCGACGACGTCGTGCTCAAGCAGGTGCCGATCGCCTTCAACGCCGGCATGAAGCCGCTGCAACAGCTCTACTACACCCTGGTGGCCCTGGATCGCCCGGACCTGCACGCCAAGGTCTTCACCGCCATCCACGGCGAGCACAAGCGCCTGATCGACAAGAAGGCCATGGGCGAGTGGGCCGCCGCGCAGGGCGTGGACCGCGCCAAGTTCGACTCGGTGTTCGATTCGTTCAGCGTGCAGACCCAGGTCCAGCGCGCCAACCAGTTGGCCGAAGCCTATCGCATCGAAGGCACGCCGTCGTTCGCCGTCGGCGGCAAGTTCATGACCTCGCCGGTCATGGCGGGCAACAGCTACGAAGGCGCCCTGAAGGAAGTGAACCAACTGATCCCGATGGCCCGCGGCAAGTGACCCGCGCCTGAACCGCGTTCATGACGACGCCCCGAGCCGACCGGCCGGGGCGTTTTTCATGGGGTCATCCCCAAGGCGCGCGGATGCGGCAAAGCGCCCGCCGCGATATACACTTCCTCCCATAATTATTCGCCGCCACGCGCGGCCTACAAGGGGTGGAAGATGAGACAGCAATTCCTGCGCCGCGCGGCGCTGGGCGTGAGCCTGGCGCTGGCCGGCCTTTCAGCGCAAGCCAATGACGCCGACGGCGTGAAGATCGGCGTCCTGACCGACATGGCCGGCGTCACCGCGGACGCCACCGGGCGCGGCTCGGTCGAGGCCGCGCGCCTGGCGATCGAGGAACTGGGCGGCAGCGTGCTGGGCAAGCCCGTGGCGCTGGTATCGGGCGACCACCAGCACCGGCCCGACATCGGCAGCGGCATGGTGCGCAAGTGGTACGACACCGATGGCGTCGACGTGGTGGTGGACGTGCCCAATTCCTCGGTGGCGCTGGCGGTGCAGGGCATCGCGCGCGAAAAGAAAAAGCTGGTGCTGTTCTCCAGCCCCGGCACCACCGCGCTGACGCAGGCGCAATGCTCGCCGTATGGCGTGCAATGGACCTACACCACCTACGCGCTGTCGCGCGGCACCGCCACCGCCGTGGTCAAGGAAGGCAACAAGCGCTGGTTCATCCTGGCGTCCGACTACGCCTTCGGCAAGCAGTTGGCCGCCGACACCGAGACCGTGGTCAAGGCCAACGGCGGCGAAGTGGTGGGCACGGTGTTCCATCCGCTCAACGCCTCGGACTTCGCCTCGTTCCTGCTGCAGGCGCAGGCCTCCAAGGCGCAGATCATCGCCGTCGCCAACGCCGGCGGCGACACCATCTCGGCGATCAAGCAGGCGGCCGAATTCGGCATCGCCAGCGGCGGCCAGAAGCTGGCGGCGATGCTGTTGCTGCTGACCGACGTGCACAGCCTGGGATTGCAGGCCGCGCAGCACACCTACCTGACGGTGCCGTCCTATTGGGACATGAACGACGGCACGCGCGCCTTCAGCAAGAAGTTCGAAGCCCGCCTGGGCCGCCCGCCCACCTTCCTGCAGGCCGGCGTGTACAGCTCGGTGCGCCACTACCTGCGCGCGGTGCAGGCGGCCGGCACCACCGATTCGGACGCGGTGATGGCGAAGATGAAGTCGATGCCGATCGACGACCCGTTCAGCCTGAACGCGCGCATTCGCGAAGACGGCCTGGTGGTGCGCGACATGATGCTGGCACAGGTCAAGTCGCCCGACCAGTCCAAGGCGCCCTGGGACTACTACAACATCGTGCGCACCATTCCCGGCGACTCGCTCGCCTGGCCCCTGTCGGAAAGCCAATGTCCGCTGGTGAAGAAGTAGGCCCCCTGGCGCTGGCCGATTTCGGCAGCTTCTACGCGGGCGGGCGGCAGGCGCATATCAGCGGCCGCCCGGTGCGCGAGATCGCCTTCACCAAGACCGCCTCGCTGACGTACGACCCCAACGGGCTGTACCACGTCGAACAGGCGTACGTGCAGTACTTCATCCCGGCCGAACGCCGCCATCCGCTGCCGCTGGTGCTGCTGCACGGCGGCGGCATGACCGGCGCGATGTGGGAACAGACGCCGGACGGCCGGCATGGCTGGCTGCAGCATTTCCTGCGGCAGGGCCACGCGGTCTACGTGGTCGACAACGTCGAGCGCGGCCGCGCCGGCTGGACGCCGTTCGAGGAGGTCTGGCCGGATGCGCCCATCGTGCGCAACGCCGAGGAAAGCTGGTCGCTGTTCCGCTTCGGCCGCGCCGAGGACTACGCGCAGCGCCGCGCCTTCGACGGCCAGCGCTTTCCGCTGGCGGCCTTCGACGATTTCATCCGCCACGCCGTGCCGCGCTGGCTGGGCAACAACGATGCGGCGCTGGCGGGCTTGTGCGCCGCGCTGGAACGCATCGGCCCGTGCCTGGTGCTGGCGCACAGCCATGGCGGCGAAGTGGCCTACCGCGCGCTGCAGGCGCGGCCGGCGCTGGTGCGCGGCGTCATCGGCATCGAACCGTCGGGGTTCTCGCAGGAGGTGGACCCGGCCGCGGTGGCGGGCAAGCCGTTCCTGTTCGTCTATGGCGACTATCTCGACGCCACGCCGCTATGGGCCAGGCTGGATGCGGCCGGGCAGGCCTACGCCGACCAGTTGGCGGCGCAGGGCGGCCGCGTCACCGGCTGGCGCCTGGCCGACATGGGCATCCGCGGCAATTCGCACATGCCGATGATGGACGACAACAGCGACGACATCGCCGCGCGCATCGGCGCGTGGATCCGCGCCAACGCCTGAGACGTCAGCCCTTGACCGCCGCGGCCTTTTCCAGCGCCTGGGTCAGGTCGGCGATGATGTCCTGCGGCGACTCCAGGCCGATGTGCAGGCGCACCAGCGCGTTGTCGCCCTCGCCCCAATAGCGATGGTGCGACAGGTCCTTGGGCGACACCAGTTGCACCAGGCTTTCGTAGCCGCCCCACGAGAAGCCGATGCCGAACAGTTCCAGTTCGTCCACGAACACCCGCGCGGCCGCCGGCGACAGGCGCAGCTCGACCGACAGCATGCCGTTGGAACCGGTGCAGTCGCGCTGCCACAGCGCGTGGCCCGGGTCCTGCGGCCAGGCCGGATGGAACAGGCGCACGGTCTCGGGGCGCTGCTTGAAGAATTCGCAGACCTCCAGCGCGTGGCGCGCGTGCTGCGCCATGCGGATCGGCATGGTGCGCACGCCGCGCAACGCCAGCCAGGCATCGTCGGCGCTGATGGAATAACCCATCGCGTACTGGGTGCGGTTCAGCTTCTTGGCAATCGCCTCGTCATTGGTGACGACCGCGCCCAGCATCAGGTCGGAATGGCCGCCCACGTACTTGGTGCCGGCGATGACCGACACCTGCGCGCCCAGCGTCAGCGGCCGGTAGATGTAGCCCGAACCCCAGGTGTTGTCGGTGGCCAGCACCAGGCCGTGGCGCTGCGCGATGGCGGCCATGGCGCCCATGTCGAGCATCTCGAACAGCAGCGAGCCGGGCGATTCCACGTACAGCAGCTTGGTGTTGGGCTGCACCAGCGCGTCCAGGTCCTCGCCCGCGGCGAAGTAGGTGACGGCGATGTTCATGCGCTTGAGCACGGCATCGTCGAGCTCGCGCATCGGGCCGTAGACGCAATCGGAGATCAGCGCGTGGTCGCCGGCCGAGCACAGCGCCAGCATCACCATCGTCATGGCCGACAGGCCCGACGGCGCCAGATACGCGTGGGTGCCGCCTTCGAGCTGCGCGAAAACCTGCTCCAGCGCCGCGTGCGTGTCCATGCCCATGCGGCCATAGGTGGTGGCGCGGCCGCCGGCGGCCTTGCTGCGCTGGGCCTTTTCCAGGGCCGCCAGGTTCTCGAAGCGCACCGTGCTGGCCCGCATCGGCGGCAGCGGCACCGGGGCCGTGCCCGTCTCGGGGTTGAACGGGGCGGTGCCCGCGTGCTGCAGAACCGTATCGATGTGTTTGGTAGCCATCTTCAAGAGGGAATGCGTGCGTATTGGGAGAACCCGAACCGTAGCAGGAACGCGCGCGGCTGTCGCGCCCCCGGTCCGGTGTCAGTCGATCCAGCGCACCGCCGCGTCCAGGTCGGCGCGGCTGGTGCGATAGCTGTTGGCCGGATGCGCGGTATCGGCATAGCCGAACGAGATGGCGCAGACCACGCGCCGCTCGGGGCCGATGCCGAGCTGTTCGCGCAGCACCTCGGGATACATCGCCAGCGAGGCCTGGGCCACCGTGGCCACGCCGTTGGCCTGCGCCGCCAGCAGGAAATTGGCGACATAGCCGCCGCAGTCGATGGCGCCGTATTCGCCCAGCGCCTCGTCGGTGGTGATGATGGCCACGTGCGGCGCGTCGAACAGCTGGAAGTTGCGCAGTTCCTGCCGCCGGTAGGCCTCGCGGTCGCCGCGCGCCACGCCCACGGCCCCATATAACTGGAAACCCGACTCGCGGCGCCGCGCCAGGTAGTCGTCCCGGTACTCGCGCGGGAACGGGAAGTCGGGCGTGAAGCCCGCTTGCCCGGCGCGTTCCACCAGGGCCCGGCTCAGGCGCCGCGCGCCGTCGCCCGAGGCCACCGTCACCTGCCAGGGCTGGCAGTTGCACCAGGACGCGGTGCGCTGCGCCAGCGTCAGGATGCGCTCGATGGTGGCGCGCGGCACCGGCTCGGGCAGGAAGGCGCGGCAACTGTGGCGCGCGCGCAGCCAGTCTTCGAGCGCGGCGTCGGGACACGCGGCAGCGGATTCGGGTACGGCGGACATGGTGTCTCCTTGGTTTCCTCGTATGATGCCACTTGATTGCCGGCGCGCAAGGCGCCGCCCGACCCTGGCGAGACCCCATGCTGCCCCTCGATTCCCTGATCGCGTTCTTCGGCATTGCCGTATTGCTGGCCCTCACGCCCGGGCCCGACAACCTGTTCGTGCTGATGCAATCGGCCATCTGGGGCCGCAAGGCCGGGCTGTTCGTGGTGCTGGGGCTGTGCACCGGGTTGCTGGGCCACACCGCCGCCGTGGCGCTGGGGCTGGCCGCCGTGTTCGCGGCTTCCCCTGTGGCCTTCACGGCGCTGAAACTGGCGGGCGCGGCGTATCTGGCCTACCTGGCGTGGCAGATCCTGCGGGCGCCGGTGCATGCCGAGGACGGCCAGCGGCCCGAGCCGATGAAGACCTCCGCGCTGTACCGGCGCGGCATCGTCATGAACCTGACCAATCCGAAGGTGCTGCTGTTCTTCTTCGCCTTCCTGCCGCAGTTCACCTCGCCCAAACTGGGTTCGGTGGGCTGGCAGACGGTGCAACTGGGCGCGGTGTTCATGCTGGCCACGCTGCTGGTGTTCGGCGCCATCGCCTTCTTCTCGGGCGCGTTCGGCGAACTGCTGCAACGCTCGGTCACGGCCAAGCGCTGGCTCAACCGCGTCGCGGCGCTGGTGTTCGTGGGACTGGCCGTGCGGCTGGCGACGGCCACGCGCTGAGGCCGCCGGCCGGCGCGAGCCTGGAGAGGGCCGACCCGGCGCAGCCACGCGCGCCGGTTCGCCCGCGGGACGCCGCCGCGCAACGTGGCCGGGAGCGGCGTCAGGCCGCCTTGAAGCGCACGATGCCGTCCGCGCCTGTGCTGCGCGTCAGCTTGCCTTCGAAATACAGCGCATGCAGGTGCGCCAGCGCCTCGCCCATGGCGAAGGTCAGCTGGTGCAGGTCGAGCTTGCGCTTGAACAGCACCGGCACGATGTCGGAGGTCGATTGCGGTCCGGCCTTACAGGCCTCCAATACTTCGGCCAGACGGTCGCGGTGATGCTCGTGCTGCTGCGCGATGCGCTCGTGCAGGCCCTTGAAAGGCCGGCCATGCGACGGCAGCACCAGCGTGTCGCGCGGCACGTCGGCGTAGCCGTCGAGCGAGCGCAGGTACAGCGGCAGCGGGTTGGCGTCGGGCTCGTAGTCGAACACACTGACATTGGTGGAGATGCGCGGCAGCACCATGTCACCGGAGATCAGCACGCCCAGGTCGGGCGAATGCAGCGAGGCGTGCTCGGGCGCGTGGCCGTAGCCGACGATGACGCGCCAGTCGTGCGCGCCGATGCGCACCGCGTCGCCATGCATGATGCGGGTGTAGCGCGACGGCACGGCCGGCACCAGGTTGGGGAAGTAGTTGGCGCGCTGGCGGATCTGTTCCTGCGCGTCCGGATCGGTCAGGCCGTGGCGGGCGAAATGGTCTACCGCCGACTGGCCGCCAGGCCCGGCGCCGGCGTCATTGCGGCGCGACGACCACAGCGACGCGACCATGAAGTCGGTCATGGTCATCCACAGCCGCGCGTCCCAGCGTTCACAGAGCCAGTGGGCCAGGCCGATGTGGTCGGGGTGCATGTGGGTGACGATGACGCGCAGCACCGGCAGGCCGTCCAGTTCGTTCTCGAACACCTGTTCCCACAGCGTCTTGACCTCGTCGCGCGAGATGCCGCAGTCGACGATGGTCCAGCCGTCGCGGCCGTCGATGCGATCGCGCAGCAGCCAGAGATTGATATGATCCAGCGCGAACGGCAGCGGCATGCGGATCCACTTGACGCCCTCGGCCACCGGGTGGGCGCGGCCGGCTTCGGGCTGGAAATCGGCCCAGGGATACTGCAGCTTCTGTTCGTTGGGGTTCATTGCCTCGATCTCCACGCTTGACGATCGCGTCAAGTCATCATAATTTACGTTTACGTAAACTGCCACACGTCGCATGTCCCCGTCAACCTGGACCATCTCCGAGCTCGCCCGCGAGTTCGACGTCACGCCCCGCACGATCCGCTTCTATGAAGACCAGGGGATCGTCAGCCCGGCGCGCGAGGGCCGCAACCGCATCTTCGGGCCGCGCGACCGCACGCGCCTGAAGCTGGCCCTGCGCGGCAAGCGCCTGGGCCTGCAGTTGTCGGAGATCCTGACGCTGATCGACATGTACGACGGCCCCGGCGACACCGAGGTGCAGTTGCGCCAGTACCTGGCGGTGCTGGCCCAGCACCGCGCCACGCTGGAACAGCAGCGCCGCGACATCGAGGATACGCTGCAGGAGATCGCGGTGCAGGAACGCCAGTGCCGCGAGCTGCTGGCGCAGCAACGAGCCTGAAGCGCCTGACATGGCGATGCTGCAGACCTTCGCGCTGTTCGTCCTGACCGCGCTGGCCGAGATCATCGGCTGCTACCTGCCTTACCTGTGGCTGCGCCGCGGCCATTCCATCTGGCTGCTGGCGCCGGCCGCCGTCAGCCTGGCCCTGTTCGCCTGGCTGTTGACGCTGCACCCGACCGCGTCGGGGCGCGTGTATGCGGCCTATGGCGGCGTGTACATCGGCATGGCGCTGCTGTGGCTGTGGGCGGTCGATGGCGTGCGGCCCAGCGTCAGCGATTATGTCGGCGTGGGGCTTTGCCTGGCCGGCATGCTGGTGATCATGTTCGGGCCCAAGACGGCCTGACCGATTGCCGCGAAGGCGCGTGGGCGCACGACGGGCCAGCGCACGTTGGCGGGTCCGACTCACGCGGCGCGACGCCGGCCCGCCTCCCCGAAAATGAAAAAGCGCGCTCCCCGTGGAGCGCGCTTTGCATTGCTCGCGCGGCAGCCCGGCGGGGACACGCGCCCCGACGTCATTCCGCCTTGATGTTGCCTTCCTTGATGATGCGGGCGTTGTTGGCGAACTCGGCCTGCACCTGCTTGGCGAAGGCGTCGCCGGACGCGGTGCCCGGCTGCAGGTAGGACTTGGCCAGCAGGTCCTTGAACTCGGCGCTGGCCACGGCCTTGGTCAGCGCGGCCTGCAGCGGACCCGACACCGCCGGCGGCAGATTGGCCGGCGCGAAGATGCCGAAGTTCGAGTAGTACTGCGCCTGCGGCAGCTTCAGTTCGGCCATGGTGGGCACGTCGGGCCAGGCGGCCAGGCGCTCGGGCGCCATCACCGCCAGCGGTTTGAGCGCGCCGCTGGCCACGTGCGGCAGCACCACGTCGGTGTTGACCACCAGCAATTCGACCACGCCGCCCAGGCCGTCGGTCAGCGCCTGACTGTTGCCGCGGTAGGGCACGTGCAGCATCCTGGTGCCGGTCTGCGTGGTCAGCGCCGCCATGCCGATGTGGGCCACGGTGCCCTGGCCCGGCGTGCCGTAGCGCACGCCGTCCGGGTGCGACTTGGCGTAGTCGATCAGGCCGGCGAAGTCCTTCACCGGCAGGGCCTTGGTGGCGACGATGGCCACGGGCGCCACGGCCACACTGGCCACCGGCGTCAGGTCCTTCATCGGGTCGTAGTTGGTCTTGGCCAGGTGCGGGAAGATGGTCAGCGGGCTGGTGGAAGCCAGCAGCAGGGTGGCGCCGTCCGGCTGGGCGCGCGCCACGAAGTCGGTGCCGACCGAGGCGCCCGCGCCGGGCTTGTTTTCGACGATGACGGTGGCGTTGGCCTCCTTGCGCAGCACGTCGCCCAGGCGGCGCCCGATCGCGTCGGCGCTGCCGCCGGCGGTGTAGGGCACGACCAGGGTGATAGGCTTGGCGGGCCAGCCCTGCGCCAGCGCGGCGCCGCCCGTCATGATCGCCAGGGCCGCCCCCGCGGCCGTGAACAGCATCTTCTTTTTCATAGCTTCCTTGTGGTGTTGCGTAGCACTGCGTCAGGTAATGCTTGAATCAGCCAGCCAGGTAGCGCTGCGTCAGCCGCACCCAGTAGCTCGCGCCCGGCGCGATCAGGGCGTCGTTGAAGTCATAGCTGGTGTTGTGCAGCATGCACGGGCCCAGGCCGTGGCCGGCCATGCGATGATCGCCGTCGCCGTTGCCCAGGAACACGTAGCAGCCGGGCTTGGCCTGCAGCAGGAAAGCGAAGTCCTCCGAGGCCATCACCGGCTCGATCACGCGGGCGTGATCGGCGCCAGCCACCTCGCGCATGACCTGCATGCAGAACTCGGTCTCGGCCGGCGTGTTGATCAGCGCCGGATAGCGGCGCTCGAAATAGACCTCGGCCTCGCAGCCATGGGCGGCGGCGATGCTGCCGGCGATCTCATGCATGCGGCGCTCGATCAGGTCGACCACGTCGGTGCTGTAGGCGCGCACCGAACCGCCCAGCCAGGCGCTGCCCGGGATCACGTTGATGACGCTGCCGCCGGCCTGCACCTGGGTGATGGACAGCACGGCGGCGTCCAGCGGGCGCTTGCTGCGGGTCAGAATGGTCTGCAGCGACTGGCCGATGGCGAACAGCGCCGGCACCGGGTCGGCGCAGTCGTGCGGCGCGGCGGCATGGCCGCCCTTGCCGCGCACGGTGATCTTGAAGCCGTTGGCGGACGCCATCATCGGCCCGGCGCAGACGCCGAACGAGCCGGCCTCCAGGCCAGGCCAGTTGTGCATGCCGAACACGGCCTCGCAGGGGAAGCGCTCGAACAGGCCGTCCTGGATCATGGCGCGGCCGCCGGCGCCGCCTTCCTCGGCCGGCTGGAAACAGAAATAGACGGTGCCGTCGAAGCCGCCTTCCTGTTGCAGGTGGCGCGCGGCGGCCAGCAGCATGGCGGTGTGGCCGTCATGGCCGCAGCCATGCATCTTGCCGTCGTGGCGCGAACGGTGTTCGAACTGGTTCTCTTCCTGCATCGGCAGGGCGTCCATGTCGGCGCGCAACATGATGGCGCGGTCGGAAGTGCCGCGCTTGATGACGCCGACCACGCCGGTCCTGGCGATGCCGGTGTGGGTCTCGATGCCCCAGCCGCGCAGGGCGTCGGCCACCACCTTGGCGGTGCGGTGCTCCTCGTAGCAGAGCTCGGGATGGGCGTGCAGGTCGCGCCGCAGCGCCACGATATCGTCAAGATTGGCCAGGTCGGACACCGCTGACTCCGTAACAAAATTTGAAGTTTCAAGGACCCGGGGAATAGTACCCAGGGCGCTTCCCGTGGACGCAAACATTTGCCTAGGGAAAACCCGACTCATATTTACGTTTACGTAAACGTAATATTTGCGCTGCATCATTGCGTAGCCAGCGTCGATCAGCGCATCATGGGGCCACGCGGCGAGATCCGGCGCGATCGCAGGCGCCCATAAGAATGTAAGTACCCACTATCACGGAGACAGCGATGAACCTTCCTGGCCTGAACTTCGATCTGGGCGAAGACCTGGACATGCTGCGCGACGCCGTGCGCACTTTCGCGCAGGCCGAGATCGCGCCGCGCGCGGCCGAAGTCGACCGCAGCGACCAGTTCCCCATGGACCTCTGGCGCAAGTTTGGCGACCTGGGCGTGCTGGGCATGACGGCCAGCGAGGAATACGGCGGCGCCAACATGGGCTACCTGGCCCACATGGTGGCGATGGAGGAAATCTCCCGCGCCAGCGCCTCGATCGGCCTGTCCTACGGCGCCCACTCCAACCTGTGCGTCAACCAGATCAACCGCAACGGCACCCCGGCCCAGAAGGCCAAGTACCTGCCCAAGCTGATTTCCGGCGAGCACGTCGGCGCGCTGGCCATGAGCGAACCGGGCGCCGGCTCGGACGTGGTCAGCATGAAGCTGCGCGCCGACAAGAAGGGCGACCGCTACGTGCTCAACGGCTCCAAGATGTGGATCACCAACGGCCCCGACGCCGACACCCTGGTGGTCTACGCCAAGACCGACCCCGAGGCGCACCAGCGCGGCATCACCGCGTTCCTGGTGGAAAAGGGCTTCAAGGGTTTCTCGGTGGCGCAGAAGCTGGACAAGCTCGGCATGCGCGGCAGCCACACCGGCGAACTGGTGTTCCAGGACTGCGAGATCCCCGAGGAAAACGTGCTGGGCCAGGTCAACGGCGGCGTCAAGGTGCTGATGAGCGGCCTGGACTACGAGCGCGCCGTGCTGTCGGGCGGCCCGGTCGGCATCATGCAGGCCGTGATGGACGTGGTGGTGCCGTACATCCATGACCGCAAGCAGTTCGGCCAGGCCATCGGCGAATTCCAGTTGATCCAGGGCAAGGTGGCGGACCTGTACACCACGCTGCAGGCCAGCCGCGCCTTCTGCTACCAGGTCGGCAAGAACCTCGACCGCCTGGGCGCCGAGCACGTGCGCCAGGTGCGCAAGGACTGCGCCGCGCTGATCCTGTACACCGCCGAGAAGGCCACCTGGATGGCCGGCGAGGGCGTGCAGATCCTGGGCGGCAATGGCTACATCAATGAGTACCCGGTGGGCCGCCTGTGGCGCGACGCCAAGCTGTACGAAATCGGCGCCGGCACCAGCGAGATCCGCCGCATGCTGATCGGCCGCGAGCTGTTCGCCGAGACGGCCTGAGTCCCCCCGGAAGTCGTTTGCCATGATCCGCACGTCCGACGTCCAGCACATCGAGCAGGCGCCCGTCCGGGGCCCCTCGCCGCTGGACGTCGCGCGCCGCATCCTGGCCGGCTTCGACCGCCACTACGCGCTGTTCCGCTACAGCGCGCAGCGCGCCAAGGCGCTGTTCGAATCGGGCGACTGGCACGGCATCCAGCACCTGTCGCGCGAGCGCATCGAGTACTACGACATGCGGGTGCGCGAATGCGCCAGCCAGCTCGAAGGCGTGCTGCGCGGCCGGCCCGAGGGCGCCGTCGGCGCCCATGCCCCCAATGGCGCGAACGGCGCCGCGGGCGCCGCGCTGACGGATGCGCAGACCGCCTACTGGCAGCAGATCAAGCAGGAATTCGTCGGCCTGCTGGGCGAGCACCGCCAGCCCGAATGCGCCGAGACCTTCTTCAACTCGGTGTCATGCCGGCTGCTGCACCGCGACTATTTCCACAACGATTTCCTGTTCGTGCGGCCGGCCGTGGCCACCGACTACCTGGACAGCCGCATGCCGTCGTACCGGGTCTACTACCCGGTGACCGAGGGCCTGCACAAAAGCCTCATCCGCATGGTGGCCGACTTCGGCCTGGCGCTGCCGTTCGAGGACCTGCCGCGCGACACCCGCCTGCTGGCGCGCGCCGCCATCGGCCAACTGCGCCGGCAGTTGCCGCGCCACGTCGGCCGTCGCATCGCCAGCGACTGCCAGGTGCATGCGCTGGGTTCGCTGTTCTTTCGCAACAAGGGCGCCTACATCGTCGGCCGCCTGATCAACCAGGGCACCGTCTACCCCTTCGCCGTGGCGCTCACGCGCAACCCGGCCGGGCAGGTGAACCTGGACGCGCTGCTGCTGGGCGCGGACGACCTGAGCACGCTGTTCAGCTTCACGCGCGCGTATTTCCTGGTGGACATGGAGACGCCCGCCGCGGTGGTCAACTTCCTGGCCAGCCTGTTGCCGCGCAAGCCCAAGGCCGAGCTGTACACCATGATCGGCCTGCAGAAGCAGGGCAAGACGCTGTTCTACCGCGATTTCCTGCACCACCTGGCGCATTCGCGCGACGCCTTCGACATCGCGCCCGGCATCAAGGGCATGGTGATGTGCGTGTTCACGCTGCCGTCCTATCCCTATGTGTTCAAGCTGATCAAGGACCGCATCGATAAGGACGGCATGGACCACGCCACCGTGCGGCGCAAGTACCAGATGGTCAAGCTGCACGACCGCGTCGGCCGCATGGCCGACACCTGGGAATACTCGCAGGTGGCGCTGCCGCGCGCCCGCTTCGCGCCGCGGCTGCTGGACGAACTGCGGCGCCTGGTGCCCAGCCTGATCGAGGAAACCGGGGACACGGTGGTCATCCGCCACGTCTACATCGAGCGGCGCATGACGCCGCTGAACCTGTACCTGAGCCAGGCGCCCGATGCGCTGCTGGAGCCGGCCGTGCGCGAATACGGCGACGCCATCCGCCAGTTGGCCGCCGCCAATATCTTCCCCGGCGACATGCTCTACAAGAACTTCGGCGTGACGCGGCTGGGCCGGGTCGTGTTCTACGACTACGACGAAATCCAGCGCATGACCGAAATGAATTTCCGACGGATTCCGCCCGCCCCCAATGAAGAGGCGGAAATGGCGTCGGAACCTTGGTACGCGGTCGGACCGAACGACGTCTTCCCCGAGGAGTTCGGCCGTTTCCTGCTGGGCGACGCGCGCGTACGCGGCGCCTTTCTGCGCCACCACGCCGACCTGCTGGAACCGGAATGGTGGCAGGCCTGTCGCGCCCACGTGGCGCAAGGCCGGATCGAAGAATTTTTCCCTTACGATACGGACAGGCGCCTGCGCCCGGCACCCGCCGGCGCGGCCTCGTAAGCAGACGCTGTCCCGACCCTCACAGGAGCTAGTCATGTCAGATCCCATCGTTATCGTTTCCGTCGCCCGCACGCCCATGGGCGGCATGCTCGGCAGCCTGTCCGGCCTGGCCGCGCACGAACTCGGCTCGATCGCCATCAAGGCCGCCGTCGAGCGCGCCGGCGTCAAGCCCGAACAGATCGAAGAAGTCATCATGGGCAACGTGCTGCAGGCCGGCCAGGGCCAGGCGCCCGCTCGCCAGGCCGCGCTGGGCGCGGGCCTGCCGCTGGGCGTGGCGTGCACCACCATCCACAAGGTGTGCGGTTCGGGCCTGAAGGCCGCCATGTTCGGCCACGACCTGCTGGCCGCGGGCTCGGCCAACATCGTCGTCGCCGGTGGCCAGGAAAGCATGAGCAACGCGCCCTACCTGCTGCTCAAGGGCCGCCAGGGCTACCGCTACGGCCACAACACCGTGTACGACCACATGGCGCTGGACGGCCTGGAAGACGCCTACGACAAGGGCAAGGCCATGGGCGTGTTCGCCGAGGACTGCGCCGCCAAGTATTCGTTCACCCGCGAGCAGCAGGATGCGTTCTCGCTGGAATCGCTGCGCCGCGCCCGCGCCGCCACCGAGGACGGCAGCTTCAAGTGGGAAATCACCCCGGTCACGGTCGCCGGCCGCAAGGGCGACACCGTGATCGACACCGACGAGGCCCCCACCAAGGCCATGCCGGAAAAGATCCCGACGCTCAAGCCCGCGTTCAAGAAGGACGGCACCGTCACCGCCGCCAACTCGTCGTCGATCTCCGATGGCGCCGCCGCCATGGTGCTGATGCGCGCCTCCACCGCCGAGAAGCTCGGTGTCAAGCCGCTGGCCCGCATCGTGGCGCACAGCCAGCACTCGCAGGAACCGAACTGGTTCACCACCGCCCCCGTCGGCGCCTTGAAGAACCTGTTCGCCAAGACCGGCTGGAAGGCCGAGGACGTGGACCTGTACGAGATCAACGAAGCCTTCGCGGTGGTCACCATGGCCGCCATGGCCGACTTCAAGCTGCCGCATGAAAAGGTCAACATCCACGGCGGCGCCACCGCCCTGGGCCACCCCATCGGCGCCTCCGGCGCGCGCCTGATGACCACGCTGATCGGCGCGCTGCGCAAGACCGGCGGCAAGCGCGGCGTGGCCACGCTGTGCATCGGCGGCGGCGAAGCCGTGGCGATGGCGATCGAGATGGTCTAAATCCGCATGTTCGGGAAGCGGGCCTCGGCCCGCTTCCCGAACCGGATTCCGCTGCGCCTTTCCTGCATGGCAGTGTCCGCGACGGGTCGGTCGCGGGCCGTGCGGGAGAGGCGCAACGAAATCCGGACAAGCAACAAAAATCATCGACAACCATGCCCGGCCCACCGGGCGGCGAGACAAACCGCTCGATTCCGAGCGCCTTCAACATCCCAATCAGCAGGACGGGTGGTACCCCATGCCCATCATCGAATCCCGCATCAATCCGCGGTCGCAGGACTACACCGACAACGCGCGCGCCATGCAGGCGCAACTGGACGACCTGAGCCGGCAACTGGCGCAGACCGCCCTGGGCGGCAGCGAATCGTCGCGCGCCAAGCACGTGGCGCGCGGCAAGCTGCTGCCGCGCGACCGCGTCGAGAACCTGATTGATCCGGGGTCGCCGTTCCTGGAACTGTCGCCGATGGCGGCGCATGGCATGTACGACGGCGAAGCGCCGGGCGCGGGCGTCATCACCGGCATCGGCCGCATCGCCGGCACCGAATGTGTCATCGTCTGCAACGACGCCACCGTCAAGGGCGGCACCTACTATCCGATGACGGTCAAGAAGCACCTGCGCGCGCAGGAGATCGCCGCGCAGAACCGCCTGCCGTGCGTCTACCTGGTCGACTCCGGCGGCGCCAACCTGCCGCAACAGGACGAGGTCTTTCCGGACCGCGAACACTTCGGCCGCATCTTCTACAACCAGGCGCAGATGTCGGCGCAGGGCATCGCGCAGATCGCGGTGGTGATGGGGTCCTGCACCGCCGGCGGCGCCTACGTGCCCGCCATGAGCGACGAGTCCATCATCGTCAAGAACCAGGGCACCATCTTCCTGGGCGGCCCGCCGCTGGTGAAGGCCGCCACCGGCGAGGAAGTCAGCGCCGAGGACCTGGGCGGCGGCGACGTGCACACGCGCCTGTCGGGCGTGGCCGACCACCTGGCCGCCAACGACATGCACGCGCTGCAACTGGCGCGCGGCGCCGTGGCGCGCCTGAACCGCAAGAAGCCGGCGCCGCTGGCCACCGTGCCGGTGCGCGAACCGCGCTACGACCCGGCCGAGCTGAACGGCATCATCCCCGCCGACACGCGCAAGCCGTATGACGTGCGCGAGGTCATCGCGCGCATCGTCGACGGCTCCGAGTTCGACGAATTCAAGGCGCGCTTCGGCCCCACGCTGGTGACGGGCTTTGCCCACATCCACGGCATGCCAGTGGGCATCGTCGCCAACAACGGCATCCTGTTCTCGGAATCGGCGCAGAAGGGCGCGCACTTCATCGAGCTGTGCGCGCAGCGCAAGATCCCGCTGGTGTTCCTGCAGAACATCACCGGCTTCATGGTCGGCCGCAAGTACGAAAACGAAGGCATTGCGCGCCACGGCGCCAAGATGGTGACGGCCGTGGCCACGGCCAACGTGCCCAAGTTCACCGTGCTGATCGGCGGCTCGTTCGGCGCCGGCAACTACGGCATGTGCGGCCGCGCCTACTCGCCGCGCCTCTTGTTCATGTGGCCCAACGCGCGCATCTCGGTGATGGGCGGCGAGCAGGCCGCCAGCGTGCTGGCCACGGTCAAGCGCGACGGCATCGAGGCGCGCGGCGGCCAGTGGTCGGCGGCCGAGGAGGACGCCTTCAAGGCGCCGATCCGCGAACAGTACGAACGCGAGGGCCATCCGTACTACGCCACCGCGCGGCTGTGGGACGACGGCATCATCGCGCCGGCGGACACGCGCCGCGTGCTGGGGCTGGCGCTGTCGGCGGCGCTGAACGCGCCGATCGAAGACACGCGCTTCGGCGTCTTCCGGATGTAGAAGAAAGCCCACCCCCTACGCGCTGCGCGCGCCCCCTCAAGGGGGCGACACCGGCGGACCGGCGAAGCCGGATCCGCGGTGTCCCCGGTAAGGTCGGCGTGATGCGACGTGTGAGGGTTTTGGATGCAACGCGCTCCGCTGCAACGTAGTCAACGAATCATCCCAGTCTGGATAACGCCATGTTCGATACCCTGCTGATTGCCAACCGCGGCGAAATCGCCTGCCGCGTCGCCGCCACCGCCCGCCGCCTGGGCATCCGCACCGTCGCCGTCTATTCCGACGCCGACGCCGACGCCCGCCACGTCGCCGCCTGCGACATCGCGGTGCACATCGGCGGCCCCGAGCCGCGCGCCAGCTACCTGCGCGCCGACGCCATCCTGCAAGCCGCGCGCGATACCGGCGCCCAAGCCATCCACCCCGGCTACGGCTTCCTGTCGGAAAACGAAGCCTTCGCCGAAGCCGCCGAACAGGCCGGCATCGCCTTCGTCGGCCCGCCGGCCTCGGCCATCGCCGCCATGGGCAGCAAGTCCGCCGCCAAGTCGCTGATGGAGAAGGCCGGCGTGCCGCTGGTGCCCGGCTACCACGGCGACAACCAGGACCCGCTATTCCTCAAGGAGCAGGCCGACGCCATCGGCTACCCGGTGCTGATCAAGGCCAGCGCCGGCGGCGGCGGCAAGGGCATGCGCGTGGTCGAATCGTCCGGCGCGTTCCTCGATGCGCTGGCCTCGTGCCAGCGCGAGGCCGCCTCCAGCTTCGGCGACGACCGCGTGCTGATCGAACGCTACCTGCAGAAGCCGCGCCACATCGAGATCCAGGTATTCGCCGACAGCCACGGCAACTGCGTCTACCTGTTCGAGCGCGACTGCTCGGTGCAGCGCCGCCACCAGAAGGTGATCGAGGAAGCGCCCGCGCCCGGCATGACCGAGGAACGCCGCCGCGCCATGGGCGAAGCCGCCGTGGCCGCCGCGCGCGCGGTAGGCTACGTGGGCGCCGGCACGGTGGAATTCATCGCCGAGCCCGACGGCCGCTTCTACTTCATGGAAATGAACACGCGCCTGCAGGTCGAGCACCCGGTCACCGAGATGATCACCGGCCACGACCTGGTCGAGTGGCAGTTGCGCGTGGCCGCCGGCCAGCCGCTGCCGGCGCGCCAGGAAGACCTGCGCATCCACGGCCACGCCATCGAGGCCCGCATCTACGCCGAGAACCCCGAGAAAGGCTTCCTGCCGTCGATCGGCACGCTGGTCTACCTGGGCCTGCCGGCCCACGTCGCCTTCGCCAACGGCGATATCCGCGTCGATGGCGGGGTGCGCACCGGCGACACCATCACGCCGTTCTACGACCCCATGATCGCCAAGCTGATCGTGCACGGCGCCGACCGCGACCAGGCCCGCGCCCGCATGCTGCGGGCGCTGGCGCAGACCCAGGCGGTGGGGGTGCAGACCAACGTCGCCTTCCTGTCGCGCCTGATGCGCGACAGCGCCTTCGCCGCCGCCGACCTCGACACCGGCCTGATCGAGCGCCAGCGCGCCACGCTGCTGCCCGAACCCACGCCTGCCGACGCCGCCACGCTGGCGCTGGCCACGGCCGCCGTGCTGGCCAGCCAGGGCCAGGCGCAATCGGCGCCCCACGGCGCCACCCCGGCCGATCCGTGGGACACGCGCGACGGCTGGCGCCTGGGCGGCCGCTACCAGCGCACGCTGCAATGGATCGACAATGGCGAGACCCGTCACGTCACCGTCGCGCGCCAGGGCGCCGACTGGCTGCTGGACAGCGGCGACGGCGCCCGGCCCTTCGCCTGGCGCGCCGAGGACCGCGATGGCCCGGCCCGCGTGCTGCGCATCACCCTGGACGGCCGCGAACGCGCCGGCACCGTGGTGCTGCACGCCGACAAGGCCCACGTCTTCGGCGACGGCGGCGCGCGCGTGCTGGACCTGTACGACCCGCTGGCGCACGCCCAGGACACCCAGGGCGACCACGGCGGCGGCCTGACCGCCCCCATGCCGGGCAAGATCATCTCCATCGCCGTCAAGGCCGGCGACAGCGTCGCCAAGGGCCAGCCGCTGCTGGTGATGGAGGCGATGAAGATGGAGCACACCATCTCCGCGCCGGCCGACGGCAAGGTCGAGGAACTGTTCTACGCGGTGGGCGACCAGGTCACGGAAGGCGCGGAACTGGTGTCGATCGGCGCCTGAAGCGGCCCCGCTCCCACGGCGCGCAAGACCCCACGGCCGGCGGGCGCTTTAGTTTGGCGTCAGCCGGCTGTTTATAGAATGCGCATTCCGGCGCCGTCCGCGCGCCTGCCGCGCGTTCCGCCCCGATGCCCGCCCCCGACTCGCCCAGTCCGCTTTACCGACCCGCCTTCCTGCACTTCCTGTTCGCGCGCATCGGCGCGTCGCTGGCCTTCCAGATCGTCTCGGTGGCGGTGGGCTGGCAGATCTACGCGCTGTCGGGCAGCGCGCTCGACCTGGGCCTGATCGGTCTGGCGCAGTTCCTGCCGATGGCGGCGCTGACGCTGGTGGTCGGCCACGTGGCCGACCGCTACGACCGCCGCAAGATCGTCGCCATCTGCATGGCGGTCGAGACCCTGGCCACGCTGCTGCTGGCGATCGCGGCGCTGCACGGCGTCGGCGGCAAGACGCTGATCTACGCCACCCTCATCATCATGAGCTCGGCGCGCGCCTTCGAGGCGCCCACGCTGACCACGCTGATTCCGGCCATCGTGCCGCGCGAATGGCTGCCGCGCGCCACCGCGCTGTCGTCCTCCGGCGGCCAGATCGCGCAGATCGCCGGCCCGGCGCTGGGCGGCATCGGCTATGGCCTGGGGGCAGGGTGGATCTACTGCGTGGCGGCGGCGCTGTACCTGTGCGGCTTCGCCTGCATCGCCAGCATGTCGATCGACCGCGCCCCGCCGCGCAGGGAGCCGACCACCTGGCGCACGCTGTTCGCGGGCATCACCTTCATCTTCCAGCGCCGCATTCTGCTGGGCACGCTGTCGCTGGACCTGTTCGCGGTGCTGCTGGGCGGCGCCACGGCGCTGCTGCCGATCTTCGCCAAGGACATTCTCAACGCCGGTCCGTGGGCCCTGGGCGCGCTGCGCTCCGCGCCGGCCTGTGGCGCCATGCTGATGTCGCTGACGCTGGCGCGGCTGAGCCTGGGCGAGCACGTCGGCCGCCTGCTGTTCGGCGCGCTGATCCTGTTCGGCCTGGCCACCACCGTGTTCGGCCTGTCGACCTCGATCCCGCTCTCGGTGGGCGCGCTGGTGGTGCTGGGCGCGGCCGACGCCATCAGCGTGGTGGTGCGCTCGTCGCTGGTGCAGTTGAACACGCCCGACCACATGCTGGGCCGCGTCAGCGCGGTCAACACGCTGTTCGTCGGCGCCTCGAACCAGTTGGGGGAATTCGAGTCCGGCGTGATGGCCGCGCTGCTGGGCGCGGTGCCGGCGGTGGTGGTGGGCGGCCTGGGCACGATTGCGGTGGCGGGGCTGTGGATGCACTGGTTCCCGGAGCTGCGCAGGCTGCGTTCGCTGCATCCCGAAACCGAACCGGCCTGACGCTGCCTGCAGCGCCCGGCAAACCGCGATTGTTGCTGGGCGAAATTTTGTTGCGACGCAACTTTACCCTCGCGGCCGGCCTGCCTATCTTGTGACCATGTTCAGCCAACGGGTCCTGCCGCTGCCATGTCTTCACCGGATACCAGCCTTGTTTCCGCGACGAAAAAGGTCTGCCGCGTCCTCGCCAGCCTGTCGAACCGGCGCGTCCAGCGCCTGACCGACATCGCCCAGGCAGCGCAGTTGGACGTGTCCACCGCGCTGCGCATCCTGAAGGACCTGGAGGCCGAGGGTTTCGTGGAGCGAGACCCGGTCAGCAAGCACTACATGCTTGGTCCGCAGGTCTATGCCATGCACCATGCCATGGTCGACGGCCTCGATCTGCGCGCCCTGGCGCGGCCAGCGCTGATCCGCCTGGCGCGCAAGTTCGGCGACACCGTCATCCTGTCGATGCCAACCGGCTGGGAATCGGTCTGCCTGGACCTGTGCTTCGGCGACTATCCGATCCGCGCCAACTACCTGGAGGTCGGCAGCCGCCGTCCGCTTGGCATCGGCGCCGGCAGCCTGGCGCTGCTGGCGGCCATGGACGAGAACGAAACCCAGGCGGTGCTGCCGCCGGTGCACCAGCGGTTGCAGGAACGCTACCCGCGCTATCCCGTGCGGCTGCTGGAACAGATGACGGCGCGCGCCCGCGAGCTCGGCCACGCCATGCTGCTGGACGTGGTGGTGGAAAAGATGGGGGGCCTGGGCGTGGCCGTGCGCGGCCCCAGCGGCCGCGCCATCGCCGCGCTGAGCGTGGCCGCCTTGAGCGAGCGGGTCGAATCGCGCGAACAGGAACTGGCCCAGGCGCTGGCCGCCGAAGCCCGCGCCATCGAACGCGCCTGGATGCCCCATGCCTGATCTTCACCACGCCTGCCTGCTGGCCGCGGCCACCACGCGCTTCGGCCGCCACGAGGGCCGCTCGGCCCTGGACCTGATGGCCGAGGCCGCCAACGCCGCGCTGGCGCAGTCCGGCCTGCGGCGCGCCGATATCGACGGCGTGCTGTGCGGCTACGCCACCACCTTTCCGCACTTGATGCTGGCCACGCTGCTCAGCGAAAAGCTGGGCCTGGACCCGCGCTACGCCCACGGCATGCAGATGGGCGGCGCCACCGGCGCGGCCATGGTGATGCTGGCGCGCGAACTGGTGCGCGCCGGCCGCTGCCGCCGCGTGCTGGTGGTGGCGGGCGAGAACCGCCTGACCGGCCAGGCCGTCGACGCCTCCATCCAGACACTGGCGCAGGTTGGCGAAGCCGATACCGAGGTGCCCAACGGCGCGTCGGTGCCGGCCTATTACGCGCTGCTGGCCTCCGCCTACATGCACCGGACCGGCACCCGCCGCGAAGACCTGGCCGAGCTCGCCGCGTTGATGCGCCGCCACGCCGCCAGCCACCCCCATGCGCACCTGAACGAAGCCATCAGCGTGGACCAGGTGCTGGCGTCCCGGCCCATCGCCACGCCGCTGCACCTGCTGGACTGCTGCCCGATTTCCGACGGCGCGGTGGCGCTGGTGGTCGGCGCCGACGAAGGGCCGGTGCGCATCAGCGGCGCGGGGCAGGCGCATCGCCACCAGCACCTGTCGGCGCTGCGCGACATTCTCGACACCGGCGCGGCGCGCGCGCTCGGGCAGGCCTATGCCGACGCCGGCATCGGCCCGGACCAGGTCGACTACCTGGGCATCTACGACTCCTTCACCATCACGTTGGCCATGCTGCTGGAAGAACTGGGCTTCGCGCCGCGCGGCGGCGCGGCGGATCGCGCACGGCGCGGCGACTTCGACGCGGCCGGGCCGCTGCCGCTCAACACCCATGGGGGCCTGCTGTCGTTCGGGCATTCCGGCGTGGCCGGCGGCATGGCGCACGTGGCCGAGGCCTGGACGCAGTTGGCGGGCCAGGCCGGATCGCGGCAGGCGGGCGCGCCGCGCTGCGCGCTGGTGCATGCGGACGGCGGCGTGCTGTCCGCCCACGTCAGCCTGGTGCTGCAGGCGGAGGGCCATCGATGAACACCCGCGATCCGCTGGAATTGCAGCGCTGCGAGGATTGCGGCGCCTGGTGGGCGCTGCGCCCCTACGCCTGCGCCCATTGCGGCGGCACCCATCTGCCATGGCGGCGCAGCAGCGGCGCGGGCGTAGTGCTGGCGCGCACCGAGATCCACCGCGCGCCCGACGCATTCTGGCGCGCGCACGTGCCCTACGTGCTGGTGCTGGTGCGCCTGGAAGAGGGCGCGGTGCTGATGGGCCATGCCGACGCCGGCATCGCCATCGGCCAGCAGGTCATGGGCCGCGCGATCACGATCGACGGCCGCGCATTGCTCGGTTTCGAGGCGCGCCGGCCGCCTTGAAGCGCCGCCGGCAACACCATCCCCAGCAAAACAACATATCCGCACGACGGAGGAGACAATCATGCGCGCAATCGCAGCATGCCGCACGGCCCTGGCCGCGCTTTCCCTGGTGGCAGCCGCCGCCTCGGCCGCCCAGGACTGGCCGACCAAACCCATCACCCTGGTGGTGCCGTACCCGCCGGGCGGGCCCACCGACATCGTGGCCCGCGTGGTCGCGCAGGGCCTGGGCGACGAACTCAAGCAGACCATCATCGTCGACAACCGCTCCGGCGCCGGCGGCAACATCGGCGCCGACATGGTGGCCAAGGCCGCGCCCGACGGCTACACGCTGCTGCTGGCGACCACGGCCCACGCCATCAACATGTCGCTGTTCAAGAACCTGAACTACGACACCCGCAAGAGCTTCGCGCCCGTGTCGCTGCTGACCAGCGGCCCGCTGGTGATCGTGACGCGGCCGGACCTGCCCGCCGGCAACGTGCGCGAGCTGATCGCGCTGGCCAAGTCCACGCCGGGCAAGCTGACCTTCGCCTCGTCGGGCAACGGCCAGTCCACCCACCTGGCGGCCGAACTGTTCGGCGCCATGGCCGGCCTGCGCATGGTGCACGTGCCCTATCGCGGCAGCGCGCCGGCCCTGACAGACGTGATGGGCGGCCAGGCCGACATCATGTTCGACACCATGCTGTCGTCGATGCCCTACGTGAACGGCGGCAAGCTCAAGGCGCTGGCCGTGACCGGCGCAGCGCGCTCGCCCGCCGCGCCCAACGTGCCCACCGTGGCCGAGGCCGGGCTGCCGGGCTACGAAGCCACCGCCTGGAACGGGCTGCTGGCCCCGGCCGGCACGCCGGCATCGGTGGTGGACCGATTGAACGGCGCCCTGCAGAAGGTGCTGGGCCGCGCCGACATCCAGCAGAAATTCGCCGCCCAGGGCTTCGCCCCGGCATGGAAGACGCCTACCGACACGGCGCGCTTCCTCGATGTCGAGGTCGATAAATGGGCCGGCGTGGTCAAGACTTCCGGCGCCACGGTCAATTGACCGCGCGCGGCCGCCTTCATCCTACCCAGGGGAGTTTCATGGCTTCTGTACCCATCGGCGACGCCAGCCTCGCGCGCCTGCTCGATCCGGCCTCGATCGCGATCGTCGGCGCCTCCGACAATCCCGACAAGATCGGCGGCCGGCCGATCCACTACATGCGGCGCCACGGCTATGCGGGCACGCTGTACCCGATCAACCCGCAACGCGCCGAAGTCCAGGGCGAACGCGCCTGGCCCAGCCTGGCCGCGTTGCCCGCCGCGCCGGACCTGGCGATCGTGGCGGTGGCGGGCGAGCAGGCGTTGCGGGCGGTGGATGACTGCGCCGCGCTGGGCGTGGCGGCGGCCATCGTCATCTCGGCCGGCTTCTCGGAAACCGGTGAGGCCGGGCGCGCCCTGCAGGATGCGATGACGGCGCGCGCCCGCGCCGCCGGCATGCGCATCGTCGGCCCCAACTCGCAGGGCCTGGCCAACTTCGGCAACGGCGCCATCGCCAGCTTCTCCACCATGTTCCTGGAGGTGGCGCCGGGCGACGGGCCGGTGGCGGTCATCAGCCAGAGCGGCGGCATGTGCGCCATGGTCTACGGCCTGCTGCGCCAGCGCGGCATCGGCGTGCGCCACGTGCATGCCACCGGTAACGAGGCCGACGTGTCGGTCGCCGAACTGGCCTGCGCGACGCTGCGCGATCCGGAAGTCGGCTGCGTGCTGCTGTACCTGGAATCGCTGCGCGAGGCAGGGCCGCTGGCCGAGGCGGCCGCGCTGGCGCGGGCGCGCGGCGTGCCGCTGATCGTGGTCAAGTCGGGCCGCTCCGAGGCCGGCGCGCGCGCCGCGGCCTCGCATACCGGCGCGCTGGCCAATGAGGACCGCGCGGTGGATGCGTTCTTCGAACACCACGGCATCCTGCGCGCGCGCGATCCGCAGGAACTGGTGCGCTACGCCGAACTGGCCCTGCGCAGCCCCTTGCCGCAAGGCCCGCGCGTGGTGGTGGTCAGCAACTCCGGCGCCAGCTGCGTGCTGGCCTCGGACGCGGCCGCCGAGCGCGGCCTGGAGATCGCGCCGCTGGCCGACGCCACCCAGCAGGCGCTGGCCGAGCGTCTGCCCGGCTATGCCACCACCGTCAACCCCGTGGACATCACCGCCGCGCTGCTGTCGAACAACGGCCTGTTCGGGCAAGTGCTGCCCGTAATCGGCGCCGACCCGGCGGCCGACATGTTCCTGCTCGATATTCCAGTGGCGGGGCGCGGCTACGACGTGGCCTCGTTCGCGGCGGATGCGGCCGGCTTCGCGCAAACCGCCTCCAAACCGGTCGTGGTGGTGGCGTGGCAGGACAACGTGGCCAGCGCATTCCGCGCGCGCGGCCTGCCCGTTTACGCCGACGAGATCCAGGCGATGGATGCCTTGTCGGCGCTGTTGCGCCTGCGGCGGTTGCGCGAACGCGGCCGCATGGCGTCGCCGCCAGCATCGCAAGGCATTGTGGCGGCCGATCCGGCGCCCGACGCGGCCGGCGGCTTCCTGTCCGAGGCGGCCAGCCTTGCGCTGCTGGCCGATAACGGGCTGGCGGTGATCGAACACGCCGTCTGCCGCACGGCCGACGAGGCCATTGCCGCGTGGCGCCGCATCGGCGCGCCGGTGGCATTGAAGGCCTGCTCGGCGCAACTGCCGCACAAGTCCGAACACGGGCTGGTGGCGCTGGCCCTGAACGACGAAGCCTCGCTGCGCACGGCGTTTGCCCATCAAGCCCAAACCTTGGGTAAGCTGGACGTGCGCGATGGCGCCTGGCTCGTCGCGCGGATGCAGCGCGGCCTGCAAGAATGCGCGCTGGGCGCGCGCGTTGATCCGGTGCTGGGGCCGGTCGTCATGATCGGCAGCGGCGGCAAATACGTCGAGGCGCTGCGCGACGTGGCGGTGCTGATGCCGCCGTTCGATGCCGCGCAGGTGATCGAGAAGCTGCGCGGCCTGCGCATCGGCACGCTGCTGCAAGGGGTGCGCGGCGATCCGCCGGCCGACGTGCAGGCCCTGGCGCAACAGGCGGTGGCGCTGGGCCGCTACGCCCTGGCGGCCGGTCCGCGCCTGGCGTCGGTCGACATCAACCCGGTGATGGTCGGCGCCGTGGGACAGGGCGCGGTGGCGGTGGATGCGCTGGTGGAACTCAACGCCGCGCGCCAGCCCGCCGCCAGCGAGGCGGCGTAATGCCGCCGGCACACAAACAAAGGAGACGCACCGATGTTTGAAGACCTGAAATCCAAGACCGCGCTGGTCACCGGCGCCTACAGCGGACTGGGCCGCCACTTCGCGCTGCGGCTGGCCGAGGCCGGCGCGCGCGTGGCGCTGTGCGGCCGCCGGACCGAACTGGGCGAAACCCTGGCAACGGAGATCCGCGCGCAGGGCGGCCAGGCCTGCGTCGCGGGCATGGATGTCACCCAACCCGACAGCGTGCTGGCGGCATTCACCCAGGTCGAGCAGGCGTTCGGCCCGGTCGACATCGTCGTCAACAACGCCGGCATCGCCATGACTCGCCCCGCGCTCGACATCAGCGAGGACGAGTGGACCGGCCTGATCGATGTCAACCTGAACGGCGCGTGGCGGGTGGCGCAGTGCGCCGCGCGCCACTTCCACGGCCACGGCCGGCCCGGCGCCATCATCAACATCGCCTCGATCCTGGGCCAGCGCGTGGCCTCGCACGTGGCCGCCTACACCGCCGCCAAGGCCGGCCTGCTGCACCTGACCCGCGCCCTGGCGCTGGAATGGGCGCGCCACGGCATCCGCGTGAACGCGCTGGCGCCCGGCTACATCGGCACCGACCTGAATCGCGACTTCTTCGCCACGCCCGCCGGCGAGGCCCTGGTCAAGCGCATCCCGCAGCGCCGCCTGGGCCGCCCGCAGGACCTGGACGGCCCCTTGCTGCTGCTGGCCTCCGATGCCTCCGCCTACATGACCGGCGCGGTCATCGACGTGGACGGCGGCCACCTGGCCAGCTCGCTCTGAACCCGCATCCCATCCGGAGACCCGCCATGGATTTTTCGCTGCCCCCCGAACTCGAAGACTACCGCCAGCGCGTGCGCGCCTTCGTCGACCGCGAGCTGATTCCGCTGGAAGCCGACCGCGCCAACTACGACGACCACGAGAACATCGACGCAGCCCTGCTGGACCGCGTGCGCGCCAAGGCCCGCGAGGCCGGCCTGTGGGCCCTGCAGATGCCGCGCAAGCGCGGCGGCCAGGGCCTGCCGATGGTGGGCCTGGCCGCCTGCTACGAAGAGATGAACCGCTCCATCTTCGGCCCGGCCGCCTTCAACGCCGCCGCCCCCGACGACGGCAACATGCGCGTGCTGGCGCAGGTGGCGCGGCCCGACCAGCAGGACCGCTGGCTGCAACCCATCATCGACGGCAAGGTGCGCTCGTCCTTCGTGATGACCGAACCCAGCCCCGGCAGCGGCTCGGACCCGTCAATGATGCGCACCACCGCCACCCGCCAGGGCGACAAATGGCTGATCCATGGCCGCAAGTGGTTCATCACCGGCGCCGGCGCCGCGCAGCATTTCATCCTGATCGCGCGCACTTCGGACGACGCCCGCAAGGGCCTGTCGGCCTTCCTGTTCGACGCCGACCAGCCCGGCTGGCGCATTGTCCGCCGCATCCCCATCATGGGCCCGGAAGAACACGGCGGCCATTGCGAGCTGGAATTCGACGGCCTCGAAATCCCCGACGAGAACCGCCTGATGGAAGTGGGCGACGGCCTCAAGCTGACGCAGATCCGCCTGGGTCCGGCGCGCCTGACGCACTGCATGCGCTGGCTGGGCCTGGCGCGGCGCGCCATGGCGGTGGCGGTGGACTACGTCGGTGAACGCAGCAGCTTCGGCCAGAAGCTGGCCGACCGCGAGGGCGTGCAATGGCTGCTGGGCGACGCCGCCATGCAGATCGAGATCGGCCGACTGCTCACCATGCGCGCCGCCGCGCGGCTGGATCAGGGCGACTTCGCGCGCAAGGAAATCTCCATGGCCAAGATCGTGGTGTCGGAAACCCTGCACAAGGTGGTCGACACCGCGCTGCAGTTGAACGGCGCGCGCGGCTATTCCAAAGACACGCCGCTGGAATGGATCTACCGCTACGCGCGCCAGGCGCGGCTGGTGGACGGCGCCTCCGAAGTGCACAAGATGGTGCTGGCGCGTTACCTGATGGACCAGGGCGATGCGTTCTGGCAGTGGGACGACGCGGACGCGCCGCGCAAGGCGCTGGTATGAGCGCGCCCGATCACGCCACCAACGCCGCCCCCGATTGGCTGCCCGCGCTGGCCGCCTACCTGTCGGCGCAGGGCCTGGGCAACGCCAGCGGCCTGCGCGCGCGGGCATTGACGGGCGGCCAGTCCAATCCGACCTACCTGCTGGAAGATGACAGCGGTGCGCGCGTGCTGCGCAAGCAGCCGCCCGGCACGCTGCTGCCCTCGGCCCACGCCATCGACCGCGAGTACCGCGTCATGGCCGCGCTGGCCGGCACCGCCGTGCCCGTGCCGGCCATGCTGCACTACTGCGCCGACCCTTCCATCGTCGGCACACCGTTCTACCTGATGAGCTATGCGCGCGGCCGCGTCTTCATGGACCCGGCGCTGCCGGGCCTGGCCCCCGCCGAGCGCGCCGCGTTGTATGCGGAGACCGGCCGCGTGCTGGCCGCGCTGCACGCGGTGGAACCGGCCGCCGTAGGACTCGCGGACTACGGCAAGGCCGGCGACTACTTCGCGCGCCAGGTGGCGCGCTGGACCCGCCAATATCGCGACACCGAAACCACGTCCATCCCCGCCATGGACGCGCTGATCGACTGGCTGCCGCAGCATCTGCCGCATGACGACCAGACCCGCCTGGTGCACGGCGACTACCGCATCGACAACCTGGTATTCGCGCCCGACGCACCGCGCGCCATTGCGCTGCTGGACTGGGAGCTGTCGACCCTGGGCCATCCGCTGGCGGACCTGGCCTATCACTGCATGTGCTGGCGCATCCCGCCGTCCCTGTGGCGCGGCATCGCCGGCCTGGACCTGGCGGCGCTGGGCATCCCCGACGAAGCGCAGTTCGTGCGCGCCTATTGCGAGACGCGCGGCATCGCGCCGCCGCCCAACTGGGATTTCTACCTGGCCTACAGCTTCTTTCGCATCGCCGCCATTCTGCAGGGCGTGTACGCGCGCGCCCGCGCCGGCAACGCCGCCGCCACCGATGCGCTGGAGATGGGCGCGCGCGTCGAACCGCTGGCCGCGCTCGGCTGGCAGGCCGCGCAACGCGAATCCGCACGCCTGGCCACCGCAGGCCACTAGGAGCGCATCATGACCGCATCGCCATCCGCGTCCGACGACACACTGCCCCGCAACGCCGCCAACCACCAGCCCCTGACGCCGCTGGGTTTCCTGGCGTGGGCGGCGGCCGTCTACCCGGAACGCGCCGCGCTGCTGCACGGCAGCCATAGCCAGAGCTGGCGCGCCACCTACGACCGTTGCCGCCAGATGGCGGCGGCGCTGGCCGCCTGGGGCGTGCGCCGGGGCGACGTGGTGGCGGTGCTCGCGCCCAACACGCCGGCCCTGTACGAAGCGCACTTCGGCGTGCCGATGGCCGGCGCGGTGCTGAACGCGCTCAACACCCGGCTCGACGCGCGCACGCTGGCGTTCATTCTGCAACACGGCGGCGCCACCGTGCTGCTGTACGACAGCGAATACGCGCCGCTGGTGCGCGAGGTGCTGGGCCACCTGCGCACACCGCCGCGCACCGTGCGCATCGAAGACAGCGAATACACCGGCCCGCACGGCGACCTGGGCGATGCGGAGTACGAAGCCTGGCTCGCCGCGCAACCGGCCGACGCGCCCTGGGAAGGGCCGCGGGACGAATGGGACAACCTCTGCCTGAACTACACCTCGGGCACCACCGGCAACCCCAAGGGCGTGCTCTATCACCATCGCGGCGCCTACCTGAACGCCACCGGCAACGTGCTGGCCTGCGGCATGCCGCCGCACGCCGTCTACCTGTGGACGCTGCCCATGTTCCACTGCAACGGCTGGTGCTTCCCGTGGACCCTGGCGGCGCTGGCGGGCACCAACGTCTGCCTGCGGCGCGTGGAGCCGGCGGCCATCTTCGAGGCCATCCGCCGCCATCGGGTCGGCTTCTTCTGCGCCGCCCCGGTGGTGCTGAACATGCTGGTCAACGCCCCTGCCAACGTCCGCCACCGCGCCACGCATCGCGTGCAGGCCATGACCGGCGGCGCCGCGCCGCCCGCCGCCATCATCGAAGCGATGGAGCAACTGGGCGTGGGCGTCACCCACCTGTACGGACTGACCGAAACCTACGGCCCGTCGATCGGCTGCGCCTGGCACGACGAATGGGACGACCTGCCGCTGGCCGAGCGCGCCGCGCTCAAGGCCCGCATCGGCGTGCGCAAGCTCAACGTCGAAGCGGTGCAGGTGATGGACGCCGCCATGCGGCCGGTGCCGGCCGACGGCGCCACGCTGGGCGAGATCATGCTGCGCGGCAATACGTTAATGAAGGGCTACCTGCACAACCCCGACGCCACCGCCGACGCCTTCGCCGGCGGCTGGTTCCATTCCGGCGACCTGGCCGTGGTGCATCCCGACGGCTACATCGAGATCAAGGACCGCGCCAAGGACATCATCATCTCGGGCGGCGAGAACATCTCGACCGTGGAAATCGAAAGCGTGCTGTACCGCCACCCCGACGTGCTGGAAGCCGCCGTGGTGGCGCGGCCCGACGCGGTGTGGGGCGAAACGCCGTGCGCCTTCGTCACGCTGAAAGACGGCGCGGTGTGCAGCGCCGATGACCTTATCGCCTACTGCCGCGAACACCTGGCGCGCTTCAAGACGCCGCGCACCGTGGTGTTCGGCGCCCTGCCCAAGACCTCCACCGGCAAGATCCAGAAGTTCGTGCTGCGCGAGCAGGCGGCGGCGTTGGATGACGGCGAGCCTCCCGCATGACGCACAGGGCCGGGCGGTTCACGCCCGCCCGGCGCGATAGCGGCTCGCCGGCGACGCGTCAGTCGCATTGATACGTGACGCGCGCCAGATCGAAGCGGCGCGCCGCGATATCCTGCTCGCGCATCAGCACGTAATAGGCGCCCGGCTGCGGAATGCCGGCGTGCGGGTCGGCGCCGATCTGCAACACCAGCCGCCAGTCCCTCGCTCCCGGCAACAGGGCCTGCGCGGCCTCGCTGCGCCAGACCGCGCTGCCGCCGCAATCCAGGCCGTGCGACACCAGTTGGCAAGTGGCCTGCATGCCATTCTGCAACGACTGTGCATAGCCGCCGAGCTGATGGTTGTCGCGGCCATCCATGTCCGGCGTGCCAAACCGCGACCGCCAATCCTGGTAGTTTTCGTAGGCCTCGTCGTCCTCCAGGGCAAACGCATCCCAGCCCGCGTCATCGACACCGATCGGCGTCAGCACCGTGCGGGCCGAGACCGGCGCCGCGCGGAACACGCAGGTCCATTCATCGTCCGACAGCGAGGCCAGCGCATGCGGCACCGGCGCCCGTTCCAGCCCCGCCGCGGGCGTGGTGTCCCACAGCACGCGCCAACCCACCGAAGCCGCCGGAGTGAAGCTCTCGGCCTGTTCCAGGAAATCGTAGAACACCAGCAGCCGGCCCTCGCGCGGCAGCGCGGCGTCGAATCCCGCTTCCCGCGACAACGCGGCCAGATCGAACTGCCCAAGGAACGTCAGCGGAAACGCCGTTTCCACCGCATCCGCCCGGGCGCGGGCATCCGCGCTGAAACGCTCGCCTTGCGCCGGCGTCATCCACGATCCTTTTTTCTTCGAATCCGCCAGCAGGCGCTCGGCCTCCTTGCGATGGCCGGCGGCGCGCTCGTTCGCGTCTGGATAGGCCGGCCGCGTCGGCCAGGCCATGCCACGCGGCAGGTCCGGGCGCCCGCCGATCTTGCTGGCGCCCAGGGGGATCGCGTCCTCCTCGCGGGCGGTGGTCGCCAGCACCAGCGCGGGACGCGCCTGTTCCAGCAGTCTGGAGATCACGCTGGCTGGCAGATCGGTGGCGTCGAGCGAACGGCGCAGGGCGTCCTGGTCCGAAGGCAACGGGGTGAAGTCCATGACGGCAATCCTCCTGGGGCGCGGCGCGCTGGCGAAAGTGGGGCGGGCGTCGCCGCATAAAGCGCCATTCTAGGACGGCGACATGAGGTACCCCGCGATGCCGCGCAGCGCCAACGCATCGCCGCGCAGATCCTGGGGCCGCTGCATCCGGTCGCCCATCCCTCGTCATACTTCGTCTGGCTGCCGCTGACGCCGGAAGTGCGCGCCGATGCCATCGCCATGGCGCTGATGCGCGAACGTATCGCCGTCTCCACGGCTCATCCCTTCGCCGTCTCACACGTGCCGCACGCGATCCGGCTGGCGCTGGGCTCGGTGGACCTGGACGCCTTGCGGCGCGCATTGGAAGCGGTGGCGCGGGTGGTGGCGGACCAGACGGACAGGTAGGGCGGGCAGGCCTGCGCAACGCGCAAGGGCGATTCGCCATCCTCGGCGGGAATGCCGGACGGCCGCCTTGCCGGATACGCCCACTGTTGCTTTTCCGCCCGCGCCATCGACGCGCCTGCGCGCAGGCCTTGCAGTCGGACACAATTGGCAAATTGCTGTCCGACGCCAGCCCCGGCCGGCCACTAAGATGGCGCCGCATCATGCGCCACGTGCGCTTACCGAAGACCGATGAGAACAAGTCCGACATGAAAACGCGTCTGAACGTCCGCCCGTCCCCCCGCCCGCTGCTGCGCGCCACGCTCGCCGGCCTGTTTGCCGCCGCGCTGGCCGCGTTCGCCAGCCCGGGCGTCCTGGCGGCCGACGCCGCCGAGCCGGCCGCCCTCAAGCCCGCCGCCGCCCAGGCCACCGCCGTCACCCCGCCCGATGCCCCCACGGTGATGTACGCCATCTACCAGATCGACGGCAAGGGCGCCGACTCGTACGAAGTGGCCAACGGCAGCGTCGCCACCTACTGGTTCGGCCACGCCTTCGAACTGAACGGCACGCAATACTTCACCGGCTTCACCTGGGACACCCGCGAAAAATACGGCAAGCCCGGCGAAGACGAAGCCGGCCCCGAGACCCAGGTCAACCTGGCCGAGGCCACCTTCACCCTGACCGGCTCCACCGCCGAACGCCCCTGGAAGTTCCGCGGCATGGAGCACACCATCGGCATGTTCGGCGCCTACGAACGGGCCGAAGCCGTCGACACTAGCCGCAAGCCGCTCGACTACCGCACCCCGGAAGGCAAGCTGCTGCTGGCCGTGCCGACCCAGGGCTTTGACAACGGCACCAGCTTCGAAGGCTACGCCCTGTTCGTCTTCAATCCCGGCCCGCGCGACGAGCTCAAGGACAAGGTCTGGACCTACCTGGGCAGCATTCTCACCGGCGACGACAACAGCGCCGCCTGCGCCGACGGCGACGTCATGCCCTGCGTCGCCAAGACCGGCAAGCTGACCTTCACCGCGCAGAACGGCAGCGACATGCCGCGCCTGACCGTCACCCCCAGCGGCACCGAAATCTCCGGCCCGGGCAAGACCCGCAAACTGGGCCCCGCCGACGCGGTCAGCTACGTCTACGACGAAGCCGGCAAGAAGTACACCGAGAAGTAAACCATGACGCGGCAGGCGCGCCGGCCCGCGCCGCCGCCCGCCCAACCCGTCCCGCGACTGCCGCTACACTGACAGGTCATGCAGACCCTCTTCACGGAGCGAACCATGACCTCCCAGCCCCTGGCCATCACCCCGGCGCGCAGCGCCCTGCTGGTCATGCACTACCAGACCGACATCATGGACCTGTTCCCGTCGGTCGCCCCCACGCTGCTGGCCAACACGCGGCAGCTATGCGATGCCGCCCGCCGCGCCGGTGTGAGCGTCTACTTCGCCAAGATCCATTTCAGTCCCGGCTACCCGGAAGTCAGCCCGCTCAACAAAAACGGGCAGGGCATCCGGCAGTTGGGCCGTTTCGTGCATGACCGCGTCTCGCCCGAACTCGGCCGGCGCGACGACGAACCCATCATCCTCGCCCACCGCGCCAGCGTGTTCTTCGGCACCGACCTGCAACCCCGGCTATCGGCCCAGGGCATCGACACCCTGATCATGGTGGGCGTCGCGTCCACCGGCGTCATGCTGTCGTCCATCGCCCACGCCAGCGACGCCGACTACCGTCTCCTGACCGTCAAGGACTGTTGCTACGACCCCGACCCGGTCGTGCACGACCATCTGTTCGCGACCGCTTTCGAGTCCCGCACGACGGTGCTGTCGCTGGACGCCGCCCTGTCCCTGCTGGGCGGCCTATCGAACCAATGAGTTGACCCATGCGTACCCTGATCATTGCCTCCCTTGCCATCGCCCTGAATTTTTCCCACGCCGCCGTGGCGCAAGCCGAACAAGGCTGCCCCGACGGCTACGCGCCCAGCGTCGGCACGCCCGGCCAGCAATGCGTGCCGATCCCCGTGGAGATCGCGCCCGCCGCGGGCGGCGCGTCCACCCCTGTATCGCGCGACGCCCAGCGCTGGGGCGCCGTGGCCTATGACGCGCTCTCCGGCGCGATCGGCATCTCGGCCGACCGGGCCAGCAAAGCCAAGGCCGAAAAAGACGCGCTGGGCCAATGCGCCACCAAGGGCGGCGCGCGCTGCGTCATCAACACCACCTATCACGACCAGTGCGTGGCCGTGGCCTACGGCCCGTCGCCCCAAGGCAGCGGCGTGCTGGTCAATTCCGCCACTGCCGCCAGCGAGGAACTGGCCCGCATGCGCGCCCTGGAAAGCTGCGAGAAAGGCGCTGGCGCCAGCTGCCAAACGTTCTACACCGGTTGCAGCCTGCCCCCGCCGGCTCAATAATCGGCGTCTCGCCGGCCCGCATCCCTCGAAGGACCTTCCATGCTCGACCCCGCCACCCTCGTCCTCTTTGGCGGCGCCTGCGTCGCGCTGGCCATGACGCCCGGCCCCGACATGCTGCTGATCGCCTCGCGCAGCGCCGCGCAGGGCAGGGCCGCCGGCTTCGCCTCGCTGGCCGGCATCCAGGCCGGCACCTACTGCCACGCGCTGCTGGCGGCCTTCGGCCTGTCGCAGCTATTCGTGGCGGTGCCCATGGCCTACGACGCGGTGCGCTTCGCCGGCGCGCTCTACCTGCTGTACCTGGCCGTGCGCGCGTTCCGCTCGCGCCCCGTGTCGCACATGCCCGATGCCGCCCGGGCCCGCTCGCCCGTGCGCGAAGTCTTCCTGCAAGGCCTGCTGACCAACCTGCTCAACCCCAAGATGGCACTGTTCGTGCTGGCGCTGTTCCCGCAGTTCGTGCGCCCGCAGGACGGCTCGGTGGCCCTGCAGATCCTGGTGCTGGCCACCATCCTCAACGTCATCGGCCTGTTCATCAACGGCGCCGTCATCCTGGCCGCGCACCAGCTCAGCCGGCGCTGGGCCGGCCGCCAACGCGTGTCGCGCTGGCCGCAGTACGTACTGGGATCGGTGTTCCTGGCGCTGGCGCTGCGCCTGGCCACCGCCAGCCGCAACTGACGCGCGCGCTCCATGCAAAAGATCGAAGGCCAGGAATTCCGCATGGCCCTGGACAAGGGCAACGCGCACTTCCACGACCTGCACTTGCACAACTGCGCCTTCGACAACTGCGGCCTATCCATGGTCAAGTATCCGCAACGCATGTCGCGCGTGCGGAACGTAACGCTGTCGCAATGCCGCGTCGTGAATTCAGAGATCAAGCCGTGCGTGTTCGAGGACGTGGTGGTCGAAGACCTGTCCACCAACCCCATCCTGCTAGTGTGGGCCGCGTTCCTTCGCCGGGTCACGTTGAAGGGCAAGATCGGCAAGATCAACTTGAACCTGACGCCCGAAGCGTTCTGCACGGATGCGGACCGGCTCCAGCAATTCGAGACCGCCCGCGCCGCGTTCTATGCCGAGACCGATTGGGCGCTGGACATCAGCGAAGCCAGGCTGTTGGGGCTGCGCTGCGAAGGCGTGCCGCTGCACCTGATCCGGCGCGATCCGCAAACGCAGGTGATCCTGGACAAGCGCGGGCGCTATCGTGGGCAGCAGGCGCTGGATGCCAGCTTCGCCAAGGCGTTTCCCGTTGCCGACAGCGTGCTGCGCGGCTTCGACGAATCCGACCGGCCGGCCATGCTGCTGACCGCATCAATGGGTGCGCCGAAGAAGCGGCGTGACGAGGAACTGGGCGCGATCGCGGAGTTGCGCACGCTGGGATATCTGGAAGAGTGAAGCGCGTGCCGCGTCAACGCCATAGCCAGTAGCCGACTGCCGTCACCACCGCCATCCACAACGCCACGATCACCGCCGCGCCCACCCGGCTGCGCGGCTTTTCGCGCTTGGCCTGGATCCACGCGTCCGCCTGGCTGCGGCATTCCCGCAGCACATCTGGCGGCAACAGCTTGATGGCCAGCCAGATCAGGCCCGGCAGCAACAGCACGTCATCCAGATAACCCAGCACCGGGATGAAGTCGGGAATCAGATCGATGGGACTGAGGGCGTAGGCCACCACGAACACGCCCAGCGCCTTGGCGTGCCAGGGCGTGCGGGGGTGCTTGCCAGCGAACCAGAGGGTCAGGCCATCGCGCTTGATGCGCCGGGCCCAGGTTTTGAGGCGGTCGCGGGTTGGCATGGAGCGCGGGGTAGAGGGCAGCGTGGATGGATTCCAGATTGAACCCGTGACTTGGCTTCAACGCAATCTGCTCGCTAAATCCGCAGCCGCTTGCATCGCGTGCTTTGACGCCCGATAGGGGGGCAATACCTTGGGCAATCGCCGGATGATGACCGCGACGCGTCTTTCCGAGGCAGCCAAGGCACGCACCAGGACGTCGCCGAACATCTTGCGAATGGCGGTATTCGTATCGATCGCGCCCACCTTCGCGTACAAGCGACCGCAGGTGGGGATCGCACCAGTACGGACCCAGCGTCGTTCATCACGGCACAAAAAGGCGAATATCATCAAGGGCATCTTCGACTTGACCGACAATCTCGGGGTCTTGGAGGCTCTCTCGAAGAGCAAGAACCACCGCCTCCTTATCAAGTTGTCCATGAATCCTCGCGATGTGTCCGAGACATGTAGCGGCTAGCCTCCTGAGGGCTGGATTTTCATTGCGGAGAAACGAGAGACATGTGTCTTGAGCCCATCTCCAGTCAGGCGAGCCAAATGCGATTGAAACCAACGCCTCACGAATGACATTGACGTCAGCCGATGCGAGCGCATCTTCTGCGGACGTGCGTAGAAAAGACCTTGGGGGCACATATTTCATTTTTTTCACCGTCAATGAGGATTTTCCCATTTCGATTCACCATTCCCGCTCGCGTTAACGCATTTTGCATATCTGGATGGAGATTTTTCCAAGAACGGACGTGGTCGTGATAAACGGAGTTTTTAGTTTCGTCACACACGACGAATTCTCTTGTTTTGTAGTCGATGCCAATCCAGCGCGTCGACGTCTGCTTCACTCGAACTGGCGTGTTCAGTGCATCTTGTCCATTAGTAGGTGCACGACTCTTAGTCACGGTATCGACCTTGCCATGATAAGACGCAGCTTCGTAGGTCAACCGGGGCACCGCGCGGCCATGCACACCAACAACCGCAGCAGCTCCAAGCGCTCCTTCCGTGGCAATGCTATTTCACGCTTCCTTCTTTGCCTCTTCCGAGCCCGCCAAGATCGCCCGCTGCAGAACCTCATTACGGTCGCTCAGGGTGAGCAGGCTCATGCCCTCCCTTGACGGCCTTCAATTCCTCACGGTCCGCCTCGCTCAGACCACCTTCCTGCCGGCTTTTCTCCAGCAGCTCGCTTGCGCGCGCGTCGTAGCTGGCGGCCAACGCCGTCAACTTCCGCGCGTTCTTCGTGCACTCCGCGCCTTCACAATCCACTAGCTCGGCACGCTGCTTTTTGCTGAGATCAGCGTATCGATCCCTCACCTCATCCCAGCGAGCCGTATCCTTGCACTGCACCCACTCGCCGATACGCGCCTCGTGCTGCACGACGGTCAGATGATTGGCCTTGACGCCGATGCTTTGCTGCCTGGAGTCGTAGGTGCTGGCGTCCTGCAGGGTCTCCAGGCGCAAGTCCCTGCCCACCGACGCGATGATCCGGTCGGCTCGACCGGTCGCACCGATCAAGGAGGTGTCAGCGCCGGATCGCAACGCCAGTGTCTATGCCAGCACGGGCGTCCAGACTTGTGCGAGCAGCACCAGCCCAGCAACGATGGAACGCAGCGCAGACATAAGGGGAACAGGGACGTAAACGGACACGGGACCGGCCCGGACCCAGACGTGGATCAAGTCAAGGCGACCACGCACAGGGGCGCTGATTGCTCAACGTGTAATTGCTCGCTCAACTTATCCAACGTGCCCACTACTAGCGATAGGAACGGGTCCGAGAAGTCGGGCTGCACGCCGTGGTATTCCGTCAGCAGGCGCAATAGCGGACGAATCATGGCGCGGATGACCGGGCAGGACGCCATGCGCGCCGGAGAGGTCGTGGCGACGACGCCGCCGGCCACGGCGACGTTGAACCTGCCGGGGCGGCCGGGGCAGGTGAGTTTTCAGGTGCGCGCGTGAGTGGGGGCTGGTCGGCGCAGTTTGACTCAAGCTGACCGGCCGCCGCGAAACCCCGGGGAGGGTCATTTCGCACCGATGGTTCAATAGAAAGGAAAACGCTTCAACTGCAGCTAAGCCCAGTTCAGTATCAGAAGAAGACTGCGGCAAGAAACACTGTTTCCCTTTTGGGTCCGGTAGGAAGTCCAGAACGCCGATCCTTTTTAAGGAGGGACCCTCACTCTGCCTACTTAGCGGACCGATCAGAATATCCCCCGTAACATCACGAGCCAGCTCTTATAAAGCACGTTCAGCCTTGATAGCTCCCCATTCAATAGGATCGAATCCTGCCGGCCAGATTGTTCGGTCATCGTAAAGCGCATCGGTAAAATTCGCATTATCGATTCGGTTTGCTCTCAAGTTGGCCCCACATAGATTTGCTTTAAAAAAATTTGCAGCGCAAACATCAGCACACTCTAAATTGGCGACAGACAGATTAGCTTTAGAGAAATCTGCAGAGACAGCTACCGCCCCCGACATCGTCACCCCCTCCATATTTGCGCCAATAAAAACAGCATTCATTAACGCCGCGTTATTCATCACCGATTTAAATAAAACTGAATTTACAAAAGACGCGTTTCTCAAATTCGATGCAGTAAAATCAGCTCGCGCAAGATCTAATTCATCAAAAATTGCACGATGAAGCTCTAGTCCTTTCAAATTCGAACCGCTAAGAGTCTCGACAGGCAAAGCCAATACCTCACCCGTCTCAAAATATATTTCTATCATTGATTCCCCCAATCTGTTAGATCAACCTTAACATCAGATACGGGTCTAGTTTGGCTAACTTTACTTGAAGATAGAATTCCAGGAGCAACCTCCGGATTTCTTCCCAATATTTTTGCTGCAATATAACGATGATTTCCATCGATAATTACATTTCCATCCATTTTAATTGCGGGGGCAATATCGCCTTTAAGGAGCCTATCAACGTATCTTTGTACGGCTGGCAATGAGACAGAACCTTGCGCACTAGTGGCGGGATCACCTTGCAAAGCCTTTTTAATAATTTCGGGAGTTACCTCAGAGCCTTTAGAGACGAGAAGCTTCCCAGTTGTCGCCGTTCCTTTTAAAACATTCAAAGGCGCAGGCTTCACATTCTCAGCCGTTGAACGTGCTTGCCGTCCTCCAACCGATCCGATCCCCTTCATCACGCCATCAGCCACTGCTGGCAACACCGCCAGAACCCCCACCTTCAGTCCCTGGCTTCGCATCGCTTCCAGATCCTGCACCTCCTGCGCCGTCAGATAGCCACTCGCAGACAGATCTTCCTTGGACAGCGCGCCCGGCCATGCCCCCTGGCCCTCGCGCTCGCGCGCTTGCTCAGCTGCAAGCGCCCGCGACTCCAGGTTCGTGTAGTACTGCGTGCGCGCCTGCAGCAGATTGTTGGCGGCCGTGGCTGCTTCCGTGCGGTCCAGGCTCTTGGCCTGTGCCTCCAGCGCTGTGATATCGGCGCGCAGCACTTGCGCCACCGCCGCGCAGGCGTCCGGGTTGTCAAGGCAAGCCCGCTCCGCCCCGTTGTTGCGATTCATGCTGACGGCATTGAGCCGATCCACTTCCTTGCGGGCTTGCACGCAAACATCCCCGGCGCAATCCTTCAATGCCTGCCGCGCCGCAAGGTACAACTTCAACTCATCCGGCTTGAGATAGTTGTTTTCCGTCTCGTTGGTCGCCGCGAAGACCACCTCGGCGGCCGACACGCCTGATGCTCCCGCAATCCCCGCCACCAGCGAACCGATCAGGTTGCGACGCAGCTCCTTCTCTTCCGGGGTCATCTTCGAGGCATCGCCCGCCAACAGCGCATTCAGCACCGCCCCGGAACCCGCGCCCAGCGCGCCCGCGCCGCAATCGCTGCCTTTGCCTGCCGCGCCCGCGCAACCCACGATCGCGTGCATGGCGGCGCGAGCCGTCTCCGCCATGGGGCCGTCGCCCAACGCCGAGACGATTTGCTTCACGTCGGATGCCGCCAATCCTTGCAGATAATTGACTGCGGTCGCCTGGATCGCGTCACCCGCCGCGCCGGTCACATTGCCGCTCACAGCCCCCAAGATCGCAGTCAGCCAGCGACGGCTCTCGCCACCCGGCCCCCACGTCTTCGCATCCTCGAAAGCTTGCTTTAATTGATCGCGACGCGGTCCTTCGGGCTCGTTCTTCAGCGCATCTTCCAGCGCCTTGGCTTCCCTGGCCCGCGTTTCCAGGAACTGCCCGACCTGCCTCTGAGCCTCCGACGCGATCTCGAACCCCGCCTCGATCTTCTCCTTGTCGAAGATCGGCTTGAGCGCATTCAACGTGTCCGACGACGTGTCGCGATTCAGCGCGGCGATCGTTTGAGTCGCCGTCAGTCCAGTTAAGTCCTGCTGCGCGACTTCATCGCGAATCACGACATTGCCGCCGCTGATCGCGCTGCGCGTGGTCGAGCTGGCTTTGCCGGAAGCGCCCGCGACAACAGGCAGGCCTGCCGACGCCCCGCCCTTATCGCCCGATTCCCGCGCCTTGTCGGCCCCGCCCGCCGCCTGGCCGTTGGCGTTCTCGGCTACGTCCGCTTTGCCCGCGTCGCCTTTCTTGGGTGCGCCCCCGCCGTCGCCGCCCCAGCTATAGCCCCCGCTCAGGGCAATCTGGTCGGCCTTGTACCGGGCCGTGTTCTTTACATCCCGAACATCCAGCGTGCCCGTGCCGAGCGCGTTTCGGCCTTCCAGCGCCGCCCGCTCGCTGCTGGATATCATCGCGCCGGCCAAGGTCGTGTTTCGCGCGATATCCAGTTGGAAGCCGCCGTCGCCCGCCTTCAGGCCGGCCTGTTCGCTGGCGGATCGGAAGTCACTGTTCATCCGGCCTTGGGCGACGTTGCCCGACACAGAACTCTTGCAGTAGCCGTACACGCAGATGTTGGCCTTGACCCCGATGCTTTGCTGCTTGGCGTCGTAGGTGCTGGCGTCCTGCAGGGTCTCCAGGCGCAAGTCCTTGCCCACCGACGCGATGATCCGGTCGCCTCGACCGGTCGCACCGATCAAGGACGTGTCAGCGCCGGATCGCAACGCCAGCACGTTGCCGGCGCTCACGTCGGCATAGGTCCAACGGGTGTCCTTGCCATCGGCACGGCCACGAGCGCCGCTGACGCCGATGGTGACCATGACGCCAGCCCCGTTCTCGCTGTCGGCCGACACGCCGATGCCCACGCTTGCGCTGGAACTCTTGTTCTTCGTGTTCTGCTCGAAGGTGTTTTGCGCGGCCCGCAGCCGGATGTTCCCATCGGCCTCAAGCAGGGCATTGCCGCCCGCCGACAAGCGCGATCCCGTGAGCGTGATGTCCGAAGCGGACCCCGCGCCCTGGGCGAGGAGGGTGAGGTCCTGGCCGGCGGCCACCGTCGATCCGGCCGTCGACGAAGACGCGCGGTCTGTGGCGCTCTGGCTCTTGCTGGTGCCCAGGTCGATACTGAGGCTGACACCGCCCGCGCTCTTCGGGTCCGCCATCACCGCGTCGTAGGCATTGAGCGCGGCAAGGCCAGTGGTCGCCAGGGCCAGGCCCTGCATGACTTTGTTGTCGGTCTTGCCGGCGGCCTCGTTCATCCGGCCGGCGGTCTGCATCGCGCTGATCAGCGGCGCGCTGGCGTTGATGCTGACGCCGGATTGCTTGACCTCGTGCAATTCCTTGTCACGCGTGGTGTCGAGCGCCGCGGCGACATTGATGCCGCGCCCGGTCAGCGTCACATCGCCCTGGCGCGCCAGGACGTTGCTGCCAACGACATTGAGCGACTGCCCGGCGCGGATCAGCGTATCGCCTTCGACGCTGCCGACGGTGCTCGCGGTATGGAACACGTTCCTGCCGTCGAGCGAGTCGGTTTGCCTGCGCGTGCCGTAGCTCAGCCCTCCCATCGCGCCTAGCCCCGACTTCCTGACCATCTTGTAGTCATAGCGGTCAGAACGATTCTCGCCAGGCAGAATGTTCACGTCGCGCACGCCAGCGATGAGCAGGTCTCGCTGCGCGCCGACGTTCGATCCCGCCACGCTCAGGTCGCGGCCCGCCGTCAGCACCGCCGTGTCGCCCGTAAAGGTGGCAGCCTGCGCCAGTATCTGGTCCACCGACTGTATCTTGTGGGTGGTCTTGGATCGCAGAAAGCCGCGCTCCTTGTTATGGCTTTCGGCATACGCGTACAGCGTCCGCTCGCCAGCGGTTATCTGGATGTCACGGCCCGCATCGACGGCCAATTGCTTGCCCGCGGTGACGTCCGCCGCGCGCGCAATGACGTCTTGACCGGCAACCAACGCCAGGTTGCCACCCGCGGCGATTGTCGTGCCGGTCTGCTCACTGCTACGAAACTCGTAGCGATTGCGCGCGTCCCGCACATTGGTTTCGCCATGGCTTTGGGTCAGGGCGGTCAGCGACAGGTCGCGTCCGGCCTGCAGGCGCGCGTCGTCCTGGACGGCTAGCTGCGCCGCCGTCAAGGCAAGGTCGCGCCCGGCCCGCATGTCCAGACTGCCTGCGTCAATACGCGCGATGCCGGTCAGGTACGAGCCCCAGGTCGTGCCGTGGTTCTCCTTGGCGGCGGTCGATGTCAGGCGTATATCGCGGCCGGCCAAGAACGCAACCGTCTTGCCCACGATCCTGGATACCTGGTTGGTGAGGTCCTCGCGCGCGGCCAGATCGATCCGCCCGCCCTGGATGCGCCCGCCCGCCTGGTTGACGATATTGGCCGCGCCCATCACGAGCGCCACGCGCGCGCCCAGGGTGCCGCTGTTGGCGATATCGCCTTGGGCCGCGAGTTCGACATTGCGCCCGGTCATCAACGTGCCGTCGCCTTTCAAATCGTCCGGCCGCACCAGCAGATAGACCCTCGGGACAAGCACGCTCCCGATGCTGCCATCGGCCAGTGTGATCGACTCCTCCTCCAGCCAGACGAGATCAGTGGTCAGCAGGCGCTGCTGCGCCTCGCTCAGCGCCACGCCGATCTTCAGGCCATTGCGCTGGGCGAAGCGCGCGCCTTCGGCCATGAGCGCCTTGTATTGCGCGTCGTAATCGCTGTAGTTCTCCAGGAAGCGCTGCCCCGAGGAAGCCAGGATCTGGTCAGACACGAGCTTCTGTTCGTAGAACCCGTCACCCAGGCGTCTGGGCTGGCCCGTGGGCGTCAGGAATCCGGCGCTTGCGGGAAACAGGGCGTCCCAATCCGGCGGGCGCGCGTCGGACGACCCTTTGCCTGTCGTCGCAGCGCCAATAGTGGTGTCCGGCGCCGCGCCGGGCTGGCGCAACAAGTCCAGCAGGTAATCGCTGGACACGAACGGACGCTGGCCAACGAAACGCGGGTCGGTAGCCACGATGTACGGCGCGTCCGGCTTGCCGTTGACGACAAAGAACTGACTGTCGGGAATACTCGCGGGATTGGCAACGACACGCACCGTGTTGCCACCGGGCAGGTCCACACTGGCCACCTGCACGGGGCCGGGTGCGGCGATGCCGCTGGCCCCCGGCGTCTTGCCGCTCAGTGACACCACTGCATTGCCGCCTGCGGCGCCCACCGGCAATTCGATGCTCTCTTCGCTTGCGGTGCGCCGGTAACGCGATTGGTTTTCTTTGCGGTGGTTCTTTCTGCCCGGATAGGTATGGGTTTGCGTGCCCTCGCGCGTCGTGATGCGGACCCCGCCGGCTCCTATATTCTGGATCGCCGGACCTTGCACGGACAGTGCGCCGCCCGCCGCAATCTGGCTTTTATCGTTGACGACAGTGCCGGCCAGTGTCATGGCGCCGCCGGCCAGGATCTTGCCGGGATCGGAGCTCAGCGTCCGCGTTTCGGTGACCGTTTCATCCAGGTAGTAGTAGGTAAAGTCATCGACCAGATGGCGCTGGAAGTCCGCATTGAATGCGTTGATGCGGGTATTCAGTTCGAGGAAGGGCGCCTGGTAAGCGGCGAACGCGCGCTTGTAGGCCTCCCGGCTGGCGTTCTCCTCGGCAATGCATCGGCCATCGCGTCCGCAGTAGCGCGGCGTCCACTGCGGCGCCGGGCCTGTCGGCGGCTTCACGTCGAAAACCTGCCAGATCTTCGCATCCACGCGGTAGGCGTAGGACGGCCCCGAGCTCCCGAACCTACCGCTCCCGAATTTCTTGGGCCGGGAGCACTTCGGGCCGCTCCCCTCCAGGGCGCAGCGGTCCAATTGGGGAACCCGGATAGGCGTGACCGGAATATGCCCGTGCTTGTTGCGAATACCCGGCGTGTAATCGAACTGCGGCCCGTAGCGCGATGCCGGATATTGGTCGGACGGCAGCAGCAGCATGCGCTCGGCGTCGTCGTCCATGAAGCTTCGGGGATCCTGACTGCACAGCTTGGTGACCGAGTCGCAGACCCAGTTGTCCGCCATGTCGTACATGACGCCGGAATTCCATGGCTTGGCATAGACCTTTTTCTGCTCGGCCACCTTCACCATGCCGCTGGTGTACTGGGTGTTCTGGTTATCGATCCGCGCCGCGCAGATGTGCGCATCGCCGGCAGCCTCGATGGTGGCCGAGGCGTTCAAGAGCGAGGCGGCCTCATCGATAGCCGCGCCTTGCGTATCCAGCGCGCCGCCGATGCGCAGGTCGGCGCCCGAGTAAATCAGTGCATGGTCGCGGTTGGTCAGCGATGCCACTCCGAGATTCATGTTCCCGCGCGAGGCGATGACGGCGCCGCCGCCCGCCCCGGCGCCATTGACCAGCGTGCCCGCCTGGATGGACAACGTGTCGCCATAGATGCGGCCGGTGTTCTCCACGCGATCCGCGGCGATGCGCGTCGAGCCGCCGTCGATGAGGCCCGCGTTGGCCAGGCCGCGCGCGACCGTGATGGCATTGGCGCCGCCGGCCAACAGTTCGCCCGAGGCCTGGTTGTTCAACGCGCCTGCCGTGATGGTCAGATCGCGAACGGCGCTGATCCGGGCCCGGTTGTCCATGTCGCCGCCCACGGACAGCGCCAGGTCGCGGCCGCTGGCGATGTCGCCTTCCTGGTTCAGGGAGCCGGCGTATTGGAACGACAGATCACCCGCCGACTGCAACGTCCCCAGCCCTTGCAAGACCTTCGTGGTCACCGTCAGGCGCTTGTCCGCCAACAGCTTGCCTTCGGCGTTGTTCAACCCGTCGGCAAGAATTCGCGCATTGCCCTGGGAGACGATTTCGCCGCCGGTGTTGTCCAGGTCCTGGGTGGACAGCGTCAGATCTTCGCGCGCTTGCACGGACCCCGTCTGGTTACCCACCCGGTCCGCCAGAATGTCGAGCACCTTGCCCAGCACACCCTTGGGGGGATCGCCAGCCGCGGTCAACGTGCCGCCGTTATCGAGGCTGGCCGCGCGCAGCGTCAGCGCGTTGTCGGCCAGGATCAGGCCTTCGCGGTTGTCCACCGCGTTCGTGGTGGCGGGGGAGGAGGTTGCGGTGATGGTCACATCACGCCCGGCCAGCGTGCCGCGGCGGTTGGCGATGGCGGCGGCCTCGATGCGCGCGGCGCCCGCTGCGGCAATCCGCCCACCCGTGTTGTCGAGATTTCCGCCAAGCTCGATCTCAGCATCACTCGTCGCAATCAGCTCGCCGCCCTGGTTGCGCAGATTGGCGGCGGTGACATCCAGGGTGTACCCCTGGAGGACCGCGTTGCGGCTGTCCACGTCGCCGGGCGTGGACAGCACAAGCTTGTCGACGGCGGACAGCTTGCCGCCCGCCAGGTCCAGACTGTCCGCCGACACGCTCAGCGTCTTGCCGGCCAGGCTCGCGCCCGGGTGGACAATGGCGCCCGCCTTCAGCGTAAGGCTGCCGGGCAGATTGAGCGCGCCGTTGGCGTCCACACCGGCCACGAACTGGCCGGCGTTCGCGAGTTGTCCCGTAGCGGTGGCGATCAGATCGCCGCCAGCCAGCACCGAGCCCGTGTTGTCCAGCGTGGTTCCGGCCTTCAGACTGGCACGCCCGGCTGCCGTGGCGATACCGGCGTTGCCCAGCGCACCGCCCGCGCTCAGGTCCAGCGCCGCGCCGGACTGCAAGCGGCCGTCCGCCGTGGTGTTGAGTTTGCCGGCGGCGCTGACGGCGAGGTCGCCCGTTCGCGTCGCGGCGATGCCGCCCAGCGTCGCATCGGCGCCCGCGCGCAGCGTCATGCCGTGTTGCGCGGAAGCCGCGCCCAGCGCGGTGAGCGCAGCGCCAGCGTGAGCCGTCAGCCCACCGCCCGCCTGCTGCCGCGAGGCGGCGCGCAGCGCGATGTCGCCGCGCTGCGCGGTCAGCGAAAGATCGCCCTGCAAGGCGACGGCCGTGCCTTCGATGCTGAGCGTGTCGCCCGCGATCAATGATTGCGAGCCGCCCGCCAGCATGCGGCCAGCCACTTCCAGTGCCCCTGACGCGGACGCGTTCAACGTGCGGCCAGCTTGCGCCAGCCCGGCCGCGCCCACCGCCACGTCACGGCCTGTCAGCGTCAGGGTCGCGTCGGTGGCGGTGGTTCCGTTCAAGTGCGCGTCGTGCGTGGCGGCAAGCCGCATGTCTCCCACGGAACTGAGGGCGCCCGCCACGAACAGGGAGCGCCGCGCGTTGGCGGTCAGCGTACCGGCGGCCTGCAACGACCCGTCCTGTTTGACGACGACATCGCTCCCAGCCGTGAGAGAGGCATCGCCCGCTGCGCGCCCGCCCAGCGCAGCCGCCAGACCGCCCACGCGGACGTCGCCTTTTGCGGCAAGCGTCAGGCCGCCGCCGGCGGCAATGACGCCATCAGCGTCCAACTGGGCGCCGGCACTCGCGTTCAAGTTCTGCGACGCCTGCATCCTGCCGGTTGCCGCGACTTCCAGGTTTGCGCCCGCGTCAGCCGTAAGCCCGCCCGCCAGCGCAGTCGCGATGCCGGCGACACGGATGTCGCGCCGCGCGCCCAGGACAACGGGCGAGCCGGCGGTCGCCGCGCCGGTGATGAACAGATCGCGGCCCGCCTGCGCTTGCAACGTACCCAGGCTCGCACCAGACCCGGCGCCCTTGGCGGTACCCGCGATGCCGGCGATTCGCAGGTCCTGGCCCGCGCTCAGCAGCAGCTTGGCGCTGCCCTGGGCCAGGCCCGTCTCGCCGACGGTCAGATCATCGTTCGCCTCGGTGCGCAGGGTACCGTTGGCGACGGTCTTGCCGTTCAACTCCGCGTTCTTGCCAGCTGTCAGGATGATGTCCCGCAGACCGGAAATCGAGCCGTTCGCCAGCAGCTTGCCGCTGGCCTGCGCCTGCAATGATCCGCCGGCCTGCAGCGCACTCGCACCACCCAGCGTCAAGGCGCCGCCGCTGCCGACCTTGAGCGCCCCCGTGTCCACCAATACCGTGCCGTCCACGGTCAAGTCCCTTTCGACTCGCAACGTCGCGGCTTGACCCGCCACCAACGTGCCCGCCAGCGTCCCGGTCCCTACCCGTGCCAGGATCGAACCATTGGCCTGCTGTCGCGATCCCGCCAAGGTGGTCAGGCCGCCGGGCGTCTGAATGATCAGATTGCCGGCGGCGAAGTGCTGGCCCGCAAGGCGCTGATTGGTCGCTTCCAGTATCAGGTCGCCCAGCGATGTCATCATGCCGGTGGCCATCAGCGTGCTGCCCGCGCGTGCTTGCAATACGCCACCTGCCAGCGTCTGGCTGTCGGCAGACAGGTTCATACCTTTTCCGGCGATCAGATCCAGGGGCCCGTTGGCGGACGCAGCGGTGCCGGCCAAGTCCATCTGGCTGCCGGCCTCCAGGTGCATGCCCATGTCACCGCGCGTCGCGCCGGCCACCGATAAATCGCCTGCCGCGAGCAGGCGCGCCTTGCCGGATGCGTCTGCCTGCCCGGTGGCGCCGATACGTAGATTGCGTCCGGCGTCCATACCCAACGATCCACCGGCACTGAGCGTTCCGTCCACACGCGTATCGCGTGTCGCCCGCGCCTGGAGATCGGCCGCGGACACCAATGCGCCGCCCAATGTGAGGTCGCGGCCCGCAGTGGCCCGCACCTGCTTGCCTTGCAGCTTGCCCGCCGAACCCTGCGCCAGATCGTTGCCGCTTGTCAGGCTCAACGCCGCGTCGGTCAGGACGGCCCCGCCCAAGGATGCATCCCGGCCGGTTCGTAGCGTGACGTTGCCGGTCGACTGCAATTGTGTGCCGGCCTCCAGGGTCAAGTTACCGTCGGCCTGGGTCAGCAACGTCCCCGACGCGTACACCTGTTGCGGCAGTACCAGGTCGCGTCCCGCTTGCAGCGTGACGTAATCCTTTGCGGACACCACGCCGGCCACCAGGGATACGCCGCCGCGCGAGTCGGCCGGCGCGTCGGACGGCTTGCCCAACTGCGCATCCGCCTGCGCTGCGGCATCGGCGCCACTATCGGTGGTTACGCCCTGGGCGGGTTGCGGCACGGCCGTCTGAAGGGCCACCGTCAGGTTGCGGCCAGATTGCACGCGCGCGTCCTGGCCCGACGTCAGCAGGCTTCCCGATAGCGAAAGGTCCCTGCCGGCGGCTACACGCAAGGCGCCCTGTGTACGCAGGCTGCCTTGTGCGCCCACAGTTGCGTCGCCGCGCGCGTCCACGTCCAGCGCCGCGCCCGCGCCGACCGCGCCCGACACCGCGACTTTACCTGCGGCGGTGAGCGCCACCGCGCCTGTCGCCTGCGCCGCGCCCTGCACGGCCAGGTCGCCGCCACTCTCCACGCGCAGATCCCCCGCTGCCTGCACGGTGGCGCGCGGCGCAATGCGGACGTCGCCGGCGGCATTGACCTGCAAATCGCCCGTCAGCGCCATCAGATTGCCGCCGATGTTCACCCCCACGCCGGCCTCGGTGCCAATCAGACGGATGCTGTTGGCGTACATGCCGCCCAGCGCGGCGGTGTCCAGCGTTACCCCGGGTGCTGGGCCATCACCCGCCTGCGGCGATACGGCGCCCGTGCCATAGTCGACCTGCGACGCGCCGGCCGTCACGCTCAACCGGTTCGCCCAGACCTGCGCGTTGATTTCCAGCGTGCGCGCGATCAGGTCCACCTGGCTCAGGTTCATGCCGTTCAGGCCTTGTCCCTCGATGCCAAGCCGGCCTGCCGCCACGTCAAAGCCGATGCCACCGTCCGGCCCGACGCGGGGTTTGCCGGTGGTCAGCGTGGCCCGGTCGGCATTCAGGAATCCGCAGCCATTGCACGTAATGCCTGCCGGGTTGGCGACGATGACGTTGGCCCGATTGCCAGCCACTTCCAACGTGCCGAGCAATTGCGACGGATTGGGCGCGGTGACCTGGTTGAGAATGGTGCCCGCATGCCGATTGCCCAGCATGGGGTTGCCGTCCACTTGCCCGGCCAGTTGCGACGGGCTGGCGCCGCCGCTGTTATTGAGCACCACGCCGGATGGGCCGACGTTGAATTGCGTGTAGCGGTTGTTCGACACGCCACCGGCCGAAGGCGGCGCGATATTGACCACCGGCACGCCATGGCTGACGCTCACGAAGGGCTTGGCGCCCGGCACACTTCTGTCCACCGAGATCGGCAGGGTCTGCGCCATCACGGGCGACCAGACCTGCGTGAAGACCACGGACCACGCCATCAGGGAACGGAGCTTGGACATCATTCGTACTCGGTTGAAGGCGGCTTGGAGGGAGGGCGTAGCAATCGTCTTGATGACTGCCGAAACACCCACATCCCGTCACCCGCCACGGATCGCCGGCGATATCTGGAATCGGCAATTGCACGCTTCGCAAAGCGCCATGCAGGACTTCATTTTTAGTCGCGCTCCGTTCGTGCAAGGCGTAGGAACGATCCGAGATTCAGCGTGACACGCGCGAAAATCGGATGAATGACGTGTTGTGTGGGTAATCCGCGCATCGGCGGAAATCACGGTGGATGGGATCGAAAGCCCCGCGCCGGTCTCGCGCAATGCCTTTCGTCCATTCAGTCCAGGCCCACCTTCGCCGAATGCTTCGGCGCCCGATAATGCGACGAACGCTTGCGTGATTGCCGTGTCGTGGCCTCAAGGGACCGCCCCGGCTTGGCCAGCGCCCGCGCCAGTTGCTTGCCTGACACCCTACGGCGGCCGACGGTGTCTTCGTCCACGTCCACCTTGACGTACAGCCGGAACAGCCAGAATTGCCGTTCGGCATCGCACCAGTAATAGATCACCCGCAGGCCGCTGCGCTTGCCCCGGCTGCGGTGGGGATCGGCGTAGCGCAGCTTGCGCAGTCCGCCCGTGCCTTCGAGCACCACGCCCGCCTCCGGCATTTTCAGCATCATGCATTGCAGCGCGCGAAATGCGTCATCGTCCAGGAACTTCTCGCGGTCGCGCGAGAACTCGGGCCGTTCGACAAACAGGGCATTCATGGCAATGCACGCGTATCACTATCGTGGATAGACTGAAACCCATTTTGAAGGGCTTCAACGTATCCATGCGCGTGCGGGCCGTGGGTTTCGGACGAAGCGAATGACTGCGCCTCACGGTGGAGGTCAGAACGGCTTCATCACCACCAGCAGAATGATCAGCACCGGCGCGGCCAGCACCACCGGCATCAACCGCGCACGACTCGCCTCAGTGACGTCGCCCGCCGCCTCCGCCAACCGCCGCAGCCGTCCCGCCTGCATCCCGTGCACCGCCGCCAGCAACAGCACCAACGCCAGCTTCACCGACAGCCACCCGCTGCCAAACCAGCCCGCGCTCGTCGCCAGATACACGCCGCTGGCCAACGCGCCCACCATCGACGGCGTGGTCAGCAACCGTTCCCACTTGCGCAGCAGGCGCAGGCGCGCCAGCTCCTGAGGCAAGGCCGGGCCCGGCAGCTTGTCGGCCGCCGCCAGCACGAACGCCTGCACCACCATCCCCGCCACCCAGAACAGCACCAGCGCCAGGTGCAGCGACTTGATCAGCAGATACGCCATCGCTCACGCCCCCCCCGCGCGCGGCGCAGCGAACGCGCGATCACAAAGCCGCCAAACGGCACCAGCGTCGCCACCAACGTCCACACCAGCCGCTGGCGCGGCCAACCCTGCGCCGACGCCACATTGCACGCCAGCGCGATATAGACCATGAACGCCACCCCATGCACCGGCCCCACCCACGAGACCCCTTGCGGCATCCCGGCCAGATGCTTCAACGGCACCGCGATGCCCAGCAGCGCCAACAGCGTCACGCCTTCCAGCATGGCCGCCCACTTGAAGAGAGCAGGGGTCGAAGCATCGGCGTCTTTCAGGGGCATGGCAGCGTCTCGCAACAGGATGAGCGGCATTGTCCGGGCTGGCGCAATCGCCAGCCATTGGCCAAAATGCCAATCTTCGAAAGAAATCCGCCAACCGTGCGCCGCCGTCCGCCCGACCCATCTCGAGGCCCCAGCCCCATGCCCCCGCCCACCCCGCACCGCGTCGCCGTGCTCGCCTTCGACGGCCTCGTCGCGGGCGACCTGTCCATCCCCTGCGAGATCTTCCAGCTCGCCGAAACCCTCGACGGCCGCCGCCCCTACGCCGTGCAGGTCCACGCCGGCAAACCCCGCGTCCGCACCCACGCCTACGACCTGCACATCCGCCACCGCCTGGACGCCGCGCGCGGCGCCGACACCCTCGTCATCCCCGGCCTGGCCGACCCGGCCGACAGCGTCCCGGACGACATCCTTGATGTGGTCCGCCACGCCCACGCCCAGGGCGCCCGCATCGCCTCCATCTGCACCGGCGCCTTCGTCCTGGCCGCCAGCGGCATCCTCGACGGCCTCAAGGCCACCACCCACTGGAAAGCCGCCGGCCAGCTCGCGCGCCGCTACCCCGCCATCGACGTCAACCCCAACGTCCTGTTCGTCGACAACGGCCAGGTCCTGACCTCCGCCGGCGCCGCCGCCGGCATGGACCTGTGCCTGCACATGATCAAGCGCGACCACGGCGCCGCCGTCGCCGCCAACAGTGCCCGCCTGGCCGTCGTGCCGCTGGAACGCGCCGGCGGCCAGGCGCAATTCATCGTCAGGCCCACGCCGGCCTCGCACACCGACCTGACGCCGCTGCTGCACTGGATCGAACACCGGCTGGCCGAGAACCTGACCGTCGCCGCGCTGGCCACCCAGGCCGCGGTCAGCGTGCGCACGTTGAACCGGCGGTTTCAGGAACTGCTGGGGGTGAGTCCGCTGCAATGGGTGATCCAGGCCCGCGTAAATCGTGCGCGCGGGATGCTGGAGACGACGGACCTGCCGGTGGAGCGGGTGGCGATGGAGGTGGGGTTCGGGTCAGCGGTGTCGCTGCGGGAGCATTTCACGGGGATCGTGGGGACGAGCCCAACGGGGTATCGACGGGCGTTCCGGCGGGCGGGGTGAGAGCGGCTGACGCAGCTGGATGGGCTCCAATGGGCTGGAACCGGCCGCGCCCGCCATGCGATAATTGATAACGATTCCCATTAATTCATAGCGCAAGCCGTGGACTCGACACGCGATAGCCGGTTTTCCACCATTTACAAGAACGACCATCCCTGGCTGGAGCGGCGGCTGCGCAATGGATTGCGCAATCGCGAAGACGCCGAGGATGTCGCCGGTGAAACCTTCACGCAACTCCTCTGCCTCCCCGCGCTGGATCAATTGAACGAGCCGCGGGCGATGCTGATCACGATCGCCCGGCGCATTACTTGGCGGCTGTGGCGGCGGCGCGAGCTGGAGCAAGCCTGGCTGGAGATGTTGCGCTTGCAGCCGGAACCGCTGGAGCCGTCGGCCGAGGAACGGGTACAGACGTTGCACTCGTTGCAGAGGCTCGACACGGCGCTGGACGGGCTGTCCTCCAAGGCCAGGATGGCGTTTCTGTATAGCCAGCTCGATGGCATGACGCATGTGGAGATCGCCGCGCGCCTGGACGTATCGCCGACCATGGTGCGCAAGTACATCATGCAGGCTTTGCGCCGTTGCTGCGAGGTGTTTGGGCTATGACGGCCTTGGACGCGCGCGCCCGCGCGGCGGCGATTGAGTGGCAGGTCTGTCTGACCAGCGGGCAGGCCAACGATGCGGACCGCGCGGCGTTTGAGCTGTGGCTGGCGGAGAGCCCGAGCCATGGCGCGGCCTGGCAGCGGCTGAACGCGGCGCTCGATGGCATGGTGCACGCGTTGCGGCCGGGGCTGCTGGCCGATGGCGATGCGCTGCGGCGTTCACTGGTGAGGCCACAGCTTGCGCAGCGCCGCCGGCTGGGGAAGCTGGCGCTGGCGGGCGGGGCGTTGCTGCTGGGCGCAGGTGTGGCGGATCGCTATGTGCCGTTGCAGTATCTGACAGCGGGCTATGTGACCCGCACCGGCGAACGCCGGCGCGTGGACTTGCCGGATGGCAATGTGATGGCGCTGGATGCGCGCAGCGCGGCGTCGTGGGAAGCGCAGCATGTCGTGCGGGTATCGGCCGGCGCGGCGATTTTTGAGTTGCGGGGCAGCCAGGGACTGCAAGTGCGGCTGCCGCAAGGCGAGGTCCGGCTTGCCTCGGGGAGCGCCATGGTGCGCTGTGGCGCCGAGCGCAGCTTCTGCCTGGCCTTGAGCGGGGCCGCCGAGGTCACCACGCAGAAAGGCGTGCGCCAGCCGTTAGCGCCGGGGCAGGGCGTCTGGTTCGATGCGCGGCAGGTCGAAACGGTACAAAACGGCCAGGAGCACACCGCCGCCTGGCAGAACGGCGAGCTTGAAGTCCATGATGAGCCGCTGCAGACCGTGGTGGATGCGCTGGCCCGCTATCAGCCCGGCTGGCTGCGGATATCGCCGCAGGCTTCGCGGCTGCGCGTGACGGGGCTGTTTCCGCTGGACGACGGCGAGCGGGCGCTGGAGGCGCTCAGGAATACCTTGCCGATCCGGTTGCAGCGGCTGAGCCGTTGGTACGTGATGATCGACCTGGCTTGAAATTTTTTTTTCGCGCCAGGTGTTTTTTTGATGGCGCCGATGCACATACATGGAACGCGTGCTCACGCATCCACGGAGTGTTCCATGCTTTCCCTGAGGTTTCCGGCCGCCTGCGTCATCGTAGCCGCCGCCAGCACCGCCCATGCCCAGGCGCTGCGTCAATACGACTTGCCCGCCGGCCGGCTGGATGTGGCGCTGACCCAGATCGCCCGCATAGCGGGCGCGGTGATCTCGTTTCGGGCCGATCTGGTGGCGGGCAAGTCCGCCCCCGCCGTCTCCGGCCAGTTGTCAGTGGAGGAAGCCACTGCCCGCGCGCTGGCCGGCAGCGGACTGGAATTGCGGCGCACGCCGGATGGCAGCCTGACGGTGGCCCCGGCCAGCGCGACGACGCTGGCGCCGGTGACGGTGGAAGCGGCCACGTTGGGGGTGACCGAGGGGACCCATTCCTACACCACGCCGGTCATGTCCACGGCCACCAAGTTCGCGCTGTCCCCGCGCGAGACGCCGCAGTCGGTCAGCGTGGTGACGCGCCAGCAGATCGAAGACCGGGGCTATCAGTCGCTGGACGACGTTGCCCGCGATACGACGGGGCTGACGACGCGCCAGATCGGCGGCGGTGAACGCACGCAGTTCTTCTCTCGCGGCTTCGAGATCAGTTCGTTCCTGGCCGACGGGGTTCCGCTGGGCTACGACTACGACACGCAGGGTGTGGCCACGCTGGCCATGTACGATCACATCGAGGTGCTGCGCGGCGCGGCCGGCATGATGACGGGGGCCGGCAATCCCTCGGGCACGATCAACCTGGTGCGCAAGCGCGCCACGGCGGTGCCGCAGTTCTCGGTGACGACCAGCGCGGGAAGCTGGGACAATTACCGGGGCGAGGTCGACGGCTCGGGCCCGCTGAACCAGAGCGGCACCTTGCGCGCCCGGGGCGTGGTGGCCTATCAGGATTCGAACACCTTCAAGAAGGCCTACGAGCACCAGCGCCAGCTTTTCTACGGCACGATCGAAGCCGACATCACGGCCAGCACCACGCTCAGCATCGGCGGCTACTACAACCGCGAGGACAATCCGGGCGCGGATTGGAATGGCCTGCCGACGCGCCGGGACGGCAGCTTCTATGACTTCAAACGCTCGACCCGCCTGTCGCCGGATTGGGCCTATTGGAACAAGGAGAACACCAGCTTCTTCGCCGAGCTCGACCACCGTTTCGAGAACGGCTGGTCCGGCAAGCTGACCGCCCGCACGCTGCGCGCCCAGATGAATATGCTGGGCAGCTATCTGTACCCCCTGGAAGACTCGACGCTCTTCGGGCAGGGGCTGGGCCAGTATGCCTATGACAAGACCCAGTACAGCGTGGACGGTTATCTTAGCGGCCCGTTCAGGCTGCTGGGGCGCACGCATGAGCTGGTGCTGGGCGGCAGCTTCCTGAAGAACAAGGACAATGACGGCCCTGGCGGCTGGCCGTTGGACTACAACATGACTGTCGACCCGGAACACTGGAATTCCAGCGCCGTCGAGAAGCCCGCGTTCGTCTACCCGTGGTCGCGCAAGGGATACCAGCGCCAGGTCAGCGGCTACGCCACCACCCGCCTGAGCCTGGCCGACCCGCTGACGCTGATGCTGGGCGCGCGGCTGGACTGGTATGAATACGACATGCAGCTGAAGTCAGGCGATTACGTCAGCCCGCCGGCGGACTACAAGGTCAAGCACGAGTTGACGCCCTACGCGGGCCTGATCTATGACCTGGACCGCCAACACACCGTCTACACCAGCTGGACCAGCGTGTTCCAGCCTCAGAGCAATCAGTCGACGGGTGGCGCGCCGCTGGACCCGGTCATCGGCACCAATCTGGAAGCCGGGATCAAGGGCGAATATTTCGGCGGGCGGCTCAACGCCAGCGCCGCGGTGTTCCAGATTCGCCAGCGCAACCGTCCCGTCGCGCTGGACACGTCCGCGTGCAGCCCGGGGGTGAGCGAGTGCTATGCGCCGTCTGGCAAGGTGCAGAGCCGGGGCGTCGAATTCGAAGTGGCGGGCGCGATCACGCCGGGCTGGCAGGTGTCGGCCGGCTATACGTACAACCAGTCGAAATACCTGGAGGATTCGGGCAATCTCCGGGCGGGCGCGGCCTACGATACGCAGACTCCACGCCATCTGTTCAAGCTCTCGACCATGTACACCTTGCCCGGCTCGCTGAATGCGTGGCGCGTGGGCGGAGCGGTGCGCGTGCAAAGCGCGATCAGCTTGCCCGCGTATAACGTGCGCCAGCCCGGGTATAGCATCTGGGATGCCGTGGTGGCGTATCGGGCCACGCCGAACCTGGATCTGCGCCTGAACGTGTACAACCTGTTCGACAAGTATTACTACCAGGCGATCGGAAGCACCCAGGACAACAATCACTTCGGCGCGCCGCGGTCGTTTTTGTTGACGGCGAAATACACGTTTTAGGGTTTGGCCATGAGCCCTCGGTTACGGTCCAGCGCAGATAACGCGCATCTGGCGGAGAATCCAGGACCCGACCTTGAATTGAATGCCGCGATATTGGCAGAAGCCTTACACGAATAAGTACGTAAACAGGATGGAAAAGATAAGGGCCGCAAACGCGGCTCTTATCTTCATGGCTTAACGAATCGCTTCCATCAAGCCTTGCGCACCTGCGCAATCAACCCATCCAACTGCGTAAGCATCGTATCGATTTCTTCAGCCGTCACATTCAACGCCGGCATAAACCGCAGCAAATTCCCGCGCGGCGCATTCAGCAGCAGCCCATTCGGCGCCAGATTCCGCGCGGCTTCGACGATGGCGGGGCCATCATCGCGATCCATCACCAGCGCACGCAGCAGGCCCATCCCACGCTCGCCCTTCATGCCGTACTTAGCCGACAGGGCCAGCAGGCCTTCCGACAGTTGCTTGGCACGCGCATTGACCGATTCCATAAAGCCCGGAGCAGCCAGAGCGTCGAACACCGCCACGCCGACAGCCGCCATCAGCGGATTGCCGTTATACGTACCACCCTGGTCCCCATGCGAGAACACGCAAACTTCCTGACGCGCCAACAGCGCAGCCAACGGCACCCCACCACCAATCCCCTTGGCCAGCGTCATGATGTCCGGCACCACGTCGGATTGCTGGTAGGCGAACAACGTCCCCGTACGCCCCATCCCCGTCTGCACTTCATCAACAATAAACAACAGCTTGTGCTCATCCGCCAACTTGCGCAGGCCCTGCATGAATTCCTTGGTAGCGGGGATGACACCAGCTTCGCCCTGCACAGGTTCGAGCATGATGGCGACGGTCTGATCATCGATCAGCTTGCGCACCGATTCCAGATCATTGATCTCGGCCTTCGGGAAACCTTCCACCTGCGGCGCGAACATCTTGTCCCAGCCCGGCTTGCCGGACGCCGACATCGTGGCCAGGGTGCGGCCGTGGAAGCCGTGGTTCATGGTGATGATCTTGTAGGCGCCTTTCTTGTTGACCTGGCCCCATTTGCGCGCCAGCTTGATGGCGCCTTCGTTGGCTTCGCCGCCGCTGTTGGCGAAGAAGACGCGGTCGAAGACCGAGGCGCTGGTCAGGCGGGTGGCCAGTTCGATGGAGGGCAGGTTGTAGAACGCCGGCGACGGGTTCATCAGCAGCTTGGACTGGTCCAGCAGGGCCTTCTGCATTTCCGGGGCGCTGTGGCCCAGGGTGTTGACGGCCCAGCCCTGGACGAAGTCCAGGTATCGCTTGCCCGCGTGATCCTCCAGCCAGGACCCCTGGCCGCGCACGAACACGAGGTCCGGACGGGAGGTGATCTCCATGAGGGCGTTGACGTTGTACTGGCTGAATTCCATGGCGGTTCCTGCTGAAAGGAGAGAACAGGGGTTGAAAAAGAAGGGGAAACGCTAAATGCCGAATTTAGCACCGGCGGGGGAATGCTATCGTGACGCACCCCCAGCCGATCCGCCCCACGGCCGCCCCAAAAGGGCCGCTTGCGCGGGGCTCTCTATTTTATGCAACAGGGCCGGCGCCGGACGCCGCGCTTTGTCGCTTTTTACTGACCGATCATGACACGAATTCTTTCCAGTCTTGCCGCCGGCCTGGTGCTGGCGGCGGCCGCGACGGCCGCGCATGCCGAGTATCCCGACCGTCCCATCCGCCTGGTCGTGCCGTTCCCGCCGGGGCAGGCCACCGATATCTTCGCCCGCGCGCTGGCCGAGAAGCTGGGCACGGCCGTCAAACAACCGATCGTGGTGGAGAACCGCGCCGGCGCGGGCAGCAATATCGGCATGGAGCAGGCCGCGCGCGCGACGCCGGACGGTTACACGCTGGTGATCGCGGGCTCGGCCGCGGCGGTGAACCAGACGCTGTACAAGACCATCAACTACAGCCTGACCAAGGATTTCGCGCCGGTGTCGGGGGTGTTCTCGGTGCCGCTGATGTTCCTGGCGACGCCGGCTTCGGGCATCACGTCGCTGCAGCAGTTGGTCAAGCAGGCGCGCGCCAATCCGGGCGAGCTGGCGTATGCCAGCGCCGGCATCGGCGGCACGCAGCATCTGTCGGCCGAGATGTTCAAGGCGGCGGCCAATATCGACATCCGCCATATTCCGTACAAGGGCAGCGGCCCGGCGCAGGCGGATTTCCTGGGGCACCAGGTGCCGCTGATGGTGGATTCGGTGACGGCGGGGCTGCCGCACGTGCAGAGCAAGAAGGCGGTGGCGCTGGCGGTGACGACGGCCAAGCGCCTGCCGCAACTGCCGGACGTGCCGACGGTGGCCGAGAGCGGTTATCCCGGTTTCGAGGCGATCGGCTGGGCGGCGGTGCTGGCGCCGCGTGATACGCCGCCGGCCGTGACCAACTATCTGAGCCAGCAGATTGGCCACGTGCTGGGCACGCCCGAGATGCAGAAGTTCTTCCGTGATCGTGGTGCGGAACCGATGCCGATGAAGCCCGAGGCCACCGGCGCGTTCATCGCCGGCGAGGTCGACAAGTGGGGCAAGGCGGTCAAGCAGTCGGGCGCGCAGGTGGACTGACGACTGTCCCGCAGGAGCCGGTGGCGGGGCGGTTCCCGCCCCGGCGCTCGCCGTGGTGCCGATCCGGTGCCACGCATGCGCCGCAACGGCGCACGATGCACCACCCTGGTGCGATGGGCGAGGAGCAATAGGCGCGCGCCACGGCGCCGCAAAATGGCACGGAACTTGCTTTTCCAGTTTTGTATACCGAATTGGTGTGCAACGCTCGACCCCGCTCCCGGGGCGGCGCGCCCTGGAGAGTTCCTCATGAACCGTAGAACCCTGTTGCTGTCCCTCTGCACCGCCGCCACGCTGCTGGCCGCGCCGCTCACGCATGCCGACACCCTGGACGACATCGTCAAGCGCGGCACCCTAAAGGTCGCGGTGCCGCAGGACTTCCCGCCGTTCGGCTCGGTCGGCGCCGACATGAAGCCGCTGGGCTATGACATCGACACGGCCGCGCTGATCGCCAAGCAACTGGGCGTGAAGCTGGAGCTGGTGCCGGTGACTAGCGCCAACCGCGTGCCGTACCTGCAGACCCGCAAGGTGGATCTGGTGATCTCCAGCCTGGGCAAGAATCCCGAGCGCGAGAAGGCGATCGATTTCTCCGACGCGTATGCGCCGTTCTTCAACGGCGTGTTCGGCCCGGCCGATGTGAAGGTGGCGTCGGCCGCCGACCTGGCGGGCAAGACCATCGGCGTGACGCGCGGCGCGGTCGAGGACATCGAGCTGACCAAGATCGCCCCGCCCACGGCCACGCTCAAGCGCTATGAAGACAACAACGGCACCATCACCGCCTTCCTGTCGGGCCAGGTACCGCTGATCGCCACGGGCAACGTGGTGGCCGCCGCGATCCTGGCGCGCAACCCGCCGAAGAAGCCCGAGACCAAGTTCCTGATCAAGGATTCGCCCTGCTACATCGGCCTGAACAAGGACGAGCCGAAGCTGCGCGCCAAGGTCAACGAGATCCTGGCCAACGCCAAGCGCGACGGCTCGCTGACGGCGATCTCCAAGAAGTGGCTGGGCGCCGATCTGCCCAAGGATCTGTAAGGCTGGCGCGCGCGCCGGAGCGCTGTTCATGGCTTATCAATTCGACTTCGCTTCCGTGTTCGACTACACGCCGGTGCTCATCAAGGGCATTGGCGTGACGGTCGAGCTGATCGCGTTTGGCGCGGTGGCGGGCGTGGCGCTGGGCATCGCCTGCGCCTGGGCCCGCACGCAGGGGCCGCGCTGGCTGCGCGCGCCGGTCACCGCCTATGTGGAGGTGGTGCGCAACACGCCGTTCCTGATCCAGTTGTTTTTCGTGTTCTTCGGGCTGCCGTCGCTGGGCGTGCAGTTCAGCGAGATGCAGGCGGCCTGCCTGGCGATGGCGCTGAACCTGGGCGCCTACAGCGCCGAGATCATCCGCGCCGGCATCGACGCCACGCCCAAGGGCCAGTACGAGGCCGGCGCCAGCCTGGCGATGACGCGCTTGCAGGTGTTCCGCCATGTGGTGCTGAAACCCGCATTGGCGCGCATCTGGCCGGCGCTGTCGTCGCAGATCGTGATCGTGATGCTGGGGTCGGCGGTGTGCTCGCAGATCGCGGCCGAGGACCTGACGTTCGCGGCCAACTTCATCCAGTCGCGCAATTTCCGCGCGTTCGAGGTGTATTTCGTGACCACCGGCATCTATCTGGTGCTGGCGGTGTTGTTGCGCCAGTTGCTGCGCATGACGGGCAGGCGGTTGTTCCGCAAGGCGGCGCGATGATCGAGTTCACCACCTGGGACATTGTCCGCAACCTGCTGCTGGCGGCGCGCTGGACCGTCGTGCTGTCGCTGGTGGCGTTTGCCGGCGGCGCGCTGATGGGCATGCTGGCGCTGATGATGCGGACTTCGCGCGTGGCGCTGCTGCGGCGCGTGAGCTGGGCTTACATCGAACTGTTCCAGGGCACGCCGCTGCTGATGCAGTTGTTCCTGGCGTTCTTCGGCTTGTCGCTGGCCGGGGTCGAGGTGCCGCCGTGGCTGGCCGCGGGCGCGGCGCTGACGCTGTGGTCGGGCGCGTTCCTGGCCGAGATCTGGCGCGGCTGCGTGGAAGCGATTCCGAAAGGCCAGTGGGAAGCTTCGGCCAGCCTGGCGCTGGGCTACGTGCAGCAAATGCGCTACGTGGTGCTGCCGCAGGCGCTGCGCATCGCGGTGGCGCCGACCGTCGGTTTCGCGGTGCAGATCGTCAAGAGCACGGCGCTCACCTCCATCATCGGTTTCACCGAGCTGTCCAAGGCCAGCACGGTGATCACCAACGCCACCTTCAGCCCCTTCACTGTCTATGCCTGCGCCGCGCTGATCTATTTCGCGCTGTGCTGGCCCCTGTCGCGCCTCAGCCTGCTGCTGGAAAGGAAGTTGCATGCCCCTCATCGCCCTTGAAGACGTCCGCAAGAAGTTCGGCGACAACGAAGTCCTGAAAGGGGTGACGTTGCGCGTCGAGCCCGGCGAGGTCATCGCCATCATCGGCAAAAGCGGTTCCGGCAAGAGCACGCTGCTGCGCTGCGTGAACGGCCTGGAGCAGATCGACAGCGGCGCCATCATGGTGGCGGACGCGCAACTGGGCGACGACGAGTTGCGGCTGCGCGCGCTGCGGCTGAAAGTGGGCATGATCTTCCAGCAGTTCAACCTGTTCCCGCACCTGACGGTGGGGCGCAACGTGATGCTGTCGCCGATGGTGGCCAAGCGCATGCCGCAGGACCAGGCCGCCGACCTGGCGCGGGCGATGCTGACGCGGGTGGGACTGGCACACAAGTTCGACGCCTGGCCCGAGGAATTGTCGGGCGGGCAGCAGCAGCGCGTGGCGATCGCGCGCGCGCTGGCGATGCAGCCGCTGGCGCTGCTGTGCGACGAGATCACGTCGGCGCTGGACCCGGAGCTGGTCAACGAGGTGCTGGCGGTGGTGCGCGAGCTGGCCGCCGACGGCATGACGCTGCTGATGGTGACGCACGAGATGCGCTTTGCGCGCGAGGTGTGCGACCGCGTGGTGTTCATGCACCAGGGGCGCGTGCACGAGATCGGGCCGCCGGAGGAATTGTTCACCGCGCCGGCCACGCCGGAGCTGCGGCAGTTCCTGGGGATGACGGACCTGGCCGGATAGGGCGCGTAGATCCTGGCGGCGGCCATGGCCCGGCCGCCGAGGGTCAAGCGGCTGGCAATCGACCCAACAATGCGTCGAAGCGACCCAGGCGCACGTGACGCAGTTGCCCCCCGACGACCACCCCGCCATCCGGCAAAATCCACGCGCGCTGGATGCCGCTATCCAGATCGAGCGCGCCGTGGCGGATGCGCAGGACCTGGCCGGAATCGGGATGCCACAACTGGCCCAGGTCCAGGCTGCGGTGCGGCGCATGCCAGTGGCCCAGCAGCAGCCAGCCTTGCGGCAGGGACTGCAGGATCATGCCGCCGGCGGGCATCTGTTGCGGCGCATGGCGGCTGACGGCAAGGGCGTCCAGGTCCGCGTGGCAAAGCGCGTCGTCTTCCAGCCAGGCGATGGCGCCGCTGCCGCAGGCGACGGGATGCGAGAGATCCCCCGATGCCGCGTCGGCAGGGCCCAATGCCAGGGGATGCAACTGGCCGTCGCGCCACCGCAGAAGCCGGCCACGGCACAGCACGCAGGCACGGCCGTCGGGCGTCTGGATCACCGCCGAGCGGTCGCTGACGGGGCGGCGCTGCGGCGGCGCGGTGTACAGCAGTGCCGGATCGATGGCGACCGCTTCGTCCTGCGCGGCAAAGCCCCGGTACACGAACACCATGCCGCGATCCACCAGCAGCAGGTCGTCGCCCGCGAAGCCCAGGCTGAATTCGGGCGTGCGGCGCTGCGCCTGCGCCGCGCGCGGCGGCAGCGCAAGGCCGGGGCGGTTGAGCGGCGCGGCCTCGACCCGGGGCGCGCGCAGCAGATGGGCATAGGGCGTGCTGGCGATGCCGTCTGGGCCTTGCTCGATCCAGGCATGGACGCCGTTGGCGGCGACGGCCGATGCCAGCAGGCCGCGATGCGGCTGGAACTTGCCGCCAACCTCGCGCAAGGCCGGCCAATCATGCAGGTCCACCAGTTGCGGCGCCGCCGTGTCACGGTTGGCCATGCATGCCCAGCCCGGCGCCAGCGGGACGCACTGCGCCATGTCCAGATAATCGCCAGGCTGCGCCAGCGGACCGGAAGCGGGGCGCGGCAATGCCGCCGGCGCGCCTTGCGGGGCGCCGTCCTGCCGATGCCGCGTACCTTGTCGGCCCTGTGCCGCGATCCGCGCCAGCGCGTCACTAACATCGGCCAAAGGCACGATCAGCAGATGGATGGCGTCGTCGTCTTCGTCCTGCTCGATCAACGCCAGCCCCTGCGCTTCCAGTTCCCGGCCCAGCAGCGGCAGGAAGTCGTCGGCGCGGTCATCGCGCAACGCCGCGCGCAGCGCATCGAGCCGCGCGGCGGCCAGGGCCGGGTAGCGCGCCGCATACGCCTGCCGCAACGCGTCCAGCAATTCCGGCAGCGGCGTCTTCCAATCGAAGGACAACGGCTCCATCACGATCGGCGCGGCCGCCATCAGCGCGAGAACCCGCGCGCCGAGATCTCCCAGATGTCCTGCACGATGCCGTCGCGATACACCACCAGCCCGTCGTGCAGGTTGAAGGTGGGATCGACGTGCGACGGCACCAGCAGCAGCGTGTCGCCCAGCGCCGGCGGCTGCGCGCCGGATGCGACGCGCACCACGCCGTGTTCGTCGTTGATGGCGGCGTATTGCAGGCCCTGGGCGCCGTGGATCGCGGGCGGGCCGCATTCGGCGGTGGTGGACTTCAGGCCGGCGTCGAGGATGACGCGGTCCGGCGCCGGCGTGCTCATCACAGTGGACAGCACGAACAGGCTTTTCTGGAAGGCGAGCGCGCCGTCCCATTCGTTGGCGCCGTAGTCGCCGTCCATGAAGGCGTAGGAACCGGCCTGCAGTTCGGTGTAGACGCCGCTGGCGGCATCGAATTCGGCGCTGCCGGTGCCGCCGCCGGTAATGATGTCGCAGGCGATGCCGCTCTCGCGCAGCAGCAGTTGATACGACGCGGCGATGCGCGCGGCCTGGCGGCAGACCGCGGCGCGTTCTTCGCGGGTGCGCAAGTGCTGCACCGAGCCGTGATAGGCCTGCAGGCCGACGAAGGTCACGCCCGGCAGGTCGCGCGCCTGCTGCGCCAGCGCCAGCACGGTGGCGTCGTCGGACACGCCGCAGCGGCCCTGGCCCACGTCCACTTCCACCAGCACGTCGATCTCGGCGCCGGCCGCGGCCATGGCCTGCGAGATCCGCGCCAGGTTGGCGGCATTGTCGACACAGACGCTGAGCTTGGCGGCGCGCGCCAGTTGGGCCAAGAGGCGCAGCTTGGCCGGGCCGACCACTTCGTTGCTGATGTGGATATCGGTGATGCCGGCGGCCACGAACGGCACGGCTTCGCTGACCTTCTGGCAACAGATGCCGCGCGCGCCCAGCGCCAGTTGGCGGCGCGCGATCTCGGGGCATTTGTGGGCCTTGGCGTGAGGCCGCAGCGCGACCTCGTGGCGGTCGGCCCAGGCCTGCATGGCGCGCAGGTTGGCCTCGAACGCGGCCAGGTCCAGCACCAGGCTGGGCGTGTCGACGCTGGCCAGGGGATCGCCGGCCTGGGCGGGCGGGGGCAGCGCAATGCCGCGTATGACTTCCTGGGACATCTGGAAACTCCGTTGTCTGCACTGCGGGGAAAGCGATGACCCCCTGGTAAACCATAGCCTTGCAAGCATTGGCGCGGGGGTGCTGCCATGCCAGAATTTCACCACAAATAAAGCCCCGCGCCATGCGCCCGCACAACGGGCCGATTCGATACCGAGCGGGAGCCGAGGCCGCGCAACGGCCCAGCAGCACCAATGCATGCCCCTTATCTATTCCCTGGAGAAGCTCGCATGAAAACGAAAAGCTGGATCACCACCCTGACCCTGGCGTTGTCACTGGCGGCCGCGGCCGGCACGGCGCAGGCGCAGCAGTTCTTCCGCATCGGCACCGGCGGCACCGCCGGCACCTACTATCCCGTCGGCGGCATCATCGGCAACGCCGTGTCGCAACCCGGCAAGCTGATCGCCACCGCGGTCGCCTCCAATGGCTCGGTCGCCAACATCAACGGCATCATGGGCGGTTCGTTCGAGGCCGGCTTTACGCAGTCGGACGTGGCGTACTGGGCCTACAGAGGCACCGGCACGTTCGAAGGCAAGCCCAAGGCGCAGGACCTGCGGCTGATTTCCACGCTGTACCCGGAAAGCATCCACCTGGTGACGCGCAAGGGCGCCGGCATCAAGGGCGTGGCCGACCTGAAGGGCAAGCGCGTGTCGATGGACGAGCCAGGCTCGGGCACGCTGGTGGACGTGCGCCTGATCCTGGGCGCCTACGGCATGACCGACAAGGACATCAAGGCCGAATACCTCAAGCCCAACCAGGCCGGCGACAAGCTCAAGGACGGCGGGCTGGACGCGTTCTTCTTCGTCGGCGGCGCCCCCGCCGGCGCCATCGCCGAGCTGGCCTCCACCGGCAATATCGAGCTGGTGCCGCTGGTCGGCCCGGAAATCGACGCGCTGCGCGCCAAGCAGGAGTTCTTCACGCCCGACGTGATCGCCGCCAACACCTACCAGAACCTGCCCGAGGTCAAGACCATCTCGGTCAACGCGCAGATGGTCACGTCGGCCAAGATTCCCGAGCAGACGGTGTACGAGGTGACCAAGGCGCTGTACAGCGACGCCACCCGCAAGACGCTGGACGCAGGCCACGCCAAGGGCAAGCTCATCACCAAGGAAAACGCGGTCAAGGGCGCGGGCATTCCGTTCCATCCGGGCGCCGAGAAGTTCTACAAGGAAGTCGGCCTGCTGAAGTAGGCCCGTCGCCGCGGACCCGTTGGCGCCGGCCTGCCGCGCCGGCGTGGGTCCGCACGCATCCGCGCGCGCCGTCGCGTGGCAGGGGCAGGGCCGTCCGGCCCTGCCCGCCGTGTTCTTCCCGAGATTCCAGGCCATGGAAATTGACCACCAGAAGACCCAACAACTGGCGGAGAAGTACGACTCCGAGATCCGCTTTCGCCCGCTGCACCAGACCGCCACCTGGCTCGTGTCCGGGCTGCTCGTCGCGCTGTCGCTGTTCCACTACTACACCGCCGGCTTCGGCCTCTTGCGCGAGGCCACGCACCGCGGCGTGCACCTGGCGTTCGTGCTGAGCCTGATCTTCCTGGTGTTCGGCTTTTCCAAGTCGCACTACCAGCGCGAGCCGAAGTCCACCTGGTATGCGCCGGGCGGCGTGCCGCTGTACGACTGGATCATCGCCATCGCGCTGGCGCTGTCGGTGCTGTACATCCCCTACATCTTCGAGGACCTGGCGTTCCGCGTCGGCAATCCGATGCCGATGGACGTCTTCATGGGCTCGATCCTGCTGATCGGGCTGCTGGAGGCGACGCGCCGCGCCATGGGCTGGCCGCTGCCCATCATCGCGCTGGTGTTCATGGCCTATGCGATGTTCGGGCCGTATTTCCCCGGGCTGCTCAAGCACGCCGGCAACACCTGGCCGCAGATCGTCAACCACATGTACCTGACCAGCCAGGGCGTGTACGGCGTGGCGGTGGGCGTGGTGGCGACCTACGTGTTCCACTTCGTGCTGTTCGGCGTGCTGGCCACGCGCATCGGGCTGGGCCAGTTGTTCCTGGACGTGGCCTCGACGGTCGCCGGACGCTATGCCGGCGGGCCGGCCAAGGTGTCGGTGTTCGGCTCGGCCATGTTCGGCATGCTGTCGGGCTCGTCGGTGGCCAACGCCGTGACGGTGGGCTCGCTGACCATTCCGGCGATGATCCGCATCGGCTATCCGCGCCACTTCGCGGCGGGGGTGGAGGCGGCCAGCAGCACCGGCGGACAGATCACGCCGCCGATCATGGGCGCGGCGGCGTTCCTGATGATCGAGTTCCTGGGCATTCCATACCAGCAGATCGCGATCGCCGGCATCTTCCCGGCCTTCCTGTATTTCTTCGGCATGTTCATGCAGGTGCACTTCGAGGCCAAGCGCGAGGGCCTGCGCGGGCTGACCGAAGCCGAGATGCCGAAGCTCAAGCAGTCGTTCAAGATGCGCTGGCCGACGCTGATCCCGCTGTTCCTGCTGATCGGCGTGCTGGCCAGCGGCCGCACGCCGTACCTGGCGGCGTTCGCCGGCATCACGGGCTGCATCATCGTCGGCCTGCTCAATCCGTTCCAGCGGCTGCGCTGGCGCGATCTGTACGAGGCCTTCGAGACCGGCGCCAAATACGCGCTGGCGGTGGGCGCGGCGGCCGGCACGGTGGGCATCGTGATCGGCGTGGTGACGCTGACGGGCGTGGGGTTCAAGATCTCGTACATCGTGATCGCGGCCTCGCAGGCGCTGGCCAGCGGCGCGGCCATGGTGATTCCGGACAGCCTCGCCAACATGCAGTCGCTGACGCTGATCGCCGCGCTCATCATGACGGGCATCGTGTGCATCCTGATGGGCTGCGGCGTGCCGACCACCGCCAACTACCTGATCATGGTGGCGGTGGCCGCGCCGACGCTGGTGCAGTTGGGGGTGCAGCCGATCGCGGCGCACTTCTTCGTGTTCTATTTCGGCATCCTGGCCGACATCACGCCGCCGGTGGCGCTGGCGGCCTACGCGGCGGCGGGCATGGCGGGCAGCGACCCATTCAAGACCGGCAACACGGCGTTCCGGCTGGGCATCACCAAGCTGATAGTGCCGTTCGTGTTCGTGTTTTCGCCGTCGCTGCTGATCTCGGTGCAGGGCTTCACCTGGTACGACTTTTTCGTGACCCTGTTCGGCTGCATGGTGGGGCTGGTGCTGCTGTCGGCGGCGTTCTCGCGCTACATGCTGGTGGGCATGAAGAGCTGGGAACGCTGGCTGTGCACGCTGGGCGCGCTGCTGACCATCCTGCCGGGGCTGACCAGCGGGCTGGTGGGGCTGGCCATCTGCATTCCGGTGTTCATCCGCCAGTTGGCGCAACTGAAACTGGAAACAGCGCCGAAAACCGTCTGAAGTGTAGGGACATTAAAGAGGGGCGGACCCCGGAAGTCCGCCCCGGCCACATCGCGCAACCCCTTATTCTGTCAGCCTTTCCGCGCGGTTTTCATGACTGTCGCAAGGCCACTACGGCCCACCGCCCTCGGCCTTTTCGGCGGTTGCCCGGGCAAATAAATCAGCGTAAAGTAAAATTCATGTTTGCTGGTCTGCCGATATGCGGGCCGACTGTGCAAACAGGCACAAGACTGCGCCATATGTTCGATATCCTGGTTTACCTGTACGAGAATTACTACACGCCGCAAGCCTGTCCCGCCGCTGACGTGCTGGCCAAACGGCTGGCCGCCGCCGGGTTCGAGCACGAGGACATCGATGACGCGCTCGGCTGGCTTTACGGCCTGGCCGAAACCACCGAACGCTGCGTCGATCTCGCCCAAGCCCCCGCCACCGGTACCCGGATCTACACCGATAACGAATACCAGCAACTCGGCTCCGAATCCATCGGCTTCATCGCCTTCCTGGAATCGGCCGGCGTGCTGCCCGCGCCCTTGCGCGAGATCGTCATCGACCGGGGCCTGGCGTCGCCGGAATCGCCCGTGCCGCTCTCCAAGATCAAGATCATCGCCCTCATGGTTCTCTGGAGCCAGGAAGCCGAGATCGACAACCTGGTCCTGGAAGAGCTGCTGGACGAAGACGGCGTGCGCTTGCTGCACTGACGGCGCCGGCTCCGGCCGGCGTTCGTATCCCCGCGCCGCGCGCGCTTCCTGCGCGCGGCGTCGCCACGCCGCAACCCCCTTGCTCCGCTTCGCCATCCCGTGACCTACACCGGCCGCTTCGCCCCCAGCCCCAGCGGCCCGTTGCACGCGGGCTCGCTGGTGGCCGCGCTGGCCAGTTGGCTGGACGCGCGCGCCCACCAGGGCCGCTGGCTGCTGCGCATCGAGGACGTGGACACGCCGCGCACGGTGCCCGGCGCGGCCGAAACCATCATGGGCCAACTGGAGGCCCTGGGCCTGCGTTGGGATGGCGACATCGTCTGGCAATCGCAACGCGGCGACGCCTATCAGGCGGCCTTCGACGCGCTAGCCGCCCGCGGGCTGGTCTATGGCTGCGGCTGCACCCGCCGCGAGATCGCCGATTCGGCGCTGCGCGGCCAAGCGGCGCCCGGCGCGGACGGCGAACGCCCATACCCCGGCACCTGCCGCCACGGCCTGGCGCCGGGACGCGAGGCGCGCGCCTGGCGCGTGGTCATGCCGGAAGGGGTGGAGCGTTTCGAGGACCGCTGGCTGGGGCCACAGGAGCAGGACGTGGCGCGGGCGGTAGGCGACATCGCCGTGAAGCGCGCCGATGGCCTGTGGGCCTATCAACTGGCGGTGGTGGTGGACGATGGCGCGCAGGGCGTGACCGACGTGGTGCGCGGCGCCGACCTGCTCAGTTCGACCGCGCGCCAACGCGTGCTGGGCCGGCTGCTGGGCCTGCCGCCGGTGCGCTACCTGCACGTGCCGTTGATCCTGGACCCTGCCAGCGGCCTGAAGCTGTCCAAGCAGAACGGCGCCCCGGCCATCGACACGAGCGCGCCGCTGGCGTCGCTGCAAGGCGCCTGGCGCGCGCTGGGATTCGCGCCGCTGGACGCGCCGGACACGGCGGCCTTCCTGCGCGAGGCGACGGCGCGCTGGGCCGCGCGCTTTCCGCTGCCCTGAGCCGGCCTGTCACTCCTACAACGGCTGCAGATCCTCGCCCAGCATGCGCACAAGCAGGGCCTCGCCGTTCTCGGCCACGCGCAGTTCGCCGAACTTGGCGACCTCATAGCGCTTGGCCTGGCCTTCAGGGAAGAAATAGGCATTGGTGACGATGCGCACCTGGTTGTCGCGCACGCGATAGCGCAGCGGCACTTCGCCGTCGCCATGCGGCCTGGCGTCGGTCTGAATGCGCACGGGCTGGTACACGCCGCGCGAATCGCCCGTCAGCATGACGTAGCCGTCGGACGCTCCGCCCATGACGGAGTCCTCCGTGTCCTGGCGCTCGCCGCCCAGCCGCAGCCGGGTGACTTCGCGCCCGGCGGCGAAGTTGAGCGCCATGTAGTCGCCCTGCATCAGCGAGCGCGGGTCGACCGGCGCCAATTCCAGGATCACCACCTTGCCGCTGGCCAGCAGCTTTTCGCGCTGCCAGATACTGCCGTTGGCCACCACCAGCACCAGCGCCAGGCCGCCCAGGATCGCCAGGGTGCGCCAGCGCAGGGCCGGCGAGACCGGCGGCAGCGGCGCGCGGCGCGACGGGTCCTGGGTGCGCATCAAGCGCGGCACCAGCCACACCAGCACCCGCAGCACGAACAGCAGCACGGCGCCGCCGCCCAGCCACAGCGCCTTCTGCAACAGCGGCACGTCGAGCTGGTAGTAGTACACGCCCAGGTAGGCCAGCAGGCTCAGTACGCCGAAGATCGTGACGCCCAACTGGTTCAGGCCGAAACCCAGCAACAGCCAGGCCAGCGCGAAGCCGACCCCGGGGCTGGGCAGCCAGAACAGCGCCAGCAACAGCAGGGCGATCGGCACGCCCCAAATGACGCCGGGGGTCAGCACATGCCGGCGCGGCCACAGCACCGCCATCGCGGCCGCCGCGGGCAAGACGGCGCCCGCGCACACCAGCAGCGCGGTCTGCGGATGCAGTTGCCACATGGCCGGCAGTTGCAGCACCGACAGGCCGCTGGCCAGCCACACCATGCCCTGCACCGACAGCAGGAAGGCCCAGGCCAGCGGTTGCAGCGCGTGGCCGCGCTTGCCGCCCAGCCGGTGCGCCAGGGTCAGGATCACGGCCGTGGCCCAGGCGCCGGTCACGGCGATGGGCAGCCAGATGAAGGCGGCGCGGGCCATGTCGAGATACAGCAGGGAGTCGATCATGTCCTCGCGCAGCAGCTCGGGCGCCAGGATGCGCCAGATCAGGCCGGCGCCGGCCAGGGCGATCAACCCGCCGCTCAGGAAGCGCAGGATCACGTCCGGCCCCAGCGCGTACACCGCCGTGGCCATCAGCAGCACGAACAGGCAGGCGCTGGCGAACGAGGTCGAGCTGGACATGCCGTAGATGATGAGGATCTGGCCGGCGAAGGCCATGGCCGTGCCGCACTGGCGCCAGAACGGGCCGGCGTCGCTGCGCAGCACCGCCACGCCGGCGGCGCACAGCACCAGGCCGGCCACCAGCGCGCCTTCCTCTGAATTGATGATGCCGGAGAAGGCCACGAACACCAGCAGCAGCAACGTGGCCAGCCAGGCGCTCAGGCCCAGGATGCACTGTACATACCAAGGCGGTTCGGTATGCGGCACGGCGGGCGGCGCCACCTGGGCGACGGGTTCGCCTGCCTCGGCGGGGTCGACCGCGTTGCCCGCCGAGGCGGCGGCCGGCTCGGCGTCGGCGGGCGCGGCGGCGGCGACCCGGGGCGGCT
>NZ_CADIJW010000028.1 GCF_902859745.1 Achromobacter dolens | reverse complement strand
GTCTTGGCCGCGCCACGACCGCTGCGCGCGCCGCGCCGGCTCTTCGGTTCGGCCGGCGCCTCGGTGGAGGACGGATGGTCGTCCGTGACGGACAGCGCGGCCGGCTCCGGGGCCGGCGCGGGGGCCAGGACGGGCGCCGCTTGCGGCGCCACCGATGCGGTCTCGACTGCGGCCGGCTGGCCGGGTCGCGGCCAGGCCTCGCGATCCTCTCGCTCTACCGGTTCGCCCCCCTCCCGGTCCGCGGGCGCGCCCTGGCGGCCAGACGCCTGGCCCGCGCCCGGGCGGCCACCCCGCCCGCCCGACGCATTCTTGCGGCCTCCGCGCGCGCCGCGCGCGGGTTTGGCATCGGTTTCGTCGGCCTGAGAACCCGGGGCCACGGCCGCATCGGCCGCGCCCTCGGGCGTCTCGACCGCCGCCGCCATGGCGCGCAGCGCCGGCTTGCCGCCGCTCCTGGCAGGCGTGCCGCCCGCGCTGTCGCGGTACACGTAGGTGCCCGATTTCTCCTCGCGCCCGACGTCCAGGAAGCCGCGCGACTGCGCCTCGTCCAGCAGGTTGCCGAAGGCGCGGAAACCGTAATAGGACTCGTTGAAATCGGGCCGGCGGCGCTTGAGGGCGTCCTTCAGGGCCGAGGCCCAGATCTTGCCGCTGTCGCCGCGCTCGGCCATCAGCGCCTCGAAAGTCTCGACCACCATGTCCACGGCCTGCGTCTTGCGGGCTTCCAGTTCTTCCTTGCGGCGGCGCTCCTCGTCCGGCGAGCGGCGCTGTCCGGCGTTGCCGCCGCCACGGTTGTCGCGGCGGGCGTCGGCGGCGCGCTGGCCTTCGCGGGCCAGGTCGTCATAGAAGATGAATTCGTCGCAATTGGCGATCAGGAGGTCCGAGGTGGATTGCTTGACCCCCACCCCGATCACCTTCTTGTTGTTCTCGCGCAGCTTGGACACCAGCGGCGAGAAGTCGGAATCGCCGCTGATGATGACGAAGGTATTGACGTGCGACTTGGTGTAGCAGAAGTCCAGCGCGTCCACCACCAGCCGGATGTCGGCGGAGTTCTTGCCCGACTGGCGCACGTGCGGGATTTCGATCAGCTCGAAATTGGCCTCGTGCATCGGCGCCTTGAATTCCTTGTAGCGCTCCCAGTCGCAATAGGCCTTCTTGACCACGATGCTGCCCTTGAGCAGCAGGCGCTCCAGCACCGGGCGGATGTCGAACTTCTGGTACTTGGTGTCGCGCACGCCAAGCGCCACGTTCTCGAAGTCGCAAAAAAGCGCCATGCTGACGTTTTCGTTGGCATTCATAAGTGTTTCTCCGTTGCGGCGGTCATCCCGGCCGCCTGGCCGGGGCGATTGGCCGCGATTTGCCGCCCATGATATACATTTCCGTCCTCCCCCTTTCCGCGACCGCGATGCCTGACGACCTTCTCCATCCCCCGTTGAGCACCGAACGCCTGCTGCTGCAACCGTTGTCGCTGGACGACGCGCCCGCCATCCAGCGCATCTTCCCGCAGTGGGACGTGGTGCGCTACCTGGCCGAACAGGTGCCCTGGCCCTACCCCGAGGACGGCGCGCGCACCTATGTGGAACAGGTGGCGCTGCCGGCCATGCGGCGTGGCGCGCAGTGGCATTGGTCGCTGCGCCCGCGCGCCGAGCCTGGCCGCCTGATCGGGCTGATCAGCCTGATGCGCGACGATCCGGGCAACCACCGCGGTTTCTGGCTCGACCCGGACTATCGCGGCCAGGGTTTCATGACCGAGGCGAGCGAGGCGGTCACGGCCTTCTGGTTCGAGGTGTTGGACGAGCCAGTGCTGCGCGCGCCCAAGGCGGCGGCCAACGACGGCTCGCGCCGCCTGTCCGAGCGCACCGGCATGCGGCTGGTGGCCACCGAGGAACGCGGTTTCGTTTCGGGACGGCAGATGGCCGAGATCTGGGAGATCACGCGCGACGAATGGCGGGCGCGGCGCCTGTCGACCGCGCCGGGCCGCGCGGACGGCAGCCCGGCCTGAGCGCAGCCGGCGGCCGCCGGATCTCGCGGCGTTCTTGCCGACGCATTAGGAGGAAGCGACGCCTCCCCCATCCTGGCCCGCCTTGAACCCGTGATCGCGAAATAAATCCGACCCCATTTATTCCGCCAGCGGCCGCGCCCCGGCGCCGGTTCAAGCCGGCGCTTACCGCCCCTTTCGCCCCGTTTTCCGACGGATTGGCCGGCTGCTTGCGTGGCTAGAATTTGCCACCATCCCGCATTCCGTGCACGGGATGCTCCCTCGCAATCGGGCAAGATCCATGAATCCGTCTACCGTCATCGGCGCCGTTGTCGGCCTGCTCACCCTGGTCATCGTCATCGCGCTGGCCGCCACCAACCCCGGCATGTACTTCAACCTGCCGGGACTGGCCATCGTGCTGGGCGGCACCTGCGCCGCGCTGTTCATCGCCTATCCGCTGTCCGAAGTGATGCGGGTCTTCAAGCTGGTCGGCACGGTGTTCCGCCACGACCAGCACGACCAGCAGCGCGACATCGAGGAACTGGTCAACATGGCGCAATTGTGGATGAACACCGACGTCCACAAGGTCGAACAGGAACTCAAGAAGGTCACCAATCCGTTCCTGCGCACCGGCGTGCAACTGATCATCGACAACACCCCCGAAGACCAGATCATCGAACTGCTGCAATGGCGCGTGGCGCGGCTCAAGGCCCGTGAAATGGCCGAGGCGCAGATGTTCCGCGTCATGGCCACGTTCGCGCCGGCCTTCGGCATGCTGGGCACGCTGGTCGGCCTGATCAACCTGATGGCGGTGCTGGGCGACGGCAGCATGACCACCATCGGCCAGCAGTTGGCCATCGGCCTGATGACCACCTTCTACGGCATCCTGCTGGCCAACCTGGTGTGCAAGCCGATCGCGGTCAAGCTCGAGCGCCGCACCGCGCGCCGCGTCGAGTCCATGAACATGGTGCTGCAGGGCATCTCGATGATGTGCGAGAAGCGCGGACCGGCCGTGGTGCGCGAGACCCTGAACTCGTTCGTCATGCACGTCGAGGACGAAATCTACGACGGCGGCGCCTCCGCCGCGCGCGGCAAGACCGAGGGCCAGGTGCCCTCCGCCGCCAAGCCCGTGTCCATCACCCGCCCCGCCGCCGCGCGCCAATGAGCCTGATTTCCCCCTCCCTGGCGCAGCGGATCGAGCAGGCCCGCCAGGCCCAGTTGCGCGCGCAGAAGGCGGCGGCCAACAGCGGCTGGCGCCCCAGCAAGAACGACCGCAAGGACCGCTACGCCCGCTGGCACGTCGATGAAACGGTTGAAAGCGACGCCGAGAACTGGCTGCTCAGCTACCTGGACCTGATCACGCTGCTGCTGGCCATGCTGGTGGTGATGCTGGCCGTGTCGCGCCTGCATGGCGACTTCCCCGAATCCGGCGAGAAGCAGGTCGACATCGTCGGCAGCCTGGCGGCCAAGGGTCTGCCGGCCTACGACGGCGAATACGCCGAATTCGACACGCCCGCGATCCCGGCCAGTTGGGGCGAGCCGGCGGCGCCCGCCGCCACGGCCACCGCCGCCGAAGCCGACGCCACGCCCGACGGCGGCGAGGTGGTTGCGCAGGCCGCCCCGCCCCTGAAGGCCCCGTCCAAGGAGTCGCTGGGCCTGGGCGACCTGGGCAAGTCGGTCGACGTCATCATCAACGAGCAATCGGTCAGCTTCCGCATCAGCAACGAGCTGCTGTTCCCGTCGGGCCAGGCCACGCTCAGTCCGTCGGGCCTGGACGTGATCAAGCGCCTGGCCGCGATCCTGAACAAGAACGAGTACCAGGTGTCGGTCGAAGGCCACAGCGACCCGGTGCCGATCCAGACCCGCCAGTTCGCCTCCAACTGGGAACTGTCCAGCAGCCGCGCCACCAGCGTGCTGCGCGAACTGGTGCGCGACGGCGTGGCCGGCAGCCGCCTGCGCGCCGTGGGCTACGCCGAAACGCGTCCGATCGAGTCCAACGACACGCCGGCCGGCCGCGCCGCCAACCGCCGGGTCGAACTCATCATGGACATCACCGCCCCCGCCAAGCCGGCCCGGGCCGACGCCAAGGGCGCCGACGGCAAGCCGGCGGCCGCCGCCGCGAACGGCAACGCCAAGCCAACGGATGCCAAGACCGCCGACGCCAAGCCGGCCGCGGCCGCGCCGGCGCCCGTGGCCGCCCGCCCCGAAGCCGCTTCCGCCGTCTCCCCGCTGGAAGCCGCGCCGCCCTCGACCCTGACGCCAACCGAGGCCATGGCCGCCACCCAGTCCTGATCGCTCCCGATCCCAACCGGCCCCGGCCGGTTTTTTTTCGCGCCGCGGCGGGGCCGGGCCAGGCCAAACGGCGGTAATCTGGCGGCTGCCGGCCCCGCGCCCGGACCGGCGCCAACAGGAATCCGCCATGCCGTACATGCTGCTCATCGTCGAACCCATCGGCCAGCGCGCCGAGCGCACGCCCGAACAGGGGCGCGACGCCTACGCGCAGATGCTGCGCTACGCCGAAGGCCTGCAGGCGCGCGGCCTGCTGGCGCGCGCCGAATCCCTCAAGTCCGACCAGGAAGGCGTGCGCCTGCGGGTACGCGACGGCCAGCGCACGCTGGTCGACGGCCCGTTCGCGGAGGCCAAGGAAATGATCGGCGGCTTCTTCCTGCTCAATTGCGACGATCGCGAACAGGCGCTGGCGCTGGCCGCCGAATGCCCGGCGGCGCAGTGGGCCACGGTCGAGGTGCGCGAACTGGGGCCCTGTTTCATGTAGCGCCGGGTCATCGCCGCGGGCGATGACGAGGACGGACCCGGATAGGTGTTTACCCTGATTCGCCCAATTCCCTGTCGATTCTCGCGCGTCCCATGCGTCGTGCCAGTACCGACCCTGCCGCGCCGTGCGGCCGGGCCCATCGATACCAGGAGATTCCCGATGCGATTCATGATCATCGTCCGCGCCAACGCCGACAGCGAATCCGGCAGGCTGCCCGAAGCCAGCCTGCTCGACGCCATGGCGACCTACCATGAAGGCCTGGCCAAGGCCGGCGTGCTGCTCGACGCCAGCGGCCTGCAGCCGTCGTCCAAGGGCTGGCGGGTGCACTACGACGCGCAGGGCCAGCGCAAGGTCATCGACGGCCCGTTCGCCGACACCAAGGAACTGATCGCCGGCTACACCGTGATCCAGGCCCGCTCGCGCGAAGAAGCCCTGCAATGGACGCTGCGCTTTCCCGATCCCTTCCCCGGCCAGCCCTGCGAAATCGAGGTGCGGCAGATGTATGAGCTGGAAGACTTCGGCCCCGGCCAGGAAATCGATCGCTTCCGCGACCTGCCCGGCAACGGCCAGTGAACCGCTCCATCCCTGTCAACGACGCCCGCCGCGAGACCCATCATGCACAAGCAGATCTTCGTCAACCTTCCCATCGCCGACATGGCGAAATCGCAGGCCTTCTTCAGGAGCCTGGGGTTCAGCTTCAATCCGCAATTCACCAATGACCAGGGCGCCTGCATGGTTGTCGGCGACAACATCTATGTCATGCTGCTGGTGAAGGATTTCTTCCAGGGTTTCACCAACAAACCTGTCGTCGACGCCAAGGGCGGCACCGAAGCCCTGATCGCGCTGTCCTGCGAAAGCCGCGCCGAGGTCGACGACCTGGTCGCGCGCGCCAAGGCGGCCGGCGGCACGGCGCCGCGCCCGCCGCAGGACCACGGGTTCATGTACGGACACGGCTTCGATGACCTGGATGGCCACATCTGGGAAGTGTTCTACATGGAACCCGGCGCGACGCCGCAGGCATGACCGCCTCGGCCGGATCGGCGGCAACCCACCGCGCCATCGAGGCCGTCTGGCGCATCGAGGCCGCCAGCGTCATCGCCGGCGTCGCGCGCCTGGTGCGCGATGTCGGCCTGGCCGAGGAACTGGCCCAGGACGCGCTGGTGGCCGCGCTGGAGCGCTGGCCGGCCAGCGGCGTGCCGGACAACCCGGGAGCCTGGCTCATGACCACCGCCAAGAACCGCGCCCGCGACCGCTTGCGGCTGGACGCCATCCACCGCCGCAAGCACGAGCAGATCGGCCACGAACTGGAGGCGCTGCAGGCCGACGTCGAACCCGATTTCGTCGAGGCGCTGGACGCCGCGCGCCAGGACGACATCGGCGACGACCTGCTGCGCCTGGTGTTCACCGCCTGCCATCCGCTGCTCTCGACCGAGGCGCGCGTGGCGCTGACGCTCAGGCTGCTGGGCGGGCTGTCCACCGCCGAGATCGCGCGCGCCTTCCTGGCCTCGGAGTCCACCATCGCCCAGCGCATCGTGCGGGCCAAGCGCAGCCTGTCGGCGGCGCGCGTGCCTTTCGAAGTGCCCGGGCCGCGGGAACGGACGCAGCGGCTGGCCTCGGTGCTGGAAGTGATCTACCTCATCTTCAACGAAGGCTACGCCGCCACCTCGGGCGAGGACTGGATGCGGCCGGCGCTGTGCGACGAAGCGCTGCGGCTGGGCCGCATCCTGGCCGAATTGACGCCCGGCGACAGCGAGGTGCATGGGCTGGTGGCGCTGATGGAACTGCAGGCCTCGCGGCTGCCTGCCCGCAGCGACGCCCAGGGCCGGCCCGTGCTGCTGCTGGAGCAGGACCGCGGCCGCTGGGACACCCTGCTGATCCGCCGCGGCCTGGCCGCGCTGGAACGCGCCGAAAGCCTGGGCGGGGCCAGCGGGCCGTATGCGCTGCAGGCAGGGCTGGCGGCCTGCCACGCGCGTGCGCGCCGGCCGGAAGAGACCGACTGGCCGCGCATCGTGGCGCTGTACGACGCGCTGGCGCAGGCCATGCCGTCGCCGGTGGTGGAACTGAACCGCGCCGTCGCCGTGGGGATGGCCTTCGGCCCGCAGGCCGGGCTGGACCTGGCCGACGAACTGGCGCGCGATCCGGCGCTGGCCAACTACCACTGGCTGCCCAGCGTGCGCGGCGACCTGCTGGCCAGGCTCGGGCGCCACGCCGAGGCGCGCACGGAATTCGAACGCGCCGCCGCCATGACGCGCAACGCGCGTGAGCGCGAGATGCTGCTGGCCCGGGCGCGGGGGCAGCCGGCGGCGGACTGAGCGCCGCCGCGCCCCTCCCCCATCCCGGCGGCCGCGCGCCGCGCCCGCCCGGCAGGCTTCCCACGCCACCGGACACGCCGGCGCCGGACGTGCTTAAATCCCGCCATGGCTTCCCTCCTGCCCTCCGCCGGCGGCCTGCCCGCCGCCTCCGACGCGCGCCCCGAGCCGCCGCTCGCGGGGGTGCCGCAGGCCTTCGACCATCCCAACGACCGCGCCGAATTCCGCCGCCCGGCGCACCGCCCCGGCATCGAGCTGTACCGCGCCCACATCATTCGCCACGCCTTCGAGCCGCACACCCACGAGGCCTATGGCCTGGGCGCCATCGAAACCGGCGTGGAGCGCTTCCGCTACCGCGGCGCCGAACATCTGGCGCCGCCCGGCTCGGTGGTGCTGATGAACCCGGACGAACTGCACACCGGCCGCGCCGAGACCGCAGGCGGCTGGCGCTATCGCATGGCCTATATCGACCCGGACGTGGTCGCCGAAGTGGCCGGCGAGGCCGGCTGGTGGTTCGATTGCGCGGTGGGCCATGACGCCGCCAGCGCGCAGCGCGTCACCGCCCTGCTCGACGCCCTGTGGGGGGCGCGCGAACCCCTGGCGTTCGATAGTGCGCTGCACGCGTTGCTGGCCGAGTTCCGGCGCCATGCGCGCGTGCCTGCGCCGCCGCGGCCCGAAGGCGCGCCGCGCTTCGCGCCGGTCATCGACTATCTGCGCGCCAATCTGGCGCGCCGCCTGACGCTGGAGGAGCTGGCCGCCGTGGCCGGCCTCAGTCCATTCCACTTCCTGCGCAGCTTCCAGGCCCAGTACCACGCCACGCCGCAGCAGACGCTGATGGCGCTGCGCCTGTTCGAGGCCAAGCGCCTGCTGGCCGCCGGCGAGCCGCCCGCCCAGGCCGCGCTGGCCGCCGGCCTGACCGACCAGGCCCACCTGACCCGCGCCTTCACCCGCCGCTACGGCGTCACGCCCGCCCGCTACCAGAGGCAGGTGCGCGCCTGAGCCGCCCGGCGCCGGGCCGCGAATCGGCTGCCGCGCCGGGCTGGCGGCCCGCAGCAATCTGGTACAAGACCGGCCGCCCCAGCCGCCGCTAGACTGCCCCGTCTATCAAATACCCGTTGGGAATCTTCATGTGGGCAGGAACCTTGTACGCGCTGGCGGCCGGACTGATGTGGGGGCTGGTGTTCGTCGGCCCGCTGCTGCTGCCGGAATACCCCGCCGCCCTGCAATCGGTGGCGCGCTATCTGGCTTTCGGCCTGATCGCCATCCCGCTGGCCTGGCTCGACCGCAAGGCGCTGCGCCAGCTCAGCCGCGCCGACTGGATCGAGGCCCTGAAGCTGGCCGCCATCGGCAACCTGCTGTACTACCTGTGCCTGGCCAGCGCCATCCAGCGCGCCGGCGGCCCGGTGCCCACCATGATCATCGGCACGCTGCCGGTGGTGATCGCCATCTGCGCCAACCTGCGCAACGCGCGCCGCGACGGCCGCCTGCCCTGGAAGCGGCTGGCGCCCCCGCTGGCGCTGATCGCGCTGGGCATCGCCTGCGTCAACCAGGTCGAATTGCAGGCGCTGCGCCAGGAGGCCGACGCCGACCTGTCGCGCTACGCCATCGGCGCCGTGCTGGCGCTGTGCGCGGTGGCGTGCTGGACCTGGTATCCGCTGCGCAACGCCGATTGGCTGCGCGACCATCCGGGCCGCAGTCCGCGCACCTGGGCCACCGCCCAGGGCGTGGCCACCCTGCCGCTCGCGCTGGCCGGCTACGGCCTGCTGTGGGGCGGCATGGCCGCCACCGGCAGCGGTTTCGACATGCCGCTGGGGCCGCGCCCGCAGGTGTTCCTCGGCCTGATGATCCTCATCGGCCTGTTCGCCTCGTGGCTGGGCACGCTGTGCTGGAACGAAGCCAGCCAGCGCCTGCCGACCGCGCTGGCCGGGCAGTTGATCGTGTTCGAGACGCTGGCGGCGCTGGCCTACGCCTTCATCCTGCGCGGCAGCATGCCGCAGCCGTTGACGCTGGCCGGCATTGCCCTGCTGATGATCGGCGTGCTCAGCGCGGTGCGGGTCAAGCCCGAGCCGCTGCCCGCTTAGACGGCGTCGGCGCTCAAGCGCGCGACGGCAAGCGGACAAGGCCGCCAGGCCCTGGAATGCGAGGCGCTTTTTTCGCGCGATCCAGGACCTGGATGCCATCACCCGGATCGGGACCATGGCCTGGCGCCGCCGAGTCGGCCGAGCGTGACGCCGATCGATACCACACGCCTTCATGAAAACAACAACGATTGCCCTGGCCGCGCTGGGATTTTCCGCGCTGGTTCAAACTTCGCCTTCCCATGCCGAGAACATCAACGGCAGGAATCTGTTCCAGCAACGCTGCGCCATGTGCCATGGCGCGGACATCAAGGGTACCGGGCCGCTGGCCAGGAAAAGCAACCCGCCCACCCCGGATCTGACCACCGCCGCCTTCAGGAAGCGGCTGATCGACTATCCGGGCGTCATCGTGTCCTCGGTGATCCTGCGTCCCAACGGCGACCTGATTCCCAGGACCTTGCGCGAAAACGGCGTGAAGGTGCCGCCGCACGCCTGGACGGTCAAGGATTTCCGCGACCTGAACGAATACATGACCGGCGTGATAGCCAAGAGCCGCTGACGCATGGCCCGCCGCCATCGCCGACGCGCGCCGGTGGCAATGCCATGGCGGCGCGCGCGCGACCGCGGCTAGATGATCTCCGACAGCCGCCGCAGGTCGTCGATGACCTCGAACGCGCCTTCGTCCAGCAGGCGCTTGCGCTGGTCCGGCCCGTTGTGCGAAGCGCCGATGTAGCCCACCGCGCGCATGCGCGCGGCGCGGGCGGCGCGCACGCCGGGCACGCTGTCCTCGACCACCACGCACTCCAGGATCGCGGTGCGCATCTGCCGCGCGGCGAACAGGAACACGTCCGGCGCCGGCTTGCCATGCGCCACCTGCGCGGTGCTGAATACGTTGGGCGCGAATTCCTCCCACAGCCCGACCAGCTTGAGCGCCGCCTCCAGCTTGGGCGGCGTGCTGCTGGAGGCCACGCAATACGCCATGCCGCGCTGGCGCAGGGCGGCCAGGGTCTCGCGCACCCCGGGCAAGGCGCGCAGCTCCTGGCGGAAGGTGTCCTGCAGCCGATCTGCGTACTGGCGCGCAAAATCCGCCGGCAAGGCGCGCGCGTTCTCGTCCTGCAGGGTCTGCCACATATCGGCGTCGGGAATGCCGGCGAATCGCCGCGCCGCTTCCTGCGGCGTGATGGCGATGCCGTGTTCGGCCAGCGCGCGCGACTGGGCGCGGGCCGCGATGATTTCGCTATCGATCAGGACGCCATCGCAATCGAAGATGACCAGGCGCGGGGCGGGCGTAGGCATGGGGACTCCAGCGGGAACAATGCCCCATGATAGGCCGTTCACATGACAGCCGCCGCATTGGCGCGCCGCGGCCGGATCCCGCGCCTACAAGCGGGCGCCGTGCAGCCGCCGCAGGCGCCAGGCGATGGCCACGCCGCCCAGCGCCGCCGCCGCCACCACCAGCGAGGCCTGCGCCCAGCCATAGCGGTCGATCACCCCGCCCACCGTCACCGGCCCGATCACCTGCCCCAGGTTGCTGCCCATCATCACCAGGCCGACCGTGGCCGCCGTCAGCGCGGGCCGAGGCGCCACCCGCGGCGCGGTGCCCAGCAGCGTCGCCGGGATCAGGCCGCCCACGGCCGAGAACAGCACGCACAGCAGGAAGGTCGGCATCGCCGGGAACACCGAGCGGAAAATCAGCAGCGCCACCCCGCCCATCGCCACGCTGGCGCAGGCGATCAGGGTCGAGCGCCGCCAGCCGCGTGACAACAGCACGCCGGCGCCCAGGTTGCCGATGATGTTGGCGGCGCTGGCGGCCGCGCTGTACAGCCCGGCGGTGGCCAGCGGCAGGCCGAGCTTGTCCATCAGCAGCACCGGCAGGAAGGTGAACAGCGCGAAGAACATCAGGCTGTAGAGCGTGAACGAAGCCGCCAGCAGCATCGGGCCGGCCGCGCCCAGCGTATCGGTTGTGTCCTGCCGCAGCCCGCGCCAGGACAGGCCGGCGCCGGCGGGCGTGGGCGGCGCCAGCGCGGCGACGCAGGCCAGCGCGATCACGGCGGCCGCGCCGGCGCACCACCAGTAGGCGTGCCAGTCGCCGAAGGCCTGCGAGGCCAGCATCGCGATCGCCATGCCCGCCGGCATGTAGCAGCTCCACAGCGCGAAAGCCAGGTCGCGGCTGGCGGGCAGCACCAGGCGCTGCAAGGCCGCCGGCCCTGCCACCGTGATCAGGAGGAAACCCAGGCCCTCGACCACGCGCGAGGTCAGCAGCGCGCCATAACCTGGCGCCAGCGCGCCCGCCGCCGTGCCCGCCGCGACCGTCGCCAGGCCTGACAGCAGCATGCGGCGCGCGCCGAAACGCGCGATCACGCCGCCCGCCGCGATGCCGCCCAGCACGCCCAGGATCGAGAACACCGCCGTCAGCGTGCCGATCGACGCCAGGTCAAGCCCCAGGTCGCGCCGCAGCAAGGGCGCCGCGATGATCACCTTGCCGACCTGCAACGACGCCACCACGCCGGCGCCCACGATCGCCAGCACCGCCCCCCAACGGGTCGCCGCCGGCCGGCCGGCCCGCGCCGCGCCTTCCACCTTTTCCATCCCTGCCTCTCCTCGCTTGCAATGCCGCCAGCATGCCGGCCGGAACCGATTCTGATAAGTGATAATCTTTTGATGGAACCGATCTTGAAAATAGATCAGGACGCACGATGATAGACGCCCTCACCCTGGACCAGCTACGCGTGTTCGCGGCCGTGGCCGACACCGGCAGTTTCCGCGCCGCCGCCAGGCAGCTCGCGCGGGTGCAGTCGGCCGTCAGTCATGCCATCGCCAACATGGAAACGCAGTTGGGCGTGAAGCTGTTCGACCGGGGCGGCCACCGCCCTGTCATGACGCCGGAAGGCCAGGCGCTGCTGGCCAATGCGCGCGACATCCTGCTGCGGGTGGACGCCATGCGGGCCCGCGCCCAGGGATTGGGCGACGGAGTCGAGCTGGAACTGTCGCTGGCGGTGGACACCCTGTATCCGATCGCCCAGGTCGGCGCCGCGCTGAACCGCCTGCGGGCGGCCTATCCGTCGGTCGCCACGCGCGTCGCGGTGCTGCCGCTGGGCGGACCGATCGCCGCGCTGCTCGATGGCAGCCACCAACTGGGCATCATCGCCGGCGAACATTTCCGCCATCCGCGCATCGCCATGCAGGCGTTGTCGTCGGTACAGATGGTGGCGGTGGTCGGCGCCAACCATCCCCTGGCCGCGCGCGTGGCCGACGGCGCGGCGCTGACCGCGCCCGACCTGGCCGATCACCTGCAGGTGGTGCAGATCGATCCGTCCACGCTCAGCGCCGGCCGCGACTTCGCGGTGCTGTCGCCGCAGACCTGCCGCGTCAGCGGCCAGGACACCAAACATGCGCTGATCCTGGCAGGCCTTGGCTGGGGCCGCCTGCCGCTGTGGCTGGTCGAGCGCGACCTGGCCGAAGGCCGGCTGCTGCGCCTGCCCACCGGCAGCCTCGGGCGCGGCAGCCAGGTGGCCACGGAGGTCTACCTGGCGCACCGCATCGACCAGCCGCTGGGCCCGGCGGCGCGCACGCTGGCGGCGGCGCTGGCCGGGGACTGAACAGCCCCGCCCATCCCAGGCCCATCCCAGGCCCGCCCGTCTCAGCCGCGCGGCGGCTGCGCGTAGCTCACGCCCATGCCGGCGCGCACGTCGTTCTGGATGCCGTATGGCGGGATGGGATAACGCAGGCCATTGGCCGACAGCGCCTTCATGCCTTCGATCGCCAGGGGCAGGTAGCGCGGCGGCAGCGCCATCAGCATTTCCTCGTCCGGCACGCCGCCGTAGCGGCGCTCGGCATAACAGGGCAAGGACAGGCTGGGCTCGCCGGTGGCCAGCGCCCGCCCCCACGAATCGGCACAGGCGGTCTCGCCCACCACGCTCCAGTCGAAGCGCCGGTAGTTTTTCCATTGCAGGCCATTGATCAGGATGATCATCTGCCCGGGCGTCGCATAGATCAGGCAGATGTCGGGCGGATCGAGCCGGCCCGAGGCCAGCGGCGACACCACCATCGCCCGGTACCTGCCCGCCGGCACGCAGGACAGGGCCTCCTGGCGCGCGCGGGCGTCGGCCTCGGTGACGTGCCACACGCCGACGTACTCCTTGCCGCTGCGCCAGGCCTCGTCCTGCGGCCCCAGGCCGATCACCGCGCGGCACTGCGCGCCGACCAGGTCGTCGCCGGTGATGCCAACGGTCCAGCCCAGCCGCGCCGCCATGCCGACGATCTGGTCGGTGGTATGGGTGGCCCTGGGCCGGCGCAGCCCCTTCACGCCCGCCAGCGCCGCCTCGTCCTCGTACAGCTTCATGCCGATGACCGTGGTCTTGAGCCGCAGCAGGCGGTTCAGGTCGTCGACCAGCGCCGCCCAGTCGCGCGGCGCATCCTGCGTGGTCACTTGGGTTGTCTCTTCCATGCCCGTCCTTTGGACTTGTCGTTGGAACGGGCAAGACTACACGAGCGCGGCGCGCGCGCGCCAACCCTGTGTGGCCGCAACCTCGCCGCGCGCGCTCAGGGGCGGCAGGACTTCATCAGGTACTTCGGCGATTCCTCATAGCCCTGGCGGTAATAGAAGCGGTGCGCGTCAGTGCGCCGCTGGTGGCAGTGCACCTCGATGCGGTCACAGCCGCGCGCCCGCGCCAGCGCCTCGGCCGCCTCTTCCAGCGCCCGGCCCACCCCGCTGCCGCGCGCCGCGTCGCTGACACAGAAATAGGTGATGCGGCAGAAGTCCCCGGGCAGCGCCAGTTGCACCATGAAGTGCAGGGCGATGAAGCCCAGCAGCCGGTCGCCGTCCTCGGCCACCAGCAGCTCGGCGTCGCGGTGCCCCAGCAGGCGTTCGATCTTCCCGGGCAGGAAAGCCGCGGTGCCCGGATAGCCCAGTTGGGCCAGCAATTCGACGATATCGGCGCTGTCGCCGGCTTCTGCGTTGCGGATGATCATGTCGCCTCGGCCAAAAACCGCGATCGTAGGCCGCCCCGATGTCGCCGCGATGACGGCGCGCAACGGCCCGCGCCCGGCCCTCAGGCCTTGCTGTCATCCTGCCGCAACATCTCGAACAAGGCCAGCACCGCCGGCGCGCTGGCGGCCTGCGGCGACGCCGCCAGCGCGAAACGCCGCCGCACCGGCGTGGCCAGGGGCATCACCCGCAGGCCCCGGCGATTCTCGGGCAGCGTCAGTTCGGGCACCAGGGCCACGCCGACGTTATCGCGCACCAGCGCGTAGGCGCTGGACCATTCCATGACCGTGGCGCGCACGTCGGCCAGCGCCAGGCCGGCATCCGCCGCGACGCTGGCCGCGTGCACGCTGCAACCGCCCGTGGCCAGCACGAACGGTTGCGCCGCCAGTTGCGCCAGCGTCACCGACGCGCCGCGCGCCAGCGGATGCGAGGCCGGCAGCACCGCCACCCAGTCGTCCTCGCCCAGCGGACAGGCGCCGCGCCGCGCGGGCGGATTGAGCACCACGCCCACGTCCACGGTGCCGGCGGCCAGCAAGGTCTCGATCTCGCTGTCGCTGGCTTCCAACGGCACCACCTCGACGGCGGGATGCAACTGCCGGAAGCGTCGCAGCACCGGCGGCAGAATGGTCGAGAACACCATCGGAAAGCTGGCCAGCCGCAGGACGCCGCCGGCCACGCCGGCGCTTTCGCGCGCCAGCGCCTGGATGCGGCCCAGCGAGCCCAGCATGGCGCGGGCCTCATGCGCCACCCGCAGTCCCAGCGCGGTCGGCACGCTCTGGCGCCGCTCGCGCGTGAACAGGGGCGCGCCCAGATGATGTTCAAGCTGGGCGATGGCCTGGCTCGCGCCCGACTGCGTCATGCCCACCTGCCGCGCGGCATGGGTGATATTGCCGGCGTCCACCACCGCCAGCAGCAGCCGCCAATGGATCAGATTCATCATGGAAGTAGCTCAACTTATTCCTTATTTCTGAAGAAGTAATTTTACGAATACTCCAGGCCGAGCGATCCTGGGCGTCCTTTCCCCCAGATCGGGCCACCCCCGAAACGATTCCATGAAGCTCTACTACGCCCCCGGCACCTGCTCGCTGTCGCCCCACATCCTGCTGCGCGAACTGGACCTGCGATTCGACCTGATCCGCGTCGATAACCGCGCCAAGCGCACCGCGGACGGCCGCGATTTCCTGGCCATCAACCCCAAGGGCTACGTTGCCGCGCTGGAGGTCGAGGGGGGTGAGGTGCTGACTGAAGGCCCCGCCATCAGCCTGTACCTGGCCGACCTGCGTCCCGATTCCGGCCTGGTCCCGCCCGCCGGCAGTTGGGCCCGCAACCGGCTGCATGAATGGCTGAATTTCATCTCCGCGGAGATCCACGGCGGATTCGGCCCGCTGTTCAATCGCGACCTGCCCGAGGCTGCGCGCACGTGGTGGCAGGCGCGGCTGGAAAAACGCCTCGATTACGTGGCCTCCGCGCTGCACGCGCGGCACGCCCTGGTGCAGGACCGCTATGGCGTGGCCGATATCTACCTGTACGCGGTGCTGTGCTGGGCGCCGCAACTCGGCGTGGACCTGATACGCTGGCCTGCCTTGGTGCAATTCCAGCGCAGCATCGAATCCCGCCCCGCCGTGCAGGCCGCGTTGGCGGCCGAAGCGCAGGGTTGAGCCGCACGCGGCCAACGCATTATCGACACCGATGGCCGCGCTTGCGGCGCAACGATCGGCGCTACGGTCCGATGGTGCGCAGCGCCCGCTGGCAGATGCGCTGCGTCGCCGCGACCGGGCTGTGCGTCAGCCAGCGCGCGCACACCCGCCGGGCCCAGTCGGGCTGGTCCTTGCTGGCGTCGTTCAACCAGTTCGCCACCGAATCCTGCACGTAGACCGCCGGATCGGCGCGCAGCGGCTCCAGCAGCGGCAGCGCCCGCCCCGGATCCGCCTTGAGCGCGGCGATGTGCGCGCACCAGACGCCGCGCGGCCGCAGCGCTTCGCTGGCAAAGCGCCGCAGGCGCTCGGACGGCAACGTCGTCCAGGGTTGCAGTTGCGTGATGGCCGCGTCCAGGTCGGCCGTCAACGCCGGCCGCAGCGCCAGCCAGGCCCATTCGCGCACGCCAAAGTGCGCGTCGTCGGCCAACGGCCGGATGCGCGCCAGGCGCTGCGCCAGCGGCACATCCGGCGCCGCCCCGATCATGAAGCAAGCCCAGCCGCGCGCGGTGTCGGAGGCCTGCGCCGCCATCCGCGCGCAGCCGGCCGGGCCCAGGCGTTCATGCAGGATGCGCGCCGCCACCGCCATGCGCCTGGAGATGCCCAGCGCCGCCGCGGCCCGCATGGCGGCGATGCCATCGGCGCCCACCTCGGGCGCCAGCGCCTGCATCAACACGGCAAAGTCCACCGCCAGGCACTCGGTCAGGTGCGTGGCCGGCGCGCCCGCGTTCAGCCGCGCCAGGCGGTCGGCGCCGATGTCCTTGACGCCTCGACGGGCGGCGCTCATGGCGCGTCCTTCGCCAACGCCGCGCGCCCGCTGTCGGTGCCGCGCCATACCTTCGCCAGCAGCTCGCCGAGCTGGCGCCGCTCGGTCGGCGAAAGCGGGTCGAACAACGAGCCGATCCACTGCGTGTGCTCCTTGAACAACCTGGCCGCCGCCGTCTTGCCCTTGGGCGTCAGGACCACCGCGATCCGGCGCCGGTCGTCCTGGCCCGGCTGGCGCGAAACGAAGCCGTCGCGCTCCAGTCCATCGAGCAGGCCGGTGACGGTGGCGCGCGTCACCCCCGCGCGCGCCGCGAGTTCGTGCGGCGACAGACCGCCCGCCTGCCCGTGCAGCAGGAACAGCAGCACGAACTTGCCTTCCGATAACTGCCGCGGCGCCAGGCGCGCGGCGCAATCGCGGTCGATGGCGCCGGCCAGAGCCAGCACCTGCAGGCACAACCGCATGCCGTCCGCGGATTGCAGCCCGCGGCGGGCGGCCTCGTCCAGCAGCGCGTGGTGCTTGGGTTCCAGCATGGCGGAAATGATGGGAATGGCGGGTGGCATGGGATTTCCGGCAGTTGATACGGCAGCATATGATAAGGCACCTAACTATACAGGACAAACGAGCAGGCCATGGCGACATCCCGCCGAGCGATCGCCCCGCGCGGCGCCCGCCTGGCGAAGTGCTAGCATCCGGACCATGACTTCGATTCTGCATGCCCACCCCATCGACCCGGCCATCCGCGAGCGCGTCATGGCGACCCTGGAACACATCGAACAGCGTCACGATGTCCGCGTCCTGCTCGCCTGCGAATCCGGCAGCCGGGGCTGGGGGTTCGCCTCGCCAGACAGCGACTACGACGTGCGCTTCCTGTACGTGCACAAGCTGGACTGGTACCTGCGCGTGGTGCCCCAGCGCGACGTGATCGAGCTGCCCATCGACGACGAGCTGGACGTGTCCGGCTGGGAATTGCGCAAGGCGCTGCAACTGCTGCGCGGCTCCAACCCGACCTTGTTCGAATGGCTGGATTCGCCCGTGCTGTATCGCCACGACGACGCCACCAGCGCCTGGCTGCGGCACTTCCGCAGCGAGTATTTCTCGCACATCAAGGGCCGCTGGCATTACGTGGCCATGGCCGGCCGCAACTTCCGCGAATCGCTGCAGGGCGACACGGTGCGGCTCAAGAAATACCTGTACGTGCTGCGTCCGGTGCTGGCCGCGCAATGGATCGACAGCGGCCGCGGCATCCCGCCGATGCGTTTCGCGGACCTGGCCGACGCCATGGTCACCGACCCCGCGCTGCGCGACGAGATCAACGCGCTGCTGGCCATCAAGATGCAGGCCGGCGAGGCCAAGCACGGCCCGCGCTTCCCGCTGATCCACGCCTATCTGGAAACCACGTTGCCGGCCCTGGAAAAGGCGCCCTTCTTCGACCGGCCGGACGGCCAGACCGAGCGGCTGGACCGGTTCCTGTACGAAGTCGTGACCGGCGCGCCGCTGACGTATTGAACACCGCCAGGAACCGCTGGATCGAACGCACTACGGCCGCACACTCGCGTCTACGTGCTGGCGCGTCCGGGGCACTGATCGCCGACCTGAACGCCGCCGTTCACCCGCTTCGGCATGGCGCCGCGCGATCGCGGCGGTCCGGTCGCGCATGAGCGATGCGCCGGCCAGCGCTTTGCGGGTACCCTATCGCCTTTCCATCACCCGCAAAGCCCCGCATGTCCGACACCACGCAGCCCTTCGACGTTTCCAACTACATCGCCCAGAGCCTGGAAGGCATGCGGGCCGCCACCTCGGCGCACTGCGCCACCTGGCACCTGGATGAGGCCGAGCAATGGTCCGTGGACATGGACAGCGGCCTGATCGTGTTCCAACTGCCCGGCGGCATCACCGCGCAAGCGCCGGTGCAGATCGTCGGCACCTCCAATAGCGAGGACGGCAGCTTCCTGTGGGGCTGGGATCATCCGTCGGTGCCCGCCGAACTGGCCGAACACGCCCAACTGGCGCTGGCCTTCGGCAAGGCCCACGGCCTGGAGGCATACACCCACCGCAAGGTGCCATGCGATGACGCCCTGGCCTGGGAATTCACCGCCGTGGCCATGCGGCTGGGCGAGGCCAGCGGCTCGTACCGCGCGCAGGCCTCGGAGACCGCCCACGTCTGGATGACGTTCGGCCAGGTGACCTTGTCCAAGGCCTGACGCGCCGGCGGCGCGCGCCACCGCGCCGCCGTCAGGCCGCGTCCGGACGAATCCCGGTATAAGCCGCGCGCGGCCGGATCACATCGGGGCTGCCGCGCTGCTCCAGGCCATGCGCCAGCCAGCCGATCGAGCGTCCCAGCGCGAACAGGCCGAAGGCCGCGCCCGGCGGCAGGCCCAGATGGCGCCGCACCGCCACCAGCGAGAAGTCCACCGAGGGCCGCTGCCCCGATAGCTCGAACGCCTGCTCGATCAATGTCTCCCACTCGGGGCGCCGCGGCAGTATCCGCGCCAGCAAGGCGCTGGCGCGCGGATCGCCCGCGGGGTAAAGGTGGTGGCCAAAACCCGGCATGTCTTCGCCCCGCGCCAGCCGCTCGCGCAAGCCCCGCGCCAGCCGCTGGCCGGCGTCCGCGCCGCCGTCGCCACGTTCCAGTTCCTCCCACATCGCCTCGACGCGCGCCGTGGTGGCGCCGTGGCGGCCGCCCGTCAACGCCGCCAGCCCGCCGACAATGCCGGCGCGCAGGCTGGCGCCCGTGGATGCGATGCAGCGCGCGGTGAAACTGGAGGCGTTCAGTTCGTGGTCGGCGCAGAGCACCAGCGCCATGCGGATAAGATCCGCGCCCGCCGCGTCCACGCCCCAGGCGCGGGCGCACTGCGCGTGGATCGGCGCGTCGTCCGGCGCGGTCTGCAGCAGGCAGGCCGCCAGCGTGCGCACCAGCGCGCCGCAGCCCTGCGCCTGGCGCTCGGGCGAGCGCTGCCACAACGCGGTCGCATCGTCATCGCTGGCCGCCGTGAACAGCGGCAACAGCGCGGCCTCGGCGCGCTGGCCGCGATGGCGCGCGAACAGCGCCGCCAGATCCTCGGACAACCCCGGCGCGGCCGCGCCGAACGCCATGGCCTGGTCGCATTGCCACAGATGCGCGGCCACCGCTTCCACCGAGGACGATTGCGCCAGCGCCACGGCGTTTTCACCGCGATAGAACAACTGGCCATCCTCGATCAGGGTGATGGCCGACTCCAGCACCGGCAGGCCCCAGTTCAGCGTCGCCTTGGCCACCTCTTTCGGCTTGCGGCCACGGGTGCGCTGCGCCGCCAGCCGTTCGACCTCCTCGGCCAGGTAGCGGCTTTCGCGCGGCGTGGCGCCGGTCTCGGCGTGCAGCAATCCCCGGCTGACGTAGGCGTACAGGGTCTGGCGCGACACCCCCAGGCGGGTGGCCGCGGCGGCGGAGGTCAGGTAATTGGGCATGGGTTCCGAGACGGGGAACGAGGGCAATGGGTTGATTATATTAATCAATATTGACAATTAATGCGGCAAGATGAATCCTGGCGTCATCCCTCAACGACCCGGAAGCCACATGTCCGCCATCCATCGCTCCCTCCCGCCCTCGCCGGCCACCGCCGACTACCTGCGCCAGTTCTGGCTCGCGGCGGGCGGCGATCCCGCCCTGCTGAGCCAGGTCGCCATCACCGGCCAGGGCGCCTTGCCCTCGGCCTTCGCCGTCACGGAATTCGCCACCGCCGCGATCGGCGCCGCCGGCCTGGCCATGGCGGAATTCGTCGCGGCCGGCGCAGGCGCGGCCGGTGCGCCCGCCGTGCCGGCGGTCGAGGTCGACCAACGACTGGCCTCTTTCTGGTTCGGCACCAGCCTGCGCCCCATCGGCTGGAGCATGCCGCCGCTGTGGGACGCCGTCGCCGGCGACTACCGCGCGGCGGACGGCTGGATCCGGCTGCACACCAACGCGCCCCATCATCGCGACGCCGCCCTGGCGGTCCTGGGCGTGGCCGCCGACCGCGACGCCGTCGCCCGCGCCGTGGCAGGCTGGCGCGCCGACGAACTGGAAGCGGCGGTGGTCGAACACAACGGTTGCGCCGCCGCCATGCGCGGCCTGGACGCCTGGCGCCAGCATCCGCAAGGCCAAAGCGTTGCTGCCGAACCCCTGCTGCACCGCGCCGCCAGCGGCGGCGGCGCCCGCCCTGCTTGGCGCATTTCGCGCCAGCGTCCGTTGCAGGGTCTGCGGGTGCTGGACCTGACCCGCATCCTGGCCGGCCCCGTGGCCACGCGCTTCCTGGCGGGCTTTGGCGCGGATGTATTGCGCATCGACCCGCCCGGCTGGGAAGAGCCCGGCACCGTGCCCGAGGTCGTGCTGGGCAAGCGTTGCGCGCGCCTGGACCTCAAGTCCGCCGAGGGGCTGGCCACGCTGCAACGCCTGCTGTCCCAGGCCGACGTGCTGATCCACGGCTATCGCGCCGACGCCCTCGCCCGCCTGGGCCTGGACGCCGAGCGCCGCCGCCAGCTCAACCCGACGCTGGTCGACGTATCGCTGGACGCCTATGGCTGGAGCGGTGAGTGGCGGGGCCGCCGCGGCTTCGACAGCCTGGTGCAGATGAGCACCGGCATCGCCGAGGCCGGCATGCGCGCCAAGGGTGGCGACCGCCCGGTGCCGTTGCCGTGCCAGGCGCTGGACCACGGCACCGGCTATCTGATGGCGGCGGCGGCGATCCGGGGCTTGACCGAACGGCTGGCCACCGGCGCGGGCAGCACCACGCGCGCGTCGCTCGCCCGCAGCGCCCAATTGCTGGTCGCGCATGGCGGCTTGCTGGAAGGCGGGCCGGCATTGGCGCCGGAAAGCGCAGCCGACTGGTCCGAACAAATCGAGGCAACCGCGTGGGGCCCGATCAGGCGCGTCAAGCCGCCGCTGCGGATCGCGGACACGCCGCAATCTTGGGATTACCCGGCAAGCGCCTTGGGATCCTCCGAGGCGGCCTGGCGCGATGGCTCGCGTTAGCCCGGGGCCGACTCAAAGCACAAACGCGCGCAAGTTGGCCACCCGTTCGGCCAGGCCGTCCACGCCCAGGTAATGGCCCAGCTTGCCCGCCCGCACGCGGCGCAGGTCTTCCTCGTAGCGGGCCGCCATCGCGTCGCGCGCCTCGGCATACGCCGCCGCGATCCCCTCGCCCGCGGCGGCGGCGATCACGCGCGCGGCCTCGGGCGACCCGCAGGCCACGCAGCGCGCCATACCCAGGCCGTCGGCCCGCGCCCCGCGCGCCAGCAACTGCGCCACCAGATCGGCGGGCGGCTTGCGATCGAATCGATGGATCGCCTCCGCGCTGACCGGCGTGCCGGCCCGCAACAGCGCCCGCGCCGCCGCATAGGCATGCTGCGTCAGCGCCACGTCCAGCGCCAGCGCGCTGCCGCGCAACGGCTGGTCAAAGCCCACGCCCTGCGCCGCCAAGTGCGCCACCAGCGCGCCGTCATCATGCGCCAACGCATGCCGCAAGGCCAGCCTGGCCAGCGTGGGCGACTGGCCCAGCGTGCCGGCCGCCAACGGCGCGCGCCAGTCCACCAGCGCGCGCCGATAGAACGCCGCCAGCTTGTCCGCCAGAGCCTGCGGCATGCCGTGATCGGCCACGCGCTCGTCCAGGTATTCCAGCACCCGTATGCCGGTGCTGTCGGGGTCGTCGATATCCTGCTCCAGGTAGAGCGCGGCAAAGGCCGCGTGCAGGTCCGCCGCGACGGTCGCGATGGCGTCCTGCTGCAACGCATGCGTCCAGCCCGGCAGCCCCTGCTTCCAGGCCACGATGCTGCCGGCCCGCGGGCCGGGTTCCACGCACACATAGATACGGTCGCAGTATTCGAAGCCGCCGATCGGCAGATAGCGCAGCTTGCCGTCCCAGGCCTCGCCGCGTTCCGCGGCGGCCTCTTCGGCGCATTCCTGCTCGTGCTCGATCCAGCCCGCCAGGTCGCGGTATTGGTCACTGCCGTCATAGAACAGCTCGGACCAACTGAGGGCCTCTTCGTTGCCGTCCATGCGCGCATGCAGGTCGTAGGCCAGTTCGCCGCCGGCGGTCAGGCGCCACAAGTCGCGCAGCGCATCGGGCAAGGGGCCGGCACAGGCCGCTTCGATCTCGTCGATGCGCGCCTCGTCCAGGGGCGGCTGGACCGCGATCAGGACGCGATCGGCGAACAGGGCAATGCCGTGTTGGCGCAGCGACTGGATGTCGTCGGCGGAAAAATGATGCTCGCTCATGTTCAGGTTTCCTGGGAGATGCCGGTTCGGATTCTACCCGTGGGGGATGGGGACGACGCCACGGCAGACGCAGGCGCCCTGCCGCATCGCCGACGAACTCCCCGCGCCCGCGGCGCGGTGGTAGATTGGCGGCATCCACGAATGGACGTGGCAACGGGGCGCGGGGACGATGGCGGGAGCGTCATGGACGGGCTGATCATGGCCGCGGCGCGGGCGCTGGCCAGCGGCGATCCGCTGGGCGCGTTGAGCCGGGTGGCGCTGCGCGACGATGCGCCGGCGCTGGCATTGCGCGGCATCGCGCTGGCGCAGTTGGGCGACTTCGAACGCGCCCGGCCGCTGGTGCGCCGCGCCGCCCGCGCGTTCGGCGCCAAGGATCCGGTGGCGCGCGCCCGTTGCGTGGTGGCCGAGGCCGAGATCGCGCTGGCCGCGCGCGACCTGGGCTGGCCACAGACGGCGCTCGACGCCGCCCGCGCCACGCTCGAGCAACATGGCGACCGGCGCAATGCGGCCTACGCCGGCTATCTGGCCGGCCGCCGCCTGATCCTGATGGGACGGCTGGAGCAGGCCGAGCAGGTGCTGTCGGAACTGAATCCCGCCCCTTTTCCGCCAGCCTTGCGAGCGGTGCACGAGCTGGCCCTGGCCGGCATTGCGCTGCGGCGCCTCCAAGCCACGGCGGCACGCGCCGCGCTGGACCTGGCCGCGCGCGCCGCGCAAGCGGCCGGCATCCCGGCGCTGCAGGCCGAGGTGCGCCAGGCGTCGCTCGTACTGGAAGCGCCGGCCGCGCACCTGCAGCGCGCCGGCGACACGCAGGTGCTGCGCCTGGAGCAGGTGCAAGCGCTGCTCGCGTCCGACACGCTGGTGATCGACGCGTGCCGTTATGCCGTGCATGGCGCGGGCCGCACCCTGCCCCTGGCCAGCCGGCCCGTGCTCTTCACCCTGGCGCAGGCGCTGGGCCAGGCGTGGCCGGACGACGCGCCGCGCGACGCGTTGATTGCACAGACGTTCCGCACCCGCCATCCCGATGACTCGCACCGCGCGCGGCTGCGGGTGGAAATCGGCCGGTTGCGGGCGGCCCTGGCGCCGTGGGCAGAAATCCGGGCAACGCGGCAAGGCTTTGCATTGATGCCAGCCGCGCACACCGTTGCCGTGTTGACGCCGCCGGTGCGGGACCGCCACGCCGCCGTGCTGGCGCTGCTGGCCGACGGCCAAGCCTGGTCCAGTTCGGCGCTGGCGCTGGCCACCGGCGCCAGTCAGCGCCAGGTGCAGCGCGCCCTGGAGGCGCTGGCGGCTTCCGGCCAGGCGCATTCGTTCGGCCAGGGCCGGGCGCGGCGCTGGATCACGCCGCCCCTGCCCGGTTTCGCGACGACATTGTTACTCCCGGTCCCGCTGCCGAATGCCTAGCATGGAGACGTCACCCCTCCCAACAAGGACAGCGTCATGAAAACCAAGCCCGCAGAAATTCTCCGTGAATACGGCCCCTTCCCCGGCGTCACGGACGTGCACGGCGTCTCGTACGACGGCAGCCGCATCTGGATCGCGGTCGGCGACAAGCTGCACGCGCTGGATCCGGCCAGCGGCGACGTGGTTCGTACCATCGACGTCATCGCCCGCGCCGGCACCGCCTTCGACGGCAAGCATCTCTACCAGTTGGCCGACAGCATCATCCAGAAAATCGACCCGGCATCGGGCCGCGTGCTGGCCACCGTGCCGGCGCCCGAAGGCGGCGGCAATTCGGGCATGACCTGGGCCGAAGGCATGCTCTGGATCGCGCGCTACAAGGACCGCAGGATCCACCAGGTCGATCCCGCCACCGGCGCCGTCCTGCGCACCATCGCGTCCGACCGCTACGTGACCGGCGTCACCTGGGTCGATGGCGACCTGTGGCACGGCACCTGGGAGGACGACGCCAGCGAGCTGCGGCGGGTGGACCCGGCCGGTGGCGAGGTGTTGGAACGACTGGCGATGCCGCCCGGCGTGTACGTCTCCGGCCTGGAGTCGGACGGCGGCGACGTGCTCTATTGCGGCGGCGCCAGCAGCGGCCGGGTGCGCGCGGTGCGCCGGCCACGCGCCAGCGCCTGATCCGCCCCGATCCGCCCCGATCCGCCCTGATCCCGCTGATCCGCGGTGTCCCGCGCCGCCGCGCCGTCCTGACAAATTGTTGCAGGCATTGGCGCGGCGGCCCTTTTCCGACCCAGCGAGCCCCCGCCAGCGTGTAAACTCCCCCCTTTTTGACTCTGGTGGTATGTTGCAAGCCCCACAGCGCACAGGTTTAAGCGGCCCGACGCTCATTCGCTTGCTGACTCGCCTGACGGATGTCGACGTGCCGGAATCCCGGCAACCGTTGTCGGATCATCTGAGCCAGTGGCTCGGCTGGACCGACGCGATTGCCCTGTCCGCCGCCCTGAACAACCGCCCGCCGGCGATCGCGCCGGGCGCGCGCCAGTTCAGCAGCGCCGAGGAGCGCGAGTGCGAGCGCGTCCGCACCACGCTGGCCGATGCCATCGCCAGCGACACCGCGGCCACGGCCGCCAAGCGGCAGATGCCGGGACAGGTGTCCGCCAAGGTGGCGGCGCTGCAGGCCGACGACGCCGATTACTCGAATTTTCGTCAGCGTTATCTGTCGTTGCAGCACACGATGGAAACCAGCATCGGCAACCTGCGCAGCCGCCTGCGCGGCATGCTCGCGGCCAAAACGCCGGAGATGACGCGGCTGGCGGTGGTGGACGCCATCATGGACCGCGCCCTGCTGCCGCGCGAGCGGACGCTGCTGGGCGCGATTCCGAAGTTGCTGCAGGGGCATTTCGACCGGCTGCGGCTGGCCGAACAGGCCGCGCTGGAAGCGGCGGCGCAAGCGCAAGCCGAGACCGGGGTCCCGGCCGGAACCGCGGACGAGCCGGCGGCCGATGCCCAGGCGCCGGCCGCGCCGGGGGGCAGCGCAACGGACGACGCTCCCGCCGCCGCGCCCGCGCAGGCGGCGGCCTGCGCGGCGCCGCAACCCGCTTTATCCGCGCCCACGCCGGGCGCGTGGCTGGAGACGTTCCGCAAGGATATGCGCAGCGTGCTGCTGGCCGAATTGGATGTTCGTTTACAACCGGTGGAAGGGCTGCTTGCCACCCTTCGCGCCAGCTAACCGGGACACTATGTCCAAGTATCTGATCAATATCGTTGTTTTCATTTGCGGCCTGGCCGTGACCGGCTGGATCGGCGCGGGCTACGCGGGCACCAACCCCCTGGCGCTGGCCGTCACGCTGCTGATCTGCGCCTGCTACGTGGCGGGCGCGCTTGAATTGCTGCGCTACCAACAGGCCACCGCGTCGCTCAGACGCGCGGTCGGCAACCTGTCGGAAGCGCCCGCCAGCCTGGGCGGTTGGCTCGACCAATTGCCGGCCGGCCTGCGCAACGCCGTGCGGCTGCGCATCGAAGGCGAACGCGTGGGCCTGCCCGGCCCGGCGTTGGCGCCCTACCTGGTCGGCCTGCTGGTGCTGCTGGGCATGCTGGGCACCTTCCTGGGCATGGTGGTGACGCTGCGCGGCACCGGCACCGCCCTGGAAAGCGCCACCGACCTGGCCGCCATCCGCGCCTCGCTGGCCGCGCCGGTCAAGGGCCTGGGCTTTGCCTTCGGCACCTCGATCGCGGGCGTGGCCACCTCCGCCATGCTGGGCCTGCTGGCGGCGCTGTGCCGGCGCGACCGCATCCAGGCGGCGCAACTGCTGGACGCCAAGGCGGCCACCACGCTGCGCCTGTACAGCCAGGCGCACCAGCGCGAAGAAAGCTTCAAGCTGCTGCAGCGCCAGGCCGAAGTGCTGCAACGGCAGGCCGAGGCCATGCCCGCGCTGGTCGACCGCCTGGACGCCATGATGCGCAACCTGGAGCAGCAGAACCACACGCTGAACGAGCGCCAGCTCGCCAGCCAGGATGCGTTCCAGGGCAAGGCCGAGGCCGCCTACGCGCGCCTGGCCGCCGTGATGGAACAATCGATGAAGGAAAGCGTGGCCGAAAGCGCCCGTTCGGCCGGCGCGGCGCTGCAGCCCGCCGTCGAGGCCACCATGGCCGGCCTGTCGCGCGAGACCGCCTCGCTGCACGAAAGCGTGACCCAGGCAGTGCAGCGCCAGCTCGACGGCATGACCGCCGGCCTGCAGGCCGCCACCAGCAACGTGGCCGGCATCTGGAACCAGGCGCTGGCCGGCCAGCAGCGCGCCAGCGAAGCATTGGCGCAGGACCTGCGCGATTCGCTGGACCGCTTCGCGCAGACCTTCGAGCAGCGCTCGGCCGCGCTGCTGGACAGCGTGTCCGAACGGCTGGAGGCGTCCTCGGGCAGCATGTCCGAAGCCTGGAACGTGGCGCTGAACCGCCAGGAGCGGGCCAGCGAGAAACTGGCCGGCGACAATCTGCAGGCGCTGACAGCCGCCGCCGCCAGCTTCGAGCAGCACTCGGCGTCGCTGCTGCGCACGCTGAACCAGTCGCACACCGCCCTGCAATCCGAACTGGCCTCGCGCGACCAGCAACGCCTGGCGGCGTGGACCGAAACCCTGGGCGCGCTGTCCGCCACCCTGCGCCAGGAATGGCAGCAGGCCGGCGCGCAGGCCGCCGAGCGCCAGCTCGAAATCAACCAGGCCCTGGCGCGCAGCGCCCAGGAACTGACCGAGCACGCGCAGACCCAGGCCGGCCTGCTGGAGAACGTGTCGGCGCGCCTGGAAAGCGCCGCCGGCAACGTCTCGGCGCAATGGCACGAGGCGCTGGAGCGCCAGTCGCAGGTCAGCGACAAGCTGGCCGGCGACAACCGCGAAGCCCTGGCCGCCGCCGCCGCCACCTTCGAACAACACGCCTCGACGCTGCTGCGCACGCTGGACCAGTCGCACGCCGACCTGCAGGCCGCCCTGGCCTCGCGCGACGAGCAGCGCCTGGCCACGTGGGCCGGCACGCTCGGCGCCCTGACCGACAAGCTCGGCCGCGAATGGGAACAGGCCGGCGCGCAAGCCGCCGCCCGCCAGCAGGAAGTCAGCCAGACGCTGGCGCGGACCGCGCAGGAACTGGCGACCCGCTCCGACGCGCAGGCCGCGCTGCTGGACACGGTCGCCGCCCGCATCGAAACGGCCGCCACCGGCGTGACCCAGGCCTGGACCGAGGCGCAGGTGCGCCAGGAACTGACCAGCGAGAAGCTGGCCGGCGACACCCAGCAGGCCCTGGCCACGGCCGCCGCCGCGTTCGAACAACATTCCGCGTCGCTGCTGCGCACGCTGGACCAGTCGCATGCCGAGCTGCAGGCCGCCCTGGCCTCGCGCGACGAAGCGCGCCTGGCCGCCTGGCACGCCTCGCTCGGCGCCATGGCCGCCGACCTGGGCCGCGAATGGCGCCAGGCCGGCGAGCAGACCGCCGCGCGCCACCAGGCACTGGAACAACTGCTGGAGCGCACCGCGCAGGACCTGACCACCCAGACCCAGGCGCAGGCCGCGCTGCTGGAAAACCTGTCGGCCCGCCTGGAAACGGCGGCTGGCGGCGTGACGCAGGCCTGGACCGAGGCGCAGATACGCCAGGAGCTGGCCAACGAGAAACTGGCCAGCGACAACCAGCAGGCCCTGACCACGGCGGCGTCCGCCTTCGAGCAGCATTCGGCATCGCTGCTGCAGACCCTGGGCCAATCGCAGGCCGGCCTGCAGGCCGAGCTGGCCGCGCGCGACCAGGAACGCCTGGCCGCCTGGACCGGCGAGCTGGGCCGCATGGCCGAAGCGCTGCGCCACGAATGGGAACAAGCCGGCGCCCGCAGCGCCGCCCTGCAGCAGGAAATCTGCGCCACCCTGGCCCAGACCGCGCAGGACATCGCCACCCAGACCGAGGCCCACGCCAGCGGCACCATCGCCGAGATCGGCCAACTGGTGCAGGCCGCCTCCGAAGCGCCGCGCGCGGCCGCCGAAGTCATCGGCGAAATGCGCCAGAAACTGTCGGACAGCCTGGCCTACGACAACGCCATGCTGGAAGAACGCAATCGCCTGCTGGACACGCTGGCGACGCTGCTGGATGCCGTCAACCACGCCTCCAGCGAACAGCGCAGCGCGGTGGACGCGCTGGTGTCGTCGTCGACCGACCTGCTGGACCGGGTCGGCGCGCAGTTCACCGAGCAGGTCGAATCCGAGACCGCCCGCCTGGACGACGTGGCCGCGCAGGTGACCAGCGGCGCGGCCGAAGTGGCCAGCCTGGGCGAAGCCTTCGGCGCCGCGGTGCGCCTGTTCGGCGAGTCCAACGACAGGCTCGTGGCGCACCTGGAACGCATCGAAGCGGCGCTGGACAAGTCCATCGCCCGTGGCGACGAACAACTGGCCTACTACGTGGCGCAGGCGCGTGAAGTGGTCGACCTGAGCACCATGTCGCAAAAGCAGATCGTCGAGAACCTGCGCGAACTGGCCAGCCAGCGCGCCGCCACCGCCGGAGCGCAGGCGGCATGAGCGCGGGCGAGGACATCGACGGCGGCGTGGAACCCGCGGTGCCGACCTGGGCCGTCTTCGGCGACCTGATGTCGGTGCTGCTGGGCGCCTTCGTGCTGATCCTGGTGAGCGTGGTGGCCGTGCAGCTCGAGCTGTCGACCCAACTGGAACGCGAGGTCAAGCAGCGCCAGGAAGAGACCCAGCGCCGCCAGACGCTGGAGCAGGCCCTGGCCGCGCCGCTGGCGGCCGGCCGCGTGACGCTAGTCAACGGCCGCATCGGCATCAGCGGCAGCGTGCTGTTCGCGCTCAATTCCGACCAATTGCAGCCGGAAGGCCGCGAGGTGCTGAAAAGCCTGATCGAACCGCTGTCGGCCTACCTGAAGGCCAATGACGAGATCCTGATGGTCAGCGGCTTCACCGACGACCAGCAGGTGCGCGAGGGCAACCGGCGCTTTGCCGACAACTGGGACCTGTCGGCGCAGCGCGCGCTGACCGTCACCCGCGCCCTGATCGACGAAGGCGTGCCGTCGTCGCTGGTGTTCGCCGCCGCCTTCGGCGCCGAGCAGCCGGTGGCCTCGAACGCCGATGAAGACGGCCGCGCGAAGAACCGCCGGGTCGAGATCACCCCCATTCCCAAGCCGACCAACAGTGCGGAGCCCGCGCGTGGCCAGTGATGGCGGCCTGGGCCCGGCGCTGACGACCGGCGCGGATACCGCGCCCGCCGACGCCACGCTCGCCACCTTGCAGGCCTGGCGCGAGCGCGGCGACGACCGGCTCGATCCGGTCGGTTTCCATTTCATCGAGGCGCTGGCCCGGCGCGCGGCCGCCCACGCCGGCGCGGCCCGCGCCCGGCTGGACGAGCGGCTGGCGCAGTTGCTGCGGGCGTATGCGGCGCGCGTCGCCGCGGCCCGCGCGGCCAACGCAGCCGAAGGGCTGGACGATCCCGCCACGCCCGATGCCAGCCCCGCGCCGGCCACGGCAGCCCCCAAGCCCGCGCGCGGGCCGCTGGCGGAACTGGCGGCGTATCTCGCCTACCCCGGCGCGCCCGGCGAAGACCCCGACGCCATCGCCGCGCAGGCGCGCCGCGATGCCTATCCGGACATGCCGGTGCTGGATGGCCTGCGCGAGATCTGGTCCGGCCTGAGCGCCGACCGTCAGGTGCGCCAGTCGCAGGAGCAGGTGCACAAGAACGCCGGCCCGCTCAATTCCAACCAGCTGGTGCACCGCGCCCTGTCGTTGATGCGCGAGCTGTCGCCGGGCTATCTGCAGCAGTTCGTGACCTACACCGAGACGCTGGCCTGGATGGAACAGGTAACGGCGGCCGCCGCGCCGCCGGCCAGGGAGACGTCGCGCGCGCCCGCCAGGAAAGGCGCGCGCGCCAAGGGCCGCTAGGACACCTCCCGCTCGCAACCGCGACAGGCAACGCTGGCCATGCCGGCCCAAAGCCCCGCTGGCGGGCGCCCTCAAGCAGCCTCCCGGCGCGGCCCCCTCCCCGCGCCGCCCTCGCCTTCAGCCCGCCTCGCGTGGCAGCCAGGCGCCATGGAAACCCGCCGGTATCCGCCGCGGCAGGCGCACCGTGGCCAGCGGCCCGGCCGTCAGGTCACGGGCATCGAGCACCACCACGTCGCTGCGGTCGCCCTCCTGTCGATAGACGCACACCAGCACCCAGCCGTCGTCCTCCGACTGCGCGCCGGGGCGCGGCACGAACACGGGTTCGCTGTTCTGGTCGCCCGGCGGCACCTCGTACCGCTGCCGCGCGCCGGTCTCCAGGTCGTAGCGCACCACCCCGCGCATCTCGCGATTGTTGGGTTGATGCACGGCGTAGGCATAGCGATAGGCATGGCCGGTGCGGCCATCGTTGATGCGCGGCAGTTCGATGCCGGCGTCATCCAGCTGGCGCTCGCTGACGCCGCCGCCGGCCTGGTCGATCACGTAGCGCCACAGCACCCCCAACGGGCTGTCCACGAAGCCCGCGCCGTCACGCGACAGCCGCAGGTATTCCGGATAGCGCACCACGTCCAGCACCAGCGTGGTGTCGTCGGCCTCGTAGGCGTTGACCACGTGCTGGATGAAACACGGCGCCACCTCGAACCAGCGCACCGGCCCGCCATGGCGCGGGATCACGCCCAGCCGCGATTGCCGCTCGTCGTGCCAGCGCAGCGGCATGCGGTAGCCGCGCGACAGCATCGAAAAATCGTAGGCCACGTTCAGGTCCAGCAGGATGCTGTGGCGGGCGGTGATGGCCATGTCGTGCATCATCGACGGCTCGGGCACCTCGATCAGCTGGTCCAGCAGCGGCCGACCGTGGGCATCCGCCACGCCATAGCGCAGCCAGGGTCGCTCCCAATGGGCGCGAAAGCTCATCAACTCGCCGGTCACGGCATCGATCTTGGGGTGCGCGGTCATGCCGCCCGCCAAGCCGGGATGGCGGCCGCAGGCGCCCAGGAAGTCCAGCCCCGCCGTCATCGCCAGCGGCACGCCGCCTTCGGCCAGCGCCAGGGTTTCGCCGGCATGGCGCAGCACGTTGACGTTGGGATTGGTGTCGGGCAGGTCGGCGGCCAGCGCGGGCGCGTATTCGCGCGCCCACAGGCGGGTGCGGGCCCAGCGGTTGCGGTAGTCCATGGCGCGGCCATCCCGCAAGGTGATGGCGTGCAGCATCGCCGGCTGGGGCCACCAGGACAGCACGTCGTTGCCCTCGAAACGGCCGCGCAGGGGGTTGGGACCGTTGCGCACCAGCGCGCCGTCCAGCTCGGGCGGCAACGTGCCCGTCACCGGCAGGTCGGTCAGGTCGGTTTCATCGGCAAGCGGCGCGGTGGCGCCGGTGTTCAGGTCGAATCGGGTCATGCCTTGCATCCTTCGGGTTGGAGAAGGATGTAATTTTTACCCGGATTAAATTATTCGTCAATATTACCCGGGTTTAATTAACGCAGGTCTTCCGGGATCATCGAGGCGTCGCGAACATACGGATCGCCTGGCTCAGGCCGCAGCGTCGCCTCGATCTCGGGCGAAAACGCCGGGATCCTGCTGGTGCGCATGACAGCCCAACGCATGATCGCGTGCAGGTAGTTGACGGGCGCCAAGATCAGGCAGGCCAGGCCCGGCTGTTGGGCATCGTTGGCGAAGATGCGCTCCTTGCTGAAGGCGAAACTCTCGCGCTTGCCGTCGACCGGCATGCAGAACAGCACCGCGTCCAGCACCGCTTGCGGGCCCTCTTCCATGTAACGGCGCAGGAACTCCCAATGCGAATATGCGTTTTCGATGCGGCTGGTGGCGATGCAGAACGCAAAGGTCTCCCTGACCGTGGCCCCGTCCTGATCGAGGATCAGTCCGCGGATATCCCAGTTGAGCAAACCGAAGCTGCCCCTGCCCCGTCCCAGCGTGAAATGGATCTTGTCCCACGCTGCGGTCAGCACGGTGCCGTCCAGCCGGAACACATGCACCAGGCGGCGCTTGCGATCCAGCGCGATGGGATAGTAGGTCCAGCGGAACATTTCCTTGTGGGCGACCCAGGCGCTCGCCGCGCCCAGCGCCGCGCAAATGGCCATGCCGAAGAAGACGGCTTCCCACAGGCCGTTTTCATTGGGCAGCCGGTCCACCACCAGGATCCAGGCCAGCATCAGGACGCCGCCGATGCCGAAGGCCAGGCCGATCGCACCCAGCAGCGCCACGAAGCCACGCCAGGCATACCAACGGTCGACCGACAGCAGGCTGTTGGAATTCATCCTCACCACGCACAGTTGCGCCAGCAGCGGGACATCCAGCCGCTTTTTCTGCAGCAGTCGGTGCTCACGCTCGAATTCCGTCAGTGGACGGTCGTTGGGAAACTTGGACATGAGTCCGTTGAAATCCATCGGGCCCCTCCTGGGTCAAGGAAAAACGCCGGCAAGGCGCCCCCCGGCACCGAGCGGGGAATACTCTCGCGTCAGGCGCAAGCGAGTCGGCGTCAACGCGCCAACTACAGGAAAAACGCAAATACCGACACGAACCCGATGGGCAGCGCCACCCAGATCAATAGCCCGAAAACGCTTACCAAGCGCCACCGGCCCAGCATATGCGGCAGCTTGCCTTCAATCGCCAAGCGCTCACCTGTAGCGGAAATAGAGCGTGCCATAGTCACGCCCATCACCGTCGCGACGCAACGCCCTGGAGGTCTTGCGCAAATTGATGCGGCTGGCATCCCGCCAGCCAAAGCCGGCGAAAATGGTCTCTGCCATCCGCGCAAACCCTTCCGTCTTGCAACCGCCGCGCCAAGCCAGGAACCCGAAAACCAGCAACAACGCCGGCAACCCATAGGCCAGGTAGACCGCATACGCCGACAACTGGCTGCTCAGGCTGAATGTGCCCTTGAACATTGCGAAAATCGCATCCAGGCACATCATGAACAGAAAAACCGCCCCCACTACGATGCCCCAGAAGCGGAACGTGGAAGCGTAGTGCGCCCGGCGCCCCTCGAAACAATGCGGATACACCGCAACCAGCGCATCGGCCGGCCGCCGGGCGCCGTAGGCGATCCATGCCTGCCCGTCGCGCTCGGCCACCAGTTCGATGTCATCGCCCTCGTCAAAGGGAAACCGCCAGAACCAGCCTCGAACGGGCTCGCCGCCGAGCGTGAACTCCACGAAGTCCGCCTTCTCCGTACTGTCGAGGGTAGCGATCGCAATGGCCGCGCCCCCCATCTCCGCCAGGCCGGCGGACACCGCCGACGCGCCAACGCCGCCGCCTAGCTGCTCCATCACGAAATCACGCGAGCGCCTGACGCGGCGCAGTCCCGCGATCTTGCCGGCCAGCTTGCGGACCTTGTCATGACGTTCCGTCGTCATTGCTACCGATTCCGAATATCCCATCGATCGCACTCCGCTCATCGAATGCATACCGCCGGCGTGGAACCGACCCCGTCAATACCCGCCTACCAGTTGGACACCACGACGCCCGCGAAAAACAGCGGCAGGGCAACCCAGAGCGCCAAACCGAAAATACTTGCCAGCCACCATCGCCTTTTCATGGACGGCAGATTCCCGGCACGCGCCAGCAGTTCTTCCTGCGTCGGCGGGACGATCCGATACGGGTTGTCGCCTTGCCAGCCCGCCACTGCCGCCAATTCCGCCGGCAGCGCAGGGCGGCGTCCGAATCGGCGAATCCAGCACTCCATCCAATTCGGCAGGTAATAGGCGCCGCTGAAGAACCAGAACGCGAACGGCCGCACCAGTCTGTGATGACGATCGATCGCATAGGGAAAGAGTTCACGCTCCATCCATGCATACGCGTTGACGCGATGGTCCGGCACCAACGCGACCGGCGGCAATGCCGCGGGTTCGGCGTCCATGTACAAGCGGATGAACTCCCAAAGTTGCGCCCCGGCTTCGGGACGGTCGAATGGCGCGGTAAGCGCCACGCCCTTGAGAATGCGGCGCGTGTCGGGCGCGATCTCGACGACACGCAATGGATAGGCCGCTCCCGCCCCGGTCGTGGTGACCACGTGATAGTTGCCCACGTAAGCCAGCGCACGGTCAAAGTCGACCGACGTCCAGCCGGTCCGTTTTTCCCACGCATACAAGCGCCGCAGTGCGCGACTGACGATAGTGGTCTCCTGGATGGGTGAAAAAACCGATCGATAAGCGCAGACCCAGCCGATCAACGCACAGACGAGATAACTTGCCATCATGACCGCAAGGCCCGTATCCAGGGTGGTCCTACCCATACGGAGATCGATCAGCGCGGTGAGAAACAGCAATGTCAACCCAACCGCCGCCGCCAACGAGACGCAGGCCACGTAACCGCGAGACGCCTCGAAAGGCCCCGTCAGACGCAAGCAGGCCGGCGTCAATTCGGTAACCATGCCCTCGGCGGCCGGCTGCACGCCAGACCGTCCCGACAGCAGCCAGCCCCAGGTGCCGGTGCGTTCCGGCAGTACTTCCATCTCTCATTTTCCTAATAGTTGTCATCGAGTTCGACAGGACGGCGATGCGGCAACCGCCCACAACGCGCCTCCTTCTTCTGGACGACAGAAAATCCCTGGATCACGTGCCGTTACTTTTCACGCTCAGCCCATACCCACGCCCTTGGAGTCAACTACAAGAAAAACGCGAATACCGATACAAACCCGACCGGCAACACCACCCAGGTCAATAGCCCGAAAACGCTTACCAAGCGCCATCGATTCAGCATATGCGGCAGCTTGCCTTCAATCGCCAAGCGCTCTTCAGGCGTGGGCGGGATAATGGGATAAGGATTCTCGCCCTCCCACTTCATCGACTCGGCCAACTCCGCCGGCAGCGCCGGACGGCGGCCGTGGCAACGGATCCAGTATTCCAGCCAATTGGGCACGTAATACATGCTGCCGAAGAACCAGAACGCCACCGACTGCAGTCCTCCCTTCAAGCGGTGCCGCCGATCGACCGAGTCCGAGAACAATTCACGGTCCATCCACGCATACGCATTGGCGCGATGATCGGGAATCAGCGCCACCGGCGGCACCTGTGCCGGTTCCCCGTCCATGTAGCACCGAATGAATTCCCAGACCTCCCCCGCCAACTGCGGACTGGCGAACGGACTGGTGGGCGTCACCCCCGTCTTGACACGACGGCTCCCCGGCCACAGCTGCGCCACACGCAAGGGATACAGCGCACCCGCGCCGGTCGTGGTGACAACCATGCGGTTGGCAACATAGGGAACAGCCTGGTCATAGTCGACCGCGATCCAGCCCGCCTTCTTTTCCCACGCGTACAGGCGGCGCAGACGGCGACTGATGATCACCGTATCCGGCACGAGCGCGAACGTCAGCTTCAATGCGGTAATCAGGCCGACCAAGGCAAGGACAACGTACAACGTTGCAAATATGAAGAAATCCTGGCCGTAGCCTCGGCCGGTGGGATCGAATTTCACGATGAAATTGATCGCCGTGAAACTCATCAGCAATCCGAACAGATAGGCTACCGCCGCCCCATACCCACGCATGGAATCCCGGGGCGGTACGAGCCGCAGGCATGCCGGGGATATTTCGACGACATGATCATGGCCAGAAGGCGTCGACGTTCCACGCTCTTTTCCCACGGGCAGCAGCCAGCCCCACGCTCCGCTTTTTTCCGGAATTTCATTGCCCACTGATTGCTTCTTGCTGGCTCGATTCATCAAATGTATACCCAAGACTCAAAGCCCGTTTCCAGCTCGGGACGGCTGTGCTCATCCGGCCAATACTTGACCCGCATGCAATAGAATCCGCCCTGCCCCTGGAAAACCTGAAACAGCCCTACGATCTTGACACTCTTGCTGGATCCATCCACTTCCATTTCCGTAGACCGGAACGTCGGCGCCGGGATAAAAGAAGGGGTATCGGTGACCGTGGGTTGTTGCGCATTCCTGGCTGCCACCAGCTTGCGGAATGTATTGGCACCAGCGCGCTCGTTGCGGAAAAACTCGATACTGATTCGGCTCTGCGAGATATACCGCGGAACGGAGACGTGAAAATGGATATAAGCATACCCGCCGCCCCGGGCCCCCGGCATCAGATAGCCTGCCGCCACCAACAAAATGCGCTCCAGCGCCTGCAATTCATCGCGAAGATTGGCGAAGGGAATAGCTGGCGCCGCTTTCTGGCCCCCTGATGCCTTGATCGCGAACGGGTTGGCCTGAGTGTTGGAAAGCTGCTCCTTTTTTCCAAAAACCCCGCTATCGAGCCAATACTCCACCGGGAGACGGTTGCCCTCGTCGGTACCCGCCGCATTGATGGCGGTCCAGATCGCCACGCCCAGCGCGGCGACCAGCAACAATGTCCAGCCTACCGGGCCCAGCGTAACGCCCAATACCGTGGCCACGCCCGCCCCCCCAACGGTCGAAACCGACGCCATGGTCAGCCCATAAGACGCCCCGCCAGCGATGATCGTGGCCAACCCGGACGCGCTACTCCAATACGCGGAGCGGGTATTCTTCCCCTGATATATCTTGTACGAAGCGCCGATCAGCGTCGCCCCTCCTTCGAGGACGCCGGCGAACAGACCAAACCTCGCGCCCATTGTGGTTACCTTCTTGGCGGCGGTCTGCGACACCAACGCCACTATCGTGGTGGACATGTCCATACCCACACTGACCAGCGCCAGGACATTGGCCGCGACTCCCGCGCCGCTCACCATCCTGTCGTCGAGGCCCGCGTCCTCCTTGAGCATCGCGTTCAACGCATTCATTGCGCCTTGAACCTGGAAGAACATAATGCCCGCCCCCAACACCGTTCCCGCAATGGAACCAGCCAGGGCCACTCGCGTCTCCAGATAAGGATTGACCTGGGCCGGATTGCGCATGGGCAACTCCAGCTCCTGCAGTGGCGTACCCCCTGCCAACGCCCTGCTCAAGGTCTGGCCCTGTTCCAGCTTCTGGACCGTGAACGCGACTACGCTTGCGATGGTCGTCTTCTCCGAGGGGAGATCGAGATAGACGCCTCTTCCAACAGACTCCGATAGGCTGAGTCCTTTCTGCCCAAGGTTGCCCGGTTGGGACAAATAGCCGCGACCAACAGGCAGCGCATCTCCCAAGGTAACGGGCGCAGCACCTTTCAAGGGCTTGGTGGCAGCCTCTTCGACCAAACGTTTGATCTCCTCCAGCGGACCGCTGAGGATTGTTGGTTTCACCAGCAAGTCTTCGCGCGTCACCAGGGTCATAGCGACGCCGCGCATCAACCGGTTATAGGTCTTGATGTCTTTAACCAGCAGCCTGGCCAACTGCCCCGAAACCGTTTCCACGAGCGCCGCAGTCGCCTCGTTGTAACGGCGCTTGGCTCTCAAGACTTCACGCAAAGTGTCGATTTTTTTTGCGTACTCCTGGCTGAACTCCTTGCTCATGTCGACCGCAGCCTTGATCGTGGTGATCGCTTCATCAACCGACGAAGTGTCAGCCAGCAATTTCAGGAAATCAGGGTTCCCGGCAGCCAGACTACGGTAGTACCAATTGTCAGGCGATTCGATAGGCAACTTCCAGAGTTCGCCCCAGATCTGGTTTCGTTCCCGTTCCGTATGACCGGACCCGGCCACGCACGATGCAGCCATGAACTCACGCCGCACGCCGGCCATTTCGTCTTTGTCGTGAAAATCCGAACGCTGCTGCTGCTTCCAGCATGGACTTCCCATCCATGTGCAGAACAGGGCACTGACGCTCTCGATCTGGTTCATCAGCGAAACCCTGCCCTCGCTGTCGGCAAGCGAACTCTGCCATGCGCCGGTGTCGATATTGCGCTGGTAGCGCTCCGGCCCATAATTAGGCGCCCAGAACGGCCCCGGATTGGCCTTGGCGCTCAAGCACATCCCTTGGATGATATCGGCGATGACACGCTTGCGAGCACGCTCCGGGTCGAGCGCCCCCTCCAGTTCCGACGCCCGCGCCGCCGCGATATTGCGCCGCAGATTCAACTCCTGCACGATCCCCACCGGATCCGGCAGCACCAGCCCCACTCCCCACTGCAAGGCTGGTAGTTTCGAATTCACCGCCCACATGAACGACGTCAGCAACTGCGGCTCCGGCTCGGCGCGCAGCTGCAGCGGGTTGTGCAGCCCCGCGTTCAGGCAGCGCTGTACGTCCGCCGGCGCGTAATCGGCGACGATCTCCGTGATGTCGGGCATGGTCAGCTTGCAGGTGTTGGGCGCGGTGCTGCCCGGCCCCACCTTGCCGTCGGCAATGTCCTTGAGGTTCAGTTCGGTCATCCGCGCCGTGCGGCAGCCATCCTTGTCGTCTTCGTAATCCTTGCGGGTCTCCCTGTCCCAGACGTAGCGGCTGTAGGCGATCCAGACCTTGGGGCTGCGCACGTGATCGATGGTGATGAACTGCGTGGCGGTATTGTTGTGCCCCTCCGACGAGCAGGCCTCGGACAGCGGTTTGGTGGTTTCGGCGTCCTCCGGCATCTTGGCGACCGGGATCTTGCGGTAGTAGCCCTTCTTGTCGAGCAGGTAGCCGTCCCAGGTCTTGTCCTGCTTGAGCACATACAGGTAGCCGGCCGCGGGCACGCGCACGAAATAGGTTTCCACCGGCAGCCCGACGGGGTCGAACCGCGGATCGAACAGCCGCACCTTGGCGTGCGCGTTCAGCTTTTTTTCCAGCCAGGTGCTGTACATGCGATGGGCAGGGATCTCCCATTGCGTATTGCTGGCGCCGCCATGCTCGCTATTGGCCCAGGCTTCGCGCACCATGGGGCGCGGCAACGGCGCCGGCACCAGCGGCATGATCGCCACGCCGCCCTGCTTGTCGCAGTTGATGCACTTGCCCTTGGTCTCGCCGCAGGTGTTCGCCGCCGCGGCGCTGCGCGCGTTAGAAAGCTCCGCCATCCCTCACCTCTGTCTGCTCCGATTCGGATGCCTCGCCGGTCCATTGCCGCACGCGGTTCCATTGTTCTTGCGTGATGTCGTTCAGGGCCGCCACCGCCGCGATGCCGTTGGCCTGCACCGTCGCCATGGCGTGGCGGATATCCGGGTGCTGGTCGAAGTGCGGGTGCACCAACAAACCATGCAGCGTGTAGTCGACGATGTCGGTATCCGTCTCCAGCCCCCAACGCGCCTGGGCGCGCGCCACCAGCCGGTCTGCGCGCGCGCGCAGACCGGCCTCGGCCATGTGGTGGCCGGCCTCGGCCAAGGCGTCGAGCGCCTGGTTGACCCAGCCGGCACGTTCAAGCACGGCGCACTGCGCGTGATCGAGCACCAGCGGCGCGGCCGGGCCGGCTTGCGCCACGCCGGCCGTCGCTGGCCGTTCGTACTGGAGTTCCAGTTCGCCGGCGGCGCGGCCCGGCCGCCAGCAGGCCTGGACCGGTGCCAGCCATTGGGCCATCTGGTCGCTGGACAGCACTTGCGCCAGGACTTCAGCGACGCGCGGATCCCAATGGCGCAGCGTCACCGGGTCGACGCGATCCGGCACGAGGCAACGCGCCATGCGGGCCAGATGCCGGGCCAGCACGGAGGCTACCAAGGGACTGGCGATCCAGCCACAGACCGGCCGATGCGTCTGTCCAGGACCGGCGGCCGCGCAAGCCGCCTGGACAGACAGCTCGATGGCGTCATCGCGACCGAACTCGCCCAATTCGAGCAGATAGGGGCAGTGCTCGGGCAGGAAGCGGCTGCGATCGAGCGGCAATGCCACAGCCTGCCCGCGGTGCGCGGCATGGGCCAGCGGATCCTCGATAGTGGGGTCGATCAGCACATAGAGCCGGCTGTGCTGCGGGCGTGAAGCCGCGGCCAGCAGTTGCTGATAGAGCCGCGCGCAGGCGGCCCGGTCCGCGTCGTGGAGAAAGTCTCCATCAAACAAAGGCCGACCCTCCCGCCGCGGCGCTATTCACCTTGCTCGGGCAATCCTTGAATTCCCCCGAGGGCAGCGCCAAGTCGCCACTGGCGGTCTGCGGCCCCACCCAGCTATGCGCGCTCGCCTTGAGCTCGACCTTGCCCGGCGCGTGCAACTGGATACCGCCGCCCTCCAGGCGCAGATAGGCGCCGCCGGCGGTGGCGAGCACGCGTTGCCTGGCCTGCACCATCACGGCCGCGCTGGCCGAGGCAAAGGTCACCGCCTTCTCTGCCGTCAGGGTCATCTTGGCGCCCTGGCTGTGCAGGCGCAGCTTGCCGCCCGCCGCGTGCAACCGCAGGCCACGGTCCTTCACCGGGCGGCTACCGCCCGCCTCGTGGCCCGCCGTGAACAGCACCACGCCGGCCGCCACGCCCACCGCCAGGTTGGCGCTGCTGACCCAGTTCACGTCCGGCGCCACCTGTGCCAGCGTGCCGCCGGCCACCAGGAAGGCGTTGCCCGGGGTGTATTGGCCGATGCCGCTGGGCGCGCTGACCTGGATATGCGGTTCGCTATAGGCCGCGACCTTGGCCCCGCCCCCCTGCGCGCGGGGGTCGTCCTGGGTCGCCTCGACCACGTCCCGCACGTGCTCCAGCGCCTCGTGCGCCGGCAGCGCCTGCGGATCCCCCTCCAGGAAAGCCTTCTGCTTGACCGCGATGTCGCCCAGTTCCCTGGCTGACTCGAGCGCGGCCTCGATCTGCTTGGCCGCCTCCGCGCTGTCCAGCAGCGCGCCGTCGGCGTTCTCGCGCAGGTCGGCGCTGATCAACAGGCCCTGGCCGCCACGCAGCGCCACGGCCTCCTTGGTCGACAGCTCGGCGCCGTGGCCCAGGTCCTGCAGGCGTTCGTTGTCGCGCTGTTGTTTGACGTGGCCCAGGTTCAGGCGCGAATCGGCCTGCGTGGTCGATGCAGTCAGGCGCGACTGGCCCGGCGTGTCGTCGTGCACCAGTTGGTTGTAGCCGCCGGTGCCCGCGCCGCTGGTCGCCAGCGCCTGGGTCTTGAAGCCCGACATGACCGCGTTGTGGGCGTGGCCCTCGCTGGCGCCCGCGAACCAGGCCGGCGCATTGCCGGTGGCGTTGGCGCCGCCCGCCTGCACCTTGTTGTGCGCGGCATCCTCGGCGCCCTCGCCGTTGTAGAGCGCGCCCACCACCACCGGACGGTCGATATCGCCGTGCAGGAATTCCACCAGCACTTCCTGGCCCACGCGCGGCACGAAATGGCCGCCCCAGTCGCCGCCGGCGACCGGCTCGGCCACGCGCACCCAAGTGCCCAGTTCATCCTTGGCGGGCGCGTTCTCATCGCCCGATGGATGCGTCATCCGGCTGCTGGAAGCCTTGCCGCGCTGCCAATGGAACTGCACCTTGATGCGGTGGTCTCGGTCGGTGTGCACCGGTTCCTCGGCGCCGACCACCAGGGCGGTCTGCGCGCCGAACACCGTGGGACGGGGATGCAGGCGCTCGCCGTGGCCATCCTGCGTCGCGGGACGGAATTCGGTGTCGCTGCCGATGCAGGTGAAGGTGTTGCGATAGAAATCGGCGTCGTCGCCGTTGTCGCCCCCCAAAGCCTCGCTGACGGCGCGCCCCAGGTCGGCGTCGAAGTTGTTGCGGGCCTGGTGCGTGATCGCGATCACCACGAACGCGGACGGACCGCCCTGCTGATAGTGGCCGGTCAGCGTGAAGCGCTGGCCTGGCGCCAGCGTGCGCACCGTGCCAGCGCCCTCGACGCTCTGCTGGCGCACGCGCAGGGCCGCCAGCGCGTTGTGCGCCAGCCGCTCGCCCTGCGCGCTGTCTTCGTAGGCGTACTGGCCGGGGTAGTCGTCGCTGACCAGCTCCAACGGGTTCGCCAGCTTGCCGGCGTCCGCCTGCGCCGACACCGGCCGCGCCTGGGCGCTGCGGTAGTCCCAACTGGCCATGCGCACGGCGTTGGTCTGCCAGCGCTGGCGCGGGCTCCAACGCTGGATGCTGTCTTCGGTCTCGGTCACGTCGGCGCGCGCAAAGCGCACGCTGGCCTGCGGACCGGCCTTGAAGGCATCGTTGTGGTCGGCAATGACCAGGGTGTGGCCGTCGTCGGCATGCTCGACCCAGTAGAACAGGCCCTCTTCGGCCAGCAGGCGTTCGATGAAGGCGTAGTCGGTTTCGCGGTACTGGATGGTCAGGCTGCGCTTGGCGTAGACGGCGCGGTCCTTGACCTCCCAGCGCCATTGCGGCGCCAGCGTGCCCTGGCCCTTGTAGTCGCCGAAGATGCTGTCGACGATGTCGATCACCGTCTTGTCCTGATAGGCGAAGCTGTCGCGCCGCGCCCGCAGGAACGCCAGCCACGGCTCCACGGTCAGCCCATAGCGCGCCAGGCCGCCGTTGGCGCCCAGGAAACGCACCGCCGTGGCGTGGCCGTGCCACAGGCGCGGCTGCTCGCGGTCCAGCGCGGTCTGCAGGCGCAGGGTGACGGGCTGGCCCATCAGGGCCTTCAATGGAATATGCGCGTCGTCGGACAGCGCAGTGATCTCCAGGCGATAGGCGCCGCCACTCAATTGTTCGGTGGCCGACAGGGTCTCGGCCACCAGGCGGTTATCGCCCAGCGGCGTGCGCAGGTCCAGCAGGCGGTTGGCCTGCGCGATGCCGGCGGTCGACAGGCGGGACAGTCCGGAAGCATCCTGGGGCATGGTCTTGGCTCCGGGCTCAGGTCAGGCGGTAGCGGAAGTCGCCGTTCTTGCCGGCCGTGACGCGGATGCGCGCGATCGCCTCGCCCTGCGCCATGCGGCCCAGCACCTGCTCGGCGATCTGCGGCAACAGCGTGCCGTTCAGGATGTGGTCGACGTTGCGCGCGCCCGTGTCCACCTCGGTGCAGCGCGCCAGCACGGCCTCGACCAGCGCGTCGTCCCAATCGAACACGGCGCGGTGGTTGGCCTGCACCCGCTCGGCGATGCGGGCCAGCTTAAGGCCGATGATGCGCGCCAGGGCGTCGTCGTCCACCGGGTAGTAGGCGATGGTCTTCATGCGGCCAAGGAAGGCCGGCTTGAAGGCCTTGTACAGTTGCGGCGCCAGCAGTTCCTGCAAAGCGTCCGGGTCCGGCCGCTCCTCGGCGGTCTTGTTCAGGCAGGCCTGCATGATGGTCGACGAGCCGACGTTGGAGGTCAGGATGATGAGCGTGTTGCGGAAGTCGATCTCGCGCCCCTCGGCGTCGTCCATCACGCCCTTGTCGAACACCTGGAAGAACAATTCCAGCACGTCGGGATGGGCCTTCTCGATTTCATCGAGCAGCACCACGCTGTAGGGCTGGCGCCGCACGGCCTCGGTCAGCACCCCGCCTTCGCCGTAGCCGACGTAGCCGGGCGGCGAACCCTTCAGACCCGAGACGCTGTGGGCCTCCTGGTATTCGCTCATGTTGATCGTGACCAGCTTGCGCTCGCCGCCGTACAGGATGTCGGCCACCGCCAGCGCGGTCTCGGTCTTGCCCACGCCGGAGGGGCCGACGAACAGGAACACGCCCTTGGGCTTGTTCGGGTCTTCCAGGCCGGCGCGCGCGGTGCGCACGCGCTGGGCGATGGCGTGCAGCGCGTGGTCCTGGCCGATCACGCGTTCGGCCAGCAGCGGCTGCAGTTCCAGCACGGTGCGGATCTCGTCATTGACCATGCGGCCCAGCGGGATGCCGGTCCAGGCCGAGACGATCTCGGCGATCACCTGCGCATCCACATAGGCCGGCACCAGCGGCGCCTCGCCCTGCAGGGCGCGCAGTTGCTGCTGCAACTCGGCCAGTTGCGCCTGGGCGGGCGTCGGCTCGGCGGCCTTGCCGCCGCGGCGCTTGGCGCCCGCTTCGGCGTCGGGCTCCTGGCCCGCGGCTTCCAGCTCCTCGCGCAGCGCGTGGATCTGCCGCACCAGCTCGCTTTCCTGGGCCAGGCGCGCTTCGGCGTCGACCAGTTGCTGGCGGGTGGCGGCCATCTCCTCGTCCAGCTCGCGCAGGCGGGCCGACTGCGCGGCGCCGGCGGCGGCCTCGCGGCGCAGGGCGGCGCGCTCGGTTTCCTGGCGCGCCAGGCGGTGGCGGGCGTCGTCGATCAGGGCCGGCGTGGCGCTACGGCCCAATGCCACCCGGGCGCAGGCGGTGTCCAGCACACCGACCGCCTTGTCCGGCAATTGGCGGCCGCTGATGTAGCGGTGCGACAGGCGGGCGGCGGCCACAATCGCTTCGTCCAGGATGCGCACGCCGAAATGCTGTTCCATCAGCGGCGCCATGCCGCGCAGCATGCTGGCGGCAAGCGTCTCGCTGGGCTCTTCCACCTTGACCACCTGGAAGCGCCGCGCCAGCGCGGCGTCCTTCTCGAAATACTTCTTGTATTCGCTCCAGGTGGTGGCGGCGATGGTGCGCAGTTCGCCGCGCGCCAGCGCCGGCTTGAGCAGGTTGGCCGCATCGTTCTGGCCGGCCTGCCCGCCTGCGCCGATCATGGTGTGGGCCTCGTCGATGAACAGGATGATGGGCGTGGGGCTTTGCTTGACCTCGTCGATCACGCTTTTCAGGCGGTTCTCGAACTCGCCCTTGACGCTGGCGCCGGCCTGCAAGAGGCCCATGTCCAGCGTGCGCAGCGCCACGCCGGCCAGCGCCGGCGGCACGTCGCCGGCCACGATGCGCAGCGCCAGGCCTTCGACCACCGCGGTCTTGCCGACGCCGGCCTCGCCGGTCAGGATGGGATTGTTCTGGCGACGCCGCGTCAGGATGTCGATCATCTGCCGGATCTCGGCATCGCGGCCGATCACCGGATCGATCTTGCCTTCGCGGGCGCGCTCGGTCAGGTTGGTGGTGTATTGGTCCAGCGCCGGCGTCTTGGACAGCGCGGCCGCGGGTGATGCGGCCTCGCCCTGCGCGGCGTCATCGCCCAATGCGACGGACTGGCCGGCCTCTTCCGAGCCGGCCGTCAGGGCCGCGAAATCGTGCTTCAGCTCTTCCAGCCGGAACGACTCGAACAGGCGCGAGCCGCGCCGCGCCAGCGCCGCCAGATCGGGCTCGGTCAGCAGCGCCAGCAACAGGTGGCCGGAACGGATGCGGGTGGTCTGCGTGTCCAGCGAGGCGATCAGCCAGGCGTGCTCGAACAGGCGCGGCAGATGCGGCGAAAACACCGGGGTGCGGGTATTGCCGTTCTTGAAGCCGCGGATCTCGGCGTTCAGGTCGGCCTCCAGCACCGAGGCCTCGATGCCGCTGCGGCGCGCCACGATGCTGAAATCGCTGGCGGGCTTTTCCAGCAGCGCCAGGAACAGGTGCTCCAGGTCCACCTCGTAGTGGCCTTGCGCCATGCACAGGCTGGCGGCGCGCTCGGCGGCCTGGCGGCAGGTCTGGTTCAGTTTCCCGATCAGGGTTTTCAGGGGAGTGGCCATGTTCTCGGTTGTCTTGTTCTTAGTGGATGGTGTGCAGTTCGTAGCTGGCGTCGTCGCGGTCCGACGCCGACGGTTCGGTGCAGAGAAAGGAATTCCAGCCCAGGCGCGCGCCGCCGCCCTCGGCGTCGCCGCCCAGCGCGCTGCCGGCGACGTCCTCCTTGGCCATCACCAGGCGCACCTCGTATTCAAAGCTGAGCCCGCCGAACATCGTCAGCAGCTTTTCCAGCGCCTGGGCGCGGGCGCCGCCGGGCAGGAAGTCGGCGAACGCCGACTTGGACAACGGGCCGATCCACAGCCGGATGCGCAGGTCGCGCTGCCAGATGCGGTCGCCCGCCATGGCGGACACGCCCAGCACCGCGCCGGGCCGGCCCAACTGGGTGCGGTTCTCGGGCGGCACGTGATACCAGCGGCCGACGAACTGTTCGACCCGCAAGGCCACCTGGAAATAGTCGGCCAGCACCCGCTGCAGGTACGCGGCCGACACCGGCCGCTGCCGCGCCGCCGCCGCGTAGTGCGCCAGCGACTCGTCGAACACGCGGCCTTCGCCCGCATGCAGGCGGTCGCGCAGCGCCGGATGGCCGACGCCGCCCAACGCCAGGAGCAGCGGCAGGTAGTGATGGTCCTGCTCGGTCTCGTGCCGCAGCGGCATGCGGTACTTCTTCCAGGCCGCGTAGAACAGCGCCGCGGCCCGGTTCGAGAAGATGTCGAAGAAGGCGCGGGCGCCGCGGTCGCGCGTGGCGCTTTCGCGGTGGCTCAGGATCTCGGAGTAATGCAGCGGCAAGGCGCCCTGCCCGCCCAGCAGGCCGAAGAAGGCCGGCTCGATCTCCACCCGCCCCAGGGTGCCGGCCGCCAGCGCCGCCAGGCGCGCCTCGGCGTCGTGCAGGGCCTGGCCGTTCTTGTCGAAGGCCGTCAACCCCGCGATCTCGCTGGCCGGAAAGCCCAGCGATGACGAGTTGACGAAGCGCAGGTGCGCCGGCACGGCATTCTTGGCGCGCGTGCCTTCCTGGCGCGCGAACCACAGTTCCAGCACCCGCACGGCCTGGAAGAACTTGAAGCGCTGCGGCTCGGCCAGCAGCGATTCGATTACGCTAGGATCGCGTCGCCGTTGCATGGAGCACACCGTAGGATTTCTTCCGCGCCGCGGCGCGACAGCACCACCAACTGCACGAAGCTGTTGGCATGCACGTAAAGGCCGAAGAAGCGGTTGAGCACCGCCACGAAGGCATGCAGGCTGGTGCCCACGAAGTTGTCTTCATTGATCGTCAGCCGGATCTCGATGCCGCGCACGAAGGTCGCGAATGGCTCGCCGGGCATCCAGTGGGTCGCGGGCTTGTAGTCCAGCCCCACCAGTCCTTCGATCTGGCGCGCCGCCACCGCCGCGTGCGACAGGTCGTACAGGCGCAGCGTCTCCTTCAGGGCAGGAAGGCCGCTGTGCACCAGCGACAGGTGGTTCAGCGCCAGGTGCGAGATCAGCCGCCAGTGCGCCGCGCGGCCCTGCTGGAAGCGGTGCGTGTGGGTCGGGCGGCGCAGCATGCGGATCTCGCGCGCCACCGAGCCGCCCTCCAGGAACAGGTCGCCGCCCGGCTGGCCCACCGCCAGGTGCGACGGCAGGTCGCGGTTGGTGCAGGTCAGTTCCAGGCTCAGTGTTTCGGTCTGTGGCAAGGCCGGGTTGAAATCGATGTCGACGATGGACATCTCCATTTCGTAGCCCGGGCTGCGCTCGGCCACCATCGCATCGCGCCGCGCGGTCCAGTAATGGCTGGCGCCCTCGGGCGTTTCGCCGTGATGCAGCGAATAGAACGGCCGGAACTCCACCACCGAATCGCCCTGCGCGTTCTGCCGCACCAGCCGCACGCGGTCGATGGAATAGACCTCGTAGCCGTAGGCGCGGCGGGCGTCGGCCACCACCGGATAGGAGGCCGCCGCATGCGTGACGCGGATGGGATCGGCGCGCTGCTCGAACAGGTTGATCACCGGCGTGCAGCCCAGCCGGAAGTTATCCGCCGACGCCGACTCCAGCAGGCGCGCGGTATTCGAATCGGCGCGCAGCCCCTTGACCGGCAGGTGCAGCGTGAATTCGCGCGCCGGGCCGACCGCGCGCCGCAGCGCCGCCAGGTCGATGTCGACGAAATTGAATTTTTCGGAGAAGACGAAGTACTCGGCCAGCAGCCGATAGGCCGGATGCGAGCTGGCCGGAAAGTCGATCAGCGCGTCGTCCTCGGCCAGCCCCACTTGCGCCAGCGGCACGTCAGGCAGCCGGTTCCAGCGGCCGGGCTGGGTTTCGATGTAAGCCGCCGCGGTGCGCAGGAACAGGCAGTCGCGCAGCGCCGCCACGAACGACGGCTCGCCATGCAGATAGACCCGCAGGCGGTCCACGGCCAGCGTGGCGAAGCTTTGCGTCTCGGCCAGGCAGGCCAGCGTCAGCGACAGCCGGCCGGTCACGCCCGGCGGCAACTGCGTGGCCGATGGCGCGTTGGCGGTCGAGGCGAACGTGGCCTGGCGGATGGCCACCGGCGCCAGGGTCACGTCATAGGCCGTGCGGAAGCGGCAGGCCACGCCGCGCACGGCGTGCGATTTCAATTCGGTGCCCCGCGCCACGCGCACCGGCGCGGTCAATTGCGCCGCCACCCCGCCCATGTCGAACTGCGCGATCGAGCATGACGGAAACGGCCGCAGGTAATGCGGGTACATCACTTCGAACAACGCTTCCGTGAACTCCGGATAGTCGTCGTCCAGCTTCTTGTTGATGCGCGCGCCCAACAGGGCGAACGACTCGATCATGCGTTCGACGTGCGGATCCTCGCAGGTCTCGCCCGATAGCCCCAGGCGCGCGGCGATCTTCGGATAGCGCTGGGCGAAATCCCGCGACGAACCGCGCAGGAACCCCAGCTCGCGTTCGTAGTACGGCAGCAGTTCTTCCATCTTTCCCTTCCTCGCCGGCGGCTGGCCGCCGGCGCCCGCGTGCGTTTATGTTGTCAGGCGGCCGCCGCGGCCTTGGCCCAGCCCTTGCTGACCGAATACTGCAGCGTCGACGGCTGCAGGGTCGCGTCGAACGTCACCGGCTCGTGGGCCGGGCCGACGTCCAGCATCGCGGTGATCGCGAAATACAGCACCGACGTGGCGCGGCCGTCGACCTGCAGCACCACCCGCACGTGCGTCAACCGCGGCTCATGGCGGGCGATGGCCTGCTCCAGCGACCGGCAGATGAATTCCCGGTCGTAGTGGCTGGCCAGGCTGAGCCCGGAGAAATCCGACAGGCCATAGGTCAGGATCGACCGCTGGCAGTTCGGATAGCGCTTGAGCGACGCCTCGGTGAAGACCATGCGGGTATTGAGCAGGGCCTCGATGTCGCGCGCGACGGTTTCCTTGATTTCCTCGACCGACAGGCGGCGCAGCGCGTGCGGCGCCGGGCCGTCCGCCTCGAACAGCTTGTCGAACAGGCTGGGTTCGAATCCCTTCATCACGGACCTCTTTCAGGAAAACCGCGGCCCGGGGACGAGCCGCGGCCTTCGCCTTGCCGCGCGGTCGGGATCAGACCGAGTAGGTCTTGTCGTTCTTGGTCAGGCTCCAGGCGCCCTGGGAATTGCCGCCCTGGTTGCCGCCCACCTTCTGCTGCGTGTACTTCCACTGCACCGCGGCGTACTTGAGCGAGAACGATTCGTGCGGCAGGCCTTCGCTGACCACTTCCGGCGCCACGCGCGAGATGATCACGTACTTGAGCTTGATTTCCAGGTACTTGACGCGGTTGCCTTCGCCGTCGGCGCGCAGGAAGTCGATGGTCACTTCGTCAAACGTCGTGCCGCCCGAGGCGTGCTGGTAGAGCAGCGGGCTGACCACGTCCAGATCCTTGGTGAAGACCATTTCGCCGTGCTCGGTGCGTTCGGCGGTATGGCCGCCCGAGGTCGAGGCGGTGGCCGAACGCGGCTGGATGATCTCGTGGCGCCACGAGCCCACTTCGATCCAGTCCGGGTGGTCCTTGTCCTGGGACTCGCCCTTGAGCGCGGGATTGCCGAATTTGACGTAGATGTCCTTCATTAAAGTACTCTCCGGTTAAAAGCTTTGAATCAGACGGTCATCACGATTTCTGGGCCTGGGCGGGCAGTTCCGCAACCAGGCGCAGGGAAATCGACAGCTCGTCGAGTTGGAAATGCGGCCGCAGGAACGCCACGGCCCGGAACACGCCAGGACGACCCGGCACTTCGGCTACTTGCACCGATGCTTCCCGCAGGGGGAATTGCGCTTTCTGCTCCTGGTTCGCGTTGTCGTCCAGCAGCACGTACTGCGAGACCCAGCGGTTCAGGAAGCTCTCGACCGATTGCGCGGACGCAAAACTGCCGATCTTGTCGCGCATCATCGCCTTCAGGTAGTGGGCCACGCGCGACACGGAGAAGATGTATTGCAACTGCGCCGACAGCACCGCGTTGGCGTTGGCGCTGTCGGTGTTGTACTTCTTGGCCTTCTGCACCGACTGGGCGCCGAAGAACGCGGCGTAGTCGGAGTTCTTGCAGTGCACCAGCGGGATCAGGCCGAGGTCGCTCAGTTCCTTCTCGCGCCGGTCGGTGATGGCGATTTCGGTCGGGCACTTCAGCGCGATCTCGCCGTCGTCGGTCTTGAAGGTGTGCGTCGGCAGGTTCTCGACCAGGCCGCCGCCTTCGACGCCGCGGATTGCCGCGCACCAGCCGAAGTCGGCAAAGGCCGCGGTCAGGCGCGCGCCGAAGGCCCAGGCGGCGTTGCACCACAGGTACTTGGAATGGTCGGTGCCGTCGACGTCCTCGACGAAGTTGAAGCCTTCCACCGAGGTGCCCTCTTTCGGGTCGTACGGCAGGCGGCCCAGGAAGCGCGGCATGGTCAGGCCGACGTAGCGCGAGTCCTCGGAATCGCGGAAGCTGCGCCACTTGGTGTATTCGACGGTGTCGAACACCTTGGCCAGGTCGCGCGGCCGGCCCAGGTCGGCGAAGCTGTCCAGGCCAAGCAGTTCGGGCGAGGCCGAGGCGATGAACGGGGCGTGCGATGCCGCGGCCACGTGCGACATCTGTTCGATGAAGTACATGTCCTCGGGCTGGCGGGTGATCTCGAAGTTGCCCAGCAGCGCGCCGAAGGGCGAACCGCCGAAGGTGCCGAATTCCTCTTCGTAGACCTTCTTGAACATCAGGCTCTGGTCGAAGTCGATGGCGGTCTGGAAGTCGCGCACCAGGTCGCGCTTGGTGACGTTGAGCACCTTGATCTTGAGCATCGGCCCGGTATTGCTTTCCTGGCACAGGTAATGCAGGCCGCGCCAGGTGCTTTCGAGCTTCTGGAACTCGGCGCCGTGCATGACTTCGCTGAGCTGGGCGGAGATCAGGCGGTCCAGCTCGGCCACGCGGGCGTCGAGCATGGCGGACAGGTTGTCCGACACCACCACGGTGCCCTTCATGACTTCGCGCGCCAGTTCGCCGATCAGGTCCTTGGCGCGATCGTGCTCGGCGGTGGATTTGGCCACCCGGCTCTGCTCGACGATCTGGTCGAGCAGGCCCGAGTCGGCGGCGGCGGCCGGGGCGGATGCGTTCTGCGCAGCGGCGGAATTACTCATTGCTGCCTCCCTTGCCGTCCTTGCCGGCTTCGCTGGTCAGTTGCTGCAGTTTTTCCGTGCTGCTGAGCACCTCGCCCAGCAGGTCTTCCAGCTTGTCGTTGCCGGCCAGCTTGTTGCGCAGGTCGGCCAGCTTGGTGCGGATCTCCAGCAATTCCTTGAGCGGTTCGATCTGCTGCACCACCGCCTCGGGCCGGAAGTCCTCGATCGAGCGGAACTTCAGGTCGACGCCGAAGGTGCCGCCCTCTTCCGTCAGGCGGTTCTTGACGCGATAGGCGGCGCGCGGCTCCAGGCCGCGCATCACGTCGTCGAAGTTGTCGACGTCGATGTTGACGAACTTGCGGTCCTTCAGGCGCGGCAGCTCGGCTTCCGACTGCGCGCTGAAGTCGCCCACCACGCCCACGACGAAGGGCAGTTCCTTTTGCTCGATCGCGTCGCCCTTCTCGACGTCATAGGTCAACTGGACGCGCGGCGGGCGTACTTTCTGGAGTCTTTTCTGAACGCTTTCTTTCTTAGCCATGGGGGCTCCAAGCGGGTGCGTATTGACGATGGCAAGCGGACCCGGCCAGCCGGGTCCGGCGGCCGATCAGGGTTTGTTGAGGAGGTTGCCGAACGGATCCGGCGCGCGGCCCGATGCGGGCGGAGGCGTCTGGGCGGACGAGGCGGCGCCGCCAGACTGCGCCGGCCTGGCCGCGGGCGTCGCGGGGGTGTTGGCGGCCGAGGCCGGCGCGCCGCCCGTGGTGGGAGTACCGGCTGCGGGCGTACCGGCTGCGGGCGTGCCCGTGCCGGCGGCGCCGTCGTTGCGCGGCTTGGGCGGACGCGCGCCGCCGCCGCGCGGCGGCTTGCGGCCCTCGGGGAACAACACGTCCTGGCCAAGCGTCTCGCGCATGGCGGCGGCCAGGGCCACCGCGTCGCTGCGGGCATTGCCGGCCAGCAGCGCGTCGGCGCGCAGGTCCGCCAGCGACTGCATCGCGACCCGCAGGCCGCCCACGGCGCGCACCGTCTTGGCGGTGAAATCGTTCGAATCGCGGTTCAGCGCCTCGTCGGCGGCGACGATGGCTTCCCCGTACTTCTGCTCGTCAAAGCGGATCTTGGCGATATACGACCAGGGCTCGCCGCGCGAGGGGTTGCGTTGTGCGATTTCCTGGAATTGGGCCACGGCCTCGTCGCCGCCCTTGTTGGCCAGCGTCTCCGTGGCCTGGGTGATCGACTGCTTGTATTCAGCGTCCGTCTGGGGCTTGCTGGTGGTGGCGCAACCGGCCATTAACGCCACCATGCCACCTATGAGGAAATACCGGGAAAGTTGCATTTTTTGGGCACGTGTCTGATGTAACCAAGGGCCGCGTATTTCAACAACTTTTTGTTAGTACACCACTACAGGGCATTACGTCATGTAACTCACGCCGAAATGTCGCTCAACGTGCCGTCATCTGTATGCCGTCGCAATGATCCGGTATAAAGAGCCATGTCAAAACATCTCAATTTATCGCGATGCCTGGCCGCCACGATGCTTATCGCGGCAGCCCCCGTCATTACTGGTTGTGCGGCGGTTTCCGCCCTTGGCGCGGTGGCCGGAATCACCGGCACGGCGCTCGATGCGGCGGGCCTGAAAAAGGACCCGAATGCGCCCACGGACGTGAAATTGGCGATACACGCCGGAGAAAATTTGAATGCGAGCAGCGGCCAGCCAACCGCCGTCGTTACGAAAGCATACTATTTGAAGAATGCCGAGGCATTTCAGCGCGCACCGCTCACGCAATTGGTTGATACTGCGCAGGAAAAGGCGGCATTGGGCGACAGTCTGATCGCGTCGCGCGAAATCACCCTGACTCCAGGCCAGCGTTTCGAAAACGTCGAGAAGGTGCCGAAAGGCGCCGCGTATATCGCCGTTGCCGCCTTGTTTTACGCGCCCGCGCCGCAGCGCTGGAAATATGTGTTCGAGGTCAAAGAGGTCGAGGACACGGGCATCGTCCTGGGCGCGCATGCCTGCGCCATGACGGTCGCCACCGGCAAGATCGTGGTGCCGCCAGGCATGCCCGCGTTCGATCCGTCCCGGCTCGGTTCGTTGCAATGCCCGAACTGAATCCGGCGCGAGCCGGATGCGTTCACCGAAACGTCCTCTTTATATTTATATATAGATAGTCAATAACGAGAGCCCGCCAACGTGAGTTATTCAGCGAAGATTCTGTGGGGAGAGGGGCTGTTCCTGCGGCCCCAGCATTTTCAGCGCCAGGACGCCTACCATGAGGCCCGCCTGGCGGAGATGAGCCGGGCGCTGCATCCCTATTCCTGGGGCCTGCGCGCGGCGCGCTTCGATGCCGCCGCGCTCGCCAACGGCATGCTGCGCGCCACCGAGCTGTCGGCGATCTTTCCCGACGGCGAGATCTACAATGCGCCGCACAACGACGACCTGCCGCCGGCCGTGGCGCTGGACGGGCTCGACGGCGCCAGCGAGGCCGTGTTCTACCTGGCCCTGCATCCGATGAAGGACATCGGCGGCAACTACCGCGACGCGCAGCAATCGCAAGGTTTCGATGCCCGCTACGCGCACCAGGACAGCCCGGCGCCGGACCTCTACACCAACGCCAGCACCGCCGACCTGGCGTTCCTGCGCAAGAACGTGCGGCTGCTGTCCGAGCACGAACCGCGCGACGCGCTGCTGACCCTGCCGGTGGCGCGCGTGCGCCGCACCGCCAGCGCCGGTTACGAACTGGACACCAGCTTCATCGCCCCCAGCCTCACGGTGCAGGCCTGCGGCGCGCTGTTCGAGCAGTTGCGCCGCCTGCTGGACGCGCTGCAGGCCAAGGTCAACGCGCTGTACGGCTTTCACCGCGAACCCAACAAGAACATCATCGAGTTCCGCTCGGGCGACGTGGCCTCGTTCTGGCTGCTGCATACCGCCAACGAAGCCTATTCGGCGCTGTCGCACCTGTTCCACAACCCGCAACTGCATCCGGAGCGCCTGTTCCAGGAAATGCTGCGGCTGGCCGGCGCGCTGATGACGTTCTCGAAAGTGCACACGCTGGCCGACCTGCCGGTGTATCGCCACGAGCAGCCCGGCGCGGCCTTCGCGCAGCTCGACACGATCCTGCGCGACCTGCTCGACACCGTCATCTCGACTCGCTACTTCTCGATCGTGCTGGAAGAACTGCGGCCGTCGTTCCACGTCGGCCGGCTCGATTCCGACAAGCTCGACGAAACCACCGCGCTGTACCTGTCGGTGTCGGCCGCAACGCCCGCCAGCGAACTGGCCGAGACCGTGCCGCTGCGCTTCAAGGTCGGCGCGCCCGACGACGTCGAGAAGCTGGTGCTGTCGGCCATGCCGGGCGTGCAACTGGCCTACACCCCGCAGGTGCCGCCGGCGGTGCCGGTCAAGCCCGGCGCGTGCTATTTCGCCTTGCAGACGCGCGGTTCGCTGTACGACCGCATGCTGCAGGCCCGCAGCATCGCCATCTATGCGCCTGCCGGCATACCCGAACTGAAACTGGACCTGATCGCCGTCACCCGCTGACCGGCGCCCGTACGACCCGACGCAACCCGACGCCCACTGAAAGAGCCGCCATGAACACCGCCGCGCCCTCTCTGATGCCTGCAACCTCGCTCCCGCCCCACGCCGCCGACTTCTACGGCTCGCGTCCCGCCAAGTCACTGCTGGACCTGCTGTACGACGGTTTCCTGATGCTGTTCCTGCTCAAGAGCGGGCAGGAGCCGGCCAGCGCCGCGTCGTTCTCGGCCCGGGTGCAGCAGTTCCTCGCGGACTTCGAACGCAGCGCCAAGAAGCTCGACATCCCGGCCGAGGACGTCTACGCCACCAAGTACGCGTTCTGCGCCGCGGTTGACGAAACCGTGCTGAACTCCGGCTTCTCGATCCGCGACGCGTGGATGCTGCAACCGCTGCAACTGACACTGTTCGGCGAGCAACTGGCCGGCGAGAACTTCTTCACGCGCCTGGAGGACCTGCGCGCCCAGGGCGCGCCGCGGCTGCAGTCGCTGGAGGTGTTCTACATGTGCCTGCTGCTGGGCTTCCAGGGCAAGTACATGATCGAGGGCCAGGAAAAACTCGGCTACCTGACCGCGCGCCTGGGCGACGAGATCGCGCTGCTGCGCGGCAAGCGCGCCGGCTTCGCGCCGCACTGGCCGCTGCCCGACAAGATCGCCCACACGCTCAAGCGCGACGTGCCGCTGTGGAGCATCGGCGCGCTGTTCGCCCTGCTGGGCCTGCTGGCCTACCTGGGCATGGCCCACTTCCTGAACGGCGACATGCAGACCGCCATGGCGCCCTATCACGACATCGTCAAGCTCGGGCCGCGCGCCGCCCACCTGACCATCTCGCTGCCCTGAAGGTTCACGCACACCGCCACGCACCATGATCGATCGCTCCTCCCCGCCCGCGGGCTATAGCAGCCTGAATGTTGCCTCGCTGTCCCAGAACGCCCGCCTGCTGCGCGTCGACACCCCGCTGGGCGAGGCGCTCGCCGTCGAACGCATGCATCTGCGCGAAGGCGTGTCCGAGCTGTTCGCGCTGACGCTGGACTGCCTGTCCTCGTCCGCCGAACTGGATATCGAATCCCTGCTGGGCAAGGAGATCAGCGTCGGCCTGCTGCTGGCCGATGGCGGACAGCGGCGCTGGCACGCGGTGGTGGAAGGCGTGGATGCGCTGGGCGCCGACGGCGGGCTGGCGCGCTACCGCCTGCACGCCGCGCCCTGGCTGGCCACGCTGCGGCTGCGGCGCGACAGCTTCGTGTTCCAGGACAAGTCGGTCACCGACATCCTGACCGACGTGTTCGCGGACTACCCGCTGGCCGCGTTCGCCTTCGAGATCACAGAACCGCTGGCGCCGCGCCCGGTGCGCACCCAGTACCGGGAGACCGACCTGGACTTCGTGCTGCGGTTGATGGCCGAGGCCGGCCTGAGCTTTCGCTTCGACCACCAGCAGGGCGACGGCCAGGCCGACGGCGGCGGCGCGCGCCACCGCCTGGTGGTGTTCGACGCCCGCGCCGCGCGGCCGGCCAACCCCGCCGCCTCGCTGCGCTTTCATCGCAGCGACGCCACCGAATCCGAAGACAGCGTCACGCGCTTTGGCGCGGCGCGCGCGCTGCGCGCCAACACCGTCACCCGCGTCGCCTGGAACGACCGCGCGTTGCTGGCGCACGGCGCCCATGCCGAATCGGCCCTGGACGCCGGCGCGCTGCCGCCGCTGGAAGACTACGACTACGACGGCCACGGCCGCCATCCCGACGATGCCACGGCCGAGCAGCTGGCCAGCCGCGGCCTGCAGGCGCACGAAGCGCGCGCGCTGCAATTCGAGGGCGGCGGCACGGCCCGCCAGATGCTGCCGGGCCACGTCTTCGCGCTGACCCAGCACGACCGCTACGCGCAGGGCGATGCCGCCCCGGGCGACGAGCTGGGCGGCAACCAATACACCCTGCTGTGGGTGGAACACGAGGCCGCCAACAACCTGGGCAGCCAGGCCGCCCAGGCGCTGGACACGCCCGATCTGGAGCACGGCGCCTATCGCAACAACTTCGGCGCGCAGCCGGCCGCCGCCGCGCTGCTGCCAGCCTGGCGCGCCCGGCCCACGGCCCCCGAGGGCGTGACCGCGCTGGTGGTGACGGCGCAGGACGCCAGCGTGACCACCGGCCGCGACCTGCGCGTCAAGGTGCAGTTCCCGTGGCAACGCGGCGAACGGCCGCTGCCGGGCGGGCTGCGCCACCGCAGCCACGGCGACGACGCCGGCAACGCGCCCGGCGACGACCGCTCCGGCACCTGGCTGCGCGTGGCCGGCGCGCAAGCGGGCCCGAACTGGGGCGCGCACCACCTGCCGCGCCAGGGCACCGAAGTCGTGGTGGAATTCCTCGACGGCGACATCGACCAGCCCGTGGTGGTGGCGCAGTTGTACAACGACAGCGACCTGCCGCCCTGGAGCGCGGGCGTGGACGCCGATGCCAACCATCCCGGCACGCTCAGCGGCTGGCACAGCCAGGGCCTGGACGGCAGCGGCCACACCCAGTGGCTGTTCGACGACACCGCAGGCCAGGTGCGCACGCGCCTGTCCAGCTCCATCGCCGCCTCGCAATTGGGGCTGGGCTATCTGGTGCAGCAAGGCGCCGACGACGCCTCGCGCGGCCAATGGCGCGGCACGGGCTTCGAGCTGCGTTCCGACGCCTGGACCGTGGTGCGTTCAGGCCAGGGCATGCTGCTGTCGGCCAACGCCCGCGAAAGCGCCCGCTCCACCCAGGCCGATGCCCAGGAAGCGCTGCTGTTGCTGCGCGGCGCGCAACATGCCGCGCAGCGTATCGACAACCTGGCCACGCAGAGCCAGGCGCGCGCGCTGGCGGCCAACGAACAATTCAACCCGCTGATCCAGGCGCTGGACCCGAAGGCCGACGGCCGCTATGCCGGCAGCGTCGGCGGCCAGCAGGCGGTGAAGGCCAGCGCCAACGAACGCAGCGGCACCGACCCGGTCGAACGCATCGATGGCGCCCGCATGCTGGTCGACGCGCCCTCGTCGCTGAACCTGGCGACCCCCGCCAGCGCGATCCTGCATGCCAGCGAAAACCTGCACGCCACCACCCAGGCCGACGGCCACGTCGCGGCGCGCCAGACCTTCGCCAGCGCCTCGGGCCGTTCCACCAGCCTGTTCGTGCAGGACGGCGGCCTGCGCGCCATCGCCGCCAACGCGCCGGTGTCGATCCACGCGCACACCGACATGCTGGAAATGCTGGCGGGCCAGGACATCACCATCACCTCCACCACCGACAGCATCGAGATCCTGGCGAACACCCGCATCACCTTGCAGGCCGCGGGCGGCGCCATCGTCATGGACGGCGGCGACATCCTCTTCAAAGGACCGGGCATGTTCTCGGTCAAGGGCGCTTCGCACAACCTGATCGGCCCGGCCAGCGACGCGGCCGCCCTGCCCGCGCTACCCTCCAGCCAGGTCGGCGACCCGATGCTGGTGACGGCCGAACTGGTGCACCGGCCCGCCGCGCTGCTCCAGGCCCTGAGCGGTTCAGGCAAGGCGCTCAATGCCGCTGGCGCTTCGGACGCCCTAGCCGCCGCGCCGGCCGCCGCCGATGCGACTTCCGCGGGCGGCCCCGGCTCGGCCCTGGCCGGTGGCGCCAGCGCGCTTTCGAGCGGCCTGACGGCCGCTTCCGGCATGCTGGACAAAGCCAAGTCAATGGCCGGCGCCGTGCTCAAGCCGGTGCAGGACCTGGGCGCGATGGCCGGCAAAGCCATGGGCGCCGTCACCGAAGCCGGCTCCGGCCTGGTCTCGGGCGTCGCGGCCAAGGCCGGCGGCATGGCGCAGTCCGCGGTGAGCGCGGTCACGCCGTCGCTGATGAGCGGCGGCACCCCGTCGCTGATGGGGCGCGCCGCTTCGGCCGCCGGCAATGCCACGCAATCGCTGGTAAGTGAAAGCGCCGCGTCCCTGACGCAAGGCGCCGGCGGCGCGCTCGCCAGCGCCGTGCCCATGCCTGCCGGCCTGGCCAACGCCGCCGACGCGGTCTCCCAGGCCGGCGCCATGGCCGGCCAGGCCACGGCGATGGCATCGCAGGCCGCCGCGCTGGGTTCGAAAGCCGGCGGCATGTTGTCCGGCGCCTCGGACGGTGCCGCTGGCGCGGCGGGTGCCTCGGCATCCGCGGGTGGCGCGGCGGGCGCGTCGACATCCGCTGGCGGCGTGGGCGCAGCCATCGGCCCGATGATGACCCAGGCCATGAGCGTCATGGGCGACCGCGGCGCGGCGCTCGGCTCCACCGTGAACACGCTGCTGTCGATGCCGGACGTCACCCAGGGCAACCTGCCCGCCGTGGCCGGCGCCATTCTCAGCACGCCGGGGCTGACCCACTCCGCGGTCCCGGCGGTGGTGGGCGCCATCCTGCAATCGCCCAGCATTTCCAGCGTGACGCTGCCCAAGGTGGCGCAAGCCATCATGAACATCCCCGCGGTGGCCAACTCGCCCTATCCGGGCCTGGCCCGGCGCGTGATGGAAGCGGCCGGCATCAACCTGCCCGGCGCCGCGCGGGTGCCCGGCGGCGCCACCGGCGAACCGGCGGGCGACACGCCAAGGCCAGCCACCACGGTGGCCTCGGCCTACCAGGCGCGTAGCGGCGCCAAGCTGCAATACGTCAACCTGCCGCAGGCCGAGGAACGCTGGAACGACGGCCAGGCGCTCACCAGCCTGGACCGCCAGACCAACAAGCCCAAGATCCGCGTGCGCTTCGACAAGGCCGGCCAACACCGCTTCACGGTCAAGGTCAGCCCGCGGCCGGGCAATGCGGTGTACTCGGCGCGCGAACTGAGCCGTCAGCCGCTCTACCGCGAACCGAACCAGCGCTCCTACAGTTACGTCACCGATCCGGACGGCACCAAGATCGTCGACGATATCGCGCTGCCAGCCGCCGGACTGAACACTTATCTGTTCGAGGTGGTCAACGACAAGAACCAGATCATCTCCACCGAGGTCGTGGAAACGGTCAGGCGCCTGTACATCCAGGAAATCATGCTGCCCGGCCCCGAGCCGATGCAACGCCCCCACGGCTTCCAGCCGACCGCGACCGAGTACGCGCGGCACGGCGTGGACGTGGTGCAGTTGCCGCCGCTGACCACGCGCGGCCAGGCCAATTACGATGTGATCTACGACAACAGCGCTGACGATGCCCGCCTGCGCAGCGCGGCACGGTCGGTCTACGCCCAATCGCAGGGCGCCGAGCGCGAGCCGTACACCATCGTGGCCTGCCACGTGGACCGGCTCGCCACGCCGAAGCCGGTGCAACCCTTTTACATCCGCGCCAACGCGGGCCCGGGCGCCGGCAGCACACAGGTCCAGTTCGCCGACGCCGCCGGCGACGTCAGCTTCCTCTGGTACAACATCGATCCGGCCCAGGACTGGTTCCTGGAATGCCTGTTCGAGTACACCGACCCGGCCGCCGGCGTGCGACGCGCGGAGGTGTCACGCGATCGGGTCACGCCGGTCCCCTACGATCCGGCCCAGCCCAAGGCCTGCCACGCGGTGAACGTACGCCTTGAGGGGCTGCTGCCCGTGCCCACGGCCGGCAAGATCGTGTTGCGCGTGCGACTCATGGAAAGCGCGGCGGCCGGTCTCGCGTTCTACAACACCAACCTGCTGTGCGTGGCCGCGATGTCCCCCTGGGACCCGGTGACGATGAACTACCAGCAGGAGACCTTCGTCCATGAAATCGGCCACCTGATCGGCATGACGCCCAGCGGCCCGGAATGGGTCCAAGCGCATCCGGACGAAGCCGACATGGACTCGTCCAAACTCGACAAGGGGCCGTTTTTCTATTCCAAGTGGGGCAACCACTGCCATCAGGGCCTGCCTGCGAACCGGTTCAGCGATGCCGACACTGGCGCCTGCGTCATGTTCGGCGCCGACTGCATGAGCATCCGCTTCTGCGTCCATTGCGCCAAGGCCGTCCGCAAAGTGGATATGTCCGGTGGCTGGCCCACGTTCTGACGGCTGGCGCCGCGCGGCGCCAGCCCTGGTTTTGCTGCTCGCGGCCGCGCTCTCCGCCCTGCCCGCGTCGGCGCGGACCGTCGGCGGTCCGCGCGCCCCCTCTCAACCCGCTACCCAGACCGCTTCCATGACCACCGACTGGATTGACCCGCCCGCCTTCGCCACCGCCCCCATCGGCACCGTGTTGGACCACGCCTGCATCCCGCCCAACCACGGCAGCGATGACCAACTGAACATCGCCGCGCCCACCCGCGTGCGGCCGCAGGCCACCGGCGCCTTAGTGATCCCGGTATGCGCGCAGGGCATCATCCCCGTCTCGCAAAATCAGAAGTTGCCGCGCTTCGTGGCGGTCAACACCCAGACCGGCAAGACCTACGAAGGCGTGGCCTACGAATACAAGCGCCGTCCGCCCCGCGCCGGCGTCGAGGTCGACGAGATCCCGGGCTCGCGCCCGCCCAAGGGCATCCCGATCAGCCCGGGCATCAGCGTCGGCACGCAGTTCAGCACCGACCTGGCGGCGCAGGTGGGATTGCCCACGGAGCCGGCGAGATACGAGGTGTACATCGAGTCCAACGGCGTGCGGTCCAATACGGTCACGATCGAAGTGCAGGCGGCGCCCTAGGCCTGGCGCGGCGCTGCCCCCGGCTGAGCATGTTCCCGCTCGAAATCCTTGTGCTCATGGGTGGCATGGCGCTGGCCGTCGGCGTCGCCGTGCTGGGGGTGGCGATCCAGGTGCTGCGCTTCATCCACTGGGGGTACTGGGCCGACGACGCGACCCACGGCGAGCGGCCCCATTTCACCGGCCCGCTGCTGGCCCTGGTGTTCAGCCTGCTGGCCGCCAGCGAAATCCTGCCGTTTCACCCGATCCTCGACCGGATCCATGAATTGAATCCGGTGCCGCCCTGGGCGACGGATTATTACGTGGTGGCGATGCTGGGGTTGATGGTGCTGTCCTGGGCCTATGGAGGCAGGGTCAAGCACTGGCTGTGGAACGGGTTGCGGCGATGGCTGCGGCGCTCAGGGGCGCAGTCCGAATCGTGAATACGCGGTAGCCCGAGCGTTGCGACCGCGTCGGCGTCAACCATTCTTGTCGCCCGGCGGCGTGCCCTGGGCTTTCAAGCGTGCGATGGTCGCCACCGGCAATGCAGCGACGGCCTTGGCGAAATCGCCTGGCTGGCGGCCGGGTTGCGACAGCAGCGCGGCGATTTCCGGGTCGGTGTCGAAGTCGGAGGCGACGGTGAAATACAGGCGCATGTATTGGCGCATGTCTTGCTTCTCCACGATGCGATACTTGATCCAGGCCGTCCTGGCGACTTTGCCAAGCACACGCAGGACCTCATCGCCATCCCGATAATCTTCGAATGCGCCTCGGTATTCCCGGTAAAGCCAGTCCGTCGTGTCGACCAACGGGAAGCGTGTCTGGCCGAGCAGTTTGCGGCTCAGGGCCAGCTCCATATGCTCATCGGGGTAGATGTGCAGTTCCAGGTACAACGGCCCATTGCCAGCGGGTATGGGCGTCGGGTCGAGATGGACCTTGGTTTCCTTGCGAAACAGCAAGCTGTCCATCGTACCGTCATAGAGATGCTTGATCGCCTCTTCACCATCCAGACCTGACCATCGAACCGTGAACTCCGTGCCCTTCAAGGTGTAGCAACAGGTCACTGATCCCTCGCCGCCGCCAACACCCATGGCGCCGCTGCTGGCGGTCCGCCCCGCTTTGTCGGAAATGAGGATGGTGTCGATGTCCCACGGCGTGTAGTTGTAGGCGATCAGGTTCAGACCACGATACTCGGGCTCGCCGCCACAAGCGGCCGATGCCGCCAGCAATGCGATTGCGAAAACCCGGCTTGCGTGCCGCCGCTTCATGGCCGGGCCGGCGCCAAACTATCCAGGTTCGCCCGCATCTGGTCCACGCGCGCCGCAGCGGCGGTGTCGCTCTTCATCTTCGCCTCCTCGGCCTTGAAATCGGTCTTGCCGAAAATGTCCTTGTCGCGCGTGCGGAAGTACAGCGTGGTGCTGGCCAGCAGGTGATCCGGCCAACTGCTCAGCATGGCGTCGTGCACCAGGAAGTCGAACAGCGCCATGACCTTGGGCGGCAGCGGATTCTTGCCGGCGCTGGCTTCGCGCCATACGTTCAGCAGGCGCTGTTCGGTGGCCCGCCTTGCCTTCATGTCGGCGAACGGGTCCTTGGGCTGGTCTTCGTCGGTCAACTTGCCGCCATTGCGCACGATGATGTCGTTGCGCATCTTTTGCATATCGCGCGGGCCCTGGTTCACCTGCTCGATGCGGCGCACCAGCTCAGGATTGGTGCGGCGGAGTTCGTCTTTGCGCCGCTCGTTCTCGGCATCCTTGCGCTCGGCATCTTCCAGCGCCCGGTATTCCTCCTCAAGCCGCTGCCACAACGGCTTGAACCGCTTGGGCGGCAACTCGCCACGGCTGGCCGCCGCGCGCTCCCAGCGTTCGTCCTTCAGCGCCTCCAGTTCTTTCAGGCGAGCCGTGTTTTCGGGCTTTGCCCGCTCTTCGCGGGACAGCGCCGACACGCGGCGGAGTTCTTCGTTGTATTCCTGTTCGGGCGTGAAGAAATCGCGATCCTTGATCCACTTTTCCGCGGGATCAGACAGTTCGCTCTTGAAGACGGGGTCCTGGTAGCGGACGGCGAGCCAGCGCAGGAAGACTTCCATGTGGGGCATGAAGTCGATGCCGGGCTCGTATTTCACGACGCTGCGATAGGCATCAACCAACTCGTTGATATGGTATGTCTGGCCGCCATCCTGGATAGACGCAGCCATGCTGAACTTGGCATAAGTCAGCGCCCGCTTGTCGAATAGTTGCTCCATGCTGTAGAAGCCCACGCCGTGGCAGAGGCCAAGATTCAGCATGTCGCGCAACGGCACCCGCGACAGCTCGCCGCGTGATCCAAGCGACCCCTCGGGACTGACACCCGTGACATCCCCGCTCGACCCGGGGTAGAGATACTGCTCACCCCGGGTTTTCTCAAGGCTATCCACACGCTGGTTGGCACGCAGCTCCTGCGCGGCGGCAAAGTGGACGCATTTTTCGACTGCGCCCGGCACCGTCAGCGTACGATCCTTGTGAGTCTGTTTGATCAGATCCGTAAATGGCAGAAAACCCAGGAAGGTATTCTCATCCATGATCGACGAGACGGAATCGAGCAACCCCAGGAAGCGGATGCGGATTTCAGCCTCGCGCGCGCCATTCACGCCCGGAAAGACGAGATCCTTGTCATGGCGACGGCGGTACTTCTTGACCACGTCGTTGATGAACTGGCGTGCCATGACGCCTCCCCGATCGCCGCCAAACACCGAAATCTCGATCCGCCGCACGTTATTCATTTCGGCGCTTACCGCCTCATGGACCGCACGCAACTGGCGCAGCGCCGCATCGACCCGCACGTCAACACCGGTTCCCATCAGGTAGGCCACGGTTTCGTTGTCACGAATGACGGGTACGCCTTCCAGCGCCGTGGTCTTGGCGACTTCCTTGGCCGCGGTCCAACCAACTTTCAAGGGATTTTTCTTGAAGCCTGCCCAGAAGCCACGCACCGTACCTTTGGCTCGATTGACCAGGCGTTCCGGGTCCCAGGCATTCCAGATCCGCACCACCTTGTCGGGAAGCGTCTTGACGTCCTTCACCACATCCTTGTACGCCTTGACCACCGGCTGAAACGAGCCCTCTTTGATCATCTTCTGGGTAGCACTGCGCAAGCGCTTGAGCGCATCCGTCTCCGGAATCTCGTCGGTGCGGGTGATGTTCTTGGCAGCGTTCTTGGCGTTCTTCGCGGCTTCGCTCAGGATTTTTTTTCCGGCGGTGGTCGCTCCGTATATCAAATCGTCATTCTTGGCGTCCGCATTCAACTCCGTGCCCAGTCCTGAATAGTAGAACCGGAACCAATACTGATTCACGGGACGATCTTCGTCGTCATGAGCATAGTGCGCTTCCCAGAGCCGACAGATATTCGAGTAGAACGTGGGATGCTTGTTATCGACATCGCGGCTGCGGCCGAACCCGTCGAAGAAGAACCCGATGCGGATCACGGCGCCACATTCCTGGCAGTCCTGCTTGGGATAGGCAGCCTCGTTCTCGGCCATTTTCTTGAGCACGGTGGCGGGGGTGCGATCCACCGGCGGCAGGCGGTCAGCCATTCTTGTCTCCCGGGGCGGTTCCCGTAGCTTTCAGATGCGCGATCTTGTCGGCAGGCAAGGCCTGCACGGCCTTGGCAAAGTCGCCCGGCTGGCGACCAGATTTGGCCAGCAGCGCCGCGATGTCCGGGTCGGTGTTGAAGTTCGATGCCACGGTGAAATACAGCAGCATGTATTCCTGCAGGTCCTGCTTATCCTCGAGACGGTATTTCGTCCAGGCCGTTTTGGTCACCTTGGCGACAACCCTGCGAACCTCGGCACTACTGCGATAGTCGCCCAGAGCGTCACGATGCTGGGCATAAAGCCAACGCGTAACCTCGACGATCGGAATGCGTACCTGCCCCAGCAACTTGCGGCTCAGTGCCAGCTCCATATGCTCGTCGGGGTAGATGTGCAGCTCCAGATATAGCGGCCCATCACCCGGCGGAATTTCGGCCGCTGGGAAACGGACGGGCGTCTCCTTGTTGAAGATCACCTCCTCCAACTTGCCGTCAAACATGTGTTGGCGGGCCTCCTCCGCGTCCGCTCCCCGCCATTGCACCTTGAAATCGGTGCCCTTGAGGTGATAGCAGCAGGTCACCGAACCTTCCCCGCCACCCGCGATGATGGCACCTGTAGTGGCCGAGTTTCCCTCTTTATCCGTGACCTCGACACGATCCAAATCCCAAGGCGTGTAGTTGTAAGTTACGAACGAGAGTCCCTTGTAGCTAGGCTCGCCACTGCATCCCGCCAGCATCCCCAGCCACATCAACAGAATGACCAAGCCCTTACGCATTCAAAACCCCCTGTTCCCGTTCCTGCTCCGCCCGCAGCAGCCCATCCCACACCGCGTCGGGCACATGTGCCAGCGCCTGCGACAGCCCCTCGCCCTGGAAGGCGCGCAGCGCCGGCGCGATTGCCTCGTGTTCGTCAAAGCGCGGGGAAATCGTGATGCCCCACGCCACGTAGTCCAGCATGTCGCGCTCGCTGGCGATGCCGTATGAGCGCGCCCGCGCCATCTGTTCGGTCACGCGCTCGACCAGTTCATCCTGCCGCAGTTCGCCCAGCACGCCGAGGTAGATGCGGCGGATCTGCACCGCCAGCTTGTCCGGATAGTCCAGCTCCAGCAGCGCCTGGTGCTGCGCCAGCGTGAACGGTTGCTGCCGGGGCGCATCGTCGGCCGGCCGCTGGCCGGGGCCGGTCCACTGCGCCAGGGTGCCGTCGCGGCGCGGGTAGCGCAGCAGATTGAACGGCGCCAGGAAACGCGCGCGCTCGGCCGGCGTCCACACCTGGAAGGCGCGGTCCAGGATGCGGCTGTCGTACAGGTGCAGGTAGTACTCGCGGCCATCGGGCAGGCCGTACTCCCCGTAATAGGCGAAGTGCGCCATCAGTTCGGCCAGCGGCAAGGGCGACACCAGATGGGTCAGCGCATACGCGCCGCTATCGCTTTGGTGCAGCCGCTTCAGCAGGCGCAGCAATTCCGAGGTACGCGGCTCGCCCGGGTCGCGCGACAGTTCGAAACGGGTCAGGTCATCGACCTCGATCAGCAACGGCGCGATGTCTTCGTAGATCGCCAGTTCGGTGCCAACCCAGATCGAGCCGTGGCTGAGATCCGCGCTGGCCCGGATCGGCGCTGCCAGTTCGGCGTGGCCGCGAAAATCCACCAGCAGAAAGGTATTCAATGCGGCGCCGACATCGGCGGCCAGCTCAACGGCCTGGGCCAGCGTGTCGCTCAGGCGCGACTCCCAATTCATCATGCCGCCCCTCATGCTTTGTCGGTGATCGACTGCACGCCATCCTGCGCGTCCAGCACGCACTGCTTGCAGACGGTGAACTGGGGGAAGGCATACGGCAGGCGGTCGGGCCCGGCGAACTGCTTGTTGCCGGTCTTGACGTCGATGCGGCCCGGCGCGGTGACGGTGATGTTGCCGCCTTCGAGCACGATGCTGGCGCCGGCCGCCGTGGCGATGCGGATGCGCTTGGGCGCGGCGTATTCCACCGCCGTCTGGGCGCTGCCGATGGTGATGTCCTGCTGCGCCTGCACCCGCAGGATGTCGTGCTGCGCCTGCACGTCGACATTGCCCTTGGCCGAGATCAGATCCAGCCCCGACTGCGCTCCGCCCTGCTGCAGGCCCGCCACGATGCCCAGGCCCTGCCCCGCATGCAGGCGCAGCGCGCCCATCACCGCCAGGTTCTGGTCCTTGCCCGCCGACCAGTGCAGCGCCTCGCCGGCGCTGTACTGCAGGTGCTGGCCGGCCACCTGCGCCAGCCCGGCGCGCGCGGCCATCAGCACCACCGGATCGGTGGCGTGCGGCACCTTGCCTGGCGCCGCGTCGGTATGCTTGGCCGAGGCGTCACCGCGCGCGCCTTCCACGCTGTCACCGGCCACCGTGCCCGAAACCGCGCGATGCATGGCCGCCAGCGGCGCCTTGTCGCCATCGAGCACGCTGGCGCCCGGCCCGCGCGTGCCCTGCACAGTCGCCAGCCGCAGCCCCTGATGCGCGCCCGCCACGCCGTCGAGCGAACGCGCCATCTGCTCAGTCTGGCCCGCCAGCGCCTGCACCCCGGCCGCATCGCCGATGGCGCTGGCCAGGCCGCCGGTCGCCGTATACGTGCTCAGCAGCACGCCCGCGCCGCCGCGCACCGCGCCGTAGCCATCCGTGCGCAGCTCGGCGCCCAGGCCACGCAGGCCGCCGCGGTAGTTGCCAGCCTGGTGGATCAGGTGTCCCAGGTTCAGCTCGCTGGCCTGCGCGCTGCTCTTGACCTGCATGCGCAACTGGCCATCGGTGTCATCGAACACGATCTGGTTGTAGCCCGCGCCGCCGAACTCCTTGCTCTTGAAGCCGCTCAAGGCGGCCGCGTTGCGATGGTTTTCGTCGCCGCCGGCCGCGCCGTGCCAGGCCGGCGCGTTGCCCGAGGCCAGGTTGGCCTGGGCGCTGGGCGCGCCATCGCGCGCGGCGGCATAGACCTGCGTGTCGGCCTTGGCGCCCTGGCGCCCGCCCGGCGTGGCGGGCGTGCCGCCTTCGCCTCGGCCGTTGTACAGCGCGCCCACCACGATGGGTTGGTCGATGTCGTCATCCAGGAAGCGCACCAGCACCTCCTGGCCGATGCGCGGCACGAAGCTGATGCCCATGCCCGCGCCTGACTGGCGCTGCGCCACCCGAACCCAACGGCTGGCGGCCTCGCCCTCGGCGGCGTTGGCCTGCCAATGAAAACGGATGCGAACGTCGCCGCGCTTGTTGCGCAGGATCTCGTCCTGCTCTTTCGGTTGCGTGCCGCCCTCGGCATCGGTGACGACAGCGGTGTGCACGCCGTGCACCGACGGCGCGCCCGTCAGGCGCGCGCCACGTGGTTGCGGCAGCGCGGGCCGCCAGGGACGGTCACAGCGCACCGCCTCGAAGCGGTTGGCGTAACCGACCTCGCGCGCCCTGGCCAGCACGGCCGCATCCGCGCGCAAGGCGATGGCGTCATGCGGTTGCGCGCCCGGCCCGGCCAAGGCGTCGCCATCCAGCGCCAGGTACTGATCCAGCCCGCCCAGCCGCTGCGCCAGCGAGGCGCGCGTTTCGGGCGGCAGGTTGTTGATGCCCACGTGCTCGACTCGGTCCAGCGCAAAGACCGGTTCGAAGCCGGCTTCGCCCGCCGGCCCCAGCGACGAGAGGTCCTGCAGCGTGAAGCGCGTGCCCGAGCGGAACGTGCGCACCACCCCGCGCCCGACGAAGGTTTCCGCGCGGGCGCGCACGGCTTCGGTCGCCAGGTCCGCCTGGCGGCGGGCCTGGGCTTCATCCGCAAAGCCGCCGTGGCCGGCGACCTCGTACCAATCCAGCCCATGCTCGTCGCTGTTGCCGCTGGCCGGATTGACCAGCGACTGCGCGGCCACCGCGCGCTTGCCGCTGTCATGCCAGCCCAGCACGGTGATGCTGTCCGGCGTGCGGCGTCGCTGGCGCGCCAGCGCCTGTACGGTGTCGCGCGATTCGGTCGCGGCGGCGCGCTGGAAGCGGATGCCGCCGTTCGCGGACTCGGCGTCCTCGGCCAGGTTGCGGCTGTCGGCGAACAACTGCACGACGTGGCGAGCGGGCACGCTTTCGTCTTCCAGCACGGTCCAGCCCAGGCCGGCCTCGGCCAGCAGGCGCGCCAGGAAGTCGTAGTCGGTCTCGCGATATTGCGTGGTGTAGGGACGCGGCTTCAGGTCCGCCAACGCCGGTTCGACGTCGGCCGCCAACCGGTAGACATAGCCTTCATAGCCATCGAGCACGTGGCGCACGATGTCCAGCACCGCCTTGCCTTCGAACACGCGGCTGGCGCGCCGCTGCGTGGCCAGCCACAGCCACGGCGCCACGGTCAGCCGGTAGCGCGCCAGGCCGGCGTCGCCCGACAGCAGCTCGGCTTCCCGAATCACGCCGCTGCGCGCCGCGCGACTGCCGTCGGCGCGCGCGGTCCACAGCGTGACCGGGCGAGAAATCATGTCCTGCAACGAGAGGCCGGCGTCATCCGACAGCGCCACCACGCGCAACTGGCCCACGCTCGAAAGCGCCTCGCGCGCGATCCAACCCTCCACCTGCAGGGACGCAAGCGCGCCCTCGCCTTGCAAACGGTAGAGTCGGGCATCTGCATTGAACAAGCCAGCGGTTGCGGTCGGATCCATCGAGGAAAAACCTTGGTCAGGCGCGATCACGGTTCGATGTGGGATTGCGCGTTGGGACATTCAGGGGCCGTGCCCCAGTGGCCCGCGCAGACGCGCAGGCGGCATTGTTCGCTTTCGAGAAAACCGAGCTTGCGGCATTCCCCGAGGCGGGTGGCGAGCGACGATCCCGGCAACTCGCGCACGAAGATACCGTCGGTCTTGTAGACCTTGGTGCCGGGCGGAGACGCCGGCGGCAAGCCGTAGGCCATCAGCGTCGCCAGCAAGGCCGCGTCGCTGTCATTGCGTGGCGTCGCCTTGCCGCGCGCCGGCGCGCTCTTCGACGTCGACGCCGCCGCGCCGGGCGTTGCCGCGGCGATCACGGTGGCTTCGCGCGAGCGCTCGGCGCGCTGCGTGGTCGGGCCGGGGGCCTTCGGCGCTGCGGCGCGCGGCGCGGTTGCGGGCTTGGGCGCGGCGGCCGTGACGGCCAGCGCCGCCAGCGGATTGGCGGGTTCGCCCTCGTCGGCGGGCTGCGTCAATTGCGCCAACGGATGATCGTCGATGATGGCGGCCGCGCTGGGCGGCGGCGCAGGCGCGTCCGCCGGCATGCGCGCCTGCGCGCTCGCGGGAGCATTGCCCTGCGGGTTGGCTTGCGTCGCGACCGCGGCGGCGCCTCCGGCGGACGGGTTGCCCGCGGGCCGGGCATCCGGCTCGATGCGCGCCACGACGGCCGGCAATTCCGCCGTGTCATAGACCGCCCACAGCCCCGCGCCGAGACATACCAGGAGCAGCACCAGCAGCACCCGCAGCGGCGCCCTCGAACGTTGCCTGGGCGGCAAGTGCCCCGCCTCGGCTTCGGGCACGCGGCCCTCGAGCGTGGCGAGAATGCGCGACGACTGCTGCGCATCCGCGGAGGATGAGCGTCCGGCTAGCAAGCTGGGAATAGGAGGCGGTGGTCGCGATCTTTTTTCGTCTTCTGCCATGCGAGATCCCGTGTCGGCAAGGGCGCACGAAGCCCCTTTAACCAAGGTGTCCGAGAATACCTGATGACATCTTTTAGATCACGGCTTCTTGTTACGATTTCTAAAGCATCGACGCTGTCTGCAACGCCCAAGCGCTTGCCTCAATCCCGAATAGAACAAAAGATTACGCCTTCGTGATTGAGGGATACCGTTGCTAGTTCTACTGCCCCTATATTTTCTGCTTGCGATTGGCGTCTCCGCGCTGCTGGTCTTTCCGTCATTCCGGACGGGAACCGCGCGGAGCCTGCGTGCGTTCGCACAGGGAATGCGGCGCCGCGTGGCGCGCGGCGCGGGACATGCGGGCGGGATGGTCGGCGGCTCCGCGCAGGTGGTGCGCGCGGGCGTGGGCCGTGCCGGCAGCACGTTTTCCGCGTACCGCTGGCAGATCGCCGCGGGCCTCGCTGTCGTGTTGCTTCCGTCCCTTTTCGCTTTCGTCATGCGACACAATCACACATTTATTTACGAGGATCGGATGGCCGGTCCGGACCCTCGCATCCAGGCCCTTCTGACCGGAGAAAGACTGGTTCCGCCGCCGCCCTTGCCGCCCGAAGTCTTCACCACGCGCGAGGTGGAATTGGTGCGCCCGAACCTGGGCGGCGCGAGCCGCGACTGGAACCTGCTGGACGCCGATTACCGCCAGCGCCTGCTGGCCGCCTATCGCATCATGCGCGAAGAGCATGGCTATGAAATGGTGCTGATCGAGGGCTACCGCAGCCCCGAGCGCCAGGAAGAACTGGCCAGCAAGGGTTCCCACGTAACCAACGCCGGCGCCTACCAGAGCTATCACCAATACGGCCTGGCCGCCGACAGCGCGTTCCTGCGCGACGGCAAGGTGGTGGTGTCGGAGAAGGACCCCTGGGCCATGCGCGGCTACGAGCTGTTTGGCGAGACCGCCGAGCGTGTCGGCCTGACGTGGGGCGGCCGCTGGAAGCTGATGGACTTCGGCCACACCGAATTGCGGCGCCCCGGCGTCATGCGACGCGACGCGGGGGCCGCGCAATGAGCCGATCATCTCGCGCGACTACCCTGCCCCCTGCCCCGACAACCGATTACCGCTACGAATCCACATGACCCGCTTTCTCAAAACCGGCCTGCTGCTGGCCCTGGTCTTCGGGGCGGTCTGGCTGGCCGTCATTATCTGGTGGCAGGAATCACGCACGCTGCCCACCGGGCTGGACATCGGCCTGTATCTGTTCGCGCTGCCGCTGGCGCTGATCGCGGCCGGCTGGGCCGGCCTGCGCATCGCGCGCGCCCGCCGCGAAGCCCGTGCCGCGGCCGCGGCG
>NZ_CADIJW010000027.1 GCF_902859745.1 Achromobacter dolens | reverse complement strand
AGATCGCCCGCCGCTGCGTGCCCGCGAGCGGCCCGCAACCGCTGCTGGCGGCCCTGACCGGCGCCGTGCTGCTGGCCGGCGCCGACCTGCTGACCCGCCTGGCTGGCCCCAACGGGCTGCCGGTCGGCGTCCTGACCGCCGGCATCGGCGGCGTCTATCTTGCTTTCCTGCTGGTACTCGAATGGCGCAAGACCTCCACTTGACCCCCCCTTCCCCCGGCGCGTCCGCGCTGCAACTGCGGCAAGTCCACCTGGCCTACGGCGACAGGCCCGTGCTGCGCGACCTGTCGCTCACGGTGGCCCCGGGCGCGTTCACGGCGGTGGTCGGCCCCAACGGCTGCGGCAAGTCCACGCTCCTGCGGGTGCTCGGCGGCGCGCTGGCGCCCAGCCAGGGCCAGGCGCTGCTGGACGGCGCGGACCTGGCCAGCCTGCGGCGCAAGGCGGTGGCGCGGCGCCTGGCCTATCTGCCGCAGAACCCGGTGGCCCCGGAAATGATCACGGTGCGCGATCTGGTGGCGCGCGGCCGTTATCCGCACCAGACCCTGTTGCGGCAGTGGTCGCCCGCCGACGCCCGGGCGGTCGACGCGGCGCTGGCCGATACCGACCTGGCGGACCTGGCCGATCATCCCGTGCACACGCTGTCCGGCGGCCAGCGCCAACGCGCCTGGCTGGCGCTGGTGCTGGCGCAGGACTCCGGCATCATGCTGCTGGACGAACCCACCACGTTCCTGGACATCCGCCACCAGATCGACCTGCTGGAGCTGTGCGCGCGACTGCACCGCGCCGGCCGCACGCTGGTGGTGGTGCTGCATGACCTGAACCTGGCGTTCCGCTATGCCGACCGGGTCGTCATGATGCGGTCCGGCCGCATCGCCGCGCAGGGCGAGGTGCGCCAGGTGGTCACGGAGGACGCCATGCGGCAGGTGTTCGATCTGGAATGCCGGGTGCTGCCGGATCCGGAGACCGGCAGCCCCATGGTCGTGCCCCGGCGCGGCGGCCAGGGCTGAGGCTGGCGCGCCGGCGGGGCCAGGACGGCGGCAAGCCGCCCGGCGCGGATACCGCCCTTACAGCATGTGCGCCAGGAACTCGCGGCTGCGCGGATGCTGGGGCGCACGGAAGAAGTCGGCGGAAGGCGCCTCTTCGACGATGCGGCCCTCGTCCATGAAGATGACGCGGTGCGCCACTTCGCGGGCGAAGCCCATTTCGTGGGTCACCACCAGCATGGTCATGTGCTCGTCGGCCAACTGGCGCATGGTGCGCAGCACTTCGCCGGTCAGCTCGGGGTCGAGCGCCGAGGTCGGCTCGTCGAACAGCATGATGTCGGGTTCCATCGCCAGCGCGCGGGCGATGGCCACGCGCTGCTTCTGGCCGCCGGACAGGCGCGTGGGATAGTTGTCGCGCTTGTTCAGCAGGCCGACCTTGCGCAGCAGTTCCTCGGCCTTGGGCACGATGGCGGCGCGCGGCATGCCCTTGACGATCATGGGCGCTTCGATGATGTTCTGCAGCACGGTCATGTGCGGGAACAGGTTGAACGACTGGAACACCATGCCCATCTTGCGGCAGATGCGGCGCACGTCCCCGTCGCTGGCGTAGCGGCTCTGGCCGCCCGGCACCGCCGTGGCCAGGGCTTCGCCCTCGATCTCGATGGTGCCGTCGTCGATGGTCTCCAGGTGGTTCAGGCAGCGCAGGAAGGTGCTCTTGCCCGAGCCCGACGGCCCGATCACCGCCACGACTTCGCCCTTGCCCAGTTCCAGCGAAACCTGGTCCAGCACCCGGTTGGCGCCGAACGACTTGACGATGCCGCGCGCCGAGATCATGGCGCCGCGACCGCCGGCGGACGGATTACTGGTCGTATTTGGCATAGCGCTTTTCCATACGCTGGAAGAACCACGTCAACACCAGCGTCATGATGAGATAGAAGGCGGCCGCGACCAGGAACGGCGTGGTCGTGAAGTCGCGCTGCACGATGCCGCGCGCGGTGCGCAGAATGTCGTTGAGCGCCAGCACGTAGATCAGGGAGGTGTCCTTGACCAGCGTGATGGTCTCGTTGCTCATGGGCGGCAGCACCCGCTGCACCATCTGCGGCAGCACGATGCGGCGCAGCGTCTGCAGGTAGGTCATGCCCAGCACCTTGCTGCCCTCGTACTGGCCGCGGTCCACCGACTGGATGCCGGCGCGGAAGATCTCGGCGAAATAGGCCGCGTAGTTCAGCGCGAACGCCACCACCGCCGCCGGGAAGTCGGGCAGGCGCACCCCCACCACCGGCACGAACGGCAGCGCGAAGTAGATGAACAGCATCTGCAGCATCAGCGGCGTGCCGCGCATCAGCCAGATGTAGCCGTTGACCAGTTGGCTGACGAAGCCCCACTTGGAGATCCGCAGCAGCGCCAGCACCAGGCCCAGCGGCACGGCCAGCGCCAGCGTGATGAAGAACAGCGTCAAGGTCACTTTCGCGCCTTGCGCCAGGGGTCCCAGGAGGGAGAGTACGTAGTCCATGCGGATGGGTGGGCGCCTTGCCGGCGGGAGGAATCAGGAGCGGGATGGGCGGCGCGGGGAATCGCCGGACTGAAAAACGCCCGGACCGCGGCGCGGTCCGGGCGTTTCCCGGGAGATTACTTGACGATGTTGGCGCCGAACCACTGGGTGGCGATGCGGCCGGCGGTGCCGTCCTGCTTCATCGAATCCAGGGTCTTGTCGAGCTTGGCCAGCAGCTCGGTGTCGTCCTTGCGCACGCCGACGCCGTAGTCTTCGGTGCCGAAGTTGTCGTCCAGCACGCGGTATTCACCGGCGCGCTTGCTGATCAGGTAGCGGCCCACGACTTCGTCGACCACGATGGCGTCCAGGCGGCCGGCGGCCAGGTCCATCAGCGCGGTGACGTTGTCGCCGAACTTCTTGACTTCCTTGATGCTGCCGGCGACCGGGTCCTTGGCGATGGCGTCGGTGGCGCTGCTGCCGTCCTGGGCGCCGACCACCTTGCCGGCCAGATCGGCCTTGGCCTTCACCGGCGAGGCGTTGCCGACAATGATGATCTGGTGGTTGGCCATGTAGGGGGCCGTGAAGCTGATGTTCTTCTTGCGCTCTTCGGTGATGGTCAGGCCGTTCCAGAGCACGTCGACGCGCTTGCCGTTCAGCTCGGCTTCCTTGGCGCTCCAGTCGATCGGCTTGAATTCGACTTCCAGGCCCAGGCGCTTGCTGGCTTCCTTGGCCATGTCGACGTCGAAACCGACGATCTGGTTGTTGGCGTCGCGGAAACCCATGGGCGGGAAGTTGTCGTCCAGGCCGACGACGACCTTGCGGGCGGCGGCCGGGGCCTGCGCGCTGGCGGCCGGCGCGTTGTCGGACGGGCCGCAGGCGGTCAGCATCGTGGTGGCGGACACGAGAAGAACAGCAGTCAGTTTTTTCATATTTATCGAGGGCGCGAGGCGCAGGAATGAAGAAGGCCGGAGGGCTCGACGAAAGCCGCGAGCCGGTTATTTTAGCGTCCCTGGAAATATGTGTTTCATCGTGGCCATATATAGGGCCAAGCGATAGCGCCGGACAAGATCCTGCCAGGGGACGGGTTGCCCGCCCCCAACGGCGTCAACGCCCAGGCGCCGCCTGACGGCACATTCGCCAACCCCCGGACAGGCCGCGAGGCCCTAGCCGGCCCGCGCCGCCATGCCCCCGCGCAGGCCGGCCGCGCAGTCGAGCGCGTCGTCCCACAACTGGCGGGTCAACGCCTCGGCGTCGGTCTCGCGCGCCAGCGCGGCGGCCTCGCCCGACCACAGCAGCGAGAAATCCCCGCTGCCGGTCTTTTCCACCGCCGCCCGCAGCGGATCGACCGCCCCGGTCGCCAGCGGAAACGCCGGCGCCGCCGCGCTCATCGGTCCCTGTTCGCGCATGAAGCGCGTCAGCAGCCCGCGCGCCGGGCGGCCGGTATACAGATTGGTCAGGCGCGTGGCATCGTCGCGCGCGGCCAGCACCGCCTGGCGATGGATGGCCGAACGGCCGGCCTGCGGCGTCAGCAGATAGGCGGTGCCCAGTTGCGCGGCCGCCGCGCCCAGCGCGAAGGCCGCGGCGATGCCACGCCCGTCGGCGATGCCGCCGGCCGCGATCACCGGCACGCCCACCGCGTCCACCACCTGCGGCAACAAGGCGTACAGGCCCGGCTGCGCGCCGATGTCATCGGTCAGGAACATGCCGCGATGGCCGCCCGCCTCCACGCCCTGGGCGATGATGGCGTCCACGCCCCGGGCGTCGAGCCAGCGCGCCTCCTCGACGGTGGTGGCGGACGACAGCACCATGGCGCCGGCGCGCCGCACCCGCTCCAGCAGCGCGTCGTCCGGCAGGCCGAAATGGAAGCTGACCACCGCCGGGCGCGATTCCTCGACCACCTGGCACATGGCTTCGTCGAATGGCGCTCGGCCCGGGCCGCCGCCGGCGGCCGACAGGTCCAGCCCGGCCTCGCGGTAGTACGGCGCAAGCGTCTCGCGCCAACGGACCTGGGCCGCCTCGTCGGGCGCCGGCGGGGTGTGGCTGAAGAAATTCAGGTTGAACGGCGCGTCGGTCTGCGCGCGGATCGCGGCGATCTGCTCGCGCAGCGTGTCCGGGCCGAGCGCCGCGCAGGCCAGCGAGCCGAGGGCCCCGGCGCGGCATGCGGCGATGGTCAGCGGGCTGAAAGAGCCGACCATCGGCGCTTGGATCAGGGGCAACAGCGAAGGCAGCGATTTCATCGAGGGCACACGACGGCGGGGAAGGATGCCCAAGCATATCGCAACGGCGTGCTAGGCTTGGGCCTTGTCCCTACTCGCATCACGCCATGGAATTTCGCAGCAACGGCCGCCCCGGCGTGGCCGCGCGCCGGGAGCGCGCCGCATGAGCCCCGCCCTCCGTCTCGGCCCCCTGGTGTTTCCGATCGAGCTCGCGCTGCTGGCGGCCGCCGTCGCCATCGGCCTGCTCGCCAGCCGCCTGCTGGCCGGCGCGCGCGCCGAGGACGCCAGCCGCGTCTTGTGGCGCTGCCTGCTGCTGGGCCTGCTGGTGGCGCGGCTGACCTTCGTCTGGCAATACCGCGATCACTTCCTGCAGGCCCCGCTCAGGATTCTCGACCTGCGCGACGGCGGCTGGGCCGGTTCCGCCGGACTGGCCGCGGCGCTGGCCTACGGCGCCTACGCCGTGCTGCGCCAACTCGCTCCACGCCGCGCCGTGTTGGTCGCGATGGCGCTGGGCACGGCGGTCTGGCTCGGCGGCGGCCGCCTGCTGGCGCCGCCGGCCCAGACGCAGCCGCAGTTGGCGGAACTGTCGCTGCAACACATGGACGGCGCCGCCGCCACGCTGGCCGCCTTTCACGGCAAGCCGATGGTCGTGAACCTGTGGGCCAGTTGGTGCCCGCCGTGCCGCCGCGAAATGCCGGCCTTCGAGCAGGCGCAGGCGGCCAACCCCGACATCCATTTCGTCTTTCTGAACCAGGGCGAAGCGGCGGCCACCGTCCGCCAATACCTGGATGAGCACGCGCCATCGCTTGCCAACGCCTTGCTCGATCCGGCCGGCGACGCCTCGCGCCAGATGAGCAACCGCGGCCTGCCAGCGACCCTGTTCCTCGATGCCGAAGGCCGGCTGATGGACGTGCGCGTCGGCGAACTGTCGAGCCCCGCGCTGGCGCAACGGCTGCAATCGATCCGCGCGGCCGACGGGCAGCGCTGATCGGCGCGCTCACGCCAAGGCCGATTCCGGGCTGTCAGCCCTCGCCCGGCACCGCGTCGCCCTCGGATAACGCTTGCGCCCAGGGCAGCGCCCCCCCTTGCGCCGTCCGTGTCAGCAAACGCAAGCGTTGCCCCACCCCTTGCGGCATATCCGCCAGGCGCACCACCAGCAGCGGCCCGCGCGGCAGCGCATTGACGGTAGCGAAGACGCCGTCGGCATCGCCGCCCTTGCCCGGCACCCGGGTCCACGCCAGCAGTTCAGCTTGCTCCACCGCCACCTCGAGCGCCCGCTCCTGTCCGCACGCCGGGCACCACAGCCGCGCCGGGTAGACCCGGTGCCCGCACTGTGCGCATTCCATCACGCTGAAACTCATGCATCCTCCCGGGCCAGCACCGCGGCGTTGGCGCACATGCCGTAGCGCAACTGCACCATGCCGTAGCCGGTCGCCACGCCGTGGCGCGCACCCGCCACCTGCCGCGCGCCGGCGCGGCCCAGCAATTGGCGCGCCACTTCCGCCAGCCCATGCATGCCGCCGGCCGTGCCGGCCTGTCCCGCCGACAACTGGCCGCCCGCCGTATTGACCGGCAACTCGCGCGTGGCGATGCGGCGCGCAATGAACCCCGGCAGGTCGTCCGCCGGCGCCAGGCCCAGGTCGCACAACTGCGCCACGGCCATCGCCGGGTAATCGTCGTACACGCCGACCACGTCCATGTCTTGCGGCCCGAGGCCAGCCTCGGCCCACAGCACGGGCGCGAACCCGGCGATACCGGTCACCAGCCCGTCGCCTTCCTGCTGGTCGGCGTTGTAGCGCGCGCCGCTGGCCCGCAGCGTGACGTGCACGCCTTGCGGCCGCGCCTGCAGCACCAGCGCGCAGGCGCCGCTGACCACCGGCACGCAATCGAGCCGGCCCAGCGGCTCGGCCACCATCGGCGCCTCCAGATACTGCGCCAGCGTCAGCGGCTGGCGATAGGCAGCGTTGGGATTGCCGGCCGCCCAGGCGCGCTGCGCCACGCACAGCGCGCCATAATCCTCCCGCCGCAGGCCGGTTTGCGCCATCTGGCGCTGCGTCAGCATGGCGAACAGCGGGTTCGGTCCGGCGCAGCCCAGGGGGCTCAGGTAATCCTGCGCGCTGCGGTTATAGCGCCCCACCAGCGCGGCAAAGTCGGCGCCGCTGAAATGGTCGCCCGCCACCAGCACGATGGTGCGCGCCTGTCCGGCCCGCAGCGCCAGCCAGGCGTGGCGCAGCAGGTTGATGGCGCTGGCGCCGCCCATCTCGTCCTGCATGCACCAGTCCAGCGTCAGCCCGAGCCGCCACGCCACGTCAATCGCGCGGTCGGGGCGCAGCGTGAACGAGGCCAGCCCCAGGCCGTCGACGTCCGCCGGCCGCAACCCGGCGTCGTCCAGCGCCAGCCGCACCGCCCGCGCGATCAGCGTGGCCGTGTCGCAGCCGGGCTCGGGATGGCGCAGCGCGGGCGTCTCGCCCACGCCGACGATGCCGGGACCGGCGCTCATGCCGATTCCTGGCGCGGCGGCTCGCGCGTCAGCAGCAAGGTGATGACCGTGATGGCCGCCATCCCCACCAGAAACCACGCCACCGGCGTGGCCGATTCATACTTGCGCAGCAGCGCCATGGCGATCAGCGGAGACAGGCCGCCAGCGAACACCGAGGCCAGCTCGTGGCCGAGCGCCAGGCCGGTGTAGCGCACCTCGGCCGGGAACAGCTCGGCGAAGTACGCCGGCTGGGTGCCGATCATGGCCGCGTGGCAGACCGTATTGCCCAGGAAGAACGCCAGGAAGATCCACACCGGCTCCTTGGTCTGCACCAGCCAGAAGAACGGAAACGCCGCCAGCATCAAGCCGGCCGAGCCGATCAGGTAGACGGCGCGCCGGCCGATGCGGTCCGACAGGTGGCCGAACCACACCAGCGTGCCCAGCTCGATGAACATGGACGCCAGCACCCCGCCCAGCATCACGTCATTGGGAATGCCCAGGAACTTGCCGTAGGCCAGCGCGAACGCCAGGAAGATGTACGAGCCGCCGTTCTCCGCCACGCGCAGCCCCATGGCCGTGAACACCTGGCGCGGATAGCGGCGGAACACTTCCACCGCCGGCATGCCGCGCTTGGCGGTCTTCCTGGCCTGCACGAATTCGTCGCTTTCCGGGATGTGCTTGCGAATGTACAGGCCGATGCCGAAGATCAGCACGCTCAGGAGGAACGGCAGGCGCCAGCCCCAGCTCATGAAGGCCTCCTGCGGCAGTTGCTGCGCCAGCATGAAAACGCCGGAAGACAACACAAAGCCGCCCGCCACGCCCAACTGGCTGAACGACGAAAAGTAGCCGCGGCGCTTGCCGCCCACCGCCTCGCTGATGAGCAGCACGCCGCCGCCCCATTCGCCGCCGGCGGCCGCGCCTTGCAGCACGCGCAGCACCACCATCGCCACCGGCGCCCAGATGCCGATCTGCTCATAGGTGGGCAACAGCCCGATCAGGAAGGTGGCCGCGCCCATGATGCCCAGCGTCCATTCCAGCGCCAGCTTGCGGCCGTAGCGGTCGCCGATGTGGCCGAAGACCACGCCGCCCAGCGGCCGCGCCAGAAAGCCCACCGCAAAGCCGGCGAAGGCGCCCATGGTGCCCAGCAGCGGATCGGTGCCCTTGGGAAAGAACAGCTCGCCGAACACCAGCGCCGCCGCCGTGCCGTAGATGAAAAAGTCGTACCACTCCATCGCGTTGCCCGCGACGGACGCCATCACCACCCGCCGCGTGCGCTTCCTGCGGGCCTGCTCGTCGGCGCTCTGCGCCGCGCCCTGGTATGCCAACGTCATGGTCTTACCCCTTGTTTTATATATATGGACGGGATTCAGCGCGCCACGCGGTAGCCGGCGGCGTCGCGATCCCAGGTGTCGCCCGTCACGCCCTCATCGCGCAACCGGAACTTGCGGACCTTGCCGTTCTCGGTGCGCGGCAGGTCGTCGAGCATGCGCAGATAGCGCGGCACGGCGAAATACGGCATGCGCGGCTGGCAGAAATCCAGCAGCGCCTCGGGCGTGAGCGCGCAGCCCGGCTTGCAGACCAGCGCCGCCATGACCTCGTCCTCGGCCAGCTCCGAGCGCACGGCGTAGACCGCCGCCACCGCCACCGACGGATGCGCCAGCAGCACCTGCTCGACCTCGTACGACGAGATGTTCTCGCCGCGCCGGCGGATCGCGTCCTTCATGCGGTCCAGGAAGCGGAAGTAGCCGTCGGCGTCGCGCACCACGCGGTCGCCGGTGTGGAACCACAGGTTGCGCCAGGCCTCGACCGTCTTGTCGGCCATGCCGAAGTAGCCGGTGGCGATGGCGAACGGCGGCCGCGCCCGCAGCAGCAGTTCGCCGGCCTCGCCGTCCGGCAGCGGCGCGTCGTGCTCGTCCGCGACGATGGCGTCGAACTCGGGCGCGACCCGGCCCATGGCGCCCGGCCGCTGCTCGGCCAGCGTGCCGCCCAGCGCGAAGTTGGTTTCAGTGGAGCCGTAGCCTTCCAGCAGCGCGATGCCGGTGCGCTCGGTGAAGACGGCATGGAAGCGTTCGGGCACGCCCGGCGCCAGCGCGATGCGGGTGCGGTGGCCGCGTTCGGCCGCCGACGTTTCACGCGCCAGCAACATCGGCACCATCGCGCCCAGCAGATAGGTGACGGTGGCGCCGGTGGCCGCCAGCCGCTCGAAATAGCGGCTGACCGAAAAGCGCTCGTCGCAGACGATCGAGGCGCCGGTCGCCAGCGCCTGGAAACAGGCGTTCAGCGCGTTGGTATGGAACAGCGGCAGGCTGGTGTAGAGCACGTCGTCGGCGCCGATCTCCAGGTTGCGGGCGGCGATGACGCCCCACCAATGGAATTGCGCGTGCGGGCAGCACACGCCCTTGGACAGACCCGAGGTGCCGGAGGTGTAGAGAATCGCCAGCGTATCGCCGGGGCCGAGGTCGGCCTCGGGCGCGAGCCCGTCCGGCAAGGCCGGCAGCGCGGCGGCGGGGGCCGGCAGGCCGGACGCAGCGGCGGCCGAGCCGTCCGCGCCATCGTCCAGCAGCCAGATCTGGCGCAGGGCCAGGCCGGCGGCGTCGAGGCCGGCCAGCGCGGGACAGGAGGCCCGATCCGCCACCAGCAGCACGCAACCGCTGTTGGCCAGGATGTGCTGCAACTGCATGCCGCGCGACGCGGTGTTGATCGGCACCACCACCGCGCCCAGCCAGCCGCAGCCCAGCACCAGCGACATGAACTCGATGCGGTTGCCCGCCATCAGGCCGACGCGGTCGCCACGGGCCACGCCGGCCTGGGCCAGCAGGGCCGCCCAGCGGGCCGCGTGCGCGGGCGCCTCGGCGTACCGCAACGCCCCGCCCGGCGCCTGGATCCACGGCCGCGTTCCCTGGCGCGCCGCCTGGTCGCGCAACAGCGACGGCAAAGTCAATGCATGCATGACGTGCTCTTCCCCTTGTTGTCGGCGGCCGCATGGTCACTGCCGCGGCTCGTGAAAATTAGTCTAGGAATCAACTATTTATGTGTCAAATTTATGGGTATTATTCATTGCATAAACCACACTGATAACAAGGGCGAGCGTGGACTTCGACTTGAATCTCATGCGGGTTTTCCTGACGGTGCTGCATGAACGCAGCGTCACCCGCGCGGCCCAGCGCCTGCAATTGACGCAGCCCGCTGTGAGCTATGCCCTGGCCCGGTTACGCGAGAAGTTCGACGATCCCCTGTTCGTGCGCACCCCTTCGGGCATGCGGCCCACGCCGGTGGCCTTCGCGCTGGCCGACCCGATCGAACGCGGCATGAACAGCTTTGCCGAGGCGGTCAGCCTGCGGCAGCATTTCGAACCTGCCAGCAGCACGCGGCGGTTCCGGCTGTCGATGTCGGATATCGGCGAGATGGTGTTCCTGCCCAGCCTGATGGAACGCGTGCACGCGCTGGCGCCGCGCCTGCAGGTGGAGGTGGTGGAGGTGGCGCTGGAACAACTGCCGCAGGCGCTCAAGGATGGCGACATCGACCTGGCCATCGGCAACCTGGCCGGCCTGGGCCGCCACACGCGCCACGCCGACCTGTTCAGCGAGCGCTATGCCTGCATGGGCCGGCGCGGCCACCCGGTGTTGTCGGCCGGGCTGACGCGGGGCCAGTTCAAGCGGCTCGACCACATTCTGGTGGCCTCGCGCGCCAGCGCCCACCGCCTGTTGGACGACGTGTTAGGCGAAGCCGGTCTGCACCGCCAGCCGTACCTGACGTTGCCACATTTCTCGGCCGCCGCCGAGATCGTGCGACGCACCGACCTGACCGTCACCCTGCCATACCGCGCCGCGGTCTGGTTCAACCGCGACAACGCCTTCGAGATCCGGCCGCTGCCGCTGGCGTTGCCGCCGCTGAGCGTCACGGTGCACTGGCACCCGCGTTTCGAGAGCGACCCCGGCACGCGCTGGCTGCGCACGCTGGTGGTGGACACGCTGGCGGACCGCGATGCGGGCGGCTCGGCGGGCGCATCGATGTGATCGGATCTCGCAACAGGCTCGCGCAAGGAAGCGGGCAGCCACCGCCGGCCGACGTGTCCGCCTGGCGCCCGCCGTGTCAGCGCCGCGCCAGCGGCGGCAGTGCCAGGTGTCGCAGGTGCCACACCTGCGACAGCGTGCCGCCCCAGAACATGCCGTCGACCAGCCCGGATACGCCGCCAAATGCCGCCGAGAACACGGCATCGGCGGCCAGTCCGTGGTTGCGCGCCAGCATCGTCATCAGCACGAACTTGGACGCGAAGGCCAGCACCAGCAGGACCAGCGTGATCGGCGACCCCGGCCGCTCGATCATGCCTGTTTCCTGGTGATAGGTGGCGCGGCCGGCCCGCGACCACAAGATCCAGCCGAGCACGCCGCCCACGGCCATGCCGGCCGCGAAAGCCTCGTAGGCGGTCCGCAGGTCCGTGACCTCCCCATGGATCGACACCAACACCCAGACCAGGAACAGCACCGGCAACAGGAAAGTGCGCGACACCGAGAGCTGACGCGGCCGCAGCGCGCGTATGCCGCGGTACAGCAGCAGCGCGAACAGGGCCCATACCCAGAGCGGCGTGCGGTGCAGGATTTCCAGGGTCATGCAAGCTTCAGGCGGCGGATTCCAGGCAGGGGATCCCAGGCAGGCGCGGCCGGAACGGCAGCGCCTGCCCAGTTGAGCAGAAATCGCCTGACAAACCGCTGGCGCTTCAGGCCTCGGCCAGGGCCAGCGCGTCCAGCATCAGATCCAGGCTCTGCACCGCCGCGCCCGACGCGCCCTTGCCGAGATTGTCGAACACCGCGCTCAGCAGCACCTGGCCATGGTCAGCGTTGCCGTACACGGCCAGCCGCAGGTCGTTGGTGCCGTTGAGCGCCTGCGGGTCCAGGAACGTGTGCGCCGCCGCGTCCTGCGCCGCCACCACCTGCACGTGGCGGGCGCCGGCATAGTGTCCGGCCAGGCAGTCCTGCAAGCGCGCGGCGCTGACGCCAGCGGGCAGCAGCCGCAGTTGCAGCGGCACGGTCAGCACGATGCCCTGGCGGAACGCGCCGTACGACGGCACAAACACGGGCCGCTGTGTCAGGCCGGCGTGGCGCTCGATTTCCGGGGTGTGCTTGTGCGCCAGGCCCAGTCCGTAGACCTGGAAGGCCAGCCCGCCGGTGGCGCCCGGCCCCTCATAGGCATCGACGCTGGCGCGGCCGCCGCCCGAATAGCCGGACACCGCGTACACGCTGAACGGATAGTCGGCCGGCACCAGGCCGGCCTGCACCAGCGGGCGCAGCAGGGCGATGGCGCCCGTTGGGTAGCAGCCAGGATTGCTGACGCGCTTGGCCTGGGCGATGCGCTGCGCCTGCCCGGCGTCCATTTCCGGGAAGCCGTAGACCCAGCCCGCGGTGGTGCGGTGCGCCGAACTCGCGTCGATCACCCGCACCTCGGGATTGACGATGGACGCCACCGCCTGGCGCGCGGGCTCGTCGGGCAGGCACAGGATGGCGATGTCGCTGGCGTTGATGGCCTCGGCGCGCCGCCTCGGATCCTTGCGGTCGCCCTCGGCCAGCGTCAGCAGGCGCAGGTCGGTGCGGCCCCGCAGCCGTTCGTGGATCTGCAGACCGGTGGTGCCCTGGTCGCCGTCGATGAATACTAGGGGATGCGTCATGTGCGTGGCCTTGCGAAAGAGCCGGCGTGGCGCCGGCGGACTGGGTCGAAAATGGATCCGGGTGTTCATGATTGCCGATCTCACGCCATACGAAAAGTCGAATATCATGACGACAAGATTCAGAATTCCTGAACGAAACCGCCATGCGTGAAATCAACCTGGACCGCCTGCGCACCCTGGTCGCCATCGCCGACCTCGGTTCTTTCGCCGACGCCGCCCGTGCGCTGCACCTGGCGCCGCCCACCGTCAGCCTGCACGTGGCCGACCTGGAGGCGCGCGTCGGCGCGACGCTGCTGACGCGCAAGCGCGGCCAGGTCCGCCCCACGCCCATCGGCGACACCCTGCTGGAGCGCGCGCGCCGCATCCTGGCCGAGGCCGACCAGGCGCTCGACGACGTGCAGCGCCAGGTGCAGGGCCTGGCCGGCCGGGTGCGGTTGGGGGCGTCGACCGGCGCCATCGCCCACCTGCTGCCGCAGGCGCTGGAAACGCTTGGCCGCGAACACCCGGGCATCGATGTCCAGGTGGCCGTGCTGACCTCGCAGGAAACCCTGCAGCAACTGGGCGACGGCGCGCTCGACGTGGGCCTGGTGGCGTTGCCGCAGCCGCCGGTGCCGGGCCTGGTGCTGCGGCCCTGGCGGCGCGATCCCATCATGGCTTTCCTGCCCGCCGCCTGGAACCCGCCGGCGCGCGTCACGCCGGCCTGGCTTGGCGACCGGCCGCTGATCCTGAACGACGCCAGCACGCGCCTGTCGCGCCAGACCGGCGAATGGTTCGCCAGCGCCGGGCTGCAGCCGCGGCCGCGCATCCAACTGAACTACAACGATGCCATCAAGAGCCTGGTGGCGGCCGGCTACGGCGCCACGCTGCTGCCGCACGAAGCCACCGCGCCTCAGGCCGACCCGCGCATCGCCATGCGGCCGCTGCGCCCGGCGCTGTGGCGGCCGCTGGGCATCGCCCATCGCGACGGGCAGGTCGAACGCGCCACCCAGCACGTGCTCGACGCCCTCTGGCAATTGCGCGCGGCCGACGACCGCGCCTAGCCTGGCGTCCGCCCGTCGAGGCGGCCGATGGATTCAGCCGCCCGCGGACGACGCCCGCCGCAGGAACGACGCGCGCTCGGCTTCCTCGCGCAGCCGCCGGGCGCGGCTGCAGAACAGGTCCTTGCGGCCGACGATGCCCAGCACCCGGCCGCTGTCGCGGTCCAGGATCGGCACGCGGCCAGCGCCGGACAGCGCCATGCGGTCGGCGATCTGGCTGGCCAGTTCCTCGGGAAAGCCATGGACCAGTTCTCGCCCTGACAGCGCCTGCGCCAGCGTCCGCCCATGCAGTGCCGGTTCCAGCGCCCAGGCCAGGCTGTCGGCGCGCGTCACCTCGCCCACCGCCGCCCCGACCTCATCGACCACGGGATAGCTGGTGTGGACCGGTTGCGCGGTGGTGAAATGCGCGATCGCCTGCGCCACCGTCAGGCTGTCGGGCAGCGTCTGCGCCGGCGTGGTCATCACCTGGCTGGCGCGCAGCAGGTCGAACGGATCGACGCGGTACTCGCGGCTGACATGGTGGCCGCGCCGCGCGATCTTTTCAGTCAGGATCGAGCGGCGCAGCAGCAGCACCGTGACGCCGTAGGCGAACACGCAGGCCGCCAGCACCGGCAGCAAGGCCCCCAGGTTGCCGGTCAGCTCGACCGCGAACAAAGTAGCCGTCAAGGGCGCCCGCATGGTGCCGCCCATCATCGCCGCCATGCCCACCAGCGCCCAGAAGCCCGGCGCGGCCGGCGGCAGCAGCGGCGTGGCCAGCGCGCCGAGCGCGCCGCCGAAGATCAGCAAAGGCGCCAGCACCCCGCCCGAGGTGCCCGAGCCCAGCGCGATCGACCAGATCGCCACCTTCACCACCAGCAGCAGCAACACCGCCTGCAAGGCCAGGTCGCCCGCCAGCAGATGGCGGATGTTGTCGTAGCCCACGCCCAGCGCGGCCGGATCGATCAGGCCGCCGATGCCGATGGCCAGGCCGCCCAGCGCCGGCCACCACATCCAGTGCAGCGGCAGTTTCTCGAACAGGTCCTCGGCCGCGTAGACCAGTGCCGTCAGCGCGCCCGAGCCCAGCCCCGCCAGCACGCCCACGGCGGCGCAGGCCACCAGATGCCACGGGGTGAATGCCATGACGCCGGCATAGCTGAAGACCGGCCCGCCATCGAGCGCGAAGGCGCGCGCCACGGCCGCCACCAGCGCCGCGGTGGCCACCGGCAGGAAGCTGCGCGGCTTCCACTCGAACAGCAGCAGCTCCACCGCCAGCAATACCGCCGCCAGGGGCGTGGCGAAGATCGCCGTCATGCCCGCGGCGGCGCCGGCCACCAGCAGCGTCTTGCGCTCGCCGTCGTTCAGGTGGATGGTCTGCGCCAGCAGCGAGCCGATGGCCCCGCCGGTCATGATGATGGGGCCTTCCGCGCCGAAGGGACCGCCAGTGCCGATCGAGATGGCGGACGACACGGGCTTGAGCACCGCCACCTTGGGCGCGATGCGGCTCTTGCCGATCAGGATGGCTTCCATCGCTTCCGGAATGCCGTGGCCGCGGATCTTCTCCGAGCCGTAGCGCGCCATCAGGCCGATGATGAGGCAGCCAATGACGGGAATGGCCACCGACGCCGGCCCCAGGCGGCCGGTGGTGATGGGCAGGTCGGCGAACGAGAACAGGCCGTGGTAGGCCAGGTTGGTGCACAGCGCGATCAGGCGCAGCAAGGCCCAGGCGGCGGCCACGCTGGCCAGGCCGGTCGGCACGGCCAGCGCCATCAGCAGCACGACACGCTTGTCGGTGGTGAAGTCGCCCAGCCGCAAGGCGCGCACGGAAGAGGAAACGGGAGGCATGGTTCGAGGCGAGGAGAGGGAAACGGAACGCGCGGCCGCCGCGTCCGCGAGGACGGTGATCGGCCGCTGTTTGCGAAAAATCAAATATATCGTATCACGACATATATTAGAATCGGCCGGGTGAAACGTTCCCCAGCCCCCGCCCTGCCATCCGCCACCGACTACGAGTTGCTGGCCGATTTCCGCTACGCGCTGCGCAAGTTCGCCGCCTTCAGCGAAAACGCCGCGGCCGGCCTCGACCTGATGCCGCAGCAGCACCAGGCGTTGCTGGCCATCAAGGGCAGCCGGCCCGGCGCGCCCGGCCGCCGCGGTCTCTATGTCGGCGAGATCGCCGAGCGCCTGCTGGTGCGCCCGCATACCGCCGCCGAACTGGTCAATCGCCTCGAACGGCTGGACCTCGTCAGCCGCGAACCCGACCCTGAAGACGGCCGCCGCGTCGAGGTGGTGCTGACGGACAAGGCCGAGCGCATCCTGGCCAGCCTGTCGGCCTCGCACCTCGAAGAACTACGCGCCATGCGGCCGTTGCTGACCCGCCTGCTGGCCCGCATCGGCGACGACGCCGAGCGGTGATTCCGCCCGCCTCTCATGACCCGGCGGCACAAGCTCATGCCGCCGGCCGGCGCGCCGCGTGATAAATTGTCGTCCCCCGATATATCTGAAGCGGCGAGGTAAAGTTTTGGCTGTGGCTATCAAGCGCTGGCTCGGTGCGTTCGCGCCGGCGCCGGTTGGCGTCAATCTGCGCGAAAAGCTCTATGGCGCGTTGGGCGCGCTGGTCGGGCTGTTCTGCACTGAATGGGTCGGCCACCACGCGCTGGGCAACGCCAATCCCTGGTTCATCGCGCCGATGGGCGCGTCGGCCGTGCTGCTGTTCGCCGCGCCGGCCAGCCCGCTGGCGCAACCCTGGTCGATCATGGCGGGCAACCTGGTGTCGGCGTTGATCGGCGTGTTCTGCGCGCAGGCGATAGCCGATCCCGGCGTGGCCGCGGCCACGGCGGCGGCGCTGGCCATCGCCGCCATGTTCTCGCTGCGCTGCCTGCATCCGCCCAGCGGCGCGGTGGCGCTGACCGCGGTGCTGGGCGGGCCGCAGGTGGCGGCGCTGGGCTATGGCTTCGCGCTGTGGCCGGTGGCCTTGAATTCCGCCATCCTGCTGGGCATCGCCGTGGTCTTCAACGGCCTGCTCAGGCGCAACTATCCCCGCCGCCACGTCGAGCCCGCGCCCGGCCACCAGACCCGCGACCCGGCGCCCAGCGCCCGCCTGGGCTTCTCGCGCGCCGACCTGGACGAGGCCCTGGCGCAGCGCGGCGAGCTGCTCGACATCAGCAAGGAAGATCTCGAGGACATCGTGCTGGCCGCCGAACTGCGCGCCAGCCGGCGGCGCTTCGGCGACGTACGCTGCGCCGACATCATGTCGCGCGACGTGGTCGTGGTGCGGCAGCAGGATCCGCTGGACTACGCCGTGCGCCTGTTCGACAAGCACCGCCTGCAATGGCTGCCGGTGCTCGATTCCGCCGGTCACTACGCCGGCATGCTGGCGCAGGCCGACGCGCTGGCCCGACGCGGCCGTCCAGCCCAGGTCGCGGCCGCGGGCGGCGCGCCGGCCGACCTGCTGGTGGCCGACTGCATGCGTTCCGAGGTGCCGTTCGCCACGCCCGACCTGCCCGCGATCGAACTGGCCCGCCCCATGTCCGACGCCCTGCACTGCGTGCCTGTGCTGGACGAGGGCCGCGTGCTGGCCGGCCTGGTGACCCAGTCGGACCTGGTGGCCGCCCTGCACCAGATGGCGCTGTCGGCCGCCGCCCAGGCCGCGCCCGGCCACGACGGCCGCCTGGCGGCGTGAGCCGCGACGCCTCCGTAGCCCTACGGATTCCGCGCCGCATTGGCCGCGGGGCATAATTCCAGCGTGAATCCCCCGCTGCGCCACCGCGCCCTCCTCGCCTGGCTGGTCCTGTTCTGCCTGGGCGCCCTCTGGATCGGGCGCCAGCACTACGTCGACCAATACGAACGCTTCTTCCAGGACACCAGCGTGGCGCAGCGCATGCTGAGCCAGAAGACCGTGCAGCACGAGGCCGTGCTGGCGACGCTGTCCGCGCTGTCGCACCCGCCCGCGCCCGAACGGCTGTTTCCCAGCCTGCGGCCGGCCATGCCGCAGTTGCAGGCGCTCGGCTACCTGCCCGACGGCGCCTGGGCTGGCAGCACGGCCGAACCGCCCGGCCTGCGCGCCGCGGTCGAGCAGGCCCGCACCCTGGGCCGCCCTGTCACGCTGCCGCTGGATGCCGCCCGCTACTGGCTGGTGGCGCCGTCCGGCTGGAGCCTGCTGGTGGACGCCCGCGAACTCGTGCCCGCCGCCGACTTCCCCTCTGGCCTGGCCAACCTGACGCTCGCCATCGGCGAACAGCCGCTGCCCCTGCTGCAACGCCAGCCGGCGCCGGCCGGCCCCGGCTGGCCACTGGCGCTCGCCAAGCCGCTGGGCGCGGCCAGCCAGCCGTTCGCGCTGCACAGCACGCGCACCCTCACGCCCGCCTCCTGGCCCTGGCTGCCCTGGATTCTGTGGGGCCTGACCAGCGCGCTGCTGGTGGCGGGCGTCACCGCCACGCGGCGCTCGCGCGCCGAGGCGCGGCGCCAGCAGGAACAGGCGCGGCTGGCATCCATGGCGCGGCTGAGCACGCTGGGCGAAATGGCCGCCGGCATCGCCCACGAACTGAACCAGCCTCTGACCGCGATCCTGGCGCAGACCCGCGCCGCGCAACGCCTGCTGGACGACGAGGAAGAACGCCCCAGCGTACGCCGCGCCCTGCTGGCCAGCGCGGAACAGGCCAAGCGCGCCGCCGATATCATCAGCCGCATGCGGGCGCTGGTGCAGCCCAGCGCGCCCGGCCGGCGCGAGGCGCTGGACCCGGACGCGCTGGCGGCCTCGCTGCGTTTCCTGCGCGAACCCGAACTGGCGCGCCAGGGCATCCGCCTGCACTGGCACAACGCCAGCCCGCAGGCGCGGCCCCTGGCCGAGCGGGTCGCGCTCGAACAGATCCTGCACAACCTGGTGCAGAATGCCGCCGACGCGCTGGCCGATGCCCCGGGGCCGCGCCAGATCACGCTCGAAGGCCGCGCCGACGGCGCCACCTACGTCTTCAGCGTCAGCGACAACGGACCGGGCATCGCAGCCGACGCGCTGCCGCGGCTGTTCACGCCGTTCTATACCACCCGCGCGCAGGGCATGGGCCTGGGGCTGGCGCTGTGCGAAACGCTGGCTGGCGCGATGGACGGCCGCCTGGCCGCGCGCAACCTGCAGCCCTCGGGTGCCTGCTTCAGCCTGACCCTGCCCCTGGCCGGAGGCCCCGCATGAACCTGCCCGACCAATCGCCGCTGGTCTACCTGGTGGACGACGACGACGCCGTACGCGACGCGCTGGCGCTGCTGCTGCGCAGCGTCGGCCTGCGCAGCGCCGGCTACGGCGATCCGCAGCAGTTCCTGGCGCAGTTGTCGCCGCGCACCATCGGCTGCGTGGTGCTCGACATCCGCATGCCCGGCATCAGCGGACTCGATGTGCTGGCGCGCCTGGCCGAAGCCTCCGACCTGCCGGTGGTGATGCTGACCGGCCACGCCAACGTCGACCTGTGCCGCCGCGCCTTCAAGGGTGGCGCCATGGAATTCCTGCAGAAGCCGGTGGACGACGACATCTTCCTGGACGCGGTGCAGACCGCCGTGCGCGGCCACATCGCCCGTCGCGAACGCCTGGCCGTGACCCAGGCCGCTGCCGACCGCCTGGCGCGCCTGTCCGCGCGCGAGCACGAGGTGCTGGAGCGCATCGTGCAAGGCCTGAGCAACAAGGAGATCGCGCGCGAATTCGACCTGTCACCGCGGACCGTCGAAACCTACCGCGCCAATGTGTTCGCCAAGCTCGAGGCCGACTCGCTGGCGCAGTTGATCCGCCAGTACGCCACGCTGCTGGAGTGACGCCACCGTCAGCCTCGTCGCGCACGCCGCCTCCGTAGCGCTACGGAGGCGCGTGGGTAATCGGGCGTATACCGCGCCGCGCGCCTTTTGGCCACACTGACTGCTCCTGATCCCCACACGAATAAAGGACGCAGACCATGACCCGCCACCCGCTCGCCGCCCTGGTTGCCACGCTCGCCGTCAGCGGCGCCGCCCACGCCGCCGTGCTCACCGAAAGCAATATCTCGACCGCCGACGCCCAGAAGCTGGCCACCGCCGCCGTCGCCGCCTGCCAGGCCAAGGGCTACAACGTCAGCGCCTCGGTGGTCGACCGCGCCGGCCTGCTCAAGGCCTTCGTGCGCGCCGACAACGCCGGCCCCCACACCATCGAGGCGAGCCGCGCCAAGGCCTTCACCTCGGCCTCCGCCAAGGCGCCGACGCTGGCCATCATGGAGAACGCGCAGAAGAACCCCGGCGCCGCCAACCTGACCGACATCCCCGGCTACCTGCTGCTGGGCGGCGGCGTGCCGATCAAGGCCGGCAACAACGTCATCGGCGCCATCGGCGTGGCCGGCGCGCCCGGCGGCAACCTGGACGCGCAATGCGCGGATGCGGTGCTGGAAGAGAACGCGGCGTTGTTCAAGTAAGGCGAGCGAATCTGACCCCGAACGCCGCCGGATGGTCGGCTGCATTCGGCATCATGCGCGCATTCGGCTTCGAGCGTTTCATCAAATAGCGAACTCTGTCCAGTGTCCATCGGGGTGCAGCAAAACGTCCTGCCCGGAACCAAGCTGCATCGCCATCGCATCCATGTCGTCAAAGCTCTGCCCTACGACATTGGCCTGCGGGAGGGTCGCCTCCGGAAGCCACTCGTCGAACACATTTCGCGCAGCAAGCGGCTCCGCTGTTCCCAAATAGTCAGAAATTCGCTCGTCCTCAAATGCCAGGAACGCGCCACCCCAACTCGGACTTTGCGCGTACGCCATGATGTTTTCACTCAGTGTGACGCACACAAAATCGGGATCCTCGTCACAATCATACAAACTCCAAAGGGCATCCAACGTGAGGGGGTTATTCAGAGGATCACCATACACCTTGATCGGTGGCGATGGCGGCCCCTTCGGACCGGTCCCATCAGGGGGAAATGGTGGGTCAACCAGCTCCGCATAGTAGGGACCATCGGAGGGCTCATCGGATGAGGCGCTAGACGGCGGGGAAGATTCGGGGCTGGAAGGCCAGGACGCTGCTGGCTGCGGAACTGATGGCAGAGGATAGGAGACAGCCGGTGTGCTGCCGATCATTGGCGGGATTGGCATATCGGCCAAATCCACCTCACCCGATCCGGGCGCCGGTATCCATCCCTTTGATGGACCTGGAATCGCGTCAGGAAAGACCTGAAGATCGTCGAGATACAGCCCGGGCCAAGCCATGGTCGAAGGCTCCGCCAGCACGACAGGGTCTTGCAGACCGGATTGCGAAGTGACAAAGCCCCCATCATAGAGGGTGATCGTTCGGGACGATCCTTCGACTATTTCGCCCGCGACCACGGCTGCGATGCCATGCGCTTCCCGATACGGATCCTCGTAATACGAAATTACCGCAGTGCCCCCCGCCGTATCGGTCGCGATGAGCGTGAATCGTGTGAACGGGATGTCCCAGAACTCAAGATCGCCGAATCCGCCATGGAGGTATCCTTTATTGACCGCTCCCCACATCATGGCGCCGAACTGATCCATATAGGACAGCCCATCAATCCCGTCGAGGAGGCCATGGAGCGATAGCATCAGATCCTTAATGGCCATCATGAGCTTTTCGTCAAAAATCGCGGGGAAATCAACGGTGAAGATCTTTGCGGCGAATGCGGCCGTCATCAGTTTGACGTAGCTTTTCTCATCTGTCGTAAGCAGATTCTCGTCGAGCGCGGCAATCTTTATCAGCAGATCCTTATCCGCTTTAAATTTCTGCATTGCTTCACTGCCTGGTTCCTTCTCCGCGTCGAGATAGGCCAAATCATGCTGTTTGCAAAGCCAATCCAATGGACTGTCTACCTCTAGCCCTCCTGCGGGACCTATACGCCGCAAAGCAGGTTCTTTATCAAGTTCGGCCACGCTCTTGGTTGTGCCCCGCTCCCCCGCGGACCAATCTGGCCCGCACCATCGTCCGTATACCGGAAGCCAGCTGGTCGGATACCAACCAGTATCTTGAAATCTAATGCCGCCCTCTTCGGATGCCATTTTGTTTCCTCTGCCTTAAAGGATCAATGTCCAACGCGACGCATCTCGTCGCGCGAGTCAATGACCGGGATTTCTTCCGCTTCCCGCGCTGAGGGAAGCGGAAGCGTAGACCATGTATCAGTTGCGATGTCGAGCATGGCCATACCTCCCGTTCCACCACCCAGACCCACAGAATGATCCCGATAGATCGACGCGATGTACTTTCCTGCCTGGTCGCAGACCATTTCCCGGGGTTCGAACGACGGGCCGAGCTGCGACGGCCCCTCTTGCCAGGCTTGGCGCCGCCCGTCCAGGGAAATCCGGATAACAGTGAGTCCGTAGCGCGGTGTCTGCCCCCAGAGGCAGAGATTTCCTGCGCGATCCATGGATGGCATGCGCACATGCTCGATTCCGTCGAAAACATCCGGAGTCGGCACGACCTCATTACCCCGACGCATCCGATAGATTTCACTGCCCGCGTATATCTCGTGATAGCGTGAAAACAGCCGGGATGGACCAAAGGATTCAAGCAGGATCTCATCGTCCGAGATGTATTGCGCCTGGCCACCGTCAACGAATTTGAAGATGCCCGCGAACGGCTGTTCATGCATGCCGCGCCGATCGAACTCCCAGATATCGAACTCCAGGAGCCGCACCCGCCGACCGGGGGGAACAAGGCGCTCACTGCGCCAGAATGCGATCCGCGACTCGTCGGGAGACATGAACGGCGACAACTTATTGCCCGGCGCAACCGGCACAACCTCCAAGGCGCTGCCGTCTTCATGCATCAGCACGATTTGCAGGTCATGAAGCGAACGGCGCAGGTCCTCTTCGGTGTCTCCATAGACAGGCCTGCGCGACATCACGATGAAATTGCCTTTGGGTGAATAGCGCGCGTAGGTATAGGAATAGGCCGGCGGCAACGCGTAGCGATACAGCCGGCCGGAATCGAGTCGGTAGCGCATGACGTCACAGCGGTTGTCGCCATCCTGGGCGCATTCGACAAACAGCCAATCCACGCCATTCGGATGCACGCTCAACGAGCGGATATCCCTGCCACCGTTCGGAGGAGAAAACGGCGTCCGCGTGGTCGGCGTTTCCACCACAGCGACGGGCGCCCTTTTCTCGTTCGCGACCGGGGAGGCCGAAGTCCAGAGCGACCACCACAACGGCAGCACGCAAATCAGCGCCACCGTTGCCACGAAGATCCACGCGCGATTTCGCTTCATCGTCGCTTCCATATACGTTCAGACGCCCGCCAAGGCAGCGGAGCAATGTTCGACAACGTATATGGATGATCCAGGCGGCGAAATGCGCTGCCCTGCGAAAGCAGACGAGTACTCAGGAAATGGCCAGGCGCGTCGACAGCCATCCGCTGCACGCGGAACAGCGGCGGTTCCTCGCCCAGCGCAACGACTAAGCACATCCCCCGCTGGAACTCCAGGCCCGAATAGCTATAATAGGAACCATTCCCATTATTCTTTCAGGTTTGGAGTCCCCGTGCCGCCCGGCGACCTCCCGGCTCCCCACGCCGTCGACACGCTCTATCGCTCGCACCACGCCTGGCTGACGGCGTGGCTGCGGCGTCGCCTGCGCGACGACCACGACGCCGCCGATCTGGCCCAGGACACCTTCGTGCGCCTGATCGCCGCCCGCGACACGCCCGGCCTGCGCGAACCGCGCGCCTTCCTCGCCCGCATCGCCCACGGCCTGATGGTCAACCTGTGGCGCCGCCGCGATCTCGAACACGCCTATCTGCAAGCCCTGGCCCAGCGCCCCGAGGCCTGCGCGCCCTCGCCCGAGCGGCGCGCGCTGGTGCTGGAGGCGCTGGTCGAGATCGACGCCATGCTGCAGCGCCTGCCGGCCCGCGCCCGCGAGGCTTTCCTGCTGGCGCAACTGGGCGGCTACACCTATGCCGAGATCGGCCAGCGCCTGGACGTGTCCGAGCGCATGGTGAAGAAATACATGGCGCAGGTGATGCTGCAATGCCTGTTGATCGCGGACGGCGTCTGGTGAGGCCCGCCACGCTGTCCGCCCCGCCCGACCGCCGCGTGCTCGAAGCCGCGGCCGACTGGTTCGCGCGCCTGGGCGACGAGCGCGCCAGCGCCGACGATACCCGCCAATGGCAGGCCTGGCTCGATGCCCGGCCGGAACACCGCCGCGCCTGGGATGCCGTGGCCGCGATCAGCGCGCGCTTCGAATCCGTGGCCGGCCAGCCGGCGCTGGAGGCCCTGACCGGCGCCGGACGCGGCCGCCGCCGCGCGCTGCGCACGCTGATGCTGCTGGCCGGTATCGGCGGCCTGGGCGCCGCCGCCTGGAACCAGCCGGCCACCCGCCGCCAGTTGGCCGACCTGCGCACCGATGTCGGCCAGACCCGCCAGGCCACGCTGGAGGACGGCTCGCGGCTGTGGCTGAACACCGCCAGCGCGGTCAACCTGCGCTTTGACGCGCGGGCGCGCCGCGTGGTGCTGGTGGACGGCGAAACCCTGATCGACACCCATCCCGATCCGCGCGCGCCGGCCCGGCCGTTCCTGTTGGACGTGGGCTATGCGCAACTGCGGGCGCTGGGCACCCGCTTTGCCGTGCTGCGCGACGGCGGCCGCGCCTGGCTCGATGTCTACGCCGGCGCGGTCGAGATCCGTCCCGACGATTCCCCCGTCCGCATCGCGCAGGCCGGCACCCGCACGGGGTTCAGCGGCCGCGTCATCGACGCGGCCGAACCGCTCGACCCCGCCCGCGACGCCTGGACCCGGGGCGAGCTGGTGGCCGACGGGCTGCCGCTGGCGCGCTTTGCCGCCGAGCTGGCGCGCTACCGGCGCGGCTTCGTCACCTGTACGCCGGAGGTCGCGCAACTGCCGCTGGTGGGCGTGTTCCCGCTGGCCGACACCGACCGCATCCTGCGCGCGCTGGAAGCCACCCTGCCCGTGCGCGCCCGGCGCGTGTTGCCCGGCTGGGTCCGGCTGGAGGCTGCCTAGCGCCGGCCGGCGCGGGCGGCTTGCCCAACTATTTTGTAACAGTCGCGCGTTTCCAGTTCCCCTTTCTTCTTTTCGCTTGGCACTGCAGAGGTACGACGCGTTTCGCGCGTCCGCCGCCAAGGAATCCCATGCACGTCCCTCCCTTCCGTTTTCCGCTCCTGGCCCGCGCGCTGGCCACCGCGCTGACCGCGCCAACGGTCCTGCTGGCCGTCACGCCCGCGCAGGCCCAGGCGCCGGCCGGCTTCCAGGTCGCGCCCGGCCCACTGTCGCAGGCGCTCAGCCAGTTCGCCAGCCAGGCCGGCGTGACGCTGTCGCTGGACGGCCGTCTCGTGGCCGGCAAGCAGAGCCCCGGCCTGTCGGGCGCCTACAGCGTGGACCAGGGCTTCGGCCGGCTGCTGGACGGCACCGGCCTGCGCGCCGAGCGGCGCCCGGACAACGTCTACACGGTGCGGCCGGTGGCCAGCGGCGACAATGCCGCCCAACTGGAGCCGGTGACTGTGCTGGGCGCGACCACCGCCGAAGGCGCCTACCAGCCGGAGCCGGTGGCCTCGGTGACACGTTCGCCGCTGGCTGTGCTGGACCAGCCGCAGGCGGTCAACGTGGTGCCGGCCCAAGTGCTGCGCGACCAGCGCCCGCGCAACCTGGACGACGCGCTGGCCAACGTCAGCGGCATCACCCAGGGCAACACGCTCGCCGGCACCCAGGACACGCTGATGAAGCGCGGCTTCGGCGCCAACCGCGACGGCTCGATCATGCACAACGGCATGCCGCTGGTACAGGGCCGCGGCCTCAACGCCGCCGCCGACAGCGTCGAAGTCCTGAAGGGTCCGGCGTCGCTGCTTTACGGCATCATGGACCCGGGCGGCGTCATCAACATCGTCAGCAAGCGGCCGCAGCTCACGCCGTACCACGCCATCACGCTGACGGGTTCGACCTATGCCCAGGGCCGCGACGGCGTCGGCGCCACGCTCGACAGCACCGGACCGATCGGCGACTCGCGGCTGGCCTACCGTCTGGTGGTCGACACCATGAACGAAGACTACTGGCGCGATTTCGGCCGCCGCCGCGACACGCTGGTGGCGCCGTCGCTGGCCTGGTATGGACAGGACACGCAGATCGTGGCCTCCTATGAGCACCGCGACTACCTGTACCCGTTCGACCGCGGCACCGCGCTCGATCCCACCACCGGCAAGCCGCTCGACATCCCCTCGCGCCGCCGCCTGGACGAACCCTACAACAACATGTGGGGCAGCACCGAGCTGGCCCAGGTCACCATCGACCAGCGCGTCACCGACAACTGGAAGGCGCACCTGGGCTTTAGCTGGAACCAGGAACGCTACGATGCCAACCAGGTGCGCGTGACCGCCATCGATCCGGTGGCCGGCACCATCAAGCGCAGCAACGACGGCACCCGCGGCGCGCTGTCCACGGACCACTACGTGATCGGCTACGTCGACGGCCGCGTCGATATCGGCGGGCTGCGCAACGACCTGCAGGTCGGCGCCGACTACGAGCGCCGCAAGATCTTCCGTTCCGACCTGATCCGGCAGAACCTGTCCAAGCCCTTCAGCTACGTCAACCCGGTCTACGACCAGCAGGATCCCGGCAACACCGTGGTCGCCAGCGACAGCGACCAGACCGACAAGCTGCGCGCCACCTCGTTCTTCCTGCAGGACTCGCTGCACCTGGGCGAGCGCTGGATCCTGGTGGGCGGGCTGCGCTACCAGCACTATGAGCAATTGGCGGGTCGCGGCCGGCCGTTCAAGACCAACACCGACATCGAGGGCGGCAAGTGGCTGCCGCGCGCCGGCCTGGTCTACAAATGGACGCCCGAGGTGTCGCTGTATGGCAGCTATACCGAATCGCTCAAGCCCACCTCGACCATCGCCCCGCTGACCAGCGGCACGGTGATCGACTCCGGCGTGGCGCCGGAGCAGGCCAAGTCGTGGGAGCTGGGACTGAAATGGGACATGCCGGGCCAGACCACCGGCACGCTGGCGCTGTTCGACATCCGCAAGCGTAACGTGCTGGTGTCGCAATACAACGACGTCACCAAGCTGACCGACTGGCGCACCAGCGGCGCGGCGCGCTCGCGCGGCGTCGAGCTGGACGTGAGCGGCTCGCTGTCGGCGCGCTGGGACTTCATGGCCAGCTACGCCTATCTGGACGCGCGCACCACCGATGATCCGCAGTACCAGGGCAACCGGCTGTGGAACGTGGCGCAGCACACCGGTTCGCTGGCGCTGGTCTACAACGCCGGCCAGATCGGCGAAGGCCGCCTGCGGCTGGGGACCGCCGCGCGCTACGTCGGCACCCGCCCGGGCGATTCGGCCAACTCATTCGTGCTGCCGGCCTATACCGTGGTCAACGCCTTCGCCACCTACGACACCCGCGTCGCCGGCCGCAAGGTGCAGTTCCAGTTGAACGTCAACAATCTGTTCGACCGCACCTACTACACCTCGAGCGCCAACCAGTACTTCATCTCCATGGGCGACGCGCGCCAGTTCGTGCTGTCGACGCGGGTGGAATTCTGAGCATGCAACCGTCCATCCCTGCCCCCGCGCCGGCCGCGTTCCCGCTTCGAGCCGCGCCGCGCCTGCGCGCCGCCTTGTCCGCCGCCTGCGCCGCCGCGGCCCTGATCGCCCTGGCCTATGACGCGCGCCGCGGCTGGCTGCTGGGGCCCAGCGGCACCGATGCCCGCCTGTCGATCCATGACGCGGGCCGCACCGGCCAACTGCGCCGGCTGGCCTCCATCGGCACCCGGCCCTGGGCCCACAACATGGCCTACGACGCCGACCGCGGCATCGCCTATCTACCCAGCATGGACGACACCGAGGTCTATCCGGCGGACAGCGGCGAGTCGCAACGGCATTTCACCGCGGACAGCTTCACCGTCACCGCGTTGCGTCTGCGCGAGGCGCGGCCATGAGCCTCACCTCCGTCAACTCCGCCACCGCCCGGCCGCCGCGTCCGCCCGCGCGCCGCGGCCAGTACCTGAAGGCGCTGCGCAAGGCCCACGGCTGGCTCGGTTTGTGGGGCGCGCTGCTGGGCCTGCTGTTCGGCGCCAGCGGCATCCTGCAGAACCATCGGGCCGTGCTCAAGATCGACATGCCCGGGCCCGTGGTCGAGACCCTGCAATTGCAGGCGCCCGCCGATCTGCCCCGAACCGACGCCGCGGTGGGCCGCTGGTTGCAGCAGGCCCTGAAGCTGGACAAGCCGGTCGAACGCATCCGCAAGGAAGCGGCGCAGGATGTGCGCTGGGGCGATGTCTCCGCGCGCCAGCCCGAGCGCTGGCAGGCGCTGTTCCGCGCGCCGGGCTATCAGGTGCAGGTGGAATTCTGGCCGCAAAGCGGCGCCGCCAGCGCCCGCCGCAGCAGCGCCAGTTGGTGGGGCGTGGTCCAGAATTTTCATCGCGCCAACGGCACTGGCGTGGCCTGGGTGCTGCTATCGGACACCATCGGCGGCGCGCTGATCGCGCTGTGCCTGACCGGCGTGCTGCTCTGGACCGAGCTGGAAAAGCGCAAGCTGATCGGGCTGGCCATTGCGTTCGCTTCGGTGATCGCGTGCCTGGCGGCCGTGGCGCAATCGTGGGCCTGATCGGTCCTCAGACGGGCTGCAGTGCGGATAAGTTCAATATATGTCTTGTCCAACTGCTAGGTCGGGGGGGTGGGGCGATGAAAACAATCCCAAGACCGGCGCATAGACAAGATCGTCCGCCTCTTGCTCATTGTGGAGATCGTGGCGATATATAGAGTCCGCGATACTTCCGCGCTCGCCGCTTTGAGCCTCGACAAACTCTAACTCGGTTGTTGGGCCCGGCTCAGACACCGAAAAGAAGCTTAAGGAATACAACCCCCAGCAATCATCAAACTCGGGCGACCCTTCCCATGAAAAGCACCCAAAGGGGTCCGGATCCCAAGGAGATGGCATCCAAGCATCCATGGGGGCATCGCCTACCACCTGAATCGGCGGAGATGGCTGGCCCATCAGATCCCCGGGGCCCGGCGTATCGACGACCTCGGCGAAATACCTTGTCCCGGAACCAGCTGGCGTGGATAACGCTGGGCTCTCGGTAAGCACCGGAGCATCCGCATCCTGCCCTCCCGGCGGCACAGTCGTCGAGAAGGGCAAATAGGGATCGTATGCTCCCCCACCCAAACCAGCTTGTGGCGTCCCGAGTCCCCACCCCGAGAAAAGTTGCCCGGATTCGTACGACGCCAACGGGTTATTTGACGCCGCGCCCAACTCCGGGGCAGGATGGTAGCCAGGCGTAATCAGGGTAATGGGCTCCGAGTCCCCCACCTGTTCCGAGACCGAACCATCGCGCATGACAATGATCTCTTTTAGAGATTCTCCGATGATCTCTTCATTTATGATAGAACTAACGCCGTGGGCCTCTTCGAATGCATCCTTGTAATAGCTCCACATACGGCTCGATCCGTCCGCCTGCCTGTCCGTCACCCAGTACATTTGATAGGCGAGGCCTCCAACTTTGCCATCTAGGGCCACGCCCGTCATCTTGGTACCGAACTGGTCGATGTAGGTCAGGCCATCGATTTTCTGGAAGAGTCTTTCGAAGGACTTGGCGAGTTCGAGAATGCGGCTCCCCATCCACTCGCTCGAAGCGTTGGGCAGATCAACGCATATAATTTTCTCGAAGAATACAAACGACATCAGGCGGGCATATAAGCGCTCAACCGCCGGAAGTTGGTCGAAATCAAGCTGGTCGAGCCTAGCCATCAAGACGAGATCTGCTTCCAGCTTTTTCATGGCTTCATCCGGCTGCCCCTGCGCGTCGAAATAGGCGATGTCATGGTCCTTGCAGAACGAATCGACGGGGCTGATTCCAGGCGTCACCCCGTCAATACCGATACGCGTCAATACCGGGCTCTCGATCAACTGCGCCCTGCTCTTCTCCCCCCCTCTCTCCCCTGCGGACCAATTTGGCCCGCACCAAAACCCGTACACGGGGATGTAGCTTGTTGGACTCCAAGGATCCAGATCCGCCAATCTTATTGCGTCACGCTCCATAGCCATCAGTAGCTCCTCGAATTGATCGAACCGCCCCGTGCGCCGTTATCCGCGCCGCTCGCACTTGTGTTCACCGGAATGATTTCCGCATCCCGCCACGACGGCAGGGAAATCGCAGTCCAGGTATCCGTCGCGATATCCAGCATGGCCAAGCCGCCCGGACGGTTCGTGACATCCATCGGCTGGTCCCAATAGATCACCGCGAGATAGGTGCCAGCCGGATCGCAGATCAACTCCTGCGGAATGAATCCCAGGCCCGGCTGCCAGGCCCTGCGCTGGCCTCCCGGTTCAATACGGATCACGGTCAGGCCGTAGCGCGGCGTCTGCCCCCAGAGATACAGGTTCCCTGCGCGATCCATCGTCGGCATCTCGGCGTACTTGATGCCGCTGAAGACCTGTGGCTCGGGCAGCCGCGTATCCCCGCGCCGCATGCGATAGACGCTGCTTCTGCCATACAGGGACTCGTAGCTCGAGAGATGCCCCGCCGGCCCGAAGGTTCGGAACAGGATCTCGTCATCCGAGAGATACTGCGCCTGGCCGCCGGAAACGAATTTGAAGATGCCGGCAAAAGGCCGTTCCGTCGCGTCGGCCCGATCAAACTCCCAGATGTCGAAATCGAGCAGGCCCAGGCGTTGTCCGGGCGGCAGGATGCGTCCCGTACTCCAGAATGCGATCCGGCTTTCATCCAGCGACATGAAAGGCGAGAGCTTGTTGCCCCGCGCCAAGGGAAGGATCTGGAGGCCCTCGCCATCGCTGCGCATCAGCAGGATCTGCATGGCGTCGAGCGAACGGCGCTGTTCATCGTCGGAATCGCCGGCGATCCGCCGCCGCGACATCACGATGTAGTTGCCCTGCGGTGAATAGTGGGCGTACGGATAGGTGTAGCCAGCGGGCAGACCGTAGCGGTACAGCTTTCCCGTCTTCCATTGATAGCGCATGACGTCGCACCGGTTGTTGCCGGTGCGGACGCATTCCACGAACAGCCAGTCATTGCCATCGGGATGCACGCTGAGCGAACGGATCTCCCGGCCGCCGTTGGGCGGGGAGAACGGTGTCTGCATCGTTGGCGTCTCTTGCACCCACTCATCCGACTTGAGGGGAGCTTTGGTGAACCCGTGCGGGAACGGCAGCAACCATGACAACGGCACCAGCACAAGCATCGCCAGTACCGACGCGATCACGAGCAGGTACGCGTGATGTCGTTTCATCGCCGTCGCCTCAGCTGGGCGCCGAACCTGATCTGCCGATGCAATAACCGGGTTTCAGCGGCAACGCCGCACACCCCCGCCCCATACTTCCGACACCACGCCACCGCCGCCTCCACGCCGCTACCCGACAACCGGACCTCCGTGGCGCCTGCTAAGGCGCGCGGGCCGCCTCGACCAGCCCGCCCATGGAGCCGTTATTGCCGATCCTTCCGCAATAAGGTATCGGCGGGAACGGTCGAGCGGAAGCGGTTGCCGGTGGAAAGCGGACGGATGCTCAGCGCGTCGGGCGCAGCTTCAGCGCCACCCAGATCCCCGCCACGCAAGCCAGTCCGAAGATCCAGCCCGAGGCGGCGCCCGCCATCACGCCGGACAACAAGGTGCCGACGGTGCAGCCCAGCGCGGTCATGCCGCCCCACCCCATCAGGACGCCGCCGGTGAAGTTGCGCAGGATCTCACGCGCCGTCGGCAAACGCGGCCGGAACGCGCCGGCGGCCAGCGCGGCGGCCCAGGCGCCCGCCACCAGCGCCAGCACGAAGGCGCCGTTGTTGGACAGCAGCGCGTTCTTGACCGCGGTGGCGCAGCCGGCGAAGGTGTCCAGCCCCTCCAGCCGGGCCGGCAGCGCACCGGCCGCGGACGCGGCGGTGCGGGCCACGCTGCCCAGTTCGGCGGTCACGCCCAGCGGCGCGATGCGCAAGTAGGCGATGACGCCGATGAAGGCCACCAGCAGGCCGCCGACCGCGGGCGGCCAGCGGTCCCGCAGCACGGCTTGCCATGGCGAGGGCGGCGGCGTGGCCGGGTCGTTCGCCGCGTCCTGGAAGGCATTCGCTGGCCGGATGGCGGCGCCGTCAGGCGCGCCATCGGCCTGGCGCGCGGCCGGAACGCGCCGGCCGAGCCGGCTCAGGCCCAGCGCCAGCAACGCCAGCAACGCGACTTGCAGCAGCACGGTGCCGCCGTAGCCGAGGTGGTGCGGCAGCCACACCACCGGCGCCTGCTGGATCATGGCCAGGTACAAGGTGTTCCACGACGCGAAACCCAGCACGAAGCCGACGCCCGCGCCCAGCAAGGCGAATGGCGAGGCCAGCGCGCCTTCGCCGAGGCGGTAGAAATGCGCGCTGATGCAGGAACCCGAGATGCGCATGCCGACCCCGAACACGAACGCCCCGGCCACCAGGGCCAGGCTGACCGGCCCGATGTGCGCGCCGGGCGGCAGGCGCTCGGCCCCGGGAATGGGCAGGAACGCGCCGAACACCGCGTGGTAGCCGAGCGTGCCGACCCCCAGCGCCACCAGCACGGCATAGGCGCCGGCGGGGTCGCGCCGTTCGATCGCGTCACGCGCGATGCAGTAGAAGCAGAATCGTGAACGCTGCAGCACGATGCCGAAGGCGGCGCCGAGCAGCAGCGACAAGGACAGGCCGCGGCCGCCCTCGGGCTGCGACGCCAGCCACCAGGCGGCCGCGCCGATGGCGGCCAGCAACGCCACGGCCGCCGCATTGGCGATCGCCGGGACGTCCGGCGGGACCGCGGCCGCCGCGCCCGCCGTCAACGCCGTCAACGCCGTCGGCGGCGGAGCCGGCGACGCGGGAGTTGCCTGGGCGCTCACTCAGGTCTTGCCCCACACGGTGCCGGACGGATTGCTGATCGGCGAACCGACGCTGTTGCCGTACTCGGTCCACGAACCGTCGTAATTGCGCACGTCGTAGCCCAGCAGCTTACGCAGCGCGAACCACGAGTGGCTGGAGCGCTCGCCGATGCGGCAATAGGTGATGATGGGCTTGCTGCCGTCCACGCCCACCGCCTGGTAGATGGCGCGCAGTTCGTCGGCCGACTTGAAGGTGCCGTCTTCCGCCACCAGCTTGCTCCAGGTGACGTTGACCGCGCCCGGCACGTGGCCGGCGCGCACCGCCAGTTCCGGCACGCCGTTGGGCGCGAAGATCTTGCCGTTGTATTCGTCGGCCGAACGGATGTCGACCAGCACGCCCTGCTTGTCCTTGCGCGCCACCGCCAGCACGTCCTGCAGGTGGGCGCGCAGCGCCGGGTTGGCGTCCTTGGGACGCGCGTTGCCGGCGGCCAGCACCTTGACGCTATTGGACTGCGGGCGACCCTCGGCTTCCCATTTCTTGCGGCCGCCGTCCAGGATCTTCACATTGTCGATGCCGTAGATGTCGAAGATCCACGCGCCCCAGGCGGCGAACCAGTTGTTGTTGTCGCCGTACAGCACCACGGTGCTGTCGGTGTTGACGCCGGCGCGCTCCAGCAGCGCCTGGAACTGCTTGGGCGGCGCGATGTCGCGGTTGACGGTGTCGACCAGGTCGGTGTGCCAGTTGACGTTGCTGGCGCCGGGAATGTGACCGCGCTCGAACAGGCCGGGATTGACGCTCACCTCGATGACACGCACCTTGGGGTCGTTCAGGTTCTTCTCCAGCCACTCGGTGGTGACCAGGTACTTGGCGTGCTGTGCCGTGGCGGGAAAGGCCATCAGGCTGGCCAGCGTGGCGAACGCGCCCGCCAGCAGTTTCGATAGGGACATCATGATCTCCGGAAGCAGGCGCAATGCGGCCTGGGAATCCGGAGCATATTTGTTCAGCTTACAGTCAGGAACAATTTACTGGTCATATCCTGATTACCGGAATGCGCAGGTCGCGGTCGATCGCGACCCGCGCCCGCGAATCCTGGCGCGTGGCCAGCGCGCGCCTGCCTTCACGACAGGCCGGCGCCGTAGCGCCGCGCGGCGGATGCCCTGGCCGGGCATCGCCCGCGGCACCCAGGCGCTCCGCCTATGCCGCCGCGATCAGCCGGATATCCGCGCTGCCGTCGCGCTCCAGTTGCGCCACCAACCCCAGTTCCCAATCGAGGTAGTCACGAAAACCCTGGTCGCGCGCCGAGAGATCGTCGAACAGGTACGGACTGATACTCTGGTCGTCGTCGCCCGTCAGCACGCCGTCGGCGCCCTGCGCCAGCGGCAGGCCCTGCGCCTGCCAGGCGCGGGTGCCGCCCAGCAGGTAGCGCACCGGGCGGCCGGTGCGCCAGGCCAGCTCGGCCGCCGCCACGGCGGCCAGCACGCCGTCGGGCGACGTCAACACGATCGTCCGCTGCGTGTCGGCCGGCAGGAACTCCTGGAGGCGATCCGGCGCGGCATAGCGCGCGCCGGGCACGTGGCCGCGCTCGTAAGCCAACCGCGATTCAATGTCGAAGACCTCCGCCGAACCGGCGTCGATAGCCGCCTGCAAGGCCTGCGGCCGCAGCGCCGGCACGTCGGGCCGGTGCCGCAGCACGCGGCGCGGCTCGGCGCCGCGTTCGAGCGCCGCCAGCGCCGGCGGCTGGTACAGGTAGACCTCGACCGCGCCCAGTTGCGCCAGCCAGGCGCCGGTGGTCTGGGCGCGCACGCCGTCCCAGTCGGCCAGCACCACGCGCGCGCGCCGGGTGGCCAGGTACTCGTCGGTGGCCTGCACCAGTTGGCCGCCGGGCGCCCAGCGCCAGCCCGGCAGGTGGCCGGTTTCGTATTCCTCGCGGGTGCGCACGTCGAACTTGTACAGCGTGCGCGTGCCCTGCTCGGCCTCGAAGGCGCGCAACGTGGCCGCGTCGATATGGCCGATGCCGGCCCGCTGCGCCACGCCGCGCGCCTGCTCGCGCGCGGCGGCGGCGCTGTCGGCCGACGGTTCGGGCAGCGCCGCCTGACGGCCATAGGCCAGCTCGCGGCCGGACAGCAGCCATTCCATGGTGCCGTTGCGCAGCGACGCGACGCGGTTCGGGATGCCGGCGTCGATCAGCGTCTGCGCGCCGACAATGCTGCGCGTGCGGCCGGCGCAGTTCACCACCACGAAGGTCTTGGGATCCGGCGCCAGCTCGCGGATGCGGTACACCAGCTCGGCGCCCGGCAGGCTGTGCGAGAACGGCAGCGTAAAGTTGTGGAATTCCTCCGGCGTGCGACTGTCGACCACCACGATGTCGTCGCCGCGCGCGACCCGCTCGTGCAGTTCGTCGACGTCGATCCACGGCGTGTGCTTTTCGTGTTCGATGACTTCGCCGAAGGCCTTGCTGGGCACGTTGGTGCCCGAAAACAGTTCGCGCCCTTCTCGCTCCCAGCCGTCGGTGCCGCCGGCCAGCACCGAGATGTCGGTCCAGCCCAGGCGCGTCAGCTTGGCGGCGGCCTGATGCGCCAGGGTCTCGTCGTCGTCCACCAGCACGATGCGCGTGTCGCGGCGCGGCACCAGGCGGTCGGCCAGCACTTCCAGGCGCCACAGCGGCGCCGGCACTGCGTACAGCAGGTGGCGGCGGGCGTAGCGGCCGGCTTCGCGCACGTCGAGCACGGCGATCTCCGCCTCGCCGCGCAGCGCTTCCTGCAACCCGGCGGGCGACAGGCGCGCATGGTAAATCGCGGCCGGCGGCGAAAAGGTGCGGTAGGCGCCGCCGGCGGTGCTCTCGAACACCACGCGGCCGTGCAGGCGGTCAAGCGCCAGGCCGTAGAAATGCAGGTGCGCGCCGGGCGCGTCGCCCACCAGTTCGATGGTGTGCACGTCGGCCGGTCCCAGCACGATGGAATTGCCCGCCGCCACGTCCACTCGTCGCACGTGGGTCAGCACGTCGCGCCCGGGCTCATTGCCGGCGCTGCGTGCATAGACCTCGTTGCGCTCGTTGCCGGAGACGCCAGCGATGATGGCCCAGGTGGTGTGGTCGTGCGGCGGCTGCGCCTTGCCGGGCTCGCCCAGCGACAGGTACAACGCGTAGCCGCCGTCGGCGTCTTCGGCCAGGCGGTAGATCGAGGTGGGCCGTCCGGGCACCACGGCGAAGGCCTCGGCCGGAAACAATTCCGCGCGGCGTCCGAGCGCTTCGAGCAGACGGGCCACCGGGGCCAGTTGTTCGGGCGTGGCGCGCGCGGGGTCCGGCGCCAGCGCCTTGACCTGCGCGATGAAGTCGCGCACGGCGCGGGCGCGTTCGGTATCGTGGCGGAAAGCGGCGGCGGCCGCGTCGGGATGGGTGCTCATGGGATCCGGAATTCCTGGGGTTGAAGAACCGGATCAGCCTACGTCCGCGACCGGGCGCGGACAACGTAGAAATGCGTCTATGGTTATGCGGCCGGCGATGCGCGCCCGCCGGCCGGACGGCACGGCGCGGCACCGCGCCACGCGCGCAGGCCACGCAGCCGCGCGCCCTCGCCCGGTCTCAGGCTTCGCCCTTGAGCGCCTGGTCCACCACCGCGCGCGTCAACGTCGGCACGAACATCTCGATGAAGTGGAAGGCATAGCCGCGCAGCCACGCCCCGCGGCGGATCGCCAGGCGCGTCAGGTTGATCTCGAACAGGTGGCGGGCGTCAATGGCGCAAAGCCGCGTGTCGCGCTCGGCGTCCCAGGCGACGGCGGCCACGATGCCTACCCCCAGTTCGAGCTCGACATAGGTCTTGATGACGTCGGCGTCCATCGCCGTCATGACGATGTCCGGCGTAATGCCGGCGCGGGCGAAGGCCTCGTCGATATGGGCCCGGCCGGTGTAGCCGCGCCCGTAGGTGATGATGGGATAGCGCGACAGCTGCGACAGGCTGATGCCGCCGTCCACCGCGGCGAGCGGATGCCCCTTGGGCACGATGACGCTGTGGCTCCAGCGGTAGCACGGCAGGTTCAGCAGGCCGGGATAGTCGGCCACCGCCTCGGTCGCCACGCCGATGTCGGCCTCGCCCTCCAGCAGCATCTCCGAGACCTGCTTGGGCGATCCCTGGTGCAGGTGCAGCACAACCTCGGGATAGCGCTGGCGGAATTCCTTGACCACCGGCGGCAAGGCGTAGCGCGCCTGCGAATGCGTGGCCGCGATCGACAGCACGCCCTTGCGGCTGTCGGCGTATTCGGCGCCAGCGTGGCGGATGTTGTCGGCGCATTGCAGGATCTGCTCGACCAGCGGCAGGATCTGCTCGCCCGGCGGCGTCAGGCCGATCAGCCGCTTGCCCGAGCGCACGAAGATGTCGACGCCGACCTCTTCCTCCAGTTCGCGGATCTGGCGGCTGACGCCAGGCTGCGAAGTGTGCAGGCTTTCGGATACGTCAGTCAGGTTGAAATCGCGGCGCACGGTCTCGCGCACGGAACGCAGTTGCTGGAAGTTCATGGAATCGCCGAGGCCTGTGTGAGGGAGCCGAGCACGAGGCCTAGCCGAGAAATGCCAGTTGATTGCCGCTGGGATCTTTGACGTACATGACGCGCGGCGAGGCGTCGGGCAGCGAACAGACCGGATGAAAGCCGGCGTCGCGCAGGCGCAGCAGAATGTCGTCGTAGGCGTGGGTGCGGATCGCCAGATAGTCGGCCCGCACCTCGCGGTTGACCTCGGCCACTGGCGACAGCGACAGGGTCGCGTCGCCCAGGGCGAACAACAGGCGTCCGTCCGGGACCGGCATTTCATCCAGCCCGAGGGTGCCGCGGTAGAACTCGCGCACGGCGTCCAGTTGCCGCGCCGCGAAGGAAAGCTGTACCGATCCGATCGAAGAAATAGAAGACATGCCCTGCCGCCAACCGTGGAACAAGGCAAATTCTAGACCCCGAGGGTACAACCGGACAAAGAGGTTGTAATTGCTTCTACATAATCAGAATCCCTAAGGAAACGCAGTCATTTGCATATGCGTCAGGCGCTGCGGCGCAGGCCGTCGCGGACCGCGCCGAAGGCCCGGTCGAGGTCCTCGACCAGGTCCAGCGGATGCTCCAGGCCGATGTGCAGGCGCACCACTTCATGGCCGCCCTGCCACACGCTGTGCTCGGCCAGCCGTTCCGGCGCCGCCTCCAGCGCCAGGCTTTCGTAGCCGCCCCAGGACGCGCCAATGGAGAAATAGCGCAGCGCGTCGATGAAGCGCGCCGCCGCGCCCGGCTGGCCGGCCTTGAACGCGAACGACACCAGGCCGCTGGCGCCGCCGAAATCGCGCCGCCACAGCGCGTGGCCCGGATCCTGCGGCAACGCCGGGTAAAAGACCCGTTCCACATCGCCATGGCGCGACAGGTATTCGGCCACGCTCAGCGCGTTCTGGTGGTGGCGCGCCAGCCGCACGTCCAGCGTGCGCAGGCCGCGCAGCGTCAGGTAGGCATCGTCCGCGCCCACCGCCAGGCCGAGCGCGTCGTAGGTGGCGCCGACCTGCCGCGCCAGCTCGGGGCTGTCGACCGTGACCACGCCCATCATCACGTCGGAATGGCCGGCCAGGTACTTGGTGGCGGCCTGGATCGAGATGTTGGCGCCCAGCGCCAACGGCTGGTAGTAGAGGCCGCCGCTCCAGGTGTTGTCGGTAGCCACCAGCACGCCGCGGCTGCGCGCCTGGGCCGCCAGCGCCGGCAGGTCCAGCACCTCGAACAGCAGCGAGCTGGGCGACTCCAGGTACAGCAGCCGCGTGTTGGGGCGGAAGCGTTCGGCCAGATCGTCGCGGCCGGGCGAGAAGTATTCGACCTCGATGCCGTAGCGCTGCAGCAGCGCCTTGTCGACGCGCCGCACCGGCGAATAGACGCTGTCCGACACCAGCGCGTGCTCGCCCGGCGCCAGCGTGGCCAGCAGCACCAGCACGATGGCCGACAGGCCGGATGGCGCCAGGATGCTGCGATGGCCGCCTTCCAGCGACGCGACCGCCGCTTCCAGCGCCTGGTGCGTGTCCAGGCCGTGGCGGCCGTAGGTGGCGACGCGCTCGCCGGCGGCGCGCTGCGCGTTCAGCGCGGCATGGGTGGCGGTATCGGCGAAGCGCACGGTGCTGGTGCGCACCACCGGCACGTTGACCGGGCCGGCGCCCTGCTTCAAGTCGGGACTGCCGGCATGCACCAGCCGGGTCTGCACGTGGGCGTGATCGAGGCTCATGCGCGCTGCTCCTGGCCCGGCTTCATCTGGGTGGCGTTGTAGTTGACGATCTCGCCGGTGGCCAGGTCGATGCCGATGCGGCCCGACAGCGTCTCCAGCGGCTGCCCATATAGGTGGAAATGCAGGGTCGGCGCATCGCCGGTGACGTGGATGCTGTGGATGTCGTCCGGCAGGAACGACACCGACTGCCCCGGCTGCACCACCACTTCGCGCACCTGTTCCAGCGTGGCGCGGCCGGCCTGCGAGCCGTCGTCGCTGCGGCGGTAGACGCGGTTCAGCTCCTGGCCCGACAGCGCCACGATCACCGCCCAGGTGGTGTGGTTGTGCGGCAAGGTGGTCTTGCCCGGGTTGATCGAGTTCAGGTAGAGCGCCGGTTCGCCGGCGGCGTCGTCGGGATTGAGGCGGTAGCGGGTCGAGGCCCCCACGCCCTGCCCCGGCGCCGGCGGCGCGAATTCGGTGGCGGGAAACAGCGCGCGCTGTTGCGCCAATTGCTCCAGGCGCGTGGTGATCCGCGCCAGCAGGTCGCGCGTCAGCGGCGCGGCGGCCAGCAGGCCGCGGATGTCGGCCAGGGCGTCCTGCACCTGCTGGCGGCGTTCGAGAGTAACGGAAGATTCGGTGGTCATGTCGGCTCCGGGTTGCGGAAAGGCATCACACTGCGAGGCGCAGCGGATCAAAGGTCAGGTAGGCGTCGATCGGATCGGCCTGGGCGCGCCGCGCGGGCGGCTCGGCCGAGGCGCGTTGCAGGAAGGCGCGGGTGCGCTCGCTGTCCGGCCGGCCGAAGATGCGCGCCGGCGGACCGTGCTCGACGATGCGGCCGGCTTCGGTGAAGTACACCGTGTCGCTCACCTCCTGGGCGAAGCGCATTTCGTGCGTCACCAGCACGCAGGTCAGGCCGTCCTGCACCAGGTCGCGTATTGCCGTCAGCACTTCGCCCACCATTTCCGGATCCAGCGCCGAGGTCACTTCGTCGAACAGGATCAGTTCGGGCCGCAGGGCCAGCGCGCGAGCGATGGCCACGCGCTGCTGCTGGCCGCCCGACAGCTCGCCCGGATAGGCGTTTTCCTTGTGGTCCATGCGCACCTTGGCCAGCAGTTCGCGCGCCAGCGCCTGGGCCTGGGCCCGCGGCTGGCCGTTGACCTTGATGGGCGAAATCACCAGGTTCTCCAGCACGCTCAGGTGCGGGAACAGGTTGTATTGCTGGAACACGAAGCCAACCCGCTTGCGCAGGGCGATCAGTTCGGATTCGGTCTTGAGCGCGTCGACCCGCACGCCGCCGACCTCGATCTCGCCGCGCTGCGGCCGCAGCAGGCCGGTGATGCAGCGCAGGATGGTGGACTTGCCCGAGCCCGACGGGCCGATGATGGACACCGCGTTGCCAGGCCGGACCTCGACGTCGATGCCCTTGAGCACCTCGGTCTGGCCGAATGCCAGGTGCACGTCCCGCAGGCTCACCAGCGGGGTGTCGGTCGCGGCGTGGCCGCCGCTGTCAGTGATGCGCATAACGTCGTTCCAGATGGCGCGTCCAGCGCGCGATGGGATAGCAATAGGCGAAGAACAGCGCCAATAGCGTGAAATAGACCAGGATGGTGAAGTCGCTGCGCGCCACCGTGTTACTGGCCACCGTGGCGGTGTCGACCAGGTCGTGCACGCCGACCAGCGAGGCCAGCGAGGTGCTCATGGTGATGCTGGCGTACAGATTCATCCACGACGGCAGCATGCGCCGCACGCACTGCGGCAGCACGATCATGCGGAAGATCTGCGCGCGCCGGAACGCCAGCGACTGCGCCGCCTCCCACTGCGCCTCGGGGATCGACTGGATCGCGCCGCGGAAGATCTCGGCGACGTTGGCGCTGGCCGGCAGGCCCAGCCCGATCACCACCTTGATCCAGTCCGGGAACGGCAGGTTCCAGCCGCCCAGGTTCAGTTCGAACGGGAACACGTAGGTGGTGAAGTACACCAGCACCAGGATCGGCGCGTTGCGGAATGCCAGCACGTAGATCCGCGTCAGGCGCCGCAGCAGGGCCGACGGCGACAGTGACAGCGCGCCCACCACCAGCCCGGCAGCCGTGCCCAGCGCCATGGCCAGCACGCTGATCTGCACGTTCATGCCCAGGCCGCGCAGCAGCGCCGGCGACCAGTGCCACAGGTGCCGCACCGCGGCCGGCGCGCTGTCGGTCAGCGCCCAGGCGACGCCCAGCGCGACCAGCGCCAGCAGCAGCACCACCCACGGATCGCGCAGCAGCGCCCGCCAGCCGCCGCCCGCGCGATGCGCGGCAGCGCCATTCAATACCAGTTCATTGGCCATAGCCGGGCATCCTCAAGCGCGCTTCCAGCCAGCGTCCGCCCACGCTCACCAGCCAGGTCAGCAGGCCGAAATACAGCAGGATCAGCAGCAGCAGTTCCAGCACGTTGTCGCGGTGCGACCAGATCATGATGGACTCGTAGGTCACATCCCCCACCGCGATGGCCGAGGCGATCGCGGTCATCTTCACCAGGTCCACCAGGTTGTTGACCAGCGCCGGCAGCGCGAAGCGCAGCGCCAGCGGCAGCTGCACCTGCGTCAGGATCTGGCGGCGCGAGAAGGCCAGCGAGCGCGCCGCCTCCAGCGTCACCGACGGCACCGCCTCGATGCCGGCGCGCAGCGCCTCGGCATGGAACACGCCCTTGTGCAGCGCCACCACGATCACCACCCACATGAACGGCGTGATCGGGCTGCCGCCGCCCAGCTTCTGGGTGATCAGCATGTTCAGCACCAGGAAGGCGCAATAGAGCTGCACCAGCGTCGGCGTGTTGCGGGTCAGCTCGACGAAGGCCTGCAGCGGCCGCGCCAGCCAGGGCCGGCCGCTGGTGAGGCCGGCCGCGATCAGCACGCCGAACAGCAGGCTGACGGGAATGGTCCAGGCGCACAGTTGCAGCGTCACCAGCAGGCCGTGGCCGAAGGCGGACAGCTCGCCCGGATCCAGCACGAAGCCGTAGTTCAGGCCCAGGGGCTTGAAGAAATGCACCCAGGCCTGCAATGCCTGTTCGATCATGCGGCCGCCTCCAGCGCCGCCGGCCGCAGCGCCGCGACCGCGCGGGCGATGCGCGCGACGGCCTCCGCCACCTTGGCGTCCGAGGCGGCGAACGACAGCCGCAGGTACGGCGACAAGCCATAGGCCGCGCCCCGCACCAACGCCACGCCTTCGGCCTCCAGCAGCCAGTCGGCCACGTCTCCATCGTTGGCGATCACGGCGCCATCGGGCTTGACCTGGCCGATCAGGCCGGCCACGCCGATCCAGGCGAAGAACGAGCCGCGCGGCGCCGTCACGCTCAGGCCCGGCACCGCGCCCAGGCCGTCGACGATCACTCGCGCCCGGCGCGCATAGGCCAGCCGCGCGTTCTCGACGAAGTCGTCGGCCACGCCCTGCAACGCCACCAGCGCGGCGGCCTGGCCCAGCGAACTGGGGCCCGACGACACCTGCGACTGCACCGCCTCCAGCACGCCGATCAGCGCCGCCGGCCCGACGCCCCAGCCGATGCGCCAGCCGGTCATGGCGTAGGCCTTGGACACGCCGTTGACCGCCAGCGTGCGCCCCGCCAGGTCCGGCGCGGCGCGCAGCAAGTGCGTGGGCGCCTCGTCGAACCAGATCTGTTCGTACATCTCGTCCCACAGCACCAGCACCGACGGATGTTCGCGCAGCACCGCGGCCAAGGCCGCCAGCTCGGCTTCGCTGTAGACCGCGCCTGACGGATTGCCGGGGGAATTCAGGATCAGCCACTTGGTGCGCGGCGTCAGCGCCTGGCGCAGGCCCTGCGGCGTGAGCTTGAAGCCATCGGCCTGGGCGGTCGGCGCCAGCACCGGCGTGCCGCCGTTGACCCGCACCGAATCCAGGAAGGTGGGCCAGTACGGCGTCGGCACGATCACCTCGTCGCCCTCGTCGAGCGTGGCGGCCAGGGCCAGGTAGATCACCTGCTTGCCGCCGTTGGAAATGATGACGTTGGCCGACTCGGTCGGCAGGCCGTGGCGCTGGCGGTAGCCATCGGCCACGGCGCGTCGCAGCGCGGCGGTGCCGGCCGTCGGCGTGTACTTGGTCTGGCCTTGCGCCAGCGCCAGCGCGGCGGCGTCCTTGATGGCCTGGGGCGTGTCGAAGTCGGGCTCGCCCGAGGTCAGCACCACGATCGAGCGGCCCTCGGCCGCCAGCCGCGCGGCGCGCGCGCCGGCCGCGGCAATCGGCGACAGTTCCACGCCGCGGACGCGGCGCGCGCACACGCCGGGAAACAGGGATTCAGTCATGACAGGACCTTTCCGGGATTCATCAGGTTCAGGGGATCGAGCGTGTCCCTGGCGGCCGTCGTCATGGCTTGGCCTGGGCCTCGGGGGGAGCGCTGTCGAACTTGCCGGCCTGCGCGTCGGCGTTGGCCTGCTTTAGGTAATCTGCCGGCACGCCGAACCTGTCGGCCTCTTTCACCAGCAGGCCGGACTTGTGCCAGTCGCGGATCACGCCATCGACGAAGGCGCGGGTATCGGCCTCGTTGCGGCGGGTCCAGATCACCGTGGGCGACGGGATCAACTGGTCCGGCGTGGCCAGCTCGAAGCCGTCCCATTCCTTGCCGTTGGGGCCGTGCAGCGTCTCGTACAGCGCCGGCTGGATGTGCACCGACGCATCGCAACTGCCGCCCTTGAGCGCCAGCAGCGATTCAGGGATGTTGCGCAGGCCCTTGACCACCGCGCCGTAAGTCTCCTGCAAGGGCTTGGCGAAATTGCTGCCTTGCGACACGCAGGCCACCTTGCCCTTCAGGTCTTCCCAGCGCTTGATGCCGCTGCGCTTGGACACCATGGCGGCGCCGCCCACGAGGTTGTACGGGGTTGGCGCATAGCTCAGGATCTCGCTGCGTTCCTGGGTCCACTGGATGTTGGCGATCAGCAGATCGACCTTGCCAGCCTGCAGGAACTGCACCCGGGTCGCGGCCGTCACCGGCACCGTCTCCAGCGTGACGCCGAGCCGGGTGGCGATGTCGCGGCCCAGCTCGGTCTGGAAGCCGCCGACCTTGCCGGTGGCCGGATCGAGCAGGCCGAACGGCGGGCTGGCTCCGTCCACGCCCACCACCAGTTTGCCGCGCTGCTTGACGCGGTCCAGGGTGGCGTCGGCGTGCGCCGCCGTCGCCAGGGCCGCCAGCGCCAGCGCGGCGGCCCACTTGATTGCTTGTCTATTCATCGGTCTTTTCCAACACGGGCGGGCGCGAGGCTCAACTGCCCTGCTTGTACTTGTCGTGCAGTTCCTGCAGCAACGGCTGCGGCGGCTGGATGTCCAGGCGTTTCTCGGTGGCGATCAGCCAGCCGCTGCGGTGCCAGCCCTGGATCACCTTGTCGACGGCGGCGATGGTGTCGGCCTCGCCCTTGCGGGTCCACACCACCGAATTGGCCGGCAGCACTTCCGTGGCGATGGGCGCGTGGTAGTCGGCCCATTCGGGATTGGTGCGCAACAGCGGGTGGATCAGGGTCGAATCGTGCACCGCCGCCACGCACTGGCCGCCGCGCAGCGCCAGCAGCGAGTCCGAAGAACTCTTGTAGCCCTTGACCACCGCGCCGTAGTCGGCCTGCAGGGGCCGCGCGAAACTGCTGCCCTGCGACACGCAGACCGGCTTGCCGCGCAGGTCTTCCCACTTGGCGATGCCGCTGTCCTTGCGGGTGGCGGCCGCGCCGCCCACGCGGAAGAACGGCGTCGGCGCGTAGCCCAGGATCTCGGCGCGCTCCGGATTCAGCTCCATCGACGCGATCAGCAGATCGACCTTGCCCGAGATCAGAAACTGGGTGCGGGTGGCGGTCTGCACCTGCACCAGCTCGGCCTTCACGCCCAGGCCCTTGGCCAGTTCACGCGCCAGGTCGGGGTTCCAGCCGACGAGCTGCTGCGTGGCCGGGTCGATCGAGCCGAACACGCCGCCGTTGGCCAATACGCCGATGGTGACGGTGCCGCGTTCCTTGATCTTGTCCAGCGTGGCGTCGGCGTGGGCGCCGGTGGCGCCGGCCGCCAGGGCCAGCGCGACGGCCGCCTGCAGGATACGGCCGGAGATATTGCGAGTCTTCATGTTGTTGTGTCGTAGGCATTGAACGAAGTTCTATGCTGCGGTCCGGCGCCGCACAACACAAAGAAGACTTTCAGATATGAATATGAAACCGCTGTTGCGGCGCGTCTACTGGAGCTTGACGTCGGCCGTGGCGATCACGCGGCGATAGGTGGCGATGTCGTCGCGCACGGTCTGGTCGACCGATTCGGGCGTCGAGGCGGCGATGGCGAAGCCCAGGTTCTCCAGCAGCGTGGCGGTCTCCGGTTCGCGCAGCACGGCCACCACGTCGCGATGGATGCGCTCGACCAGCGCGCTCGGCGTCGAAGCCGGCACCACGAAGCCCTGCCAGCTCTCGACCGCGTAGTCGGCCAGCCCCGCCTCCTGCATGGTCGGCACCTCGGGCAGCGCCTTGGAGCGGTACGGCGTGGTCACCGCCAGCGCCACCAGCTTGCCCGAGCGCACGTTCTCGGTGGCGGCGGCCAGCGTGATCAGCATGGCGTCCACATGGCCGCCCAGCACATCCAGCGTGGCCGGCCCGCCGCCCGGATAGGGAATCTGGTTGGTCTTGGCGCCGATGCGTTCGTTGAGCAGTTCCACCGCCAGGTGCTGCAGGCTGCCATTGCCGCCAGGCAGCGCCAGCGAGATCTCGCCGGGCCGGCTGCGCACCAGCGCCACGAATTCCTGGAAGGTCTTCACGCCCAGGCCCGGGCGCACGACCAGCAACTGCGGATTGACCACCGCCTTGGTCACGCCGCGCAGATCGCGCAACGGGTCGTACAGCGGCTTGCCGGGTTGCAGCGCGTTCAGCGACAAGGCGTCGCCGCCCAGCAGTAGCGTGTAGCCGTCGCCGCGCGCATGCGCCACCGCGGCATTGCCGATAGCGCTGCTGGCGCCGGGCTGGTTCTCCACCACCACGCTCTGCCCCCACTTCTCGCTCAGCTTCTGCGCCACGGTGCGCGCCAGCTTGTCGGCGCTGCCGCCGGCCGCGATCGGCACGATCAGCTTGACCGGCCGGCTCGGATAGCGCGTGGCGTCGTCGGTGGCGGCCGGCGCGGCGCCGGTCATGTTGCTCAACAAACCCGCGCCCACCACCACGCCGCCGGCCAGGCCGAGCGCGGCCTTCAGTACGGATCTGCGTCGATTGCCCATCATCCTGCTCCCTGCGGAAATTCCAAGCAGGCCAGGATAGGAGCGCGCCGCGCGCCGGACAAATACCGATGCGCAATGTGGAAATGCCGGGGCGGCCCTTTGCCGGGGCGGCCCTTGCCGGGGCGGCCGTCTGCCGCGGCGGTCGCGCCCGGCTACGCCAGGAACGCCAGCATGCGCCGCGCCAGTTCGCGCGGCTGCTCCTCCGGCAGATAGTGGCCGCAATCGGCCAGCACCCCGCCGCGCAGGTCGCGCGCCAGCGGCCCCAGCGCCTCGTACAGATCGGGCGCGCTGCCGTGTTCGCCGCCCAGCGCCAGCACCGGCTGCGTCAACGGCGTCTCGCGCAGCGCCTGGTTCTGCTCGGCCGACTGGTGCGCCGCGCGGTAATAGCCCAGCATGCCGCGCAAGCCGCCCAGCGTCTGGTAGACGCGCTCGTACTCATCCAGGTCGGCGCGGCTGAACACGCCCGGCTTGTTGGCGGTCTTGCGGCTGAAGAACCACTCGATCAGCACCCGCTCGCGTCCCTGCAACAGCGCTTCGGGCAGGTCCGGCACGGTGTTGAAGAGGAAATGCCAGCGCTTCCAGTTGTCCGGTCCCAGCTCGAAGCTGGCGGGCAGCGTCACGCCGGGGATGTTCGCGTCCAGCAGCACCAGGCGCTCGACCTCGTCGGCGTGGCGCGCCGCGTAGGGATAGGCGATCCAGGCGCCGATGTCGTGCCCGGCCAGCGCGTAGCGCGTCAGCCCCAGCGTGTGGAACAGCGCCCGCAGGCGCTCGCCCGCCGCGCGAGTGTCGTAGCCGTCCAGCGGCTTGTCCGAGTCGCCCTGCCCGGGCAGGTCCACCGCATAGAGGCGGAAGTGCGGCGCCAGCAGGGGCATGACCCGGCGCCACGCGTACCAGCTCTGCGGAAACCCCGCCAGCAGGACCAGCGCCGGCCCGGCGCCGCCTTCCACCACGTGATAGCCCAGGCCGTCCACCCGCACCTGCCGGTGGCGGAACGGCACGCCGTCCAGCGCGAAGGCGTCGGCGTCGTTGAAGGTATCCATCGTCCGTCTCCTTTCAATGCAGCGCGCCGCCGCCTTCCTTGACATCCGCCGTGACGGCCAGCGAAGTCGCCACCATCACCTTCACGCCTTCGATCAGCGTCTCCAGCGCCAGGCTGGGCTGGCCGGGATGATGGGCCGCCATCTCCGGCAGGTACGGCACGTGCACGAAGCCGCCGCGCAACGCCGGACGCTCGGTGGCGATGTAGTGCGACAGGCCGTAGAAGATGGTGTTGCAGTTGTAGGTGCCCGCCGTCGACGACACCGACGCCGGCACGCCCGCGCGCCGCAGGTCGCGCACGATGGCCTTGATCGGCAGGGTCGAGAAATAGGCCGCCGGGCCGCCCGCCACCACCGGTTCGTCGATCGGCTGGCGGCCTTCGTTGTCGGGGATGCGCGCGTCCACCACGTTGATCGCGACGCGTTCGATCGACACGTCGCCGCGGCCGCCCGCCTGGCCCAGGCAGATCACCAGGTCCGGTTGCGTGTCCTCGATGGCCTGGCGCAGCACGCCCACCACCTTACCGATCACGCACGGCAGTTGGCGCGCCACCAGGGTGGCGCCGGCCACTTGCGCGCCATCGAGCCGCCGCGCGGCTTCCCAGGAGGGATTCAGGGTTTCGCCATCGAACGGTTCGATGCCGGTAATCAGTACGGTCGTCATTGCGCAGTCCTTCGATTCCATTGCTGCCAGCCATGGTAGGACCGCGCCATGGAATTGTTGAAATCCATAATCGCTATTCGTATTATTGATGGCATGAATCTTTCCGCCGTCGACCTGAACCTGCTGGTCGCCTTCGAGGCGCTCTACGACACCCGCAACGTGACCCTGGCCGGCCAGCGCATCAACCGCGCCCAGCCCTCGGTCAGCAGCGCGCTGGGCCGCCTGCGCCTGCTGTTCCAGGACGAGCTGTTCCTGCGCACCGCCGACGGCATGCAGCCCACGCCCAAGGCCGTCGCGCTGATGCCGGCCGTGAGCGCGGCGCTGGACCAGATCCGCCAGGCGCTGGCGCAAGGCGCCGGCTTCGATCCCCAGGCCGCCGCCGGCCGCCGCTTCACCGTGGCGGCCAGCGACTACGCCGACGTGGTGATCGTGCCGCACATCGTCGCGGCGCTGCGGCGCGACGCGCCCGGCATCGACCTGCGCATCGCGCGGCTCGACCGCGCCGCCCTCTACGAGCAACTGGACAACGGTAGCGTCGACCTGGCCATCGGCGGCCACCTGGCGCCGCCCAAGCGCATGCTGCGCGAACGGCTGTACCAGGAACACTTCGTCTGCATCGCCGACAGGCAGCATCCAGCGCTGCGCGGCCGCAAGCTGGACCTGGCGCGCTACGTGGCGCTGCCGCACGCGCTGTTCACGCCCAGCGACGACGGCTCGGCGCGCGGCGTGGTGGACGCCAGCCTGGCGCGGCTGGGCCAGCGGCGCCGGGTGGCCTGCACCTTCGCCCACATCGTCGCGCTGCCGCACGCGGTGCAAGGCACCGACCTGGTGGCCACGCTGGCGCGGCGCGCCGCCTTGCGGCTGGCCGGCCCCGGCCTGACCCTGCGGCCGCTGCCGCCCGAGGTCGACCCGGGCCCTTTCGATATCGACATGGTGTGCAGCCGGCGTGCGCCCGGCGACGCGGCGCTGGCGTGGCTGCAACAGGTGGTCCGCGACGCCGCCGCGCGGCTGGCGGATTGACCGGGCGCCCATGAAAAAAGCCGGCCCCCTGTACGGGAGCCGGCTTGGCGTGCCGGGCGGCGCGCTGCCGCCTCACGGCGATCTCAATTGGCTTTTTCGTCCTCGCCGGCATAACCGCTGATGTAGGGACGGCCCGAGCAGCGCACCATCGCCACGCAATTGGGCAGGCCGCTCTTGGCGCTGCAGGTGTTGCGCGCCGCATCGCGCGCCGCCTTCGGATCCGGATCGAGCGCGGTGTAGCTGGTGCCGCGCCCCTTCACGCCCTTGGCCCAGGCCATGCCGACGCAGGTGTCGCGGTAGGTCAGCACCTTGGTGCAGCCCGTGCATTCATCCCATTCCAGCAGTTGGTTGAGGGCGTCCTTCTCATTGGGGTAGCCGTCCGAGTACGTCAGGTCGCCCGAGTCCTTCTCGGCGACGGCGCCCCAGTATTCGCGGTCGTTGAGCTTGGCGGACAGAGCTTCCAGCTCGGCGGGCGTGGCCCTTCTGGCCGCTTCCATGTCCTGCGCGCTGTAGCCCGGCCCGACGCACAGCGGCATCGTGGTCAACCAGCATTTGCCGTTGGGGCTGCCGGCGGTGCAGCGTCGGATCGCCTTCTTGGCCGCCATTTCCGGCGACACGCTGTTGCCGGGGAACAGGTCGTTCGAGGTATTGCGGGCATAGGTCATGCAACTGTCCGAAAACCAGCTCAGCGATTTGCAGTCCTTGCCGCCGCCCTTGCGGCAGGCCGCCAACGCCGCCGCTTCGGCCGCCTTTTCCGAATCCTCGGGCAGCGCCCAATAGATCTTGGCGTGCTTGCCATCCGTCGCAATGCCGCCATACAGTTTGTCGGCGTGCGCCTGCGGCGCGAACAGGCCGGCCATCAACGCCAGCGCGCCGAGCGCCGCGCGGATGGTCGGGGAAAATCGGGCAAATAGCATGGTCAGTGTCCGGATCGGGTGGATTCAGCGGCCACGATCTTAGCAAAGCGGATCGGTCGGTCCGTCCCCTTTGCCAATACGACGCGGGCATATTGAGTAACAAATTTCACCATTGGCGCAAGGAAGCTGGCCCCGTTTATCGGTAAAAATGGCGGACATTTCGTAAGCAGGCTGTCAGTCTGCAATCATTCTCCCGTCGCAGGGCTGGCCACCCCGGCCTGTCACGAAGAGAAACAAAACGCCTGGCGCCCGGCCCGCAATCGCAGCCGCCGCGCCCGACCGACACGGAGCGCCGACCACAAGCCATGATCTTCCCCTCGCCCCTTTCCGCCCGCCGTCCGACGCTGCGCCTGGCCGCCAGCCTGATCGCCGCCGCCAGCCTGGCCGGATGCGCCCCGATGCCCTCCGGCGGCAGCTCCTCGTTGCCCTCGCTCAGCCGGGTCTTCTCGGAAGGCCTGTCGTTCTCGCCCAGCGTCAACGTCGCCCGCAACATGCAGGGCCGCTCGATCAACGACGCCATCGCGGCGCTGGGCGAGCCGTCCCGGAAACGCGCCGTCGGCAACACCATGGAACTGGAGTGGTCCGACTACCAGGCCGCGCCTTACCAGGAATGGGTGACGACCGGCACCAGCCAGCAGGTCGTCGGCATGATCCCGGCCACCAACACGACCGCCGCGACGCCGGTATTCCAGCAAAGCACCAGCGGTTATTACCAGGGCCGCACCCGCATTTATGAATGCAAGGTGCTGATGCGCATGAAAGACAGCGTGATTGTCGATTCCACGGTCGACGGCAACGTCTGCCCGGAATTCATCGCCGCGCTGCGTAAATGGGCCGGTGAAAATGAAGCGAAGAATTATGTCGTGAAATAAGGCCCGCGGCGGCGCATGACAGGCGTCGCCCGCGCGCATCGATTATCTCGCGATGCCTGGCATCTGTTTTGTCGACATTATTTTGGGAATCCCCCAAAGCTGTCACTTAACTGAATATAAATGCCTTCAAAAAAGCAAAAATAAATATCACCGGCAGATTAATTTTTCGCCGCGCCCGCCGTTAGTCATGGTGATACTCCCCGGCAAGCCTCATTGGGCAGTTGTTGCCCGCCAGGACTACCACTGACATGACCACGATCTCCAGCTACACCCCGCCGCTCGTCATCGCCCCGCAGGCGCCGGCGACCGGGGTGTCCCGCGTCACCACCGTCAACCGCAGCCCCGACATCCCCGCGTCCACCTCGGTGACGCTGGGCCAGCCGACCAACGTGCTGACCTATTCTCCCGAGTCGGTCGCTGCCGGGCAGGTGCAGGAACCCGACGCGCTCTCCTCGCTGATGTCCGACAACGTCCGCGCCTCCTCGCTGACCGGCCAGTTCAAGGGCCTGGCCGCGGCCCTGCTGGGCCGCATGCAGAACGATGGCGGCAACTACGCGCTGACGATCCCCTCGGCCCGCGCCGCCGCCCCGGTGGACGGCATCGCCGCGCCCCAGGGCGCGGCCGTGGCCGACAACTCGGTCTCGCTGCGCATCACCACCGCCAGCGGCGCCAAGGTCACGGTGACCCTGGAAAGCAATGAAAAGGGCCTGGGCGTGCAGATCGACGTGGGCGATGCCAAGCTCACCGAAGAAGAACGCAGCGCCATCGCCGGCCTGTCCAAATCGTTCCAGGACGCCGTCGATGGCCTGGCCTCGGTGCCGCCCAAGCTGGCGCTGGGCGCGCTGGCCAAGTTCAACACCAGCGTGCTGTCGTCGGTGTCGCTGGAAGCCACGGTCGGCGCCGAGGGCCCCGACCGCGTCAGCTTCAATTTCCAGGCCGACGCGGGTCAACGCTCGCTGACGGTCAAGACCGTGGCCGGCTCGGCCCAGATCAACGTCGACGCCAGCCAGCCCAGCCAGTTCGGCAGCGCCCAGCAGCAGACGACCGCCATCAACAACTACCTGAGCAAGTTCGACAGCGCCCAGAAGCGCGGCGAAGGCGATGCCACGCTGATGGCCCTGTTCAAGTCGGGTTTCGCGGACCTGCACAAGAGCTACGGCGACTGGGCGCCGGAAGGCAAGACCACGACGCGCCTGGGCATGCCGGCCGAAGTGCATCGCACCATGCTGTCCGGCCTGGCCGACTTCTCCGCCTCGATCAACCAGGCGCCGGTCGCGTCCAATCCGTTGCAGCCGCGCGAATTCGACACCTTCTCCTACGAGACCTCGCAGAACACCACCTCCAGCGGCCGGCCCCAGCTCGACCTGGCGATCACGCAACAGCAGCAATCGTCGCTGAACGCCAGCTTCCACCGCGCGCTCTCGCCCGATCAGAAGCTGAACCTGACCAAGGACCCCGAGTCGCAGAACTACGCGTTCCACCAGATCCGCGACGATTACAGCAACCGCACCGACATCGCCTACGAAGACGGCGAACTGGCCAAGGCCTCGTTCACCGAGTCCAGCACCATGTCGACCCTGGTGAGCAAGTTCATCAAGGGCAAGCTGGTCGACCAGAGCCGCATCACGCCCACCACCCAGACCCGCACCCAGGACCTGATGGGCCTGCTGCGCGCGGCCGACCTGACCAGCCACCGCGACGACACCCGCACCCCGCGCGACCAGGTCGAGGCCGACCTGATCCGCAAGCAGGAAGACCTGGCGCAAGCCGTGGCGCGTCTGCGCGGCTGATACGACGAGGCACGCAAAACGGGGCAGGCCCGGCGATCCCGCCGGCCTGCCCCGTCGCTTTTCTTGCCCCGCCGCCAGGGCCGGCTAGGCGTCCCGCGGCAGTTTCGCGATCACCTTGATCTCGAAATCGAAGCCGTACAGCCAGGTCACGCCAACCGCCGTCAGCGTCGGATGCGGCGCCTGGCCCCAGTATTCCGGCACCACCTGCCAGATGGTCTCGAAGCGGGACGCCGGATCCACCATGAACACCGTCACGTCAATCACGTCCTCGAAGCTGGCGCCCGCCGCCTTCAGGATCGCGTTCAGGTTGTCGAACGCCTGCCGCACCTGCGCCTGCAGATCGGGTTCGGGCGAGCCGTCCTCGCGGCTGCCCACCTGGCCCGACACGAACAGAAAGCCATTCGACCGCACCGCCGGCGAATAGCGGTTGCGTTCATACAGCGCCTGGCGCCCGGCCGGAAAAACCACATCACGCGTTGCCATACTCATTCTCCTGTCCCGGGCCTTGAAGCCCGTATTGATGATGCAGGCACTGTACGGACGGCGCCGCCGCCGATAAACGGGCAAGCCTGTCCATCACTGTTTGTAAAATGCAAACAATCCCCTGATCCCATGGAGTGGCGATGGACCGTTTCGACGCAATGCAGGCCTTCGCCCGCGTGGTGGAAACCGGCAGCTTCACCAAAGCGGCCGAGACGCTGCACATGAGCAAGACCAGCGTCACGCAACTGGTGCAGCAGCTCGAGGCGCGATTGCGCGTGCGCCTGCTCAACCGCACCACCCGCAAGGTCAACGTCACCGCCGACGGCGCGGTCTACTACGAGCGCGTGCTGCGGCTGCTGGCCGACATGGACGACGCCGAAACCAGCCTGTCCGTGGCCGCGTCCGTGCCGCGCGGCCGCCTGCGGGTCGACGTGCCCAGCCCGCTGGCGCGCATGATCCTGGTGCCCGCCCTGCCCGCCTTCCACGCGCGCTACCCGGATATTCAGCTCGACATGGGCGTGAGCGACCGCATCGTCGACGTGATCGGCGAAAACGTCGACTGCGTGGTGCGCGGCGGCGAACTGACCGACCAGTCACTGATGGCGCGGCGCGTCGGCGACCTGCAATTGCGCGTCTATGCCGCGCCCGCCTACCTGCAACGGGCCGGCGCGCCCGCGCATCCGCGCGACCTCGAGGACAGCCACCACCGCATCGTCGGCTTCCTCTGGTCGCGCAGCGGCAAGCCCCTGCCCTACGCCATGCGGCGCGGCGACGAACGCGTCCACGCACACGGCCGCTACGTGGTCGCGGTGGACGACGGCAACGCCTATCTGGCGGCGGGCCTGGCGGGCATGGGCGTGCTGTGGCTGCCCGACTACATGGCGCGCGAACATGCCGCGCGCGGCGAGCTCATGCCGCTATTCGAGGACTGGCAACTGGACCCGATGCCGCTCTACATCGCCTTCCCGCCCAACCGCCACGTCAGCGCCAAGCTGCGGGTGTTCATCGACTGGGTGGCGGAACTGATGACCGAGTATGCGCCGCTCGAATTCGCGCGCCTCCCCCCGCCCACCACAATACGGCAATCGAAGAGGCCAGGCCAATGAGCGAATGGAGCGAGATCAAGGCGCGCTTCAAGCGCCCGCTAAGTGCACTGTTCCTCTGCCTGATGCTACTGATTTTGTCCCGCGATCTCTTCGACGCCGCGAACAAGGCGTACCTGCCGCCCGATCCCGCCACGCTGCACGCCGTCGTCGTGCGCGTGGACAAGTTGGCCGGATGCCCCTACACGCGGACCGCCAGCTCCCGGCAGAACAGCGGCTACAGGCCTCTTTGCTATTTCTCGAACGACTATCCCGACGTGGCGTTCGAGGCGGGCGCCGTTGTGACCGGCCTCGTCCTGCCACGGACCTTGGAACTGCTGACCGACCGCGAGCCGAACGACCTGAAGAACGTCTACGAGGGCCAGATGTTCAGCGTGCACGTGCCCATCAGGGTTCATGGGGTGCGCCAGATGGACGGCAAGGTGTTGTGGGATCCGGTGGCCACCTACGATAGCGCCTGGTCCAACAAGCAGCGCAAGAAGGCGTATGCCTGGCTCGTGGTGCTGATCGCGCTGGGCTGCGCCGCCTACGCCTTCCTCAGGATCCGGGCGATCCTGCGCGATCCGCATCTATGACCTGACGGCCCGTCGCCCCGCCTGGCTCAGGTCCGCCTGGCCAGCCACACCGTCGCGTTGCCGCAAGCGGCGTCCCATTCGACGTGGCGCAATACCTCGAAGCCGTTGGCCGCGAGCAGCTCGCGGTATTCGGCGCTGTCCAGGCTGCCGTGATAAAGCGGCTGGCCGTCGAGCTGGCCGATGGCCTCGCCCAGCGTCGTGCCGCTGGTGAACATCAGCGCCGCGCCCGGCGCCGCCAGGCGCCGGAACTGCGCGAACATGGGCCGCTGGTCCTCGGGCGACAGATGGAAAAAACTGTGCCACGCGATCAGGCCGTCGAACGGCCCGGCGCAAGGCAGTTGGCGCATGTCCGCGGCGATCCACGCCTGTTCGGGAAAGCGCGCGGCGGCGCGCGCCAGCAATGCGGTCGAACTATCGACACCGGTAATCCGGCAGCCGTGCTCGATCAGGTGGCCGGCGATCGGCACGCCGGTGCCGCAGCCGATGTCCAGCACCCGCGGCGTGGCCGTCGGCAACGCCGCCAGGAAGTCGGCCAGCCAGGCGCGCTCGATCAACGCGGCGCCGCGGTCGCGCTCGAACGCCGCCGCATGCGCCTGATACAAGGCCATCACGCCGGCGGACAAGGGATGGATCATCTGCGCGTCGCCTCCCGACGTCAATCCAGTCTCGGACCGGCACCGTGCCGGCCTGTCATGCCAGGCGCCGGATGCCCTAGCGCGTGACAGCGCCATGACAATCTTGCGGCTGGCGAGCCGTATTCATACAGCTGATATTAAGGCATCACCCCTACAATCGATCAGACCCCACGGGATGGCTTCCACGAGCCGGCACGGCCTGAAACAGATATTCACGCGCCTTTGCAGCTTGACGGGAACTCTGCCCCGTGTGCGCTTATCCATAATCTGTCCGTTGTCTTCCGGTTCGTATTCCATGCCGTCATCCCCGCAGCAGCCTTCTCCCGATCAGGGCGGAATTGTCATCCACGCCGCCGAGGCGTTGGAAACGACGCAACGCTTCCTGTCCGACCTTGGGCTGCGCGCCGCCACCAATTGCCAGGCGCGAACCGGCGCCACCGGCGTGCATGCCGCGCTCACCCCTGGCTTCGCCGCCAGCTACCTGCCCGACCACGACACCACCGGCGTGGCGCGGGCGCTGAGCCTGCGCACCGACGCCAACGAAGCCGACCTGGACCGCGAGATCGTGCTGGCGATGCTGGCCAGCCCGGTCGCCTTCGACTTCCCCAGCGTGGCGGAACTGGCCTCGGCCGTGCGCATCCGTCGCTACATCGTGCAGGCCGCCGGCAAGACCGCGCTGGCCTTCGACACCGAACACGCCGAGCGGCCCGAGGACTACTGGACCTACGACGAGGTGCGCGGCTTCACAGTGTTGCCGGGCCGCTCGCTGATCGACGGGCTGCGCAAGGCCACCCAGCCCGAGGCCTCGGGCCAGTTGTATTCGTTCTCGTGCTACCGCGCCACCGAATACGTCACCGTGCTCGGCATCGCGCAGGAACTGCAGACCGCCAACCCCGAGCTCGGCCGCCGGCTGCAGCGCCAATGGGAAACGCGCGCGGTCATGTCCGGCAGTTTCCACGACACCTTCCTGCACGAATACGGCGCGCTCGACGCGCCCTTGCCGCAGCGTTTCTACGTACCGGGAGACAGGCTCTGGTTCCGCAACCCCGACGCCGAATCGTCGGACGTCGAAGGCTACGAAGGGTCCTGGGTGTTCTACCTGGGCGGCGGCCTGTTCAACAATTTCTGGGAACGCGGCGCGCCGTACACGCTGACGTCCAAGTGCGTCGAGATCTACCACTGGCGCCACGGCCTGCGCACCGACGCCGCGGGCAAGCGCCATATCGATGAACAGATCGTCAAGGAACGCGTGCACGAGACCCTGGCCGACCCCGAGGCCACCGCCATCATCCTTGAACGCATGATGCGGATCCGCGACCCGCAGGGCGTGTACGCCGAAGGCGGCTGCATCGACGCCACCCGCGAGCGGGTGCGCTGGGTCCGCCCCGGCCATTGCGATATCGTGCTGCCGGACTTTCCCGGCGCGGCGCGGGCGCTCTCCATCGCGGCCTGAATTCCCCAAGCCGCTCGGCTTGAATCTCCCTGCGGGCGGCGGTCCCCGAGTCACCCCCAAGGCCGGTCGCGGTCGTCGCCACGCCGCTTGACGCCGGGGCCATCATGCAACATCATATGTTTCATGATAACGGCGCGCCGCCCTGGCCGCCGTCCCGCCCGGAGTCATCGATGTCCTTTACCAATACGCCCGGCGCCTCCGACGACTACGCCGAACGGGTCGCGCGCCACGTCCCCGGCCTGCGCGACCTGCACCGCATGATCGGCCTGCTGATGACCGAGCAGGCGCCGGACGACGGCCGCCTCCTGGTACTCGGCGCCGGCGGCGGGCTGGAGCTGCGGACGCTGGCCGAGACGCGGCCAGGCTGGCGCCTGGACGGCGTCGATCCGTCGGCCGACATGCTGCGCCAGGCCACCGCCACATTGGGCGACCTGGCCCCGCGCGCCGCGCTGCACCAGGGCTATATCGACGACGCGCCCGAAGGCCCTTTCGACGGCGCCACCTGCCTGCTGACGCTGCATTTCCTGCCCGCCGCCGAACGCCTCAGGACCGTCCGTGAGGTCGCGCGCCGCCTCAGGCCCGGCGCGCCGTTCATCGTCGCCCACCACAGCTTTCCGCTCGAACGACGCGACGCCTGGCTGGCGCGCAACGCCGCCTTCGTGGTGGCGGCCGGCGTGCCCGCCGAACAGGCGCGCAGCGGCATGCAGGCAATGCGGGAAAAGCTGCCCGTGCTGGCGCCCGAAGCCGATGAAGCCTTGCTGCGCGAGGCCGGTTTCACCGACGTCGAATTGTTCTACGCGGCGCTGACGTTCAAGGGCTGGGTCTGCCGCAAGGCATGACGCGCGGCTAGCGTTTGCCGAAGTCCTTCTGCTTGAAATCGGTCTCGCCGCGATACCCGTACAGACGCGAAACCGCCTGGAAATCCTCGGGCGAGAAGCCGGCCCAGGAATAGTTGCGCACGTTCTTCTTGCTCTGCGCATCGCGCACGTAGAAAGACAGCGACGCTTTCTGCTCGGGCACGTTCACCGCCTTGTGCAGCGACGGCACGAATTCATATTGCGACGTGGGGTAGGTTTTCTTCACGCCCAGCAGCGTGCCGACCTGGATTTCGCTGTCGCTGAAGGCGTATCGGTTCACGAACACATAGTCCTTGCGGACCGCCAGGAACACGACCAGCGCCAGCGCCACGGTGGCCAGATAGAAGCCCGGCGTATTGATGTCGCGGTCGACCGTGTAGCGGTAGGCATAGTTGAATACCAGCGACAGCAGGCCCACGGCGATGACCAGTTGCCCCAATTGGGAAAACAGCCATTTGGCCTTGTGCTGGATGTTGACGGTCAGCATTGCGAGAGTCCCTATGACGGTTGTTATTGGAAGCACGGGAATGGCAAGCGCGTAGTGTGCCGCAAGCGGCCGGGCTGTAACCGTTCCGTCTACGCTTTGTTACCCCTTGGCCAATCGCGCCGCCAGGGCCAGCGCCTGCGCCAGGAACGGCGAGGCGTCGTCCTTGCGGTAGCTGGCGATCACCGGCGACACGAAGGCCTCGGCGTCGATGCGCACGTGAGCCACGTCGCGCCGCTGCAGGCGCTGCACCGAGGCCGGCACCACCGTCACGCCCAGTCCGGCCGCCACCAGGCCGATGGCGGTCTGCAGCTCGTTGGCCTCCTGCGCCACCTGCGGCGCGTGGCCGGCGGCGCGGAACAGGTCCAGCACATGGTCGGCGAAGTTGGGCCGCGGCCGCGCCGGATACAGCAGGAACGGCTCCTGCGCCAGCCGGTCGACCGACACGCTGTCGCAGCCGGCCAGCGGATGCCGCAGCGGCACGGCGGCCATCAGCGGCTCGGTCATCAGGACACGGCGCTCGATCGCCGGATCGTCCAGCAAAATGCGGCCGATACCCAGGTCGATGCGGCCGGCCTTGAGCGCCTCCAGTTGCGGCAGCGTGGTCATTTCCATCAGCCCGACCTCCACCTGCGCGTCGGCGCCGCGCAATTGGCGGATCAGCTCGGGCACGAAGCCGTATAGCGTCGAGGGCACGAAGCCGATGCCGAACCAGCGCCGCCGCGCCTGGCCCAGCCGGCGCGTGCCCTCCAGCACTTCGTCCAGCCTTGCGGTCAGCAGCCGCGACTGCTCCAGCAGAAAGCGCCCGGCCTCGGTCAGGCGCAGGGCGCGGGTGGTGCGTTCGAACAGCGCGACGCCCAGTTCCTCTTCCATCTGGCGGATCTGGCGGCTGAGCGGTGGCTGCGCCATGTGCAGCGCTTCGGCGGCGCGGGTGAAGCTGCCCTCGCGCGCCACCGCCTGGAAGTAGCGCAGGTGCCTGAGTTCCATGGTTTATCCAAACCCTGAAGGTATAAATGGAGACCCATATAGTCTTGGACTTGGCGATCTAACGCAAGCGATACTGCACGTCACCTGAAGAACCTGCTCTGGAAAGTATGAATCCGGTAACGATAAACTCGGTCGAGGCGATCCTGGTGGATCTGCCGACCATCCGCGCCCACCAGCTCGCCATGGCCGTGATGCAGCGCCAGACGCTGGTGATCGTGCGCCTGCGCTGCAGCGACGGCATCGAGGGCATCGGCGAGGCCACCACCATCGGCGGCCTGTCGTATGGCGAGGAAAGCCCGGAAGGCATCAAGCTGGCCATCGACACCTACCTGGCGCCGGCGCTGGCCGGGCTGGACGCGGCCAACATCCACGCCGCCATGCGGCGCCTGGAAACCGTGGCGCGCGGCAACCGCTTCGCCAAGTCGGCGCTGGAAAGCGCGCTGCTCGATGCCCAGGGCAAGCGCCTGGGCGTGTCGGTCTCGACCCTGCTGGGCGGCGCCGTGCGCGCCAGCCTGCCGGTGCTGTGGACCCTGGCCAGCGGCGACACCGCGCGCGACATCGAGGAAGCCGAATCGCTGCTCGCCAGCCGCCGCCACAACACCTTCAAGCTCAAGGTCGGCCGCCGCGCCGTGGCCGACGACGTGGCCCACGTGTCGCGCATCAAGCAGGCGCTGGGCGAGCGCGCCCGCGTCACGGTGGACGTGAACCAGGCCTGGAACGAGGCCGACGCGGCCGGCGCCATCGCGCGCCTGGAAGCGGCCGGCGTCGACCTGATCGAACAACCCATCCCGCGCGCCAACCTGGCCGGCATGGCGCGGCTGGCGGCGCGCTTCGTGGTGCCCATCATGGCCGACGAAGCCGTCAACGGCCCCGAGGACGCGCTGGCTATCGCCCGCCTGGGCGCGGCCGACGTGCTGGCGCTGAAGATCGCCAAGTCGGGCGGCATCCACGAAATGCTGCGCACCGCCGCCGTCGGCGACGCCGCCGGCATGTCGCTGTACGGCGGCACCATGCTGGAAGGCTCGGTCGGCTCGATCGCATCGGCCCACGGCTTTGCCTGCCTGCCGCGGCTGTCGTGGGGCACCGAACTGTTCGGCCCGCTGCTGCTCAAGGACGACATCGTCGCCAACCCGCCGCGCTACGCCGATTTCGAGATGGAGATCCCCACCGGCCCGGGCCTGGGCCTGGAACTGGACGAAGACAAACTGGCTTTCTATCGCAGGGACCGCTGACGCGCCCTGCCCCACGGTTGTTCCCGCGCGCCGGCCACGCATCGGCGCGCGGAAAAATAATTCAAGCACACGGAGACACGACATGGTTTTGCGCCACGCTTTTAAACACCTCGCCCGGGCCTGCATGGGCCTGGCCCTGCTCGGCGCCGCCGGCACCGCCCTAGCCGACAACTACCCCGACCGGCCGGTCAAGTGGATCGTGCCGTTCCCGCCGGGCGGCGCGATGGACAGCATCGCCCGCACCCTGGGCGAATCGATGGGCAAGCAACTGAACACCTCGTTCATCGTCGAGAACCGTGCCGGCGCCGGCGGCAACATCGGCGCGGCCAGCGTGGCGCGTTCCAAGCCGGACGGCTACACCATCCTGATCGTGGCCAACGGCATGGCCGTGAACCCGGCGCTGTACGCCGACCTGAACTACGACCCGATCAAGGACTTCGCGCCGATCTCGCTGCTGGCGGTGGTACCGAACGTGCTGGTCACCAACCCCGCGCGCAACGACGTCAAGAGTGTGGACGAAGTGATATCCAAGGCCAAGGCGCAGCCCAACCACTACACCTACGCCTCGGCCGGCGTCGGCACCTCGATCCACCTGGCGGGCGAGCTGTTCGTGTCCATGGCCAAGATCGACATGCTGCACGTGCCCTACAAGGGCAGCGGCCCGGCCATCGCCGACCTGCTGGGTGGCCAGGTGGACTACATGTTCGACAGCGTGACGTCGGCCAAGCCGCACATCGAGGCCGGCAAGCTGCGCGCATTGGCGGTGACCACCGCCAAGCGCTCGGCGGCGCTGCCCAACGTGCCCACCGTGGCCGAAAGCGGCCTGCCCGGCTACGAGCTGATGCCCTGGTTCGCCGCCTTCGCGCCGCCCGGCACGCCGCCCGAGGTCGTGGCCAAGCTCAACGCCGCCATGCGCCAGGCCCTGAACGAGCCCAAGGTCAAGGCGACGCTGGATTCGATCGGCGCCGAATCCATCGGCGGTACGCCCGACGAACTGCGTGACTACCTGGCCAAGGAAACCGCGCAGTGGAAGGTGCTGGTGAAGGAACGCAATATCAAGATCAACTAAGTCCCGCGCGGACTCGGCGCGGGCGCGACACGCGCCCGCTGTGCGCCGGCCGAGGGAGTTTCCCCGGCCGGCGTTGTTGCGTCGGCTGTGCCGCTACGCCGGCGCCGCGGTCGTATCGAGCAGGTGATCGACAATCGCCAGGATCTGCTCGGCGGCTTCGGCGATGTGGTGTTCCAGCGCCGCCTCGGCCTCGCCGGCGCGGCCCTGGCGACAGAACGCGATCAGGGCGCTGTGCTCGTCGTGGGCCTGCTGGCGGATCGGCGCGTTGACGATCTGGAAGCGGAAGTAGCGTTCGGATTTTTCATGCAGCGCGCGCACCATGGCCAGCGCCGCCGGCCGCTGCGCGGCGCGGTACAGCAGTTCGTGCAGTTGCCAATTGAGCCGGCCCCACTGCTGCGGTTCGGCGCTGTCCATCCGCGCCACGATGCGCGCCGCCTCGTCCAGTTCCTCGGGCGTGTGCTGCGACACCGCCAGCCGCAGCAGCCAGGGCTCCAGCCGCAAGCGGATGTCGAAGAACTCCTGCACTTCGGCCCGCGAGAGCATCGAGACGTACGCGCCGCGGTGCGCGATCATGTCCACCAGGCCTTCGGCGCTGAGCTGGCGGATCGCCTCGCGCACCGGCAGCCGGCTCACCCCCAGTTCCTCGGCCAGCAGTTCCTGGCGCAGGGCGGAGCCCGGCGCGATCGCGCCGGACAGGATGCGGTCGCGCAGTTCGTCGACCACCAGGTCGACGGCGGTCTTGCGCACCAGGCGGCCGGCGGATCCGGCGGCGGCGCGGGGTTGGGTGGCGCTGGCGGGAGAGGAATTCTGGGACACGTCACATCCGGTGGAGGATTCCGCCCGGCGGACGCCGGGCGGCGGCGGATCCGTTCCACCTGCCCCCACGCCCAGGAAAACCCCGAGAGACAGCCGGTGTCCGGAACCCGTTTAATGTGAGTATATTGGATCCATGATCCAACAGAAATCTGCGCCCTCGCCGGGGCGATGGTTCGAGGCCGCGCGCCTCGTTTTTCTGGCCCTTTTATTTTGGATCCAATATCCAATCAATAGCCCGACAATACAAACCGGGCGGATCACGCAACAGGAGCGGCAGCATGAGCATTCAATGGCAAGGCGTATTTCCCGCGGTCACCACCAAACTGAAACCCGATTTCTCGCTGGACGCGGACGCCATCCGCCAGGGCCTGGAGCGCCTGATCGTCAACGGCGTGGGCGGCGTGGTGATGATGGGCATGGTGGGCGAGAACGCCCAGCTTTCGCCCGAGGAAAAGCTGGAGGTGCTGCGCATCGCGGTCGAGACCGTGCGCGGCCGCGTGCCGGTGGTGTCCGGCGTGGCCGAGACCGGCACCGCGCGCGCCGCGGCCTTCGCGCGCCAGGCAGCGCAGATCGGCGTCGATGGGCTGATGGTGTTCCCCGGCCTGACGTACAAGTCGGACGAGCGCGAAACGGTGGCGTTCTATCGCAGCGTGGCACAGGCCAGCCCCCTGCCCATCCTGCTGTACAACAACCCGCGCGGCTACGGCGTCGACCTGACGCCGGACCTGGTGGCGCAGTTGCTGGAGGAGCCGACCATCGTCGCCATCAAGGAGGAATCCTACGACACCACTCGCGTGACCGACCTGATCACGCGCTTCGGCGACCGCCTGGCGGTGGTCTGCGGCGTCGACGACCTGGTGCTGGAGAGCGCCGCGCTGGGCGTGACTGCCTGGGTCTCGGGCATGGCCAATGCCGTGCCGAAAGCGTCGGTGGAGCTGCTGCGGCTGGCGGTCGAAGGCGACTTCAAGCGCGCCCGCAAGCTGTACGCGGCGCTGACGCCGCTGTTCCACCTGGACACGGTGGTCAAGCTGGTGCAGCACATCAAGCTGGCCGAGCACCTGATCACCGGCAGCGCCGAAACCGTCAAGCCGCCGCGCCTGGACCTGGCCAGCGACGAACGCGAACGCACCCTTGCCATCACCCGCCAGACACTGGCGGATCTTTCAGCCCTGGGCTACTGATACCGGAGCCACCATGACCCGCACCCGCCTGCCCGCGCTGGCCTTCAGCGCCCTCTCCTTCCTGGCCTGCGTCGCGGCCGCCCCCGCCGCGATGGCGGCCGACTATCCCAGCCGCTCGATGGAGCTGGTGGTCGCCTACCAGCCCGGCGGCGGCAGCGACAACACCGCCCGCGCCATCGCCGAGGCGGTGCGCCCGCCGCTGCTGGCGCAACCGACCGTGGTGATCAACAAGCCCGGCGCCAGCGGCTCGATCGGCTGGTCGTACGTGGCCAACGCCCAGCCCGACGGCTACAAGCTGGTGCTGATGACGCCGGAAATGCTGGTGGTGCCGCTGATGGGCATCGGCAAGACCACCGTCAAGGACTTCCAGCCGATCGCCCGCTTCACCGACGATCCGTCGTCGGTCACCGTGCGCGCCGACGCGCCGTGGAAGACGGTGGAGGAATTCCTCGACTACGCGCGGAAGAATCCGGAGCGGGTGGCGGTATCCAACGCCGGCATCGGCACCGTGCCGCACATGGCGGCCGCGGCGCTGGGCGAGCAGACCGGCGTGAAGTTCGTGCACGTGCCGTACCAGGGATCCGCTCCGGCCATCATGGGCCTGCTGTCCGGCGACGTGCAGGCCACCACCGTGGCCTATGCTGAACTGCAGCAACACGTGGACACCGGCAAGCTGCGCACCCTGGCCGTGATGGCGCCCAAGCGGCTCGATACCCTGCCGGATGTGCCGACCATGAAGGAACGCGGCGCCGACCTGCAGTTCAGCGTCTGGCGCGGCATCGGCCTGCCGAAGTCGGCCCCGGCCGACGCCATCGAGAAATGGCGCGTCGCCGCGCGCCAGGTGGCGCAGTCGCAGGACTTCCAGGCCCTGATGCGCAAGCAGAACCTGACGCCGTCATATGCCGACCAACCGCAATTCGCGGCCGACGTGGCGCGGCAGGAACAGGCCTTCAACGCGCTGGTGCCGAAGCTGAACCTGAAACCCTGACGCGGCGAATCCGGACGCGGAAAACAAAAACCCCGGCTCCAGGCCGGGGTGGGAATCAGGTCTTACATGATGGGGCGTAGGCTTGCGCCCATTGGCAGCCATCACCAACCTAGTCGCTATTCTAGACTCTTGGAACCAGCGCGGTCAAAGGACGATCGGTCCGTCTTTTGCGCGCTTCTGCGACATGCCCCACACGCTGCCGTACCGGCCCATTCTGATTGATACGCTCATCAGCAACAGGCGCATACGCATCCGATCCATTCGCTGGACAAACTGGCAACGCTGGTGGACCGATCCGCCCGCGAGAATGTCACGCTGCCTGCGATCATGCGTTCGGGGCGCCGACGGCGGCGGTTCCTGATTCTGCCCCACTGAAACCAACCCCGGAGGACTCGCATCCTACGTCCCCCGGGGGACTATCCACCATTGCGACGACGCTACTCCACCGTCGCCCCCGACTTCTTCACCACCTCCGCCCAGCGCGGAATCTCCGTGGCCATCAGGGCGCGCAGTTCGTCGGGCGTGCTGCCGACCAGTTCCATGCCCATGGTCTTGCCGAGCTTTTCCTGCACGTCGGGTTCCTTCACGATCACGGCGATCTCGGCGGCCAGCTTGTCGAGAATGGGCTTGGGCGTGCCCTTGGGCGCATACACCGCCTGCCACGAGGCCATCTGGAAGCCGGGCACGCCGGCCTCCTGCATGGTGGGCACGTCGGGGGCCAGCGAGATGCGGTCCTTGGTGGTGACGGCCAGCAGCTTGAGCTTGCCGGTCTGCAAGAGCGGCAAGGCGGCGGTCATCTGGTCGAACATGAACGTCACCGCGCCCGAGGACACGTCGACCATGGCCGGCGGCGTGCCCTTGTAGGGTACGTGCGTCAGCGGCACGCCGATCATGCTGGAGAACAATTCGCCGGCCAGGTGGGTGGAGGTGCCGGCGCCGGACGAGGCGAAGGTGCGCTTGGACGGGTCTTTCTTGAGCAGCGCGATCAGGTCGGCCACCGAGTTCACGCCCAGGTTCGGATCGACCAGCAGCACGTTGGGCAGGTAGGCGATCAGCGAGACCGGCTCGAAGTCCTTGACCGGGTCGTACTTCAGGTTCTTGTAGAGGCTGGCGTTGATGGCGTGGGTGCTGATGGTGCCGCCGAACAGCGTGTAGCCGTCGGGCGCGGCCTTGGCCACGTAGGTGGCGCCGATGCCGCCGGCCGCGCCGGGCTTGTTCTCGACGATGACGTTCTGGTGCAGCCGGTCGCCCAGCTTCTGCGCCAGCACGCGGCCGACCACGTCGGTGGAGCCGCCCACGGTAAACGGCACCACGTAGGAAATCGGCTTCTGCGCCGGCCACTCGGCGGCCGTGGCCGGCAGCGCCCACGCGCCCAGCAGCGGTCCTGCCAGCAGCGCGGCCAGCGCGCTGCGACGTTGCTTGTTCATGCTTGTCTCCTGCCCTCTGTGTTTTATAGGCATGGGTCGCCGGCCGGACGGCCGGCGCCAGGGCTCAACGGCCCTGTTCTTTGCGCCAGGCGGCGAACTTGTCCTTGGTGGCCGGGTCGGTGGGCGGATACAGGCCCAGGATCGACGCGCCGGCCTGCACCTGGCTGGTAACGAAGTCCTCGAACGCGGTCATCTCCACCGCTTCGTCCGCGATCTCGTCGGCCAGGTGCGCGGGGATCACCACCACGCCCTCGCGGTCCCCCACCACGATGTCGCCGGGGAACACGGCCACGTCGCCGCAGCCGATGGGCGCGTTGATGTCCAGCGCCTGGTGCAGCGTCAGGTTGGTCGGCGCGGACGGCCGGTTGTGGTACGCGGGATAGCCGAGTTCGGCGATCTCGGGCGAGTCACGAAAACCGCCGTCGGTGACCACGCCGGCCACGCCGCGCTTCATCAGGCGGGTCACCAGGATCGAGCCGGCCGAGGCCGCGCGCGGGTCCTTGCGGCTGTCCATCACCAGCACCGCGCCGGGCGGGCAGGTCTCGACCGCGGCGCGCTGCGGATGGGCGCGATCCTCGAACACCTTGATGGTGTTCAGGTCCTCGCGCGCCGGGATGTAGCGCAGCGTGAAGGCCGGGCCGACCATGTTGGGCAGCGTCGCGTTCAGCGGCCGCACGTCCTGGATGAACTGGTTGCGCAGGCCGCGCTTGAACAAGGCGGTGCACAGCGTGGCGGTGCTGATGCCGGCCAGCTTGGCGCGGGTGGCGGGATTCATGTCTGACACGGAAAACTCCAGGGAAAGCGATTCAGGGGATGGCGGGTTCAGAAGATTTCCGGTTCCGGCACGGGCGCGCCGAAGCTGGTTTCGAGGAAGTCGAAGTCGCAGCCCTCGTCGGCCTGCAGGATGTGTTGCGAGTACATCCAGCCGTAGCCGCGCTCGTAGCGCTTGGGCGGCGGCGTCCAGGCGGCGCGGCGCGCGGCCAGCTCCTCGTCGCTGACGTTCAGGTGGATGCTGCGGGCCGGCACGTCGACGGTGATCAGGTCGCCGGTCTTGACCAGCGCCAGCGGGCCGCCGATGTAGGCTTCGGGCGCGGCGTGCAGGATGCAGGCGCCATAGCTGGTGCCGCTCATGCGGGCGTCGGACAGGCGCAGCATATCGCGCACGCCCTGCTTGACCAGCTTGGTGGGGATCGGCAGCATGCCCCATTCCGGCATGCCGGGGCCGCCTTGCGGGCCGGCGTTGCGCAGGATCATGATGTGATCGGCGGTGACGTCCAGGTTCTCGTCGTCGACCGCGGCCTTCATGCTGGGATAGTCGTCGAACACCAGCGCCGGGCCGGTGTGTTGCAGGTATTGCGGCGCGCAGGCGCTGGGCTTGATGACGCAGCCGTCCGGCGCGATGTTGCCGCGCAGGACCGCCAGCGCGCCCTCGTCGTAGATGGCGGTGTCGAGCTTGCGGATGACATCGTCGTTGTAGACCTCGGCGCCGGCGATGTTCTCGCCCAGCGTCTTGCCGGTGACGGTCATGGCGGACAGGTCCAGGTGCCCTTCCAGGCGCGACATCAGCGCCGGCAGGCCGCCGGCGTAGAAGAAGTCTTCCATCAGGTACTTGTCGCCGCTGGGCCGGATGTTGGCGATGACCGGCACCTTGCGGCTGGCGGCGTCGAAGTCGTCCAGGCCCACCGGATGGCCGGCGCGGCGCGACATGGCCACCAGGTGGATGATGGCGTTGGTGGAGCAGCCCATGGCCATGGCCACGTTGATGGCGTTCTTGAACGAGGCCAGCGACAGGATGCGCTGCGGCGTCAGGTCGTCCCACACCATCTCGACCACGCGGCGGCCGCATTCGGCCGACATGCGCATGTGGTTGACGTCGGCCGCCGGGATCGACGAGGCGCCCGGCAGGGTCATGCCGATGGCTTCGGCGATGGCGGTCATGGTGCTGGCCGTGCCCATGGTCATGCAGGTGCCGTAGCTGCGGGCGATGCCGCCTTCGACCTCGGTCCATTGTTCCTGCGTGATCTTGCCGGCGCGGCGCTCGTCCCACAGCTTCCAGGCATCCGAGCCGGAGCCGAGGATCTTGCCCTTCCAGTTGCCGCGCAGCATCGGGCCGGCGGGCACGTAGACACAGGGCAGCCCGGCGCTGATGGCGCCCATCAAGAGGCCCGGCGTGGTCTTGTCGCAGCCGCCCAGCAGCACGGCGCCGTCCACCGGGTGGCTGCGCAGCAGTTCCTCGGCCTCCATCGCCAGCATGTTCCGGTACAGCATGGTGGTGGGCTTGACGAACGATTCCGACACCGAGATCGCCGGCAGTTCCACCGGGAAGCCGCCGGCCTGGAACACGCCGCGCTTGACGTCCTCGACGCGCTGCTTGAAGTGGCTGTGGCAGGGGTTCAGGTCAGACCAGGTGTTGATGATGGCGATGATCGGGCGACCGGCCCAGTCGTCGGGGCCGTAGCCCATCTGCATCATGCGGGAACGATGGCCGAACGAGCGCAGGTCGTCCTTGGCCATCCAGGCGGCGCTGCGCAGGCTTTCGTAGGTGCGTTTCATGAGGGAAGCGGATCCTGGGATGCGGTGAAAGGAAGAAGGCGAAATCATTGACCGAACCATTTAAACACTAATACATTAGTGCGTCAGCTAGGTGAAAACCCGCTACACTGCGGCTGCATTCCCCCGTCCCGCCCCTTTACCGAACTTCGCTCCGATGCCCAGCCCCAAGCTCAGACTGGACCGCTCGCGACACGCCGCGCCGCAAGTCTTTGAACATCTGCGCGAACAGATCATGTCCCTCGAACTGGCGCCCGGCGCGCCGCTGTCGCGCGTGACGCTGGCCGAGGCCTACGGCCTGAGCCAGACGCCGATCCGCGACGCGCTCATGAAACTGGCCGAGGAAGCCCTGGTCGAGATCTATCCGCAGCACACCACGGTGGTCAGCCGCATCGACATCGCCGCGGCGCGCCAGGCGCATTTCCTGCGCCGGTCGATCGAGCTGGAAATCGTGCACGTGCTGGCGCAGCAACCCGACCCCCTGCTGGTCCAGCGGCTGCAGGCCAGCATCGACCGGCAGCGCGTCTGCCACGCCGCCGGCCAGTACCAGGAATTCATGGCGGCCGATCAGGCCTTCCACCGCGACATGCACGCGGCCGCCGGCGTCGCCGCGCTGTGGGACATGGAGCAACGCTACAGCGGCCACGTCGACCGACTGCGCCGCCTGCACCTGCCCGAGGCCGGCAAGGCCGAGCGCATCATGGACGACCACCAGCGGGTGCTGGACGCGATCGCGGCGGGCGATGCGGCGCGCGCGCAGCAGGCGCTGCGCGAGCACCTGTCGGGCACGCTCAGCCAGGTGGCCGAGATCTGCAAGCGCTATCCGGACTACGTGCAGGCCGATTGAGGCCGCGAGGCTCAGGCCTCGGCGCGCGGCGGCTGGTCGCCGCGCGATTCCAGCAGCAGGTAGTCGCCGTCCTCGCCCGTGCCCGCGCCGATTTCCACAAAACCGCAGGCCTGGTAGAAGGCCAGCGCCGCGGCGTTGCGCCGCAGGCACTTGAGTCGGTAGCGCGTCAACGGCCAGCCGGGCAGGGCGCGCAGCAACGCCCGCGCCACGCCCCGCCGCCGCCAGGCGCAGCCCACATACAGGTGGTGGATGAAGTCGTCCGGCTCCCACAGCGACACGAAGCCGGCCAGGGCGTCGTCCGCGGCCAGCGCGACCCAGAGCCGTTCGCCCTCGGTCTGCGCGTCCAGGTCGGCTGCGCGCAGGCTGGCCGGCGCCAGCCAGGGATAGGCCTCGCGGCGCGTCGCCAGGAACAGCGCGCGCAACCCCGGCAGGTCGGCGGCCCGCGCCTCGCGCACGGTCAGCGTCATGTCTCACTCCAGCGCATAGCGCACGATGATGGTCTTGCCCCCGCGCTCGACGTGCACCAGCACGCCCTCGCCCGCGGCGTCCAGGCCGAGCAGGCCGCGCTCCTGGTCCGGCGATAGCTGGAACGGCCGCCAGGTGCGGCCCTGGTCGCGCGTGTGGAAATAGGTGCGGGTGTAGTCATTGAACGAGAACAGGTGGTCGGCATAAGTCTGCACCACCCAGCCGTTGCGGCCGAACCAGGCCTGGCCGATCCAGGTACGCTGGCCACGCACCGCGGGCATGGCCGCCAGCTCGTGCCAGTTGCTGTCGGCCGGATCGAGCCGGTAGATGCGGTTGTCGGCGGTGGCGTATTCGGCTTGCCCTACCCGCGGTTGCGAGCGCGGATCCTGTGGCGGCACGGCCGCCACGTCGTGGGCGATGCGGAACGCTGGCGAGGCGCCGTCCTGGAACCGTATCTCGAAGCGCCGGGTCTCGATACGGCGCGCCACGCCGGCCGTGACGCGGTCGCGCCAGCTCCAGCCGACCGCGCGGTCGGCGGCCAGCGGGTACAGCGACCAGCCGTACGCCAGTTGATCCGTGGCGGCGCGGCCCGGGCCCAGGTGTTCCTGGAACGCCCGGCCGTAGCTGTCGGCGTCGGGCCAGACCTGCTCGCGCAAGGACAGCGCCGACCAGTGGCGCGCGCCGTCCTCGCTGACCAGCAGGCGCTCGTCGCCGGCGCCGTCCGCCAGCGCCATGACCCGGTCGCCCGTCAGGAACACGGTGAACCGACGCGGCCCGCCCAGTTGCACGTCGGGCTCGTAGCGCCAGTGCGCGCCCTGGTCGTCGGAACGCCAGACATCGCTGCCGGCGGACCGGTCGCCGCCACGCGCGTTGCCGCCCAGCAGGTACACGGTCTGCCCCTGCGGCCCGCCGATGAGCGTGACGCCGGTGTCGCCGCCGATCGAGCCAAGCAGCGCATAGCGGCCATTGTCACGGCCGCCGTAGACCAGGTTGCGCACGTCGCGGGCTGTCGCCGCCGCCTGCAGCATGCCCTGGGCCGGATCGGCCGAGGCGGCCTCGGCGCGGGCGGCGCCCTCCGGCTGGCAGCAGTCCGAGGCAATCGGCAGCAACGCGTCCAGCACCGGCGCCTTGGCCAGGCCGGTGACATCCTTGTCGCCCGCGATCAGTTGCCCCACCAGGAACTGATGTTCGCCGTAGCGGTACAGCCGCGTGCGCGAATAGCCGGCCAGCGGCGGGCCGTCGAGCTCGCCGATGACTTCGCTGCGCGCCAGCGGCTCGCCTTCCGGCATGAGTTGGTAGAACCCGTAAGCCAGCACCCCGGTCACGGCGATGGCCGCCGCACCGGCGAGCACCCTGATATTCATCGTCGTCGCCTCTCCTCCGACCCCGGCCGGCGCCCCGTGGCACGGCGTCGGCATCGCTTGTCGAACGGACGAGACTATACCCCCGCGACGCGCTCCCCGCCGGGTCCCGGCCGTCATGGTTTCTTTCTCTATACTGGGGAAACCCCACACCGATGTGCCACAGGAAAGACCCCATGACAGCAAGGCAAGCGCAACTCACCCTGGTCCTGGCTGTACTGGCGGGACCTGCCTGGGCGCAGGCAGGGGACGCGGCGCCGGCCACGCCGGCCGATGCCTGCGCCGTGGTGACGGCGCGCGAAGGCGATCCGGTCCCCTCCGACGCCTGCGCGGCGAGCGCCGTGCAGGCCACGCCGGATGCCCGCGGCATCGTCTTTGGCGGCGCGCCGGCCTGGCAGCCGCTGGCGCCGCAGTCCATGCCCGGCGTGTTCTACGACCGCGATTCGATCGTGCAACTGACCGAGCGGCCGCTGGTGATGCTGGCGACGGTGGCATGGTTCTACGCGCAGCCGCGGGTCTCCGAGGCCAATGGCCAGCCCTACGGCTCGGTGACGCAGCCCGTCACCATCAACTGCACCAACAACACCTACACGATCACCGCGACCCAGCACTATGCCGGCCCGGACGCCACCGGGGAGCTGGTGGAATCGCTGCCGGTGGCCGGCATTTCGAACGCGCCGGTCGCGCGCGACCCGGTCCAGCGCAAGCTGCGCGCCCTGATCTGCCCGCCGGGCAGGAGTTCGCGCAAGTAGCTCCGCCGGCCTCTACCCGCGCCAGTAGCGGTACAAGCCCCGCGCCGCGGCGTCCAGCAGGAAGCCCAGCGCGCCGATCAACAACACCATGGCCATCAATTCCGAATAGGCCAGGCGGTCGCGGGTGTCCAGGATGAAGTACCCCATGCCGGCCGACACGCCGAGCATTTCGCACGGCACCAGCACGATCCAGAGAATCCCGATCGCCAGCCGCACGCCTGTCAGGATATGCCCGAGCACGCCCGGCAGGATCACGTGGCGCAGGGTCTCCCAGCGGGTCGCGGCCACGCTTTGCGCCAGCAGCATCCAGCGCGCGTCCAACTGCTGGACGCCGGCCGCCGTGTTCAGCACGATTGGCCAGACCGCGGCAAAGGTCAGCAGGAAATACACCGGATCGTCGCCTACCCCGAACACCATCACCGCGATCGGCATCCACGACAACGGCGAGATCATGCGCAGGAACTGCATCGCGGGCGACAGCGCCGCCTCCAGACGGCGGTAGCTGCCGATGGCCAGGCCAAGCGGCACGCCGATCGCCAACGCCAGCCCCAGGCCCACCGCCACGCGGCGCAGGCTCACCAGCACATGCAACGGCAGGTCCGAACCGGTCAGCAATGCCCACAGGCTGGCGAAGGTGGCGCCCGGCGCGAAACGCCGCGCCATGCCGCCGGCCGGCGCCAGCGCGTCGGTGCCCAGCCACCAAAGCGCCATCAGCGCCGTCAGGCCGGCCAGCCCCAGCGCGCAGCGCGCGAGCAGCCCCTGGCG
>NZ_CADIJW010000026.1 GCF_902859745.1 Achromobacter dolens | reverse complement strand
CAAGCTCAGCCCCCAGGGCCCGCTCGATCAGCGCCTTCTTGAACGCCATCGACAGGTCCTGCACCGCCTCCGCGGTCATCGGGCCTTTAACGAATTGATCTACCAGGTCTGCCGGAATCGACGGCAACTCGCGCAGGGGAAGTCTCTTCTTTGTGGCCATACACATGCTCCTTGAGCGGTATGTTAGGCCTCAAACACAAAATTTATGACACTCCCTTTTGCGGCTTACGTGGTGTCTTGCGTCGGGATGATGACGCTCTCGCGTGTGGAAAGGCCCCCCATCCGATGCTATTGCACGGCTATCGGCACCACGAAAAGGGCGCTATCCGGTGCGATTGCGCGGCTGCCAGCACCACGACTGTTGTCGGCGGCGCACGCGCTCGTCACGCGCAAGCCAGCCCTCAACGCGCCGCCATTACCCCCTCCCCCTTCGGAGCGGAACCACCAGAAAACCGCTCGCCACCCGCGCGCAGCGCACCCGCTTCACTTTCAGATGCACAGACGCCTATCGTGGCCGCCCGCGCGGCCGCGATGGGCAGCCCCGCAAATTCCCTTCCCCGCACCCGGCTCTAGCAGCGCGACAAGCCCAGACGCTCGTAGCCCCTCGGGCGGGCGGCCCCGATGGCGGGCAACCTCGATGCGCCCGACGGAATCCGAAGGAGTCGCCGAAGGCGAGGACGAGGATGAGGCAGGGGAAGTCCGGAGCGAACGCTCCGGACCGCAATCGTGGGCGCCCGCCATCGGGGCCGCCCGCCCGAGGGGCGACCTACGAAGACCGACTCATCATCGCTAACAGCACCTAACGCAATGCTCGAGCAATGAACAACTAACGATTGGCCGCCACAGCCTCCGCCCCAGGAACCGGATTCCCCCACCCGCCCCCGATCGCCCGAATCAGATCCACCGCCGACCGCGCCTGCTCACCGCTCAATTGCACGGCCACCCGCTGCTGCAGCAGCACACTGCGATCCGCTTCGATCACGTCGAGATAGCTGATCGAGCCTTCGCGGTATTGCGTGTGCGAGAGCTTGGCGGCGCGGGCCGAGGCCTCCACCGCGGCGTCCTGCGCGCGGGTCTGGTCGGCCAGGATGCGCAGGTTGGACAGGTTGTCCTCGACTTCGCGGAAGGCGTTCAGGACCGTCTGGCGGTACACCGCCACGTCTTCCTCGTACACCGCGCGGGCGCGGTCCAGGCCGGCCTGGCGGCGGCCGCCGTCGAAGATCGGCATCGACAGCGCGGCGCCGACCAGCGGGCCTAGCAGGAACGTGCGGCTCGACCATTGGAACAGGTTGCCCAGCTCCGACGACTCGTAGCCGAACGCGCCCGTGATGTCCAGGCGCGGGAAGAACGCCGACTTGGCCGCGCCCACACGGGCATTGGCGGCAGCCATGGCGCGCTCGGCCGCGGCGATGTCGGGGCGGCGTTCCAGCAGCGTCGACGGCAGGCCGGCCGGGATCGACAGCGCCACCTTCTCGATCGGCTTGGGCGGCATCGCGAACTCCGACGGCGCGCGGCCCAGCAACACGGCCAGCGCGTGTTCGCCGGCGGCGCGGCGGCGGTCGATCCCCAGCGCTTCCGATTGCGCCGAGGCCAGCTCGGCCTTGGCGCGCGCCAGGTCCAGCTCGCTGATGTCGCCCGCGTCATAGCGGCGCTGGATCAGTTGCAGCGTCTCGGTGCGCAGTTGCACCGTCTGGCGGTACAGCGCGGCTTCGGCGTCCTGCTCGCGCACCAGGAAATAGGTGGTGGCGACATCGGCCTGCAGCGCCAGCAGCACCGAGCGGTACAGCGCCTCGCTCTGCTGCGCATCGGCGGTGGCGGCGTCGGCGGTGGAGGCGACGCGGCCGAACAGGTCGGCCTCGTACGACACCGTGCCTTGCGCGCGCCAGGTGGTCACCGGCCGCGTCGGCGTGCCGTCAGGCAGGCCTTGCGACACTGCCGAGGGGCGCTGGCGGTTCGGGCCGAAGCCCGCGTCCAGGCTGGGGAAGAAGCCGGCGCGGGCCTCGCGTTGCAGCGCGCGGGCCTGCGTCAGGCGGGCGGCGGCGGCCTGCAGGTTCTGGTTGGCCTTCAGGGCCTCTTCCTGCAACTGGTTCAGGCCTTCGTCGCCGAACACCTTCCACCATTCGCCGCGCAACTGCTCTTCCGAGGGTTGGGCGGTCTTCCAGGTGCCCGCTTCCGAGGCGGGCAGGGCGGCTTCCTTGTAGGCCGCCGGCGTGGCGGCCGCGGGCCGTTCGTAGGTCGGACCCACCGCGCAGCCGGCCAGCACGAGCAGGACGGCAAGCAGGGCGGAACCGCGGATCAGTCTTTTGGTCTTCATGACGATTCTCTTGGGCGCGCGCCCCGCCGTTCGGGACGGGACGCGCTGGCTATTTTTGCGGGCCGGATCAGGCGTTGTGCTGCGGCGCGGGCGGCGCGTGCGGGTCGATGTGCGGCACGCACACGGGCGCTTCGTGCGGCGCGGCCGAGTGCAATTTCTTGCCGCCCATCGAACGCAGCAGCACGTAGAACACCGGCGTCAGGAACAGGCCGAACAGCGTCACGCCGAGCATGCCGAAGAACACCGCGACCCCCATGGCGTGGCGCATTTCCGAACCGGCGCCGGACGACAGCACCAGCGGCACCACACCCATGATGAAGGCGATCGACGTCATCAGGATCGGACGCAGGCGCAGGCGGCTGGCCTCGATCGCGGCTTCCAGCGGCGAGCGGCCGTTCATTTCCAGCTCGCGGGCGAATTCCACGATCAGGATCGCGTTCTTCGCCGACAGCCCCACCAGCACCATCAAGCCGATCTGGGTGAAGATGTTGTTGTCGTTGCCCGTCAGGTAGACGCCGGTCAGCGCCGCCAGGATGCTCATCGGCACGATCAGGATCACGGCCAGCGGCAGGGTCAGGCTTTCATACAGCGCGGCCAGCACCAGGAACACCAGCAGCACGCTGATCGGGAACACCCACAGGCCGGCGTTGCCCGCCAGGATCTGCTGGTACGTCAGGTCGGTCCACTCGAACTTCACGCCGCGCGGCAGGGTTTCCGCCGCCACGCGCTCGGCCGCGGCCTGCGCCTGGTTGGTCGAGTAGCCCGGGGCCGGACCGCCGTTGATGTCGGCGGCGGTGTAGCCGTTGTAGCGCACCACCATTTCCGGACCGAAGGTCTGCTTGACCGTCACCAGCGACGACAGCGGCACCATGTCACCCGCCGCATTGCGGGTCTTGAGCTGCAGGATGTCGTCGGCGTGGGCGCGGAACGGCGCATCCGCCTGGGCCCGCACCTGGAACACGCGACCGAACCGGTTGAAGTCGTTGACGTACATCGAACCGAGGTAGATCTGCATGGTGTCGAACACTTCCGTCACCGGCACGCCCAACTGCTTGGCCTTGACCCGGTCCAGGTCGACGTCCAACTGCGGCACGTTGATCTCGTAGCTCGAGAACGCCGGGCCCAGTTCGGGCGTCTGGCGCGCCTTGGCCAGGAACGCCTGCTTGGCCTTGTCCAGCTCGGCATAGCCCAGCGCCGAGCGGTCTTCCAGTTGCAGCTTGAAGCCGCCCAGCGTGCCCAGGCCGAGCACCGGCGGGGGCGGGAACACGGCGATGAATGCCTGCTGGATGGCGCCGAACTTCTGGTTCAGCGACGCGGCGATGGCGTTGCCCGACAGCGCCGCGCCCTTGCGCTCTTCGAACGGCTTGAGCGTCACGAACACGATGCCGGCGCTCGAGCTGTTGGTGAAGCCGTTGATCGACAGGCCCGGGAAGGCGATGGCGCTCTGCACGCCAGGCTCCTTCAGGGCGATGTCGCTCATCTGGCGGATCACCTCTTCGGTGCGGTCCAGCGAGGCGCCGTTGGGCAACTGCGTGAAGCCGATCAGGTACTGCTTGTCCTGCGCCGGCACGAAGCCGCCGGGAACCAGGTACGACACGCCGATGGTGGCGGCCACCAGCACCGCATAGACGCCCATGGCGCCGGCCTTGCGGCGGATTACGCCGGACACGCCCACGCCGTAGTTCTCCGAGGCGCGGCCGAACATGTTGTTGAACCAGTTGAAGAAGCGGCCGAACACGCGGTTCATGCCCCGCGTCAGCCAGTCCGGCTTGTCGTGGTGGCTCTTGAGCAGCAGGGCCGACAGGGCCGGCGACAGCGTCAGCGAGTTGAAGGCCGAGATCACCGTCGAGATGGCGATGGTCATGGCGAACTGCTTGTAGAACTGGCCGGTCAGGCCCGTCATGAACGCCAGCGGCACGAACACCGCGCACAGCGTCAGCGCGATGGCGATGATGGGGCCGCTCACCTCGCGCATGGCGCGATAGGTTGCATCCCGCGGGCTCAGGCCCGCCGCGATGTTGCGCTCGACGTTTTCCACCACCACGATCGCGTCGTCGACCACGATCCCGATGGCCAGCACCATCCCGAACAACGACAGGGCGTTGATGGAATAGCCGAACATCAACAGCAGGCCGAACGTACCCACGATCGACACCGGCACCGCCAGCAGCGGGATGATGGACGCGCGCCAGGTCTGCAGGAACAGGATAACTACCAGCACCACCAGGGCGATGGCTTCCAGCAGCGTGTGCACCACGGCCTCGATACTGGAACGCACGAACTGGGTCGGGTCGTATTCGATGCGGTATTCCACGCCCGGCGGGAAGTCCTGGGCCAGCTCGACCATGGCGGCGCGCACTTGCGACGACACGTCCAGCGCGTTGGCGCCCGGCGATTGCATGATGCCCATGCCCACCGCCTGCTTGTTGTCCAGCAGCGAACGCAGGCCGTATTCCTGGGCATCCAGTTCCACGCGGGCCACGTCGGACAGGTGCGTCACGGCGCCGTCGGGCGAGGTCTTGAGGATGATGTCGCGGAATTCCTCTTCGGTCTGCAGGCGGCCGCGCGCATTCACGTTCAGTTGCAGCGGCACGTCGCCCTGGGTGGGGGAAGCGCCGATCACGCCGGCGGCGACCTGCACGTTCTGCTCGCGGATGGCCGCGACCACTTCGGCGGCGGTCATGCCGCGCTGCGCGACCTTCTGCGGGTCGAGCCACACGCGCATCGAGTAGTTGCCCGCGCCCCACACCGTCACTTCACCCACGCCGGTAATGCGCGCCAGGCGGTCCTTGATGTTCAGGATCGCGTAGTTGCGCAGGTAGGTGATGTCGTAGCGGTCGTTGGGCGAGATCAGGTGCACCACCAGCGTCAGGGTGGGCGAGCTCTTGGTGGTCGTGACGCCCAGCCGCTGCACGTCCGGCGGCAGGCGCGGCAGCGCCTGCGACACGCGGTTCTGCACCAGTTGCTGCGCCTTGTCCGGATCCACGCCCAGCTTGAAGTTGACGGTCAGCGTCAGGTTGCCGTCGCTGTTGGCCTGCGACTGCATGTACAGCATGTTTTCCACGCCGTTGATGGATTCCTCCAGCGGCGAGGCGACGGTTTCGGCGATGACCTTGGGGTTGGCGCCCGGATACTGCGCGCGCACCACCACCGAGGGCGGAACCACTTCCGGGTATTCCGAGATCGGCAACTGGAACATGGCCAGCAGGCCGCCCAGCAACACCAGCACGGACAACACCCCGGCGAAGATCGGCCGGTCGATGAAGAATTTCGAGATATTCATGAACGTTCTCGTTCTGCTTTGCGGTTCACCGGCGGCTTAGTTGGCGGCCGCCGTCTTGACCGGGTTGCGTTGCGCCGCGACCATCGGCACCACGGTCGGGCTCACGGCGTCGCCGGGGCGCACGCGCTGCAATCCATTGACCACGATGCGTTCGCCTGGGGCCAGGCCGGAGTCCACGACCCGCAGGCCTTCCTGGTTGGCGCCCAGCTTGACCTGGCGGTAGTTGGCGTGGTTCTTGTCGTCCAGCACCAGCACGTAGCGTTTGTCCTGGTCGGTGCCGATGGCCTTCTCGTCGATCAGCACGGCGCTGCGCGGCTCGCTGCCGCCCAGGCGGATGCGGGCGTACAGGCCGGGCAGCAGGGTGCCGTCGGCGTTGTCGAACTCGGCGCGCACGCGGATGGTGCCGGACGTGGCGTCCAGGCGGTTGTCCACCGATTGCACGAAGCCGGTGCGCGAATAGCCTTCCTCGTTGGCCAGGCCCAGCTCGACCGGCACCGAGCCGGCCTTGCCGTTGCGGGCCGGGTTCACGTACTTCAGGAAGGTCTGTTCGTCGACGTCGAACGAGGCGTACATCTTCGAGACCGACACCAGTGTGGTCAGCGGCACCGAGGTGGCGCCGGCGGCGACCACGTTGCCCACGGTGACTTCCGCGCGCGACACGCGGCCGGCGACCGGCGCCTCGATGCGGGTGTAGCCCAGGTTGAGCTTGGCGTAGTCGAGCGCGGCCTGCGCGCCCTGCAGGTTGGCCGCGGCTTCACGCGCGGCGTTCTGCTTTTCCTCAAAGTCGCGGCGGGCGATGGCGTTGTCGGCCAAGAGGCGCTGGCCGCGCGCCAGTTCGGTGGCCGTATACGAGGCGCGGGCCTTGGCGGCGGTCAGGGCGGCGGCGGCGCGGTCCACTTCGGCCGCGTAGGGGCGCGGATCGATGGTGAACAGCACGTCGCCCTTCTTGACGATGCTGCCGTCCTGGAAGTGCACGGCGGTCAGGGTGCCGGAGACCAGCGGACGGATGTCCACGCGGTCGATGGCTTCCAGGCGGCCGGAATAGCGCTGCCAGTCGACGATGGTCTTGTTGACCACTTCCGCCACTTCGACAGGGGGCGCGGCGGGCGCGCCCTGCGCCTGGGCCGCATTGGCGCCCGCCGGGGCGCGAAACAGGGCGTAGCCACCGCCGGCCGCGATGACGGCCGCGAAAACGACGAGCATAGCAATACGATTACGCGAAACCATGATGTTCCTTGTGGGTGATGTCGGGGTGAAGCGCGCTTGCCGGGGACCGCGGGGGGCGGGGAGGCGGCGGGGGCGGGCATCGCGGCGGGTCTGGCAGTCCTGAAACACCGATGTCATATTGCAGTGCAACATGCAACGCGGTTACGCTTCCCTGGTGAAATCCGTCTATTTGGGGACGGGTTCTACCGGGATCGGAATCTGAGGATTGACAGGCCCTGGGATGGCGCCGGGCGGCACGGGCACTTCAAGATGGTTTGCATTCTGAGTGTTTTACGGGCGCGGATAAACACTGCTATCTCGGCAACACTGTTCGGTGGATTTGTCTAATCCCGGGCGGTTTCGGGTTATGCTCCGTACACCCCGACCAAATTGCCCTTAAAGGACACCGTCGCCATGGACCGTTTTCAGGCTATGCAGGTGTTTGTGCGCGTCGTGGACGCCAATAGCTTCACCCGGGCGGCCGACAGCCTCTCGCTTCCGCGCACCACCGTCACCACCATCATCCAGAACCTCGAACGCCTGCTGGGCGTGCGCCTGCTCAACCGCACCACCCGCCGCATTGGCCTCACGCCTGATGGCGCCGGCTATTACCAGCACTGCGTGCGCATCCTGGCCGACGTCGAGGAAACCGAGGCCTGCTTCCAGGAAGCGGCGCTGCGCCTGAAGGGGAGGCTGCGCATCGACGTACCGACCTGTATCGGCCGGCTGATCCTGATTCCCTCATTGTGTGATTTCCACGACAAGTACCCCGACGTCGAGCTGGTGCTCGGCCTGGGCGACCGGCCGGTGGACATGGTGCAGGAGGCCGTCGACTGCGTCATCCGCGCCGGCGACCTGGAGGATTCCAGCCTGGTGGCGCGCCGCATCGGCACGCTGCAGACCGTGACCTGCGCCTCGCCGACCTACGTCGCCCGCCACGGCATGCCGCAGACCATCGAGGAACTGCGCAATCACCACGCGGTGCATTATTTCTCCAGCCGCACCGGCCGCAACTGCGCCTGGGACTTCAAGATCGACGGCAAGCACCAGGAAGTGGACATGCGCGGAACCGTCGCGGTGAACGAAGCCGGCGCCTACCTGGACTGCGGCCTGAAGGGCTTCGGCCTGATCCAGACGCCGCGCTACATGGCGCTGCCGTACCTGCAGTCGGGCGAGCTGATCGAGGTGCTGCCGCAATGGAAGCCCAGCGCCACCGCGATCTCGGTGCTGTATCCGCAAAGCCGCCAGCTTTCGCCCAAGGTGCGCGCGTTCGCCGACTGGGCGGCCGAACTGTTCGCCAGTTGCCCGCTGCTCAGCGGCCGCGACGAGACCGATCCGGCCGCCGCCAGTTGCGGCGTGTTCCAGCAGCGCCAGATCAGCCCCGCCAGGCAGATGGCCGTGGCCGGCGTGGCCGCCGCCAACGAGCCCATGCCGCGCCGCCGCTCCGCGCGCGAAGAGGCCGCCGAATACGCCCTGTAGACGGGGCTCGGCGGTCCGCGTGGCGGGCGCGAAAGCGTCCGCCACGCTGGCAAGTCGCCGGCAAAATCCAGCAACACCGGGAAACCCCGTAGTAAATACGGGGCTTGTGTCCCTCGTATTTCGCGAAACGTCTGTATAGTCCGACAGTCAAAGCCTCAACGCATTCACTGTCGATCCGCTCTATGCAGCCTGTACTCCCCGCCTACCTGATCGCCCGTTGGCTTTTGCTGCTCGTCCTGTTGGCGGGGGTATATTTCCTCAGCGGCTTCCTGGTCCCCGCGCTGGCCGCGTTGATCATCGGCCTGGCCAGTTGGCCGCTTTACCAGCGCCTGGTCGAGCGCTGCGGCGGCCGCACCGCGCTGGCCGCGTCGCTGGCGCTGCTGGTGGTGATCGTGGTGCTGATCGTGCCGCTGTCGCTGGCGCTGTCGTACGCCATCAAGGAAGCCAGCACCTTCTTCGCCTGGGCCATCGCCGCCAACCGGCATGGGGTCGACGTTCCCAATTGGATCACCTCGATGCCGGTGGTCGGCGACCGCCTCGGCGAATACTGGCAGGCCTACATCGGCCAGCCGCATGCGCTGGGCGCGCTGGTCGAGGCCGTCAGCGGCGAACACCTGGGCAACATCTACCGCATGGTGCTGGCCGCCACCGGCAACGTGTTCCAACTGCTGCTCACCGTGCTGTTCATGCTGATCACGCTGTTCTTCGTCTACAAGGACGGCGTGCGCATGGTGGCCCAATTGGATGTGCTGGGCGAACGCATCCTGCCGGCGCGCTGGCAGCGCTTTTCGCGCGTGGTCCCGGCCACCATCAACTCCACCGTCACCGGCATGGGCCTGATCGCGCTGGGCGAGGGCGTGGTGCTGGGCATCGCCTACTGGGTCGCCGGCGTGCCGTCGCCGGTGCTGCTGGGCGTGGTCACCGGCTTCATGGCGCTGATCCCCGGCGGCGCGCCGCTGTCGTTCACGCTGGTGTCGCTGTATCTGGTCGGTTCCGGCCACATGGTGGCGGGCATCGCGCTGATGGTGTGGGGCAGCGTCGAATTGTTCATCGTCGACAAGACGCTGCGCCCGCGCCTGGTGGGCGGCCCGGTCAAGCTGCCGTTCCTGCCGACCTTCTTCGGCCTGGTGGGCGGCGTGAAGACCATGGGCATCGTCGGGCTGTTCGTCGGCCCGGTGCTGATGGCGCTGTTGGTGGCCGTGTGGCGCGAGTGGGTGCACCACGAGGAAGTCGAACGGGATACCGCACGGATCAAGGCGGGCGCGCTGCCCGACAAGACACCGACAGGCGGGCAGGCCTGAAGGGCCAGGGTCCCTGGCCGCCGGTTCTGTTGCGAATACGCCCGAGCGGCCGCGCGTTTGGGTGTAATCTAGCTCTCCCGCGATCGCCGGCGCCTCGTCCGGCACGCGCCTGCCCTGTGCGCAGACGCTTTGCAGCTTACGCCGCGGGGTCTGAGGGGTTGGCAGGTTCATCATGTCCGGGTCGTTGCAAGAAGATGAGTTAGCGGTCCTGCGCGAGCAGGGTTTCGTGGTCGCGCGGCAGTTCGCCGACCCCGCCGAGGTGGCGGCGCTGCGCGCGCTGGCCGAGCGGCATCTGCGCGAGCACATCGCGCCCATCGAATACGAGGCGGACCTGCGCTATCCCGGCGCGCCCGAGTCACGCAATGCCGAAGGCGGCCTCACCGTGCGGCGCCTGCTCAGCGCCTACGGGCGCGATCCTTTGTTCGCGCAATGGGCCACCCATGCGCGCATCGGGCAATCGCTGGCCCGCTATTTCGGCGAGACGCCGGTGCTGTCCACCGTGCACCACAACTGTGTGATGACCAAGCATCCGGCCTATGGCAGCCTGACCGGCTGGCACCAGGACATCCGCTACTGGTCGTTCTCCGACACCGACCTGGTGTCCTGTTGGCTGGCGCTGGGCGACGAGACCTGGGACAACGGCGGCCTCTCGTTCATTCCCGGTTCGCACGCGGCCGCATTCCAGCCGGCGCAGTTCGACGAGAAGAAATTCTTCCGCGACGATGCGCCCGAAAACGCCGAATGGATCGCGCGCGCCGTCTGCCCCGAGCTGCGCGCTGGCGACCTGGTGTTCTTCCATTGCCGCACTTTGCATGCGGCCCAGGGCAACCGCAGCGATCGCGTCAAGCTGTCGCTGGTGCACACCTATCATCCGCAGTCCTGCCATCCGCTGGCGGGCACCCGCTCGGCAAGCCAGCCGGGCGTGCCGCTGGCCGCGGCAGGTTGCGTTTGATAATCGGGATTAGCTATTAATAATTGAATTACAATTAATTGGTGTGCGATACGCGCGATTGCCGCCGGCAAGCCGGCAACCGCGCGCTCCAACCTGCGCGCACGTTACTTCCTCAATAGGCTGTTTCCCGTGCCCAAAAGCAAGCCCGACAATACGGACAAGACGCAGGCGGCGACCGAGACCCGGTCTTCGCTGTTTGTAGGCTCGACCGAAAAAGCCTTCCAGGTGCTGCATGCTTTCGACGGCCCCAAGCGCCACATGACGCTGGCCGACATCGCGCGCGCGTCGGGCCTGGACCGCAGCGCGACGCAACGCCTGGTCTACACGCTGGAAATGCTGGGTTATCTGCGCCGCATTCCGGACACGCGCAATTACGGACTGACGCCGAAGGTGCTGCAGTTCTCGTACAACTACGTGCGCGCCAATGAGTTGATCGACAAGGCGTCGCCCTATCTGCTGGACATCAGCCGCACCCTGGGCGAAACCACCAACCTGCAAGAGCTGGACGGGCACGAGATCGTGTTCGTGGCCCGCTTTCCCGGCCATCACCTGGTCAACGTGGACATCGCCGTGGGCAGCCGCCTGCCGGCCTTTTTCACCGCGTCGGGCACGGCGATCCTGTCACGCCTGTCGGATGAGCAGCGCCGCGAAATCCTGGCGCAGACCCGCCTGGAGCCGATCACGCCCTACACGGAAGTCAATCCCGACAAGCTGCTCGAACGCGCGCAGCGCGTGGCCGAGAAGGGCTACGCGATCATCGTGAACGAAACTGTGCTGGGAGATATTTCGGTGGCGGCGCCGGTGATCGATCATCGCGGATTGGCGGTGGCGGCGATCAACATTTCCGTGCCGACGACGCGATGGACCGTTGCCAGGGTCGAGGCGGAGTTGGCGCAGCACGTGCAGGTGGCGGCCACGTCCATCTCCAAGTCCAAGTTCTCGGCGTATTCGAGGTAAGGACCGGGCGCCGTCGATCGATCGCACCCAGTCCTTCCCGAATCGCCTGGCTCAAACGCCTTCGAACTCCGCCAGCAACGGCTTGACCACCGCGCGCAAGGACGCCTGCAGGTCGGCCCCGGGCTGCACCAGGGGATCCAGGACTTCCGGCGCATCGACGCCGATCAGGTCCATCACGGACTTCATCGGTCCGGGATTGGTCTCGGCGAACGCAAGGTTCATCAGCGGGATCAGGCGGCGGTGCAGCAGCATGGCGTCGCGCGTGTGGCCTTCGGCGGCCAGGTCATAGACCTTGCGCCAGGCCTTGGGCAGCAGGCTCGCCGTCACCACGACGCCGCCTTGGGCGCCGGCGGCCAGGTGAACCGGCAGCAGCGTGTCCTCGCCGCTGAACACGGCGAATGATTCGTCCACGCCGGCCACCGTGCGCAGGAAGTGGTACATGTCCGTGTTGCAGGCCTTCATGCCGATGATGTTCGGGTGGCGCGACAGTTCGTGCAGCACTTCCGGCGCGATCGCGATGCGCGTGCGATACGGGATCTCGTAGATCATCACCGGCAGCGGCGATGCGTCGGCGTAGCGCAGGAAATAGTCGCGGATGCCGGCCTGGGTGGGGGTCGTGTAGTAGGGCGTCAGCACCATCAGCGCGTCGGCGCCCGCGTCGGCGAACTCGCGGCCGGCCTGCAGGGCGTCGTGAAAGCCCGGGTCCAGCACGCCGGGGATCACCGGCACGCGCTTGGCCACGGCATCCACCGTCAGCTTGCACATGCGGATGCGTTCGGCCCGCGCCAAAGCACCGTATTCGCCCGTGCCGCCCAGCGGCACGATGCCGTCGATGCCCTGCTTGAGCAGGTAGGCGATCAGCGCCTGGGCCGCCGGGGCGTTGATAGTGTCGTCGGCGTTGACCGGGGTGGGAATCGCGGGAAACACGCCGCGCAGGTGGCTTGCATTCAACATGGAAAAATCCTGATGGAAGGGAAACGGCGCCGCGCCTCAGCCCGCCAGGCTGCGGCGGCGCAGCCGGTCGGCGAGCCAGATCAGCGCGGCGATGAAGATAAACAGGCAGGTGGACACGGCGGCGATCACCGGGGAGATCTGCAGCGTCACCTCATCCCAGAACTGCTTGGGCAGGGTGGCGTTCAGGCCGCCCGAGGCGAACAGCGCGATCGTCAGCTCGTCGAACGAGGTCGCGAAAGCGAACAGGAACGATGACATCAGCCCCGCGCCGAGGATCGGGAAGGTCACGAAGCGCAGCGTCGACCAGGGCCCCGCGCCCAGGCTCTGCGCCGCCAGGTCCAGGCGCGTGTCGTAGTTGCGCAGCACCGCCATCATGGTGATCACCACGTACGGCACCGCTACCACCGTGTGCGCCAGGATCAGGCCGACGGTCGAACCGACCAGGCCGACGCGGGCGAAGAAATAGAACATGCCCACCGCGATGATCATGCGCGGCACCACGATGGGCGACAGCACGAAGGCCAGCATGGCGGACTTGCCGCGCATGTCGGCGCGCACCAGCAGGAAGGCGGCCGGCGTGCCGATCAGCATGGCCAGCAGGCCGGTGCCCACGCCCACGACCAGCGAGCGCGTGATGGCCTGCATCCATACCGGCGACGTGAACATCTGCTCGTACCACTGCAGCGAAAAGCCCTTGGGCGGCCAGGTCAGGCCGGAACCGGAATCGAACGACAGCGGGATCATCAGGAAGGCGGGCGCGGACAGGAAGGCCAGCACCGCCAGCACGATCCACCACAGGGTGCGCGATTGGCCGGTGCCCGACACCGAACGGCGCAGGCGCGTGGGCAGCAGCGAGAACAGGCGGTCGGACAGCGCGGCCAGCAGGTCCAGCAGGGCCTCGCCCGCGCGGCGCGCCAGGCCGGGCTTGGCCGAGGCGCGGGGGCGCGACGCGCCGGCGCCGGTCATGGTCGACAGGCCCAATATGCGGTCGTACAGCGCGAACACGGCCAGCACCACCACCAGCAGCAGCACCGACACCGCGCCGGCGAATTCCCAGTTCATGGTCTGCTGCACCTGGTCGATGATGATCTGGGTGATCATCGTCTCCTTGCGGCCGCCCAGCAGCGCCGGGGTGATGAAAAAGCCGATGGCGGTGACGAACACCATGATGGCCGCGGCGGCCACGCCGGGCATGGACAGCGGGAAGTAGATCTTCCAGAACGCGGTGCCCGGGCGCGCGCCCAGGGTGGACGCGGCGCGCGGCAGGTTGCGGTCGATGTTCTCCATGACCGACAGCATCGTCAGCACCGCCAGCGGCATCAGCGCATGCACCATGCCGACCAGCACGCTGCCGAAGTTGTAGAGCAGGTTGGCCGGCGCATCCAGAATGCCCAGCGCCTGCAGCATCTGGTTGACCACGCCGTTGCGGCCCAGCAGCACGACCCACGCGAAGGTGCGCACCAGGAAGCTGGTCCAGAACGACAGCAACACCCAGAACAGCAGCGACGTCTTGCGCCGGGCCGACAGGCTCGAGATCAGGTACGCGACCGGGTAGCCGGCCACCACGGCAAAGAAAGTCGTCCAGAGCGAGATCTTCAGCGTGATGAGCAGCACGTTGACGTACACCGACGACTCGAACAGCCGGTGGTATTGCGCCAGCGAGAAGCCCTGGTCGCCGTAGAAGCTCAGCAGCAGCAACTGGCCCACCGGATAGATCAGCAGCACCAGCAACAGGATCGCCAGCGGCGCGGCCATGAGGAAATGGCGGCGGCCCTGGCTCATGCGCTTGCGGGGAGGGGCGAGGGGGCTCATGCGGTCACTCCGCGATGGCGACCGCGTCGGCGGCCTGCCAGGTCACCGACAGCGGCTGGCCGATGGCGTACTGCTCGGCCTGGCGGCGCGTCGGGTAGGCGACCACGAGCGGGGCGCTGTCGGGCGCGCCCGAATCCAGATAGAGCTTGGTCAGGCTGCCGGTCACCATCACGTCGAGCAGCCTGCCGGTCAGGGCCTGGCCGTGCTCCCGGGCGGGGCCGGCCTGCAGGTTCTGTGGCCGCACCATCAACGTGACCTTCTGGCCGACCTTGATCGCGGCGCCGTTGGACAGGGCCTGTCCGGTGACGCCCTGCTGCGCCAATTTGACCGTCAAGGTAGGGCCGTCGATGGCCGTGACCTCGCCCTGCAGCAGGTTGGATTCGCCCAGGAAGTCCGCCACGAACAGGGTGCGCGGGCGGAAGTACAGGTCGGCTGGCGTGCCCAGTTGCTCGATCGCGCCGCCATTCATCAGGCAGATGCGGTCGGACATGGTCATGGCTTCTTCCTGGTCATGCGTCACGTAGACGATGGTGGTGCCCAGTTCGCGGTGGATGCGCTTGATCTCCAGTTGCATCTGGTCGCGCAGCTTCTTGTCCAGCGCGCCCAGCGGTTCGTCCATCAGGATGATCGCGGGGCGGTAGACCATGCAGCGCGCCAGCGCGATGCGCTGCTGCTGGCCGCCCGACAGTTCGCGCGGCAGGCGCGCGCCGACCTGCGGCAGCCGCACCATGTCCAGCGCTTCCTGCGCGCGCCGCTTCGCCTCGGCCGCCGGCACCTTGCGCATCTTCAGCGGAAAGGCGATGTTCTCCAGGATGGTCATGTGCGGGAACAGCGCATAGTTCTGGAACACCATGCCGATGTCCCGCTCGTACGGCGCGCCGTGGGTGACGTCGTTGCCGTCGATCAGCACGCGGCCTTCGTCGGGCCTGGCCAGGCCCGCGATCAGGCTCAGCAGCGTGGTCTTGCCGGACCCGGACGGGCCCAGCAGGGTCAGGAATTCGCCGCGGGCGACATCCAGGTGCGTGGGCGCCAGGGCGACGAAATCGCCGTAGCGCTTGCCCAGGCCCGAGATCTGCAGATTGGAAGAAGACATGGTGTTCGGCGTATGCAAGGTGTTACTTCAAGACCCAACCGTTGAAGCGCTCGAGCACGTCGCGCTGCTTGTCCAGCCAGTAGGCGGCGTTGATGTGCAGGCCGGTCTTGATGTTGTCGGGGTGGGTGGGGCAATTGCGCGCCACGTCGGGCTTGATGTGGTCGAACGCGGCGGGTTGGGTCACGCCGGCGGCGAAGAACTCGACCAGCGCGGCCTGGCGCTTGGGGTCCGAGGCGAACTTGATGAATTCGCGGCAGGCGTCGGCGTTGGGCGTGCCCTTCAGGATCGACCAGTTGTCGCAGCCCCAGATGTTCTGGTCCCACACGATCTGCACGGGCGCGCCGTTGGCGATGGCCGATTGGGCGCGCGAGACCCAGGTGGCGATCATGTCGACTTCGCCGGAGCCCAGCATCTGCTCGACCTGCGCGCCGGTGTTCCACCACACATCGACCGACGGCTTGATCTTGTCCAGGCTGGCCAGGGCGCGGTCGATGTCGCAGGGGTAGACCTTGTCGGTCGGCACGCCGTCGGCCATCAACGCTTCCTCGATGGTGTCGAACGGATGCTTGCGCAGGCCGCGCCGGCCGGGGATGTTCTTGACGTCCCAGAAGTCCGCCCACGACGCCGGGGCGCGGCGGCCCTTGAAGGCGTCGGTGCGATAGGCCAGCACCGTGGTGTAGACGTTGTTGCCCACGCCATAGGGAGACATGTATTGCTTGGGGATGGTGGCCACGACCGGGTCGGATTCCAGGCCATGTTTTTCCAGGTAGACCTTGCCGCCTTCGGTGAGCATCAGGATGGCGGGCTGGCTGATCTTGGCCATGTCCCAGGTGTAGTTGCCGGTGTCCACCATGCTGCGGATCTGCGCGGTGGGCTCGGCGTTGGCCTGCACGCCCACCACCTGGATGCCGGTGGCGTCCGTGAACGGCTTGTAGAACACCGCGCCATAGGCCTTGCTGTAGATGCCGCCGTCATCGCGCACGACGATGCGCTTGGAGGCCGCGCGCGACGGCGTCCAGATCATGGGCATGGCCAGGGTGGCGACGCCGGCGGCGGCGGTCTTGAGCGCGCGGCGGCGCGAGGCGTTGTAGGAGGTGGATTTCATGGAAGGGCTCCAGCGGGACGGCGGACGGAAAGGGCGGCTTCAGGGCAGCAAGCGACCGGGATTGAAGAGGGCGGCGGGATCGAAGCTGGCTTTCAGCGTGCGCATCATGGCCAGTTCGACCGGGGACTTGTAGTGCGCCATTTCGGCCAGCGACGTGCGGCCCACGCCATGCTCGGCGCTGAAGGTGCCGCCCAGCGCATCGGCCACGTCGTTGACGGCGCGGCGGATGGCGGCCGCCATGGCGTCGCGCTCGGGCAGCGCGTTCCACGCGTCGAACGTGAAAAACGGAATGAAGTGGACGTTGCCGTCGCCCAGGTGGGCGACGATCAGGATGGGCAGGTCGGGCACCAGGCGGCGCACGGCGTCGGTGGCGGCGGCGATGAATCGCGGCACGCTCGAGACGGGCACCGCGCTGTCGGTGGTCAGGCCCACGCCCGCTTTCTTGTTGCCTTCCGAGACGCTGTGGCGGACTTCCCAGAGCGCGGCGCGCTGGCTGTCGTTGCTGGCCACCACGGCATCGTGCAGCAGGCCCTGTTCGGACGCCTGCTCCAGGATCTGCTGCAGCACGTCCTGCAGTTCCGTCCCGCTGCCGGTGTCCGACAGCTCCACCAGCACATGCCACGGATGCGCGCCACTGAGCGGATTCTTGCGGCCGGGCACGTGCGCCATGACGATGTCCAACTGATTGCTGTCGATCATCTCGAAGGCGGACAGGCGCGAGCCGCACTGCTGCTGGAACAGGCCCAGGATATCGAGCGCGGCCTGCGGATCGGTGGGCGCCAGCCAGGCGATGGCGTGGCGGGTGGGCAGCGGGTGCAGCTTCAGCACGGCCGCGGTCACGATGCCCAAGGTGCCTTCGGCGCCGATGAACAGGTGCTTCAGGTCGAAACCCGTATTGTTCTTGCGCAGGGCGGTCAGGCCGTTCCAGATGGAGCCGTCGGGCAGCACGACCTCCAGGCCCAGGATGTTGTCGCGCGTATTGCCGTAGCGCAGCACGCCGGTGCCGCCGGCGTTGGTGGCGATGGTGCCGCCGATCTGGCATGAACCTTCCGCGCCCAGGCTGATGGGATACAGGCGGCCTTGTTCCGCGGCGGCCTGCTGCACGGCGGCCAGCACGCAGCCGGCTTCGACTTCCATCGAGTTGTTGGCCGGGTCCACGCGGCGGATCTGGCGCAGGCGGGAGAGATTGACGATGACGGGGGGCGGGCCCGCTTCGTCCGGCACCGCGCCGCCGCACAGGCTGGTGTTGCCGCCTTGCGGCAGCACGGGGGTGGCGTGGGCGTTGCACAGGCGCACGATGTCGGCGACCTGCTGCGTGGAATTCGGCAGGGCCACGCAGAGCGCCGCGCCCTTGTAGCGGCCGCGCCAGTCTTCGGTGTAGCCGGCCATGTCGGTGTCGGTGCGCAGGATCGCGCTGTCGCCCAAGGCCTGGATGAGCGCATCGAGCAGGGAGGTGCCTGTGGTCATGTCTGTCGTCCCATGGAGATCGGGGGTAGAAAAGCCGATCACGTTGAGACACAGCATACGATTACTTAAATCGCTTTTCGATTTAAGTAATCGTATAACGATTGAATTGAGGGTATGTCCTAGGGCGGAACATCCGGGCAATCGTCTAAAAAACAATCGAAATACAATCGATACGTTCGATATGTAATTTAATCGGATTCCCGGCAACAAGGAAGAGAAATGCTGCCCAGCGTGATGGATTACCGGGCGCAGGCGCGCAAGCGACTGCCGCGGCTGGCCTTCGATTATCTGGACGGGGGCGCAGAGGACGGCGCCTCGTTGCGGCGCAACGTGGCCGCCTTCGGCGCGCTGGAATTCGTGCCCGAGGTGCTGGCGGACGTCACCGACTGCCATCTGCAAACCACCGTCCTGGGCGCGGCCGCGGCCATGCCCGCGATCGTCGGGCCGACGGGCCTGAACGGGCTGTTCTGGCCCGACGCGGACGTGCACCTGGCGCGCGCCGCGCATCGAGCGGGGCTGCCGTTCGTGCTGTCCACCGCATCGACCTCGCTGCTGGAAGAAGTGCGCGCGGCGGGCGCGGGCGAGCTGTGGTTGCAGTTGTACGTGCAGCGCGACCGCCGCATCGCCGAACACCTGATGGACCGGGCCTGGGGCAGCGGCTACACGGCGCTGTTCCTGACGGTCGACGTGCCGGTGCATGGCAATCGCGACCATGACAAGCGCAACGGCTTCCAACTGCCGCTGCGTCCTTCCGGCCGCTTGCTGCTGGACCTGGCGGCGCATCCGGGCTGGTGCTGGCGCATGCTGCGCGGTGGCGGGCCGCAACTGAAGAACCTGGCCGTCAGTTCCAACGCGCGGGAGAACATCTCCGAACAGGCGTCCGCCCTGAGCCGGCAGATGGACCTGGCCTTGACCTGGGATGACATCGACTGGCTGCGCCGGCGGTGGCGCGGCCGCATCGTCATCAAGGGCATCCAGACGCTGGCCGATGCGCGCCGGGCCAAGGCGCGCGGCGTGGACGGCATCGTGCTGTCCAACCATGGCGGCAGGCAGTTGGAATGCGCTCCCTGCCCGCTCGAAGTCCTGCCGGAGGTCGCGGCCGAACTGGGGCAGTCGCTCGAAGTGCTGGTGGATGGCGGGGTGCGGCGCGGCAGCGATATCGCCAAGGCGGCGGCGCTGGGCGCGCGCGCGGTGCTGCTGGGCCGCGCGCCGCTGTATGGGCTGGCGGGCCGCGGGCCGCGCGGCGCGGGCGAGGTGCTGGCGATCCTGCGCGCCGAGCTGGAAAACACATTGCGGTTGCTGGGACGCACGCGCATTGGCGCGCTGGACGCCACGGCGGTGCGCAGGCGCCGGGCCATTTTCGATTGAGGAAAGGAATCAGGATCATGCAAGAAAAAATCGTCTTCATCGGCGGCGGCAACATGGCTAGCGCCATCATCGAAGGATTGCTCGAACAGGGCCGCCAGTTGGCGGATTTCCTGGTGATCGAACCCTTCGAGCCCACCCGCGCCGGCCTGCTCGCGCGCGGCGTGAACTGCCGCGAGAGCGTCGGCGCCGAGATCGCCGACGCGGCGCTGTGCGTGCTGGCGACCAAGCCGCAGGTGTTGCGCGAGGCGTGCGGGCAAGTCCAGGCGCATCTACGCGCGCAGACGACGGTGGTCAGCATCGCGGCGGGGGTCAATCTCAGCGCGCTGTCGCAATGGCTGGACGGCCATGCCCGTATCGTGCGCGCCATGCCCAACACGCCGGCCAAGGTCGGGCTGGGCATGACGGGCCTGTACGCCAGCCAGGCCTGCGGCGCGGCGCAGCGCGAGCAGGTGGACGCGTTGTTCGCCGCCGTGGGCGAGCGCATCTGGGTCGATCGCGAAACCCTGATCGACGCGGTCACCGCCGTGACCGGCAGCGGTCCGGGCTATGTGTTCCATTTCATGGCGGCGCTGGAAAAGGCGGCGCTGGCGCTGGGCTTTGGCGCGGTCGATGCGCGTCGCCTGTCGGTGGCGGCGTTTCGCGGCGCGGCCGAGCTGGCCGCGCGCGACGAAGCGCCCCTGGTCGAACTGCAGGAACGCGTGACCTCAAAGGGCGGCACCACCTACGCCGCGCTGGCGCATCTGCGCGAGGCGGGCGTGGCGCCCGCCATTACCGAGGCGGCGCTCAAGGCCGAGCAACGCGCGCGCGAATTGTCGGCGGGCTAGGTCAGCGCCGCCGACCCAGCCACCACAGCAGCAATACCGACGCGGCGATCGCCGCCACGTTGAACTGCATGGCGCTGGCGAACGCGCGCGCATAGCGATCGCCGAGCGCCGCGTCGGCGTGCGCGTCCAGCGCGCCGCTGAACAGCATGCCGGCGGCGGACACGCCCAGCGCCGCGCCGACCTGTTGCAGCGTCGAGACCACGCCGGCGGCCATGCCCGCGTGATGGTCCTGCACCAACCCCAGCGCGAGGTTGACCAGCGGTGTATTGACCGCGCCCTGCGCGGCGCCCAGCCAGATCAGCGCCGGCACCAGCGACCAAGGCGCGAGCAGGGCGCCGGCCGCGTCCACCTGCCACATCAACGCGGCCGTGGCGCCGCCGTACAGCATCGCGGCCACCATGATGGCGCGCGTGCCGAAGCGCGCCACGAGTCGCGGCGCGGCCATCGAGCCCGCCACGAAGCCGACGCTGGCGGGCGCGAACACCGCGCCCGCCGTCAGCGCGTCCACGCCCAGCCCGGTCTGCAACAGCAGGGCGTAGCACAGGAACATCGCGCTGGCGGTGGAGAACACCAGCGTCACCAGCAGGCAGCCTGCCGCGAATCGCGGTTGCGCCAGCAGCGCCGTATCGACCAGTGGCACGCGCCCGGCGGCGCCGGCACGGCGCTGCGTCCACACGAACAGCGCCAGCAACGCGACCGCCGCCGCGCCGCAGGCCAGCGTCCACACGGGCCAATGGCGCGCCGGGCCTTCGACCAGCGCCAGCAGCAACAGGCCCAGTCCCGCGCCGACCAGCGCCGAGCCGCCCCAGTCCATCGGCGCGCCGGCGGCGTCGCGCGATTCGGGGATGTGGCGCGCCAGCCGCCAGGCCAGCACGCCAAGCGGCACGTTCACCAGGAAGATCGTGCGCCACGCCAGGCCGAACAGGTCGGCGTGCACGATCCAGCCGCCCAGCACCTGGCCGGCGATGGCCGCCAGCCCCAGCGTCATGCCGAGCAGGCCGAAGGCGCGGCGGCGCGCGTGGCCGTCGTAGCTGACGCGGATCAGCGCGTAGACCTGCGGGAACAGCATGGCCGCCGCCACGCCCTGCAGCACGCGCGCGCCGATCAGCGTGTTGGCATCGGGCGCCAGCCCGCACAGCGCCGAGGCCAGCGCGAAGCCGGCCATGCCCAGCATGAACAGGCGCCGGCGGCCATGGCGGTCGCCGAGCCGGCTGCCGGCGATCAGCAGCACGCCATAGGCCAGCTCGTAGGCGACGATGATGAAATTGATCTGTGCGAAGCTGGCCGACAGCGTGTGCTGCATGCTGGGGATGGCGACGTTGACCACGAACAGGTCGAAGATCGTGATGAAGCCGCCGGACAGCAGCACGGCCAGGCCGAGCGGGCCCGGCGTGGCGGGGCGGGCGGAGGTGTCGGGGCAGGGCGAGGGCAGGGTGGCGCAGGGCATGGACAGGCCGCGGGAGTGGGGATTGGCGCTATTCTGTGGGCTGTTCCAGACTTATACAATTTAGCCGTTTATGCTATTACTGAAGGCAATAGCCTATGCCCCGTTCCCCTTCGCATGACGCCGCGCCCGCGCCGCGCACCGGCGCGCTCGACACGGGCGCGCAGCGCCTGGACCGTACGCGCGCCGACCTCGCCGAATTCCTGCGGCTGCGCCGCGAGCGCCTGAGTCCGGCCGCGCTGGGCCTGCCCGCCGGCGGCCGCCGGCGCACCCCTGGCCTGCGGCGCGAGGAAGTGGCGGCGCTGGCCGGCGTCGGCCTGGCCTGGTACACCTGGTTCGAGCAGGGCCGCAATATCAGCGTGTCGGCCACCTTCCTGGAGAGCCTGGCGCGCGTGCTGCGGCTGGACGCGGCGGAACGACGCCACCTGTACCTGCTGGCGCACCAGCGTCCGCCGGCGGAACCGGGGCGCACCTGGTGCACCGTGCCGCCGCAGGTGCGGCGCCTGATGGACGACCTGCCCGCGCGTCCCGCCTACATCCTCAACCTGCGCTGGGACGTGGTGGTGTGGAATGCCGCCGCCGAACGCGTGTTCGGTTTCGGCGCGCAGCCGACGGGGCGGCGCAACCTGCTGTGGATGCTGTTCGTGGATCCGGCGATGCGCGAACTGTTCGTCGATTGGCCGGCTCAGGCGCCGGCCATGCTGTCCACCTTCCGGCGCGATTTCGCCTCGGCCTCGGGCGCGCCGGACATCACCGAACTGGTCGACGAACTGGAGCGCGTCGCGCCCGAGTTCAAGGCCTGGTGGCGCGAGCACGACGTGCACGGCGCCTGCATGGGCGTGCGCAGCCTGCGCCTGCCGACGCTGGGAGAGGTGGCGTTCGAGCATTCCACCCTGTCGGTCGATGAAAGCCGCCACCTGCGCCTGGTGGTGTACGCGCCCGCGCCGGACGAGCCGCAGGCCATGGCCTTCGCGCGCTGGCTGGCGCGCAAGCCGCGCGCGGCCGTGCGTGGCTCCAGAGATTAGGCGCCGCGTGGTTCTACGGCGGGGGCGCGGCGCGCTTCTATAGTCGGGGCGATCCGCCACTTCCGCCCACGCCATGTCCACTGAAATCCTGCCTCGCCGCCAGGCCTTGTCGCTGCTCATCGTGGTGGTGCTGGCCTGGGGGCTCACCTGGGTCGTCAGCAAACTGCTGCTGCAATACATGACCCCGATCTGGGCGGTGGCCGCGCGCAGCGTCGTCGGCACCGCCGCGTTGCTGGCGCTGGGCCTGGCGCTGCGGCGCGTGGCGTGGCCGGTCAAGGCCGACATTCCGGTGATCCTGAGCGTGGGCCTGCTGCACATGGGCGCGTTCGCCGCGCTCGTCAGCCTCGGACTGCAATACGTGCCGGCCGGCCGCTCGGTGGTGCTGGCCTACACCACGCCGCTGTGGGTCATTCCCGCCGCCCGCGTGTTCCTGGGCGAGCCGATCGGACGCGGACGGCAACTGGGGCTGGCGCTGGGCGTGCTCGGGCTGGCCGTCATTTTCAATCCGTTGGCGTTCGACTGGGGCAATCACGAGGCGGTGTTTGGCAACGGCCTGGTGCTGCTCGCGGCGCTGTGCTGGGCCGCCAATATCGTCTACGTGCGCGCGCATCGCTGGGTCACGCCGCCGTTCGAGTTGGCGTTCTGGCAGGCGCTGCTGGCCTCCGGCGTGCTGGCCGCGGTGGCCTGGGCGGCGGAGGGCGCGCCGCGCGTGCTATGGCATGCGGACCTGGCCTGGCTGCTGGGCTACGGCGGGGTGTTTGGCATCGCCGTGGCCTATTGGGCGGCGGTGAACGTGAACCGGTCCCTGCCCGCGGGCGTCACCGCGATCGGCCTGCTGGGCGTGCCGGTGGTGGGCCTGCTGTGCTCGGCGGCGCTGCTGCATGAGCCGCTGAGTGCGCCGCTGTTGCTGGGCATGGCGCTGATCGTGGCCGGCATCGCCGCCGGCGTGCTGGACAACGAGCGCCGATAGCGGCGGGAATCAAGAAGGGGCTTGACGGCCGGAATCGTGTATGTGTATCGTAAGACCTATATCTTAAGATACATCGTAAGTAATACGTCAGACACCAGCGAGGCCCCCATGCGCCACTTTCATTTCCTGACCGCTTTCGCCCGTGGCTCGCGCCATGCGTTGCACGAGCGCCACCATGGCCACCATGGCCATCACGAATCCCACGATCACCACGGCCATCATGGCCGCCACGAGTTCCACGATCATCACGATCACCACGGCCGTCACGAACGCCATGGCCACGCCGGCCATGACGCGGACGGCTTGCACGGCGGCCGCGGCCGCCATGGCCGCCACGCCGGCGGCGGTCGCGGCTGGTTCGGCGGTCCCTGGGGCGGCAATGGCCGCGGCGGCGATGCCGACGACAGCTTCGGCGGCGATGGCCGTCACTGGGCGCGCGGCCGCAAGGTCACCGCCGACGACCTGCAACTGATGTTGCTCGGCCTGCTGGAACAGAACCCCAGCCACGGCTACGAGCTGATCAAGGCGCTGGGCGCGATGTCCAACGGCTTCTACACGCCCAGCCCGGGCATGGTGTATCCGGCGCTGACCTATCTCGAAGAACTGGGCTACGCCACCGTCGAGCAGGAGGGCAGCAAGAAGCGCTACCACCTGGCGGACCCGGGCCGCGAACACCTGGAAGCCAACCGCGAGCGCCTGTCGGTGATGTTCAACAAGCTCAAGCACGTGGCCCGCAAGATGGACTGGATGCGCCAGGCCTGGAGCGGCGAGCCGCGCGCTGCCGCCGAGGAAGACGCCAGCGGCTGGATCGACGAGTTCGTGCACGCCCGCCAGGAGATCCGCCACGCGCTGCTGCAACGCACCGAGGCCTCGCCCGCCGAGCAACGTCGCATCGCCGCCATCCTGCGTCGCGCGACCGCGGAAATCACCGGCAAGAGCTGTGACTGATTCCGCCTATCCCATTGGAGACCCCATGACCCGTAGCGACCTGACTGTCGAACGCGTGCGCCATCCCCTGAAGATGCGCATCCTGACCGTGGCGCGCGTCGAGCGCATCGCCGGCCTGCTGGCCCGCGTCACCTTCACCGGCGAAGACCTGCGCGACTTCGTGTCCGCGTCCTTCGACGACCACGTGAAGCTGTTTTTTCCCGCCGATCCGTCGCAACCGCTGCTGTTGCCCGAGGTCGGTCCCGACGGCATCAAATTCCCCGACGGCGCGCCGCGCCCGGCCGCGCGCGACTACACGCCGCGCCGCTACGACGCCGCGCGCGAGGAGCTGGATATCGACTTCGTGCTGCATGGCGACGGCCCGGCCTCGACCTGGGCCGAGCAGGCCGAGGCTGGCCAGCGCCTGGGCATCGGCGGACCGCGCGGTTCGTTCGTGGTGCCCAAGGGCTTCGATTGGCACGTGTTGATCGGCGACGAGACCGCGCTGCCCGCCATCGCCCGCCGCCTGGAGGAACTGCCCGCGACCGCGCAGGCCCTGGTGCTGGTCGAAGTGCCGGCCGCCGCCAACGAGATCCCGCTGCCGACCCAAGCGCAGGCCACCGTGCGCTGGCTGCACCGCGACGGCACCGCGGCCGGCTACAGCACGCTGCTGCTGGAAGCCGCGCGTGAGCTGGCGTTGCCATCCGGCGAGGGCTACACCTGGATCGCGGCCGAGTCGGCCGTGGCCAAGGCGGTGCGTGAAATCATGGTCGCGCAGCACGGCGTCGACAAGCGCCGCATCCGCGCCGCCAGCTACTGGAAGCGCGGCGCCATCGCCGTGCACGAATCGCACGACGATTGACGTCGCGCGCGCCGCTACCCCTGCGCCAGCGCCAGCAGGTTGGCCACCCGTCCGCCGGGCGCGTCGTCGCGCACCGCCAGCCCCAGCACCGCGCGCGGCCAGTCCAGCGCGAAGGGACGGTAGACCACGCCGTCCGGACGCAGGTGGCGCAGCGACGCCGGCACGATCGCCACGCCCATGCCCGCCGCCACCAGGTTCACCGCCGATGACAACTGCGGCGCGCGCTGGCCCGGCAGCGGGTTCAGCCCATGCTGGCGGCACGCCGCCATGATGTCCGCGCTCAGGCCGTATCCCGACTTGCGTGAATACTGAATGAAGCGCTCCTGCGCCAGGTCGGCCGGCGCCAACCGCTTGCGCCGCGCCAGCGCGTGGCCCAGCGGCAGCGCCACCACCAGCGGCTCTTCCGTCAACTGCATGAAGCGCAGGCCGCCCTCCATCGCGAACGGCGGCCGCACGAAGGCGGCGTCGATCAGCCCGTCGCGCAGCCGCGCCACCAGCGTTTCGCTGTCATCCTGCGACAGCGTCATTTCCACATCGGGGTATTGCTGCCGGTAGAGCCGGATCAATTCGGTCACCACCGGATGGAACGACGCCGATTCGGTGAAGCCCAACGACAGTTCACCGACCTCGCCGCGCGCCGCGCGTTGCGCCGTCCGCGCCGCGTCCTGCGCGCGCTGCAGGATGTCCTGTGCGCAGGCAAGGAAGGCGCGGCCGGCATCGTTCAGGCTGACGCCGCGGCCGCGCCGCTCGAACAGCGGCGTGCCGATCTCCGCTTCCAGTTGTCGGATCTGCTGCGACAGCGGCGGCTGCGCCATGCCCAACTGCTCGGCCGCGCGGGTGAAGTGCTGGGCCTCGGCGGTGGCCACGAAATAGCGCAGGTGGCGCAGTTCCATATTGGTATCCAAAAAGTACCGGTTATCAATTTTCCATATATTGGACATTCTAGTGTGGCGGCACGATGATGCGGATATCCCCCTCTTCGTCTTCCAAAGGAATGCGCATGGCTTCGACTCCCACTCCCGGCGCGCTGCTGCGCCGCCATCTGGCCCAGGACATCGTGGTAGCGCCCGGCGCCTACGATGGCATGTCGGCCCGCCTGGTGGCGGCGGCCGGCTTCAATGCCGTCTACGCCAGCGGCGGCGCCATCGCGCGCGCCGCGGGCTACCCCGACATCGGCCTGTTGAGCTTCACCGAGGTCATGGACCGGGTCGAGAAGATCGTCGACGCCAGCGGCCTGCCGGTGGTGGCCGACGCCGACACCGGCTTCGGCGGCTCGGCCAACGTCGAGCGCACCGTGCGCATCATGGAACGGGCCGGGGTCGCGGCCTTCCACATCGAGGACCAGTCGTTTCCCAAGCGCTGCGGCCACCTGGACGACAAGAGCCTGGTGGACGCGGAGGAAATGTGCCGCAAGGTCCACATCGCCCGCCAGACGCTTGCCGACGCCGACACGATGGTGATCGCGCGCACCGACGCCATCGCGGTGGAAGGCTTCGATGCGGCCATCGCGCGCGCCGAGCGCTATGTGAAGGCCGGCGCCGACATGGTGTTCGTCGAGGCCCCGGAAACGCTGGAGCAGATCCGCGCCATTGCCGACCGGCTGCCGGGCCTGAAGCTGATCAACATGTTCTATGGCGGCAAGACCCCGCTGGTGCCGCTGCCCGACCTGGCCGCGATGGGCTATCGCCTGGCGATCATTCCATCGGACCTGCAGCGCGCCGCCATCCACGCGATGCAGGCCACGCTGGCGGCGATCCGCGAGACTGGCGACAGCAGCGCGCTGGCCGAGCGCCTGACCAGTTTCAAGGAACGCGAGGAGATCGTGCAGACCCGTCGTTACCTGGCGCTGGACGCGCAGTAGCGGGGCGCGGATGCGGCGCGCCGGCTCGCGCCGGCGCGAGCCGGCCTCACTGGCGGCAGCGCTGCGGCATCGACAGCGGCCACAGCCGCTGGTTGTAGCTGCCGCGGAGCGTGCGGATGCCGCATTCCATGGTGACGCGCGCCACCATCGTGCCGCGCTCGTCCACGATCATCGAGATGTCCCGCGTCGACACCACGGCGCGCTGGTTGGCAAACGTCGAGGCCCACAGATACACCGGGGTGATCGCCAGCCGGCCCTGGCCGTCGGCGTAGCCGTAGCGGTCGCCAACCAGGACCGGCGCCAGGCCATCGCGGCGCGGGCCGATGTGGTCGAACGTCGGCCCGGTCGCCACGCCCTTGTCGTTGACCGCGCGCATGTTGCCGTTGGGCAGCACCATGGCTGCCTGGCCTTCGGAGAACGAGGTCGCGGTGCCCGGCAGGGTCATGCGGGTCTTGCCCGTGGTGTCGGTGTAAACGGTGACCGGGTTGCCCTCGGCGTCGGTGTCCGAACGCAGCAACCAGGCCGAGCCTGCCGGCCAGTACCAGTCGCCGGCAGGCAGGCTGGCCACGGTCTTGCCGTGTTCGTCGATCAGGCGGGCGCCGTCTTCGCCGCTGACCAGCGCGCGTGGCGGCGTGCCCTGGAATGGCGTGCCGGCCACCGCGCCCGGCGCGATCTGCCAGCGGCCCTGGCCATCCACGTAGCCGTGGCGGTCGGCGCGGCGGATGGCGAGCCAGGTGCCCATGGGTGTGTAGTTCGCGTCCTGCAGGTCGAGCGCGTCGGAGGCGTCGGGCGCGATGATCCAGCGGTTCTTCTGGCTGTAGGCCAGATAGGCGCCGCTGCCGTCGCGCGACACTTCCAGCGCCGGCTGAAAGCGGGTCAGGGCGCGTCCCTCGCGATTGAACAGCGCGGCCGGGCGGCGGTAGTCCTCTTCCTTCGAGCCCGCCTGGTACATCAGCCACAGCTTGTCGTTGACGCGGCGGGCGTCGTTGTGGCGCGGCGGCACGATCCACTTGCCCTGCGGATCGATCACGCCCACCTTGTCCTTGCCGAGCGCGGCGATGGCGCGGCCGTCGTGGAACGCGCCGATGTACTGGAAGGCCGGGGCCGACACTTCCTTGCCGGCGATGAAGTCGTACAGGCCCCACGGATCGCCTTCGGCCGCGGTCTTCAGGTAGCGTACCAGTCCCGGCGCGACCACTTCGGCCTCGAAGTAGTCGGGCAGGTCGTAGGTCTTGCCGGCGCGGTCGACCAGGCGCGTCTCGCCCTTGGCGTAGATCAGCGCGTAACCATGGCGGAAGGCGCCGATGTGCTGTTGCAGCGGCAGGTCCATCGGCTTGCCGCGGCCGTCGAGCAGTTGCATGCCCGCGTCGCTCTGCGCGGCGAAGCGCAACTGGTCGGCGGTCAGCGGTTCGGCCTCGGCGTCGTCCTGCGCCGTGTCGTCGTCGCGCGGGCCGTCCAGCGGCACGATCTCGCTCCAGTCCTTGCGGGTGGCGACGCTGCCGTCGGCCAACAGCAGCCCGGCGCCGCCTTCCGTGCAGTGGCAATAGCCCTGTCCCAGCACGCCGAGCGGGCCATCCGGCACGTCCAGCGGCAAGTCGCGCAGTTGCGAGCCTTGCGCCGCTTCGACCGCCTCGGGCTGCAGCACCGCGCGGCCATCGGCGTCGATCGCGTTGAGCAACTGGCCGTCCTGGCTGGAGACCCACAGCTTGCCCTGGCGCACCGCCAGCCGGCCGGCCTGCGCCAGCCAGGGCGGCGCGCTCTCGCCCTGCAGCCAGACGCCTTTGGGCGTCAGCAGGCCGGCCACGTTGCCGGCCTTGTCGCGCAACAGCAGATAGCCGCCTTCGTTCTCCTCGGGCTTGAGGTCGCGGCTGCCCAGCGTCAGGGCCTCGGGGCGTCCGGGCACGTAGGCCTTGAGCCTGTCGCCCGAGACGTAGACCAGCGTGTTGTCGTAGATGTCCGAGGCGTTCGCTTCCTCGTTGGTGAGCGTGGCAATGGAGCGGCCGCGCGCGTCCAGCAGCGCGTAGCCCTTGGTGGGCAGTTGCGCGCTCCAGAAGGCCTTGCCGACGCGGCCAAGGCGCTGGTAGCGCTTGCCTTCGCCAATCAGTGCGCCCTGCTCGTCGATCAGCACCACCTCTTCGTCGCCGATGCCGAGCGCCAGCGGAGCGTCCTTCTGCCGCGTGATGTCGCTGAACTTCGGTTCCACGCGCCAGTTCCAGTCGGCGTCGAGCAGGCCGTACATGCCATGGTTGTCGATGCCGATGAACAGGTCCTTGCCGAAGCTCGACACCACCCGCAGGCCATCCTTGGCGTAGCGGCGTTCGCCGTCGGGGGAGCGGTATTCCTCGCGATAGGTGACGGACAGTTGCGCGGGCCGGCCCTCGCCCAGGATCACGTTTTCGACGCTGGCATCGAGCGCATCGCCCACGGCCTTGCCGCTGCGGTCGATCAACTGGCGCTGGCCGTCCAGCGTCACTACCGCCAGCCCGGCCTCGACGAAGTCGCCGACGCTGTCATAGCGCGGCGGCACCGCCATCCTGCCCCTAGCGTCGATATAGCCCCACTTGCCCTTCCAGCGCACCGCGGCCAGGCCATGGTGGAAGCTGCCGACGCGCTCGAACTGCGGCGGGACCACCAGCTTGCCGTTGCCATCGATGAAGCCCCAGGCATGCCGGCGCAGCGACTGGTCGGTCGGCACGCGGTCGATTTCCTCGAGCGAGGACGGCAGCAGCACGGCGGCGCGGTTGTCCGACAGCGGCCCGATGCAGCCAGTGGGGCCCTGGTAGGCCTGGATGTCGCGGCTGGTCGCGGCCGGATCCATCAGGCCGTCGACGCAGGGGATGCCGTTCTGGCGGTATTGGGCGTGTGCGGACAGCGACAGGCCTAGCGCGGCGACGGCGCAGGCGATACGGGTAGCGTGAAACGCGCGCGTGGTCATGATTGTTCTGCTTTGGTGGATTCGGGGACGGGCACGCCTTCGGTCCCGACGGCGTCGGGGCAGGTCAGCTCCTCGCGCGGCCAGGTCACGCGTTCCTGCCCGTCCATCACGATGATCTGGCCGCACAGCAGGCCGAAGATGGCGGTGGTCTTGCCGCGGGTGTCGATGAATTCCAGCAGGCGATCGCGGCGCACCAGTGCGCGCCCCTCCTTGAAGTCGCCGGCCCAGCCGAACTCGGGCGGGATCACGTAGCGCCCGCTCAGGTCGATGTAGCCGAGCAGCTTGCCGCTGCGTTGGTCGCGCCGCGCCAGCGCCAGCCCGTCGCGCAGCGGGCCGAGCTTGTTGAAGTAGGGGCCGACGATGCGCTTGCCGGATGCATTGACGAAACCGTAGCGGTCGCCGTTGCCGCGATAGGCCACCACGCCCTCGCTGGCGGTGTCCTCTTCAACCGCGAACTCGCCCTTGAATCGCGTGATTTCGCGACCCTGGAGATCGGTCATGACGCTTTCCGCCGTGTCGCGGTCGCGGAAGATCACCCGCTGCATGGAGGCCAGCGGCGTGCCGTCGCCGAGTTTTTCGAGCAGGGCCTTGCCGTTTTCGTCCATCAGGCGGTAGCGCTGGCCGTCGTAGACGCGCGCCAGGCCCTCGGGCTGGACGAAGAAGGGGTTGAACTCGCCGTTGCTGGCGGAGACCTTGAGGTTGCCGCGCGCGTCGATCGCGCCGTTGCGCGAACGGTATTGCACGTAGATCCAGTCGCCGAACTGATCCTGGCGCTCGGGCACGCCGTCGAACAGGCGGGTCATGCCGCCGCCTGCGTCGAACAGCAGCGTGCCGCCGTCCTTGCCCTGTCCCAGGTAGCGGCCGTGTTTCAGGTCCTGCGGTTTCTCGTGCAGCACCGCGCTGCGCTTGCCGCTGGGCAAATGGATCAGGCGGTAGTCGTCGCGGTAGCCCGAGTCATTCTTGCCTTTGGGCTCGCGCACCAGCAGGTAGCCGTTGCCGAGGTAGTCCAGGTCGTAGCTGCCGGTGTAGGTGGCAGGCACGACCCACTTGCCATGGCGGTCGATGATGCCCCAGCGGTCGCGGTCCTGCGCCTTGGCCCAGTTGTCCTGGAAATCCTCGATCCGGCCCAGCGTCGGCGCCACGGCGACGCTGGCGCTGCGGATGTTCCACAGTCCCCAGCGGCGGTTGCGGCGCTCGTCCTGCTTATAGAAGTAGAGCAGGTCGCCGTCGATCTTCTCGCCGTTGACTTCTACGTAGGCCGGCAGCTTCTGCGCGTTGCCCCGTGTGTCGATCAGCACGGCCTCGTCGCGGCTCATGCCCGGCGTGCGCGCCCAACTGTAGGCGCCCTTGAAGCCGCCGATGCCGGCGTAGGTGGGCGGCAGGATCCAGTTGCCCTCGGCGTCGATCGCGCCGACGGTGCGCTTGCGCGTCTTCACCAGCAACGGCGCGGCGGCGTCGTAGGTGCTCATGTCGTCCCAGTCGGGATTGGTGACGATCCTGCCCGAGCGCGTCAGGATGCCGGTGGGCTGCTGGTAGTCGTTCGGCCGCAGCAGGGCCAGCGGCAATTGGTCGGCGTCGGGCCCGGCCTCGCGCGATCTGTCGTTGGCGCGCCGGGGGGAGAAGGGCAGCACGCGATATTGGCCCAGGCGTTCGGCGGTATCGCTGTCGAGCAGCGCCGTGCCGTCGGCGCGGTAGATCTGGCGCAGCGTGGCTTCGCTGTCGGTGCCGGCCACCGCGACGCTGGTGGCGGCATCGGCCGCGGCTTCGACGGCAGCGGGGACCGCGTTGTCGACCGCGGCATCGACCGTCGGGCCCGCGATGTCGACCGCCGCGGCATCGGTCGCCGGACCGCTGGCGTCGGCAGTCGTTGGCGTCGGCGCGGATTCGATGATGGCCGGCGCCGTCGGTGGCGGGGGATCGGCGGGGCCGGCGCCCGCTTCGGCCGGCGCCGCGGCGGCGTCGGCGTGGTCCGTCTCCGAGGCAGGCTTGGCCGCGTCGCTCGCGAACGCGTCGCCGGGGCCCTGGGCGTACAGCCAGGCCAGGCCATCGTCACTGACCGTGACACGGCCGAAGGCGGCCGGCGTCACCACGATATTGCCGCCCGGGGCGATCATCACGACCGCGTCGACGTCGGTCAGCACCTTCCAGCCGCCGCTTTCCTCCACGCCCACATAGGGGTTCGTGAAGGTGCGCATCGGCCGCAGGTTGGCATCCAGCAGCACGTACTGCGCCGTGTCGCGGGGCTTGACCAGCCACAGGCCCGCGCCGGGCCGGACCACGCTTTCATAGCGGCCCGCCGTCAGCGGCGAGCCGTCGGGCCGCACGAATGCCCAGGCCTCGTCGCGGTGCACGGCGAGCGTGTCGCCGTCGCGCAGCGGCGGCTGATCCGAGCCCAGCACCTCGGGCGCGATGGCCCATTTGCCGTCGGCATCCAGCAGGCCCCACAGGCCGCCGTAGCGGGTGCTGCGGCGCTGCGCCGGCAGCGTGTCGGCGACCGGCCGCTCCAGCCGCATCACGTCGGCCGGCAGCGTCAGGGCGCGGCCGGTCGCGGTGTTGAACAGGCGCGGCGCCTGCGGCACTTCCATCGCCGCCAGTTTCTGGCCCGGCTCGAACCCCCAGGATCGCGTGCCCAGTTCGAAGGTCTTGACGACCTGGCCCTGGCGATTGATGAGCACGTCGCGCTCATTGTCCTCGACCAGCGCGGTGCCCGCGGCGTTGAAGCCCGAGGCGCGCGCGAAGCGCGGCTTGATCACCCAGGCGCCGCGCGTATCGATGTAGCCCCACAGGCCATCCTGCCGCACCGCGGCCAGCCCGTTCTGGAACGACTCGGCGTCCTGGTAGGCCGGCGTGATGACCATCCGGCCCTGCTTGTCGATATAGCCCCAGGTGCCGGCCGCATCGCTCGCCTTGCCCGTCAACACCGCCGCCAGGCCTTCGGCATAGTCGCGGTTGCAGGAGACGTCCGGGGTGATGGCATAGGTGCGGCCGACGCAATCGTATTGCCAGTCGGCGAACGCCTCTTCCGCCCGGACGCTGCCGGCATGCAGGCCGGCCAGCGCCGCGGCCAGGGCCAGGGCCAGCGGCCGCCACATGACGGCGCGCCTCATGACGCGGTCCGCGCGGCGGCGCACGGGAGGGCTGTGAGGGGAATCAAGCGAAGCCGGACGTGCCGCATGGTGGTGATGCCTGCCAAAGAGGAACGAAGGCAGCACTGTAACCAGCAGTAGCAGGTAAAGAAGCGGCAAATGTAACTATAGAAAACGAACCGTTAACAACGCGTCCGCAAACGCTTCAGTTGTCGAGCCAGGCGCCTTGCTGGCGCATGCGCGAGCGCAGCAGCGACCGCGCGCGCGACAGGCGGCTGCGCACCGTACCGATCGGCAGATCCAGTTGCGTCGCCGCTTCCTCGTACGACATGCCGTCGGCGCAGATCAGCATCACCACGTCGCCCAGGTCGGGCGGCAGGGCGGCCAAGGACCGGTCCATGATGCGCAGCGTCTGCAGCAGTTCGGTGCGGGCGGCGGGGTCCGAGCGGCGATCGTGTTCCTCGGCCAGGGCGTCCTCGCTCACGAACGCATAGCGCCGTTCGGGGGCGCGCGACAGGTGGTTGCGGATGAGGTTGCGAGCAATGCCGAACAGCCAGGTCGACGGCTTGCTCTCGCCTCGGAAGCGGTCGTAGCACGATGTCATTTCGACGAAGGCCTGCTGCGTGATTTCCTCCGCGTCGGAACTGTTGCCCACCTGGCGCAGCACGAAGCGGCGCAGGCGTTCGGACTCGTCCCGCACCAACTGGCTGACCGGATCGGCGTGCGGCGAGGACGGGATGACGGCGGACGGACAGGAAGCAGGGGGCATGGTGGCGGCGCAGCGGGTCGTGGACGGGAGCGCCCGCAGCGCCGCGGCGGGCGCCTGGCGCGGGCGCGCACCTGTCCTGCGCGGCCCGGGCGGGTCCGCGCGGAAAGTGGCGTGGAGGAGTGCGGTGCAGCCCCGCGATCTCCCATGGCCCTGTCGGAAAGAGAAAGCGGATGCTGCGAAACCAGTCTACGTTTGGAAGATTCGGTAGCAAATACGGCGCGTGCCGTATTTTGGCGAGCGCGGCGAGGCCGCGCTCAGGCAGGCGCCGGGCGGATCAGGCGCAGGGCAGGCCCAGGCGCACCGCGTAGGCGACCAGCTCGGCAGTGCTGTGCAGCGCGAGCTTGCGCATCAGGTTCTCGCGATGCTTGCGCGCGGTCAGCGGGCTGATGTGCAGGGCCTCGCCGATCTGCGCGGCGGTGGCGCCCTGCGCAGCCAGCGCCAGCACCTGCTGCTCGCGCCGCGTCAGGGTTTCGGCCGGCGCCGGCGCGTGCGTGGACCGCGGCTGGGCCGGGCGTCCGGCCCGGCCGTCATGCAGGCGCTGGATCGCCGCCATCAGTTCGCGCGAGTTGCCGGTCTTGGCCAGGTATTCGTCGGCGCCGGCCTCCAGGATCGCCTGGCGGCTGCGGGCGTCGGTATTGGCGGTCAGCACCATGATGTGCAGGGCGGGATGGCGCACGCGCAGCGCGCGCACCCAGCCCGACCCAGCCACACCGGGCATGCCCAGGTCCAGCACCAGCACGTCGGCGCCGTGCGCGGCCAGCAGCGCCAGCACCTGCTCGCCGGTGGCCGCTTCGTCGATCGAACCGATCATCGCGCCCGCCTGGCTCAGCACCATTTTCAGGCCCTCGCGCACGATGCCATGGTCATCGGCCAGCAGGACGCGCAGCAGGGGAGGCGGGGAGGTCGGAGTCATGAAGGCGGTGAGGGGGCCGCGGCTTGTGTCAGAATGATGCACCATTATAGGGACCGATCCAGGCGCATGACCGCCCCTGCCGCGCTATCCCCGCCCCAACCGCCGGACGCCTCCGCGACGCACGCGGCCCCCGTCGCCGACGCCGTCGCGACCGAGTTGGCCACGCTGCTCTACAAGCAATCCTATGGCGTCCTGTTCGCCAATTTCGCCGTCGCGCTGCCGGTGCTGTACGTCATGCGCGACGCCGCGCCCGCCGGGGTGCTGGCGGCTTGGCTCGGCGCCGTGTATCTGCTGACGCTGGCGCGCGTGGTCGTCTGCCGCCGGTTCGTGCGGCGCGCGGCCGGGCCCGTGCGGCCCTGGGTGCGCGGCTTCTGCCTGCTGTCGTGGACCTCGGGCCTGCTGTGGGGACTGGCGGGGCTGCTGGCGGTGATGTCGGGACAGGACCTGCTGCTGGCGTTCGGCTGCGTGATGCTGGCCGGCATGTGCAGTGGCGCGGTGCCGTCGCTGTCGGCCTGTCCGCCCGCCTATGTTGGGTCGGCGCTGGGCATGGTGGCGCCGTTCATCGCCGCCTGCCTGGTCTCGGCTGACGGGCTGCACCTGGTGTACGCGGCCTTCGGCGTCTGCCTGCTGGCGGTGAACCTGTATTTCAGCGCGGTCACTTATCGCAGCCTCAGGACCACCGTGGCGCTGCGCTTCGAGAACAGCGCCTTGATCCGCAGCCTGGAACACGAACGCGACCGCGTGGCCGCGGCCGACCGCGCCAAGACGCGCTTCCTGGCCGCCGCCGGGCACGACCTGCGCCAGCCGGTGCACGCGCTCGGCATGTTCACCGACATCCTGGCCAGCCGTGCGGAGCAGGGTAGCGTCACGCCGCAGGATGCGTTGCATGTGGCGCGGCGCCAGCAGGGCGTGCTGGACGGGCTGAACCGCCTGCTGGACGGCCTGCTGGATGTGTCGCGCCTGGATGCGCACCTGGTTCGCACCGAGCGCCGCGTCGTCGCGCTCGACGCCCTGTTCGACGACGTCCGGCTGGACTATGAGCCGCAGGCGCGGGCCCGGGGCCTGCGCCTGGTGGTGGCGCCGACCTCGCTGACGCTGGAGACCGATCCGGCATTGCTGCGCCGCATCCTCGACAATCTGCTGGGCAACGCCTTGTCGTACACGCCTGCGGGCTGGGTGCTGTTGTCGGCGCGCAGGCGGCGGGGCGGGGTGTTGCTCCAGGTCTGGGATACCGGCGTGGGCATCGCGCCTGAACTGCGGGAAGCCGTTTTCACCGAGTTCACGCGCGGCGCCGGCGCGCCGGCGGCGTCTCGGGGGGACGAGGGGCTCGGCCTGGGGTTGGCCATTGTGCGCCGCTTGGCGGACCTGCTGCATGGCGACATCTCGCTGCGCTCGGTGACCGGCAAGGGGTCAGTGTTCTCGCTGTGGCTGCCGCTTGGCATTCCCGGCGCGCATGCAGCCGACGAAAAATAATCAGTTGAAGCGCGGCCCCGGCGCCCCTGTAATAGCGTCATCCATCCATCCGCACGGGATCGACGTCCCACGCCCGAGGTTCGCCATGTCCGTCGCCGCATCGTCCGTCGCCTCCCCGCCTGCTCGCGCCGCCGCGCCCCGCAACCTCTGGCTCATGGTGCTGGCGGGCGGCATCGTCATGGGCCTGGCGCTGGGCGTGCGCCACGTGCAGGGCCTGTTCCTGCTGCCGGTCACCATGGACAGGGGCTGGTCACGCGAAACCTTCGCCATGGCGCTGGCGGTGCAGAACCTGACCTGGGGCGTGGTGCAGCCGTTCACCGGCATGATCGCCGACCGTTTCGGTTCGGCCAAGGTGATCCTGGGTGGACTCGTGTTCTACGCGGTGGGGCTGGCCGGCATGGCGCACGCCGCTACGCCCGCCGCCTTCATGTGGACCGCCGGCATCTGCATCGGCGTCGCGCTTTCCGGCACGGCGTTCGCCGTCATCTATGGCGCGCTCAGCCGCCTGGTGCCGCCCGAGCGGCGCGGCTGGGCCCTGGGCGTGGCCGGGGCGGTCGGCGGGCTGGGGCAGTTCACCATGGTGCCGGCGGCGCAGTGGCTGATCGGCGGCACGGGCTGGGTCGGCGCGCTGATGATCTTCGCGGCGGTGCTGGCGGTGGTGATGCCGCTGGCCTGGCCATTGAAAGAGACGTCGCGGCGGGTTGCTGGCGCCGCGGCGGCGCCGGAGCAGCCATTGGGCGCGGCGATCCGCGAGGCCTTCACGCAGCCCGGCTTCTGGCTGCTGAACCTGGGCTTCCTGGCCTGCGGCTTCCAGCTCGCCTTCATCGGCACGCACCTGCCGGCCTACCTGATGGACAAGGGCCTGCGGGCGGCGGACGCCGTCGCGGCGCTGGCCATCATCGCGCTCGCCAATGTCGCCGGCACCTATGTCTGCGGCATCCTGGGCGCGCACCATCGCCGCAAGTATCTGCTGGCCGGCATCTACCTGTTGCGCACCGCCGCGATGGCGCTGTTCTTCCTGCTGCCGCTGTCGCCCGCGTCGGTGTACGTGTTCGCCGCGGTCATGGGCTTCGTCTGGCTGGGCACGGTGCCGCTGACCAACGGCCTGATCTCGCAGGTGTTCGGCGTGCGATACATCACCACGCTGTTCGGCTTCGTCTTCTTCGGCCACCAGGTGGGTTCGTTCCTCGGCGTCTGGCTGGGCGGGGTGGTGTACGAGGCGACGCATTCGTACGACCTGATCTGGATCGGCGCGATGGCGCTGGGCGTGCTGTCGGCGGCGCTGCACTGGCCGATCGACGACCGCGAGCTACCGCGCATCCGCGCCGCCGTCGCGGCGGGCTGATCCGCGCCGGGACGCCGCCCGGGGGCGCTACGCGGCCGCGCGGGCTTCAGACCGGCCGGTGCTGCGTGCCCGCGCCCATGGTGATGTGCAGGATGCGACAGGACTCCACCACCTTGAGCGTATGCCAGGCGCCGCGCGGCACCACATAGGCATCGCCTGCCCGCAGCCGGACGACCTGCGCGCCGGCGGGGCCCTCCAGGTGCAGATCGGCCGCGCCGGCCATCAGGCGCACGATCTCGTCGGCTTGTGGATGCATCTCCCATTGCGGCCAGTCGCGGGCGCAGGCGTATTCGGACACCAGCCAGCCGCGGCCGTAGCGCGCCAGGTCCTCCTTCGGTTGCGACCAGAAGGCGTCGCCGCCCGCCAGCGCGGTGGCGTGGCCGGCGGCGTCCAGGAAGACGTACTGCGACGACAGGTCGGTGGGCATGGCGGTCTCCAGAGTGAGGGCAATAGGCGTTATAACAGCGCCGAAGGCCGCCTCCACGGAAGGCGCGGCGGACGTGGCCCATATGCGCCAGCGCACCACCGATCGCGGCACCATCGACCCGCGCATCCTGATCCTGCAGCCCGACGAGCGCCCGCGCTACCCGATGCCGCGCAGCGCGGTCTGGTGCGCCGACCGGCCAGGCCGTGCACGACAAGGGCGGCGACGCGGCTGGAATACTCGAAAAACTGCGATAATCCGGGTCTTTCCAGGGGGCGCCGGCTCGCATCCGGCGTAGGTGTCGGCATGAGCAAGGGATTCGACGGCGTCCGGCCGGCATCCGAATCGTCCATCGAGATCGGTTTCTTCTACCAGGGCCGCCATTGCGTGGAGCGCATCCGCGTCAAGCCGACCGCCGCCAACCTCAAGCGCGCCGCCGAACGGCGCACCGCCATCCTGGCGGCGATCGCGCGCGGCGATTTCGACTACGCCGCCGAATTTCCCAAGCGCACCACCCCTGCCCCTTCCGCCAAGGACGAGCCATGACCCGCGTTGCCGCATTGCCCATCTACGATCTGACCGCCGAAGCCTTCGCATCCTATGGCTGGATGCTTGGCAAGCCGATCCCGCAGGGCAATGGCGTGCCGCTGTTCAGCAACGACGCCACCGACTTCTGGCAGGAGCACGTCTTCAATACCGGGGCCGGCGGCGACGCGGAGGTGCTGTGGGTGAACTACCGCAGCGCTTCGCCCGATGTCGCCAGCCTGGAAAAGCACCTGCTGACGCAGCAGGCGATCGTGCCGTTGACCGGCGCCATTGTCCAGGTGGTGGCCCGCAGCGCGGCCGACGGCAGCCCCGACCTGGACACGCTGGCGGCATTCCGCGTCGATCCCGGGCAGGGCGTCTGCATGCGTCCCGGCTGTTGGCACGCCACGCGCGTGGCCGACGCGGAAGTCACCTGCCTGATGCTGACCCGCCGCTCGACCACGCTCGACCTGATCCAGCACCTGACCACCGACGCCTCCGCCACCGAAAGCGCGATCACGCCGATTCCGCCGCGGCAGTTGGAAGCCCTGCGTTTGCCGGACTGATTCACCGAATTCGCGTTGCGAGCCAAGCGCCCCGCGCCTGCGCGGGGTGCGCAAAGTCGTGCCGTCATCGGCGCGCGCTATCCCGAGCGTGGCGAAATGTGCCAGAATTTGCGCGACTGTTTTTTCGGTCGCGACGCTGCCGCCATCCGGGCGTTGCCAACCACTTCCCGTGTTGGAGCATGGAATGCGCATACGCCCCGCAGGCGTTGGATCGAGCCGCTCTGTTCGCGGCCTGTTTGTCATGATGTTGTGCATCGTCGCGGCCGGCTGCAGTTTCACCTCGCCCGACGCGGCGACGGGGGCGCAGTACGTTGGCATCGACGGGGTGTCGGCGCCCGAGGCGCGCCGCATCGCCAAGGAAGCCTATGTCTACGGCTATCCCATGGTGGCCAGCTATCAGGCCATGCATGCCGCCAGCATCGATCGGGGCAATCCCCGCTACCGGGGGCCGTTCAACACACTTGTGCGCGCCGAGCCGTCGCCGGATGACACGCCGCAGTTTTCGGCCGTGCTGGATCTGCGCGCCGAGCCCGTCGTCATCAGCGTGCCGCCGATGGAAGCGAGGCGCTACCACGCGTTGCGGTTGACCGACCTGTATGGCTTCAACTTCGCCTACATCGGCAGCCGCGCGACGGGCAATGGCGGCGGCAGGTATCTGGTGGCGGGGCCACGCTGGAGCGGCGCCGCGCCCAAGGGGATGGCCGCGGTGCTGCGCGCCGAGACCGAGCTGGTGAGCCTTTCGGGACGCATCCAGCGTTTTTCGTCCGCGGACCAGGCCAGCGTCAGGCGCATCGAGGCCGGCTACCGCATCCAGCCGCTCTCGGCCTATCTGAAGAAGGCGCCGCCCACGGCGGCCGCGGTCGACTGGCTGGCGCCTGAAGCGCCAGCGCAGATGCGTACCTCGCTCGAGTTCTACAACGAGCTGGGATTCCTGCTGCAGTTCGCGCCGGTGGCGCACAGCGAGAAGTCGCTGCGCAAGCGGCTCGACAGCATGCGCATCCGGCCGGGCGCGCCGGCGGTCACGGACGGCAGCAATCCGCGCCTGCGCCAGGTCATGCAGGAAGGCATGCACGATGGCCAGAACGAGATCGACAAGCGCCGCCTGGCGCTGGACGGCAAGGCTGATACGCTGTTCGGCGACCGCCGCACGCTGGGCAACGACTATCTGGCGCGCGCCACCGGCGCGCAGGTCGGCCTGGGCACGGACAGCCGCGAAGAATCGATCACGGCGGTGCTGGCCACCGACGCCACGGGCCAGCCGCTGGATGGCGCCCAGCCGTATGTGCTGCGGTTCGCGCCGCGCGCCTTGCCGCCGGTCAACGCGTTCTGGTCGGTGACGCTGCAGCGCACGGCCGGGGCCGCGCAGGCGCCTCACACCGCCCGGCGCACGCGGGTCGATTCGGCGATGCTGCCCGCGCTCAAGCGTGATCGCGACGGCGGGCTGACGCTGCACATCCAGCCTCAGTCGCCCGGCAAGGGCAGCGAGGCCAACTGGCTGTCTGCGCCGGCGGGGCCTTTCACGATCACGCTGCGTTACTACTGGCCCAAACCGGCCTTGCTGGACGGAAGCTGGCAATCGCCGCAACCGCGGCGCGCCGGACTGTAGCGCACACGCCCGGGCGGTGGCGTGCGCGGCCGCTTCCATCTTGCCGCCGCGCGCCGCCCGCCGGCTTGACGCCGCCGGGCGGCGTCAGAGATCCTCGCTGCGCCACACCTTCAACACGCGTCCGAAAATCTGCAGGTCCATGTCTTCGGTGATGTCCCAGGCGTCGTACTTGGTGTTCTCGGACTTGGCGCGGATCAGCAGGCCGTTGGCGCTGGGAATGCGCTGCAGGCGCTTGATGAAGCCCTCGTTGCCGACGCGAAAGAAGAACACGCCGTCAACGTCCGCCTTGACCACGCCCAGGTCCACCAGCAGCGGATCGCCCGGGTTGTACATGGGCCGCATGCTGTCGCCGAAACCCGTCACCACGCACAGGTTGGCGGCCGCGGTGTAGTGGCGCAGGTTCTTGTGCAGCCATTCCTGGCTGACGCGCAGGCTCTGGATCACGCCGGGCTGGTCGCGCAGCTCCACGCCCGCGCCCATGGCGCCGCCGGTATCGAAGCGCGGGATGCGCAGATCGTCGCTCGCGCCGACATCCACGGGCGGCGCATCGCCGCCGCCGGCATCGGCCAGCACGATGTCCGGCGGATACTGCGCCGACTCGTCCAGCAGTTGCTCGAGTGACAGCCCCAAGCCCGCCGCCAGGCGGGCCGCGTACTTCGAGCGTTCGCTGTCGCGCCCCTCGAGCGCGGCGATGGTGCCCACGCCCACGCCGGTGCGCGCTTCGAGCTGTTCCAGGGTGAGACCGAGAGCGGCGCGATAGCGCCTGATTTGTTTTCCGAGAGCCATGGTGTCGACGCTAAACAGTTGTGGAAAATTGTGCAACAACAAGTGTTGAAATCGAGATTATACACTTGTAGAATTCCAGTCATGGATCACCCAAAATGTGTGCTGTTATCAGACGGAAGCGTGGGTAGCGTATCGCTACCGAAGGGCTTCTCTTCCTCATCCATACGGACCCCCGCAGCGGCGGTCCGCAACCCCGGCGCCCGGGTGGCGCCAACCCGGCAGGGTCCGCCAGCGACGGACGCCGGCATCGAACTCAACGGCAAGGAGCGGCGAATGAATCAGGCAGGAAACATGGCATTGCAGGCCCCGCAGGGCTGGGTCGCGGCGGCATCGCAGGCGGGCGCCGCCATCGCGCGCTCCTTTGCGCCGCGGCCGGCGGAGCGGGCCGGCCGGTCGCAAGCGGCGCAGGGCCAGAATCTGAAGGGGCAGAACATGACGCGGGAAGAATCGGATCAGGTCGAAGCGCTGATCATGGAGTGGTACCAATGGAGCCGCGGCTACCGGCCCAAGCTGGGCGTGGGCCGGGTATCGGCATTCGCGCGCGGCATGACGGCCGACGAGGCCTATGACGACGAGGACGTCGACGCCCGCCTGGCCGCCGCGCGCGGCGAGCAGACGGAGTTGTGTATCGACGAGCTGCCGTGGCAGCAGCGCTCGGCCATCGGCGTGCACGCCGGCAACCGCGCGGCCGGCGCCCGCGTCTTCAGCAATCCGCGCCTGACGCCCGAGCAGCAGCACGCCGCCTATCAGGAAGCCAAGGTCGCGTTGCTGCCGGCGTTGCGCCGGCGCGGGCTAGTGACGGCGCCGCAGGTGCGACACGCCGATCGCGCAAAGGCTTGCGGTGCGCGGACCACGTCCGCATAATTGAGTCGTCGGGCCAAGTTGCGCCCGAAGAAAATCTGAACGTATCGACCAAGCCCCTCGGCAATCGCCGCGGGGCTTTTTCATGGCCGCTCCGGATTCCCGGAAACGCCACTATTGCCCGCCTCTGGCGGGCTTTTTTTTTTGGAGTCTGCAATGGCAGGTACTACCGTTTCGCAATTCGTTCAAACGCAGGGCACCCAACTGGAAGTGTCGACCACGGCTACCGAAGACCTGGGCGCCGCCGGCCTGACGTATGCCGATCTGGCCATCACCATCAAGGACCCGAACTTCCAGGGCGGCCAGACCACCGAGATCGACGTCACCGTGCTCAAGTCCACCGCCAAGGAATACGCCCTGGGCCTGGACGACAGCGGCACCTTCAGCATGGCCGGCAACTGGAAGGCTGGCGATCCCGCCCAGAAGGCGCTGGTGGCCGCACGCAGCGACAAGAAGACCCGCGCCTTCCGCGTGACCTTCGCCGACGGCGCCAAGTTCGAGTTCCTCGGCCTGGTGACGCAATACCAGTGGCAAGGCCAGTTGGACAACGTCGTGTCCGCCACGTTCAACGTGCGTGTCACCGGCGCCGTCAAGCTGACCGATGCGCCCGCCAACGGGGGCTGAACGCCATGACGGACACGTCGATCAAATCCTCCGCGCGCGCGGCTGGCCTGCGCGGCCTGGCGGTCGATCCGCTGGCCGGCTTCGCCCACGAAACCCTGACCGTGCCGCAATGGCAGGACGCCCGCGTCATCGTGCGCGCGCCCAGCGCCGGCGATCACCTGTTCCATATCCGCGCGATCTGGGCGGCCGCGGGCGTGGTGCCGGGCGAGGACAACGAGGTGGTGCGCGCCAAGCTGGACGCGCCGGGCGTGGACTACACCCGCGCCTCGGCCAGCCTGCTGGTGCGCACGCTGTTCGAGCAGACCGAGCAGGGGCCGCGCCGCGTCTTCGACGACGAAGACGTTGACGTCGTGGCCGCGGCCTACGGGCTGGCGCACGCCACGCTGGTGGCCAAGGCGATCGAGCTGGGCAACCTCGGGGAGGGGGCGCAGGAGCGCGCAAAAAAGCCCTCCAGGAAACGCCAGACCTCCGTTTCCTGATGGTCCTGGCACTTCGACTGGGACGCACGCTGGGCGAGTTGATGGACACCATCGACACCCATGAAGTGTCGCTGTGGCGCGAGTGGGACCGCACGTCTCCGTTGGGCGACGACCGGGCCGACGTGCTCACGGCCAGCCTGGCCGCCACGGTGGCGCGCGCGGCGGGGGGCAAGGTGCGCGCCGCCGACATGCTGGTGCGCTGGGGCGCGCAAGACGAGGAACCTCCCGCCGAAGCGGGGGCGGACGCGTTGAAGGCGTTCCTGATGTCGAAGGTCAAGAAGGGGTCTTGACGACGTGTCCGGCCCGCGCAAGCGGGCCGGAGGCGGATCTATGTGAGGTATAGGACCATGGCAAACAACAATAACGCCGCGAATATCGAGGCGGAAAACAGGGCGCTCAGACAGAACACCCTCGAGCTCAATCGCAATGCGGCGGCCCGGCGGGCATGGGAGAGCGCCGTTGCGCGGGCCGCGACCGTGTGCCAGAAAAGCAACGACACCACCGACAAGGGCACCGACGGCAAGAAAAAGTCGACGGACGCGCTGAACAAGCATGCCCAGGCGATCCGGTCCGAGGCGGTCGAGCAGGCGCTGGCGGAAATGAAGAAGGCCGGCGCGATGCTGGGCCGTTCATCCGAAACCGCGAAGATGGAGTACGAAACCGAGGCCGGCCGGTTCGCGGGTGAGAGTCCCAGCGACAAGTACAGCCTGACGACCGCCGCGTGGGATCTCGACAGGCTGCGCGACCAGACGAAGATGCGCGCCTATATCGAGAATCTCGCGGATCCCGATGCGGAATCCAGACGCGAGAGGACTCAGAAGCAATGGGCGCTCGACGACGCGCTGCGAGATGGCACGCTCAGCCAGGACAAGTACGACAAGGAACGGCGCAATCTCGGGCTCGTCGAGAAAGACGGCGACTTCATGGCGAAGGTGAACGACAAGCTGCTCGAATCGGCGCGCAACGGTGCGGGCAAGATCCAGGACATCCTGGGCACCAAGATGTACGACTTCGTCTCCGAGAAATTCGACAAGATGGGGCTGTCGTTCCTGGACAACGTGGCCAAGATGGTGACGTCGGCCGCCTCCGCCCAGCTCATGGAGACGTTGCTGGGCAAGGAATTCATGTCGGGTTCGGGCGGCCTGGGGGGCTGGATTGGCCAGGCGGGCGGCTTCATCGCTGGGTTGTTCGGTTCGGGTGGCGCAAGTACCGCCAGCGCCATCGTGCCATCGGTGGCCCAGGCGTTTCCCGTCCAGTTCGCCAAAGGCGGCGCCTTCACCAACGGTATGACCGCCAGCCCCGTCGCCTTCCCCATGGGCGTCATGGGCGAAGCCGGTCCCGAGGCCATCATGCCGCTGCATCGCGGCGCCGACGGCTCGCTCGGCATCCGTGCCGCCTTCCCGAATATGGGCGGTGACACGGGCCAGACCGCCGGCGGGGTATCCGTCAATGTCTACGTGCAGGACGGCAACGTCAGTTCCTCGAGCGAATCGGGCGAGGGCGGCTGGCAGCAGTTCGGCCAGCAGATCGGCGAATACGTCACCCAGCTTGTGGACCGCCGCATGACGCAATCGTATCGCCAGGGCGGCCTGGCCTGGCAAGCCAACAACAACCGTTTAGCGGGGGCATGATCATGGCAATCGAAACCTTCACCTGGTCGCCGCGCGTCAATCCGCAAGGGCGGACCAAGTTTCGCGTGCTGAGCGCGCAGTTCGGCGATGGCTACCGCCAGACCGCGGCCGACGGCATCAACAACAAAGTGGCCTCGTGGCCGCTGCAGTTCTCCGGCTCGGGAGCGCAGGTCGGGCCGATCGTGGCATTCCTGGACCGGCACCAGGGGTATCGGGCCTTCCAGTGGCAACCGCCGCTGGGCGAGCCGGGCTACTACACCGCGACGGATTACGACCTGACCGCGATGGGCGGCGAGATGTACTCGCTGGCCGTGACCTTCCAACAAGTCTTCAGGCCCTGACACCATGGCAACCCTACAAGCGATCAATGTCGGCAAGACCGACAACGACCAGGCGGGCGATCCGCTGCGCGTGGCCATGCAGAAGGTGAACGCGAACTTCGCCGACGTGCAGTCCGGACTGGCTGGCCTGTGGAATGCGTCGACGCTTGGCGCGACAGTGGACCTGAACACGCTGACCAACCCCGGACGCTATCACCAGGGCGCCAACGCCAACGCGTTGACGGGCAGCAACTATCCGATCGCGAACGCCGGCCTGCTGGAAGTGGCGGCTTCCGCGGACGGGCTGTTCGTATACCAGGAATACACCCAGTACCGGTCGGGCGCCTATTCGCGTCGTTTCTGGCGTTCGTTCTATGGTGGCATCTGGGCCGCCTGGCAGGAGCTGCCGGCGCTGTCGCAGAAAGGGGCCGCCAATGGTCTGGCCACGCTGGATGCGAATGGCAAGGTGCCCGTGGCGCAGATCCCGAGCGCGTTTGCGGCCGTCCTGCCGACGACCGCGCACGATCTGAATGACTACGCCACGCCGGGTTCGTTCTATCAGTCCGCCATCGCCGGGGCCACGGCGGGCGCCAATTATCCGGTGGCCAACGTCGGCTTTCTTGAAGTCACGGCCACCGGCACGCCGGTGGCGCAGGTCTACACCACCCGCACCAATGTCGCGGCCGCCATGCAGCGCTTCTGGCGCGTGCGGGTGTCGGCGACCGCCTGGTCCGCCTGGAAGGAACTGACCGACGTCTCGACCGTGGTGTCCTATGCCGGATCGATGGCGGCCGCGCAGGATCTGAACAGCTATACGCAACGGGGCCTGTGGGCCGTCGCCTCGTCGGCGATCGCGGCCGGGGGCAGCAATTTCCCGGTCGGACAGTCGGGCTACCTGCTGGTCATGTCTGCCTCGCCCCAGGGCGGCGCCAGCGTTACCTCCGGGGTGTGCCAGGTGTATTACGCCGGCAATGGCAACAAGGTATATAACCGTTCGCTGATCACCGGAACCTGGTCGCCCTGGGTGGCCAGCGTCGATTCAGGGCAACTGGCGGCGCCGGGCGGCATTGCCACACTGGACGCTGCCGGCAAGGTGCCGCAGGCGCAGATCCCGGGCGTCAACGCGCGGCCGTTGGGCGCTGCGGATGACTTGGATACCTATGCTACGCCGGGCGACTACAGCCAGAACACCAATGCGGCCGCGGCGGCCGGGGCGAACTATCCCGCGCCGCTGGCCGGCCTGCTGTCGGTGAAATTCGGTACCGGCAGCAACAACGCGGTGTACCAGGAGTACACCACCTATACGCTGGCCAATCCGCGCAAGTTCATCCGCAACCGTTTCCAGAGCGCGGGCGTCGCCACCTGGGGGCCGTGGTTCGAACAGGCCCGCGCCGATCAGGCGATGACGCATGTCTACCTGACCGCCGCGACGGACGCCAACACGCTGGTCTCGGACAACACGTTCTACACCTGGGGAGCGGCGACGCCCATGTCGGCCGGATCGAACTGGCCGCCCAGCGCCGCCGTCAATGCCGGCTACATGAATGTCTATTGGTTGTCGGCGGGGATCGTTTGCCAGGAAGTGTCGGTGCTCTTCACCGGCCAGAAGCCGCGCCGCTATGTGCGCCACGGCAACACCACCAACGGCGGCTGGCAACCGTGGCGCGCCGTGGGTAGCTGGAGCAATGCGCTGCAGATGCCGACCGCGGATTGTGGCGACATCTACGTCGACGGCGCGGGCTGGCACCGCTGGAATGGAACGGCCTACGCGAAATACGATCCGAGCGTGGCGCAGGACCTGGTGTTTGATTCCGCCGCCTGGAAAGTCCGCGGCGCGATGGGCTTTGGTCCCAATGCGGGCGGGGTTTTCCAGAGCCTGTCGGGCACGGGCAACCTGAATGTCGCACCCGGCACCGCCGCCGCGGGCAGCCGCGTGAACGTGTGGCAGGACAGCGGCGCCAACGCCAGCGTGCTGTCCTTGCAATGCTTTCCGTCGGGCTCGTACATCACCTGCGGCAGAACCGGGACGGGCGCCTACCAGCCGCTGATATTCGAAGTCATCGGCTATGACTGCGGACGCATCAACACCGCCGCCACCTGGGTCCTGGGCGCGGAATACAGCCGCAATTACCTGGTGCGGCAGGCCATCAACTTCGAAGGCGGCGGCAGCCGCTTCGGCACGCTGTATAGCCCGCAGGCGGACAACACGTCGCCCATCGTATTCACCAACGCCGCAGGCGGGCTGGTGGGCACCATCCAGACCTCGCCGGCGGCAACCTCGTACAACACCACGTCGGACTACCGCGTGAAGTACGACATCGAGGATATGGACGGCGCCTGGGCCTTGCGGTCCGTGCTGCGCATGCGACCACGCACGTTCCGGATGGTGATGGACGACAGCGCGCAGGATGGCTTCATCGCGCATGAACTGCAGGAAGTGGCGCCGCTGGCCGTGTCGGGCGAAAAGGACGCGGTCATGACCGATGTCCACGGCGCCGCGCCACGCATGAAGCTGCAAGGCGTCGACAGCTCCAAGCTGGTCGCGCGCATGGTCTGCGCCATGCAGGAAATGCACCGGCGTATCGAGGAACTGACCAGGCAGGTCGAGCGCCTGCGTGGCGGGGACGGCGAGTCCGGACAACCGCCACGGCAGGCTGAAGAGGAATAGCAATGGGTATTTATTCAGACGTTCAAAAGCTGGAAGTCGGCGCATTGGTCGAGCTGTTCGAGCTGGATGCGACGGCCATCGGCGGCCAGGTCCTGCGTTTCCATGGCTACACGCAAGTGGGACCCATCTGGTGGCAGGGGCAGCAGTACGATCCGTGGGCCATCCGCGCCGAAGGGTTCGAACTGGTGGGAGAGGGCCAGCAGCCCTCGCCGACGCTGTCCGTGGGCAACATTGGGCAGGACGACAAGGGTAAGCCGGTGGTGGGCGTGATCTCGGCGCTTTGCGTCCACCTGGACGACCTGGTGGGCGCGCGCGTGGTGGTGCGTCGCACGCTCGGGAAGTATCTGGATGCGGTCAATTTCCCGCAGGGCAATCCCACCGCCGATCCGCAGGAAGAGTTGCCGCAGGAAGTCTGGCTGGTGCAGCAAAAGACCGCCGAAACCGCCGAGGTGGTCGAATTCTCGCTGTCCAGCGCGCTGGATTTCAACGGCCAGAAGCTTCCCGACCGGCCGATCATCGCCGGCGTGTGCTCGTGGCTGCGCAAGGGCGGTTATCGCGGTCCCTACTGCGGTTACACCGGCAGCCGCATGTTCGACCTGGATGGCAAGCCGGTCAGCGATCCGACGCTGGACCGCTGTTCGGGCCTGATGTCCGACTGCAAGAAGCGCTTCGGCGAATACGAAGTCATCAACTTCGGCGGCTTTCCGTCCGCCGACCTGGTCAGGGGATAGCCATGCTCAAACGCACGATGCAGGCCATCCGCGCCCATGGCGTGGCGACGTATCCGCAGGAATGCTGCGGGCTGGTGGTCAAGGCGGGCCGACGCGAATGGTATGTGCCGTGCCGCAATACCGCCGCCAGCGAAGAGCACTTCGTCATGTCGGCGCAGGACTACGCGGCGGCCGAGGAAAGCGGCCGGATCACGGCCGTGGTGCACTCGCACCCGGATGCGGCGGCGCTGCCCAGCGAAGCCGACCGGGTGGCCTGCGAGGCCTCCGGCCTGCCCTGGTACATCGTTGCCGTGGCCAAGGATCTGGACGGCAAGGTCAAGGCCGGCGAGATCCGCGGCTTCACGCCGGAGGGCTTCCAGGCGCCGCTGCTGGGGCGCCAGTTCGCCCACGGCGTGCTCGATTGCTATTCGCTGGTGCGCGACTGGTATGCGCGCGAACGCGGCATCACCCTGCCGGACTTCCCGCGCGAGGATGGCTGGTGGGAACCTGGCCGCGCCGGCGATCTGTACATGGATCACTACGCCGAGGCGGGCTTTCGCCCGCTGCAGCCGCATGAAGCGCTGGCGCCGGGCGACGTGGTGGTGATGCAGGTGCGTTCGGACCGCGCCAACCATGCCGGCGTCTTCCTCGGCGCGCAGCCGTTGAGCGAAGCGCCGGACCTGTTTCCGCTGCCCGACGCGATGCTGCATCACCTGTATGGGCGCGACTCCGAGCGAGTCGTGTACGGTGGATTCTGGCGTGAAGCCACCCGGGTGGTGCTGCGCCATGGAGAAAAGACATGAACGACAGGACACGAGTGGTGCGACTCTACGGCTGGCTGGGCGCGCGCTTCGGCCGCGAGCACCGTCTGGTCGTGGCCAGTCCGGCCGAGGCGGTGCGGGCGCTGTGCGCGCTGTTGCCGGGCTTCGAACGCGCGCTCGCGAACAGCGAGCAACGGGGCGTGCGCTTTGCCTGCTTTGCCGGCCGCCGCAATCTGTCGGAAGACGAATTGGGGCATCCAGTGGGCGCGGATGCCATCCGCATCGCGCCGGTGCTGGCGGGCGCCAAGAACGGCGGCCTGTTCCAGACGGTGCTGGGGGCGGCGTTGATCGCCGCGGCGGCGTTCTACAGCGGCGGCCTGACGGCGGCGTTCACGGCGGGGGGCATGATTCAGGCCACGGCCACGCTGGGCCTGTCGATGATGCTGGGCGGCGTCGCGCAACTGCTGTCGCCGCAGCAGCGGCTGCTCAGCGCCAGGGATCGGCCGGAGAACGGCGCCTCCTACAACTTCAACGGACCCGTCAACACGACGGCACAGGGCAATCCCGTGCCGCTGTTGTACGGGGAAATGTTCGTCGGCAGCGCCACGATCTCCGCAGGCATCTATTCGGAAGACCAGGTATGAAACAACGACATCGCATCAGGAACAGGGCGCCCGCGGGCGCCTTTTCTTTTGGCGGCAAGCCGCTGGCCGAGGGCCGGGGCCTTGTCGGCCACAAGGGCAAGGGCGGCGGCGGCGGCCGCACGCCGGTGGAATCGCCCGACAGCCTGCACAGCACCGCCTACGCGCGCGTCATCGACCTGCTGGGCGAAGGCGAGATCTACGGCCCCGTGCACGGCATGGACAACGCGCTGCGCGATGTCTACCTGAACGGCACGCCCGTGGCCAACGAGGACGGCTCGCTGAACTTCACCGGCGCGTCGATCGACTTTCGCACCGGCACGCAGTTGCAGGAGCCGCTGCCCGGCTTTCCCGCGTCGGAAAACACCATCGGCATCAACGCCGAGCTCAAGTCGAGCCAGCCGTGGACGCGTCTGTTCACCAACCTGCAGGCCTCGGCCGTGCGCGTCACGCTGGCGGTCGAAGGCCTGAGCCGCGCGGATACCAAGAACGGCGACATCAACGGCTACCGCGTCGAATACGTGATCGAGCTGAACACCGACGGCGCCGGCTACCAGACGGTGCTGTCGACCGCGTTCGACGGCAAGACCACCCAGCGCTATACGCGCTCGCATCGCATCGAGCTGCCGCGCGCGCGCCAGGGCTGGACCGTGCGCGTGCGCCGCGTGACGCCCAACGCCAACAGCAACACCATCTCGGACCGCACCGTGGTGGACACGGTCACCGAGATCGTCGACGCCAAGCTGCGCTATCCGATGTCGGCGCTGGTGGGCATCAAGATCGACGCGTCGCAGTTCCAGAGCATTCCCACCCGCGCGTATCACGTGCGCGGCCGCATCATCCGGGTGCCGTCCAACTATCACCCGGACCTGCGCCGCTATGACGGCGTGTGGGACGGCACCTTCAAGCTGGCCTGGACCAACAATCCGGCGTGGGTGTTCTACGACCTCATCAGCAACGACCGCTACGGCCTGGGCACGCGCGTGCCGGCGGGCTGGCTCGACAAGTGGGGCCTGTACCAGATAGGCCGCTACTGCGACGAGATGGTCGATGACGGCTTCGGCGGCAAGGAGCCGCGCTTTACCTGCAACGTCTACCTGCAACAAGCGGCCGATGCCTACCGGGTAGTGCAGGACTTCGCCTCGATCTTTCGCGGCATGGCCTATTGGGCCAACGCCGCCGTGTTCGCCTCGGCCGACATGCCGGGCGATCCGGTCTACACCTTCTCGTCGGCCAACGTGGTCGATGGGCGCTTCAACTACGTCGGCTCGGCGCTGACCACGCGCTATACGGTGGCGCTGGTGTCCTGGAACGACATGTCCGAGATGGGCCGCCAGAAGGTCGAGTATGTCGAGAACCGCGAGGGCATTGCGCGTTACGGCATTCAGCAGGTGGAAGTGACCGGGTTCGGCTGCACCTCGCGCGGCCAGGCGCACCGGATCGGCAAGTGGATGCTGCTGACCTCCAACCTGGAGACGCGCTCGGTCACGTTCTCGGTGGGCCTGGACGCCTGCCGTGTGCGGCCGGGCAGCGTCATTCGCGTGGCCGACCAGCATCTGGCGGGCCGCCGCATCGGCGGCCGCATCCGCGAAGGCTCGGCGACGCAGGTCACGGTTGACGCCGAACTCGGCGTGCGGCCGGGCGACCGCCTGACCGTCAACCTGCCCAACGGCCTGTCGGAGACCCGCGTGGTGGCGACCGCGGTGGGCACCGGCCTGACCGTGGACAACACCGTCTTCACGGTGGACTCGACCGAGCTGACCGCCGACCTGGTCGGCCTGCCCGGCACGGTGCTGCACATCACGGTCACCACGCCGTTCTCGCAGGCGCCGCAGGCCGAGTGCGTGTGGACGCTGGAGTCCGAGGCCCTGTCGGCGCAGACGTTCCGCGTGTTGAGCGTCAAGCGCAAGGAAGGCCTGGTGGCCGAGATCGCCGCCGTGCAGCACGAACCCGGCAAGTTCGACAACGTCGATTTCGGCACGCGACTCGATCCCAAGCCGATCACCGTCGTGCCGCCGTCGGTGCAACCGGCCCCTGTGAACATCCGCCTGGCCTCGCGCTCGGTGATCGACCAGGGCCTGGCGCGGCACGTCGGCGTCATTAGCTGGGACGCGGCGCCGTCGGCCGTGGCGTACCAGGTGCAGTGGCGGCGCGACAATTCCGACTGGGTCGAAGCGGGCCGCACCGGCGCGCTGACGCTGGAATTGCCGGATATCCGCGCCGGCGCCTACGTGGTGCGGGTGCGGGCGATCAACGTGTCGGACATCTCGTCGGTGTGGGTCAACTCCACCGAGACAATGCTGCAAGGCGACATCGCGCCGCCGCCGGCGTTGGCGCTGCTGGCCGCCAAACCGCTGGTATTCGGCATCGACCTGAGCTGGGCCTTTCCGGAAGGGCGTTTCACCGCCCAGCGCACCGAGATCTGGTACAGCGCGTCCGACGACCGCGCCAGCGCCGTCAAGCTGGGCGACTTCGCCTTCCCGCAAAGCGCCCATACCCTGATGGGGCTGGCGGCCGGCAAGCGCTTCTACTTCTGGGGCCGAATCGTTGCCCTGAACGGCGAGATCGGCGCCTGGTATCCGGGCGACCAGGGCGTGATGGGCGAGTCCAGTTGGGAAGCCAGCGAGATCCTGGAATACCTGAACGGCAAGATCAGCCGCGACGAACTGGCCCAGGAGCTGACCGGCACCATCGATGGCCTGACCACCGGCCTGGACGAGACCCGCGCAGCGATCACGGCGGAGGAGACCAAGCGGGCCGATGCCGATGGGGCGTTGTCCTCGCGCGTCGACACGGTGATGGCGACCGCCAACGGCGCGGCCGCGGGTGTCGAGGAGACGCGCAATGCGCTGGTGGACGTGGATGGCAAGCTCAAGGCCACCTGGAGCATCAAAGCCCAGGTTGCGAAGGACGGCAAGATCTACGCTGCCGGCATGTCGGCAGGCGCCTATTCCCAGCCCGACGGGAGCATGCAGACAGCGGTGTATTTCCTCGCGGATCGGTTGGCGCTGTTGAACCAGGCGAATGGCGCGACGACCACGCCATTCGTGATCGAGAACGGGCAGACATTCATCAACGAGGCTTTGATCGGCACCGCGAAGATCACGAACGCAATGATCCAGAGCCTGGACGCCGGGAAGATCAAGACGGGTTTGATGATCGCGGATCGCATCGAAAGCGCCTCCTTGTTCGCGAAGCTGGCGAATTTCGACTCCGCCTACATAAAGACCGCACACATCGGTGTGGCACAGGTCGATACGTTGCGGATTGCCAGCGGCGCGGTGGTGATCAATAACTCGGTTTCGTTCAACCTGGAGTGGGGCAGGACGTCGGATATCAATACTGCGTCGGTGGCCATCAACCTGAACGTTCCCGCCCGTCTCATGCTGGTGCAGAACTACGATTTCAATGGCGGAAGCTGGGGCGGATCTGCCCCCCCAGATCCGACGCTGACAACGAATTTTGGCGTCGGTAACTTCAACGGCGTTTACCTGAGTGAGGTCCTGAATCCGGGAATCTATTCTATGACTATCACTTTCCCGAGACCGTTCGACGGTCGCGCACGTGCGTCCGGGAGCATGGCACTGATGGGGTTGTTGCGATGAGTATTTATTCTCTTTATGACGTTAATGGTCGCGTTTTCAGCGTACTTTCGTTGCAACAGGACGACCTCTTGGAAACCATGCTCGCGTCGAATGGCGCCGTTGGATGTGTCGAAGGCGCCGCCGATGCGCAAACCCAGTACATCGAGAATGGAAGGGTGATGCCGCGCCCATTGAGTAGGGCCTCCCTGGACGGAAGAACCCTTTCCGGCCTGACGGTCCCCTGCTCGATCATTATCAATGACGGTGAATATCCCTGCGATGAAACGCATGTCGAGTTGGTGTTTGACCAGCCTGGCAGATACCGCGTCACCGTCCGAGCCTGGCCACAAATGGACAAGGAGTTCGAAATTGAAAATCCGCCACTATGAACCCTACGCGCCGCTGCGCGCCCGCACCTATCCCGCCATCGGCGACCAGCTCGACGCCATCATGAAGTTCGCCGCGCACCTGCAGGCGTCGGGCCAGGCGCTGCCCGCCGAGGTGACGCAATGGGTGGCGCAATGCCAGGGCGTCAAGCAACGCTATCCGAAGCCGGTCATCGACGCAGAGGGGGACACGCCATGACTCAACCCCTCACAACCGTCCGCCTCTACGGCCGGCTGGGCGCGGAGTTCGGCCGGCTGCACCGGCTGGCCGTCTCCAGCACCGCCGAGGCGGTACGCGCACTGTGCGTATTGCTGCCCGGCTTCGAGGCCCGCCTGCTCGACAGCGAATCCCGGGGCGTGCGCTACGCCTGCTTCCTCGGCCGCCGCAACCTGGAGGAAAGCGAACTGGCGCGGCCGGCGGGCCGTGAAGACATCCGCATCGCGCCCATGCCCACCGGCGCCAAGCGTGGCGGCCTGATGCAGGTGGTGGTGGGCGTGGCGATGATCGTCGCGTCCTTCATCCCCGGCATCAACGTCGCGTTGTGGGCGGGCGCCAGCACTTCGCTGATGACCATGGGCCTGGCCATGACGCTGGGCGGCGTGGTGCAGTTGCTCACGCCGCAGCAGCGCGCCCTGAGCGTCAAGGACGGGCCCAATAACGGCGCGTCGTACAACTTCAACGGCCCGGTCAACACCACGGCGCAGGGCAATCCCGTGCCGGTGCTGTATGGCGAGATGTTCGTGGGCAGCGCCACCATCTCGGCGGGCATCTACTCCGAAGACCAGGTGTGACGGCGATTCGCGGATACCGGACGGTTGCCCGTCCGGCCCGCCAGCCCTTGGCGGTCTTCTCGACCTAGAATCAGGCATCGGGCGGAGCGAGCCTCCGCGCCAACAGTGGAGCCGCGACGCCGCATGAAACGCAATTTCAACATCCACGACCTGCGCATCTTCTACACCGTGGTCATGACCGGATCCACCCGGCAGGCCGCGCAGGCCATGCACCTCACGCAGCCGGCGGTCAGCCACGCCATCTCGCGGCTCGAACAGTCGACCGGCGTGCAGTTGTTCGACCGCTCCCACAAGACGCTGCGGCCCACCGAGGCCGGCCAGTACCTGTACGGCGAGGCCAAGTTCGTGCTGGATGAATTGGTGCGCATCGACGAGGCGCTGCACAGCATCGAGCAGTTCGGTGGCCGCGGGCTGCGCATTGCCTGTTCGCCCGCGCTGGCGCTTTCCTACGCGCCCGACGCGGTGCGCCGCTACCTTAAAGCCAATGGCACGAGGCCGTTCTCGCTCGATCTGGAGTCATCGGTGCAGGCGATCAGTGCCGTCGACACCATGCGCGCCGATTTCGGGCTGGGGGCGGTGTCGCAGCAGAGCGCGCGGCTGGCGTTCCGGCCCTTCCTGCGCACCGAGGTCATGGCCATCGTGCATCGCGAGCATTGCCTTGCGCGTGGCGATGTCGTGAGGGTCGGCGACATCCGCCCCGATAGCTACGTGCAGCCCTTGTGGTCCGACTACGTCATGCCCCAGGGCGACATCGCCGAGTCGATGCAGTTGCGTTCCGGCATGCGGGCCCATATGTCGCTGCTGGCGGGCACCGTATGCGCGGTGCGCGGTGTCAGCATGGTCAACGCGCTGTCGGCGGCCGACATCGCGACAGCCTACCCGGAATTGGTGGCGCTGCCGTTGGCTTCGCGCCAGTGGTTCGATTTCGTGTTGATCGCGCGCAACGAGGCGGCCAGCCAGGAGCCGAGCGAGCGCCTGGTCGAGGCGCTGCACGCGGCCGCCCGCGAACGGCAACGCGGGGTGTACGAGCAAACGATCCAGTTGCTCGCTTAGGCGCCGGGCGCCGAGCGCCGGTGGCCGCGCGCCCCGGTGCGGCAGGGGAAGACCTTCAGTCCGCGGGCGGTTGCCACGGCAGCGATTGCAGGTCGCCGTCGATGCTGATGGCCTGTCCGCTGACCATCGCGCCGAAGGGACTCGCCAGGAACAGCGCCATGTTGGCGATGTCAGCGGCGCGCACGAACTGCCCCAGGCTGACGCCGGCCAGTTCGAGCCGGGTTTCCTCGGCCACCGTCACGCCCATGTTGCGGGCGCGGGCCGCGATCACGCGGTCGATGCGCGGCCCCGCCACCAGGCCCGGCAGCAGCGCGTTGACGCGGATGCCGTAGCCGCCCAGTTCCACCGCCAGCGAACGGGTCAGGCCGACCACGCCCCACTTGGTGGCGGCGTAGGGCGTGCGCATCGGCACGCCCATGCGGCCGGCGACCGAGCTGATATTGATAATGCTGCCGCCGCCCGCCTCGCGCAGCGCCGGCAGCGCATGCCGCACGGTATGGAACTGCGCGGCCAGGTTGATGTCCAGCGTCGCGTCCAGGTCCTGCGGGGCGATGTCGCCGATGCCGGCGGTCGGCCCGGCGATGCCGGCGTTGTTCACCAGCACGTCGAGTCCGCCCAGGTGCGACAGCGCCTCGCCCATGTAGCGCTCGATCTCATCGCGCCGGCTCACGTCGGCGCGCGAATGGGGATGCGGGCAGGCCGCGAGCGCCTGTTCGTCCACATCGCACACATGCACCCGCGCGCCGCGCGCCGCGAATGCGCTGGCGATGGCCGCGCCGATGCCGGCCGCGCCCGCCGTGACGATGACGCGTTTTCCCGACAGGTCCACGGGCAGGGCGCCGATGTCCGCCGGGACGGGGTTCTTCACAGTCATGCTCGTTCCTCCAGGGATGACCCGCGCGGGATCAGGGTTTCATCAGGCGGCAGGTCGATTCGGCCGGCGAGGTATAGATCTGGTCGCCCGGCGCGCGCGCCACCAGTTTGTAGTAATCCCAAGGCCCCTTCGATTCCGCGGGCGCTTTCACCTGCATCAGGAACATGTCGTGCACCATCAGGCCGTCGGCGCGGATCCTGCCGTCTTTCACGAAGAAGTCGTTCACCGGATTGGCCTTCAGCCACTTCATCACCGTGTCGCCATCGGTGCTGCCGGTGGCGGCCACGGCCTTCAGGTAGGTGGTGGTGGCCGAGTAGTCGCCGGCCTGCAGCATCGACGGCTTCTTCTTCATCTTCTCCTCGAAGCGCGCCGCCCACTGGCGCGACGCGTCGTCCTGGTCCCAATACCACGCCGTGGTCAGGTACATGCCCTGCGCCGCCGGCAGGCCGAGCGCGTGGATGTCGGTGATCAGCACCAGCAGGCCGGCGATCTTCATCTTCGGCGTCAACCCGAATTCGGCGGCCGCCTTGACCGCGTTGCTGGTGTCGCTGGCGGAGTTGGCCAGCCCCAGCACCGAGGCGCCCGACGCCTGCGCCTGCAGGATGAAGGACGAGAAGTCCGCCGTGTTCAGCGGATGGCGCACGCGCCCCTTGACTGTTCCGCCCTCGGCCTGCACCACGGTCGAGGCATCGCGTTCGAGCGCCTGGCCGAAAGCGTGGTCCACCGTCAGGAAGAACCAGTCCTTGTTGCCCTCCTTGAGCATCGCCCGCGCCGTGCCGCGCGCCAGCGACACGGTGTCGTAGACATAGTGCACGGTGTAGGGCGTGCATTGCGAATTGGTCAGCTCCGAGGCGCCCGCGCTCACCACGAAGAACGGCGTCTTCTTCTCTTCGGCCACCTTGGCCATGGCCAGCGCGGCAGCCGAGTTGGCGCCGGCGATCAGCATGTTCACGCCTTTCTGGTCGAGCCATTCGCGGGCCCGCGAGGAGGCGATGTCGGCGCGGTTCTGGTGGTCGGCCACCAGCACCTCGACCTTCTTGCCCGCCACCACGCCGCCCAGGTCCGCCACTGCCATCTTGATGGCCTCGGCGCCGCCGGGACCATCGGCGTCCGCCGACAGGCCCGACATGTCGGTGATGAAGCCGATGCGGATCACGCCCTCATCGGCCCGGGCCGCGCCCGTCCATCCCAGCACGGCGGCCAGCGCGGCCGCGCACAGTGTCTTTTTCATGTGTGTCTCCTCGATCCCGCGGATCTCGTTGTGGTGGATGGCCTCGCCGCCTTGGTTCAGAAGGCAACGTCCTGGCCACCTTTCAGTTGCAGGGTCGCGCGCGCTTCGTCGGGCGTGGCGATCTGCAGCGACAGGTCTTCCAGGATGCGGCGGATGCGCCGCACCTGGTCGGCGTTGGACCGCGCCAGTTCTCCCGGCCCGTCCCACAGCGAATCTTCCAGTCCCACGCGCACGTTGCCGCCCATCGTCGCGGCCATGGTGGCCAGCGGTGTCTGCTTGCGTCCGGCCGCCAGCACCGACCAGGTGTAGTCGGCGCCAAACAGGCGGTCGGCGGTGCGCTTCATCATCATCACGTCCTCGGGGTGGGTGCCGATGCCGCCCCGGATGCCGAACACGGACTGGATCAGGAAAGGCGGCTTGAGCAGCTTGCGGTCGACGAAATGGGCCGCGGTGTACAGGTGGCCGATGTCGTAGCACTCGATCTCGAAGCGCGTGCCGTTGTCGCCGCAGGATGTCAGGATGTGCTCGATGTCCTTGAAGGTGTTCTTGAAGATCAGGTCGTTGCTGCCTTCCAGGTAGGGGCGTTCCCAAGTGTGCGAGAACGTCTTGAAGCGCTCCAGCAGTTCGTACATGCCGAAGTTCATCGAGCCCATGTTTAGTGACGCGACTTCCGGCTTGAAGCGCAGCGCCGGCGCCATGCGGTCGGCCAGCGGCAGCACCGGCGAACCGCCTGTGGTGATGTTGATCACCACATCGGACGCGGCTTTGATGCGCGGCAGGAACTGCGCATACAGCGCCGGGTCCTGCGTCGGCTGGCCGGTGTCCGGCCGGCGCGCGTGCAAGTGCACGATGGCCGCGCCCGCCTCGGCTGCCTCGATGGCGGAGCGGGCGATTTCGTCGGGCGTCACGGGCAGGTGGGGCGACATCGACGGCGTGTGGACCGAGCCGGTGATGGCGCAGGTGATGATGACCTTGTTCCTGGATGGCTTCATGGGCCTGGACCTCTTGGATGTGAAGGCCCGGCTGTCTCCCGCCAGGCGCAGGCCATTCTGTCGCACGCCGCCGGCCGCTGTCACCTGAACAGAAATTATCAATTGATAGGGAATCCGGTGCTGCGGCGCAGCGTAGGGCGGGCCGTCGACGGGGAAGTGCGGGATCTGGGGGGGCGTGCCATCGCTTCCATTGATGCGCCGGAAGGGGCGTTTTCGTAATATGCCGGTTCCGGCGCGCCCGTCCCCTTGCCCTTTTCGATCGATGTCATGAATGCTCCTGTGAACTACGTCCTCGCGGTGGACCTGGGCGGCACGCGCTTTCGCGCGGCGCTGGTCGACGGGGAGGGCGGCATCGCCCATTCCTGCTTCATCGACAGCCCGGCGGGAGTCGCGCTTCAGCCCGGTTGCGACGAGATCGACGCCGACGCCTGGTGGCGCGGCCTGCAGGCGCTGGCGGACACCCTGGCGGCGCAGGCCGGCGCGGCGGCTTTCGACGCGGTCCGGGCCATTGCCATCTGCGGTGTCACGCGCACGCAGGTGTTCGTGGACGCGCACGGCGTGGCCATCCGGCCCGCCATCACCTGGCGCGATACGCGGGCGGCGGCGGACCTGCCCGAATGGTTGTCGTCGCTGCCGGCCGGCCATCCGGAAATCGGACAGATCAACGCCTTTCATCCCTGGGCGCGCATCGCCTGGTTGCTGCGCAGGGAACCGGCGCACGCGGCCCGCGTGCGGGCGGTGCTGGATCCCAAGGATTACCTCAATCTGCGCCTGACCGGCCGTGTGGCCAGCGACACGGTTTCGCTGGCTCGCCTGGCGGCTGCGGCGTCCCCTGTTCCGATATACGCCGGGCCGGCGTCCCCGGCTGTTGCGGAGGTGCCGGCTCCGGCGGCGCCCGCCACCGACCTGCTCACCGCCATTGGCGCCGACCCCGCCTGGGTGCCCGACCTGCTCGATCCCCTGGACACCGTCGGCCCGGTGCGGTCCGGCCTGCCGGGCGCGCTGGCCCGCCTGGCAGGCCGTCCCGTGATTGCCTGCGCCAACGACACCTGGGCCGCCGTCGCCGGCCTGGGCGCGTTGCGCCCGGGGTATGCCTACAACATCTCGGGCACCACCGAAGTGTTCGGCGCGGTGGGCGCCGAGCCGGTGCATGCCGAGGGCCTGATGACCGTGGATTGGGGCGGCGGCCATCACCAGGTCGGCGGGCCGGGCCAGAATGGCGCCGACACCATTGCCTGGCTGTTGCCTTTGCTGGGCCGCCTGGGCGCTGAAGGCATGGCCGGCGTCGGCCCGGCGATGGATGCCCTGCTGGGCGCGCCGCGCGATCCGCAGCCGGCGCTGTTCCTGCCGTACCTGCAGGGCGAGCGCGTGCCGTACTGGGATCCGCATCTGCGCGGCGCCTTTGTCGGCCTGAACCGGCGCCATGGCCCGGGCGACCTGGCCTGGGCCGTGCTGGAAGGCGTGGCGTTCCTGAACCGCATCGTGCTGGAGCGCGCCGAGGCGGCGCTGGGCCAGCCCGTGGCCGAAATCCGTTTCGGCGGCGGCGCCGCGTCCAATCCGCGGTGGTGCCAGGCCAAGGCAGACATCTGCGAGCGTCCCGTCATCGTCGGCCAGGCCGACCAGCCCGGCATTCTTGGCGCGGCGGCCACGGCCTGGACCGGGGTGGGGCGTTACGCCAGCTTCGCGGCGGCGCAGGATGCGCTGGCGCGCGTCGCCCGGCGCTACGCGCCTCGCGCCGATCGGCTCGCCGATTATCGGGCCCTATATGCCCAGTTCCGCGCCGCCGAAGCCGCGCTGGCGCCCGTGTCGCATGCATTGACGGCGCTGCGGCTGGGGTAAAACCCTAGGCGCGATCCGGCGCGCCGCGCTGCCGGCGCGCGTGTGCCGGGTATACACTACGACGCCACAGGCCCGGACCACGATCCGGCCGGCGGGCGCGGCATGGTGGACGCCCCGCCATCAATCACATGCAGCAAGGGCGAGTCGATGCGCGGCATCCTGGAAAAGTACGGTACGGCAATCGCGGGATTGGTCCTGGTGGGCTTTTTCGCGATAGCCGCCCCGAATTTCGCCGCGCCCGGCAACCTGCTGAACATCGCCAAGGAAACCAGCTTCCTGGCCATCATCGCCATCGGCTTCACGCTGGCGCTGGTGACCGCGGAACTGGACCTGTCCGTGGCCGACGTGGCCAGCCTGGCCGCCGTGGTCACCGGCGCCCTGGTGCATACCGGCCAACCCGTGCTGCTGGCGATTGCCGCCGGCCTGGGCGTCGGCCTCTTCTGCGGCCTCTTCAATGGCTTTGCCGTCACCCGGCTGCGGGTGCCCTCCCTGATCGCCACGCTCGGCATGGCCGCCATGGCGCGCGGCTTCGCCTTCATGCTGACGGACGGCGTCTCGTACGTGGGCCGCTGGCCCGCCGCGTTCACCGACCTGGCGCGCGGCAAGCCTTTCGGCATTCCCGCGTTGGTGCTGTGGATGGCGGGCGCGGTGCTGCTCGCCTTCTTCCTGGTCAAGTGGACCCGCACCGGCGCCCGCATGACCGCCACCGGCGAGGCCGGCGAGTCCGCCCGCCTGGCGGGCATCAACATCCGCGCCATGAAGAGCATCGGCCTGGCGCTGTCGGGCCTGTGCGCCGGCCTGGCCGCCGTGCTGCTGACCTCCAGCCTGTCGTCCGCCGCGCCCAACATGGCCGGCGACTATTTCCTGTACGCCATCGCCGCCGTGCTGCTGGGCATGACCATGTTCAATCCCGGCCATGCCAACATTCCCGGCACGCTGGTCGCCGCGCTGATCCTCAAGGTCCTGGGCAACGGCCTGGTGCTGATGGGCGCAGCCTATTACGTGCAGGACATCGTCCTGGGCTTCATCATCGTCGCGTCCGTCGCGGTGTCATCGGCCGTGCTCAAGAAAGCGGCCTTCAAATTCGGATAGGAAGGGGAAACAGCATGAACCGATTCATCAAGCGCACGTTGCTGCTGGGCGCGTTTGCCGCGCAGGCGCTGGCGGCCAGCGCCGCGCACGCCTTCGACGTCGGCGTGGTGGCCTTCCAGATGTCCTCGGAGACCCATGCGCGCGCCGCCAACGCCGCCGCCGAGGCCGCCCACGCCAAGGGCTGGACCGTGACGCAGTTGAACGCCGAAGGCTCGCTGCCCAAGCTGGCCGAGCAGCTCGACACGCTGGTCAACAAGAAGGTCGACGCCATCGTCATCGCCATGGGCAAGCCGGTCGAGACCGACGCCCAGTTGCAGGCCGCCAAGGAAAAAGGCATCGCCGTCGTCGGCGTCATGTCCGGCGCCAGCCCGCACATGCTGTTCGACGTCGAGGTCAATGAATACGCCACCGGCGCGCAATCGGTGCTGTACCTGCTGGGCAAGATGGGCTACCAGGGCAACATCCTGTCGGCCCGCTTCGACGGCAATTCCGGCACCCGCATCCGCGGCAAGATGCTCGACGCGGTGCTGTCGGAAAACACCGCCGTCAAGGACCTGGCCAAGTTCAGCATGGCGCGCACGCAAAGCTGGCGCGACGACGTGCGCAACGGCATGCAGGCGCTGTTCCTGCGCAACCAGGGGCAGTTCAAGGGCGTCTGGGCCTCGTTCGACGGCCAGGCCTACGTGATTGACGACCTGCTGCAGGCGCAAGGCATGAAGAAGGGCGACATCACGCTGGTGTCGGTCGACGGCGGCCCGGAGACCTATCGCCGCATCGCCGATCCCAACAGCCTCATCACCGCCACCATGATGATTCCGTTCGAGCAGTTGGGCGTCACCGCCGTCGACGCGATTGACCGCATCGTCGTCAAGAAGGAACCCAAGGACAAGATCGCGTCCGGCCCCTACCTGTTCATGGACTCGGTGCTGGTCGATGCCAGCAACGTGCAGAAATTCCTGACCCCCGCCAAATAGGCCCACGGCAGGCGGCGTGCCGCGCCGCCCGCCGCCGTATCATTCATGTCCGCTTCCGCCACCATGACCGCCGCTCCGCCCGCCGCGCTATCGCTTCGCCAAGTCCGCAAGTCCTACGGCGCCGTCGCGGCCCTGAAGGGCGTCGACCTGGAGGTGCCGGCGGGCCGCGTCATGGCCATCTGCGGCGACAACGGCGCCGGCAAGTCCACGCTGATCCGCATCATTTCGGGCGCCCAGGCGCCCACGGGCGGCGAGTTGAGCCTGGATGGCAAGCCGGTGGTGTTCGGCTCGCCGCATGACGCGCTGGCGCAGGGCATCGCCACCATCTACCAGGACCTGGCGCTGGCGCCGCGCCTGTCCATCTGGGAAAACGTCTTCATGGGCGCCGAACTGGTGCGCCGCATCGGCCCGCTGCGCGTGCTCGACAAGCGCCGCATGGCGCAGGAGGCGCGCGGCTACCTGCAACGCCTGTCGGTGCCGATCGACGACATGGACCGCCCCGTCGAACGCATGTCGGGCGGCCAGCGTCAGGCCGTGGCCATCGCGCGGGCGCTGCGCTGGGATGCGCGCGTCGTCATCATGGACGAGCCCACCGCCGCGCTCGGCGTCAAGGAAACCGCGCTGGTCCTGAACCTGGTGCGCAAGCTGCGCGAGGAAGGGCGCACCGTCATCCTGATCAGCCACAACATGGCGGACGTGGTCGCGCTGGCCGACCGCGTCGCGATTCTCAAGAGCGGCGTCAAGGTCGTGGAGCGCGACGTGGCGGGGCTGGACGCCGACGCGCTGGCGCACATGGTGATGACGGGCAAGGCCTGACCGTCCGGGCGCGGACAAAGTCAGGAGCAAACTTCACAGACCTTCACACGGATCCTGCGTAGCATTGGCGTATCTCGTTCCCGAATGCCGCATCAATGACTCCCTACGCCGTCTTTCGTGTCGGCCGCCCGCCTCGACGCCCGCTGCGCTCACGTGCCGCGGGCGTCTTGCTGCTGACCTGCGCCCTGGCGCTGCCGGGCGCCGCCGCCGCGATGACGGCGGGCGCCGCTGTTTCACCGGCCCGTTGCATGCGTATCGTGTTGCAACAGCAGGACGACCGCCTGACGCTGCAATCGGATTACGACGCGACCACGCAGACCGTCGTCCCCGAGCGGTCGGCCGCGCTCCTGTCCAAGGAGTTCCGCCGCGTCTACGACATGCTGGAAGAAAACCGGCGCCTCGACGGCCGGTTTGACGCGCGCATGGCGGTCTTGTCGCATGAACTGCTGGGACCCCTGCTGCCCGCGCTGCGCAAGGCGCCGTGCGTCATCTTCGAGATCCAGCCGACTTCGATGCACTTCGCGCTCGATCTGCTGCCGGTTGACGGCACGCCGTTGTTTGTCCAGAAGCCGGTCGCGTTCCGATTCCTGGCGACGGCCGGAATGTCAGAGGACAGCGCCGCGCCCGGATCCCGCCTGTCACCCGCCGCGCCCGCGATTGCCGGCGCGCGTCCGCGCGCCGTCGCCTTCGGTCCCGAGGCTCGGGGCTTGATCCTGAGGGACCCGCAGACCGATCCCGACGACGGCACCGGCGACGTGCGCCGCCTCTACCCCGGCTCGGCCTTCCAGCTCACCACGACCGCCACGCCCGACATGTTCGCGCGCAGCCGCTATGATTTCCTGCTGATCAGCGGCGAAGGCGTCGTCAGCCCCACCTGGGGGCGGCCGGAAAAAGACGAGAACGATGCCATCGGCCTGGGCGAGGACGACATGTACCCCAAGGACCTGCAGGGCGCCGCTTTCGATCTGGTCTATCTCGACGCGAGCCAACTGGGCATGAGCAAGGCTTTCATCGACGCCGCGCGCCGGTGCGGCGCCCGGCACTACCTGGCTCCCATCATCAGCAACGAGGCGGGCCATTCCTCGACCCTGATGCTGCGCTACTTCTTCGGCGGCGCGCGCCAGGGCGAGGCGCCCATGGAAGCGCTGTATCGCGCTCGCAAGCGGATCTACCAGGAGTTCGAGGGCAAGGTGAATCGCACCGAGCAGATCTACTACGCGTATCCGTTCCGGTTGTATCTGCTGTAGGGGGTGGGCAGGCTTGCGGCTGCGCCGCGGGCCGTTTTGCCGCTCCAAAAAAAACCGCCGCCGGCGATGCGCCGGCGACGGACTCTTGGCCTGCTCAGGCGAGGACTCAGTCCTTGCGGCTGGTCACTTCGACCAGGTGGTAACCGAACTGGGTCTTCACCGGGCCCTGGACTTCGCCGACCGGGGCGCTGAACACCACGGTGTCGAATTCCTTGACCATCTGGCCCGGGCCGAACGTGCCCAGGTTGCCGCCGTCGCGGCTCGACGGGCAGCTCGAGTTTTCCTTGGCCAGTTGGGCGAAGTCGGCGCCGTTTTCGATGGCGGTCTTCAGTTCGTTGGCCTTGGCTTCGGTCGAAACCAGGATGTGGCGGGCGGAGGCTTGTGCCATGTTGGGCTCCTTGCGGGGGAATGATTGGGGTGGGGAGAGTAACGCATTTGGGCGGACTCGCTACGACGCCATCATAAACGGGGTTCAGGACGCGGCCGGCGCTTGGTGGGCTGTGCTTACATCTTGGAATGGATGGCAGCAGGGCGCCCAAGAAAACGGGCGCTCTGCGCGCCCGCTCGTCCTGTCGGATAGCCGTCTTACCGCACCGGCCACCCATACATCAACCCGCCATTCCGATACGACGCGTTCAACCCCCGCGCCAGCTCCAGCGGGCTGCTGGCGCCCAGATTCTTCTCGAAGCTCTCGCCATAATTGCCGATCTGCTTGATGACGTTGTAGGCCCACTTGTCGTCCACGCCCAGGTTCTTGCCCATTCCCGGCGTCACGCCCAGCAGGCGTTGCACGTTGGGGTTAGTGCTCTTGAGCATCTCGTCCACGTTCTTCGAGGTGACGCCGTACTCCTCGGCTTCCAGCATCGCGAACAGGGTCCAGCGGACCACGTTGAACCATTGCTCGTCGCCCTGGCGCACCATGGGGCCCAGCGGTTCCTTGGAGAAGTTCTCCGGCAGGATGTCGTATTTCTCGGGGTTTTCGAGATTGGTGCGGGCCGCGGCCAGTTGCGACTTGTCGCCGGTGAAGGCGTCGCAGCGGCCCACCGCGAAGGCGCGGACGATTTCATCCATGCGCTCGACCACCACCGGCTTGAAGGCGATGTTCTGCGAGCGGAACCAGTCGGACAGATTCAGTTCGGTGGTGGTGCCGGGCTGCACGCAGACGGTGGCGCCGTCCAGCTCCTTGGCGCTTTTCACGTTCAGCGACTTGTTCACCATGATGCCCTGGCTGTCGTAGTAGTTCACGCCCACGCCGATCAGGCCCAACGTGGTGTCGCGCGTCATGACCAGGGTGGTGTTGCGCGGCAGGACGTCGACTTCGCCGGACTGCAGCGCGGTGAAGCGCTGCACCGCGCTGACGGCCATGATCTTCGACTTGGAGGCATCGCCGAACATGGTCACGGCCAGCGCGCGGCACAGGTCCACGTCCAGGCCCGTCCAGCCGCCCTTGCTGTCGTTGACCGAGAAGCCGGCCACGCCGGTGGACACGCCGCACTGCACGAAGCCTTTGTTCTTGACGTTCTCGAACGTCGCGCCCGCGCTGGCGCCCCACGACGAGAGAAGAAGCGCGGCGCCTGCCGCGACGGTAGTCAGTGCTTTCATGGTGTCTCCGCGCGGGCGCGCAACTTATGGGTCTATGTCCGCCGACAGGCGGAAATGCGGCGAATGGTATCGGCCGGGCCTGGGGCGGAGAATCAGGGAATTCCCGTTAAATCCACTGGGCGGAATTTACGGGGCCGGATGGCGCCGGCGCGGGCCGCTGGCGTGAGGAGCGCTACTGCGGAAATCCACTGAAACCGTCTGCCCCCGACGCGTAACCATTTCGATAATTCCTTCCGCGCACACTGCCCTCACCGCGTCCGCATCGGCTGACGCGATTGCGAGGGAGATGCATCATGAAGAGTCTAGTCAAAGCCGCCATGACCGCGGGTGCCGCGGCGGTCCTGTCCCTGGGGGCGCTCGCCGTGCCCGGCGTCGCGCAGGCCGGCGTGGCCATCAGCATCGACGTGGCGCCGCCGCCGCCCCGGGTGGAAGTCGTGCCGCCGCCGCGCGTGGGCTATGTGTGGGCGCCGGGCCATTGGGAATGGGTCGGCGGCCGCCATGCCTGGATCGAGGGCGCCTGGTTACCGGCGCGGCCGGGCTATGTGTATCACCGTCCCGAGTGGCGCCAGCGGCATGGGCATTGGGTGTATTACGAGGGGCGTTGGGGGCGGTATTGAGATCGCGCCTGGCGTGAAGCAATGATCACGCTCAGGCGGAGGGAAGCTCCGCGCGGATCATGATCGCTCGCGCCGGCGCGCCGGCCGGCCGCGGCATGCCGACGTGTTCGCGCACGCCATAGCCGAACGACACGATCTGGATATGTTGAAGTCGTCCTGGTTGGGAAGAAAGGTCCTGGCGATCTCGCCATACATGACCTTGCCATCCACATCGGCCGCATAGATGTCGTGTCCGCGTTCGTCCCAGCTGCGGATGCCCCCGGCGAATCGGGCTCTCCCTTCGGTCGCGGACACCCAATCGAAAGGGCGCTCGTAAATGTCCATGTCGAGGTCTCCGTGCTTGTCGGGGAGCTTACTCTGCAAGTTGATGGCCCGGGCGGCTCATGCGCTTTCCTGTCGCGGATGGCGCGCTGCGCGTCTTTGCGCCATATGCAGTTGGGCTTTTATCCCTTTTGAGCGACAATGCTGAAATGTTGAGGTTCCGCGAAACCGACGTTTTTTCAAGATGGATCTTGGGGTTGCGGGACATGCGGGCCAAGGCGCTGATCTTGCGTCGGCTGGCCCGTGCAATGGCCGGGCATTTCGGCGATATAGCGCCCGTTGGTGACGGCATCAGTGAAATGCGGATCGACGCGGGCGCTGGTTATCGGGTCTATTACCGCCGCCAGGGGCAGGACCTGTACTTGCTGCTGTGCGGTGGCGACAAGAAGTCCCAGGCGCGCGACATTGCGACCGCGAAGCGGCTATGGGCCGAACTCAAAGGGAAGGCATTCAAATGACCCAGTTGCGTGATTTCGATCCGGCGAATTATCTGGCCGATGACGAGACCATTGCGCATTACCTGGCGGACGCGGCGGCCGATCCCGATCCGGACGCTTTTCTCCAGGCGCTTGGCGATGTTGCCCGCGCGCGCGGTATCGGGGCCATTGCGAAGGAGACCGGCCTGGCGCGCACGAACCTTTACCGCGTGCTCGCGCCGGGCGCCAACCCAAGCTACCTGACGCTGCGCCGGGTCATGGATGCATTGGGCGTATCGCTCACCGCCGTCGCCAAGGGCAAGGACACCGCGCACGCATAGCGCCGCGCAAACAAAAAGCCGCTCTGCGTAGCAGGAGCGGCTTTTTCAATCTGGTGCCCGGGGCCGGAATCGAACCGGCACGCCTTGCGGCGGGGGATTTTGAGTCGGTGTTTTACAGTGCTTCTACAGAGAAATGGGGCGAAATCTAGTGAAGGTTGAAATAGGTACGATCAGTTTAAAATCAGTAGGTTAGCGTATTTTAACTGAATTGGTGAAAACTGGGCGCTGTACCTGTACTGTACCGAAATTTCGGCACAATACAGGAGAGAGCTATTTATATTAATTAACAGTACTTGTAGGAAGTAAGTCCTTGGCCCGTAGCTCGGAAATTATTAGTTCTGACAACTGAGATAGTAACTCCTCAGGTTGAGCGCGAATCCACGCCTTGACTTTTTCGGGTGGGAGAGATGAATCAGTAATCAAGCTCGCAATCGCCGATGCTGTAATTCGTGATAGCCCGAATTCGACGAGAGACCTGCCTGTTGTAGTTGAAACTCCAAGTTCCAAGGCAAGCGCAAAATCATAAACCCCGGGCACCATGTCGGAACGGCCCTCAGCAGCAAGTGCGAATTTGAGGAGGTCTACATAAGCCTTTGCCCATTGAACGAGCCTAAACCTAATGGTCTGCTCAATAAGAGTGAACATGTCGCGGATGGCAGAGTCCACAATAGCTTGCTCAGGCTTTGACCTAGGTGACTTTTTGGCAACTGACAGTTTATATTTGACTGCCTCATGAACTAACTGGGTAAGAGGCTCGCCCCGCATCCATTTAATCGCGGTAACGGTAACATGGTTGACAAAGCTACGTGACCGCTTACCTTCATCCCCGCTGAGAGTAAGGCCGCCAAGGTGCTTGTACATGCGTCGAAATATGCTGTTATATACGGCATATGAATCATTTGATGGATTTACAGGCAGGAGCTTACTGAACTCGCTCTTGCGGATCAACTCTCTCTGTCTTTTCAATAAGCTTGCTAACGCGACAGGATCAATCATCCAGCTACTATTCAGAACCTCGAGAGGTAAGCCAAGGTGTGAGAGCGCGCGATCAGCTCTTTCTGTAAGGTGTGTTTTTTGTACCTGGGTGAGATTTAAGTCGGCTCTGTCTAAAAGCGAGTCTAGGCTTCCTTGAGCTGTCCGAAATAGTACGAGGCCAGCTGCTGCTGTAATGCGGTCATCTGCTCCATTCCGATCTTCGCTAATGCTTGATTGGCTTGCTGCTTCTAGAACATCAACAACTTCATCGAAGCCTTCTTCTATGGCATCCTTAAACGCAACCTTCATTTTGAACGGTCTACGCGTGGTTAAGGGCTGTGTATCCCAGTTTTCGTAGTTGACTAGGAAGACGTTTCCGACGACCTCTTCGCCTAGCCGGCCGGCACGCCCTGCAAAGTTCCAAAGCGCAGCTTCATCAAGAGGTTCACCCCTATTTCCTCGGGTAGGTGTGTCAATAAAAACATTTCTTGCCGGCAAATTGACGCCTTGGAAAAGTGTCGTTGTGCAGCATAGATAGTCAAGTTCACCTTCACGAAAACTGGCTTCAATTCCTTCTCGTAGAAGACTGGGCATATTGCCATAGTGAAAAGCAACTCCACGCCGTATGAATTGCGACAGTGAATACTGCTTGTGGATATGCTTTTCTACAAATTTTGCTAGTTCCTTCAGGGACGCGGAATCCTTGTCGTTTCGGTTTAGAGCAATTAGTGATGTCAAGTCTTCGGCGTTTTTGGCACCCGTGGCATATACGAGCGACCTACCAGAAGCGCCAAACTCTTCGGCAACGGCTGCAAGCTTCGCGTCATTTGAAAGGGCAAAACCACGGTCGAATGTATAAGAGCCAATGTGGTCAAAATTTTCCGGGGTCACCAGATTAAGTTCTACCAAGTGCTCGTTTTCGATAGGGAAGCGTACGCTGATACGATTCTGGACAACCGGCGACAGTCCGGTCTCCTTAATTTGGAGGTCAGAAATACCGACACTATTTCCGACAAGCTCAAAGCCGCTTGCTCCTGGAGCGAGAAATAGGAAGCGTGCGTTTGGATTCGCTGTTCGAATTTTTTCCACCGCATCCTGGAGAATCATTCCGCGGCTGTCCTCGCCAATGGCTTGAGCCTCGTCGATAATTACCAGGTTTATGAGCCCACTGACGTCTACAGTAGAAAGCAATAGTTGTGCTCGCTCTTGGGTCAGCACATATATTTGCTTCGGCCGTCTTTCAGGATCAAGTACTGGAACAGTTGTAACCCGGAGCTTGGCGCTAACAGATGCCAAGCGCTTCTCAAGTTTTCCCTGGATTTCCGCCAGTAAAGCGCGCGTAGGAGCAATGTAGAGTGCCGTATAAGAATCTGCAGCGATAGCACTCTCGCAGAGGTATTCCATCACGACAAAAGATTTGCCAGCGGATGTAGGGGCCGATACTGCTGTTGAAAGCTGAGATCGCAGACTTTCCCACACATCAAGCTGAAACTCGGTCAAAGCAACCCGCTTCCCCGCCATTTCTACTGAATTCAGTTCGCGTAATAGAGCATTGCGTATGCGTGTTTGGAGTCTAGGGCTTTCTGAGATTGCACTGTCAATTTTTGATAAACCAGGAAAATTTCCTAGGCCAGTAAGGATGTGTACCGCAGCATCATGAACATCTGTTTCGTCGGAAGCAAGAGAGGCAAAAACCGCGATTTGCTGTGCAAGATCGTGGCTCACCTCGTCCTCAGCTTGCGCAAATATACTTGCAGAGTTCAGCAGTCTAACCAAGGCTTCACGCTCTAGGAGAGGACCATTTACTCTCGGCTCCACAACGATTAAGTCTTTAGAATTTTCAGCGAGGAGGGTGGTACGTATACCTACAGCTCGAAGTGAGGCTAGATCTTTCCAAAATGAGGAATTTAGACGAATGTCATTAGAGAGCTCTGATGCAAAGCTTATCATTTATTTAGTTCCGAAAAGATCCGCTTGAGCTCGTTTATATCCGGTACGGCAATAAGAAAGACGATACAGTGGCCAAGGTCAAGGTTCTTAGCGCTAGCCTGCCGTTCAAGGTTGGCTTTGAATCGGGGATGTTTTGCCGTGTAATTTTTTGCGAAATTATCTTCGTGGATAGATATCGGCTTTTGATGATCTATAGGTAGCCGGTCTTGATAAGCTATTTCGCTGAAAACCAAACTGCCCACATGGACATCTCTGCGTCTAAGATGCTCTCCACTACCCTCGTATGCATTGAAGAAAGACTTGGCTGCGTCGCGCTGCTCTCCAACAAGGGCATCCAGATTTGAAAGGTCATTGATTAGTCTGAGTTCATTGAGTTTTTTAGACCGGTCGGCTCGATATTCTGCAATCGAAGCAACCATATCTCTGGACGCATCAGTTGCGTCTGGCATGACCTTTGACTCAAGCACGAAAAATGTAACTGTTCCGTCGGAATTGGCTCTTGCATGAAGACCATCTGCACCATGGACAGGCATGCCTTGAGCAGTTTTGAGGGCCATTTTTGACCCAATTTGCGCTGCACCTAGGTAGCGAACGGCGATGGCGTAAGACAATAACTCTCCAAGCTCCCCATAGCGTCCTTGATTGGCCTTCTCATATTCGATGAGCAAACGCTTAGCTTCACGATAGAGACGCATATGCATCGCTGTGCTGCCCCCGGTTGTTGAGGCATTGCCAATTTCATTAGCTTTTCGTCGTTTTTTCAACGGAATTGCATAGTCCACGAGCAAGTCAGTCAACAATTCTGCCAAGGCATCAACTTGGGGTTCATCTGCTTGCATTCTCAAGAACAGCAGGCGCGGCTGGTGAAGTTGAGGGTTGGCATCAACTTCTTTTAAGACGTTGTCCAAACCGTCGATCGTATCTAACAGTCTCTCAAACGGCGCACCTGATGAATCATTCACTTTCGCCCTCTTTCTTTCGTAAGATTCGTTGTGGTTTGGCTATCGAGCTTTGTCGTATATGTAATGACCCAGCAGAACCTGCTCAGTTTAAGCGGCTAATGCAAATGCCTCAGCCGGGGTCTTCATGCCGAGCGCCTGGTGCGGGCGCCGGTGGTTATAAAAGCGTATCC
>NZ_CADIJW010000025.1 GCF_902859745.1 Achromobacter dolens | reverse complement strand
CGCCGCCCGCCGTCCAGCCCGCGCCGCTGGACGCGCCGCCGCCGCTGGCCCAGCCGGCCGCGCCCGCCAAGCCCGCCAACGCGCCCAATGTGGGCGGCGTGTCCGGGGTGCGCCTGAACAACTACGACAAGCCCGCGACGCCCTGACCGCGGGCCGCGCCCCGCTGGTTCCAAAACCCGCCTTCTGGCGGGTTTTTTTATTGCCGGTCGCCGGCGGACCCGCGGCGCGGCTCGGGTGTGCCGGCGCCGAGGGGCGGCGGCCAGGCAAGGCTTCGGCGGTCCGGGGAGGGCGGATTCGTGATCGGGTGTTTCGGGGTTTTCCCTGTAATTTCTCAATCAGTGGGAAAAATTTTCATCGTTACCACCATAAATTGATAATCTCGCTGCCATCACCACCAGGAGTGCTTGTTGATGGATCAGTCGGTAGGACCGGGCGCGGACCGGGTGCTTTACGTGTTGGCCACGCTGGCCCGACACGATGGCCCGCTGAGCATTGCCGCGCTGGCTGAGAAGACCGGCCTGGCGCAGAGCACGCTCTACCGCCAGGTGGCGCTGCTCAAGCGCTGGGGCTTCGTCGCCGAGCACGAGGGCGAGTACGGCCCCGGTCCGCTGTGCGTGCAACTGGCCTGGGGCTTTGACCAGTCGTCGTTCCTGATCCACGAGGCGCAGCCGGACATGGCGGCGCTGGCGGCCGCGTCGGGCGAGACCATCGGCCTGCTGGTGGCGGTCAAGGACCAGGCCGTTTGCCTGGACATGGTCGAGAGCCAGCATCCGCTGCGCTGCTCCTTTACCAAGGGCCGCGGCCTGCCGCTGGCGCGCGGCGCCTCGGCCAAGTCGCTGCTGGCCTTCATGCCGGCGCCGCGCCTGCAGGCCGCGCTGGCCATCCTGGCCCGGGAGTCGGGCGTGGATCCGGCGCGGTTGGCCGACGAACTCGAAGCCATCCGCGCCCAGGGCTACGCCGTGACCGACAGCGAAGTCGACGCCGGCGTCTGGGGCGTGAGCGTGCCGATCTTCCAGCGCGCCAACCAGGCGGTTGCCTCCATCACGCTGATGGCCCCGTCCACCCGCGCCGCCCAGCGGCCGCAGGCCTTCATCGACCTGACCGTCGCGGCCGCCCGCCGCATCTCGGGCAGGCTGCAGGCGCACTGACGCCGCCCGTTTCCGGATTCCATGTTGTCCCCGATATTCCTGCCGCCTCTCTAGACGCCATACCCCACGCCGTACCGATCGCCGTATCCGTATCCACTTTCTCCTATCAGGATTTGCCATGACCACTCGCCGCACCCTGCTGACCGCCGCCCTGACCCTGGGCCTGGCCTGGAGCATGGGCACCGCCCACGCCCAGGAAACCATCCGCGCCGTGACCGACGCCACCTTCCCGCCCATGGAGTTCGTCAAGGACGGCAAGCGCACCGGCTTTGACATCGAACTGGTCGAGGCCCTGGCCGCCGCCATGGGCAAGAAGGTCGAATGGATCGACATCGACTTCAAGGGCCTGATTCCCGCCCTGCAGGCCGGCCGCGCCGACATCGCCGTGTCCGCCATCTACATCACGCCCGAGCGCAGCAAGGTGGTGGATTTCACCGACCCGTACTACGCCGGCGGCCTGGTCGTGCTGACCAAGAAGGATGGCCCGGTCAAGACCCTGAAGGATCTGGACGGCCGCAAGGTGTCGGTGCAGGTCGGCACCAAGTCGGTCAACTACCTGAAGGAACACTATCCGTCGGTGCAGCGCGTCGAGGTCGAGAAGAACCAGGAGATGTTCAACCTGGTGCAGATCGGCCGCGCCGATGCCGCCGTGACCGGCAAGCCGGCCGCCAAGCTGTTCGCCCAGAGCACCACCGACCTGACCGTGCTGGCCGACCAGGTCACCACCGAGGACTACGGCATCGCCGTGCCCAAGAACAAGCCGGAGCTGACGCGCGGCCTGAATGAGGCGCTGCAGAAGATCAAGGCCGATGGCAGCTACCAGGCCATCGTCAACAAGTGGTTCGAGGCGCCCGCGAAATGAACCTGGATTTTGCTCCCGTCTTCGCCGACTTCGACGCCCTGCTGCGCGGCGCGGTGGTCACCATCGAGGTGACCGCCGGCGCCTTGCTGCTGGGCTGTGTCATCGGCCTGCTGGTCGGCGTCGGCCGGCTCAACCCGCAGCGCAGCATTATCTACAACCTGTGCAGCGTCTACCTGCTGTTCTTTCGCGGCACGCCGCTGCTGGTGCAGTTGTTCATCTGGTTCTTCGGCCTGCCGCAGTTCGGCGTGACGCTGCCGGCGTTCGCCTGCGGCGTGCTGGGGCTGGGCATGTATTCCGGCGCCTACGTGTCGGAAATCGTGCGCGGCGCGATCCAGTCGGTCGACCGCGGCCAGACCGAGGCGGCCCGCTCGCTGGGCATGTCGTCGGGCCAGGCCATGCGCATCATCATCCTGCCGCAGGCGGTGGTGCGCATGATCCCGCCGCTGGGCAACGAGTTCATCGCGCTGATCAAGAATTCGGCGCTGGTGTCGCTGCTGACCATCCATGACCTGATGCACGAAGGGCAGAAGATCATCAGCGTGTCGTACCGCTCGCTGGAAACCTATCTGGTGGTGGCGCTGATCTACCTGGTCCTGACCACGGCCGCCATGTTGATACTGCGCAGGATCGAGCAACGCCTGCGCGCGGGGGGGATGGTGCAATGAACGCCGCGAATCCGAAAGAAATGATCCGCATCCGCGGCCTGCAGAAATCCTACGGCGACCACGCCGTGCTGCGCGGCATCGACTTCGATGTGCTGCCGTCGCAGGTGGTGGTGGTGATCGGCCCCAGCGGTTCGGGCAAAAGCACCTTGCTGCGCTGCTGCAACGGGCTGGAAGTGGCCCAGGGCGGCACTGTGGAAATCTGCGGCCAGACGCTGCAGAACGAAGGCGAGCTTTTGCCCGAGGCGGCGCTGAACCGACTGCGCATGCAGGTCGGCATGGTGTTCCAGGGCTTCAACCTGTTCCCGCACCTGTCGGTGCTGGACAACGTCACCGTCGGGCCGCGCACGCTGCGCGGCATGGGGCGTGACGAGGCCAACGCGCTGGCCGAGGACCTGTTGCGCAAGGTCGGCCTGGCGCAGAAGATGTCGGCCATGCCGGCCAGCCTGTCGGGCGGCCAGAAGCAGCGCGTGGCGATCGCCCGCGCGCTGGCGATGCAGCCCAAGGTCATGCTGTTTGACGAACCGACCTCGGCGCTGGATCCGGAGCTGGTGGGCGAAGTGCTGCAGGTCATGAAGCTGCTGGCGCGCGAAGGCATGACCATGATGGTCGTGACCCACGAAATGGGCTTTGCCCGCGACGTGGCCGACGTGGTCGCGGTGATGGACGGCGGCGTGATCCTGGAATCGGGCGCGCCCGAGGTCATCTTCAGCCAGCCGCGCGAGGCCCGCACCCGCGAGTTCCTGCAGGCCGTGCTGAGCACGGGGCAGGGGGCGGCATGACGGCAGCGCAACTCGACCGGAGCCTGTGGACCGCGCGCGACGACAGCGCCGAGCGCGGCGACACGCGCCGCCTGGCGCACATCGTCGAGCCGGCCGCCGGCCAGGCGCCGGCCGCGGGCGAGCCGGTGCTGCTGGGCTTTGCCTGCGATGCCGGCGTGGCCCGCAATCAAGGCCGCGTCGGCGCGGCCGCCGGCCCGGCCGGCATCCGCAAGTACATGGCCGGCCTGCCGGCGCATGGCCTGACGCGCCTGCTGGACGCGGGCGACGTGGCCTGCGAGGGCGACCAGTTGGAGGACGCGCAGGAGCGCCTGGGGCTGGCGGTGGCCGACCTGTTGCGCCAGGGCGCGCGCCCGGTGGTGCTGGGCGGCGGCCACGAGATCGCCTGGGGCAGCTTCCAGGGCCTGGCGCGCTGGCTGGCGGACCGGGGCGATGAGGGCCCGGTGCTGGTGCTGAACCTGGACGCGCATTTCGATCTGCGCACCGGCCGGCCGGGCAGTTCCGGCACGCCGTTCGATCAGATCGCGCATTACTGCGAGGCGCAGGGGCTGGCGCTGCAATACGCCTGCCTGGGCGTGTCGCGGCTGGCCAATACGCCGGCGCTGTACGCGCGGGCGGCCGAAGTGGGCGCGGTGTGGGTCGAGGACCGCGACATGCAGGAACGCCATCTGGCGGCCCGCCTGGCGAACGTCGACGCCTTACTCGCGCGGGCCCGCCACGTCTACCTGACCATCGACCTGGACGTGCTGCCGGCGGCGGTGATGCCGGGCGTGTCGGCGCCGGCGCCCTATGGCGTGCCGATGGCGGTGATCGAGGAGATCGTGCTGCGCGTCAAGGCCAGCGGCAAGCTGCGTCTGGCCGACATGGCCGAGTACAGCCCGCGCTTCGACATCGACGGCCATGGCGCCCGCGCGGCGGCGCGCCTGGCCTGGCAACTGCTGTCCGCCTGACACGGTCCGCGGCGGACTTCCGGCCCGCCGTCATGGCCGCTCGCGCGGCGCATGGCGGCGGGCTTTTTCACGCCTGCGGCGCGGCCAGCGGGATCGACATCTCGTGGTGGAAGAGATTGTCGGGATCGACGCTGCGCTTGGTGGCGATCAGCGCGGCGGTCTTGTTGCCGTAGTACAGGTCGAGCCACTGCGGATCGACGTGGCTGTGGCTGGCGTCGGTGTACTTCATGTCGGTGTCGGGGTAATTGATGTAGCACCCCTCGAACGGCGAGCCCGGCTGGTTGCTGGGCTTGCCGCCGTACTGCGCGAAGTACTCGTCGTACAGGTCGGCGATCCACTTGATGTGGAAGGCGTCCTGCGCCGGATCGGTCCAGTACACCTGGAACTGCGACTTCAGCAGCGACGAGCGCTGGCATACGCTGGTCGGGTTGGCCGTCTCGTCGTTGCGGTTGATGCGGCCGCCGTACGAGTCGATCTGCACCAGCGCCTGGTTCAGGCGCGGATCGTCCGAGCCGTTCAGGTATTCCCACAGGGCCATGATCTCGACGTCGCTGAAATTGGCCTTGTGATAGGCGGACTTGTACTTGCCGCGCTGGTTGCTGCCCGAGCCGTTGATGCTCTGCGTCAGCCACAGCCAGTCCATCTTCTGCGCATCGTTGACCGCATGGGCCAGCATCCGCGGCGCCGGATGGACCACGCGGTGCGACGGGCCGTGCCAATGCGTGGACAGGTTGACGGCGGGGGCGGCGCTGGCCGCCGCGTTCATGGTGGCGACGAAGTCCAGGAACGGCTGGTCGCGCGCGCCGCCGACCTTGCCGTCCTTGCCGGTGTACTGGATGCTCAGCACCACGTCGCCGGTCGAGCGATGCTGCACCTTCAGCAGCGTGAACAGGCCGCCGTTGGCCTTGGCCGGGTCGGGGCTGTTCCAGTCGGCGTCGTGGTCGGCGAACCACTGCCAGTAGGCGCGCATGAAGCGCGCGAAGTTGGCGCGGCCCGTGGCGCCGGCGCCGAAGCTGGCCCAGGGGTAGGACAGCGACAGCCAGTAGGCTTCCTGGGGCGCGGCGGGCAGGTCGGCGTAGTAGTAGGTCAGGATGATGCCGTAGTTGCCGCCGCCGCCGCCGCGGCAGGCGATGAAGAGGTCGCGGTCGGCGCCGGCGCTGTGCAGGTTGACGTGCTTGGCGACCAGCTTGCGCGAACCCGGGCCCTGCGGCACCAGGATGTCCACGCCCGAGAGCCAGTCCACCGTCAGCCCGTGCAGGCGCGACAGCAGGCCGTAGCCGCCGCCGACGATGTGCCCGCCCGAACCGACCGAATAGCACGAGCCGCCGGGCAGGGTGCGGTTGGCGGTCTTGTACAGGTCCAGGTAGCCGTCCCAGTTCTGGTTGCCGGACGCGGCCGCGAAGCGGTAGCGCGCGGCGGGGTTCCAGGGCGAGGGGATGTCGCCAGCCTCGCGGTAGCGCAGGCCGGTCATCAGGCTCAGGTCGATGATGGCCAGCGGCTGGCCGTGGTCCTCGGGCAGTTTGTTGGCCACGAAGCCCTCGTAGCAGTGGCCGCCGCTGCGTACCGTGATGCGGCAGCCCTGGGCCAGCGCGGCGTTGGCCGCGTCGAGCACGTCCTGCGGGGTTTTGCAGACGTAGATGGCGTTGGCGCCCTGGCCCGTGGTGGGGAAGCGCAGGTTGAAACCCTTTTGCAGGGTCGCGTAACGCGGGTCATTGCTGTCAATCAGGGAAAAATCCGACATGCGCACCTCTATGGTTGATTTTCATGAGTGCAGTGATGCCAGCGGGAGTCGCCCGCCGGCAACGCGGGATGACAAGCTTTGGAGCGCCGCCGGTGCCGGGTACCGCTAAAACCGGGGCCGGTTGATTCTGATTTAACTGGATGACGCTTTCAAGCAAGGTGCGACAGGCGCCCCGGGTCGGACTGACACGCGAATGTGATGTGGCGTCGGGGGGCGCAGGCAAGAGGGCGGGAGGGGGCGACCGGCGCCCGGTACGCAGGGCCTTGCTGGCGCCGGTGACTGGCCTGGGGCGAGTCGAGTGCTCGGGGCGGGCGCGCACAGGGTGGACGCTGCCGACGAGCGGGGCTAGGATAGGCGCAGCGTTTCGGCAGGCTCGGCAACGCTCGCGGTCTCCGTTTCCATATTGTGTCCCTAATTAATATTTTTTCATAAAATATGGGGACACAATAAGGATATGGATAAAATGGCGCAACTTTGTCAGGAGAGCATGTCCATGTCTCAAACTCCCACCCATGCCTTGCCGTCTTATCTGAATGCCGACGATCTCGGCCCCTGGGGTAATTACCTGCAACAAGTCGACCGGGTCACGCCGTACCTCGGTTCGCTGGCGCGCTGGGTCGAGACCCTGAAGCGCCCGAAGCGCTCGCTGATCGTCGACGTGCCGATCGAGCTGGACAATGGCAGCGTGGCCCACTTCGAGGGCTATCGCGTGCAGCACAACACCTCGCGCGGCCCGGGCAAGGGCGGCGTGCGTTTCCACCAGGACGTGACGCTGTCGGAAGTGATGGCGCTGGCCGCCTGGATGTCGGTCAAGAACGCCGCGGTCAACCTGCCGTACGGCGGCGCCAAGGGCGGCATCCGCGTCGACCCGCGCAAGCTGTCGCAGTCCGAGATCGAGCGCATGACGCGCCGCTACACCTCGGAAATCGGCGTCATCATCGGCCCGTCCAAGGACATTCCCGCCCCTGACGTGAACACCAACGCCCAGACCATGGCCTGGATGATGGACACGTACTCCATGAACGAAGGCTCGACCGCCACCGGCGTCGTGACCGGCAAGCCGATCGCGCTGGGCGGCAGCCTGGGCCGCGTCGAGGCCACCGGCCGCGGCGTGTTCGTGGTCGGCTGCGAAGCCGCGCGCGACCTGAACATCGACGTGTCCAAGGCGCGCGTGGTGGTGCAGGGCTTCGGCAACGTGGGCGGCACCGCCGCCCGCCTGTTCCATGAGGCCGGCGCCAAGGTCATCGCGGCGCAGGACCATACCGGCACGGTGCACAACGCCGCCGGCCTGGACGTCCACAAGCTGCTGTCGCACGTGTCGCAGCATGGCGGCGTGGGCGGCTTCTCCGGCGGCCAGGCGATGGACAAGAACGAGTTCTGGACGCTCGAAACCGAATTCCTGATCCCGGCCGCCCTGGAAAGCCAGATCACCGCCGACAACGCCGCCAAGGTGCGCGCCAAGATCGTGGTGGAAGGCGCCAACGGCCCGACCACCCCGGAAGCCGACGACATCCTGTTCGAGCACGGCGTGTACGTGGTGCCGGACGTGCTGGCCAACGCCGGCGGCGTGACGGTGTCGTACTTCGAATGGGTGCAGGACTTCTCCAGCTTCTTCTGGAGCGAGGACGAAATCAACCAGCGCCTGGAGCGCATCATGCGCGAGGCCTACGCCTCGATCGCGCTGGTGGCCAAGGAGCACAAGGTGACGCTGCGCACCGCCGCCTTCATCGTGGCTTGCACGCGCATCCTGCAGGCCCGCCAGGTGCGCGGCCTGTACCCGTAAGTCCTTCTGGCGCCGGGCCCGGCCCGGCGCGCGGAGGAGCCAGAGGAAGACAGGAAAACCGCCCCGACAGGGGCGGTTTCCATTTCGGGCCGCGGAGTGGGCGGGCCGCGTCGCTTACGGCGGGATGGCGGCCACCGGCGCCGCCGGCCGGAACGCGCGGGTCCTCAGGACTTGGGCAGCAGTTCCGGCTTGAGGATGCCGCGCAGGTCCGAGTACGGAATGCTCAGTTCCGGCTCGCCATGCGAGTAGGGGGCGATCGAGTAGGCGTCGTACTTGACCACGATGCCGTCGCGCGTGAGCGCGAAGTTGTCGCTTTCCTGGAACGGCCACATCTTGTTATAGGCGGCCGGGTCGCGCTTGGCGTCGCTGTTTCCGGCCAGCCACTTGGCGTGGGCCTGCCGCAACGCGGCGACGTATTCGGCGCGGCGCCCGGGAATCAGCGCTTCGTCCAGCGCCATGACGCGGCCGCGGCTGCGTTCCCAGTTCAGGTACTGGGTGGCGGGAATGCCGTGCGCGGCGCCGGTCAGGAACTGCTCGGTGTGCAGCTCGATCGAGACGATGTCGCCCACGGTGTCCTTGACGCTGGCCTTGAAGTAGGTGGCGTCGCGCGGCCGCGCGGTGGACCAGAAATATTGCGTGTATTCCGACAGCGTCTCGTACGGGCCGCGGCGATTGGCGTCGGTGCCGGTCATGTAGGCCAGCACGTGGTCAACCAGCGCGGTCAGCTTGGGGATGCCGGGAAAGGCCACGCTGTCGATTTCGATGCGCGGGCAGTCGCCCTTGCAATCGGGCTTGTTGGACGCCCACTTGATGCGCTCGGTGGCCAGGTCGCCGATCTTCTCGGGCGTGGCCGTGCTGGCGGCCGCCGTCGGCGAGTCCAGCGTGATGTTGGCGGGGGGCGAACTGCCGCAGCCGGCCAGGGCCAGCAGGACGGCTCCCAAACCCGCGGCGGACAGGCCGCGCGGCTTGCGGGGAAGACGCATTGAACTACCTCCAGAAAACCCGGCCGCGCCCGCGGGCGCGACCTTCCGACTCAAACCCGCGGCGCCTCAGGGGACGACCGCGGTCCATTCGGGCGTGGAGAACTTCTCGGCGGCCTGGGCCTCGGCCTGCGCCAGCGTGGCCGCGCCCACTTGGCCCGGCGTCAGCCGGTGCAGGCTGGCGAAAGTGTCCACCATGCGCTGGATGATGACCTCGCGCGCCAACCCGGTCTGGGTGCGCAGCGGGTCGACCCGCTTCTTGGCGCTGGTGGTGCCTTTGTCCGACAGCTTCTCGCGCCCGATGCGCAAGACTTCCACCATTTTATCGGCGTCGATGTCGTACGACATGGTGACGTGGTGCAGCACTGCCCCTGCGCGGCGGGCCTGGGCGGCGCCGCCGATCTTGCCGATGTCCGAGGCGATGTCGTTGAGCGGCTGGTACCAGGCCTTGATGCCCAGCCCCTGCAGGGCCTGGAGCACCCACGCGTCCAGGAAGGCGTAGCTTTCCTGGAAGCTCATGCCGTGCACCAGCGCCTGCGGCGCGCTCAGCGAATAGGTGATGCTGTTGCCCGGCTCGATGAACATGGCGCCGCCGCCGCTGACGCGGCGCACGACCTCGATGCCGTGGCGCCGGGCGCCCTCGGGATCGACTTCGTTCTTGAGCGATTGGAAGCGGCCGATCACGACCGCGGGCGCCGACCATTCCCAGATGCGCAGCGTGGGCGGGCGGGTGCCGGCGCCGACTTCGTCGGTGATGACGGCGTCCAGCGCCATGTGCAGCGCGGGGCGTTGCGGCGCTTCGTGGATCAGTTGCCAGTCGTAGTCGTTCCAGTCGGTGCGGGTCATGCCAGCGCCCTCCGCAGCACCACCGCCACGGCCTCGGCCGAGAAGCCGAACATTTCGGTGTCGGGCGGCAGCGCCGACTGCACCGCCAGCGCCAGTTCCAGTTCGCCGGCGTCGGCCGGCAGGCCGTTCAGGCCGCGGTTGATGGCTTCCAGCGCCTCGGGCGGCTCCAGGAAGAAATCACCGCTGATGCGGACATCGGCCAGGCGGCCGTCGCGGACTTCCAGGTCCGCGACCACCAGCTTGCCGCCGGGGACTTTGTATTCGCCGTGCATGGGCGCTCCTTTGTGTATCAGGCCTGGCGCCGGAGGCGGCGCTACAGGCTCAGTTTCATGCCGTCATGGCTGGCCACGAAGCCGAGGCTTTCGTAGAAGCGGCGGGCGTCGGGCCGGGCGCGGTCGGTGGTCAGTTGCACCATCGCGCATCCCTGCGCCCGGCACTGCTCGATGGCCCACTCGAACATGGCGCGTCCCAGGCCCTGGCCGCGCGCCGACGAGGCGATGCGCACGCTTTCGATCTGTCCGCGCCATTGGCCCAGCCGCGACAGGCCGGGTATGAACGATAACTGCAAACAGCCGATCAGGCGCGCGTCGCGTTCGACCACCGCGAAGAACTGGTTCGGGTCCTGCTCGATGGCGGCAAAAGCCGCAGTGTAGCGGGGGTTGAGCGGAATCGAGGGATCTTCGCGCCTGGCGCCCAGTTCGTCGTCGGCCAGCATGGCCACGATCTCGGGCAGGTCGCCCAGGCGCGCGCGGCGGAACCGCAGCGGGGAATCGGTCATGGCGGCCTCGCTCAGCGCACGTTCTGGGCGGTCTGGCCGAACAGGATGCGGCGCGACTCGTCGTCGCTGACCGAGGGCGCGGTGTTGACCTTGTCGGCCAGCGCGTAGGCGCGCTGCACGGCCGGGCGCGCGGCGATGGCGTCGAACCAGCGCTTCAGGTGCGGGAAGTCGTTCAGGTCCTGGCCCTGCTTGGCGTGCGGCACGATCCAGGGGTAGGACGCCATGTCGGCGATGGAGTAGTCGCCGGCGACGAACTCGCGGTCGGCCAGGCGCTTGTTCAGCACACCGTAGAGGCGGTTGGTTTCCTTGACGTAGCGCTCGATGGCGTAGGGGATGCGCTCGGGCGCGTAACCCGAGAAGTGGTGGTTCTGGCCGGCCATGGGGCCCAGGCCGCCCATCTGCCAGAACAGCCATTGCGAGACCTCGGCGCGGCCGCGCAGGTCGGCGGGCAGGAAGCGGCCGGTCTTTTCGGCCAGGTACTGCAGGATGGCGCCGGACTCGAACAGCGACAGCGGCGCGCCGCCGTCGGCGGGCTGCTGGTCGACGATGGCCGGAATGCGGTTGTTGGGCGCGATGGCCAGGAATTCGGGCTTGAACTGGTCGCCCTTGCTGATGTTGACCGGGTGGATCTCGTAAGGCAGTCCGGCTTCTTCCAGGAAAATCGTGATCTTGTGGCCGTTCGGGGTGGTCCAGTAATAGAGATCGATCATGGGGATTCCTCAGCGTCTTGGCGCCGCCGGCCACTGCCGGCGGATCGGAAGGTCCATGATAGCGGCGCCCCGGGCGGGCGGCCGAATACCCGGGGGCGCGGTGCGGGTTTGGCGCCCGGCCCCGTTCAGGCGGCGCCGGGCCGGGCGCCGCCGCGCAGGCGCCACTGCCAGTTCAGGCTGACGCCGGCGGCCGCCAGGAAGATCATGGCCACGCCCAGCACCTGGGTGGCGTCCATGCGGTGGCCGTACACCACCAGGTCCAGCAGGATCGCCACGGCCGGATAGATGAAGCTGAGCGCGGCGGTCGAGGTGGTCGGCAGCTTCTGGATCGCCGAATACATCAGGATGTACATCAGGCAGGTGTGGATCAGGCCCAGCGCCACCAGGTAGCCCCATTGCAGCGGGGCCGCGGGCAGCGCCTGGAAGTCGGCCATCGGCAGCAGCATCACCGCGCCCAGCGTCACCTGCACCAGCGCCAGCACCTGCGGCGGGATGCCCTTCAGGCGCTTGACGATGACGGCAGTGACGCCGTAGAGCGCCGCCGCGCCCAGCCCCAGCAGCAGGCCCGACAGATAGGCGTCGCCGCCGCTGTGGTCGGTGAGCTTGAGCACCAGCAGCAGGCCGGCGAAGGCGATCACCGACCAGGCCAGCTTGCCGCGCGTGGGCCGTTCGCCCAGGAACAGCGCGCCCAGGCCGATCAGGAAGAAGGGCTGCACGTTGTAGACGGCGGTGGCCAGCGAGATCGAGGCCAGGCGGTAGGCCGAGAACAGCAGCACCCAGTTCAGCACCAGCGCGGCGCCGGCGGCCAGGGCCAGCGCCAGAGTGCGGGCCGTGAACAGGCCGGGCTTGAGCAGGCCGCGCGCCCAGCAATACAGGAACAGCGACAGGGCGCCGAAGACGCAGCGGAAGAACACCACGTTCCAGGCGCTCTGGCCGGATTCCAGGACGAACACGCCCAGGGTGCCGGACAGGGTCATGGCGGCGGCCATCTGGGCCAGGCCAATGCGATCGGATGAGGGGGACATGGAAGGCTCCAGGGGACCATGGGTCCGTGATTCGATGGAGAAATTATCCCAGGCCGATCAGCACGGTTATATGATGTTGCTGCGGCAGTTTTGTGTTTGAACCTTCGTTCGGGTGGAATTTATGCAGAATGACCTAAAGAATGAAAGTCCGGTCCTGGACGGCATCGACCGCCGCCTGGTGGAGATGCTGACGGCCAATGCGCGCACCACCACCGCCGACCTGGCGCGCCAGGTCGGGATGTCCGCGCCGAGCGTGGCCGACCGCCTGCGGCGGCTGGAGGAATCAGGGGTGATCCGCGCCTACACGCTGGACGTCGATCCGGTGGCGCTGGGCTACACGCTGGAGGCCATCGTGCGCATCCGGCCGCTGCCCGGGCAGTTGCGGCGGGTCGAGGGCCTGATCCAGGAAATTCCGGAATTCGTCGAATGCGACAAGGTCACCGGCGATGACTGCTTCATCGCGCGGGTGGTGCTGCGTTCGATCACGCATCTGGACGGCATCCTGGAACGCGTGACCGAGTTCGCCGAGACCAACACCGCCATCGTCAAGGCGCACACCGTGCGCCGCCGGCTGCCGCCGTTGCGTTGAACGGGCACGGCGGAATCGGGCGCGTCGCCGGCGCGAAGGCCAGCGCGGCACGTCCTGTGGCGGCGCCAGGATCCGGGCGCGGCTGCCGGCTTGGCAGCCGTCAGGCGGCCGGCGCGGCTAACGCGCGGACGATGTCGTCCTTCAGCCCGGCCGGCGTGTCGGTGGGGGCGTAGCGCTTGATCACCTGGCCGTCGCGGCCCACCAGGAACTTGGTGAAGTTCCACTTGATGCCCTCGGTGCCGAAGACGCCGGGCTTCTCGCCCTTGAGCCAGCGGTACAGCGGGTCGGCGTTGGCGCCGTTGACGTCGATCTTGGCGAACAGCGGGAAGGTGATGTCGTACTGCGTGGTGCAGAAGTCGAGGATCTCGGCCTCGTTGCCCGGCTCCTGGCGGCCGAACTGGTCGCACGGGAAGCCCAGCACCGTCAGGCCGTCGTCGCGCAGGGCGCGGTACAGCTCTTCCAGGCCCGAATACTGCGGCGTAAAGCCGCATTTCGAGGCCACGTTCACCACCAGCAGCACCCGGCCGCGGTAGGCGGCCAGCGGCTGGTCGGCGCCGTGGATGTCGCGGGCCGAGAAATCGTAGATCGTGCTCATGCGGGCTCCTTGGGGTCAGGCGTCGGAACGGGACGAGGCCAGCGCGCCGGTTTGCGGCGGCTGCGCCATCCCGGCGTGGCGCCCATAGTAGCGCGTGCCCCACAGGGTCAGCAGCAACACCGCCGCGGTGATGGCCGCCGACATCCACGGCAGGTCGGTCAGCGGCAGCCCGTGGCCCAGCGCCAGGCTGCCGAGCCAGGCGCCGCCGGCGTTGCCCAGGTTGAAGGCGCCCTGGTTCAGCGTCGAGGCCAGGTTGGGGGCCTCGGCCGCCTGGTCCACGATCAACGTCTGCAGCAGCGGCACCACGGCAAAGCCGAGGGTGCCCCAGATGAAGGTCATCACCAGCATTGGCGCCAGCGCGTGGATGGCCTGGCTGAGCGCCAGGAACACCAGCAGCAGGCCCAGGAAGATGCGGCGCAGCGACACTTCCAGATTGCGGTCGCCCAGCTTGCCGCCGAGCGTGCTGCCCACCGTGAGCGCCACGCCGAATAGCAGCAGCACGCCGGTCACGCCGCGTTCTGACACGCCGGTGATGTCGCGCAGGATCGGCGCGATGTAGGTCAGCACGCAGAACAGCGCGGCCGAGGCCAGCACGCTGGCGACCAGCGGCCACAGCACGCGCACGTCGCGCAGCACGCGGAATTCGCGCAGGATGTTGCCGGGCTGCATCGGGATGCGGCCCGGCAGCCACGCCGCCAGCGCCGCCACCGCGACCAGCCCGATGCCGCTGACCACCCAGAAGGTCGAGCGCCAGCCCGCCACCTGGCCCAGCGCGGTGCCCAGCGGCACGCCCAGCACGTTGGCCAGCGTCAGGCCGGTGAACATCAGCGCGATGGCGCTGGAGCGCTGGTGGCGCGGCACCAGGTCGGCCGCCACCACCGCGCCGATGCCGAAAAAGGCGCCATGGCAGAAGGCGGTGAAGACGCGCGCGGCCATCAGCGTGCCGTAGCCGGGCGCCAGCGCACAGAGCAGGTTGCCCAGCACGAAGGTGCTGGCCAGGCCGATCAGCGTGGCCTTGCGCGGTAGCCGCGCGGTGATGATGGCCATGATGGGCGCGCCGATCACCACGCCCATGGCGTAGCCCGTGATCAGCAGGCCGGCGATGTCGATGCTGACGTCGAGGTCGGCGGCCACGTTGGGCAGCAGGCCCATGATGACGAATTCGCTGGTGCCGATGCCGAAGGCGGCGGCGGCGAGCGCGATGAGATGCAGGGGCATGTAAAAGCGGGGAGAGGGCCGGAGACGCACGGGGCCGCGGCGGCAGGGAAGGGAGCGTGGATTTTAGAGCAGCGGCCCGCGCGCGCCGGCGCAAATCCCTGTTGCCGATACGGGTATACCCTTGGTTCAGGCCAGTTTCAGGTCCAGCGGCGTGATGCCCGGGAACACCTGCGCCAGCCGCGCCGGACTCAGGCCGTACAGGCGCGAGAACAGGCCGGCGAATAGCGCGCGGTATTCGTTGAGCACCGGATAGTCGCGGTCCTGGAACAGGGTGTCGCGCCTGACCGCGACCTGGCGGCCGGCAATGCGCCCGCCCCGCACGTTGCCGCCCATCACCCAGTAGACCGTGCCGTGGCCGTGGTCGGTGCCCTTGTTGCCGTTCTCGCGGAAGGTGCGGCCGAATTCGCTGATGACCACCACCGTGGCCTGCTTCCAGGCCGGACCCATCGCATCGGCGTAGCCGGCCAGCGCCCGCCCCAACTGGCCGAGCCGGTTGGCCAGCATGCCGCTGGCGCCGCCCTGGCCGACGTGCGTATCCCAGCCGCCGACGTCGACGAAGCCGAGGTTGTAGCGGTCGCGCATGAAGCGGCCGATACGGCGCGCTTCCTGTTCCAGCCTGTCGGCCGATACGGCGTTGCCGCTGGCGGCCTCCATCTCGGCGTCGAGTTCGGCGCGCGTGGCGCCCATGATGCGCTGGCCCTCGGCGACCGAGGCGCCCAGGTCGGTGTGCTGGTACATGGCGGCGATGGCGCGGTTGTCGGCCTCGGACAGGCGCGACTTGCGGGCCGCGCCGCCCAGGTCGATGTTGGGCACGCGTTCGGCGCCGCGGAAGATCTGCGGCACCTCGGAGGTGAAGGCCGCCGCCTGTTCGTCCTTGCCGCCAAGCGTCGCGGCCAGGCGGTTCAGGAAGCCCGAGCGGAAGTCGCCGTTCCTGTCCCGGGCCGCGCCCTGGCCGAGTTCGATGCGGTTCTGGGTCTCGAAGTGGCTGCGGCTGGTGTCGTCGGTGCCGGCGAACGGCACGAAGGCCAACTGGCGCTTCTGGTAGAAGGGCATCAGGCTGTCGGCCAGCGCCGGGTGCAGGGCCCAGCCGTCGGCCAGGGGCAGCGCGGCGCCGGCGCCGCTGCCGGGCCTGGCGATGGCGATGCTCGGGCGCGACTCGTAGTAGAAGTCGCTGCCGGCCGGCACCAGCAGGCTGGCGGCGTCGTACGCGCCGCGCATGAAGACGACCAGCAGCTTGTTGCCGGCGGCGGCCGGCGCGGCGTACAGGCGGTTGGCGCCGAAGACGAGCGGCGCCGAGGCCAGGAGTTGCAGGATGCGGCGGCGGTCCATGATGGGTTTCTCCCGCGGCGCCTCAGCGCCGCATGAATTCGGGCGAGGCCAGCAGATAGGTGTTGGCGTCCCTGGGGTTCTGCGCCTGGGCGATGGCGTCGCGGGTGGCGGGCGACAGGCGCGCGAACAGGCCGTCGCCGGCGTTCTCGCGCAACAGCTCGGGCAGGCGCGGCAGTTCCACCGGCCCCTTGTCGTCGCCTTCGCGATAGAAGGCCTGCGGCGCGGCGGCGATGGCGCGCGCCACTTCGAAGCGCGCGGTCATCTGGCCCGAGCCGGCCCAGTCCGACTGCGCCTGCGGGTAGCCGTCGGGCGTCAGGCGCTGGTTCAACGGCTGACCCAGTTGCCGCAGCATGGCCAGGCCCGGCCGCGGGGTGACGATGGGCGGCAGGTCGGCATAGGTCAGGCGCAGTGCCGAGTAAACGTAATGCACCGGGTCCTTGAACACGCCCGTCTTGAGCGACTGCGTGAATTCCGGCGAGCCATACAGCGTCTGCAAGGTGGCGGCGATGTCGCCGTCGCTGGCCTGGAAGGTCTTGGCCATCTTGTCGATCACGGAGGCCGGCGGCGCGTCGCCCATGAAGTAGGCGGCCAGCTTGGCGCTGATGAAGCGCGCGGTGGCGGGATGGCGCGCCAGCAGGTCCACGGCCTCGTCGACCTCGGCCAGGCCGGCGCCGCGGATGGTGTGCCCCAGGAAGCGCTTGTCGCCGTAATCGTGGCGCGCCGGGTTGAACAGGAACAGGCCGTCCAGCACCACCTGATTGCGCAGCGCCGGCCGGACCTTGGGCGGCCCGTCCTGGTTGTGGATGCCCAGGCCGGTGAGGATGCGCGCCAGTTCCTGCACGTCGGCCTGCGTGTAGCCGCCCTTGACGCCCAGCGTGTGCAGCTCCATCAGTTCGCGCGCGTAGTTTTCATTGATGTGCCCGGCGGCGTTCTGGGTGTTGTCCAGGTACGCCAGCATCGCCGGCGATCGCAGCGTGGCCGCCAGCAGGTCGCGGAACTTGCCAAGCGCGTGCGGGCGGATGGCGCGTTCCTCGTACTGGTCGATGTAGGTGCCGATGTCGTTCTTGGCCGCGTAGACGTTGAAGTGGTTCATCCAGAACCAGGTCATCTGTTCCTGCAACTGGTTGGGCGAGTACAGCGCGCGGTAGAACGCGCGGCTGGAGGTGTCGTCGGCGCGCTGGCGCGAGATGGCGCGGGCGTCGCGCTGGGCCTGCTGGCTGGCGTCGGGGGCGGCGTTCTTGGCGCCCTGGCGCAGGCTGCGCTGTTCGGCGTGCGCGTCCTCGGCGCTTTGGCGCGAGATCGACAGCGCGTCGATGCGCTGCTGCACGGCGGCGGGCAGGCGCGCCTTCGGGTCGGGATGCAACTGCGCCTGCAGGTACCGCTGCGGGCCGAGTTGGTGCATGCGCGCCAGCTCGGCGGGGGTGGCGCCCCAGGTGATGCGGTTGACCAGCGCGGCCTCGAGCGCCTGGGCCTCGGAGCCGGTGGCGGGTCTGGATGCGGTGGGCGGCGCGGCCGTCGCAGGGGCCGCGGCCAGCAGGGGGGCGGCGAGCAGGGGCGCGGCGAGCGCCAGGGCCGCCAATGGCGGCCGCCGGGCCGCGAGGCGACGCAGGAAGAAGCGACGCAGGAAGAAGCGACGCAGGAAGAAGCGGCGCAGGAAAAGGCGGCGCGGGAAAAAGAGACGCGGGAAAAGGCGCATGTTCGGCATGAAGCGGCACCTTGCGGGTTGACGGTTGCGGCCTGCCTTCAGCAGGCGGTCAGGGTCGGCCGCGCGCGTTGCGGCCGAGTCTGAGCATGTGACAGGATAGTCGCACCGCCATTCCCGTCGCGGCGCTGCTTGAAACGCAAGGAAACCGATGCTTGTGCAATGCGCCGCCGCTTTCCCTGCGCGGCGCGGGGCCATTGCCGCCGATGGGCGGTCCGCGGCCTATCATGTGCCATCGCAGTCAGCGCAAGCGGCGCAAAGGAGGCCGGGCATGCGGGAAATGATCGATCGACTGGAAACCATGTTGGCCAAAGGCACCGACAATATGTTGTTGCGATTCTCGCTGGGCAAGGCCTACGCCGAGCAGGAATGCTACGGCGACGCCGAGACGCATCTGCGCGCCTCGCTGGTGTTCGATCCGGCCTACTCGGTGGCCTGGAAGTGGCTGGGCAAGGCCTGCCTCGGCCGCGGCGACAAGGCTGGCGCCCGCGCCGCCTGGGAGTCGGGCCTGAAGGCCGCGCAGGCGCGCGGCGACAAGCAGGTCGAGAAGGAATTGCTGGTATTCATCAAGCGGCTCGACAAGGAGGCCGCCGCGCCGCAAGAGTGACCCGCTATTGCCGCTTGGCCGGCCGGGTCCGCGCCCGAATCCACGCCGGCGCCGGGGCTATGAGGGGCGCCGTTCCAGCAATGGTTGTCCTTGCCGGGGCGCGGTGATCAACGCCGCTGTCACGGGCGCGGCGGCGCGCTTGGGCAACACGGTCTGGGCGCCGGCGATGCGGAACACCTCGATGGCGTGGCGCAGTTGGGCCCCGCGTGTGCGCAGGTTGTCGACCGCCAGGCTGGCCTGCTCCACCCGCGCCGCGTTGCTTTGCGCGGCGCTGTCGGTTTCCGAGATGGTGCGGCTGACGTTGTCGATGCCGGTGTGCTGCTCGTTGGACGTGGCGGCAATCTCGTTGACGATCTGGGTCACCTGCTGCACCGAGCCGACGATGTCGAGCATGGCCTCGCCGGCGCGCTCGACGTGGCGCACGCCGTCCTCGACCTTGTGGTTCGACGCCTCGATCAGTTCCTTGATCTCGCGCGCTGCCGTGGCGCTTTTCTGCGCCAGGCTGCGCACTTCGGAGGCCACCACCGCGAAACCCTTGCCGGCCTCGCCGGCGCGGGCCGCTTCCACTGCGGCATTGAGCGCCAGGATGTTGGTCTGGAAGGCGATGCCGTCGATGATGCCGACGATCTCGCGGATGCGCGCGGTGCTTTGCACGATGCCCTGCATCGCCCGCACCGCGTCGTCCACAACCTCGCCGCCGCGCTTGGCCACGTCGGACGCCTGGTTGGCCATCTGGTCGGCGCCGTGCGCGTTGGTGGCGGTCTGTTTCACCGTGGACGCCAGTTGTTCCATGCTGGCCGCGGCTTCCTCCAGCGAGGCTGCCTGGCGCTGCGTGTGGGCCGAGAGGTCGGCATTGCCATCGGCGATTTCGGCGGCCGAGGTCAGCGCGCTTTCGATGCCGCTGTGGACGTCGCGGGTGATGCTGACCAGGCTCTTGCGCATCACTTCCAACGAGAATTTCAGGGCCCCGATCTCGTCGCGGATGCTGGCGGGGGGTAGCGGCGTGCTGAGGTTGCCAGCGGCGATCTGGCGCGTGAAGTCGGTGGCGGTGACCAGCAGGCCGGTGATCGAGCGGGCAAAGCCCCAGCCCGAGGCGAAGATCAGGATCACGCCGCCGGCCAGCATGGCCGCCGCCAGCGCGATCTCCTCGGTGCTCATGCGGTCGAGCATGCCGTATAGCGCCACGCCGGCCGCGCCCAGGAACAGCGTCGAAGCCAGCATGGCCCAGGCCAGCATGCGCGAGCGCACGCCGGTCAGGCGCCAAATCTTGAGACGCGCCAGTACGCCGCGCAGGCCGGTCGGCTTGACCTGGCCGCGGCTGAGCCTGAAGCCGCGCGCGGTGCCGGCGCGCAGTTGCCGGTAGGCCGCGTCCGCGGCGTCGATCTGGGCCCGGGTCGGCTTGACCCGCACCGAGGCATAACAGACCGTCTCGCCGCGCTCGATGATGGGGGTGACGTTGGCCAGCACCCAGTAGAAGCCGCCATCCTTGCGGCGATTCTTGACCACGCCGGTCCAGGATTCGCCGCGCTGGATGGTGCGCCACAGGTCCTCGAACGCCTCTTCCGGCATGTCGGGGTGGCGCACGATGTTGTGGGCCGCGCCCACCAGTTCCTCGCGGGCGAAGCCGCTGACCTCCACGAACGCGGGATTGGCGTAGATGATGCGGCCGCGGGCGTCGGTGCGCGAGATCAGGTACTGCTCGTCGTGAAGCGTGTATTCCTTGTCGTAGACCGGCTGGTTGTTGCGCATGCGTCTTTCGTCCTCTGATGGGCGGGGGCGTGTTGCTGCTGCCGGATCATCGGGGACGGGCGATATCGCCGGGTTGATCTACATCAAAATATTTTGAAACGATGCGAAACGTAAACGGCCGCAAGCGGGCTGGGCCGTGATGTGATGGACGATTTTTGGCCGGCCGGCTCAGGCCTTGGGCAGGTTGCCGAAGGCCTCCAGCGCGCGCAGGCGGCTCTGCGCCAGGTCGACGATGGGCAGGGGATAGCCGGCCGCCGCGCGTTCCATCGGGCTGGGATCGTGGATGGCGCTGTCGTCCAGGTGGGCCAGCTCGGGCAGCCATTCGCGCAGGAACACGCCGCGGGGATCGAACTTGCGCGATTGCGACAGCGGATTGAAAACGCGGAAGTAGGGCACGGAATCCGCGCCGGTGGACGCGCTCCATTGCCAGCCGCCGTTGTTGGCCGCCAGGTCGCCGTCGACCAGGTGCGCCATGAACCAGGCTTCGCCCAGGCGCCAGTCGATCAGCAGGTTCTTGGACAGGAACATGGCCGTGACCATGCGCAGCCGGTTGTGCATCCAGCCCAGCGCCAGCAATTGCCGCATGGCGGCATCGACGATCGGCAGGCCGGTGCGGCCCTGCTGCCAGGCCGCGAGGTCGTCGGGCGCGTCGCGCCACGGCACCGCGGCGGTTTCCGGCTTCATCGGCCGGTGCATCGACAATTCGGGGCAGGCCGCCAGCAGATGCTGGTAGAACTCGCGCCACAGCAGTTCGTTGATCCAGGTGGCGGCCCCGGCATTGCCGCTCTCCAGCTCGCCGTGGTTGGCCGCCTGCGCCGCGCGCAGGGCCTGGCCCGGCGACAGCACGCCGGCGGCCAGGTACGGGGACAGGCAACTGGTGGCCGGCAGGCTGGGGAAGTCGCGTTCGTCGCGATAGGCGTCGATGACCCCATCGACGAAGGCGTCCAGTCGTTCGCCCGCCGCGGTCTCGCCGGCCGGCCACAGCGCGCGGATGGCGTCGCTGGCGGGCGGGTAGCCGTCGAACGCGTCGGGCAGCGGGTCGGCCTGCCAGGCCGGCGCGGCCTGCGGCCTGGGCGCCGGCGTCGCGCGCAGCGGGGCGCTGCGCAGGCGTTCGCGGCAGGCGCGCGCATATGGGGTGTAGACACGGTAGCAGTCGCCCTTGCCGGTCACCACGGTGCCCGGACGCAGCAGCGAGGCGCCGTGGTGCAGGTGCCAGTCGATGTCGGCCTCGGCCAGCCGCTGCGCCACGGCGTCGTCGCGGCGGCGCTCGTTGACGGCCCATTCGGTGTTGGCGTGCACCTGCGCGATGCCGTGTTCACGGCAGAAACCGGCCAGCGCTTCGGGCACCTGGTCCCAGGTGTCCAGCGTCAGCAGCTTCAGCGGAATGCCGAGGCGGCCCAGGTCCCGCGACAGCTCGCGCAGGTTGCGCAGCCAGAAGTCGACCTTGGCCGGCGCCTCGCCGTGGCGGCGCCATTGGCCCGGCGCGGCAATGAACAGGGCAGTGACCGTGCCCGCCTGCGCCGCGGCTGCCAGGGCGGGGTTATCGTGCAGGCGCAGGTCGGTGCGCAGCCAGATCAGGGTATGCATGAGGGCGGTCGTTCCGGAAAGGGGCGGCGGGAAGGGCGCGGCAAAGGCAGGCATTCTATCGCGCCCCGGCGGCGCCTCCGCGAGCCGGGCGGCTGCCCACACCATGTAAAAACTACGAGTAGATGTGACGGCGGTGACGGCGCGTGCGCCGCCAGCGGGCGCAGGGGGGGACGGCGGATGCCCGGGCGATGCCGCCCGGCCGGCGGTCAAACCATGAAACACGCTGGCGCCGCCGCCTTATTGACGCCGCCGCGGCCCGCGCCATGTAATCCAATTACCGACAAAGCAAAGAATGAACGCCATGGGACATCTGATGGATTTCCGCGCGTCCTTCCTGAGGGGACGCGCACCCGCCGCCAAGACGCCAGGCGATGTATTGCAGGATCTGTGGCGTTCCTTCGACCTGCCCGGCGAATCGCTCGAGCACGTGGTGCTGATCGGTAACGAGCCGGTGCTGCCGTCCTCATTCGCGGTGGGGACGGCGGCCCAGGTCAGCATGGCGGCGGCGGCGCTGGCCGCGGCCGAGTTGTGGCATCTGCGTGGCGGCGAGCGGCAGCAGGTTGGCGTGGACATGCTGCACGCGGCGCAGGAATGCCGCAGCCACTTCCTCATCAACGGCGCCTCGCCGGATCCGCGCGATCCGATCACTGGCGTGTATCGCTGCGGCGATGGCGGCTGGGTCCGCATCCACGCCAATTTTCCGCACCATCGCGACGGCGCCCTGGCCTTGCTGGGCTGTCCGACCGGCGACGGCGCCACCCGCGAAGCGGTCGAGCAGGCGCTGGGCCGCTGGCGCGCGCAGGATTTCGAGCAGGTGGCGGCGGACGCAGGCATGGTGGTCACCGCCATGCGCAGTTTCGATGAATGGGACCGCCACCCCCAAGGGCAGGCGATCGCGGCTCAGCCGCTGCTGACGGTCGAGCGCATCGGCGAGGCCGACCCGCGGCCCCTGCCCAAGTATGGGCACGATCCGCGCCCGCTACAGGGCATCCGCGTGCTGGACCTGACCCGCATCATCGCCGGCCCGGTCTGTGGCCGGGCGTTGGCGGCCTACGGCGCCGACGTGATGCTGGTGAATTCGCCGCACCTGCCCAATATCGCCAACCTGATCGACACCAGCCGCGGCAAGCTGTCGGTGCACGCCGACCTGGACACCGCCGACGGCCGCATCGCGCTGGCCAATCTGCTGCGCAGCGCGCATGTGTTGGTGCAGGGCTATCGGCCCGGCGGCATGGCCGCGCTGGGGTTCGGTCCGCAGGACGCGGCGCGCCTGCGGCCGGGCATCGTCTACGTGTCCCTGTCCGCCTACGGCGCCTCCGGCCCATGGTCGGGCCGGCGCGGCTTCGATTCGCTGGTGCAGACCGCCGCCGGCTTCAACCATGCCGAGGCCGAGGCCGCTGGCCAGGACGCGCCCAGGGCGCTGCCGATGCAGATCCTGGATCACGCCTCGGGCTACCTGATGGCGTTCGGCGCACAGGTGGCGCTGGCGCGCCAGGCCACCGAGGGCGGCAGTTGGCATGTACAGGTGTCGCTGGCGCAGACCGCGCATTGGTTGCGCACGCTGGGCCGCATCGAAGGCGGCCTGAACCGCGCCATGCCAGGCTTCGAGGGCATGATGGAAACGGAGGCATCGGGGTTCGGCGAATTGATCGCGATGCGCCATGCCGCGCAGTTCTCGCTCACGCCGGCCCGCTGGACCCGGCCGTCCAGCCCGCCCGGCACGCATCCGACGGTGTGGCCGTTCAATTGACGGCATCGCGGCCGCGTTATTTCTTGCCGGCCTTCCAGTCGCGCAGCGCCTTCATGGTGTTGGTGACGTGGGCCTCGGGATTCATGTTGGTGTATTCGTACAGGATCTTGCCATCGGGCGTGATCACGTAGGACACGCGTTGCGCGCGCTCGGGCCGCGCGTCCAGCACCGCGTCGTAGGCCTTCATGATCTTGCCGTCGCCATCGGCGGCCACCGCGAACTTGCTGCGGCATGCACTGACCGAGAATTTGTTCAGGGTGTCAATGTCGTCGGCCGAGACGCCGATGACGGTGGCGCCCAGCGACTTGTATTCGTCGGTGGCCTCGGCGAAATCATGGGCCTCGATGGTGCAGCCCGCCGTGAACGCGGCGGGGTAGAAATACAGGACCACCGGACCCTTCTTGAGCGCCTCGGCCAGCTTGAAGGTGAACACGTTGCCGCCGAGCGAGGCCTGGGCGCTGAAGTCGGGCGCGGGCGCGCCGACGTTGAGGGCGGCCTGGGCGGCGGGGCCGGCCAGCAGGCCGCAGGCGAGAAACAGGGGGGCAAGGCGCTTCATAGGGGTCTCCGCGAATCGATGGGCCGTGGGCCGCGTGGACATCGACGGGGCCGGGCCTGACCACTGTAGCCGCGTCGTCCGCAGGAATCCAGCCCGGCGGACGACGCGGCCGTGGTTGCGAGGTCAGTCGCGGCCACCCCGTTCATGCGGCGCGCCTCGCTCGCCGCCACCGCCGCGTTGCGGTTCCTGGCCGCCGGATGGCCGCCCGCCGCCGTGCTGCGGATTGCCCTGGGGCCGGGCCTCGGGGCGGTTGGCGGGGGCCGCGTGCGACTCGCGTGGCGCACGGGGCGCCAGGTTGTCCGGGGCCGGGCCGGGACGCGGCCCTTGCTGCGGCCGTGCCTGGGGCTGGGCTTGCGGCGGTCGCGATTGCATCTGACTGGGCGGCTGGGCCTGTGGCGGCCTCGATTGCGCTTGACTCGGCGGTTGGGCCTGCGGCGCGTTTTGCGGTTGCCGCGCTTGCGGTTGGCCGGGCGTCTGTGCCTGCGGCGGGCGGGCCTGCTGCCCCGGCGCCTGCGCAGCAGGCGGGCCGCCGGCACCGCCACGATTGAAATCCGCCCGCGGGCCGCCGGGCGTCGCGGCGCCCGGTCCACGGTCCGGGCCATTGCCCGGTCGATTCTGCGCGCCGCTTCCCGGACCGTTTCCTGGGCCATATCCTGGCCCATTTCCAGGCCCATTGCCCTGGCCCGCGCCGGGGCGCGGTCCCGCAGCCGGCCCGCCGCGGCCCGGCGCATGGTCCACGAACGCCTGCGGCGGCCGCCCCTGGTTGTGGTCGAAGAACTGGGCGCGGTTGCCGCCGGCCTCGCGCACGAAGCCGCGTTGCACGTCGGTGGGCGGATGGTGTGGTTCGTTGCGCGCGGCGACCTCGCGCGGGTCGGGCCGGCGCTGGATGCCGGCCGGGCCGCCGTTGTAGCTGATGCGGCGGTTGTCGATATTGTTGTTGACCACCACCGTGTGGTTGTAGACGTTGGTGACGCGGGTGACATTCACGTTGGTCACGGCGCGGTTGTAGAAGAAGCGGTCGTGATCCCAGTAACCGCCGACGTAGCCGATGCCGATATAACCAAAGCCGTAGTTGACGCCGCCGTAGAAGCCGATGTGCGGCCCCCAGTAGCCCGCATGCCACAGGTAGACGCCGTCGACGAAGCCCCAGTAGCCCGGGGTCCACAGCGCGCCGGTGTAGGGCGCCAGCACCCAGGCGCCAGGCACCCAGAAGTAGCCGTAGCGATTCAGGCTCCAGTAACCCGGCACCCACATGTAGCCGTCGCCGGGGGCGGGCGGCTGCGTGTAGACCGGCAGGGGCGGAGGCGGTTGCGGGCTGCGGTCGATCGGCGCCAGGTTGGCATTGGCGGGATCGCCGTTGTCGTAGGCGGGGGCGGCTGGAGCGGCGGGCGGCGCGTACGTCTGCGCCATTGCGCCGGCGCAGACGGTCATCAGCACGACGGCGGCCAGGGGGCGCAGGCGGGGAAGCGGGGCGAGGGCATTCATGGCGTTTCCTTTGCGCGGCGCGGCGCGCGGATCAATAGCCGTGGTAGTAGCCACCGTGATAGTAATAGTGCGGCGCGGGGTAATAGTAATAAGCAGGCGCCGGCCGGTAATAAGCCGGGCGCGCCGGCACCACCACACAGCCGGTCAGGGCGCTGGCCATCGCCAGCATCAACAGAATCGTCTTCTTCATTTGGGATCTCCTGCCGAGCGCCTGGCGTGCGTCACGCCTTCCTTGGGCTCGTAGGGATTAGGCCATGACCGCGGGGGCGAGTTCTGGGTCTGTAATGGATCCGAAACAGCTTTCAGGTGACGGATGTTTGCGCCGGCGTGACCGTTGATGTCGTTCGTAGCAATTGTTCCGGCCCGCGGCCCAGCGGCCGGCCGTCCATGAAAAAGGCCGCCTCGCGGCGGCCTTGAGGGGTGGCGCGAGGCGCCGGGGCGGTCAGTTCCAGCGGCCGCCGTTGCCGGCCAGGCTGAAGCGGCCGGCGCCCATGAAGGCGATGGCCAGGGCCGTGAACAGGAACATGCCTTGCAGTTCCAGCGCCCAGCCGCCGTTGTTGGTCAGGCTGCCGATCTGGCCGGTATGGGCCAGCAGGATCGCGACCACCATGTTGATGGCGATGATCAGGCCGCCCAGGCGGGTGTAGACGCCGATGATCAGCAGCACCGGCGCGATGATTTCGCCGATGTAGACGCCGTAGGCCAGAAAGCCGGGCAGGCCGTGCGAGGACAGCATGCCGGCGATGCCGCCGACGCCGCCGCCGGTGATCTTGAACAGGCCATGGAGCAGAATCAGAATGCCGAGGGTCAGGCGCAGGATCAGCTTGCCGGTGTCGTCGGATTTGATCATGGTGGATTTCTCTTATGGTGGTTAAGGGGGATGCGATGCGCCGGTTGGAGCGCACGCCGAGCCTTTGGTTCCCGCTCCCGCGCCGGCTGGCGCGGGGTGGGCCATTATTACAAATCCGGAATGTGACCAGCAAGCGTTTTGCCGGGGGGACGGCCAGTCGGTGCTGACGAATGCTTACAGTTCCTCGAGATAGCGCATGCGGAAGCGCCGGCCCTTGATGTTGCTGTTGGACAGGCGCGAGAAAGCCTGCTTGGCGATCTTGCGGTCCAGCGCCACGTAGGCGTTGAACTCGGTGATGTTGATCTTGCCGACCTGCTCGAAGGCCAGGCCGCCGTCGCCGGTCAGGGCGCCCAGCAGGTCGCCGGGGCGCAGCTTGTCCTTCTTGCCGCCCTGGATGCACAGCGTCACCATGGGCGCGCGCAGGGGACGGTCGGCCTTGGGGCGCAGCGATTTCAGGTCGCCCCAGGTCAGCGGCGCGCCCTGGTATTGCTCGATCAGGTTGGCCCAGCGCATTTCGTCGGGCGAGCACAGGCTCAGGGCCAGGCCCTTCTGGTCGCCGCGGCCGCTGCGGCCGATGCGGTGCACGTGGACTTCGGTGTCCTTGGTGACGTCGACGTTGATGACCGCGCCCAGGTTCTGGATGTCCAGGCCGCGCGCGGCCACGTCAGTGGCCACCAGCACGGCGCAGCTCTGGTTGGCGAACTGGATCAGGATCTCGTCGCGCTCGCGCTGTTCCAGGTCGCCGTTCAGCGCCAGGGCGCTGATGCCGTCGGCCTGCAAGCGTTCGACCAGATCGTGGCTGCGGATCTTGGTGTTGCAGAAGGCCAGCGTCGAGACCGGGCGGAAATGCGCCAGCAGCCTGGCCACCGCGTCCAGGCGTTCGGCCGGGTCGATCTCGTAGAAGATCTGTTCGATGCGGCTGGCGTCATGCTGCGCCTCGACCTTGACCTCGGCCGGGTTGCGCAGGAAGCGCGCGCTCAGCTTGCGGATGTTGTCGGGGTAGGTGGCCGAGAACAGCAGGGTCTGGCGCTTGGCGGGGCAATGCGAGGCGATCGCCACGATGTCGTCGTAGAAGCCCATGTCGACCATGCGGTCGGCTTCGTCCAGCACCAGCGTGGTCAGGCCGGACAGGTCCAGGCTGCCGCGTTCCAGGTGGTCCTGGATGCGGCCGGGCGTGCCGACCACGATGTGGGTGCCGCGCGCCAGCGATTCGGCCTGCGGGCGGGCCGCGGCGCCGCCGCACAGCGTCAGGATCTTGACGTTGGCAATCTGGCGCGCCAGCCGGCGCAGCTCCTGCGCCACCTGGTCGGCCAGCTCGCGGGTCGGACAGAGCAGCAGCGCCTGCGGCGTCAGGCGGGTGGGATCGAGCTTCTGCAGCACGCCCAGGCCAAAGGCAGCGGTCTTGCCGCTGCCGGTCTTGGCCTGCGCGATCAGGTCGCGGCCTTCCAGGATCAGCGGCAGGCTTTGCGCCTGGATCGGCGTCATCTGCTCGAACCCCAGGCTTTGCAGGTTATCGAGCAGGGCGGGCAAAAGGGGCAGGGAAGTAAAGGGCGTCTGGGTCACGGCAGGGGCTCTCGCAGGAACTGCGATAAATACGGATTCGGCCGACAGTGTAAGGCCTGCGGGTCCCGAGGGCGCCCGGACCGGCGCACGCACCGGCCTCCGGGCGCGCGCCAATTCGGGGGCGCGTGGCGCTATCCGGCCGACGGTTCGTAGGTGCCCGCCAGCGCCCGCGCCGCTTCCTGCATGCGCGGCAGCCAGGCGCGCGCGCCGTCGATCGACAGCCGCGCCATCGGCGCGTGCAGCGCCACGGCGGCGATGGCGCGGCGCCCGCGCATGATGGGCACCGCCATGCAGACGATGCCCAGCAGGAATTCCTCGCGGTCGAAACTGGCGCCTTCCTTGCGGATCGCCAGTAGCTCGCGTTCCAGCGCCGCCGCGTCGCATAGCGTGTTGGGCGTGTAGCGCGGCAGCGGCGCCGCCGCCAGCAGCCGCGCGCGCGCCTCGCGCCGCATGTGCGCCAGGAACAGCTTGCCGCTGGCGCTGCAATGCAGCGGCACGCGCGAGCCGGGCTGCAGGTTGACGCGCAGCGGCCAGGCGGTCTCGACCCGGTCCAGGTAGATGACCTCGTCGCCGTCCAGCATGGTGCAGTTGCAGGTTTCGCCGATCTCGTCGACCAGGCTGTCGAGGATGCGGTGGCGCTCGGCCCGCAGCGGCGAATTGAGCAGGGTGTCGCGCGCCAGCAGCGCCAGCCGCGGGCCGGTGATGTAGCTCTTGCCTGCGGGCTCGCGCAGCAGCATGCCGGCGTCCACCAGCCGCGACACGATGCGCAGCACGGATGGCTTGGGCAGGCCGGTGGCCTCGGTCAGCGCCGCCAGCGATACCGGCGTCTCGGAACCGGCGACCTGTTCCAGCAGGGATAGCGCGCGCAGCGCCGCGGAGGATTCGTCTTTCATCTTTCAATATTTGAAGATTTGGCGAAAGGCCGCCAGGTTGATGCGGATTCTGCAGAAAATGGAACGCTGCAGGGTGGGAAATGCGGGAGTTCTGCTGCAGTATCGGTTCACCCCGGCCAATATGCAATCCAAGCCGCGCCGGTCCGCCAGGAGAGAGACCATGAGCAGCAAACAACACATGACCCCCAGCGAAGCGTTCGTCGAGACGCTGGTGGCGCAGGGCGTCAAGGACGTTTTCGGCATCGTCGGCTCGGCCTTCATGGACGCGCTGGACCTGTTCCCGGCCGCCGGCATCCGCTTCGTGCCGACGGTGCACGAGCAGGGCGCCGCCCACATGGCCGACGGCTATTCGCGCGTCACCGGCCGCCACGGCGTCTGCATCGCGCAGAACGGTCCGGGCATCACCAACTTCGTCACCGGCGTGGCCGCGGCCTACTGGGCCCACAGCCCGGTGGTGGCGATCACGCCCGAGACCGGCACGTCCGGCATGGGCCTGGGCGGCTTCCAGGAAACCGAGCAGTTGCCGATCTTCTCGCGCATCACCAAGTACCAGGCGCACGTCAACCGCCCCGACCGCATGGCCGAATTCACCGCCAAGGCCTTCGACAACGCGCTGGCCGAGCGAGGCCCGACCCAGTTGAACATCCCGCGCGATTATTTCTATGGCGAGATCGACGTGGCGATTCCGGAGCCGCGCCGCATCCGCCGCGGCCCGGGGTCCGACGAGGACCTGGAAGCGGCCGCGCGCCTCCTGGCCAGCGCCAGATTCCCGGTGATCGTCGCCGGCGGCGGCGTGCTGTTCTCGGCCGGCCAGGCCGAATGCGTGGCGCTGGCCGAATTGCTGGGCGCGCCGGTGGTCACCAGCTACCTGCACAACGACGCCTTCCCGGCCAGCCATCCGCTGTGGTGCGGGCCGCTGGGCTACCAGGGCTCCAAGGCCGGCATGAAGCTGCTGTCGCAGGCCGACGTGGTGCTGGCGCTGGGCACGCGCCTGGGACCCTTCGGCACCTTGCCGCAGCACGGGCTGGACTACTGGCCGCAGAACGCGCGCATCATCCAGGTCGACGCCGACCACCGCATGCTGGGCCTGGTGCGGCCGGTGTCGGTGGGCATCTGCGGCGACGCCAAGCCGGCGGCGGCGGCGCTCGCCGCGAAACTGCGCGATCGCGAGGTCGCCTGCGTGGCCACCAAGGCGGCGCGCGGCGAAGAGATCGCGGCGCAGAAAAGCGCCTGGGAAAAGGAACTGGACGGCTGGTCGCACGAGCGCGACGACTGGAGCCTGGACATCATCGAGCACGGCGGCGGCCGCATGCATCCGCGCCGCATGCTGCGCGAACTGGAGCGCGCCATGCCCAAGCATGTGATGGTGTCCACCGACATCGGCAACATCTGCTCGGTGTCCAACAGCTACCTGCGCTTCGACGAACCGGATTCGATGCTGGCGGCCATGAGCTTCGGCAACTGCGGCTACGCGCTGCCCGCGCTGATCGGCGCCAAGCTTGGGCGCCCGGACCGGCCGGCGGTGGCCTACGTTGGCGATGGCGCCTGGTGCATGAGCTTCCAGGAACTGCTGACCTGCGTGCGCGAACGCATCCCGGTGACGGCGGTGGTGTTCCACAACGGCCAGTGGGGCGCGGAAAAGAAGAACCAGGTGGATTTCTACGGCCGCCGTTTCGTCGGCAGCAACCTGCAGAATCCCAACTTCGCGGAACTGGCGCGGGCCATGGGCGCCGAGGGCATCCGGGTCGAGCATGCCGACCAGGTCGGCGCGGCGCTGCAGGCCGCGTGCAAGGCGCAGTCCGAGGGCAAGACCACCGTGCTGGAGATGATGGTGAGCCAGGAGCTGGGCGATCCGTTCCGCCGCGACGCGCTCAAGCAGCCGCTGCGCCTGCTGGACAAGTACAAGCGCTACGTCAACCAGCCGTTCCAGCCGGGCGAGGTGCCGCTGCCGATCGACCCGGTGCGCGGCTGACGCCATGGCCAGCGACCGCTTGTTCGAGCCGCTGCGGGCCGCGGCGCTGTCGGCGGGGCGGGTGCGCACGGCGGTGGCCTATCCGCTGTGCGCGTCCAGCCTGGGCGCCGCGGTGCAGGCGCGAGAAGCCGGCTACATCGAGCCGCTGCTGGTCGGGCCGGCGGCCCGGCTGGCGGCCTTGATGGCCGAACTGGGCCTGCGTGCCGGCTCGCTGGAGATCGTCGACACGCCCGACGACGAGGTGGCCGCCGCGCGCGCCGCCGCCGGCCTGGCGCGCGACGGCGCCGTCGGCATGCTGATGAAAGGCAGTCTGCACACCGACCACTTCATGTCGGCGGTGGTGGCGCGCGAATCGGGCCTGCGCACCGGCCGGCGCATCAGCCATGCCTTCGTGATGGCGGCGGCCGCGTATCCCAAGCTGTTCATCCTGACCGACGCCGCCGTCAACATCGCCCCGACCCTGCAGGAGAAGGCCGACATCGCGCAGAACGCCATCGACCTCGCGCGCGCGCTGGGCGTGGCGCGGCCCAAGGTGGCGGTGCTGTGCGCCACCGAATCGGTCAACCCGGCGATGCCGGCCACGCTGGACGCGGCGGCCCTGTCGAAGATGGCCGACCGCCAGCAGATCCGCGGCGGCCAGATCGACGGTCCGCTGGCGTTCGACAACGCCATCTCGCGCCAGGCGGCCGAGCAGAAGGGCATCGTCTCGCCGGTGGCGGGCGATGCCGACATCCTGCTGGTGCCCGATATCGAGGCCGGCAACATGCTCTACAAGGAACTGACCTGGCTGGCTGGCGCGGCCACCGCCGGGCTGGTGCTGGGCACGCGCGTGCCGGTGCTGCTGACCAGCCGCTCGGACGCGGTGCAGGCGCGGGTCGACAGCTGCGCGGTGGCGGCGCTGTATGCGCGGGCGCTGGCGGCCGGCGCGCGTTGAATCGGGTCGCCCGCCGGCCTGGCACCATCAAGTCCGGCGGTTTGGTACTAAGCCGGACCCCCCGGGTTGACTAGGCTAGCGCCATAGCCATCGTTTGAATGGCTCATGCCAACAATGCCAAGGGGTGGATGATGCGCAGCGCGACACGCGGCTTTGCCGCAATACTGACAGCATGGGCCTTGATGGCCGGCACGCACGCGGCGCGGGCCGCCGACGCGCCCAAGCCGGGCGGCACGCTGGTGATCGGCTCGACCCAGGTGCCGCGGCACCTGAATGGCGCGGTGCAATCGGGCATCGCCACGGCGCTGCCCAGCGCCCAGTTGTTCGCCAGCCCGCTGCGCTACGACGCCAACTGGAAGCCGCAACCCTACCTGGCGCAGTCGTGGGAGCTGGCGCCGGACGCCAAATCGCTGACCCTGCACCTGCGCCACGACGCGCTGTTCCACGACGGCCAGCCGGTCACGTCCGAGGACGTGGCGTTCTCGGTGATGGCGGTCAAGCAGAATCATCCGTTCCAAAGCATGCTGGCGCCCGTCGAAAGCGTCGACACGCCCGATCCCTACACCGCCGTGCTGCGCATGAGCAAACCGCATCCGGCGATCCTGCTGGCGCTGTCGCCGGCGTTGATGCCGGTGCTGCCCAAGCACATCTATGGCGACGGGCAGGACCTGAAGAACCATCCGCGCAATTCGGCCAACGTGGTCGGCTCGGGCCCCTTTACGCTCAAGGACTTCAAGCCGGGCCAGGAGATCGTGCTGGAGCGCTTCGACAAGTTCTTCGAAAAGGGCAAGCCCTACCTGGACCGGGTGGTGGTGAAGATCAATCCCGACGCCACCAACCTGCTGATCGGGCTGGAGCGCGGCGACATCGGCGTGCTGCCGTACATGACCGAGCCGACCATCCTGCGCCGCGCCAAGGACAATCCGCAGATCGTCATGACCGATCGCGGCTACGAGGGCATCGGCGCGCTTGGCTGGCTGGCGTTCAATACCGCGCGCAAGCCGCTGGACGACGTGCGCGTGCGGCAGGCCATCGCCTACGCCACCGACAAGGGGTTCATCACCAAGGCGCTGAACGCCGGCTTCGCCAAGCCGGCGGACGGGCCGATCGTGGCCTCCAGTCCCTACGCGACCCAGGACCTGAAAAAGTATCCGCTGGACCTGAAGAAGGCCGAGCAGTTGCTGGATGAAGCCGGCTTCAAGAAGGACGGCAAGGGCGAGCGCATGGCGCTGACGGTCGACTACATGCCGGGCAGCGACGTGCAGGGCAAGAACGTCGCCGAATACCTGCGCAGCCAGCTGAAGAAGATCGGCATCGCGGTGCAGGTGCGCGCCTCGCCCGATTTTCCGACCTGGGCCAAGCGTATCGCCAGCCATGACTTCGACATGACCACCGACATTGTCTTTAACTGGGGCGATCCGGTGATCGGCGTGCACCGCACCTATCTGTCGAGCAATATCCGCGACATCATCTGGACCAACACGCAGTCCTACAGGAATCCCAAAGTCGACGAACTGCTGGCGCAGGCCGGCACCGAAACCGACGAGGCCCGGCGCCGCGCGCTGTATGCGCAGTTCCAGCAGATCGTGACCGAGGACCTGCCGATCGATTTCCTGACGGTCATCCCGTACCACACGCTGTCCTCCAGGAAGGTGCATGGCCTGCCCGATGGCATCTGGGGCCTGTTGTCGCCGCTGGACGACACCTGGCTGCAATAGGAGAGCGGCCATGTTGCGCTATCTCGCGCGTCGCATCGGCTATGCCGTGGTGCTGCTGCTGGCGGTGGTGACGCTTAACTTCGTGTTGATCCACATCTCGCCGGGCGATCCGGTCGAGACCATCGCCGGCTCCATGGGCGGCATCAGCGAGGAACTGCGGGCCCAGTTGCGCACCCAGTACGGGCTGGACCGGCCGTTCCTGGTTCAACTGGGGCTGTATCTGTCGCAGGTGGCGCGCGGCGACCTGGGCTATTCCTACTTCTTCAACCTGCCGGTGGCGCAGTTGATCTGGGAGCGGGTGCCGGCCACGCTGCTGCTGGTGCTGACGTCGGTGTCCAGCGCCTTCCTGGCGGGCACCGCGCTGGGGGCGCTGGCGGCGCGCAAGCCCAACGGGCCGCTGTCGCAGGGCATCACGCTGCTGTCGATCGTGGGCTATTCTGCGCCGGTGTTCTGGACCGGCATCATCCTGATCATCCTGTTCGCGTCGCTGCTGCCGTGGTTCCCGGTGTCGGACATGCGCTCGGCGGGCGGGCCCGAGGGCGGCTGGGCCGGCGCGCTGGACGTGCTGCACCACCTGGTGCTGCCGGCCTTCACGCTGGCCTTCGTGTACCTGGCGCAGTACAGCCGGCTGGCGCGCGCCAGCGTCATGGATGCGCTGGCGGCCGACTACATCCGCACCGCGCGCGCCAAGGGCCTGCCCGAGCGCACCGTGCTGTACCGGCACGCGCTGCGCAACGGCGTGCTGCCCGTGGTGACCATGCTCGGCCTGCAATTCGGCAACGTGCTGGCCGGCGCCATCCTGGTGGAAACGGTCTTCAACTGGCCGGGGCTGGGCCGGCTGGCGTTCGATTCCGTGCTGCGGCGCGACTATCCGACCCTGCTCGGCATCCTGCTGTTCGCGTCCCTGCTGGTGGTGGTGATGAACCAGCTTACCGACCTGGCCTACCGGCTGATCGATCCCAGGATAAAGACCTCATGAGCCACGTTCCTCCCGCCTTGTCCGGCGCGCCCGCGCCGGCGGCCGCCCGTGCGGCGCGGCCATCGTACGAAGCGCTGCGCGCGTTCGCCCGCAATCCGGGCGCGCTGATCGGCTTGCTGTTGCTGGCCGCCATCCTGGCGGTGGTGCTGATCGGCCCCCTGGTGATGCCGGCCGATCCCTTCGAGATCGCCAGCGCGCCGATGGAGCCGCCTGGCGGCGAGCTGCTGCTGGGCTCGGACTATATGGGCCGGGACGTGCTGACCGGCATCATCCATGGCGGGCGCGCCACCTTGCTGGTCGGCGTGGTGGCGGCGGTGCTGTCGATGGCCATCGGCATCACCGTGGGCGCGCTGGCCGGCTACTACGGCGGCTGGGTCGATGAAACGCTGATGCGCATCACCGAGTTCTTCCAGGTGCTGCCGGCGCTGTTGTTCGCCATGGTGCTGGTGACGCTGTTCTCGCCGTCGCTCGGCACCATCGCCGTGGCCATCGGCGTGGTTAGCTGGACCGCCACCGCGCGCCTGGCGCGCGGGGAATTCCTGAGCCTGAAGCGGCGCGAATACGTGCTGGCCGAAAGAGTGATCGGCTCCAGCAACGCGCGCATCATCTGGCGCGTGATCCTGCCCAACGCGCTGGCGCCGCTGATCGTCTCGGCCACGCTGGCCATCGGCACCGCCATCCTGTTCGAGGCGGGCCTGTCGTTCCTGGGGCTGGGCGATCCCAACGTGATGAGCTGGGGCCTGATGATCGGCAGCAACCGCCCCTACATCCTGACTGCCTGGTGGGCGGTGACGTTGCCGGGCGCGGCCATTTTCCTGACGGTGCTGGCGGTCAGCCTGATCGGCGACGGCCTGAACGATGCCCTCAATCCCAAGCTGGCCAGCAAACGGAGAAGCTGATGAGCGCCTTGCTTGAAGTCCGCGATCTCGGCGTGTCCGCCGCCCACGGCGGCCCGGTGGTGGTGCGCGGCGTGTCCTACACCGTCAACCGCAACGAAATCCTGTGCGTGGTGGGGGAGTCGGGATCGGGCAAGTCGGTCACCGCGCAGGCCATCATGGGCCTGCTGCCGCCGGATCAGTTGCGCGTGACCCAGGGCCGTATCCTGTACGACGGGCGCGACCTGGTCGGCCTGTCGGCGGCCGAATGGCAGGGGCTGCGCGGCCGCAGGTTCGGCATGGTGTTCCAGGAGCCCATGACCGCGCTCAATCCCGTCATGCGCGTGGGCCGGCAGGTGGAGGAGGTGCTGGCCTGGCACACGGACATGGACGCCGACGCGCGCAGGCAGCGGGTCCTGGAGCTGTTCGGTCAGGTGCTGCTGCCCGATCCCCGCGCCATGTACGCGGCCTTTCCATTCCAGTTGTCCGGCGGTCAGCGCCAGCGCGTGGTGATCGCGATGGCGCTGGCGCTGGAGCCGGACGTGTTGATCGCCGATGAGCCCACCACCGCGCTGGACGTGACCACGCAGGCGCAGATCCTGGCACTTATCAAGGACATCCAGCGGCGCATGGGGATCGGCGTCATTTTCATTACCCATGATTTTGGCGTGGTGGCCGACATTGCCGACCGCATCGTGGTGATGCGCCACGGCGCGGTGGTGGAGGCGGGCGCGGCCGCCGAGATCCTGAACCGGCCGCAACATCCCTACACCCGTCAATTGATCGCGGCGGTGCCGCACAAGCCCGAGGGCAAGGACGAGGCCGCCGCCACGCCGCCGCTGATGACCGTGGCCAAGCTGTGCAAGACCTACGTCACCGGAGGCCGCCGGGTCGAGGCATTGCGGGATATTTCGCTGGAGATCCGCCAGGGCGAGACCCTGGGGCTGGTGGGCGAATCGGGCTCGGGCAAGTCCACGCTCGGCAGCGCGCTGATCGGGCTGGTGGCGCCAGACAGCGGCAGTGTGCGCCTGGACGGCCGCGAACTGGTCGGCATGACGCCAAGGGATTTCCGGCCCTACCGGCGTCAGATCCAGATGGTGTTCCAGGACCCTTACGCTTCGCTCAACCCGCGCCAGCGCGTGATCGATTCGGTCGCGCAGGGGCCCATCGGCTTTGGCGAGAGCCGCCAGACCGCGCTGCGCGAGGCCCGCGAACTGCTGGCCCTGGTGGGACTGGGCGGCGACGCGGGGGAGCGCTATCCGCACCAGTTCTCGGGCGGCCAGCGCCAGCGGGTCGGCATCGCCCGCGCGCTGGCGCTCAAGCCGCGGCTGCTGGTGGCCGACGAGGCGGTCTCGGCGCTGGATGTGTCGATCCAGGCGCAGGTGCTGGACCTGCTCAAGACCATCAGCGGCCAGTTCGATCTGTCGGTGCTGTTCATCACGCACGACCTGCGCGTCGCGGCGCAGATCTGCGACCGCATCGCCGTGATGCGGCACGGGCAACTGGTGGAGCTGGACCGCGCCGCCACGATTTTCTACCACCCGCGACACGAATACACGCGCCGCCTGATCGATTCGGTGCCGGGCAAGGCCTGGAACAAGCCCGACCTTCAGGCGCTGTCGGACATCACGAACAGGAGCAAGCAGCATGCATGACGCCCCGCATCCGGGACCGGCGCAAGCCGCCCGCACCACCATTTTTGCCGCCCGCGCCATCCTGACGATGAACCCGGCCCAGCCGCGCGCCACGCACGTGGCGGTGCGCGACGGCCGCATCCTGGGCGTGGGCAGCCGCGAAGACCTGGCCGGTTGGGGACCCGCCGACCTGGACGAGCGCTACGCCGACCACGTCCTGATGCCGGGGCTGGTGGAGGGGCACTGCCATCTGCCGGAAGGGGGCATGTGGCAGTTTGCCTACGTCGGCTACTACGACCGCCGCGGGCCCGACGGCCGCGTGTGGCCGGGCCTGCGAAGCTTCGCGGCGGTGGCCGCGCGCCTGCGGGAATTCGCCGCCGGCCTGGCGCCGGAACAGACACTGATCGGCTGGGGCTTCGATCCCATTTTCTTCGGCGGCCAGCGCATGAGCGTGCGCGACCTGGACGCGGTGTCGGCCGACCGGCCGGTGGTGGTGATGCACGCCAGCATGCATCTCATGAATGTGAACACGCCGATGCTGGCCCGTGCCGACATCGACCGCGATACGGATATCGAAGGCATCAGCCGCTTCGCCGACGGCCAGCCCAGCGGCGAGCTGTGCGAATTCGCCGCCATGTTTCCGGTGATGCGGCTGATCGGCAATCCGTTCCGCACCGTGGGCCTGTCGGAAAACGGCCTGCGCATGTTCGGCAAGGTGGCGCAGTGGGCCGGCGTCACCACCGCCACGGATCTCGTCAACGAACTGGGCGACGAGGGCCTGGCGACGCTGGCGCGGGTCACGGCCGAGCCCGACTATCCGGTGCGCATCGTGCCAGCGGCGTCGGCGCTGACCTACGCCGGCGACCCGGCCGCCTGCCTGGCGAAGCTGCGCGAGGCGGGCCGGCTCAATCATGGCAAGCTGCGCCTGGGCATGGTCAAGCTGGTGGTGGACGGCTCCATCCAGGGCTTCACCGCCAGGGTGCGCTGGCCGGGCTATTACAACGGCGCGCCCAACGGTATCTGGGTGATCGCGCCGGGCGAGCTGGACGGTCTGGTGCAGGCCTATCACGACGCCGGCGCGCAGTTGCACATCCACACCAATGGCGACGAAGCCACTGAGCTGGCGATCGACGCCATCGACCGCGCCTTGCGCCGCAGCCCGAGGCGCGATCACCGCCACACGCTGCAGCATTGCCAGATGGCCGATGCCGCCCAGTTCCGCCGCATGGCCAGCCTGGGCATGTGCGTGAACCTGTTCGCCAACCACATTTTCTATTGGGGCGACGCCCACCATGCCCTGACCATGGGGCCGGACCGCGCCAATCGCATGGACGCCTGCGCCTCGGCCGCGCGCGCGGGCGTGCCGTTCGCCATCCACTCGGATGCGCCCATCACGCCGCTGGGGCCGCTGTTCACCGCCTGGTGCGCCGTCAACCGCCAGACCGCCTCGGGCCGGGTGCTGGGCGAGTCCGAGCGCATCAGCGTCGAGGCGGCGTTGCATGCCATCACCCTGGGCGCGGCCTACACACTGCACATGGACCACCTGGTCGGCTCGATCGAGGTCGGCAAGCACGCCGATTTCTGCGTGCTGCGCGACGATCCGCTGGACGTGCCGCCGCAACGGCTCAAGGACATCGAGGTGCTCGGCACGGTCATCGGCGGCCGGCCGTTGGCGCTCCAGGCCGCCTGACATGGCGCGCATCCCGCTGACGGTGGTGGGCGGTTTCCTGGGCGCCGGCAAGACCACCTTGCTGAACCACGTGCTGGCGACCGGCCGCCGCCGCGCCGCGGTGCTGGTCAACGATTTCGGGCCGGTCGATATCGACGCCGGCCTGCTGGCCGAGCGCGCCGACAACGTGATCCGGCTGGCCAACGGTTGCGTCTGTTGTTCGATGGCGGGCGGCCTGGACGACGCGCTGGCGCGGGTGCTGGCGCTGGACCCAGCGCCCGAATGGATCGTGATCGAGGCCAGCGGCGTTTCCGACCCCGGGCGCATCGCGCAGGTGGGCCTGTCGGATCCGCTGCTGCAACTGGAGGCGGTGGTGGTGCTGGTGGACGCCGGCGCCATCCGCGAGACGCTTGCCGATCCGCTGCTGGCCGACACGGCGCAACGCCAATTGCGCGCCGCCGACCTGCTGGTGCTGAACAAGACGGACCTGTTGCCCGCCGCCGCGTTGCCGGCGCTGCGCGACTGGCTGCGGACGCAGGCGGGCGGGGCGCCGATCGTAACGACGCGCGAGGCGCGGGTGGAGCTGGGCGCCTTGCTCGGCGCGGGCGATCGCGGCCATGAAACCTGCGCGGCGCATTGCTGCGATCCGGCGCACCGCCACGCGGCGGCCGGACCGGCGCACGCCATGGACGCCGACGAGCCGCAACATCCGTTCCAGAGCTGGCTCTGGCCCGCGCCCGCCATGCTGCATGCCGACCGCCTGGCCGATGCGCTGCGGCAGTTGCCGCGCCATTGGCTGCGGGCCAAGGGCTGGGTGCGCACCGAACGCCATGGCTGGGTGCTGGTGCAACTGGCCGGACGCCGGGTGCGCTTCGATACGCGGGCGGCGCGCCCCGCCGGGGTGCGTTCGCCGTCGCTGGTATTCATCGGCATGCGCGGCACGGCGCAAGTCGATGAATTGGACGCGCGGCTGGCGCCCGCCGCCGAGTCAGGCGCCACGTCAGGCGCTACGTGAGGCGTCGTGAAGGCAGACGCCGCGCCGGCGGGGCCGTTCTGGTGCAAGCGATTTGCCGCGTCTGGTTCTAGACCCTGCCCAGGCCCCCCGCGTACCTTGGGCATGGAGCCTGGGCGCACGTCGCGCCCGGCGATCGAGGAGGGTAGGCAATGCAAAAGACCGTCACCGTGGACATGCTGGCCGAGTTCGCGGCCGCATGGAACCGCCACGATATCGACGCCCTGATGTCCTTCATGAGCGAGGACTGCGTCTTTGAAACGGTGGGGGGCCCCGAGCGCTGGGGCGCCCGGCACAGCGGCCGCGAGGCGGTCCGCGCCGCTTTCGAAGCGGCCTGGAAGAACTTCCCGGATGCGCAGTGGAACAACGGCCGCCACTGGGTGGCGGGCGAGCGCGGCGTGTCGGAATGCACCTTCACCGGCACGGCCGCGGACGGCTCGCGGGTCGAGGCCGACATGGTCGACGTGTTCACCTTCCAGGACGGCAAGATCCGCGTCAAGAATGCCTTCCGCAAGCAACGCCCGGCCTTGCCGGCCCGCGCCTGAGCCGACGCCGCCACCGGACACCGCCCCATGGATGCCGCTATGTCTTCCGATCCGTCGAATACCGCCGGTACCCTCATCGACCCCGACGGCATGCCGGCCGCGCCGCCCGCCGCCAGCCCGGCCGCCAACGCCTACGATCCGCTCTACGATCCGCTGGTGTCGGGGCCGGGACGCGGGCAGGAATACGCGCCAACCTACTGGGTCGACACGGCCGGGCCGCCGCCCGCGGACGACGGCCCGATCCAGGGCGACATCGAGGCCGACGTGGTCATCGTCGGCTCGGGGTTCACCGGCCTGTCGGCGGCGCTGGCGCTGGCGCGCGACTACGGCGTGCGCGCGGTGGTGCTGGAGGCCAACCGCGCCGTGTGGGGCTGCACCAGCCGTAACGGCGGGCAAGGGCAGAACGCCTCGGGGCGGCTGTACCGCTCGCAATGGATCGAACGCTGGGGGCTGGATGTCGCGCGGCGCCTGGACGCCGAGATCCACGAGGGCTTCGATTACTGGAAGAGCCTGGTGGCGCAGATCGATTGCGACGCGCAACCCGGCGGCCATCTGTACACCGCGCATCGCGAGAAGAAGATGGCCTTCCTGCGCAACGAGGCGCGCGTGATGCGCGAACTGTTCGGCTACGACACGCACATGCTGACCAAGGCGGAACTGCGCGAGCGCTACGTCGACGACCACGAGGCGGTCGGGGCCTTGCACGAGCCGGACGGCATCGGCGTGCATCCGTTGAAACTGGCCTATGGCTACATGCGCCAGGCCCGCGCGCTGGGCGCGCGCGTCCATCCCGGCAGCCCGGTGTCGGGATGGAGCGAGGAGGGCGGCGGCTACCGGCTGCATACGCCGGGCGGCACGGTGCGCGCCAGGCGGGTGGCCTTCGCCACCGGCGGCTATACGGCGCAAGGGGTGAACGGCCTGCTCGACAACCGCATCATGCCGATCCTGTCCAATTCCATGGTGACCCGGGTGCTGACGCCGGACGAACGCGCCCGCGCCGGCCTCAAGAGCACGGTATTCATCACCGACACGCGCACGCTGCGCTTCTATTACCGGCTGCTGCCGGACGGCCGCATGCAGATCGGTAGCCGCAGCGCGTTGCGCGGCGCCGACGCGCAGCATCCGCGCCACCTGGCGCTGCTGCGGGAAGGGCTGGCGCGCAAGTTCCCGTCGCTGCGCGGCATCGAACTGGACTATGCATGGACGGGCTGGGTCGACGTCAGCCACGACATGATGCCGCGCATCACCCAGCCGGACCCGGCGCGGCAGGTTTATTACGCCTTCGGCTATGGCGGCAACGGCGTGTCGTTCTCGGCCCATGCGGGTCGCCGCCTGGCGCAGCGCATGATGGGCCAGGACGGCCTGTCGTGGAACCTGCCGATCTATGACTCGCCGCTGCCCGGGCACCTGTTCGCGCCGTTTCGCCGGCTGGGACAGGCGTTGCTGTATCGCTGGTATTACCTGCGCGACGAAGTGCTGTAGCGGCGGGGGCGTGGCGCGGAACGCGCCCGGACCATCGGCGAAGCCGGGCCGGGCGCGGTGGGCCGCGTTCAGAAAGGGGCGCGCTCAGAACTGATAACGCACGCCGATCTGGCCGTTGTAGTCGTGCTTGAGCTTGCCGGCGAAACTGCTTTCCACCTGGCTGTAGAGGCGCCAGTTGGCGGACAGCCTGGCGTTCAGCGACAGGTTCACCAGATAGCGGCTGTCGTCCGCCATCGGCTTGCGCAGCACGTCGTCCGGATTGCCGTTGTTCACGATGTCGACGCTGCCGCCGCGCCGCAGGTTCTGCAGCCGGAACAATCCGGCGGACACGGCCAGCGCCTGTTGCTCATCGGACTGCAGGTTCAGGCCGACGGCCGCGCCGATCTTGGCGTAGACCGGCCGGCTGGCATTGACGCGCACATCGACGCTGTCTTTGCCGCCATGCAGGGTGTAGCCGCTGGTGGCGCCCGCGACGACTTCGGCCGATGGCTCGATGAAGGCGCTGCCGTTGAACAGGTTCTGCCGCCATCCCGCCTGCACGCTGGCCAGCAGCGAGGTCGAGCGCGCACCTCGCGCGCCGATGTCCAGTTGGCCCGGGAACTGGTAGGTCTGGTTGGTTTTCAGGTACTTGGCGACGACGTCGATGAACGGGCCGTCCTCGTGGATCAGGGCGTAGTAGAGACCGATGCCGCCCGTGGTGTGCCGCTCCGACAACTGGCCTTCGCCCTGGCCGGAACCCTGTGTGTAGCTGCCCATGATGCCGTATAGCTGCCTGCCCTGCTTGCGGTCGAGGCCGAATTGCAGCGTGGTGTGCTTCAGGCGGATCTGCTGGTAGTCGGCCCGTCCATGGCTGGTCTTGATCCAGAGTCCGGCGTCTTCATTGAGCTGGCGCACGTCGCCCAGGCGCTTGTCGAGCTGGTTGGTTTCGAGCACGAAGGCGACGCGCGGCAGGCTGGCCAACGCGCCGGTGCGGTCGATCTGCCGGCGCACCTCGGTGATCTGTCGGATGGTGCTTTCGTCCGCCGCGACGCCCGCCTGTCCCAGGCGCTTGATGATTTCCTCGCGCGACCGCAGGCTGTCCAGCTCGGTCAGCCTCAACGACACGGCCGTGAACAGCGACAGGCCGGGCCTGGCCTGCGCGCCGCCGCCGGCATCCGGGGTGACGACAAGGACGGGATCGTCGGCGGGCTGTGGCGCGGGTTCGGTTGCGGCGGTATCGCCGGGGGCTTCAGGTGAGCCGGAGGAATCGCCCGTTTGCGGCGTGTCGGTGGCGCCGGGGTTGGTGGCGGGGCCGGGATCGCCATCGGGCGCGGCCCCGTCGCCGGGACTGGCGCCGCCGCCCTGCGGCGTCTCGATATCCGGCATTTCGGCGGGCTTTTCTACCGGCGGTTCCGCAGGTTTTTCGACTGGCGGGTCAGCGGGCTTTTCGGCCGGCGGGTCGGCGGGCTTTTCGACCGGCGTGTCGGCAGGTTTTTCGACTGGCGGGTCAGCAGGTTTTTCGACCGGCGGGTCAGCGGGCCTTTCAACCGCCCTGTACGCCAACTGCCATTTTTTCTCCGTGTCGGTGCTGACGATTTCAAGGTTGGGTACGTAGACGGTCAGGCCCTGCGTGACCGAACCGGTCTTGAAATAGCTGTCGGCCGTGCCCACGGGCGCGGACGCCAGCAGCAGACTGCCGCTGGCGTTGTCCGGCACCTCGCCACGAACCAGGAGCGTGAGGTCCAGGCTGTTGTCATCGCCCAGCGCCTCGGTAGCGACGTGGATGCTGTCGCTTGCGCCGTCCTGGGGCCGCGCGGTCAGGGCGAAATGCACGCCGCTGGCGTTCAGGGTGTCGGTTTGCAGGGTGCGCGGCGTCCAGTCGGCCGCCTGGGGCCGGGACAGCTCCACGCGGCCGCCCGTCGGCAAATGCAGCGCGTCGAACTGGCGATCCTGGCTCAAACGCCAGGGGGCGTCGCCGCGCATACTGATGAACCACCATTGCCGCTGGTCGCCGTCATGGCTGACCGCGAGGCCGCCGAGCCACGGGTTGGTGTCCTCGCTGGCGCCGGCCGTGCCATGGATGTCGGCCCGCTCCAGTTGAAACAGGTCAGCCGGCGCAGAGGAGGGGGCGCTCAGCAACAGGTCTTCGCGCGCGACTGGCGCGGCGCTGGCGGGGCGGTCGCCGAAGTCGGTGATCCGCAAGCGGTTGCCGCTGCCGCTCAGCCCGGTGGTGATAATCAGGCGGTCATGATCGCCGCCATTCGGATCGACCCGCAAGGCAAACGTGCTGTCCGTCGCGGCGACGGTGTCGGCTGTGAGGGTGTAGGCGGACGGGCTTACCGCCGTTGGCGACAAAATGCCGGCCACGTCGGGGCCGGACTGCGCCCGCGCCATGAATCCATTCCGGGTCTGGGTCATGTCGTCGAAGCTCAACAGCGCCTGGGTCGCCTGGAGTTGTTTCAGCGTGGAATCGCCCGTGACGATCCAGTGGGCCTTTTCCTGGATCCGCATGCTGGCCTGCGCCGCGTTCACGCTTCCCGCGTAGATCGTTTCCGGCGCGTCGGCCGTGGCCGAGGCGCCCAGCGTGATGCGGCTGGCGGCCGGGCTGGACAGGTCGCTGAACGAATGGCTGCCCGGCGCCAGATACAGGTTCGCATTGTCGCCCTGCAACGCGATGGCCTGGGTGAAGTAATGGGCCGGGCCCGCGGACGCGCCGGACAACGTCAGCGCCGCGCCGTCCGCCAGCGTGACGGCGCCGTCGTCGTACCAGCCGCCCGAGGCCTTGAGATGCGCGCCGCGTTCCAGCGTCAAGGGACTGCCGGCGAACCGGCTGTGACCTGTCAGCGCCGCCTGATCGGAAAGCACGCTGACGGCGCTGCCGCTGGCGTCGATGGCGCCAGCGAACAATTCGCGGATTTCCAGCGTGGAACTGTCCTGCAAGGTGACCTTTCCGTGGTAGCTGCTCCTGTCGGCGTCCGTGGCGGCGATGGAGGTGCCCCGTTCCGGTTCCTGCGCCAATGGGCCGCCGTCGTTCTTGTTGATATACAGCGACGGGCTGCCCAGGATGACCCGCGCGCGGCGCGCGTCGATGTCGCCCTGCAGCGTGGCGTTGCGCGCCAGGCGGAAAGTGCTGTCCGTCAGCGCCAGTTTGCCGAGGGTGAAATGGCGCGTTTCCCAATCCGGCTGGTCGAACGATACGGATTGGGTCAGGACCGAATCATCGCCGATATCCCGCAGCATCTGGGCGACATCCGGCGTATTGGTGGCATGGATGACGGGATGCCCCTGGAAAACCACTTCGCCCTGGCGCGCGCTGACGGCGTTGTCGCCAATGGCAATGTCGCCGTCGGCGATGAAGGCCGTGTTTGCCTGGTTGACGATGTCGACGTCGAGATTGTCTTTCAGGGATCCGGCAAAAATGAATGCCGTGCGAGGGGGAAAGTACTCCCGCTTGCGCGCATTCGCGATTTCCAGCGCGGGATCCAGGAATTGTCCGGCGTATTCCCAATAATCGTCGCTGGCTTGGGAAGCCGTGGAGGGAACGGTGGCGAAGCTGTTCTGCTTCAAGACAAAAAAGCTGAGGCCGCGCTTGTACAGGTCGCCCCGCGATCCGGTGCCCGCGCGCGACGGCATGATGATGTAGTCGGTGACGGCAGCGGGGCCGACCGGGCTCAGGTTGACCGTCACGCCGGCCTTTCGGGCGGCGTGGTTGGCGATCGTGGCGCCATGGTCCAGGGCGTTGTCGGCGAGCTGGTTGAACGTGATGTCGTTGCCGTTGATGTCCAGCACGCCGCCGCGCGCGCCCCACTGGATGCGGTCGGGATTGACCTGCCTGGCGTCGCCCAGCACGACTTCGGCGCGGCCGCTGGCAATGGTGATGCCGGCGAATGCCTGGACCTTGTCGTCAGCGCCTGGCTGTTGCGCGAGGATGACCTTGCCCTCACCCACGCGCAGGCCGCCCGGGTTGACGCCGGTGCCGCCGATGGCCAGGGTGCCGGCGCCGATCTTGTGCAGGTTGTCGCCGGCTACGCCATTGACGTTCCACGCGACCGTGACGTCCTGCTTCACGTCGATGCCCGCGCCCATCCAGGTCTGGTTCGTGTCGGGGGAAACGGTGTAGTCGTTGTGGAAAGTCAGCGCGCCGGCGCCCTGGTTGACCGAGTCTTTCAGGCGGATCTGGCCCGCGCCCGTGCCGCTCGCGGTGCGAAAGGCGAGGTTCTTTCCCGCATCCAGGCCAGGGAAGTCCAGCGCGCTGTTGGCCAGCGCAAACGTCGGCGACTTCTTGTAGCCGTGCATGGCGTAGGCGGGGCCGGCGGTCTGTTGCAGGGCGCCCGTGCCTTGCGTACTGTCGAAGGTCCAGGCCAGCGCCCCGTTGCCGGCCGTGTGGATGACGTCCGGATCGTTGTCCTTCTTGAGAATGCCGTCGATGAAGTCATCGGGCAGGTGCGACCAATAGACGTAGCTGCCCTGTTCGGACATTTTCAGGTCCGCCGCCGTGCCGGCGACCACCCATTGTGCCTTCGCGGCGTCCCAGGCAAACAGGGGGGAGCCGCTGTCGCCTTGCTCCACGTATGACGGCAGCAGGCCCTTGTCTCCCTGGGCGATGACGAAAGTCTCATTCGACCAGGTCGGCGTCACCATGCCGCCCGTCGCCCATCGGTAGGCATAGCCGAGATAGTGCTCGCCGTCCTTGAGGGGCTTATTGGCAGGGTTGGGATCTTCCCCCGCCATGTTGACGCCCAGGTCTGGATTCGGGCCGACGAACTGGATACCCATGCCGACGCGGTAGAACAACGGAAACTGTTGGCGCTGCGCCTCTGTCCAGCGATCCTTGTCGTTGCCGTCCAGCGCCGGCACCGGCGCCCGCGCCACCACGGACCTGGCGATGGGCGCGACGTCAGTCACCAGTTTGCTCATGCGGGTAAGGTCGAAATCCCATTCCTGGGTGTAATCGCGGATCGCATGATAGTTGGGATGCAAGTCTCTCCTGACCTGCGAGTACACCGTGCCGCCGAAGCGGGCCTCGTCGTGATCGACGTTGTGCGCCACGCCCACGGCGTATTGGGGCGCGATCAGGGTTTCAATGGCGCGGTCGTTGCTGACGCTGGAAAAATCGATGAACGGGATGGCGGCGCTTGTATCGCCGCGCAGCGTGCCATCCTTGTTGAGGATGGGAATGCCCAGGGCGCCGGGCTGGAAAGCCCCCTTGTTCTCGGCGAAATCGCGGTAGGTCTGGTAGGGAATGTCGATGCTGACGTAGCTGGCGCAGGCCGCGCCCGGCAAGAGGGCGGCGGCCAGCAGGGGCAGGCAGGCCGCGAGCGCCGCGCGCCGGCCTTGCCCGCGAGCGCGCCGGGTGGCGCCGATGGTCGAGCCCCGCTTGCGCGCGCCGCAGACTTCGGAGACCGGGACCAGCAGGTTTTGATGGTTGTACTTGAGCGAGTGGATCTTGTTCATGAGGAGAGGGGGCATGCGCCAATGGAAAGCGCAGGGGCGGGCATCGGGGGGGGCGGTCGGCATCGCCTCGAGCAGGCGAAGGGTGTTTGCCGGGCCGCGCATCGTGGGATGGGATTGAACTTGAGTTTGGCGAGCCTGGCGTCGCAATCGTCGATAAATCAGACGGCTTCAACCTCACGCCATCGGACCAGCGGATGCGACCGAATTCCTGGTAATGTTCTGCAACCCTGGAACCTCCCGTTTGCAGAGATGCGTCGCCCGCCGCTTGCCATGCCGTCGCCCCGCGCCAATCCGCCATGCCTCGAGCCGCGCGCGGCCGCCGCCCTGTTGGGCGACCGATTGCCCGCGCGGCTGCTGATGCCTTATCTATTGGCGGCGCTGGCGCTGGCGATCGCCTATGGCGCCAGCTTCCTGCTGGTCGATGCCTTGCGCGCGGCCGGCTTTGACGCGGCCGATGCCGGCACCGTCATCAGCATTGGCACGGTGGCGACACTGATCGGGGCGGGCGGGGCTGGCAGGCTTGCGCAGCGCGCCGGCATCCTGCCCGTGATCGCGGCGGCCGCGGTGGTCATGGCGCTGGCGATGGCCTGCTTTGCCGTGGTTGGCACGGCCGGCATCGGGATGGCCTATGCCGGCGGCGTGCTGCTGGGGCTGGGATGGGCGCTGTTCTACATGCTGGCGCCGATCCAGTTGATCCATTGCCTGAAGCCGGCGGCCCGGCTGGAGGCCCTGACCCTGTTGTCCGGTTCGCAGATGCTGGGTCTGGGGCTGGCCGCGCCGCTCGGCCATTTCCTGGCGGACAGGTTCGGCGGCGCCGCGTTCGCCTTTGCCGTCTATGCGGCGCTCTGCGTCGTGGCGGTCGCGGTGGCGTGGGGACTGCGGCGTCCGCTGGCGCGCCTGCCGCAACTGCCGCTGGACGCCGTGGCGCTGACGCCGCCGGCGATGGCGCGGGTGCTGGGATCCCGGGTCGCGTTGCCGGTCCTGATGATGGCCTTGTCCGCCTGTACGTTTGCCGGTTTGTCCACTTTCCAGAGCCTGTACGCGCGCCCCTTGCGGTTGACGCCGGATACGTTCTTCCTGACCTTCACGCTGACTACGGTGGCGCTGCGCTTTTCGGTGGCTTCGCTCATCGGCAAGCTGCCGTTGCGGCCGCTGGCGCTGTGCCTGTTCCTGTTGACCCTGGCGGGCATCGCGCTGCTGGCGCTGAACCCCGGCAGCGTCTGGCTCTATGTCGGCGCCACCGTGCTGTTCGCCACTGGCTATGGCCTGACGTATTCGACCCTGAACGCGATGGTCGTCAACCTGGCCGGCGAGTCGAACCTTTCCATTCCGGTGGCGTCGCAGGTATTCACCCTGGGCTACTTCGCCGGGGCGTTCGGCTTTCCGTACGTCGCGGGCAGGCTGATCGCCGCCCACGGCATCGGCTTCGCGTTGGCCGCGATGATGGCGCTGGTCGCGGTCAACATCGCGATCATCGGCGTGGTGCTGCTGCGGGGCCGCCAGGGCTGACCGTCGCGGCGTTCGCGCCGGGCGGCGTCATGTCGCCGCCCGGCGCACGGAGGCCATCAGGGCTGCCCGGATGCCTGCTTCTTCCACAGCTCCCAGGGGCGGTTCATGACGCCCGCCATCATGTCGTCGGCCATGGCGGCTTCCTCGTCGGACAGGTAGGTGATCTCGCCGTTCAGGCCGATGGCCTTCTGCTGGAGCGCCGCATTCATCTCGGTGTAGATGGCGCGGTAGACCGCCACGGGGATGTCGCCGCCCACCGCGACGAAGCCATGTCCGCGCATCAGCGAGACCTTGCTCTGGCCCAGGGTCCGCGCCAGTTCGCGGCCATGGTCGCGATTCCTGACGAGCATGTCGGTGTGGCCGAAGCAGCAACGGATGTCGAACACCGGGGCGCCGGCGCCGAGAAACCCCGCCATGTGATAGATCGGGCGCAGGCGCACATTCGATCCGGCATAGGGGATCACCGACGGCGAATGGCTGTGGACGACGGCCTGCACGTCGGGCCGCGCGCGATAGATCTCGCCGTGGATGTAGCGCTCCAAATAGGGCTTGCGCGCGTCCGCGCCGGCCGGCTCGGAGGTCTCGTCGAATTCCATGATGTCCTGCGCGGTCACCAGTTCCGGCGCGAGCGAGCGCGACAGCAGGAAGTGCGCGGGATTGCCCGGGTGGCGGACGCTGACATGGCCGAAGCCGTCAAGGACGCCGAAACGCGCCAGGATGCGGTTGGCGGTGACCAGGTCGTCGATGACCTGTTGGTGTTGCGTGGGGGTGCTCACGTGATTTTTCCCTTGTCGTTCGTGGCGGCTATTGGGCGTCCAGCGAAATGCCGGATCTGCTGGCCAGCGCGCTGTACAGGCCGAGATCGCCGTCAAGCTGCCGCGCCATCGCGGCCGGGCCGGTCTCGACTGCCTCGTAATAGCGGTCGCGGAATTCCTGCTGCACCGCCGGGTCCTTCATCGTCGCGGCTACGGCCTCTTCGAATTTCGCTTTCACGCCCGCCGGCAGATCGCGCGGACCGAGGATGCCGAACCAGACGGAGATGTCGAGGTCGCTGAAGGGCGCGGTCTCGGCGATGGCGGGCACGTTCGGCAGGAACGAGACCCGCTGCCTGGATGCCACCGCGATCATCCGCAGCTTGCCGGCGTCGGCGTGGGGCGCCAGGTTGGGAATGGTGCTGAACAGCACCGGCACCTGGTTGCCCAGTCCGTCGTTGATGGCGGGCGCGCAGCCCTTGTACGGCACGTGGACGATGTCCAGCTTGGCCATCTGCTTGACCGACTCGCCCACGAAATGCTGGGGCGTGCCGTTGCCGCAGGACGAATAGCTCAGCTTGTCCTTGTTCTGCTGGATATAAGCGACCAGTTCCGGCACTGTCCTGGCGGGAATGGCGGGGTTCACGCCCAGCGCGACCGGCGCCGAAACCAGCAGCGAGATCGGCGCCAGGCCTTTCTTTACGTCCGGCGTGCCGCGCATCTGCAGCGCGGCGTTGATCGTCAGCGTGCTGTTGGTCAAGAGGAAGGTATAGCCGTCAGGCGCCGCGCGCGCCACCTGCTGCGCGCCGATGTTGCCCGAGGCGCCCGGCTTGTTATCGACAATGACGGTCTGGCCGCCCAGCCGCTGCGGCAGTTTCGCCGCCACCAGGCGGGCCACGACGTCAGCGCCGCCGCCCGCGGCGAAGGGCACGATCAATGTGATGGGCTTGGCGGGATAGGGGGCCTGGGCCCACGCGGGCGCACCTCCCAGCGCGAGCGCGATGGCGGCGCCCAGCCGCCAGCGCCTCGCCATGCGTGGCTTGGTCATGTTGATGTCTCCGTATGGTGTTTTTATGTGGAGCCATTATCTGGACCCGGCCATGCGAGTTCCAATGAAAAAATATTATTTTCCATACGATGCCGCGTATGGCTGTATGGGCCCGCAGGGCTATGGCCCCGCCATCGGTGGCGGTCAGGCGAGGCGCGGCCTCACCGTGATGGCGCGGCGAACGGCGTCCTCACGCGGCGGCCCGCAGGCGGAAGCGGTGCACCACCTGTGCGAGTTTCTCTATGCCCGGGCCGATATGCTCGGCGCGGATGGAGGTGAAGCCGACGCGCAGGAAGTTGCGCGGCGCGCCGGCGGCGTCCATGAAGAACACCTGGCCCGGCTCCACCACCACGCCTTCGGCCTGCGCCGCCTGCGCCAACGCGGTGGCGTCCAGCCATTGCGGGCCCCTGAGCCAGCACGATGACGAGCCGGTGATGGGCACGGCGGTGAAGTCGGGCAGCCAGCGCGCCAGCGCATCGGCGAGCTCGGCGCCGCGCTTCTGGTACGCCTGCGACTGGCGCCGCAGCAGCGAATGGTGGTGTCCCAGCGAGATGAACAGCGAGAACGCGCGCTGGATATAGGCCGATGGGTGGCGCAGCATCAGGCGGCGCAGCGCGCGCAGTTCGGCGGTGAGTTCGCGCGGCGCGACGATGTAGCCGATGCGCAGCCCCGGCGCGAACGACTTGGCCAGGCTGCCGACGTAGATGACGCGGCCGTCGCGGTCCAGGCTCTTGAGCGCCGGGATGGCGCCGTCGCCCCAGCGGCTTTCGCTTTCGAAGTCGTCTTCGATGATGAGGCTGTCGGCCCGGCGCGCCAGCGTCAGCAGTTCCTCGCGTCGCGTCGGCGACAGGGTCACGGTGGTGGGGCACTGGTGGCCCGGGGTGACGAACACGTAGTCACAACCCAACAGTTGGGTGCCGGTGCGCAGGCCCTCGTCGTCCACCGGCAGCGGCAGCAGGTGGCGGGTATGGCTGGCGAAGATGTTGCGCGCGTCCGGGTAGCCAGGGTCTTCCATGCCGACCACGGTGTCCTCGTTGACCAGCAGGTCGGCCAGCAGGTAGAGCGCGTGCTGGGCGCCGACGGTGATGACGATCTCCTCGGCATCGGCCCACACGCCGCGGCGCGGCAGCACCTGGGTGCGGATCTGTTCGATCAGCGCGGGATCGTCATGGGTGATGAGGTCGGGCGCCCAACTGCGGATGTCCAGCACCGACAGCGCCTTGATGCAGCATTCGCGCCAGTCGGCGGTGGGGAACAGGTCCTGGTCGAACTGGCCATAGACGAAAGGGTAGGGCTGCGTTTGCCAGTCGCGCGGCTTGACGATGTTGCGCTGGCGGCTGGGACGAAAGCGCAGCCGCTCGTCCCAGCGAACGTGGTCGACCGACGAGGCGGGCCCGCTGTCCATGCTGGGAGGCGCGGCGCGCCCTTCGAGCACGCCGTCGTGGACGAAATGACCGCTGCGTTCGCGCGATTCGAGGTAGCCTTCGCTGACCAGTTGCTGATAGGCGAACACCACGGTGTTGCGGGCAATGCGCAACTGGTCGGCCAGGTAGCGGCTGGATGGCACCGGCGCGCCGGGCGGCAGGTGCCCGCTGAGGATCGCCGACACCAGCATCTGCCGCACGCGGCCCTGCAGGCTGAGGTTGGGGGCGCTTTCCCGTTCGAACAGGCGTTCCCACAACACAGGCTTGAGCATCGAGGCCTGGCTGGACATGGCGGCTCCTTGTAGGGGGCGCGTCTGGCCCGGTCGGCACGCTGGAGCGGCCGACACCGGGGACGCGCTCCCAGGATAGAGTAGCCGTGCGAAAAAAAGGAATGCGGGATTGCCCTGTCGATGGGCAGGGTTTGGGCGTATCGGCGCAAAAATGGAACGGTGAGCGTCTTAGACCCGTCCCTTCCAAGGAATCGCGAACCTCTCCAGATACCGCACCAGCAGATCGAACGCGAAGGCGAACACGCCGATCACGATGATGCCCATGATGACCGTGTCGCTGGCCAGGAACTGCGCGGCGTTCAGCACCATGAAGCCCAGCCCGCGATCGGCCGCCACCATCTCGGCGGCCACCAGCGTGGTCCAGCCGACGCCGATGCCGATGCGCATGCCGGTGAAGATCTCGGGCATGGCGGCCTTCAGGATCACGTGCCAGACGATCTGCATGCGGCTGCCGCCCATGGCGTAGGCGGCGTGGATCTGCTCGATCGACACCGAGCGCACGCCGGCGCGCGCGGCGATCGCCATGGGCGCGAAGATGGCCAGGTAGATCAGCAGGATCTTGGGGAACTCGCCGATGCCGAACCAGATGATGATGAGGGGCAGGTAGGCCAGCGGCGGCAGCGGACGGTAGAACTCGATCGGCGGATCGAAGATGCCCCGGGCGTAGCGGTTCACGCCCATCAGGATGCCGACCGGAATGGCGGTGGCGCAGGCCAGGAAGAAGGCCGAGAACACCCGCGTCAGGCTGGCCAGGGCATGCTCGGCCAGGGTCGAGTTGGCCACGCCGTCGGTCATGGCGGACACGAACTTGCCGTACACCGCCTGCGGCGACGGCAGGAACAGCGGCTTGACCCAGCCGGCGTTGGTGGCCAGGAACCACAGCGCCAGCAGCGCGATGCTGGTCAGCAGGCTGATGTGGCCGCTGTAGCCGGCCCCGGGCGCGCCGTACACCTTGCCGGGCGCGGCGGGCCGGCGGCCGCCCAGCCCGCTAGGCATGGACGGCCTGCGCGTCGGCGGCGGCAAGTTCGTCGCCGTAGATGATGCCGAGGACTTGTTCGCGCATGGCGATGAAGTCGGGACTTGATTTGATGCCGCGGCCATCGCGCGTCTCCAGGTAGCGCCGGTTGAAGTCCGGCTGGAAGGTGTGGGTGATGCGTCCGGGGCGCGGCGACATGACGATCAGCCGCGAACCCAGGAACAGCGCCTCTTCCACGCTATGGGTGATGAAGAAGAACATCTTGCCGGTCTGGCGCCAGATATCCAGCAGCAGCTCCTGGATGGTCTCGCGCGTCAGCGCGTCCAGCGCCGCCATCGGCTCGTCCATCAGCAGCATGGCCGGATCGCAGGTCAGGGCGCGGGCGATGCCCACGCGCTGCTGCATGCCGCCCGACAACTGGTAGATCATGTGGCGGTGAAAGTCCTTCAGTCCCACCAGCTCCAGGTTGCGGCGCGCGCGGGCGCGCCGCGTCTCCTTGTCCACACCCTGCAGCTTGAGGCCGAATTCGGTGTTTTCCAGCACGTTCAGCCAGGGCAGCAGCGCGTGCTTCTGGAACACCACGCCGCGGTCGGCGCCGGGGCCGGTAATGGGTCGTCCGCCCAGCGTGATCTCGCCGTCGGTGGGCGACAGGAAACCGGCCAGGAGGCTCAGCAGGGTGGTCTTGCCGCAGCCGGAGGCGCCCAGCGCGACGACGAATTCGCCGGGTTCGATAGTCAGGTTGACGTCCTGCAGCGCGATCACCGGTCCGCTGTCGTGCAGGCCGGGGTAGGTGACGCTGACGTGGTCCGCGCGCAGGGCCTGCGCGGCGGGCGTGGCGGGTGGAGTCATGCGGGGTCCCCTTGCATGGTGCGACGCCCGCGGCCAGGCGGGCGCCGGGACCGGGCGCGGCTTGCGGCGCGCCCGGCGTCTCGCCGCGGCTATTTGGCGGCCGCTTTGGCGTACTGGTCGGTGACGTGGGCGCTGTAGTCGTCCAGCGACTTGTCGATCTGCTTCTGGTCCTTGAGGAATTTGGCGCTGGCGGCGAAGGCGCGCGCGGCGCCCGATTCCTTGCCGCCGCCCAGCCATTCGGGCGAGGCCTGTTCCTGGGCGGTGGGGAAGGTCAGCAGCGTGAGCGCGGTGGCGACGTCGTCAGGCTTGCCGCCGATCAGCTTGACGATGCTCTTGACCTGCACCGAATCGGCGGTCCAGGCGACCGGGTTGGCGCGATAGGCAGCGTACGACTTGGCCAGCACGGTGGTGAAGGCGGCCATGAACTTGGGGTTCTTGGCGGCCCAGGCGCGATCGACCACCAGGCCGTCGAAGGTCGGCACGCTGGCGCGGCCGATGGCTTCGGAGTCGGCGATGACCTTGCCCGTCTTCTCGATCTCGGTCAGCGCGGGCGGCCAGACGTAGGCGGCGTCGATGTCGCCGCGCTGCCAGGCGGCCACGATCTGCGGCGGCTGCATGTTCAGGATGCGCACGTCGCGCGGGTTGATCTTCCAGACCTGTTCCAGCCCCACCAGCAGGTGAAAGTGCGAGGTCGATACGAACGGCGTGGCGACGCGCTTGCCCTTCAGGTCGGCGGTGCCGTTGATGCCCGAGCCGTTGCGCGCCACCAGCGCTTCCGACTTGCCGATGTTGTCCAGGATCCAGAACAGTTGCAGGTCGACGCCGCGGGTGGCGGCCGAGGTGATGCCGGTGGAGCCGAGCACGCCGACCGGCACGTTGCCCGAGGCCAGGGCGGTGGAAATGTCGCCGCCCGAGGTGAACTGGCGCCAGTCGACCTGGTAGCCGGCGTCTTTCAGGGCGGCATCGAAGCTGCCGTCGGCGATGGCGGTCAGGAAGGGGCCGACGATGAGCTGGTAGCCCACGGTCAGGCGGGTCTGGGCGTGGACGGGCGCGGCCAGCAGGGTGGCGGCCAGGCCGGCCAGGATGCCGCGGCGGATGAGGCGGTATAACGCGTTCATGGGTGATCTCCGATAGAGAATGGGCCGCGCCCCGACGCGACCGGCTTGTGCCGGTGCGGCCTGTGGTGCCAGTTTGCCCGGATGGGGCCACAGCGCTAGGGCCAGATGCCGTATTCGATAGGAGCCAAGGGGGTTGCCCCACCTTGGGGCGGCGGCCCCGGGCGTCCTACATCTTTTGGGGGAGAGGGGGCGGAACAAGGGGGCGAGCCGGGCGGACCCTTGCCGTCAGGTCTCGCCGTGACCGGCGATCCCGCTCGTCGCGCTAGAGCCTGAAATGCCGCCGCAGGGTCTGTTCCAGCAGGTCGGTGGCCGGGGCGGTTTGCGCCGAGGCCGCGCGCAGCAGAACGATCTCATGCGCGGCAATGGCCGGCAGCGTGTCCAGCACCCGCATGGTGCTTGTCACCCGCGAGCGATCGATCAGGCTGACGGCCAGGCCCGACTCGACGCAGGCTTCGACCGCCTGGCTCGACGGACTGCTCAGGATCGTCCGCCAGGCCAGACCCGCGCGATCCAGGCTGGTGGTCATTGCCTCCCGGTAGGGGCAGTGCGCCGCGTGCAGGGCCAAGGGCAGGGGATCGGGCAATGGCGTCCCCAGCCTGGCGCTTCCCACCCACACCGGCGTGGTCGAGGCCAGTGACTGCGGGTCCGGCCGCCGGGCCATCGCCTGCGCCGCCAGCGCCAGATGCAGGCGACCGCGCCCGACCTGGTCGCGCAGCGCCAGGCTGGGCGCCGTCGTCACTTCCAGCACGACGCCCGGCCAGTCCGCGGCGAACAGCGGCAGGATGTCGCGGATGACGTGGGCCGCGTACTCGTCGGGCAGGCCCAGCTTGATACGGCCGGCAAGCGCCGTCCCCTGGATACCGCCCAGCACCCGGTCGTGCACGCGCAGCAGCTCGGCCGTGCTGCCCAGCACGCGCTGGCCCAGGGGCGTCAAGGTCACCGACTGGTTGTCGCGCTCCAGCAGCCGGCCGCCAACCACGGCCTCCAGCCGCTGGATGTGGACACTGACCGCCGCCGGGCTGCGGTGGACATGTTCGGCGGCGGCGCGGAACTGCCCCAGCCGGGCCACGGCATGGAATGTGCGCAACAGGTCGATATCCAGGGAGGCGCTCATGGTTTTGATTTCATGAATCAGATGGCAAATATATTTTGATTTATTTGATTATGGCCTGGCTTTAAGGTCAAGGGCATGAGGACGCCCACCACGAGCAAGCCAGCCATGCCCCGCCGGGACACCCGTAACGCCACATTCGCCCCGGGAACGGCGCCGCGCGCCGCCCTGGCGGCCGTGCCCCTGCTGGTCCTGGAGGCCGCCTTGATCGTGACGTGGAGTTCGGGGTTTGTCGGCATGCGCTTTTCGATCGATCACGCCTCGGCTTTCCTGGTGGTGTTCTGGCGCTGCGTGGTGGTGGCGCTCGCGCTGCTGCCCTGGGTGGCGGGCGAGCTGCGACGCACGCCGCCGGCGCTGCTGCTGCGCCACGCCGGCATCGGCCTGCTGGCGATGGCGGGCTATCTGGCGGGCGTTGCCAAGGGCATCGAGTACGGGGTGCCCGCGGGATTGGCCGCACTGATCGCCGACCTTTTGCCGATCGGTACGGCGCTGCTGGGCGCCGGGCTGCCTGGCCAGCGCCTGCGCCGGCAAGCCTGGCTGGGATTGTTGCTGGGATTGCTGGGCGTGGTCCTGGTCACGCGCGATGCGCTGGCCTGGGGCGGGACGCCGCCATGGACCTACGGCCTGCCGCTGCTGGGCATGCTGTCGCTGGCGCTGGCCACCCTGTGGCAGAAGCAGGCCGATTCCCCTGCGTCCATGGGGTTGCTGTCCAATCTGTGGGTGCAATGCGCGATTTCGGCGGTGGCTTTCGCCGCGTTGGCGGGCAGGGAAGGCAGCCTGCTGCCGGTTGCCAGCGCGGGGTTCGCGCTGAGCGTGCTGTGGACAGCGGCGCTGTCGACGCTGGGCGGCTACGGCCTGTATTGGATCTGCCTGCGGCGCTCGTCTCCCACCCGTGTCGCCAGCGTGCTGTACCTGAGCCCGGCGGTTACGCTGGTGTGGGCCTGGGCCATGTTCGGCGAGCCGCTGTCCTGGCTGATGCTGGTGGGCACGGCCGTGTCTGCGTGCGGCATCTGGATGGTCGTGCGGAACGAACCGCGCTAGCGCTCGCTTCGTGCGCCGACAAAAAAAGCCGGTCCCGAGGGGCCGGCCATTCCCGGGCGACGCCAGGCGCGCTTCAGCGGATCAGGCTGAGGAACTCGGCGCGGGTCGACGGGTTGTCGTGGAACTCGCCCAGCATCACCGAGGTGACCATCGACGAATTCTGCTTTTCGACGCCGCGCATCATCATGCACATGTGCTGGGCCTCGATGACCACCGCCACCCCGGCGGCGCCGGTGACGGACTGCACCGCCTCGGCCACCTGGCGGCTGAGGTTTTCCTGGATCTGCAGGCGGCGGGCGTACATCTCGACGATGCGCGCCACCTTCGACAGGCCCAGCACCTTGCCGTTGGGCAGATAGGCCACATGCGCCTTGCCGATGAAGGGCAGCATGTGGTGTTCACAGAGCGAATACAGCTCGATGTTCTTGACCAGCACGATCTCGCGCGTGTCGGAGGTGAACAGGGCGCCGTTGACGATTTCTTCCAGATTCTGGTTGTAGCCGCGGCACAGGTGGCGCATGGCCTTGGCCGCGCGCGCCGGCGTGTCCGCCAGGCCTTCGCGGGATGGGTCTTCCCCCAGTGCTTCGAGAATGGCGGTGTAGTGACTTTCCAATGACATGGGAACTCCTGGGGGCTGCGCGCCGGCGATGGCGATGAACACGCAAGTCTACTCCAGCGCGGGCCGGCTTCGCAGCCGGAAACCTGACGGCCAGAGGGGTTATACGCCGCGGTTTTCCACCGCGTATTTGATCAGTTCGGCCTGGCCGTCGATGCCCAGCTTGCGCTTGATGTTCAGGCGGTGGGTTTCGACGGTGCGCACCGACAGCCCCAGCGCCTGGGCGATCTGCTTGTTGGCGTGGCCACTGGCGATGTGGCGCAGCACGTCGCGCTCGCGCTGGGTCAGCAGGGTGGCGGGGGCGCTGGCCTGCGACAGGCGCAGCGACACGGCGGCGCTGAAGTAGGTGCGGCCGGTCATGACCGCGTCGATGGCCGCCAGGATCTCCTGGGCCGGCTCGTCCTTGAGCAGGTAGCCGCGGGCGCCGGCGCGCACCGCCTGCACCATGTATTCGGCGTTGTCGTGCATCGACAGCACCAGCACCGCGATCTGCGGATAGCGTTCATGCAACTGCGCGGTCAGCTCCAGGCCGCCCACGCCCGGCATGTTCAGGTCCATCAGCACCAGTTGCGGCAGGGTGCCGCCCAGCGGGTCCTCCGCCAGGCAGGCCTGCAGGAAGGCCAGGGCGGCGGCGGCGTTGCCGGCTTCGCCCACCACCTGCAGGTGCGGCACGGTCTCGAGGCGCAGGCGCAGGCCGTCGCGCACCAGCGGGTGGTCGTCGATCAGGAGCAGTCGGATGGGGGAGCCAGGGTCGGTCATGCGGGTCGGGAAGCGTCGGAGGCGTCGGAGAAGGGCGGCGGCAAGGGCAGCCAGGCCTGCAGGGTGGTGCCCTGGTCGGAGGTATGGAAACTGAGGCTGCCGGACAGCGCGGTCATGCGTTCGCGCATGTTGCGCAGGCCGATGCCGCGGCGCGGATCCTGCTGCACCTCGGCGTAGTCGAAGCCGCGGCCGTCGTCATGGATGGTCAGGCGCAGGTCGCGTTCGGTGTAGGCCAGCGTCAGGTCGGCGCGGCGGGCGCCGGCGTGGCGCACGACGTTGGTCAGGGCCTCCTGGGTGACGCGGAACAGGGCGGTGGCGTAGGCGTCGGGCAGCTTCACCGGCCGGCCCTGGGTCGACAGGCGCACGGTCAGCGGCGCGGCGCCGTGCTGGCTGGCGCCGGCGAATTCGCGGCCCAGGTGTTCCAGCGCGGCCGGCAGGCCCAGGTCGTCCAGCAGGGTGGGGCGCAGGTTGTGCGAGATGCGGCGCACTTCGCCCACGGCGGTATTGAGGCGGTCGAGCGCGCCGCCCAGCGGCGTGTCGATGTGCGCCAGCGCGCGCGGCTCGGCGCCGAGGGCCTGGCGCAATCGTTCGCGCGCGGCCTCCAGCGCCAGCTTGATCGACACCAGCACCTGGCTGATGCCGTCGTGCAGCTCGCGCGACAGGCGGGCGCGTTCGTCTTCCTGCGAGCGCACCAGTTGCTGCGCCATCAACCGCAGCTTGGCGTCGGACTGGCGGTGGTCGCTGATATTGAGCGCCAGGCCGCAGGCCGCCACGCCCAGGATCGAGACCGCGGCGATGCCGGCAACCCAGGCGAACATGTTGCGGATGTTGGACTGGGCGGCGGCGTCGATGTGCGCCAGGGTCTGCTCGACGTCGTCCAGGTAGATGCCGGTGCCCAGCATCCAGCCCCAGCGTTCGAGCACCACCACGTAGCCGAGCTTTTCCACCATCTGGTGGGTCGAGGGCTTTTCCCACTGGTAGTGCACCGCCTCGCCCTGGCTGCCGCCGCGGCGGGCCGCCGTCAGCAGGTTCTGGATCACTGGCTGGCCGCGGGTGTCGCGCAGGTTCCAGAGATCCTGGCCGACCAGTTCGGGCTGGCGCGGGTGCATCAGGTTCCGCCCTTGCAGGTCGTAGACGAAGAAATAGCCGTCGTGGCCGAATTCCATCTGTGCCAGCAGCGCCAGCGCGCGCTCGCGGGCGGCGTCGCCGTCGCTGGCGTCCTGCAGCGGGGCAATCGCGCTGTAGGCCAGGCTGACGTAATGGCGCAGCTCGCTTTCCTTGCTGCCGAGCCAGGCGCTTTCCACCACTTCCTTTTCGCGCTGGGCCAGTTGCAGGCCCTGCACGTAGACGGCCACGGCGATGGCCGCCAGCGCCACCAGCAGGGGGACGGCGGCCAGCAGCAGGATTTTCAGGCGCAGCTTCATCAGGGGATTTGTATCAGCGCCGAATGCGCGTGTTGCGGTGCATCAAGGGAAAAAGGCCCACGCCGGACAGGAGTCCGCGCCGCCGATTTTACGATCCCCGCGGGGAATATGCTGCGGCGCATTCCGTAGTACCACGTAGGGGGCTTGCGTAGTTCCGCGCTTGTTGCGCCCCGGGCAAACCGAAATACTAACGCCCGCGTCGACCGGACGCCGTGCGGACGTTCGCGCCCGCCACCCTACAACAATGAGTCTGCCTACCCGCGGGACGAAAAAAGCGTTTCACGCCAAAAGCATGGCGGGAGGCAAGAGGAGCACTTATGCAAACCAGCAGTAAGGGACTGGGTCAGCACCTGGTCTGGCTGGCGGTTGCGGTCCTGGGCGCGTTCGCGCTGGGCACCGTGGCGCTGGCCAGAGGGGAGACCATCAACGCGCTATGGGTGGTGATTGCCGCCGTCTGCGTGTACTTGATCGCATACCGCTATTACAGCCGCTTCATCGCCAACAAGGTGTTCCGCCTTGATCCCACGCGCATGACGCCGGCCTGGAAGTACAACGACGGCCTGGACTACGTCCCGACCAACAAGCACGTGCTGTTCGGCCACCACTTCGCCGCCATCGCCGGCGCCGGCCCGCTGGTCGGCCCCGTGCTGGCCGCGCAGATGGGCTACCTGCCCGGCATGCTGTGGATCCTGGCCGGCGTGGTGTTCGCCGGCGCCGTGCAGGACTTCACCATCCTGTTCATCTCGACCCGCCGCGACGGCCGCTCGCTGGGCGACCTGGTCAAGTCCGAGCTGGGCAAGATCCCGGGCGTGATCGCGCTGTTCGGCGCCTTCATGATCATGGTCATCATCCTGGCGGTGCTGGCGCTGATCGTGGTCAAGGCGCTGACGCACTCGCCGTGGGGCACCTTCACGGTGGCCGCCACCATTCCCATCGCGCTGTTCATGGGCGTCTACCTGCGCTACATCCGCCCGGGCAAGATCGGCGAAGTGTCTATCATCGGCTTCGTCGGCCTGATGGCGGCGATCACCTTCGGCCAGGACGTGGCCGCGCATCCGGTCATCGGCCCGATGTTCGACTTCGACGGCAAGGGCCTGACCTGGATCCTGATCGTCTACGGCTTCATCGCCTCGGTGCTGCCCGTGTGGCTGCTGCTGGCCCCGCGCGACTACCTGTCGACCTTCCTGAAGATCGGCACCATCGTCGGCCTGGCCATCGGCATCGTGGTGGTCGCGCCCGAGCTGAAAATGCCGGCGCTGACGCAGTTCGTGGACGGCTCCGGCCCGGTGTGGTCGGGCAACCTGTTCCCGTTCCTGTTCATCACCATCGCCTGCGGCGCGGTGTCGGGCTTCCACGCCCTGATCTCGTCGGGCACCACGCCCAAGCTGATCGAGAACGAAACCCAGGCCCGCTACATCGGTTACGGCGGCATGCTGATGGAGTCGTTCGTCGCCATCATGGCGCTGGTGGCCGCTTGCGTGATCGAGCCGGGCATCTACTACGCCATGAACAGCCCGGCCGCCGTCATCGGCACCACGCCCGACCAGGTCGCCCAGGTGGTGTCCAGTTGGGGCTTCGTGATCACCCCGGCCGACCTGGTGCAGACCGCCAAGGACGTCGGCGAAAGCACCATCATCTCGCGCGCCGGCGGCGCGCCGACGCTGGCCGTGGGCATGGCGCACATCCTGCACCAGGCCATCGGCGGCCCCAGCATGATGGCGTTCTGGTACCACTTCGCCATCCTGTTCGAAGCGCTGTTCATCCTGACGGCCGTGGACGCCGGCACCCGCGCGGGCCGCTTCATGCTGCAGGACCTGCTGGGCACCTTCGCGCCGTCGCTCAAGCGCACCGAGTCGCTGCCCGCCAACCTGATCGCCACCGGCCTGTGCGTGGCGGCGTGGGGCTACTTCCTGTACCAGGGCGTGGTCGATCCGCTGGGCGGCATCAACACGCTGTGGCCGCTGTTCGGCATCGCCAACCAGATGCTGGCCGCGATCGCGCTGACGCTGGGCACCGTGGTGCTGTTCAAGATGAAGCGCGACCGCTACGCCTGGGTCACCGTGCTGCCCACGCTGTGGCTGCTGGCGTGCACGCTGACCGCCGGCTGGCAGAAGCTGTTCCATGCCGACCCCAAGGTCAGCTTCCTGTCGCACGCGGCCAAGTACAACGCCGCCATCGCCGAAGGCAAGGTGCTGGCCCCGGCCAAGTCGCTGGCGGAAATGTCGCGCGTGGTGCTGAACGACTACATCAACGCCGGCCTGTGCGCGATCTTCATGTTCGTGGTGGTCAGCATCGTGGTGTTCGGCATCCGTTCGGTGATGCGCGCCCGCGCCGAGAACCGGCCGACCGCGCGCGAGACGCCCTACGAAGCCCTGCCGGCCGTGGCCGCCGGCGCGGACTGACGCAAGGAGGCGCCGCCATGCTGTTTTCCAACATGACCTCGGCGGCCGGCGCCGCCGGCCGCTACCTCGGGCAGACCCTGCGGTTGATGGTCGGCGTGCCCGACTACGAGAACTACGTCGAGCACATGCGGCGCACCCATCCCGACCAGGAGCCCATGAGCTACGAGGACTTCTTCCGCGAGCGGCAGGACGCCCGCTACGGCGGCAAGAAACGCATCGGCTGCTGCTGACGGGCCACGGCTCGTCGATCGCGATGGCAAAAGGCGCCGGCTTTGTCCGGCGCCAATGGCGTTCAACGGGCGTGCTTGCGGGCCCCGGCCACGCAGATGACGGCGGCCAGCGTCACCAGCAGCATGGTCCAGTTGACCTGCTCATGCAGCAGCAGCGCCGCCAGGCCCAGGCCCATGAAGGGCTGGAACAACTGCAACTGGCCTACCCCGGCGATGCCGCCCAGGGCCAGGCCGCGATACCAGAACACGAAGCCGATCAGCATGCTGAACAGCGACACGTAGGCCAGGCCGATCCAGCCGGCCGCGGTGACCTGCGCGAACGACGAAGGCAGGGTCAGCAGCGCAAGCGGCAGCATTGCCGGCAAGGACAGCACCAGCGCCCAACTGATGACCTGCCAGCCGCCCAGCGTGCGCGACAGCCTGGCGCCCTCGGCGTAGCCCATGCCGCAGACCACGATGGCGGCCAGCATCAGCAGGTCGCCCTTGAGCGACACGTCCAATCCGCCCGTCAGCGCGTACCCCACCACGAAGGCCGAGCCCGCCACCGAGAACAGCCAGAATGCCGGCCGCGGCCGTTCGCCGCCGCGCAGCACCGCGAACACGGCGGTGGACAGCGGCAGCAGGCCGACGAACACGATCGAATGCGCCGAGGTGACGTGCTGCAGCGCCAGCGCCGTCAGCAGCGGAAAGCCCAGCACCACGCCGATTGCCGTCAGCATCAGGGCGGGCAGGTCGGCGCGCCGCGGTCGCGGCTGGCGCAGCAGCCACAGCAGGGCCCAGCCCAGCGCGGCGGCGATGGTGGCGCGGGCGCAGGTGAGGAAGATGGGGTCCAGCTCCGCCACCGCCACCCGCGTCGCGGGCAGCGATCCGGCGAAGATCGCCACGCCGATGAAACCGTTGATCCAACCGCTGGTTGCCTTGTCCATGCACTGCTCCGCGCAAAGCGTCCAGTGAAGCATCCGGACGCCGCGTTTCCCAGAGACAGTCCAGTACAATTTAAAATAACTGTTATGCAAAACAGTCCAGTACGGATGGAGGCGAAATGACATCAGGCGGCACCCGGATCGAGGCGGTCATGGCGCAGGTGCGATCGCGCATCGCATCGCGCGCGTACTCACCGGGTGCGCGCCTGCCGTCCGTGCGCGCGCAGGCCGGCGCCATGGGCCTGTCGGTGTCGACGGTAGTGGAGGCGTATGAACGCCTGGCCGCCGAAGGCAGCATCACGTCGCGACCAGGTTCGGGCTTCTACGTCGCCGGCCCGGTGGCGCCGCTGGCGCTGACCGAGATCGGCCCCAAGCTGGACCGCGAGATCGATCCGCTGTGGGTCTCGCGCCAGTCGCTGGAGGCCGCGCCCGACGCGCTGCGGCCCGGCTGCGGCTGGCTGCCGGGCGACTGGATGTACGAGTCCGGCATCCGCCGCGCGCTGCGCGCGCTGGCCAAGTCCGATTCCCTGGAATTGACCGATTACGCCACGCCCCTCGGCCACCCCGCGCTGCGCCAGGTCCTGTCGCGGCGCCTGGCCGCCGCCGGCATCGAGACCGCGCCCGAGCAGCTCATGCTGACCGAGTCCGGGACCCAGGCCATCGACCTGATCTGCCGCTTCCTGCTGGAACCGGGCGATACGGTGCTGGTCGATGATCCCTGCTATTTCAATTTCCACGCCTTGCTCAAGGCCCACCGCGCCTGCGTGGTCAGCGTGCCGTACACGCCACACGGGCCCGATGTGGCGCGTTTCGAGGCGGCGCTGCGCGAGCACGCGCCGCGCCTGTACATCACCAATTCGGGCATCCACAACCCCACCGGCGCGACGCTGTCGCCGCTGGTGGCGCACCGGCTGCTCAAGGCCGCCGACGGCGCGGGGCTGGTGATTGTGGAAGACGACATCTTCGCCGACTTCGAACACGCGCCGGCGCCGCGGTTGGCGGCCTTCGACGGCCTGTCACGCGTGATCCAGATCGGCAGCTTTTCCAAGACCATCTCGGCCTCGCTGCGCTGCGGCTTCATCGCGGCGCGCGGCGACTGGATCGACAGCCTGGCCGACCTGAAGATCGCCACCACGTTCGGCGGCGGGCGGCTGGCGGCCGACGTGGTGTTCCGGACCTTGACCGACAGCGGCTACCGCAGGCACATGGAGTGGGTGCGGCAGCGGCTGGCCGAGGAGCGCGACAGCGTCACGGCGCGGCTGCGGGCGCTCGGCATCGTGCCGTGGCTGCAGCCGAAGGCGGGCATGTTCCTGTGGTGCCGCCTGCCGGCCGGCATTGACGCGGCGACGGTGGCGCGATCCTGCCTGCGCGACGGCGTGGTGCTGGCGCCCGGCAACGCCTTCAGCGTGTCGCTGAGCGCGGGCGACTGCCTGCGCTTCAACGTGGCCCAGTCCACCGATCCGCGCGTATTCGACACGCTGGCGCGGGCGTTGGGCGCGGCGCGATCGGCGTGAGCGGTCCCGCGGATGGGGCCGCGCGCTAGGAGTTGTTGGCCGGCGCGTCGCGGCGGGTCCGCTTCTCGGCGGCCAGCACCAGCGGAATGGCGCAGGCCGCGCACAGCGCCATCACCAGGAAGCCTGCCGGCGCGTAACCGCGATACAGCGCGCCGCCCAGTTGAATGCTGCCAAACATGAACACCCCGCCCGACAGCAGCGCATACAGCGCGATGGCCGACGTCTTGCAGGCCGCGGGCACGCGGCGCGCGATGTACCACATGATGGCGGCATTGTTGCCGGCCAGGGTGAAGCATTGCAGCACTTGCAGCGCCGCGATCCAGCCCGGGTCGGTGGTGGCCGACAGGCCGGCCCAGCGCAGGGCGGTCATGGCGGCCGAAACCAGGATCAGCCATTGGGCGCCGAGCCGCGCCAGCACCTTGGGCGCCAGGAAGAAGAACAGCACTTCGCTGGCCACGCCCACCGCCCACAGCGTCGAGATCAGCGCCGTCGACAGGCCGCGGTCGGTCCAGTAGAGCGTGGAATACGAATACAGGAAGCCGTTGCTGGCCTGTACCAGCGACGCGGCGGCGATGCACAGCAGCAGCGGCCGGTCGCGCAGGATCTCGCGCATCGGCAGCCGCGCGCGCTCGGCCGGCGCCTCCTCGGCGCTCGGGCGCGCGGCCCGCGGCAACAGGCGCACGCACGCCAGGCAGGCGACGATCAGCAGGATCGACAGCCACATTACCCAATCGGCGTCGAAGGTCTTGATGAGGTAGCCGCCGGCCACCGTCACCACGGCGAAGCCGAGCGAGCCGCAGGCGCGGATGATGGTGTAGGAATTGCCCTGGCCGCGGCTGCTGGCGATGGCCATGCGGTCGAGCAGCGGCAGCACCGCCGGGAACACGGCGTTCAGCAGCAGCGTGACGGCGAACAGCCAGGCCGGCGCCGCGCTGAACGGGTAGCAGATGAACAGCAGCAGCGAAGCGGTCAGCGCGGCGAAGATCAGGCCATGCGCGCTGCCGCGCTGGTCGGCCACGTGCGCCACCACCGGCGTCGACAGGATCTTGGGCAGGAACGAGGTCGCCACGATCAGGCCGATCAGCGCCGGGTCGAGGCCGCGGCTGGCGAACCACAGGGGAAGAAACGGGATGCTGACGCCCTGCAAGCCGTAGTACAGGAAGTAGAACCCATGCAGGGCGATAGCGCCTTGCCGGGCGTCGGGGTTGCCGCGCATAGCGATGTGACAGAAGTGTGGCTGGGAGGAAGCGCCGTAGCATACTCCTTCCGCCCGGCCGGCTCCGCGCCGCCGCGCCGGCCTTGCCATCGCAACGGCCGTGTCGGCCTTACCAGGGCAGCGGCGCGGCTTCGCCGTTGGCGTGCTCGCCGTAATAGATCGACGGCAGCAAGCGCGACAGGTAGGTGAACTCGGTATAGCAATGGCGCAGCAGGTTCAATCCCAGCACGTCGGGCACGTCCTCTTGCGGCCGTGGGCTCGACAGGCCCAGGTAAAAGCGGCTGCGCAGCACGCAGCCGAACGGCGTGTCGCGCGCCAGGTGGATCATCTGGCCATCCCTCGGATCGCCATCGGCGTCGAGTTGGATGTGGTCGCCGAAGCCGATGCGGGCGTAGATGGCCGCCGACACGTCCTGGTTGCCGTGCGCGGCGCGCAGGCGCGCGGCGTCGAAGGCCTCCTGCGGTGCGTGGAATTTCAGCCTGGCGGCCACCGGCGGCAGGTCGGCCAGCGACTCCACCGCGTGGATCGAGGCGCCGATATAGCTTTCGCCGCGCCGCCAGGCGCTGTCCCAGCCGCGGTGCTCGACATGGTCGTGCGGATGCCACCACTTGATGTGCTGGGTGGTCTGGAAGAACTTGAACCACCAGTCGAGCATGCGGCCCTTGCAGCCATGCAGGTCGGTGCGCGTGGCCACCACCAGGCCGCCGCCGGGCAGCCGGGCAATGCCGGTCTCCAGCCTCAGCGGCGCGGGATCGAGCAGGCTGTCCATGTCGGCGGCGATGTGCGCCGCATCGGGGTGCGGGGTGGTCATGCGAGGTCTCCGGGATAAGGGAAAGCCATAAGGGAAAGCCGATTCTACATTAAAGAAACGTTATTCGTTTCCAAAATAAATGGACCGTGTAAGATCGCCCACTCGACATCAGGAGAACCAATCGCCCATGGCGTCCCTTGCCTCATCCGCCGCGCCGCGCCCGCGCGGCCGTCCCGCCCGACCCGACGCCGAACTGCGCGCCGCGATCCTCGACGCCGCCACCTGGCTGCTGCTGAACGAAGGTTATGGCGGCGCGACGCTGGAAGCGGTGGCCCGTCGCGCCGGCATGGCCAAGAAAACCGTGTACCGCTTCGCCGCCAATCGCGAGGACCTGGTGGCGCAGGTGGTGCGCGGCTGGACCGACAGCTTCGAGCCGGCGCTGGCGCAGGAGGTCGCCAGCGCCGCCGAGGTGCTGCCGGCGCTGGCGCGGGTGCTGCAGACGATCGCCGACCGCGCCCTGTCGGCCGACGCCGTCGGCATGTTCCGTTTGTTGACGGCCGATTTTCCGGCGCGCAACGCGCTGCTGGCGGTGTATCAGGAAAACGGCATCGAGCGCGGCACCGCGATGCTGGCGGGGTGGTTCGAGAAACTGGCCGCGCGCGGTTTGATCCGCATCAAGCAACCACGTCAGACCGCCGGCCTGCTGTTGGCCATGACCATCGCCGAACCGCTGCGGCAGATGGCGCTGGGCCTGGCCGAGCCGCTGCCGCGGGGCTCCATCGCGGATCGCATCCAGGCTTGCGTGGCGCTGTTCTCCGGGCAGGGGCGGGTGTTCGAGGTCCTGCCGGACTAGTGATGGCGTCATGCCCGCGCGGGCATATCGATTCAGCTTGGCGCCAGCCGCGCGCGGCCATTGGCAAAGCGCGCATACGGAATTACCCTGGGACGTCGCGGCGCGACCGATCGCGCCGCGCGCGTGTTTTCCGAATCATTTCCAGGAGCTGCGATTCCATGGCCAAGAAACTGAATGCGAAGACCACCAAGGCGGCGAAGACGCTGCGCAAGCGTCCGCTGGCAACCCCCACCGATCTGGCCGCCGCCGCCACCCGCGATATCTCCGCGGTGTTGAACCAGGTGCTGGCCGACGTGTTCGCGCTGTACCTGAAGACCAAGAACTTCCACTGGCATGTCAGCGGGCCGCATTTTCGCGATTACCACCTGCTGCTGGACGAGCAGGGCGACCAGTTGTTCGCCATGACCGATCCCATCGCCGAGCGCATCCGCAAGATCGGCGGCACCACGCTGCGTTCCATCGGCCATATCGCGCGCACCCAGCGCATCGCCGACAACGATGCCGACTACGTCCAGCCGCTGGACATGCTGGCCGAGCTGCGCGAAGACAACAAGACCCTGGCGGCCACGCTGCGCGAGGCCCACAACGTGACCGACGAGCATCGCGACATCGCCAGCTCCAGCCTCATCGAGAACTGGATCGACGAGACCGAGCGGCGCACCTGGTTCCTGTTCGAGGCCAGCCGGCAGGGCGACAGCACCGGTCATTGAACGGCGTAGGCGGCCGTTTCCCGGCCCCTGTATCGGGGGGCGGGAGAGGGCGGGGCGAAGGGCGGTCCGCCGGTTGCCGGTGCGTCAGCCCTCGCGCCCAAACCCGCCGCGGGCCCATTCCGAGGCCCGTTGCACGCTCAGCTTGTAGGTGGGCGCCACGTGGATTTCGGCCAGTTGTTCGCCCGATTCGTCGTAGGCGCTGAGCACGGCATAGGGCTCGTCCTCGTCGGGCACGATATCCAGCTTGACGGTGACGCGGCCGGCGGCCGCATCGATCTTCACGCTCTTGTGCAGCGTCGCGTGCAATTGCTGTTCGTGGCGCCGCAGGACTTCGTTGGCGGTCTTGACCAGGGTATGGAAGGCGGGGGTGTCGAGGGGCTTGGGGTTCTTCTTGTCGCGGCCCATGGTCCACGGACCCACCAGGGCCGGTTCGGCCTGCCCGTCCAGGGTCATCTCGACGGCCCAGCCGTCGTCGTCTTCGTTCTTGATGATGCGGGCGGTCCAGCCATCGTCGCGCCACAGCGTGGCGCCCTGTTCCTTGCGGTCTTCGAAGTCGCCGTCGTCCGGCATGTGGGTGTCGTTCACTACTGTGCTTTTCCTGGGGGCATGGGTTCGCGGCCTCGCGGGCGGGGTTGCCGCGCCAGGCCGAAGAGATCATGGATGCGCAGGGCGGATATCCGGATGGCCGGATTCCGCCTGCCCCCCGCACTGTAGCGCAATGCGCGCGGGCGTTCCCGGCGCGGCGGGCGCCGCCATCGCGACGCCCGCGGTCTCGCGGCGTTGCCCTAGAAGCGCACGGCCAGCTTGAGCAGGCCCGACTGCTGGCGGTTGCCGCCGCCGAACTGCGCGTCGTAGGCGACGCCGGCGGTGGTGTTGCGGGCGAGCGCGATTTCGGCGCCCAGGCCGACCACCGCGGCATTCCTGGCGATCGGCACGCCGCGCACCGAGAACGTGCCGCCGCCGTCGAAGGCCAATTGCTGGCTGGGCGTGACGTCGCCCATGGCGTGGCGCCAGCCCAGCGAGGCGGTCAGGCGGCCCGGCGCGCCGCTGGACTCGAACTGCCAGGCGCCGCGCACGCCCAGCGTGCTGCTGGTCACGTCGTCGGTGCGGCCCTTGCCGCGCAGGGCGGCCGATCCGCCCGATTCCTCGAAATCACGCGTGCGAAGCTGGTTCCAGGCCAGGCCGGCATAGGGTTCGATGCTGTAGGCATCGCTCAGCGGCAGGTGGTAGCCGAGTTCGCTGAAAAGCTGCGTCGACGAGGCGCGGTAGGACGACTCCAGGCGCTGGTTCAGGCTGCCGGCCGCGACGTCGCGCTTGGTGTTGATGTCGTGCCAGGTGTAGGCGGCGCCGGCCATGAAGCGCAGGTGGCCGGGACCGGCCTGGAAATTGCGGCCGCCGAAGATCGTGGCGGTGTAGCTGTCGACGTCGGTGCGCGAGGCGGAGTCGGCCAGCGAGCTGTGGCTGCCGACGTAGCCGACCGCACCGCCCAGGCGCCAGCCGCCGCCGACCGCGCCATCGCCGCCGACGAACAGGCCGCCGGACGATTGGCTGACGCTCGAGGCGTTGCCGTCGCCGGCGAAGGTGCTCCAGTTGCCGAACGCCTGCGCCCAGACCGGCGAGGCGCCGCTTTGCGGCAGCGCGTCGGCCGACGGCGCGCCCAGTTGAGCGGTCGGCTGCCCGGCGCGCGCCGGCGCGTCGAGGTTGCCGCGCAGGTGATCCAGCGGCAGCGCGCGCACGCTGTCGGCCTGGCTCTGCAGCACGGTGGCGGTGCTGGCGTAGGCCTCGCCGGACAACTGCTTCAGGGCCGAACGCGCTTCATTGGGCGTCATCGTCAGCACGGCCGTGGTCACCTGGCGGGCGCCGGTGCCGGCGGCCGCAGTGCTGCCGCTGCCGACCACGGACGAGCCGTTGCCGGTGGCCGTCGTGCCATTGCCGCTGGAGGCCGACGCGTTGCCGCCGGAGGTCGAACCGTTGCCGCTCGCGGGCGGATCTTCCTGGTCCAGCGCGCCGCCGACGCTGGCTTCGTTGCCGGTGCCGCCGATGCTGCCGATCGGCACGTCGTTGCGCGTGAGCGTCATGAAGGCATTCTTGGCGTCGTAGCTGAGCGTGGGCGTCAGGAAGGCGTAGGCGCTGGAGGCGCCGGTGAAGCGGCCCTGAATGCCGCCGTCGGCGGTGAGAATGTTGTAGGTGGTGCGCGGCGCATAGTTGCCGGCCGGGCCGACGTGCGCCACGGTGCCATCCAGCGTGGCGACGCCGGTGACGTGGATGCGGTCGCTGGCGCTGCTGGCCGGATCGGCGTGCACGCGATAGACGGTATCGGCGCCGAAGGCGAGGTTGCCGTTGACCGTCAACGTGCCGATGGGCGAGCCGTCGTTGCCCGGGGAGATCACGGCGGTGGGGTAGAGCGTGGTGGTGCCGACCTGGCCGACGCCCGCCAGCACGACCTCGCGGCCGATGTCCAGGGGGCCGTTCAGCTTGCCGTCGATCTCCAGGGCGCCGTCGGCGATCAGGATGGGGCCGCTCAGGCCGCTGCTGTCGGCCGTCAGGATCAGGGAGCCCGGGCCGGTCTTGACGAAGCCCTGGGTGCCTTGCAGCGGGTTGTGGATGGTGTCGACGAACTGGCCCGAGGCATAGGTGCCGTCGCCGACCACCAGGGCCGGCGGGTTGCCGCCGCTGCCCACCAGGGTGATGGGCGAGCCCTGCACGGTGTAGCGGTCGGTCGCGAACTGGATGCCCGACACGCGCACCGGGCCGGCGCCGCCATCGACCGTGACCGTGCCCGCCGCGCCGGTGAAGATGGCGTAGCCGCCGTCGGGCAGGGCGCCCGTGGCGTTGGTGGGGCTGTTCCAGTTGCCGCTGGCGGCGCTCCAGGTGCCATTGCCGCCGCCGGCGCGGGTGGCGGATGCCGCGCCGTTGCCGTTCCACAGATTGGTGGTGCTGGGGCCCAGGATCAGGTTGATCTGTTTGTCGCCGGTCAGCGACTGGATGGTCGCCGCGGGCTGCGAGTCGCCGGTCACGCTGCCCAGCGTCAGGCCGTTGCCGCTCAGGGTGCCGCCGTATGACAGGATGCGGTAGTAGCCGGCGTTGGTGCCCAGCGTGTTGACCGACACGTTCAACGTGGTGTTGTTCAGGGTGGCGTTGCCGGCGACCGTGATGTTGTCGCCGGTGCCGGGCTGCGTGATCGGCAGGCCCGCGTAGCCGGTCTCGAAGTCGAATACGGCGTTGTTCATCGACAGGTCGCCCCTGACGACGAGGTTGCCGTTGGATACGCCGGTGGGCGTGCCCACCGGGTAGCCGGGGGCGACGCGCGCGCCGTTCACGTCGAGGTTGCCGTTGATCGCGCCGAAGCCCGAGACGGTGCCGTTGGCGGCCGCGTTGACGTTGCCGGTGAGGGTGACGCCGGCGCCGCCGCCGTTGCCGCCGATCACCAGGGTGCCGCCGTTGACGTCAACGCCGCCGGGGAAGGCGGCCGAGCCGTCGAACACCTGCGTGCTGCCGGACGCCACCGTCAGGTCGGCCGCCATGGCGGCGCCGCAGCAGGTGGTGCTCAATGCGACCGTGGCCGTCAGCCACTTGTTCGTGCCGTATATCAAGACTGGAATCCTTTTTGTCTCGGCCCGAGGTCCCGATGCCATACGCAATTGCCCACGGAAATCGTGTTTCCGATGGCTGAAATACTTTGTATGGAATGGACGGGCCGGTGGAAAAAGGACGCAATTTATACCTGCTTTTTTGCAGATTAAAAAACTGCCTGAAAGATACCATCCAAGGCCGCAATTTTCGGCCGTTTGGATACCAACCAATTGTTTTTATTGGTGTTTTGGATACCGGCCGTATTATCAATATGGCGGGAATCGATACATTCTATATTATCTGTCAGGCACGATAGATGCTGACTTTCTGTTTTAAGAATCGGCGCGGTTTTTATTATTTATCTTGCTTATCGAAGCGCCGCGAAAATGGTCAGGACGCGCGCTTTTACGGCCATCGCGAGAGCGCCTTCCCGGCTGCACGGCGCGGGACGGCAGCGACGGCCGCGCGTGGCGCGGCCGCCGGCGCGGCAAGCCCCGCCGGCGGCCGCCAACAACAGCCCTGTCCGCCAGCCGCCCGCGGATTCACCCGCTGCCTACGGATTCACCAGCACCGGCTTGTCGCGATACGCCGCCGGGAAGGTCTTGGCCAGGTTCTCCACCTTGGGCACGTCGTTCACCATGATGTACATGCTGTACGGGTGCCGCACCAGGTAGTCCTGGTGGTAGCCCTCGGCGGGGTAGAAGGCCTTGAGCGGTTCCACCGTGGTGGCCAGCGCCTTGGGGTAGACGCCGGATTTGTTCAGCTGGGCGATGTAGGCCTCGGCCACCTTGCGCTGGTCGTCGTTGGCCGGGAACACCGTCGAGCGGTACTGGGTGCCGCTGTCCGGGCCCTGGCGGTTGAGCTGGGTCGGGTCGTGCGCCACCGAGAAATAGATCTGCAGCAGTTGGCCGTAGCTGACCTGCTTCGGGTCGTAGGTGATTTCCACCGATTCGGCGTGGCCGCTGCGCCCGCCGCTGACGGTGTCGTAGTCGGCGGTGGCTGCCTGGCCGCCGGCGTAGCCGGAGACCGCCGAGGTGACGCCCTTGACGTGCTGGAACACCGCCTGCACGCCCCAGAAGCAGCCGCCGGCGATCACGGCTTTTTCCTGGGCCGCGCCGGCCGCCGACGCGTCGAGCGCGGGCGGCGGAATGATGAAGGCAGTCTCGGCGGCGCCGGCCGTGCCGAGGGCGAACAGGGCGCCGGCGGCGGCCAGCGCGGTCTGGCGGGCGCGGGAGAAGGGACGAAGGAACATGATGCGCAATCCTCGAAAAATGACGCCGGCCGCGATCAGGCCTGCGGGGTGAAGTTCATGGCCACGCCGTTCATGCAGTAGCGCAGTCCGGTCGGGCGCGGGCCGTCGTCGAAGACGTGGCCCAGGTGGCCGCCGCAATTGCCGCAATTGACGGCGGTGCGGGTCATGCCGAAGCTGCGGTCTTCCAGCGTGTCGACGGCGTGTTCCAGCGGCTGCCAGAAGCTGGGCCAGCCGGTGCCGCTGTCGAACTTGGTGGCCGACGAAAACAGCTTCTGGGCGCAGCCGGCGCAGGCGAAGGTGCCGGCGCGATGCTCGTCGTTGAGCGGGCTGGTGTAGGGCCGTTCGGTGCCCTCGCGGCGCAGCACGTCGTACTGCGCCTGGGTCAGCCTGGCGCGCCATTCGGCGTCGGTCAGGGTATAGGGGTAGGCGCGGGGCTGCGCGGCGCGCGCGG